>CALRUA020000008.1:0-142100 GCA_943371215.1 Cyanobium sp. NIES-981 | reverse complement strand
ACCGATCGGTGCGACACCAGAAACGCTTCGATCCAGTCGTGGTGGCGTCGCTGGCAGATCCGATCGGCAATCGAAGCCGCATCGTCCGGCACCTGAAAGCGTTTGCGGAACGCCTTGGTGAACCCTTCCAGAGCAGGACGGGGCAGGCCCCGCACGGCGGCCAAGATCTTTTGGACAGTGGCGGGATCGAGGGGTTCCAGGCCCACCTCTGTTGTTTGCTCGGTAGCGGCGCTGTTGCGCTGAAGTGCCGGCATGTGGCGAGCTGACATGGGAGCGGTTGAGCTGGTGACCTCCCGCTGCTGCTTGTCGTAGAGCGCCAGCCCAAACGGATTGCCGAAGGTCATCAGCGCCCGCTTCATGGCATCGGTTTCGGCCTCCTTGAGGGCGGACTCGTGGGCCTGGCCCAGGTCGGCGTCGATGCCGTGGCCGGCACCGCTGCCTTCCCGGATGACATTGCCGACGCGGATGCGAACGCGAGCGGTGTAAGTGACACCCCAGCCGGCACGGCTGCTGCTGCCCAGGGTGCGCTCCCGCTCAGCGACGCACTGCACGGAAATCGTTTCCCGCTGCCAGCCGTCGAAGCCAAAGATGCGGTTGGCTTCTGCGATCGCTTGCCAACCCTCCAGGTAGGCCAGGGACCGGCCGGCCTGGCTGCGGGTCTGGACCTTGGCGCGATCGAGTGGAGCGGAAAGGGCAGCGATCTGCTCGGCGGAGAAGACAGCGGTGGCCATGGGAATGCTGCGATGTGAGAAGGGATTTGGGTGGAAGGGGTGTGGGCTCGCGCCTGAAACGAACCCACGTGAAAGGGGGCTCTGCCCCCTCAGTGGATGCGCCAGGAGCGGCGGGAGAGGAGCTGGGCGCCGGTGATCTGGCGGCCGGCCTTGAGGGCTTCTTTGATGGAGGCCTTGTCCGGCTTGCTGGTGGTGGTGACGGTGAGCCACTCGGAATCAAGGGCCTCCTCGTCGTCGATCACGACGGCCGAGGACTTCCGGCTGCTGAGCGCGTGGTTCGGGAACGAGAAGCGGGTGGCGGCCGGCTGCAGCTGGGTGAGGACAAACACCAACGACTCCTCCAGGGCATCGGCCCGCCTGGCATCGGAGCGGGCCAGATCGCTGAGCCGCTTGGCCTGCTGCTGCCGGTAGGCGGCCTGGCCGCGCAGATGGTCGATCACCCAGCAGGTGGCATCGGCCTTGGCTGCCAGGGCGGCTTTGTTGCCCTCTTCTGCGAATAAGGCCGCTTCCAGCTCAGCCAGGGCCAGAGCCCGCTGTTCGGGGTCGTCGGTTTCCAGCTGTTCGGCCAGCTGGCCGATGGCGGTGGTGAGTTCCTGGGCCTCGATGCCCAGCTGCCAGAGGGAACCGGAGCGCTGGAGGGTGCAGGCCGGACCTGCTGCTGATGGAGCCGACTCCAGGACAGCCGCGGAGGCGGGGATGGGAGTGAGAACAGCCATGAGGGTGTGGGGAATGAATGGACCAGAGACAGAACGGAGTGCCGATAGGGCGGAAGGCTTCAGGAGCGGGCGCAGGCAGGAACAGCCCAGAGCCCGGCCGAGGGGCTGACCTGGGCCACCGAGATCGGGACCGGAGATCGGGCGGCCATACGGCGGGCTTGCTGCACCAGCGAGGCGGTGCCTGCTCCGCCGGGGAAGGCCACCACCAGCACCGAAGCGATCGAGCCAGGGGAGGCGTGAGCCACTGCTCGGGCAATGGCCTGCTGAAGCAGCTCGCGATTGCGGATTGGCCCGGCGGCCCGGCCGTGGCGCTCCCACTGGGCCGGCATCACCAGAGACGACCAGCCCAGCTGGTGAGCAGCACGGCCGATGGCGGCATCGGCGCCCCTGGCACCGCCATGGAGCAGCAAGTGCACCAGCCGGCCGCCGCTACGGGCGAGCAGCTCAGCAGCGACCCGCTGATGCGGCCAGGTCAGATCGCGGCCGCCACCAGCCGCAATCACAAGTGAATGAGCAGAGCCCGAACGGGGCTCGAGTAAATGACAGATAGCCATGGAATCAGCTGCCAAACGTGACAACTGATCGGGGCATCACAACCGCTTAGAGATACGCGGCAGAGATGGCGAGATCAGGGGTTGAAGTTGCCGCAGGCGATGGGCTCAGGGCCTTTGGAGCAGTCCTTATTCTACCAGTACATACGCACTGAATAGCGGGCAGAGCGGCTGCGGGGCAATGGATCTATGCAAAGCAAAGCCATCCGCTGATGGATCGGCGAGCTGATAAGCAAGGCCACCAGATTCAGTGCGGAATGCCCAGCTGGCCGCGCAGCCGCGCGAGGCAACCTGCGGCTTCATCCCAGCCCCATCGAGGCGGGCAAGTGCCCGGCCACCGCAGCCGCGGGTGGGCCGCCATGCCTGCCCACCCCCACACCGGCCCCGGAGCGGAGGGCGGCGGCGGCTGGCCGATGCACGCCACGGCGCAGCCGTGGCACGCTGAAGGACGGCCGTCGCCGACCGGAGCCCTGCGGCGCCTGACGTTTCCTCGTGGCCGCGCCAATGCGACGGCCTGCAAGAGATGCAAGAGAAAGTTGGGTGCGGACCTCAGCGCGACTCGGATGGTCCTGACGCCGACCTGCCTTCCAACAGTCATGCGAGAGAGCGGCGCAGAGCCTCAGACCCCTCTGTTCTCTTGCACTTTCTCTTGCAGCCAAAAAAAAGGGTTCCCGGCATCGCCGAGAACCCTTGCTATCACTAATCGGGGCGACAGGATTCGAACCTGCGACCTAGTGCTCCCAAAGCACCCGCGCTACCAAGCTGCGCCACGCCCCGCTACCTGGGCACCATAGCGGGCCGCAGCGCAGATCCCTCGTCCCCACTGCGGTCACCACCGACGCCTCCTGAAATGGTGCACCGCGGTGCACCATTTCAGGAGGGCTTCTGTCCATACCCACGCACCGCTGCCCCTAGGGAGCGCTGGTGCCCCACTGCACGGTGCAGCGGTAACGGGACGACATGTCGCGGACCATGTCGATGCAGCGGGTGTTGGTGATCTGATCGCCTGCGGGCATGGCGGCACTGGCCTGGGCGATGGCGTCCTGCCGGCTGATGATCGATTCCGCCGTGCCGCTGCCAGCCCAGCCGGGCGCCGCACCCGCCAGCACCAGGCCCAAGGCCAGGATCCCAAGGCCGCACTGCGGGGTTGCCATCGGCTGCTCACTGCTTCGCCTGTGATAGCCAGCTGATTCACGCCCCTGGCAGGTTTCCCCGAGATCGATACAACGGGGCGGCATCGGGCTGCATGCATGCCGATCTCCAGCCGAGGCCTCTGCCTTCCGTTGCTGCTGGCCTGCGTTCTGGCTGCTGGGGGTGGTGGCGCCCAGGGTTTGGCCGATGGCTTACCGATTCAGCCGCCTCGGCCGGAGCAGTTGCCGGCGGAAACCCCGGTGGCCGATCTTGGCGGCGATGAGCGCCATGGAGTTCGCGACGCTGCTGGGGAATCGGCCGGTGGGCTCCTGATCTGGTTGCCCCTGCGGCCAGGGGTTCCACTGCAGTTGGTGTACCCGCTGGCGGAGCGGGCCAGCGATGTTGACCCCTACGGCTGGCGCTATTCAGAGGCCCGTCAGGCCTGGCGGATGCATGCCGGCCAGGATTTGATCGCCCCCGAAGGCACCCCTGTGCTGGCCATGCTGCCGGGGCGGGTTGTGCTGGTGGACCAGCGCGATGGCTATGGCCTCACCGTTGTGCTCGACCACGGCCGCGGTTGGCAGACCCTCTATGCCCATTTGCTTGAGGCCTCCGTGCAACCCGGCGATCTGTTGCAGGCGGGCGATGGCCTGGGACGGGTGGGCCAGACGGGCCGTGCCACCACGGCCCATCTCCATGTGGAGTTGCGCCGCCGCAGCGAGGCAGGCCTGATGGCCCTGGATCCCACTCCACTCCTGCAGGATGCGCTGCACCGGCTCGCTGATGGGCCCCTGGCGGAGGGTCGTCAACCTTGATGCTGATCCAGAAGCCCGGCCTGGAGCTGCGCCATGCCAGCGCCTGGCTCCAGGATCGGGGCCTCACCAGCCGAGCGCTGCAGGCCGAACTCACCAACGGCCTTCCCTGGGAGCAACCCCTGGTGCGGGTGTACGGGCGCCAGCACCCCACGCCGCGGCTCACCTGTTGGGTGGCGGATCCGGGCTGCCGCTACCGCTACAGCGGCCTGGAGCAGGCCATCACGCCATGGACCCCGGCCCTGGAGGTGTTGCGGCAGCTGCTGCAGGCCGAGCTGGGGGTGCGTTTCAACAGCCTGCTGCTCAACCGCTACCGCGATGGAGCCGATCGCATGGGCTGGCATGCCGACGACGAGCCTGAGCTTGACGCTGCCGCCCCGATCGCGTCCTTGAGCCTGGGCGCGACGCGCAGCCTGCGGTTTCGGCCCAAGCCCCGCATCCCCTGGCCGCTGCAGCCGCCACCCCCCTTTGCGGTGGAGCTGGCCGACGGCGACCTGCTGGTGATGGCTCCTCCCACCCAGCAGCATTGGCAGCATGGTTTACCTGCCCGGGCCCGCGTGGGCACCGAGCGCCTCAACCTCACCTTTCGTTGCTTGCGTTAGCCCAGCACGGCGATGCAATCGATCTCCACACGAGCCGCCTTGGGCAGCGCCGCCACTTCCACGCAGGCACGGGCCGGCGACACGCCTTCGCCAAACATCTCCGCATAGATAGCGTTCACCTTGGCGAAGTCGTCGAGGTTGGCCAGGAACACCGTGGTGCGCACCACCTGCTGGGGGGTGCAGCCGGCTTCGCTGAGCACGGCCTGGAGGTTGGCCAGCACCTGGCGCGTTTCCGCCTCCACATCGCCGTTGCCCACCATGGCGCCGGTGGCCGGGTCGAGGGCGATCTGGCCGGAGCAATAGAGCACGCCGCCCGCCTTCACGGCCTGGTTGTAAGGCCCCACGGGCGCGGGTGCGGCGGCGGTTGTGACGGCCTCGATCATGGCGGGGGAAGATGGGGCGCTGAGCTTATGGCTCCTTCGGCTCTGATGCGCCCTGAACTGCCACCGCAAGACCTCCCGCCCCGGCTGCAGGTGGAGCTCTCTGGGCTCTGGCATCGCTACCGCGGTGCGGCCACCCCGGGCGAATGGACCCTGCGCGCCATCGACTTCCAGTTGCACCAGGGCGAACTGGTGGGGTTGCTGGGGCCATCTGGCTGCGGCAAAACCACCCTGCTGCGCCTGATTGCTGGCTTTGAACGGCCCGAGCGGGGTGTGGTGCGGATCGGCGGCCAGGAGGTGGCCGGTTCGCACCGCTGGTTGCCTCCCGAGCGCCGTGGTGTGGGCATGGTGTTTCAGGACTACGCCCTGTTCCCCCACCTCGATGCCTGGCGCAACGCCTGCTTTGGCCTCAAGCGCGGCCAAGACACCAGCCGCGCCGCCTGGTTGCTCGAGTTGCTGGGTCTCAAGGGCCTGGAGAAGCGCTATCCCCACGAGCTCTCGGGCGGCCAGCGCCAGCGCCTCGCCCTGGCCCGGGCCCTGGCGCCGGGCTGCTCGCTCGTGCTGCTGGATGAGCCCTTCTCCAACCTGGATGTGGAGGTGCGGCTGCGCCTGCGGGCCGAGCTGCCGGGGGTGCTGGCGCGGTGTGGTGCCAGCGGTTTGATCGTGACCCACGATCCGGAGGAGGCCCTCGCGATCTGCGATCGGGTGGCCGTGCTCGAGGCGGGCCACCTGCACCAGTGCGCCAGCCCCCAGGAGATGGTGGCTCGCCCGGCCACCGGATTTGTGGGCCGTTTTGTGTTGCAGGGCAACCTGCTGCCGGCCCAGTGGCAGGGATCGCGGCTGGCCACCCCCCTCGGTTGGCTGGAGCCGCTTAGCACCGATCCGCTTCTCCCGTCTGATCCCAGCCAGCCTCTGGAGGTGCTGGTGAGCCCCCTGGGTTTGGAGCTGCAGGCGGATGAGGGCGGTGAGGCCTGGGTATTGGGGCGCGAATTCCTCGGCCGTGAGTGGCTCTATCAGGTGCAGTGCGGGGACTTGAAATTGCGGCTGCGCCTGCCTTTGGAGGCGGATTTCCAGCGGGGACAGCGCTGCCGGCTGCGGCTCAGGGCCGGGGAGCCGGCCCGTCTTTTCCCCGGTGGTGTGGAGCTGGTGGCCGCTGCAGAGGTGCCCCAGGTTCTCTAACCGTCAGCCACGCCAGAGATCTTTGCTGCCGCGGCGCTGGCGCAGTTCATCGCCGCTTGTGGCCTGCAGGAACAGGTTGGTGGCCTTCTCCAGGCCGATGCTGCTGGGGATGGTGGGTTGGCCTGCCGCCCGCTGCTGCTGCACCTGGGCCAGCCGTTCGCCCACGGCCCTCAAGCCTGGCTCTTCAGCTGCGGCCCAGCGCAGGTTGGCCTCGGTGTATTCGTGGGCACACCACACTCGGGTGGCCTCCGGCAGGGCTGCCAGCTGTTGCAGGGAGCTGTGCATCTGGGCCGGGGTGCCCTCAAACAGGCGGCCGCAACCGCCGGCAAACAGGGTGTCGCCGCAGAACAGCTCGCCCAACCCCGCTGCTGCCGGCAGGTAGTAGGCGAGGTGGTGCGCCGTGTGTCCCGGTACCGCCAGCACCTGCACCTCACGGCCCAGCAGGGTGAAGTGATCGCCGCCGGCAACACCCTGGGTCTGGAAGGGGATGCGGGCCCGGTCGGCCGCGCTGGCGATCACGGTCGCTGCTGGCCAGCGCCGCAGTAGCTCCGGTGTGCCGCCGATGTGGTCGTGATGATGGTGGGTGTGCAGGATCGCCGCCAGGTGCAGGTCCCGGGCTTCCAGCCAGGCGATCACCGGATCGGCCACGGCGGGGTCCACCACGGCGGCGCCGCCGCCGGGATCGCCATGCAACACGAAGACGTAGTTATCGCTGAGCACTGGGATCAGCGACACCTGCTCGGCCGCGCTGCTGTGGGGGGGCATCGTTAAAGTCCCAGCTCAGGCTGAGCCCCATGATCACCGTTGCGCTGGCCAAGGGCGCCCTTCTCAAGGATTCCGTGCGCCGTTTCGCGGCCGCCGGCCTCGACTTCGCGGCGGTGCTCGAACCCGGTAACCGCCAGCTGATGGTGCCCAGCGCCTGCGGCACGGCCCGGGCCCTGCTGGTACGCAACGCCGATGTGCCGGTGTACGTGGCCTACGGCCAGGCCCAGCTCGGCGTGGTGGGCTTTGACGTGTTGAAGGAACATCAGCTGCCAGTGGCCCAGCTGTTGGACCTGGGTTTTGGAGGGTGCCGCATGAGCGTGGCGGTGAAGGCCAGCAGCGGCTACCGCCGCGCCGCTGATCTGCCGGCCCACTGCCGGGTGGCCAGCAAGTTCACCCGCTGCGCTGAGGAGTATTTCGAGGCCTTGGATCTGCCGGTGGAACTGATCCATCTGGCGGGGTCCGTGGAACTGGGGCCGATCACGGGCATGAGTGAGGCGATCGTGGACTTGGTGGCCACCGGCCGCACCCTCCAGGAGAACGGTCTGATCGCCATTGAGGATCTGTTTCAGTCCACGGCGCGCCTAGTGGGGCACCCCCTGTCGCTGCGCCTCGACGGCGGCCCCCTCCAGACGATCGTGGATCGCATTGCGGCGGTGTCCACCGCTGCCGCCGCCTGATGGCCAACCGCGATCGGCAACGGCTGCTGCGGCTGATCCCCTACCTGGGCCGCGACCGCAGGCGTCTGCTGCTCACCCTGGTGCTACTGATCCCGGTGGCGGGTGCCGCGGCGGTGCAGCCCTTGCTGGTGGGCCAGGCCATCTCGGCCCTGCGCCATGAGCCGGTGATGCCCTGGCTCACGGGCCAGCCTGTGCCTCAGCAGTTGCAGACCCTGGTGACCCTGCTGCTGGTGGCCGTGTTGGTGCGGCTTGGATTGCAGGGCGTGCAGAGCTTCAACGTGCAGGCGGTGGGTCAGCGGCTCACCGCACGCATCCGCAACGACCTGTTTGCCCATGCGCTGGATCTGTCCCTGCGCTTCCACGACCGCACGCCGGTGGGCAAGCTGCTCACCCGGCTCACCAGTGACGTGGATGCCCTGGCCGAGGTGTTCGGCAGCGGTGCGGTGGGGATCCTGGCCGACCTGGTGACCCTGCTGGTGATCGCGATCACGATGATCTCGATCGAGCCACGGCTGGGCGTGTTGCTCTTGGCCACTCAGGTGCCAGTGACCCTGGCGATCCTGTGGTTGCAGAAGCGCTACCGCAAGGCCAACTATCGGGTTCGCGAGGAGCTCAGCCAGCTCAATGCCGACCTGCAGGAAAACCTCCAGGGTTTGGAGGTGGTGCAGATGTTCCGCCGTGAGGCGTTCAACAGCTCCCGCTTTGCCCGCACCACCGAGGCCTACCGCAAGGCGGTGGACGGCACGATTCTCTACGACTCGGCCATCTCCGCCCTGATCGAATGGGTGGCCCTCACCGCCATCGCCGTGGTGCTGGCCCTGGGGGGCTGGATGGTGACCACCGGTGTGATGGGGCTTGGCACCCTCACGACCTTCATCCTGTATTCGCAGCGCTTGTTCGATCCCCTGCGTCAGCTGGCGGAGCGCTTCACCCAGATCCAGGGCGGCCTCACGGCGGTGGAACGGATTGGCGAGCTACTGGAGGAGCCCATTGAAATCATGGAGCTGCCGCTGGAGCAGCGCTCGGCAGGGGCTGTGGCCAGCGGGGGGGAGCGCAGCAGCGCCGGTGAGGTGATCTTCGAGAACGTGTCGTTCGCCTACCGCGAGGACGACCCGATCCTCACGGACCTTTCCTTCCGCATCTCTCCAGGTGAGCATGTGGCCCTGGTGGGTCCCACCGGCTCCGGCAAGACCACGGTGATCCGGCTGCTCTGCCGCCTCTATGAGCCGCAGCGGGGCCGCATCCTGCTGGATGGCGTGGACATTCGGGAGCTGCCGATCCCCACCCTGCGCCAGCGCCTGGGGGTGGTGCTGCAGGACACCTTCCTGTTCAGCGGCAATGTGGCCGACAACCTGCGCCTGGATGCCCCCATCGGCGATGCCGAGCTGGAGCGCCTCTGCGCGGAACTGGGCCTGGATCCCCTGCTGAACCGCCTGCCTAGGGGCCTGGCCACGGAGCTGCGGGAGCGGGGCGGCAATCTCTCCTCCGGCGAGCGGCAGCTGCTGTCGGTGGCGCGGGTGGCGATCCGCAATCCTTCCGTGCTGGTGATGGATGAGGCCACGGCCTTCATGGATCCCTCCACGGAGGCCACCCTCCAGCGCGACCTTGATCGGCTCCTGAGCCAGCGCACCGCCATCGTGATTGCCCATCGCCTGGCCACCGTGGAGGCGGCCGATCGCATCCTGGTGCTCAAGCGGGGCCGCCTGATTGAGCAGGGAAGCCACATCCAGCTGCGGGCCGCCGGCGGGTTGTATGCCCAGCTGGCCGACCTTCAGGAACGGGGGCTAGCCAAGCTCTGACAGCCACCTCTTGATCACCTGCGCCAGGTGTTTGGGGGCGCTGCGCATCGGCAGGTGGCCCTGGCCCTCCAGCAAGGTGAACTGATGCTCGCGGCTGTAGCCAGCCAGGTGGCGCACAAAGCGGGGTTCCATCACCGTGTCGCGGCTGCCGGCGATCCACAGGCTGGGAACCTGCAGCTGGGCCGTGAGGGCCGGCAGCTGCTGCACGGCCCCGCGCTGCATGCTGCAGGCCAGCAGGCTGCGGGCCGCCCGCCGCTCCGCCACCAGTGGGCTGCGGATGGCTTCGGTGCCGGGCCACTGGGCCAGCCAGGTGGGCCGCCACTGCAGGAAGGCGGCCCCGCCCCGGCGCACCATCCGAAAGGGGCGGGGCTGAAACACGCCGCCCCCAGCCGCCACCTGCACCACGCCGGCCAGCTGCTGATCGAGCTGGCCGGCGGCATGGAGGCAGAGGCTTCCCCCGAGGGAGTGGCCGATCAGCACGATGGGCCGCCCTCCGGCCTGCTCCTGGGCTTCCCGCGCCAGCCAGCGGCCGTAGCTGGCCAGGGTGGGCTGCAGGCCGCGGGGGCGCGGGGCCGCCCCGAATCCCGGTAGATCCGGGGCCCAGCTCTCCCACTCGGGGCTCAGCTCGGCTTGCAGGGGCTCCCACAGCCGCCCCGACAGCAGCCAGCCATGCACACACACCAGCAGGGGGGAGCAGCTCAGGGGACCCGGTGGCCGAAGGGTCTCCAGCCTGCAACAGGGCGGCTCAGACTGGGGCAGGATCGTGCCAATGCTTAGCCCAGCCGCCACCGACCTCCAGCAGCTCTACGGGCAGGGCTATCGCCTGTGTCCCACCCCCAATGGCCAGTTCAGCCTGGTGTTGAGCACCGAGCGGGAGATCGATCTCTACGAGCTCGAGCAGCTCTGCGATGCCGTGGGCTGGAGCCGCCGTCCTCTGCGGCGGGTGCGCAAGGCCCTGCAGCACAGCCTGCTGGTGGTGGGGCTCTGGCGGCACGACCCCCGCTTCCCGCGGCTAGTGGGCTTCGCCCGCTGCACCGGCGACGGGGTGATTGAAGCCACCGTGTGGGATGTGGCGGTGCACCCCCTCTACCAGGGGGCTGGCCTGGGTAAGCAGTTGATGGTTTATGTGCTCGATCTGCTCAAGGCGATGCAGGTGGAGCGCATCAGCCTGTTCGCCGATCCTGGGGTGGTGGGCTTCTACAGCGCCCAGGGCTGGGAGCTGGAACCTCAGCAGAAACGCTGCGCTTTCTGGTATTCCCCGTAACCCGTTGCTTGGCTACGACCAGGCACTGGGATCGCGCGACACCGGCACCTGGCCCAGGGGATGCTGGCTACCGAGCAGGTCTGCGCTGATGCGGCTGCAGATCAGATCCATGGGCACGCAGAAGCTGCTGCCGTCGCGGTCAAACGGCCCCTCGATGTAAGCACCGATCCGCTCGGCCACGAGATAGCCCAGGAACAGCATGGCACCGGTTCCAGTGGATCCCTGGCTGCTGAAGTTCAGGAACAGGGCATAGCCGAACAGCCAGCAGATCAGCCGGATGAACACGTCATAGGTGGGTGGCAGAGGTGTGTTGCGGATCCGCTGCAGCCCGCCCAGGGCATTGGTGAAAGTCTCGCTGGAGCGCAGCAGCGCATCACAGCCCAAGGCACTGATCACAGTCCGATGCCGCAATTGCCCGATGGCAGCCGCCCGCACCCGCAGGGTTTGGTCCAGGGTGATCTGCGGCGGTAGGCCCAGGCTGGCGCCTAGGCCATGGGCGGCCTGATGGGCATCTTCGCGCCAATAGCCCCTGAGCTCGAAGTTCAGCAGCCAGGCCTGCAGGCTCTGCAGGGCCACCAGCCGCTGTTCTTCCCCCCGAAGTTCAGGCTGACTGCCCAGCAGCGCATGGAGGGTGTCGCGCCAGTGGCGACTGGCGTTGGTGATCGTGCCCCAGAGCACGCGTGCTTCCCACCAGCGATTAATCGCTTGGGTGTTGCGGAAGGCCACGAAAATCGATGCCGCAATCCCCAGAATCGAGAGCCCGCTGCCCTCAATGAGGCGCATCCCCCGGAACATCGGGGTCTGCCCAAGGGCCAGGGACACGCTGCACAGCAGCACCATCACGGTCAGATCCCAGCGCATGCGCATCACCAGCTGGGCAATCACCCGCGGGATCTGGCGGCGCGGCAATTTGGGTGGCAGCTGGGCAGGATCCATTTGGCGAGGGGATGAGGCGCTTCTGGGCGCAAGTGTGCTCCAGCTCGTAGTAGCGCTGCGCCAGCTCCGCGGTGCTGGCACCCCGGCGCCAGGCGCGCCTGAGCTGCCAGTTGTGCCAGGCCACGGCCAGCACGCCTCGCTCGCGCCAGCGGCGACCATTCACCCGTAGGGGCTGCTGCAGGCAGCGCAGGCGGGCGTGGGGCTGGAGCCGCTGCACCAGATCGAGATCCTCCATCAGCGGGATCGGAGCAAAGCCCCCCGCTGCGGCGTAGAGCTGGCTCGGCAGCAGTAGGCCCTGGTCGCCGTAGGGGCATTGGCCCAGGCGGCTGCGCAGGGCCACCGCCAGCTCCAGCAGCCGCAACGACAGCCCCGGGGCATCGATGGCGAGCTTGAAGCTCCAGGCCGCAGCGGGTTGGGCCATCGCCGCTGCGATCGCCGTGGCCCAGCCCTGGGGCAGCCGGGCATCGGCATGCAGCACCAGCAGCCAAGGGGCAGCCGTACGGGCGGCCGCGAGGGCCAGTTGGTTGCCCCGGCCCCGGGGGCTGTGCAGCAGCTGGGCTCCCGCCAGCCGGGCCAGGGCGGCGGTGCCATCGACGCTGCCCCCATCCACCACCAGCATGTCCCGCAACAAGCCCGGTGGCGCCTGCTGCAGGTCGGCCAGCAGGGCCGGCAGCCGCTGGGCCTCGTTCAGCGCTGGGATCAGCACCGCCAGGGGCGCTAACGGCGGCGGCGCGATGGGATCCATGGGGCGAGGTCGGCGTGGCGGTCGAGGTCGTGCTGCTGGCGGAGTAGGGCCGGCTTGAGGGTGCGGGCCGCGGCGGCCTCGAGGGTGCCCTGCAGCACGGTGTTGCTGCCCCAGGGCATGCCGGCCATCAGGGCGGCTCCCGCGCGTTCAAATCCGCTGCGGGTCAGGCCGATCAACCAATAGCCGCCATCCGCCGCCGGCCCCAGCACCAGCGGATGCTCTTGGAGGTGGTCGAAGGCCGCCCTGAGATCCGCCACCTCCAGACCCGGCAGATCGGTGCCGATCAGCACCACCTGCTGGGCCCCCCGCTGGAAGCGGCGTTGCAGTTGGTTTTGCATGCGGCGGCCCAGGCTGCCGCGCCCCTGCAGCACGGCCGCATCGGCCCCTAGCGCGCGGCCCCAGCGGCTTAGGGCCCGTGGTCCGAGCCCATCGGCCGCCAGGAGCAGAGCAGCCTGGGCCTGATCGGCTGCCAGCCTGGCCGTGGCCAGGGTGTGGGCGGTGAGGCGCTGTTGCACCTGGGCGGCGGCGGCGGCACCCGTGGTGATCGCCAGGCGCCGCTTGCAGCGCCCTGCTGCGGGCCAGCGGGCCATCACCACCAGCTGCCGCGCTCCCATGCCCCTCAGCGTTGCCGTGGCAGCTCTGCCGGTTTCAGCTGGAGCCTGAGGTTGCGCTCGCCGCGGCGCACCTTCACCGGCAGGGCCTCGCCCACCTGGCCCTGATCCACTGCCACCTGCACTTCCGAGGGGTTGTCCACGGTGCTGTCGCCCACGGTTTCGATCAGGTCGCAGGGGCGCATGCCACTGCGATCGGCAGGACTGCCAGGCATCACCTCCACCACCACCACGCCATTGATTTCAGGCAACTTGCACTCGGCGTTGGTGGCATTCACCTCCCGGGCCAGCTGCGGGGTGAGGGCCTGCAGGCGCACGCCGATGTAGGGGTGGGAGGCGCGGCCCCGCTCGAGGATCTGGGCAGCGATCTGGCGCCCCAGGTTGATCGGGATCGCGAAGCTCAGGCCAGCCCCTGGGGCCTGGCGGATGGCGGTGTTGATGCCGATCACCTGGCCGCGGTCGTTGATCAGTGGGCCGCCGCTGTTGCCGGGGTTCACCGCGGCGTCGGTCTGCAGATAGGGCACCCGCTGGCCTTCACCCACGGCATTGGTGCGCTGTACGGCACTGATGATCCCGGCGGTCACGGTGTTATCGAGTCCCAGGGGGTTGCCGATGGCGATGGCCCATTCACCGGGCCGCACCTTGGTGGAATCCCCAAGGGGGGCCACAGGCAGGTTGCTGGCGGCCACCTTCACCACGGCCACGTCGGTGATGGGGTCGGCACCCAGCACCTTGCCGCTGAAGCTGCGGCCGTCCGGCAGGGTTACCCCCACCTCATTGGCCCCCTCCACCACGTGGGCATTGGTGAGGATCACCCCATCGGACCGGGTGATGAAGCCAGAGCCCTGGCCCTGCTGCTGCTGCACCGATGGGCCGCCGCCGAACAGGCCGCCCAAGGGGTTCACCACCCTCCGCACCGTGTCGATCCGCACCACGGCCGGACCCACCTTGTCCACGGCATTCACGATGAAGCTGGTGCCGGGCTGCAGCGGAGGCGCCGCCGGCGCATCGCTCACCCGGGTGGGATCGCCCCCGCGGCCCCCAGGCAGGCCGGGCAGGTTGGTGTTGCAGGCCGCCAGCAGGCTGGCCCCCAGCAGGGTGCTGATCAGAGCTACGCGGCGGCGCACACGCATCAATCGGGCCATGCAGACGGGCTTTGGGGCCAGGTCGTGATGCGCATCATTTAAGACGGATCCGCCAGGGGGACGACCGTATAATCGTCAGCTCGGGCGTGGCGTGACGGTGCAGCAGGGAGAACAGCTGTGGCACCAGGTTCAGGAGGCCCTCCAGGGCAACCTCTCCAAGCCCACCTTTGAAACCTGGATCCGGCCGGCCCGTTGCGCTGGCTTTGAGGGCGACCAGCTGCAGCTGCTGGCCCCCAATGCCTTCGCCTGCGGCTGGCTGCGCAAGAACTACCTCACCACGATCGCCGCGGTGGCTTCGGAGCTGGCGGGGCGTCCGGTGGGTGTGGCTGTGGAGGCCACAGCCGAGGGTGAGGGCGCGGCCACGATGCAAACCTTGGCCGGGGCCCTGGCACCAGGAGAGGCTTCACCCACCGGGGAGTCTCGCGCTCCTGCGCTGCATGGCCCCACCGCCACCGGTGAGGCGCCGCGCAAGCTGGCCCCCGGCCTGAACCCCCGCTATGTGTTCAACCGCTTTGTGGTGGGCCCCAACAGCCGCATGGCCCATGCGGCGGCTCTGGCGGTGGCCGAGGCCCCCGGCCGTGAGTTCAACCCGCTGTTCATCTGCGGCGGTGTGGGTCTGGGCAAGACCCACCTGATGCAGGCCATCGGTCACTACCGCCTGGAGATCGACCCCGAGGCCCGCGTGGCCTACGTGAGCACCGAAACCTTCACCAACGACCTGATTCAGGCCATCCGCAAGGACGGCATGCAGAAGTTCCGCGATCGCTACCGCGCCGCTGACCTGATCCTGGTGGACGACATCCAGTTCATCGAGGGCAAGGAGTACACCCAGGAGGAGTTCTTCCACACCTTCAATGCCCTGCATGAGGCGGGCCGCCAGATCGTGATCGCCAGTGATCGGCCCCCCAGCCAGATCCCGCGGCTGCAGGAGCGGCTGATTTCCCGCTTCTCCATGGGCCTGATCGCCGATATCCAGGCCCCGGATCTGGAAACCCGCATGGCGATTCTGCACAAGAAGGCCGAGCACGAGCGGATGAGCCTGCCTCGCGATCTCATTCAGTACCTCGCCGGGCGCTTCACCTCCAACATCCGGGAGCTCGAGGGGGCCCTCACCCGGGCCGTGGCCTTTGCCTCGATCACCGGCCTGCCGATGACGGTGGAATCGGTGGCGCCGATGCTCGATCCCTCCGGCGTGGAGGTGGAGGTGACCCCCGCCCAGGTGTTGAACAAGGTGGCGGAGGTGTTCGGCGTGGGGGTGGAGGAGATGAAGAGCCCCAGCCGCAAGCGCGCAGTGAGCCAGGCCCGGCAAGTGGGCATGTATTTGATGCGGCAGGGCACCAATCTGTCGCTGCCGCGCATCGGCGAGGCCTTCGGCGGCAAGGATCACTCCACCGTGATGTATGCCGTGGAGCAGATCGAGAAGAAGCTGGGTGCGGACCCCCAGCTGGGCCGTCAGGTGCAGCAGGTGCGCGACCTGCTGCAGATCGATTCGCGCAAGAAAAAATAGCCGACCTACTGGGTGATGGGCTCGCTGCGGTCGAGACCTTCTACCTCGCCGGCAAACACACGGCTGGCGGTGATGTCGTCCGCTTCCAGGGTCATCAGGTCGAGCTTGGTGATTCCCATGCTGGCCATGCGATTGAACAGGCGATTGGCCTGGCGCATGCGGGCCCGGTCGATGGCATTGCGGATCGAACGGGCATTGGCGAAGAACGGCAGCTGCATGCGCCGTTGGATGTACTCGGCGAAGGCCAGTGTGGCCTCTTCGCTGAAGCGGTAATTTTCCGCCGCCAGGATCAACTTGGCGATGGCCAGCAGTTCTGAAGCGGTGTAATCGGGGAAGTCGATGTGGTTCGCCACGCGGGAGGAGAGCCCCGGGTTGGACTGGTAGAACACGTCCATCCGGTCCTTGTAGCCCGCAAAGATCACCACCAGATCGTCGCGGTTGGCCTCCATCACCTGTAGCAGGATCTCGATGGCTTCAGCGCCGTAGTCGCGCTCGTTCTCCGGGCGGTAGAGGTAGTAGGCCTCATCGATGAACAGCACCCCGCCCATCGCCTTTTTGAGCATCTCCCGGGTCTTCGGGGCGGTGTGGCCGATGTATTGCCCCACCAGATTGTCGCGGGTGGCGGTCACCACGTGACCTTTGCGCACGTAGCCGAGGCGGTGCAGGATCTGCGACATCCGTGCTGCCACGGTGGTTTTGCCGGTGCCCGGCCGCCCGGTGAACGACATGTGCAGGCTCGGGGCCGTGGTGGCTAGCCCCACCTGTTTTCGGGCCCGCTCCACCACCAGCAGGGCCGCAATTTCGCGGATGCGGGTTTTCACCGGCCGCAGGCCGATCAGCTCCCGGTCCAGCTGGTGCAGCACGTCCTGAACCTCGGCGCCCTCGAAGGCCTCCTGCAGGTTCACGGGGGTGTCGTCTGGAGACTCAGAGGAGCCCATCGATGGCCGCGGCAAAGGCGTGGTCCACCGCACCGATGGGCTCGTTCTCTGCCTCAGACCGCAGGGTGATGTTCACGTAGGTGCGGCCGAAGCTGATGTCCGGATAGCGCCCCTGCTGCTCGCAGAAGTCGTTGAGGCGATCCAGGAAATCGCGGTTGGCGGCGTAGTCGGCGAAATCGATGCGCCGTTCCAGCCATTCCACCCGGTCGGGCTTGGGCCTGGGGTTCCACTGGTGATCCATGGCTGTGAACTTACGTGGCCGCCAGGCAGTCGGTGCGGCCTGCCGCCAGGCGTGTGGCCCAGCTCTCGGCGTAGGCCCGGTTGGCGGCCTGCTGCTGGGGATCCGCGCTATCCAGCGGGTGGGGCATGGTGCCGTTGATGGCCGCGTTGGTGACGCAGAACATCGACTTCTGGAAGCTCATGCAGATCTTCACGTGCACGTCGCCCTCCCCCCGGGTGCGCTGGCGATACCAGTCGTGCAGGGCCTGGGGCAGGTGCCGGTACATATCCTGCATCAGCAGGCTGGGGGGGATGCCGGCTCCCATGGTGGGCAGCGGATCGGCGTAGAGCGCCCCATAGGCGAACTGGCTCTGGTCGTGGGAGATGGCCTGGGCCTGGGCATTGAAGCTCACCGTGCCGAGGAAGGGCATGCCCCGCAGGAACACGGCCTCCACGTAGGGCACGGCCACATCAGCCAGGAAGCTCAGGCCAGCCTCCGGGGGCAGCACCCAGAACTGTTCAGCGCCGATGGTCACCGCGTAGGTGATCGGGTTGGCGGCGGCAGCCACCAGCCCCTGCTTGATGAACGCCACCACCTGGGCGATGGTGCCAACCCGACCATCGCGCTCGGCGGCGGCCAGATCGAGGAACAGATCACTCATCACCCGCCAGAACTGGCCGAGCGCATGGGTGGTGGCAGCGGAGCGGATCAGTTCGGGAATGAAGTTCGGGAAGAGGGCATTGAGCACCGCCAGCAGCGGATCCCTGCCCTTGGCCCGCACGATGGCCGCGCAGTTGGCCTTGAAGGCCTCGCTGTCGAAGTAGGCATCCATGCCGCCGGTGGCGTGCCACAGCATGGCTTTCTGGCAGTACTCGGCGTACTCAAAGTTGATCCGGTCGTGGGTCACATGGCGCCACCACTTGCCGAGATTCAGGTCGCCATCGAAGAAGCGGAACACCGGGAAGGGATTGAGGAACTGCCGCTCCGCCTGAAAGATCAGGTTGATGCTGTAGGCATCGAGCACCACGCCGTAGCTCTCCAGCACCCCCACCACTTCCAGCAGGTGGTCATCGCTCTGGTCGAGCAGCGTCTGGCCCTGCAGTAGGCGTTCGGCCAGCTGCTCCATGGTGGGCATCAGCACGGGGGTGGTCATCAGCTGATCAGGCTCCCGGAGGCGATGGCGGCCACCAGCTCAGGCATCTGGGCCATGGCGGTGGTGGTGGCTTCCCCCAGCTGGGCCAGGCCGCCAGGCACGAGCCCCACCACAACCACCAGGGCGGTGAGCACGAGCGAGGGCAGCTGATCTAACAGGGGAACAGTGGGGAGCTGCACATCGATCGGAGCGATGCGCTGGCCGGTGGGGGTGGTGGCGGGCAGGGGCGATTGGATGGCCAGGCGCCCGAAAAAGGCCCTGTTCACCAGCAGTAGGAAGTACACGGCTGTGAGGCCCGAGCCCACCATCGAGAGCAGGGTGGGCAGCGGGTAAGCCTCAAGACTGCCGCGGAACACTAGAAACTCAGAAATGAAGCCCGCCATACCTGGCAGGCCGGCGCTGGCCATCACGCCCATGATCATCAGCGAGCCGGTGAGTGGCAGACCCCGTTGCGGGTTCAGCAGGCCGCGCAGCACCTCCAGATCGCGGGTTCCTGTGGTGCGATACACCACGCCCACCAGCAGGAACAGCAAGGCCGAGATCAGACCGTGGCTCACCATCTGAAACACCGCACCCAGCAGGCTCACCGGTGTGGCCGCGGCTGCGGCCAGCAGCACATAGCCCATGTGGCCCACGGAGCTGTAGGCCACCATCCGCTTCATGTCTCGCTGGGCAATAGCCGCGAGGGACCCGTAGAGCACCGAGATCGCAGCCCAGATGGCCAGATACGGCCCCATCCGCGCCCAGGCCTCAGGGAACAGACCCAGGCAGAAGCGCAACAGACCGTAGGTGCCGAGCTTGAGCAGAACGCCCGCCAGCAGCACGGATACGGGGGTGGACGCCTCGGTGTGGGCATCCGGCAGCCAGGTGTGGAAGGGGAAGAGGGGGATCTTGATGCCGAAACCGATCAGCAGTGCCCCCATCAGGATCAGCTGGGTTCCCATGCCCAGTTGTTGGCTCAGGACAGGGGTGAGGCTGAAGTCCACCTGGCCGGTAACCAGAGCCAGGCCCAGGAAGGCCCCCAGGATCAGCATGCCGCTCACGGCGGTGAAGATCAGGAACTTCGTGGCGGCGTAGGCGCGGTTGGCCCCGCCCCACACGGAGATCAGCAGCCACAGGGGGATCAGTTCGAGCTCATAGAAGAGGAAGAACAGCAGCAGGTTCTGGGCCAGAAAGGCCCCATTCACCGCACCGCTGATCACCAGCAGCAGCGCGAAGTAGAGCTTGGGCTTCTGGCTCACGCTGCCGGAGGCAAACGCGGACACAAAGGTGAGGCCGGCGTTCACCAGCAGCAACGGCATCGACAAGCCATCGACTCCCAGCCGGTAGTTAAGCCCCAGGCTCTGCACCCAGTCGAGCGATTCGCCCATCTGCATGCCACTGAGGGCTGGATCAAAGCCGGCCAGCACCCAGAGGCTCCAGGCCAGTTGCAGGCCCAGCACCATCAGGGCGCCACGGCGCACCTGCTCGGGTGTGGGATTGCCGGGCCACAGGGCCAGGCCCAGGGCGCCCAGAAAGGGAATCAGCAGGAGAGGGCTGAGCATCATGGTCAGCCGAACACCCAGTTGAGCGAAGCCAGCAGCAGCACCACGGCCATCAGGGCCGTGAGCACGTAGGTCTGCGTTTGGCCGCTCACGCTGAGCTTGAGTCCATCGGCGGACACCAGCGAGAAGCGGCCGAGCCGGTTCACAAAGCCATTCACCACCACCTGATCCACCCAATTGGTGAGGCGGGCCATGCCCGACACCAGATTCACGATGGTGAGGCGATAGAAGCGATCGGTGTAGAAGTCGAAGGCCAGCAGGTCTTGCAGGAAGCGCACGGGTTTGAGCAGGGAGCGCGCATAGCTTTTGTGCACCGGCAGCAGACAGGCCACCAGAACCCCAGCGGCGCTGCTGCCGATCACGGCCGCCGCCACGCCTGGCGAGAAGGAGTTGATGCCGGGCACCGGATTGAGCTTGGTGAGCAAGGCCGGGGTGAGCAGCACCACCACTGAGAGGGCCACCATGGGCAGCGCCATCTGCCAATTCACCTCAGGGGCGCGTTTGGTTTTGGGTTGGGGGGTTCCCAGGAACACCTGGCGGTACACCCGCGTGAGGTTCCAGGCCATCAGCGCATTGGTGGCCAGAAACACCGCTGCAAACAGCGGAGCCTGCTGCGCCAACACATCGGTGGCGAGGCCAAAACACCAGAAGCAACCCAGGGGCAGCAGGCCGGTGAGGCCCGCACCCGCCACCAGATAGGCACCGGTGGTGGCTGGCATCCGACCACCCAGGCCCCCCAGTTCGGTGATGTCCTGGCAGTTGGTAGTGGCGATCACGCTGCCCACGCTCATCATCAGCAGGGCCTTGGCCACGGCATGGGCAAACAGCAGCAGCAGGGCCAGGGAGGGCAACTGGAGGGCAATGGCAATGAAGACCAGCCCCATGTAACTGGTGGTGGTGTAAGAGAAGGCCCGCTTCATATCCACCTGGGCGATGGACACGAACGATCCCCCCAGGGCGCTGATGCTGCCGATGGTGAGCAGCACCGAGGTGGCGATGGGGGATTGCTGCAGGATTGGCATCACCTTCAGCAGCACCAGAGCGCCGCAGGTGACCACCACCGAGTTGCGCAGGATCGAGGCCGGGTTGGGGCCCTCCATGGCCTCATCGAGCCAGAGGTGCATCGGGAACTGGGCGCACTTGCCCGTGGGGCCCGCAATTAAGCCCAGGCCCAGCAGGGTGGCGGCCAGGGGGGAGAGGGAGCCGCTGGCCGCCCACTCGTACAGGTGGTTGAAATCCATGCCACCGGCCCAGGCGGAGAGGGCCACCACGGCCATCAGCAGCAGCACATCACCCACCCGTTTGGTGAGGAAGGCATCGCGGGCGGCAGTCACCACCAGGGGCTGGGCGTACCAGAAGCCCACCAGCAGGTAGGTGGAGAGGGTGAGCATCTCCAGCAGGAAGTAGCTGATGAACAGCGAGCCGCTGATCACAACGCCGCTCATGGCTCCCTCGAAGAAACCCACCAGGGCGTAAAAGCGCGCCAGGGAGAGCTCCTTGTCCAGGTAGCCCAGGCCAAAGAACTGGCCCAGCAGGGACAGGGAGGTAACCAGCTCCAGGGCGATCAGGTTGGTGGGGGAGAGGTCGAGGGAGATGGCCAGGTGCAGATCGGCCACCTGCAGCCACTCAAACGACAGAGCCTGGGGCCCGGTGAGGAACACCTCCCGCATGGCGACGCTGCCATGCACAAAGGCCAGCAGGGTGGCCAACAAATTCAGGTAGGCCGCTGGTCGCGGCCCGTTGCGCTTGATCCAACCCGCGGCCCAGGGCAGGGACAGCACGACACCGCTGAATCCGTAGAGGGGGATCAGCCAGGCGAACTGCAGCGGCAGGGGGAGGGCAGGGGTCAAGCGGTGTGGAATGGGCGGCCCGCCAGGACGGGGTCTTGGCGGCGGAATCTAAGCAAGAAAGGCCCCGGAACGGATCAGCCGACCGGGGCACTGTTGCGCTGGCTTGCCTGGGGCAGACCCGCTTCGGTTCAGAAGGTGGCCCGCTGGTTCGGGTTCCGCCGCGCCAGGCGGTTGGCGCTGTAGGCGCCGTAGCCACGGCTGCGGCCACCACCCAGCTCCCGCAGCCAGGCCTCCAGCTCCTCGCCGTGGTGCTGTTCCTCGTCCCAGAGGCTCTGGAAGAAGGCGGCGTTGGCCTCGTCCCGAATCACGGCGCAGAAGCGGGTGGCTTCGGCGTAGTGGTTGATCAACTGGGTTTCCAGCACGGCGTTGTGCTCCAGCAGGCCCACCAGATCAGGCGCATGGGTCACGGCCTGTAGCTGGGAGGCGGCCGGAGCCACCCCCAGGGAGAGCATGTGCTGCACGATCCGCTCGGCGTGCTGCATCTCTTCCACCGTTTCCTCGCGAAAACGATCAGCGGAGGCCTTGTCGCCCCAGAGCTCCACGAGGGAAGCCTGGGTCATGTACTGCTGAACGGCAGTGAGCTCAAGGCTGAGGGCGCGTCCGAGGTAGCCCAGGACGCGCGGATGGACGGCGTCCATGGTCATCAGAGACGACGGGCCAGATCGGTGCTGCCGGCCAGGGCGGGTTCCACTTCACCGTGGGGGCGGGCAATGATGTGGGCGGCCACCAGGCCATCACCCACGCGCTCGCAGGCATCGGCGCCGGCGCGCACGGCGGCGTTCACGGCACCGGTTTCGCCGCGCACCATCACGGTGACGTAGCCACCACCGACGAACTCACGGGCCACCAGGGTGACCTCAGCGGCCTTGGTCATGGCGTCGGCCGCTTCGATGGCGGGCACCAGGCCGCGGGTTTCGATCATGCCGAGGGCGATGCCGTGCACGGTGGGAGCCATGGCGTTGGAGGAGGGGGAGGAGGAGGGAGGGGTGATGCCGCTGCCGCCGCTGGAGCGTCCAGCGCCGGAGGCGGCGCTGGACTTGCGGGCAGTGGTGCTAGCGCTGCTGGGCTTGGCGGCCGCTGGAGCGGGGCTGGAGGCGACGGTGGTCGCGGTCACGGTGACCGCGGGGGCAGCCACGGCAGGGGTTGCCGGCGTCGGGGTGGGTGTCACCGGGGTGGCAGCTGCCGGGGTGGAGGTGGCGGTTTTGGCCGTCGTGGCGGTGGCTCGGGATTTGGGAGTGGCCATGGCGGTGGTGGGCAGAGCCCGGTGAATGGTGCGCGGAGGAACGGAGGGGACTCAGCGGAGCTGAGAGGGGAGGAGATCCCCTTAACCGTCTGGCGACCAGTGGTCGATGATTCCGCCGATCGTGAGATCGGTGAACAGATCGGCGTTGCCGGTGGCGTGGCGGGCGGCCGAGCCACTGGCGGTGAACACCCAGTTGCCCGGTGATGCTCCCACGGGATCACAGGCAACGCTGAGTTTTCCCTTGGAGGTGCGCAGGATGCGCAGGTTTTGGTGGGCGAAGCCCTGCACCCTGTTGGTGCACACCAGCGACCCCATCACCTGCATGATCTCCATTACTTGGAGCCCCCCGAAGGGTTTCCGGCCGCCATGTCCTTGGCGGCATCGGGATCCCAGTGGTCGATGATCCCAACGATGGTGAGGTCGCTGGGGTACGACTTACTGCCGGCGGCCTCGCGAGCGGCGGAGCTGCCCACACAGATCACCCAATCGCCGGGGATGCACCCCACGGCATCCACGGCCACCTTCTGGGTGCTGCCATCAAGCACCACCTGGAGGTGCTTGTGCTGGAAGTCCGCAATGCGGTTGGTGGACACCAGGGGTTTGACGACCTTGCAAATCAACATCTCAGTGACCCCCTCCGGTGTTGAACGTGATTGAGGAACTTACGGTTTCCGCTGGCACATGCCGGTCGCGGTCGCGCACGGTGAGCAAGGTGTGCAGCAGGCCCTGTTGGCACAGGTCGCTGTAGCGCGACTCAATGGCGCGCTGTACGCGCTCGCAGTGCTGAATGGCCCGCTCGCGGGCACCGGGAACGGCACCGTGATAGTCGAACCGGAGCACCACAGGGATCGGCAATCCGCGCGACCCATTCAGACCCTTGAAGATCTTCACGCCCACATCCAGGTCAGGGGCGCCTTCCTCCACCGTGTCCATGTAGGCGAAGTAGGTGAGATTGCGCAGATGGATCTCCTTGAACCCGATGCCCACGCCGATGAAGCGCTCGGCATGGCCGAAATCGCTGTAGCCGCCAGCGTGGTACTGGCGGACGTAGTCGATCTGGGAGAGGTTGTGCTCGATCAGGCGCGCCACCAGCTTCACCATGCCCGGATCGGGGGCTGAGGCCGCCGAGGCCTCCACCAGGGCCTGGATCTGCTCGCGGGCGTCTTCGGGACGCAGGGCTTGGGTGGCGTCGTAGACGTCACGGGCATCGAGCCAGTTGTCCAGATCGGTGCGGCCGTCGCGGCCGGGCACATGGACCCGAATCGCATCAGTGTCGGTGTCCATGCCGATCAGCAGCAGATCCACAGAGGCGCCACAGCAGAAGCTGTTCTCCACGGCCTGCTGGAAATCCTTCAGTCGCTGCAGGCCTTGGGCAGCAGCGGCCTTGTCGTCGCTGCCGTGGGCGGCACAGCCCTCGTGGCAGGGATCTTTAGAGCTGAAGTGGTAAACAACCGCCTTGAGATAGCGCGTGTCGCTGTGGGCCGGATTGGGGATGCCCTCGCGGTAGCGGCGATGTTCCGTCTTCACCCAGCGGTCAACGGTGTTTTCCACGTCAAACATCGCCCCGGCATGGGAGCGGCGCCGCACGGAGCTGAAGGGCAGGCGCAGGGCGTAGGCGATGGCGTGGGCCAGGCGGCCATCGGCGCAGGGGGTGATGTCCAGCAGGTGGAAGCCACACTCCAGCAGGAAACTGTCGAAGGCCTCTGCCGCGGCGCTGCCGTCCTGCCCTGCCAGGGGGTCGGCCTCAAAGAACTGGATGCTGGTTTGCTCGTAGGCCTCAAACACACACCAGGCGAACAGGGTGCGCATGTCCAGCTGGCTGGTCCAGGCGTTCTCCAGCACCGGCAGAGGCAGCTCGTAGCCCAGTTCAGCCTTGGCCAGCTGTTGGGCCAGGGCTACGAAGTTGTCCTCGTGCTGGAGAGCCGAGAGCCGCTTCAGTACCGGAACGATGCGGTCGAAGCCGCCCAGGATGGCGTCCTCGTAGGCCCGCAGGGTGGCGTTGGCTTCGCCGTTGCTGAGGGGATGGAGGCGGCTGCTGGGGGTGAGAATCACCTGGGCCGCCACAGGCCGCACCCGTCGGCCGGGCTTGCCAGTGCCGGTGGCGGTCGCAACGGCTGGGGCGCTGCTGAGGGAGGCTGCCGCCTGCACGGGGTTGCGTTGCTGGCGCTGGCGTCCAGACCGGTTGCTGTTGCCCTGGCGGGAGGCCATGGCCAGTTCGCGCTGACGCAGGACCTTGCTGAGGGCTGTCACCGGCTCGAGGGGGGTGGGCGCAGCCAGGGAGGACTGCTCAGCGCTGACCCCGGGGCGACGGCGAGGAGCCGTAGGGGCCGTGGGCTTCTGGTTGGTGGTGGCTGAACGCCGGGGCATTAGTTACGTCCCTCAGCCGCGGGCGCCGCCGGACACAGTGATCAGGGAGCCCTGATCGGTGCTGCCGCTGGACCCGGTGACACGGCTCACGGGTACGGCCACTTCCACGTTGCGCTTGGGTTGGCTGCCGGGCATGGCGCTCATGCTGCCCACCCGGGTTGGGTTGCGGCGACGGGCTGAACGGCCCTCGGTGCCGGTGACGCGGTCGCCACGATCCCAGTCGTCGCCGGTGATCTTGTTGCCAGAGCCCTCACCGGTGACCCGGGAGGTGGTGCGCTCTTCGGCATCCAGGTTCACGGGCGCGGATGCAGCCAGGCGCTGGCCAGCGGGACGATCGAAGCGGAACTGCTCAGTGCCGGTGACCTTGTCACCGGCCATGTCGAAAGGGCCGGTGATACGCCCCCCTTGCTCGTAGGTGCTGCCGGTCACCGTGCCGGTGGTTTCGCGTTCAACCTGGGCGGCCTGGGCAGGCGACTGGACACTGAAGCCCTGCCAGGCGGCGGGATTCAGGGGCTGGGGAAAGTCCGCATCGCGGGCCACGGCGGTGCCGCAGGCGGCCGCCTGTTGCTCGGCGCCGATGTAGGGAGTGCCGCTCACGTTTTCGCAGGCGCCACGCTCATCGCCGGTCATCACGCCGCCCACGCCGGGCTTTGTGCCGGTCATGCGGCGGTTGGCCATGGCCATGGGCAGGCGCTGGCGCACGGCCTCCACCTGCTTGCTGGAGCACCACTGGCCTGTCTGTTCCAGGCCGGCGTAGGGGGTGCCGGTGACCACCTTGCAGGTGCCGGGTTCATCCCCGGTGACCTTCTCGGAGCGGCCGGTGCGGGTGCCACTCACCACCAGGTTCTTGTTGGTGATGCTGAAGCCCACCTTGGCGGCTTCTGGGGCGGGACGGGTGCCGCAGAAGGCATCGAACTGCTGGCTGCCCACGTATTCATCGCCGGTGACCAGGCGGCAGCTGCCGGGTTCATCCCCGGTGACGTTCTGGCTGCGGCCCACATGGGTGCCGGTGATGCCAGTGCCCCGCAGGGTGTTGAGGCTGCTCACCTTGGTGGGAGCACGGCCGGCGGCCGGGGCTTCCGAGCCGAGGTACTGGTCGCCGGTGAGCTGCAGGCCGGAGCCGCTCTCATCGCCTGTCACCCGCTCGGAACGACCCACCATCACGCCGGACACGGCCTGACCGCCAACGGTCTGGCTGCGACCCACCTTGCGCACGGACGGGGTAGCGGTGCCGCAGTAGGCGGCCGATTGGTTGGCAGAGATGTATTCGGTGCCGGTCACGGTTTTGCAGGTGCCGGGCTCATCGCCGGTGACCTTCTCGCTGCGGCCCACTTCGTTGCCGGTGACGCGGTTGCCGTGGCTGGTGGCGGTGACGCGCACCTTGGCGGGCTGCACCGGGGCGGGCTGGTTGCCGCAGAAGGTCTGGAACACCTCAGCGCCGAGGTATTCCGTTCCGGTCACGGTGCGGCAGGTGGCCACGTCGTTGCCGGTGGTCTTCACGGAGCGGTTCGCCTGGGTGCCGGTGACGACCTGCCCACTCAGGGTTTCGCTCACGCCCACTTTGAGGCTGGCCTCAGCAGCTTGCTTGGCGCCCTTGCGATTGGGGCCGCTGGGGCGGGTGGTGCCGCTGCCACTGCCCGTGCGGATGATGCCGGCAGAACCACTCTTGTTCTTCAGTTCGCGCAGCTTCTGAGCAAGTTCACGGGTGCTCAGATCGGGATTGCCCTGGCGCACCACGGCTGCACCACCGGTTTTGGCCGTGGCGCTGGCGGACTTTCCGCGTTTGGCGAGGGCATCACGGCGGGCCAGCACCAGCGCGCGGCTGGGGTTGTGCTGGGCCGTGCCCTTTTTGGTGGCGGCCCGGGCGGCGGCGCGATCGCCGTTGCCGCTGGGTGCCGTCCGGCTGGTATCGAGGGAGAGGGTTGCGGTGCGGGGGCTGGCCGTTTCACCCGGCTTGTCCTGGCACTTGCACTTGTGCTCGCCAGCCGGAGCGCTAGTCGCCTGGGACACCTTGGCGGCCTTGGCCGCCTCGGCGCGGTTGCGGTCCTTGGAATGGTCAGCCCGCTTGCCGCTGCGGCTCAGGGCTTCGCGGCGAGCCAACACGAGGTCGCGGCTGGGGTTCGCCACGGGCTTGGCGGCACTGCTGCGACCGCCGTTGCTGGGGGTCCCTCCCAGGGACAGGCCAGCGGAGCGGCGGGAGCGGTCGCTTGCGGCAGGAGCACTGGCGGCCACCACGGCAGCTTCAGCTGGGGCCTGTGCCACAGGCGTGTTGGTGCGGGTTGGGCGAGCATCCGCTGCGGTGCGCACACGGCTGGAGCCGGAGGTGTAGCGGCCCACGGCTTTCTTGCCGCCGTTGGTCAGCGCTTTACGGCGCTCCAGAGCTGCTTCGCGACTCGAATTGCTGGCCATGTCCGCCCGTTGAATGGAATGACTGATCGGTATGCAGCAGCTGAGGCGTCAACAGACCCACCGATCTTTCGGTGTGGCCGGCGCCGATCCAAGCTGCCGATGAAGAAAGAGGTGGTCCCGGTGTTGGACCGGGACCACAGAATCGAAGCCCGCTGAATCAGCGGCCTTCGAACACCACGAAGCAGGAACCCTGGCTCTGGGTGTAGGCGTCGTAGCCCACCAGACGCACGTGGTGGTCGGGGTAAGCGCGGTGGCAAGCCTCGAGCTCGTTCACGATCACGCTGAGATCCTTCTCACCGAAGAAGGGCAGCTTCCAATAAGACCAGTAGGTGGCCATGGAATTGCTGGGGTGGACGTGCTCAACGAGCGGGCTCCAACCCTGGGCAATGATGTAAGCGATCTGGTCGTAGATCTCGTCCTGGGTGAAGGGCGGCAGGAAGCCGAACGTCTCCAGGGTGGCGACTGTTTGGTAGTCACCCACGGTGCTCTTGAAGGGCATGGGGATCCTTGAGATGGATGGAATGAATGAACCGCTCAGGGGTTCGTTGTCCGTTCATGGATAGGGGAGGGAGAGGGCCGTGATAACAACTCTCCCAATCCCTGACCGCTGAATGATCAGTTGACGTCGAGCTTGTCGACGGTGTCGAACTCGAACTTGATTTCCTTCCAGGTCTCGAGGGCGATGGCCAGCTCGGGGCTGTGCTTCGCGGCTTCCAGGAGGATGTCGCGGCCTTCGCGCTCGATTTCGCGACCGGCGTTGCGGGCCTTGACGCAGGCTTCGAGAGCCACACGGTTGGCAGCAGCACCAGCAGCGGAACCCCAGGGGTGACCGTGGGTACCACCACCGAACTGCAGCACGGAATCGTCGCCGAAGATGCTCACCAGCGCGGGCATGTGCCACACGTGGATACCGCCGGAGGCCACGGCGAACACGCCGCCCATGGAACCCCAATCTTGGTCGAAGAAGTTACCGCGGCTGCGATCTTCGGGAACGAAGGATTCGCGCAGTTGGTCGATGTAGCCCAGGGTGGACTGACGATCGCCTTCCAGCTTGCCCACCACGGTGCCGGTGTGCAGCTGGTCACCACCGGAGAGACGCAGGCACTTGGCCAGCACACGGAAGTGAATGCCGTGCTTGGGGTGACGGTCGATCACCGCGTGCATGGCGCGGTGGATGTGCAGCAGCATGCCGTTCTTACGGCACCACTTGGCCAGACCGGTGTTCGCGGTAAAGCCGCCGGTGATGTAGTCGTGCATGATGATGGGTTGGCCCAGTTCTTTGGCGAACTCGGCGCGCTCATACATCTCCTCGGGGGTCGCTGCCGTGCAGTTGAGGTAGTGACCCTTCTTCTCGCCAGTTTCCTGTTCGGCCAGCTTCACAGCTTCGGCAACGAACTCGAAACGGTTCTGCCAGCGCTGGAAGGGCTGCGAGTTGATGTTCTCGTCGTCCTTGGTGAAGTCGAGACCGCCACGCAGGCACTCGTACACCACACGGCCGTAGTTCTTACCGCTCAGGCCGAGTTTCGGCTTGATGGTGCAACCCAGCAGGGGACGGCCGTACTTGTTCATCCGGTCGCGCTCGACCTGGATGCCGTTCGGGGGACCCATGCAGGTCTTGATGAAGGCCAGCGGGAAGCGGATGTCTTCCAGGCGCAGGTGGCGCAGGGCCTTAAAGCCGAACACGTTGCCGACCAGCGAGGTCAGAACGTTGGTGATGGAGCCTTCCTCGAACAGGTCGAGGGGATAGGCGATGAACGCATAGAAGGCTTCCTTGTCGCCAGGAACGTCTTCGATGCGATAGCAACGGCCCTTGTAGAAGTCGAGGTCGGTGAGGAGCTCGGACCACACAGTGGACCAGGTGCCGGTGGAGGATTCAGCAGCCACAGCGGCGGCTACTTCCTCGCGGGGCACACCTTCCTGGCCGGTGCACTTAAAGCACGCGAGCAGGTCGGAATCGAGGGGAACGTAATCAGGAGTCCAATACGTGTCGCGGTACTCCTTGACCCCAGCGTCGTACTTCTTTGCCATGGAGAATCTCCGGGTGGGTTCGGGAAAAAGAATCAGAGAGTTGAGCGGCCGTCAGCGGCCCGGCTCAGTGCTCAGTCCTTGGAACCCACGAAGCCGGCGCTGCTGTTCAGAGCAGGCTCAACTTCACGGTGGGGGCGGGCAATGATGTGAGCGGCCACCAGGCCATCACCCACGCGCTCGCAGGCATCAGCGCCGGCGCGAACGGCAGCGTTCACAGCGCCGGTTTCGCCGCGGACCAGAACGGTCACGTAACCGCCGCCTACGAATTCGCGACCGATCAGGCGCACTTCGGCGGCCTTGGTCATCGCGTCAGCGGCTTCGATCGCGGGCACGAGACCCCGGGTCTCGATCATGCCGAGGGCGATGCCCATGGTTTCGTTAGCCATTACCTGCTCCTGGAGGAGGGGTGGAATGTTCGCCTGCAACCATGGTCGCCAGGTCATCCTCCCGTCAAGCCATTGGGGCCTGCCTGGCCATCACCGTCCGTGCACCCATTGATAAGCGGCGCTCATTGGTGCATCACAAAACTTTGGAGATGCTTGTTGTCGGCCCCAAAGCCGTCCCCGGTTCTGTCAACAGGGACACCGACATCACAGGGGTTCAGCCTCTGACACGTACGCCACGCCACCGTAGTAATCCAGCAGGGGCTGGATGCCCTCCCGCAGTTTCGCCAGGATCGAGGCCTCGCAGAAAATGATCACGTGGGCGTTGGCCCCGAGGCCGCTGAAGTCCATGGCCTCCGACACGGAGCCATGGGGCCCCTTGCCGGTGACGTGCTTCATCACCGAGTAGCCCGGGGCGCCGGCGGCATCAATGGCCTTGATCACGGAATCCAACTCCCGCTCACTGAGGATCAGATCAACGCGTTTCATCCGCTCAGCCCCCAGCGGGAAGGAGTTGGTTCACCAGCGCCATGTAGAGGGGAATTCCCACAATGATGTTGAACGGGAAGGTGACCCCCAGCGCGGAAGAGATGTAGAGGCTGGGATTGGCTTCAGGCACCGTCATGCGCATGGCCGCCGGCACGGCGATATAGGAGGCACTGGCGCACAGCACCACAAACAGCAGGCCGTTGCCGGGGCTGAGCTGCAGCCCCCGGGCGATCAGAGCTCCCACCACGGCGTTGAACAGGGGCATCAACACCGAGAACGTAATCAGAAAGCTGCCAGCCCGGCGCAGGTCGCTGAGTCTTTGGGCGGCCACGATGCCCATGTCCAACAGGAAAAAACTCAGGGCTCCATAGAAGAGCTTGTCGGTGAAGGGCAGCATCTTTTCGGCGCTTGCCGGGCTGTAGGCCGACACCAGCACCCCGATCACCAGGCTGCCCACCAGCAGAAAGACGGAACTGTTGAGGAAGGCTTCGTTCAGCACGGATCCCCAGCGCATTCCCTTGGCATCGGGTCGCTGCTGCTGTTGTGGGGCCGCGAGCTTCACCAGCAGCAGACCCACGATGATCGCCGGTGATTCCATCAGGGCCAAGGCCGCCACCATGAACCCGTCGTAGGTGATCTTCTGGGTTTCCAGAAAGCTCTGGGCGGTGATGAAGGTCACCGCACTGATCGAGCCGTAGGTGGCGGCGATGGCGGCCGCATTGAAGCTGTCGAACTTCAGCTTCAAGGCCAGGAAGCTGTAGAGCGGCACCGCCAGGGACATCGCCACGGCTGCCGCAATGGTGGGAAGCACTTGCCCCCCCAGGCCGCTGTGGGCGAGTTCCAGGCCCCCTTTGAAGCCGATGGCGAGCAGGAGATAGAGGGAAAACAGCTTTGGAAGAGGCGCCGGAATCTCCAGATCGGAGCCCACCAGCACGGCGATGACGCCGAGAAAAAAGAACAGAACCGGCGGCGTGAGCAGGTTCTGCAGAACCAGGCTGGTCTCCATGGTTCGCCCGGCTCCTCAGGTTTCTTCACCCTACGCGTGCTCGTCAGTGATGTCCGTTGCTGCGCACATGCGGCACCCCACCCGTTGCTGTCCCACGGGGACCTGCCTACGGTTCCCACGAGGCAGGTACCCCTGGAGCCTTTCGGGGGGTGGAATGTTCAACCCAGCCTGCCTCCCCTCTCCAGTCTCGCCATTGGCGACAATGGCGGGGCAATTGAATCGCATCGTGCAAGGGCAGCTGCAGCCTCCCGTTCTGGTGATCGCCAGCGGCAACGCTTATAAGGTGGCCGAGATCGGCGCCATGCTCGATGCTGTGGCTCTGCAGGTGCGCCAGCAGCCTGAAGGCCTTGAGATTGAGGAAACCGGCAGCACCTATCTCGAAAATGCCCGCCTGAAAGCCGAAACGGTGGCGCGGCTCACCGGCCAGTGGGCTCTGGCGGATGATTCCGGCCTTGAGGTGGATGCATTGGCCGGTGCCCCGGGTTTGTATTCCGCCCGCTACGCCCCCACCGATCACGAGCGGATCCACCGGCTCCTGCAGGCGCTGGGCTCCACCCCTTACCGCAGCGCCAGTTTCAACAGCGCCATGGCCCTCGCCGACCCCAGTGGCACCACCGTGCTGGAGGCAGAGGGCATCTGCCGCGGCGAGATTCTCACTGCACCGGATGGCCATGGCGGTGGGTACGACCCGATTTTCTGGGTGCGGGAAGCGGGGATGACCTACGCCCGCATGGCCCAGCACCTCAAGGACAAACTCGGCAGCCGTGGCAAGGCGGCCCGCGCCATGGCCCCGGGCCTGCGCCAGCTGCTGGGGGTGTAGACGCTCAGGCTTTGGCGCGTCGGTTCACCATCTCCACGGCGCGCATGGCGGCGGCGGCCGCCTCTTCCACATCGCCCTCACGGCCGGCCAGGGTGAGACGACCAAAGGCACCCACGGCCTTCACGTCCACGATGGTGATGTTGGAGGCCTTTTCTGCTTCGTTGGCGGCGATCAGCACGTAGCCGGCTGGCTCCGTTTCGAGGATGAACATGCTCATCCCCGACTGGATCATCGAGCCACGGCGGTTCTGGCGGTTGATCAGCACCGCGTGGTCAGGGGTGATGGCACGGATGATCTCCGTCCAGCTCACCTCGCAGCGGCTGCGCTGTTCCACCCTGCTGCCGATGGCCTCGAGCACCACATCGCCCGAGTGGAGCACGTTGCTCTGGTCGCGGTGGTAGAGGGCCAGGGAGCCAAAGGCCCGCTCCACGATCATCTGGCCCAGCCGCACGGTGCTGGCCTTGAGGGCAATGTCGGTCACCCGGTGCACCGCCATGCCGGGGGACACCTCCAGCCACAGGCAGGCATCACCGGGAATCGGCAGGAATCCCTGGCTCACTGTGCCCATGTAGGCCGCAAGCTGGGGTTGCAGGGAATCGAGAAACACGTAGGTGCGCAACTCGATTGACTGCACCTGGCTGGACTGGCGAGCGAGGCGTGAGCCCTCGCTATCGGTGGTGATCACGCAGCTGGCCGCCGATGGCTGCTGGGCCTGGAGGCTGGAGCCGCTGCCGCTGAAACCCAGGTCGGTTCCGGTGATCTGCACGGAACGCGAGCGTTGCCTGGGGGGTCGATCGGCCAAGGAAAGGATGCGCTCCCTGCGGACGTTGAGGTCGTTGTCCTCAGCGGTCCAGCTGAAGGAGCCTGGCGATCTTACCGCTCCGCTCCGGTAGGCCCGTCTGATCCCGCCCCTCTGCTTGCGGGGCCGGGGATGCACCGGTACCTTCCAGCCATTCCCCGCCTACCTGCCCGTGGCCGCCAAGCGCTCTGCCTCCAACGCTTCCGCCAAGGCCAGCAAGCCCCTGGAGCAGGAGAGCGGCCAGGAATTCAGCGGCGTCAAGCCGGAGCAGGCCCTGGCCCTGGTGGGCATGGGCTTGATGCAGAAGATGGCGGCTAACGGCGAGCTCCCCTGGGCTTGGAGCGATTCGGAGGACGGCGGCCAGTGCGACACGGCCGCCCTGCGCCACCGACTGGAGCTCACCCAACTGGCTCTCCAGACGGGCGCTCCCCTCAGCACCGCTGAGGTGACCTATCTGATGGGGGCCCGCCCCGGCGCCGCCCTGGTCGAGCGCGGTGGCCTCAAGGCCCGCCGGGTGAGCCGCAATGTCTGGAAGCTCAGCCAGGCCAGCGGCGCCAGCGGTGAGGTGGCGAGCTTTGCCAGCTTCAACGATGGTCGTCGCCGCTTTGCCTGAGCTCAGGGCATCTCGCCGCCCGTACTGATTTCCCTGTCCCAGGCGGCCACCAGCTGGTCGCGCAGCCAGCTGGCCTGCCCCAGGGCGGCGTCCAGCCCGCCCCACCAGTTGATCAGGGCCACCGGCACGGGCATCGCGTTGCACTCCAGCTCGAACGATTGAATCGCGTCCTGGGGATCGGCCAGCACCGTGAGGCTGAACTCCAGCAGTCCCTGCTGCCAGGGATGCAGGGTCACCGTGGTGACGGCGCCCAGTTCGATCGACCACCAGGGGCCGCAGGGGGCCGGTCGCGGCAGGCCCGGGGTGGCGTCCACCTTGGCCCAGCCGCGCTGGACCAGTTGGTTCAGCAGTTCGTTGAGGGTGGAGCGCATCGGTCCTCCCTCCGCGTCTGTGGTTCTGTCATGGCACCGGCGGCCCTTGGGCGGCAACAGCAGATCTGCGGCACCTTCGAGCTGCTCCCATAAGTGGGCCTTGCCTGGGGCATAGGTAAGACCTGTTGCTGGCGGCACCCAACTGGCTTCTGGGGTTTCTACCGTTCGCGCCACGTCGGAGGTCCGGCGCCCCCAGATCCCCTCCGGTGGCGTTGGTTCCAACGGTTTCTCCGTTGCCCCATTTGCTCTGATTGCCGATGACCGTTTCTCTGATTGAGACGGCCTGGTTGGTGCCCCTGTATCCCCTGGTGGGAGCCCTGGCGAGCCTGCTGTGGTCGCCAGGGTTGATTGCCCGCACTGGCCCCCGGCCCTCCGGCTATATCAACCTGCTGATGGTGGCCATCGCCTTTGGCCACAGTTTTCTGGCCCTGTTGGGGCTGCACGGCAACTCTGCTGCCGGTGCCGCGGCCCTCTATGCCCCCCCCAGCTTCAGCTGGACCTGGCTGAATACCGCAGGCCTGCGCATCGGCTTCGACGGTCTGGTGACCGAGCCGGCCTTGATCGCCATGACGGTGATCACCGGCCTGCACGTGCTTGTGCAGATCTATTCGATCGCCTACCTCGAGATGGATTGGGGGTGGCCCCGCTTCTTCGGGGGGCTGAGCTTCTTTGAGGCCGGCCTCTGCGGCCTGATGCTCACCGATTCGGTGTTCTTCAGCTACGTGTTGCTGGAGCTGCTCACGGTGGGCACCTATTTGATCGTGGGCACCTGGTACAACCAGTCCCTGGTGGTGAAGGGGGCTCGCGATGCCTTCCTCACCCAGCGCATCGGCGACCTGATCCTGCTGGCCGGTGTGATTGCCCTGCTGCCGGTCACCGGCACCTGGAACTTCCACGGTCTGCAGGCCTGGGCCGCGGATCTCACCAACAACGGCCAGCCGCTCCCCCCAGGCTTCCAGTTCATCCTTCTGGCCTTGATTGCCGGACCGATGGGCAAATGCGCCCAGATTCCGTTGCACCTGTGGCTGGATGAGGCCATGGAGAGCCCGCTGCCCTCCACGGTGCTGCGCAACTCCGTGGTGGTGCTTGGCGGCGCTTGGGTGCTGCTCCGGCTCGAGCCGCTGATTGAGCTGAGCCCCCTGGTGCAGGGGGTGCTGGTGGTGGTGGGCGGCACCACGGCCCTGGTGGCGGCCTTGATCGCCCTGGGCCAGATCGATGTGAAGCGCGCCCTCAGCTTCCTGGTGAGCAGCTGGCTGGGCCTGTTGTTTGTGGCGGTGGGTCTGGGCGGCATCACCGTGGCCGACCACCTGCTGCTCGTGTACCCCCTGCCCATGGCGCTGCTGTTGATGGCGGTGGGCACGGTGGTGATCAGCAATGTCACCCAGGACCTCACCCAGCTGGGCGGGTTGTGGAGCCGCCGCCCGTTGATGGGGATGGCCTTCCTGGCGGGTGCTGCCGGGCTGATGGGGCTACCTCCGTTTGGCGGCTTTGCGGCCCTGCGGGAGCTGCTGGCTCTGGTGGCGGCCAGCCCCTTGCCCGTGGTGTTGGGCGGTTTAGTACTGATCACCAATGCCCTGATCAGTGCCTCGCTGATGCGGGTGTTCGGCTTGATCTGGGGCGGTGTGCCCACCCCCTTCACGGCCCGTTCAGCCGAGGTGCTCTGGTTGATGGTGTTGCCCACCCTGGTGTTGATGGGGTTGGTGCTGCACATCCCCCAGCTCTTGGTGCAGATCGGTGTGTACCAGCTCACCCCCCTGCCCGGCTGGGGCCCCTGGGGTGTGCCGCTGTTGCTCTCCACCCTCGTGGGCGCAGGCAGTTCGGCCTTCTTCTACCTGCGGCCCCACCCCCTGGCGGAGCTTCCCGCTGGTCTTGGTGGCCTGCAGCACTGGCTGGCGGAAGACATGCACACCGAGGCCTTCTATCACCGCACCGTGGTGGCCCTCGTAGTGGGCCTGGCGCGGCTCAGCTCCTGGAGTGATGCCCAGTTGGTGGATGGCTTCAGCAGTGGCACCGGTGGTGCAGCCCTGGCTGGGGCCCGGCGCCTCAGCTTCACCACCTCCGGCCGCTCCCAGGCCTATGCCCTCACCCTGGTGCTCGGCGTGCTCTTGATGGCCGCCTGGCTGTTGGCCCACTGATTTCAACGCTGGCCCACTGATTTCACTGCTCGACCATGGCTTTGCTGTTGCTGTTTCTCCTGCCCTTGCTGGCGGGAGTGCTGATTCCCCTGCTGCCGGATCGGCCTGGGCTGGCCCGCCGGGCTGCCCTGGTAGCCCCTGTGCTGCAGCTGATCACCGCCGCCTGGCTCTGGCGCCATCCGCCTGGGGAGCTCGTGGTGGATTGGCTGCCCCGCCTAGGCCTGGTGCTGGAGCTGGGGCTCGATGGCCTGTCGCTGCCCCTGGTGCTGCTCACGGCGCTGCTCACGGCCCTGGCCGTGCTGGCTAGCCCGGAGCAACAGAGCCGCCCGCGCCTGTTTTTCTCGTTGATGCTGGCCACCAACCTGGGGCTGGTGGGCTCCTTCCTGGCTCGCAACGCCCTGCTGTTCGTGCTGGCCTACGAGCTGATCCTGATTCCCACCACCCTGTTGGTGGCCATCTGGGGTGGCGATCGGAGGGCCGGCGCGGCCATTCGCTTCCTCACCTATGGGGCGGTGTCGGGCATCGCCCTGTTGGCGGCGGTGCTGGCCTTTGGCTTGCTCCAGCCTGGGGGCCTGGATTTCAGCTACAGCGCCCTGGCCCACCATCAGCTCACGGAGCCGCAACAGCGCTGGCTGCTGGCCTTGGTGCTGCTGGCCTTTGGCCTGAAGCTGCCGATCGTGCCCCTGCACGGCTGGCAGCCCTACACCTACAGCCAGGCCCCAACACCGGTGGCGATGGTGCTGAGCGGGGCCGTGTCGAAATTGGGGGCCTATGGCCTGCTGCGCTTCGGGGTGGAGTTCCTGCCCGACGCCTGGACCGCCTGGTCCCCCTGGATTGCCGCCGCCGGCGCCATCAGTGCCATCTACGGCGCCCTCAATGCCATTGCCCAGCTGGACATGCGCCGGTTGGTGGCTTACAGCTCCCTGGGCCACATGGGCATGTTGCTGCTCGCCCTGGCCGCTGCCACACCCCTGAGCCTGCAGGGGGTGATCGCCCAGATGCTGGCCCATGGATTGATCATCGCCCTGCTGTTCTGCCTGGTGGGGATGATCGAGGCCAAAACTGGCACCACGGCCATTCCGGAACTCTCCGGGTTGCTCAATGCCCAGCGGGGCCTGCCCTTCACCCTGGGTCTGATGCTGGTGGCCTTGATGGCGGCCGCCGGCGTGCCTGGCCTGGCGGGCTTTGTGGCGGAATTGCTGGTGTTTGAAGGCAGCTGGCTGGCGTTCCCCTGGCCCACGCTGGTTTGCCTGGTGGCTTCCGGCCTCACCGCCGTGTATGCAGTGAGGCTGTTCAACCGGGTGGGCTTCGGCCGGCTGGATAACAGCAAGGCTGATTGGGCCAGCACCACCTGGGCTGAGCGTGCCCCAGCCCTGGTGCTCACCGCCCTGGTGATCGGCGCTGGCCTGTGGCCCGGGGCGCTCACCGGTTGGAGCGAAACCAGCACCGCCGCCATCGCCCTGCGCTACACCGATGCGCCGCCGCTGCTCGCTAAGGCCTCTGGTTCCGTCGGCCCCCTGTTCTCTGCCGTTGTGTTGCCCTCGCCGCTCTTGCCCTCATGACTGCCACCGTTGCTCCCGGGCGCACCCAGGCTCCCCTGATTCCCCCTTCCACCCACCGCTTTGCGGAGGTGATTCATCGCCTCGAGGCCGGTGGCTCGATGCTGCCGGACACGCCTGAAAACCTGCAGCAGATCATCGGCATCTACAAGGCCTATGCCGTGCCGATGGATTTCTATTGGCGCGACCTGCTCTACATCGCTGAGCGGGTGTTTCTCAATCCGCTGCCGGCCTTCAAATACTTCATCTCCAAGCAGTATCTCGATCTCCCCAACAGCTATGCGGGGGATCAGGCTGCGCTACGCATCTGGCGGGGCGGTGAGAAGGCCCATCCGGAGCTTCTCGCCTTCATGGAGCGCGGTGAAACCCGCCGCATGCCCAAGCTGCTGCACCACCTCTGGCACGACCGGGTGAACATGGAGTTCGCCGAGGCCTGCATGCAGGCCATGTTCTGGCACCAGGGCATGGGCGGCCGCTTCAACGACTACCTGGCCAGCGAGGCCTACCGGACCAATGCGGATCGGGCCATCAAGGCCTATTTCAAGGGCAACCCGGTGATGCTGGGGCTCTATCGCCTGTTCCCGGAGATGTTCCTGGAGCAGGTGCGGCAGCTCTCCTATTACGCCAATCTCGGCCTGTTCTGGGAAGTGATGGCGCCGGTGTTCTTCGAGATGAGCGACATCTACGACGAAGGCGGCTTCAAAGGGGTGCCCGATGCGATGGACTTTCTCGTGAACGGCATCTTTGCCGTGGCGGGCCGGCCGATCTATCACCATGTGTTCATTGGTGATGAGTGCTTCGAGATCATTCCCAAGAGCGAGGGTTTCACCTGGCTCTATGAGGCGGCGTTGCCCTATGTGGAGGCGGTGTTCTACCGCACCTCGCCCTTCCGGGGCACCAAGAGTTATAACGCCCAGGCCCATCAGGTGCCGGCCGACCAGGCCGATTTCCACTACGGCATCCTCTATGCCGATGTGTTCCCGGTGGGTTCTGCCGGCATTCCGCCCACCCTGCTGATGCAGGACATGCTGCATTTCCTGCCCCCCTACCTGCAGGAGCTCTACAAACAGCATCGCCGCGGTGAGGAAGATCAACTGATTCAGTTGGGCATCACCTTCCAGCGCTCGATGTACAACGTGACTTCGGCGGTGATTCAGGCCCTGCGTGGCGCCCTGCTCTATCCCCTTGACGACACGGACCCCGAGCACCTGATGGCCAACCGGCGCTTCTTTGAGGCCCAGATGGATCGCTTCCTCAGGCCTGAGGCCCGCCTCGCCGACATCCAGACCCAGGACTACCGCTAGGAGATCCGCCATGGCCACGATTCTTGAAACCGCTGCTGGCGCCGGGGTGTTCAACACCCTCCTCGCTGCCGTGGATGCCGCCGGTTTGCGGGGTGCCCTGGAGAGCCCAGGACCTTTCACGGTGTTTGCCCCGGTGGATGACGCCTTCGCTGCCTTGCCGCCGGGCACCGTTCAGACCCTGGTGGACAACCCCCCACAGCTGGCACGGATCCTCAAATATCACGTGCTCAGTGGCGCCCACAGCCGCAGCGTGCTGGTGGCGCAAGCCGAATGGGACAGCCTGGAGGGAGCACCGATTCCCATTCGCCGTGCCGAGCCGTTTGAGGTGAAAAACGCCACGGTTGTGACCGCCGATATCGTCTGTGATAACGGTGTGGTGCACGTGATCGATCGCGTGATCCTCCCGGGCTGATCGCCCCTTGTTGCTACCTGCGTGGGTTCCTCCCTGCTCAGCACACTGCTGTTGCTCCTGGTAGGCGCCCTCGTGGCCCGGCTCACGGCCACACGCCTAGAGCGGTGGGCAGTGCCCGCCATCGTGCTGGAGCTGCTGGTGGGCTTCTTGTTGGGCAACACCCTGGTGCCCTTCAGCCGGATTCAGGCCCTCTCCGGCATCACCGAGTTGGGCGTTCTCACCCTGTTTTTTCAGGTGGGCCTGGAGGTGCGCGGCGGCTTGTTGGGCTCGCGTCCGGCGGCGGTGCTGCGCACGGTGTTGCTATCGGCGCTGACGCCTCTGCTGGCCTGGTGGCCGCTGCAGCAGGGCTTCGGGCTCTCCACCGCCACCACCCTGTTGTGTGTGGCGGTGCTCAGTGCGACGGGTACGGGTGTCACGCTGCGGGCCCTTGCCCAGGCCTCGGCCCTCAAAACCCCCTCGGGTCGCCTGTTGGTGGGGGTATCGGTTCTCGACGACCTGCCAGCCATCGCCTTGCTCACCCTCTCGGTGCAGCTGGGGGCCTCCGCCATGGCGGCTCCACCGCAAAGCCTGGGAGTGCTTCCTCCTGGCTTGGGTGCCGCTCTGGGGCTTGGCGTCGCCCTGGTTAGCTTCCCGGCCACGCGCTGGTGGCTCCGGTGCCATAGCCCCTGGCGGCCTGGGATTCTGGGTGTGCTGCTGTTGCTGATCGGCTGCAGTTGGTTTGGCGAGGTCACCGGGCTCACCAGCCTGCTCGGGGCTCTCTGGGGGGGGGTGTTGCTCAGCCGGCTGGCTCCGATGCCGGAGGGCAGTGCCGAGGCCGCTGAGCTGGGGGGGCGCCTGGCCCTGCTCTCCGATGTGTTTCTGCCCCTGTATTTCATCAGCGTGGGCATGCGCATCCAGGCCAGCACCCTGCTGCAGCCGCAGGCCTGGGCCCTGGCCCTGTTGCTGCTGCTGCTGGCCATTAGTTGCAAGCTGATCTGCGGGCTGGGCATCACCCGCTCGGATCAGGCGGCCGGCATCGATCGCTGGGTGGTGGTGTTTGGCCTCATCCCGCGTGGGCTGCCTGGATTGGTGTTTGCCTCCACGGCTCTTGGGGCCGGGTTGATCACGCCGCTGCAGTTCTCTTCCCTGGTGCTGATGGTGAGCTGCACCACGGTGGTGGGGCTGTTGCTGCTGGCGCGGCGGTTGAAGCGGACCGGCTGCTAGGCCCCGTCCCCCAGGATTGCCGCGATTGCCGCCCCGATGGCCCCATAGCAGCGATCCAGTTGGGCATCGCTGATGGAGAGGGGAGGCAGCAGGTACACCACGTTGCCCAGGGGTCTGAGGTACACGCCCTGATCGCGGCAGTGGCGTTGGATCTGTTTGCCGATCGGATTGAGGTAGCTGGCTTCACCCGCCTCCAGATCGAAGGCGGCCATGGTTCCCAGGCAGCGGGGCCGTTGCACCCGTGGGTGCTGGCTGAGCTGCTCGAGCCGCTGGTGATGCCGCTGTTCAAACTGCTGGAAGCGTTCGGGATCGTGCTGCAGCAGATCCAGGCTGGCCAGGGCGGCGGCACAGCCCAGGGGATTGGCCGTGAAGCTGTGGCCGTGGAAGAAGGTGGCGCTGGGGGTGTCGCTGATGAAGCCCTGGTAGAGCCGTTCACTGGCCATGGTGACCCCCATGGGCAGAAAGCCTCCGGTGAGGCCCTTGGAGAGGGCCATCAGATCCGGCTGAATGTTGGCCTTCTGGCAGGCAAACAGGGCTCCGGTGCGCCCAAATCCCGTCATCACCTCATCGGCAATCAAGAGGGCCCCCGCGGCCTTCACCCGTGCCGCCACAGCCCTGAGGAAGCCTGGCCTCACCACCCGCATGCCGGCGGCGCCCTGGATCAGCGGTTCCAGAATCACGGCTGCTGTGGGGATTGCGAGCGCCTGCTCCAGTTGCTGCAGGGCCTGGGCTTCTTTCTCCTCCACGGCCGTATCGCCCCACCAGGTGTGGGGCCAGTCCACCCGGCTCACGTCGAACAGCAAGGCGTCAAAGGGGGCCGTGAGCACGGATCGCTCCCCCAGGGCCATGGCTCCGAAGGTGTCGCCGTGATACGAGCCGCTGAAGGCGATCAGTTGGCGCCGCTCACCGCTAGCCCCGCTGTCCTGGTTGCGCCACCACTGCCAGGCGATCTTCAGGGCCACCTCCACGGCCGTGGAGCCGTTATCGGAGAAGAACAGGCGATCCAGGCCCGTGAGCCGGCTGAGGCGGGTGGCCAGCTGTTCGGCGGGCGTGTGGCTGAAGTTGGCGAAGATCACCTGCTCCAACACCTGGGCCTGGCGGGCAATGGCGGCGGCAATGGCCGGCTCGCCATGGCCGTGCAGGGTGACCCACCAACTGCTGATCGCATCGATCAGATGCCCACCATCGGCCAGTTCCAGTTCACAGCCACGAGCGGCGCGCACCAAGAGCGGCGGCTCGCTGGTGGCCACCTGGGTGGTGGGGTGCCAGAGGTGGGGGTGCCAGCTCATCGGCGATCTCCTAACGGCAGGTGGAGGTCCAGTAGCGCACCCGCTGGTTTGCGGGGAAATAGCTCACCCGCTGGAGCTGGCACTGGCGGGAGGGTTGGGAGGCTTTGCGGATGCTCACGCTTCCCTTGAGGCAGGTGAACACGGCCATGCGATAGGGCGACTGGACGGCCGTTTGATCAGAGCACTGTGCCAGCTGATCAAAGCGGAGCTGTTCCCCCTGGGGCCAGTCGCGCTGGGCATTCAGCCAGCGCTGGAAGGCGGAGGGCAGGGGATCGAAGGGCAAGGCCCGCGCCGCTGGTGGTGCGGCCACCCCCGTGACCAACAACATCCCCAGGCCCCAGGTCACCCAGCGTTCCGTCGGGATGGTCATCAGGGGTCCTCGTCGTGGGTGAAACGGTTGCCAGCCAGCAGGAGGGATGGATGAATCGATAGCTGTCTGGTGGGTTGATCTGGCATTCAGGTTGTTCATCCCTGTTAGCCCAGAAAGACTCTACTGAGCGCTGGCTGTCGGGTCACGGTCTTGAGGTTAATCCACGCCTCAATCCATCTCCAGTTGGTCCTGATGCGTTTGGCTTTCTGATGTGCCAATCCTGCTGTTTAGAGGGCATAACGGAGGCCCACCCAGAAGGCGATCACCATCGCACCCATCAGCAGGAAACGGGCGATCAGAAAGCGAATGACATTCTCCCGTTTCATCATCGTGCTTTCGATGGCCTGCAGGCGCTTTTGCAGGCTCGCCACCATCGGATTGTGCATTGCTCCTGGCCTTGTTGTGATGATGGTTGCTGACCCTGTAAACGCTAGGTATACGGCGGCTAGATTTGGGTTGACGTGCACGGCATGGCTTTGTATCCCTCTCCCGTGGGTGTGATTGCACTGGCTACCCAGCACGGCAAGGAGCGTGTGATGGCCAAGCCCCTTTGGCATGGTCTTGGCCTCACCGTTCGGCGCGCGGAGCAGGTGGACACCGATATCTTCGGCAGTTTCAGTGGTGAACAACAGCGCCCTGCTGATGCGTTAACCACTTGCCGCTTGAAAGCGGAAGCCGGTATCGAGGCCCTCGGTGTGGATCTGGGTATCGCCAGTGAGGGTGCCTTTGGGCCCCACCTCGCCGTACCCCTGCTGCCTGTGGGTCGTGAGTGGATCACCTTTGTGGATCGTCGCCTCAACTTGGTGATCAGCGAGCATGCGGTGAGCCGTTCCACCAATTTCAGCTCCTGCTTTGGAGTATCTCCGCAGGCAATCGCCGACTGGCTGCATCAGGTGGGGTTTCCCTCCCATGCGCTGATGCTGAAATCCCACGATGGCGAGGCTGGGAGAACGGGCCCCTGGCTTGCCAAAGGGGTGCGTTGCCAGCAGCAATTGACAGCGCTGATGGCTGCAGCCGTGCAGGACTCTCCCGTTGGCTTGGCCTGGGTAGAAACCGATATGCGCGCCCACTACAATCCCACGCGGATGGCCTCAATCAGGCGCCTGACGTTTCGATTGGTTCGGCGCCTGGCCAGCCCCTGCCCATCCTGTGCAGCCCCGGGCTGGGGGCTGGTGAACACCATGGTGGGATTGCCCTGCCGCTGGTGTGGCCTGGCTACGGAGTTGGTGAGCGTTGAGGTGTTCGGCTGTGCCGCCTGTGGGCACACCCGCCAGCAGCCGCGCCGTGATGGGCTCACGAGCGCGGATCCCGCCCACTGCCCCTACTGCAATCCCTGATCCCTTCAAGCCCTGATGTAATCCACCACCTGTTGCGACCGCTCTTGCACCGCAGCCACCGCCCGCCGCTCAACGCCGCGGGCGGTATCGCGGGTGATCCCCATGGTTCTCGCTACGGCACTGAGGGTCATCGGTTCAGGTTGATTGATGCCATATCGCAGCCGAAGCAGTTGAGCCTCGAGGCCCGGCAATTCCGTGAGGAGTTTTTCCAGGTCTTGATGCAGCAGGGTTCGGGTTAGTTGATCGCCGGGCTGGGTGGCATTGCAGCGGAGCCGATCGAGCAATGTGCTGTCGTCGTCCACGGGCAAGCCATCGTCGAGGCTCACGGGTTGCTGGGCTCGAAACAGCATTTCGCGGATGTCCAGCGGTTTGAACCCTGTTTCCTCGGAGAGTTCCTCCAGGCTGGGTGGTCGGCCGAAGCTCTGCCAGAGGGTTTGTTGGGCTCTGCGGAGTTTGCTGAGGCTGTCTCCGATATGCACCGGCAACCGAATCGTGCGGCTCTTATCGGCAATAGCTCTGGTGATGCCTTCGCGAATCCACCAATAAGCATAGGTGGAGAACTTGTATCCCCGTGTGGGATCGAAACGATCAACAGCTTTGATCAGGCCAAGATTTCCCTCTTGAATGAGATCATCAAGTTCGAGTTGTTGGCCAAAATACTTGCGGGCCACAGTAACCACGAGGCGCAGATTGGCTGTGACCATCCGCTGTTTAGCCCGTGTGCCGATCCGTAGACGTCGTTTCAGCTGCAGAAGGGTCAAACCTGCGGCTAGAGCCCAGGCCTCATCTGTGGGGGCAATACCACCTGATCGCATGGTGAGTTCTTCGGCGATCTCGTTGAGTTGCCGGAGGCCCTGCACGGCACGCCCGAGGGTGATTTCCTCTTCATGGGTGAGCAGTGGAATCCTGCCGATGGAATGCAGGTGCAGGCTGATTGCGTCGCAGCTGCCGCGGGGGAGCTTCTGTGGCGCAGGCATCGAAGGATGTCTTGCTCGGGTCCGAAACTCTAAAGACGATGCCCGTCTGATTGGGGCCTGAACGGAGCCTGAATAGCAAGACCAATGCGCTCGATCAGCCTCCCTGATCAATACCTTGGCCTTGCTAGTCCGCCGAGCTGATGGTTCACCCTTCAGGCTTCGAGGTGGTCAATGATGCGAGTGGAGAGCCGGCGAATGGAGGCATTGGCTCGCCGCTCCAGTCCCCGGGCTGTGTCCCGGGTGATGCCCATCTGCCGGGCGGTGGCGCTAAGGCTTAAGGGTTCCCCCGCTGCGATTCCGTAGCGCAATCGCAGCAGCTCGGCTTCCTGCTCGGGAAGTTCATCGAGCAGCTGATGAATGTCTTCTTGCAGGAGGCTGGCATCTACCTGATCCTGGGGCTTGCTCACCTCGCAGGGCAGGGTATCGAGCAGGCTCAGGTCGGTATTGGCGGTTTGGCGCCCATCCAGGCTCAGCGGTTCCTGTGCCCTGAACAGCACTTCGCGGATGTCGAGGGGTTTGAGACCCGTGGCAGCGGCCACTTCGTCCAGGCTTGGGTCGCGCCCCAGCTGCTGACTGAGGGATTGCTGAATCTGGCGCAGCCGATGCAGTTGGTCCACCATCGTGGAGGGCAGCCGAATGGTGCGCCCTTTGGCCACAAGGGCACTGCCGATGCCGTCCCGGATCCACCAGGTGGCGTAGGTGGAAAATCGGTAGCCGCGGCTGGGGTCAAACCGTTCCACGGCGCGGATCAGGCCGATCGTGCCCTCCTGGATCAGGTCTTCAAGGTCGCCACGGGACCGTTGGTACCGCCGCGCCATGCTGATCACCAGGCGGATGTTGGCGAGCACCATGCGGCTCCGGGCCTGCTCGGCCTGCCGCAGGCACCGCTGCAACTGCCGCACCTCCATGCCAGCTTGATGGGCCCAGGCTTCCAGGCTGGGTGCCACGCCACCGGCCCGCAACTTCATTTCTTGAGCCACGTCGGTGGCTCGGCAGCCGCTTTGAACCTGTCGGGCCAGGCTGATTTCTTCCTCAGCGCTGAGCAGCGGGATGCGGCCGATGGCACGCATGTGCTGACTGAGTGCGTCGCAGTCGCCCTTGGGGCGCTTCTGTGGCGCAGGCATCGGTGGGGCGTCTGCAGGTGTGGTTGGCAAACGGTAGTGATTGTTGTTTGGGGTTGGGTATTGGGGGCGATGCCCTTCAACCAGAACCTGCAATACTCGCGATCAGAGAAGCTGATCGATGCCTGGAGTCTTCGAGATCCAGGCCAGTTAAGGCCGGGGTTGGGGTAAGCCAGTCTGCTGATCCTGCCTGGCTTGTTTGACCAGCCAATAGGCCCCAGCAAGCCCTAGCACAATCACCCCAAATCCAGCCATCAGTTGAGGCTTGCTTTCCGTTCCTGGTGGCAGCACAATCACCTTTCTGGCCACGGCTGTCATGGCCGTGAGTAACACCAGTTCAATCTGCACCACTTGGTCGCGCAGATAAGCCGTAACGTTCTGCAGGACTTCCAAGGCAATAAAAACAAGCAGAAGCCTGTCGAGCAACTTGATCAAGCCCCCGTCAAACCAATCGGTCTGAAATCGCGCCACTTTGATGGTTGATTCGATTACTAATTCAAATACGGCGATGCCGATTACAGCCGCTAGTAGTAGGGCAAGGATCTTTGCGAGTTGTCGCTCGTAGCTGTGAATTCCCGCAAGAAAAGAATCGTCCCCAAGAAACTTCATGCTGCGGACGGTGGAAATGGCAAAGAGAGTTGAGGAAGCCCGCCTATGCGTCGATGCGCGAGCGGGTCTTGGTATGCAGAACAGCTGTAACTCGCTCCGACCAGCCTCGGGCTCCAGTCACAGGGTGTTTAAGGCAGCCTGATGATGACCGCCTCAGAATTTGTGATCGCGCAGAGCTTCCACTGGGTAGATGTAAGTGATAATTGAGTAGTCGGCATAGTACTTGGCCTCGATCTCGCGGGTGATCTTGTCGGCTAACTCGCGGGTTCCGGTGAGCACCTCGATCTTCACGTTGGAGAGGGTATGGGACACGCTCGGTTCACCGGTGGAACGCACGTTCCGGCTGCCTTCCCCGCCAGCTGCATTCACGGTGTAACCAGTGGCACCGGCTTCCTTGATCAGTTTAGTGAGCTTCTTGGAGAGGATTTCCTCCGCAACGATCACTAGCTTCCAGACTTGTTGGCTCATGGCTTTTGCCTCTTAAGAATTGATTTGTGAGATGTCTACCGGCCGAGCATCGTTTCGGCAATCCCAATGAAGAGCGGGATGCAGATCGCGATGGCCACCGGGGTGCCGATGGCCGTGGAAGCGCCGATGTAAGCCGAGGGATTGGCTGAGGGGATGCCAGCGCGAAGGGTGGGTCGGCCAGAGATGTCGGAGCTCGATGCCGCAATCACTGCCAGCACCACAGAGCCACCAATGCTGAAGCCGGTGAGTTTGTGCAGGATCAGGCCGACACCGAAACCCAGGAAGCCATGCACGATGGGAGCAAAGAAGGCATAGATGGCAAACCACTGGGCCACCTTTCGCAACTCATTCATGCGCTGGGCAGCCTCCATCCCCATGATGATCATCAGAACGGCGAGGAAGCCGCGGAACAGAGGGTTGAAGAAGCTCTCATACACAGGTTCCGGCTTGGTGAGGATGCCAAGGGCTACGACCAGGAGCATGGCTGTCACGGCCGAGCTCTGCAGGCTTTCCTTGATGATCGGCCAGATCTCCACTTTTTCGCTTGTGTTGCCAGTCTTCTTGCCGATGTACAGGCTGGCCATCACGATCGCGGCCACCAGGGCCGGGATGTCCATGAAGGGATAGAGGGCAGCGGTCCAAGCCTCATAGGGCACCTTGGCGGAATCAAGCTGCGGCAGGACTGCCGCCAGAGTGGAGCCACTCACCGCACCGAACAATCCCCCCGTGGCCACGGCGTCGGGAACTTTGATGCCCGGTAGTTGGCCGAGGGTATAACGGCTGATCAACACAATCACGATGCCAATCCCCACAGCTCCGAGAGCGGGGAGAATGATTTCTGAGAAGTTTGAATTGCGGATGGCGATGCCCCCCGTCAATCCGATCTTCATCAGCAGGAAAAAGCTGATGAACTTGTAGATGGAATCGGGAATAGCCAGCTGGCTGCCAAGTGCGGCGACGACGATTCCGCCGATCAGAAATCCCAAGGTAGGGGATTGAAGCTGCTCTATAAAGAGCGGCAAAAAATCTGTCATGTTGAGTCCGCTGTGGTGCCCGAAAATGGATTCGTTGAAGGCTAGGTGTCACGTTGCGGAGTTGGGTCCAATTCCGCGTTAGAGGCCATCTGTCTGAGCCACCTAGGGGGTGACTGGCGCGAAACATAGGCATCGTCATGCTCGGTTGGGGCGTCCGCCCCGAACTTGTGCTGCAGGCGCGAACTGAATTGGTGCTTCGAAGGCGGCCTTGCAAGCGATGACGTGAGTCTGCGGGCTGCTCCGCCCCAACAGGCGGTGCGTTGTCCCTATAAATCCCCCATTACGCCACTTCATGATGTTGCCGATCTCTCCGGTGTTGCTGGAGATCAGTGCCCACCAGCAAGAGGTGGCCGAAACCCTCATTCAGGTGGGCCGTTTTGTGGTGATCTTTATCGCCGCTAGGGCCATGGCCGAAGGGATGGTTCGCCTGCAGTTGCCCACCATCCTTGGCGAGCTGGTGGCTGGGGTGCTAATTGGCGTCTCGGGCTTGCATCTGATTGTTCCTCCCGACACGCAGGCCCAGATCAGCCACACCGTTCTTTCCCTGCTCGGTTCGTTGGCGGAGATCAGCCCGCCTGCGGTGCGGGAGATCTACAACGAATCGTTCCCCAGCCTGCAGGCGGTGTCGCAGTTGGGGCTCTTTGCTCTGTTGTTTCTCACGGGCTTGGAGAGCGAGCTCGATGAGCTCGTGGCCGTTGGTGTTCAGGCCACCACGGTGGCTGTGGCTGGCGTGGTGCTGCCCTTTGCCCTGGGTACGGCAGGCCTCTACTTTCTCTTTCATGTGCCGCTGATTCCAGCGGTGTTTGCCGGGGCTGCTATGACAGCCACTTCGATCGGCATCACCGCGAGCGTGTTTGGCGAGCTCAAGTGGCTCAAGCGCAAGGAAGGCCAGATCGTGATCGGTGCCGCCGTGCTTGACGACATCATTGGCATCGTGATCCTGGCGGTGGTGGTGGCCATCGTGGGCGGCGGCTCTTTCAGCCTGGGCCCAGTGGTGAAACTCTGCCTGGCGGCGGTGGCGTTTGTGGCGGTGGCCCTGGTGTTGAGCCGCACCGCTGCCCCTGCCTTCGACTGGGTGGTGGACCAGCTCAAGGCTCCCGGTGATGTGGCCGTGGCCAGCTTTGTGGTGCTCACCCTCTGCTGCTTTGCCGCCCAGGCCATCGGCCTGGAGGCGGCCCTTGGCGCTTTCGCCGCTGGGTTGATTCTCAGCGCTTCAAAGCACACCCACGACATCGATGCGGCGGTGAAGCCCCTGGTGGCCCTGTTCGCCACCGTGTTCTTCGTGCTGATCGGCACCGGCCTGGATCTCTCGGTGCTCAACCCTTTGGATCCGGCCAATCGGGAGGGGCTGATCGTGGCCGGCTTCCTGCTGGTGGTGGCCATGGCCGGCAAGGTGGCTGCTGGCTGGAGCTACCTGAGCAAGGAACCCACGAACCGCTTGGTGGTGGGGCTGGGCATGATGCCCCGCGGCGAAGTGGGCCTGATTTTCCTGGGCCTGGGCAGCCAAGCAGGCATCCTCACGCCAGCTTTGGAGGCCGCCATCCTGCTGATGGTGATCGGCACCACGTTCCTGGCGCCCATCCTGCTGCGGCTCGTGATTCCAGTGACGCCCGAGCAGGGCAATCCGACCCTGGTTGATGTGACGTCCTGACTAGAGCCGCCGACAGCTCTGCATAATCAGACCACTGCCGCCGCTTTGATGAGCTTTTCCTTCAGTGCCCTCGAGATCCTGGTGGGGATCTTGTTGCTCTTTGGCGGGGGCGAGTTGTTTGTGGCCGGATCGGTGGCCCTGTCACTACTGCTGGGGATTCCCCAGATCGTGATCGGTCTCACCGTGGTGTCCATGGGCACCAGCGCCCCCGAGCTGTTCGTGAGCCTGCTCTCCACCATCCAAGGCGGCACCGGCGATGCCATTGCCGTGAGCAACGTGGTGGGCTCCAACATCTTTAATGTGTTGGTGGTGCTCGGTGCCAGTGCGCTGGTGATGCCCCTGAGGGTGAAGAGCCGCTTGGTGAAGCGCGATGTGCCCCTGCTCCTGGGCGTGTCCATGGCCACCTGGGGGATGGCCTCTGGTGGCCGGCTCACCTGGGTGGCGGGCTTGGCCCTGATCACCGGCACGGTGATCAATCTCATCTGGGAGGTGCGCAGCGCCAAGGAGGAGCCAGCCGAAGCCGCAGACGATCTCGACACCGAAGGTGCGGCACCACCAGCCGTGGCAGCCGCCAAGCTCGCTGCCGGCCTGGGCTTGCTGGTGCTCGGCTCCCAGTTGTTGGTGAAGGGTGCCACCGCCGCTGCCCTGGGCCTGGGCGTGAGCCAAACCGTGATTGGCCTCACCATCGTGGCCGCTGGCACCTCGATGCCGGAGCTCGTTACCTCCCTCGTGGCGGCCTACCGGGGTAAGGCCGATCTGGCCATTGGCAACGTGGTGGGCAGCAACCTGCTCAACCAGCTGGTGATCCTGGGCCTCTGCGGGTTGGTGTCCGGCGGCCGCGGCCTCGGGGTGGACCCTGTGATGATCAGCCGCGATTTCCCGATCATGGTGGCCACCACCCTGGCCTGTTTGCCGATTTTCTGGAGCGGTGGCGTGATCACCCGCCTGGAGGGCGGCATCTTGGTGGCCCTCTACGGCCTCTATCTGGTGGAGCAGATCCTCAGCAATTCGGTGCCGGCGGCCGCCGATGAATTCCGCCTGGTGGTGTTGGTGGCTGTGTTGCCGCTCCTGCTGGTGTTTCTCGCCTGGGGGTCCCTGCGCTGGCGTCAGTTGCGCCGGGGGGCAACGGCTCAGTCATGATCCGCTCTGCGGCGCTCATGATCCCTCTCCTTGGCTGACCAGAGTCTTCTCGCCCTGGGGCTCACCTGTCTGGCTGGTCTGTCCACGGGGATTGGCAGCCTGATTGGTCTGAGCTCCCGCCGCTTCAGTTCCCAGTTCCTCACCTTGTCCCTCGGCTTTTCGGCCGGGGCCATGGTGTACGTGTCGTTGGTGGAGATTCTCCCCAAGGCCCGGCTCTCGCTCGAGCCGTTGCTGGGGCTACGCCTGGGCTACGCCTCCACCGTTCTGGCCTTTTTTGCGGGCATTGTGCTGATGGGCCTGGTGGATGCCCTGTTGCCAGCCCATGCCCCCGCAGCTGCCTTGCACGATGAGCTGCTCCCCAGCAGCGACGATGCGCCCCAGCGCCGGAGGCTGTTGCGCATGGGCTTGTTTTCAGCCTTGGCAATCTGCATCCACAACTTTCCCGAGGGGTTGGCCACCTTTCTCGGTGCCCTGTCCAATCCCAAGCTGGGGGTGAGCATCGCGGTGGCGATTGCGATCCACAACATCCCAGAAGGCCTGGCCGTTTCGGCACCGGTGTTTTTTGCCACCCGCAGCCGAGCCAAGGCGTTCTGGGTGTCGTTCCTGTCGGGTTTGGCCGAGCCGGTGGGGGGCCTGGCCGGCTACCTGATGTTCCGCTCGTTCCCCAATCCGTTGGCCTTTGGGTTGGTGTTCGCTGCCGTGGCGGGAGTGATGGTGTACGTGTCGTTGGATGAATTGCTGCCGGCCGCCAAGGATTACGGCGAGCATCGCCTCGCCATAGGCAGCTTGATGGCGGGCATGTTCGTGATGGCGCTCAGTCTTGTGGCGCTGGCCTGAACCCTGCCAGGATCACGTCGTTGCGTCCAATCCTTTCCGCCACGGCTGCGTGAGTCAAGTTCTTCCCCCGGCCTCTGCCGCCTTCCTGGTGGCCCTGGGTGCCGTGCCCGGCGCCTGGCTGCGCTACCGCGTGGTGGATCACTTCGAGCCCATGCTGCCGCGCAAGCACTGGGGCACCTTCGGGGTGAATGTGATCGCCTGCTTTGCCCTGGGTTTGCTGGTGGGGCTGGAGGAGAGCTGTGGTGAGGCGGCCAAGCGGGTTCTGCTGATCCTTGGCACCGGTTTCCTCGGCAGTTTCAGCACCTACTCCACCTTCATCGCTGAGTTGCATGCCGTGCTGCGTCAACGGCTGTGGGTGGAGGCCCTGGTGCTGGTGCTGGGCTCGGTAGGCGGGGGCCTTCTGGCCATGAAGGCTGGGCTAGCCCTGGGAGGTGGAGCATGAGCGGTAATCATTCCGAGCAACGGCCCCACAGTCCCAACCTGCGGCAGGAACTGAGCCAACTGGGGCTGGTGGCTGCCGGTGCGATTCCGGGGGCTTTGCTGCGCTGGCACTTCGAGCAGGCCGGTGAGCAGCTCACTGGCGGATTGCGGGGCCTGGTGGGGGCCGATTTTCTGGCCAACATGATCGGCTGTCTGCTGATCGGGATGTTGGTGGCGCAGCCACCCCGCCGTGCTCGCCTCTACCTCTGGGCCGCCATTGGGTTCTGCGGGTCCCTCACCACCTTTTCCTCCTGGATGCTGGAGTTGGCCAGGGCTCTCGATGGGGGACATCCCAGCAAGGCCTTGGCCGTTCTGGTGCTGAGCCTGCTGGGTGGCCTGCTGCTGGCGGTGTTGGGCTATGGCCTCGCGCGCCGTTTCAGGCGTGAGTGAGGCTTCGAACAGCTCTTGATCAGCTGCCGGGGCTGCTAACCAGCTCCACCGCTGGAATTCTGAACACCGCGAGGCCCGCCTGGTTGGCATCGCGGCAGAGCTCCTCAACGCAGGCAGCTTGGAGGCGCACCGCGCCGGAGCAGATCACCTGCCAGGTATTGGTCTCGAAGTGGGTCTGAAGCCAAGCCAACCCCAGCACAGACATGGGCAGTAGGCGGTAAGAGCTGCCCACTCCTGCCATTGCCAAATCCATGAAAGAACCCCTTGCTGCACCCATTCACGGCGCAGCAGGGGGTTTGTGTCGTGGCGGTTGCTACGGAAGCACCAGGTTCCGGTTGGGATCAGCCCTGGTTCACCTGTTGGGCGGCTTCAGCGGCCCGGTGGTGGTAGGTGTGGCCCCGGTACTGGAGTTCCACTTCCGTGTCGGAGGCAGCGGCTTCGTGGCGCAGGGGTGCATCGAAATGCTGGCCGCGGTAGGTGTGCTCCACCGGTTGGCTGGTGAGCTGTTCGTGCTGGGCGTTGTCGTAGGCGACGCCGCGGTAGTGAAGTTTGGTCATGGTCTTCGGGCCTCGAAGGATTGGATGGGATGTCCGCTTCGTGGGAAGGAGCGTTGCTTCGCCTTGCGGTGGGCTACTTCCGGTGAACCAGGGCCCGCAGGCGGCTCACCCAACGTTTTGTCCTTCGATGCATTTCTAGCGCGTCAACGATGTTCAGGTTGAACAGTTCGCCCTTTTCTTCACCCAGTGCTCGCTGTTCTTGTGCGGCCATGAACGTTCTTGGCTCGAAAGCCTTTCTCTGTGATGGCGGCCCTGTGGTGTGGATTGCGGCTTTTGTATCCGATCGAACGGAACTGTGCATCGCTTTGGCGAATGATTCCCATCCAATGGCGGTTGATCCGCCATCCCTCACAGCCATTTCCCTTCATGACTGTTGCCTCGCCCACCCCGCGGCGCCGCAAGCCGCGGAGTCTGCAGGAAGCGAGTCTGTTGGATGCCCCCGAACTGCTGTTCCGCAAGATTCGGGGTTTGTCCTCCAGCCGCACGCTCACTTGGTTGGCCTGCATTCCCATTGCCCTGCTGGGCCTGGGCCTGTTCAACCTGTCGGCCCATGCCGCTGAGCTGCCCGAGCTCACCCCGGCCTTCCTGGCCAACAACATGTTCCTGTTGATCTGCGCCGCGCTGGTGATCTTCATGAACGCCGGCTTCGCCATGGTGGAAGCCGGGATGTGCCGCCAGAAGAACGCCGTCAACATCCTTGCCAAGAACTTGATCGTCTTCGCCCTGGCGGTGACGGCCTATTGGTTCATCGGCTACAAGGTGATGTACAACGCCGATTGGATCATCCCCGGCTGGTTCAAGTTCGGTGGCCTGTTCTTTGATCCCACTGTCACCCCGGAGATGGTGACCGAGGGCAAGCTGGTTCCCAGCGTTGATTTCCTCTTCCAGGCTGCCTTTGCCGGCACCGCTGCCACGATCGTGTCTGGCCTGGTGGCTGAGCGCATCAAGTTCGGCGAGTTCGTGATCTTCTCGCTCATCTTGGTTGGGATCATCTACCCCATCTCCGGTTCTTGGCAGTGGAATGTGGGTGAGGGCTGGCTCAACAAGTTGGGCTTCATCGATTTCGCTGGCTCCACCGTGGTGCACTCCCTCGGTGCCTGGGCTGGATTGGTGGGCGCCATGTTGCTCGGCCCCCGCATCGGCAAGTTCAGCGATGGCAAGCCCCAGGCCATCCCCGGCCACAACCTGGCGATCGCCACCCTGGGCTGCCTGATCCTCTGGCTCGGTTGGTATGGCTTCAACCCTGGCTCCTGGTTGTCCATGGCGCCGGAGGTGCCTTACATCGCGGTTACCACCACCCTCGGCGCAGCCGGCGGGGGCATTTCCGCCACCCTGCTCAGCCAGTTCACTGGTGGTAAGCCGGACCTCACCATGACCATCAACGGCATTCTTGCTGGCCTGGTGGGAGTTACCGCTGGCTGCGACGGGTTCTCCATGCCTGCTGCTTGGGTGGTGGGTTTCATCGCCGGCATCCTGGTGGTGTTCTCGGTGGCCTTCATCGACGGCCTCAAGATCGACGATCCTGTGGGTGCGTTCTCGGTTCACGGCACCTGCGGCATCTGGGCAACCCTGGCCGTGGGCCTGTTCAACACCGACAAAGGCCTGTTCACCGGCCACGGCTTCAGCCAGCTGGGTATCCAAATTGTGGGTGTGCTGGCCTTCGCGATCTTCGCGATCGTTTCCTCCTGGATTGTCTGGTCGATCATTGGAGCGATCTTCGGTGGCATCCGCGTCACCGAGAAAGAAGAGATCGAAGGTCTCGATATCGGCGAGCACGGCATGGAGGCCTATCCCGATTTCGCCTCTGCTAAGTAGGCCGTTTGCCTCAGCCTCCAAGCGCCCGCCTCTGGTGGGCGCTTTTTGTTTGCTTTGAACAGTTGGATGTGGCCCGCTTCGGCAGGCTTCAACAGACAAGGGTGATCGTTCGATGTCCTGCCCCCACTGCGGTGAACACCTGATTGCCAAGGTGGAGGGCGCCCTCTGCTGCTGCCGGTGTGGCCGCCCGCGGACCGATCTTCTCCACTCCCAGCGGTGGGCCAACCCCCTCAGCTCCTGGTCTGTGCTGGTGGCCACGATCCTTGTGCTGCCCTTGGCCCTTGGCATGGCGGCCACTGATGCCCTTCGCCACAGCAGTGCCCATGGCCAGAACCCAACCGCCCCTCAGATCGCCGCGCGGGCTGAAGCCCCCTGATGCGCCGGCAACGGTCTGCCAGCCTGGGGCTTGCTGCAGATTCTGATTGCATTGGCCTGTCCCTTCTGCGGCGCTCGCCTGCTTTCCAAAACTGCAGATCACCCTCCACGGCTGATCTGCAGCAACTGTGGCCGGGTTAGACCCCAGCCCCAAGTACCCACCCTGTTGGGCTGGCTGGATCGCCACTGGGCCGGATTACTGGTGCTGGTGCTGCTCCTGGTGATGCCATTCAGCCTGCTGGTTCTGGCACCCCTGCTGGAAAGTTCAGCAGATCGTCGCCAGCCACGGTTGGAAAGGCGCGTTGAGTCGCGGCACGCGAAGCCCAAACAACCCCATCAGCCAGCCAGTGCTGTGAGATCTCCAGTGCACCGGCGGCTGAGGGTGACGCCGTAGTTCACCCCCAGCCGCCAGGCTCCTACGCGTCGGCGCTGGCCTTGCGGCGCCAGAGACGCCATAGCTTCTCCAGTTCCAGATAGAGGAAGAACAGCAGGCTGAAGCCCACACAGATCAGCAGGTCATGGCCGCTCAGGGGGGTGGTGCCGAAGAACCGTGCCAGTGATGGCACATACAGAAGCAGCAGTTGCAAGCCCGTGGTGAGGGTCACCGCCCAGAGCAACCAGGGATTGGAGAAGGGTGCCACCTGAATCAGCGGCAGATCACTGCGGGCAGAGAGGGCATGGCCCATCTGGGCCAGGCAGAGGGTGGTGAACACCATGGTTTGCCAGGGGGCTTCCTGCCTTGAGGCATACAGCATCAGGGCGATCACGATCACGGCGAACACCACGCCAACCCTGAGGATGTAGCTGCCGATCCCTCGGGCAAAGATCGATTCCCCGGGCTCAGCGGGAGCCCGTTGCATCAATCCCTCCTCTCCCGGTTCCAGCGCCAGGGCGAGAGCGGGAACGCCGTCTGTCACCAGATTCATCCAGAGAATCTGCAGAGGCGTGAGCGGAACCCCCAGCAGCCCCACCAGCGGTGCGGCGGCGATCGTGATCAGCTCGCCCACATTGCTGCCCAGGATGTATTTCACGAAGCGGCGAATGTTGGCATACACCAGCCGGCCTTCTTCCACCGCATTCACGATGGTGGCGAAGTTGTCGTCGAGCAGCACCATATCGGCGGCTTCCTTGCTCACCTCCGTGCCGGTGATGCCCATGGCCACACCGATGTGGGCCTGTTTCAGGGCCGGGGCGTCATTGACGCCGTCGCCGGTCATGGCCACCACCTGGCCGTTGGCCTGAAGGGCCTTCACGATCCGCAGCTTCTGCTCGGGTGGAACCCGGGCATAAACGCTGCAACGGGCCACCACCTCGCGCAGTTGGGCGTCGTCGCAGGCTTCCAGTTCCCGGCCGAGCACCACTTCGCTGTCGGGGCTGCTCAGGCCAATGGCCGCTCCAATGGCCCGGGCGGTGAGGGGGTGATCCCCGGTGATCATCACCGGCCGGATGCCCGCCTCGCGGCAGGTGGCCACGGCCTCCCCCACTTCCGGCCGGGCTGGATCCAACTGGGCCATCAGGCCCAGCAGCACCTGGCCATCGAGCTCATGCTCCGGGCTCAGGTGATGGGGAGCACAGGCGAAGCCCAGCACTCGCAGGCCGGAGGCCGCCAGCTCCCTCGCCTGGCCCAGCCACCACTGGCGCTGCTCGTCGCTGAGCGGCACTACGCCGGAGCCATCGATCCAGCGATTGCAGTGCCCAATGATCATCTCAGGGGCGCCTTTGCTGATCAGCAATCGCGCAGAGCCGCTGGCACAGCTGCCGAGAGGCGCTTGCAGCTGGCCACTGGGGTCCTCAACCCACACGGCCATCAGTTGGCGTTCAGAGCTGAAGGGGATTTCGGCGGAGCGGCGGTAGTGGCTGCGCAGCTCAAAGCCATCAATTCCGCCTTTTGCCGCCACCACCACCAGGGCTCCTTCGGTGGGGTCACCCAAGATGTCCCAAGTGCCTTCCGCGTCCCGCTTGAGCTCGGCATCGCTGCAGAGCACGCCGGCTTGGAGCAGCAGCTGGCTGGCGCCTGCAGGGCTGCCGGGGGTCACGCCCACCGGCGGCACCAGGGCGGTTGTGGTCATGGTTCCCACCGGTTGGTAGCCCTGTCCAGCCACGGCCACCGATTCAGTGCCCACCCGCAGCTCCTGCACCACCTGGCGGTTCTGGGTGAGGGTGCCAGTTTTGTCGGAGCAGATCACCGTTACCGAGCCCAACCCCTCCACGGCTGGCAGACGGCGGATCAGCGCTGCCCGCCGCACCATGCGTTGGGTGCCGATGGCCAGGGTCACGGTGATCACTGCGGGCAGGCCCTCGGGAACGATGGCCACTGCCATCGACAGGGATACTTCGAGCAGGTTGAGCAAGGGTTGGCCGAGCAACCAGCCCAGCAGCACCACAACAGCCACCAGCACCAGGGCACTGCCCACCAGCACCTTGGCGAGGCCATCGAGCCGTTCCTGGAGTGGGGTGCTCTCGCCGCCTGCGGTGTTGATCAGTTCAGCGATTTGCCCAAGTTCGGTATCCATGCCCGTGGCGGTCACCACCGCCAGGCCACGGCCCCGCACCACCTCGGTGCCCTGGAACAGGCAGTTCTGGCGCTCCAGAACAGGGGTTTCTGGTTCCAGGATCAAGGTGGCCTGTTTGAACACCGCTTCGGCTTCACCGGTGAGGGCCGCTTCGCGGATCCCCAAGTCGGCTACCTCCAGCAGGCGGGCATCGGCGGGAACCCGGTCGCCGGCCTCCAGGCGAATCACATCGCCGGGAACCAGCAGATCGCTGGAGAGTCGATCCCAGGTGCCATCACGGCGGGCTTGCACCATCGGCTGGGCCATGTCCCGCAGGGCGAGCAGCGCCTGTTGGGCCTTGCTCTCCTGCAAGTAACCCAAGAGGCCATTGAGCACCACGATCACGAGGATCGCGATGGCATCCTTGGGAAACTCCTGCTGATGCAGCGACACGGCGGCTGAAACGGCCGCCACAGCCAGCAGCATGATCAGCATCACATTGCTGAATTGATCCCAGAGGATCTGCAAGGTGCTCCGGCCAGCCGCCAGTTCCAGCCGGTTGGGGCCGCAGTCCGCCAGCCTGCGGGCGGATTCGGCCGTGCTGAGGCCTTCGCCGGTGGCCTGCAACCGCTCCAGGCAGCCTTCACCAGTGAGGGAATGCCAGGCCGTTGGAGTTGGACGGGTCAATGGTGGAAGGAGCTCGCGGCCCGAATGCAGTGGGCACGACCATAGGGCGAGCCAATTCAGGGCTGGTCAGCTGCCAGAGCCAAGGGCTCTGGAGTTGATTTCAGCGCATTCCCTGGGAAATCGTTGCCACGGATACAGGGCGGCACACCGTGAGGGTGGAGGGTCTAAGAGCGAAAGCAAGAGAGGTTGCTCCCCGACATGGCCCATGTCCCCCTGGCGGGCGGTGGTCCTACACCACTGGCCGTTTTTGATCGCTTCCGCATTAAGGCCTTGGCGCGCGTTCAGGAGCCTGAGCTCAAGCGCTACGCGGTGATGTTGCTGGCCGCTGGTGCTGGCCTGTTGCCCCTGATGGCCGGCTCCGCCAAGGCGGCCCTGGCCAAGGTGCCCACCGATGGTGCGGACACCCTGCTGATGCTGATGGGTTCGGCTCTGGTGTTGCTGATGACTCCAGGCCTGGCGTTCTTCTACGGCGGCTTCACCCGAGCCAAGAACGTGCTCAACACCATGATGATGAGCTTCTTCCTGATGGGGCTCATCGGGGTTGTGTGGGTGGTGCTGGGCTACTCCCTCTCCTTTGATACCGGCTTTGGCAGCCCCTTCATCGGCGGCCTGGGCCAGATGTGGCTGAATGGCGTTGGCGGTGAGCTGGGCGATGCGCCCTTGGCCGATGGCTTCGCGATTTCGGCGTCTTCTTTTGCCCTGTTCCAGGGCATGTTTGCGATCATCACGCCGGCCCTGATCTCTGGTGCCCTGGTGGAGCGCATCAACTTCAAGGCCTGGTTCTGGTTCTCCCTGCTCTGGAGCATCTGCATCTATTGCCCCATGTGCAAGATGGTGTGGGGCGGCGGTTATATCGGTCCCTTCGGTGAGATCGGCGCTATCGATTTCGCCGGTGGCACCGTTGTGCACATCGCCGCTGGTGTTGCCGCCCTGGTGGCCACCGCGATTGTGGGTCCTCGCACCAATTACCCCGATAGCAAGCGCCCTCCCCACAACGTTCCTTTCATCCTGCTGGGTGCGGGTTTGCTGTGGTTCGGCTGGTTCGGCTTCAACGGCGCCAGCTATTTCGCCGCCAAGGGCGCAGGTTTCTCCTTCCTCACCACCACCCTCTCGGCCTCGGCCGCGATGCTCACCTGGTGTTTGATCGAGTGGTTCCGTGATGGCAAACCCACGGCCGTGGGCGCTGCCACCGGTGCTGTGGCTGGTCTGGTGGGCATCACCCCGGCAGCTGGCTTTGTCTACATGCCCCAGGCCCTGATCATCGGTGTGGCCACCTCTGCGGCGTGCTACATCGCCGTTCAGGTGAAGGCTGCCATCAAGTTCGACGACTCCCTGGATGCCTACGCCGTCCACGGCGTAGGCGGCACCGTTGGGGCCCTGCTCACCGGTCTGCTGGCTGTTCCGGCCCTGGTGCCGGCCGATTATTTCCCCAAGTCTGCGGAGATCCTCGCCAACGGCGGCAATGCTGCCCTGTTTGTGGCCCACATCAAGGCCGTTCTGATTTCCTATGGCTTCGTGGGCATCGGCACCGCCATCATTCTCTGGATCGTGGGTGCTGTGGTGGGGCTGCGCGTCACTCCTTCCGAGGAAGAGCGCGGTCTCGACTTCGTCGCCCATGGCGAAGAGGCTTACGACCCCATGACCTACTGAGACGGCAGCCATGAAACAGATCACTGCTGTCATCCGCCCTTCCAAGGTGGATGCCGTCAAAACCGCCCTCGTCGCCATCGATGTGGTGGGCATGACCATCAACGACGTGCGCGGCTTCGGCCGCCAGAAGGGCCAGGTGGAGCGCTACCGCGGCAACGAGTTCACGGTGGACTTTCTTCCAAAGGTCCGCATCACCACCGTCGTCTCCGACGACAAGGTGGAAGCGGCGCTCACGGCTATCTCGGATGCTGCCCGAACCGGTGACATCGGCGACGGCAAGATCTTCGTAACCACCGTGGACACGGTGGTGCGCATCCGCACCGGCGATCGCGGCGAAGCGGCTCTCTGAAGCCAACCCGCCTCGAGATCGCTCCGCTGTGTCCCCCAAGCCCCTGGCCTTCGGCTTGGGGCTTTTTGCTGTCATCGATCAGCAGGCGTAGCTTCAGGTTCTGTTGCCTGGGAATTGATCTCCCTGCATGCCCCGCTTTCGTTTGGATCGGCTCAAGGCCGCGCTGGTGGGGGCGCCCCTGCCCACCAGTGCCCACGCTGAGGAGCGCCTCACCAACGCCGAGGCCCTGGCAATCCTCAGTTCCGATGCCCTCTCGTCCGTGGCCTATGCCACCCAGGAGATCGTGCTGGTGCTGGGCATGGCCGGTGCGGTGGGGTTGGGCTTCACCCTGCCGATCACGGGGCTGATCATTGCCCTGATGGTGATCGTGGCCATCAGCTACCGGCAGACCATCAAGGCCTATCCCCAGGGCGGTGGCTCCTACCGGGTGTCCCACGAGAACTTGGGCGATCTGGCCGGATTGGTGGCCGGTGCCTCGCTCTCGATCGATTACGTGCTCACGGTGGCGGTGAGCACGGCAGCGGGCATTGCCGCCCTCACCTCCTATTTCCCTGAGCTGGACAGCCTGCGCGTGCCCCTCTGCCTGGCGGCCGTGGTGGTGCTGATGGTGACCAACCTGCGGGGGGTGCGCTCCAGTGCCCAGATCCTGAGCCTGCCCACCAACGTGTTCATGGCCGCGGTGTTCACCCTGCTGGTGGCCGGTGGCGTGAAGGTGTGGGCCGGAGCGTTGCCCTCCATGCCCGCGGTGCAGCAAAACCTGGTGATGACCCAGGAGCACGGCGGTGCGCTGATGGCCGTCGGGGGGGTGCTGCTGATGCGCGCCTTCAGTTCCGGCTGTGCGGCCCTCACCGGCATTGAAGCGATCAGCGATTCGGTGATGGCTTTTCGTCCCACGGAGTGGAAGAACGCCCGCCGCGTGCTCACCGTGATGGTGCTGCTGTTGGCCACGATGTTCGGCGGCATCAGTCTGCTGGCCCATCACCTCGGGGCCGTGTATGTGGACCATGGCCCAACCCTCCTTTACCAGCTGGGCCAGCAGGTGTTTGGCAATGGGCCGTTGCTGCTGGTCCTGCAGCTATCCACCTTGTTGATTCTGCTGTTGGCGGCCAACACCGCCTACGCCGATTTCCCTCGGCTGGCCAATTTCCTGGCCCAGGATGGCTATCTGCCCCGCCAGCTCACCTCGCTAGGGGATCGGCTGGTGTTCAGCAACGGCATCCTGGCCCTCAGTGGCTTTGCCGGTGTGTTGCTGGTGGCTTTTGGCGGCAGCGTGACCCGGCTGATCCCCCTTTATGCCGTGGGGGTGTTTCTCAGCTTCACCCTCTCCCAGGCCGGGATGGTGGTGCATTGGTGGAAGGAACACGCCCGCGGCTGGCTTGGCAAGGCCCTGGTGAACGGGTTTGGCAGCGCCGTCACAGCGGTGGTCACCGGCGTGTTGCTCTACAGCAAATTCAGCCAAGGGGCCTGGCTGGTGGTGTTGGCCGTGCCGCTGCTGGTGTCTCTGTTCCTCACCATCCATAGCCACTACCGCAGTGTGGCCAAGCGGCTGCGCCTGGCCACGGATAAAAAACTCACCCTCCCCTCCGCTCCGGCTGGGGGAGGCAGCCCCGTGGTGGTGCTGGTGGGCCAGCTGCACCGCGGCAGTTTCGAAGCCGTGCGCTATGCCCGCAGCATTTCCAGGGATCTGGTGGCTGTGCATGTGGATCTTGGCCTGGGCAAAGCGCAGGCCTTCCAAGAGCAGTGGCAGCGCCAGCTGCCCGAGATTCCTTTGGTGGTGCTCGAGTCTCCCTATCGCTCCCTGATTGATCCGGTGGTGCAGTTTGTGCAGCAGTTCGAGATCCAGCACAAAAAAGATCGCGACCGCTTCTGCACCGTTGTCCTGCCGGTGTTCGTGACCCGGCATCGCTGGGAGAACCTGCTGCACAACCAGAGCACGATTGCCCTGCGCAGCGCCCTGAGGGCCCTGGGCACCCGGGTGGTCACCACCGTGGGCTTCTACCTATGACCCGGAGGGGTGCGGGGCGACTCCGCCATAAGTCGTGGTTGCGGCTGCTGAAGCAGCGGCTGATCTGGCTCTGGCGCCATGAAGGCAGCCATGGCGAGCGGGCCCGGGGCCTGGCTGCCGGCGTGTTCACCGGCTGCTACCCCTTCTTTGGGCTGCAGATCGTGCTCGGCGTGGCCCTGGCCAGCCTGGTGCGCGGAAACCACCTGCTGGCGGCGGCCGGCACCTGGATCAGCAATCCGCTCACCTCGCTGCCCCTCTACTGGTTCAACTACCAGGTGGGCAGTTGGCTTCTAGGTCCGGGCCCTGGCTTCCCCTCCCTCGATCAGATCAAGGAAGGGGCCCTGTGGGATCTCGGTGCAGCCTTCAGCAGCCGGCTGCTGCTGGGTTCCACCCTGGTGGGCCTGATCAGTGCCCTGGTGGTGAGTGGGCTCTATTGGTTGTCTCTGCGGCGGCAGGTGCCCCGCTCTCAGCCCTGAGGGCCGCTGGGTTCGGTCTGCACCCGTTTCCAACCCGCCAGCACCCCGAGGATGTCGGCGGCACTCACCAGCCCCACGAAGGCCCCGAATTCATCCACCACGACCCGCACGGAGGTCTTGTCGCCCCGGCGGAAGGTGGTGAGCAGGCGGTCGGCGCGGATCATTTCCGGCACGAACTGAGGTGCTTCGCAGAGCTCACTCACCGAGCGTTCTCCATTGCCCCGCAACAGCTCGGTGAGGGCTACCTCGCGGCTCTGCACCCCCAGCACCTCATCCACCTCCTCGCCTAGCACCACCCACCAGGCGTCTTCCGGGGCGGCGAGGATCTCCTCCTGGGCCGAGGCCAGGGTGGTGGCCCCCGCCAGGGAGGGGGTGGCCACCCGCGACACCATCAGGTCACGCGCCGTGAGGTCGTTGAGCGCGAACACCTTGCCGATCATGGCCGCCTCATCGGCCTCAATCTGTCCCTGCTGGGAACCAAGCCGGGCCATCAGGTGGATCTCCCGCTCGTTGGTGGTGAGCTCGGCCTCCGCTGTGATCGCGGGCATCAGCTTTTCCAGCAGCAGCAGCACCGGCAGGCTGAGCCGCTCGAGGATCAGCAGGGCCCTGGAGGCCACCAGGGAGATGGGCATCGCGAAGCTGTTGCCGATGGCCTTCGGCAGGATCTCGGCAAACAGGATCACCAGCAGGGTGAACACCACGTTGAAGATCACCAGGCCCATGCCACCGCCATAGCCGCCGTGAAACACCTCATCGGCCCGGCTGCCCAGCAGCATCGAGCCCGAGATGTTGAACAGGTTGTTGGTCACCACCAGCAGGGCCAGCGCCCGTCCGGGCCGGGCCTTGATCCGTTCCAGGGCGCGGGATCCCGGCACCCGTTGCTGGGTGAGGGTGTGCACCTGGATCGGGCTCACCGTGAGGATGGCGGCCTCCACTCCCGTGGCGATCGCCGAACCCACCAGGATCACCGCCCCCAGGACGATGAGCACAACGATCGGGTTCATGGGCAGGCCTGGCCTTTCGGGTTGGACCGGACCTTACCTACGGTTTGGGGATTAGACCCGTAGCGGCTGGATGACCCAAGCCCCATTGCCCAACGCGCTGTCAGCTCTGCAGCGTTGGCGCCATCAGCTCACGGTGCCGCAGTTCACGGTTGTGACCGGGCTGCTGGTGATCGTGGTGGGCACCTTTCTGCTGGCTTCCCCGCTGTGCTCCAGCGACGACGTGGGGCTGTGGCAGGCGCTGTTCACGGTGACCTCCGCCATCACGGTGACGGGCCTCTCGATCATCGTGGTGGATCGCGACCTCACCCTGCTGGGCCAGATCGTGCTCGCCGGCCTGATCGTGACCGGGGGCCTGGGCCTGATGGCCATCACCACCTTCCTGCAGGGCTTTGTGCAGGGCCGTTCCGGCCTGCGCCGCCGCCTCGACCGTGGCCGGGCCCTTGATGAATTCGGTGTGGGGGGGATCGGCCCCACGTTCAACAACATCCTGCTCACCGCCACCTGTGTGATGGGTCTGGGCACGGTGGTCCTCTATGCCTTTGGTTTCACCGACATCGCCAATCCAGGCCAGAGGCTCTGGGCTTCGATGTTCCACGTGATCAGCGCCTACAACAACGCAGGTTTCGGCCTCTGGGCCAAGAACCTCGAGGCCTACCGCGACAACACGGTGGTGAACGCGGTGATCGCCGCCATGATCGTGATCGGGGGCATTGGCTGGCGCGTGACCAACGATCTCTGGGTGAATCGCCTGCGCCTGCAGCGCCTGCGCCGCCTCAGCCTGCACACCCGCCTGGTGCTGCGCACCACGGTGCTGCTGATCGTGTTGGGAGCGCTGGGGTTGCTGGTGACAGAACACTTCGGCTTCGATGCCCAAGCCATGGGCAACTACAGCCTCTGGCAGAAGCTGCAGATCACGCTGTTTCAGTCGGTCACCACCCGCACGGCTGGGTTCAACACCATCCCCCTCTCGGCAGAGGTGATCACGGATGCGGGCCTGTTGCTGATGATCGTGCTGATGTTTATCGGCGCCAGCCCCGGTGGCACCGGCGGCGGCATTAAAACCACCACCTTCGCCATCCTGATGGGGGCCACCCACTCCACCCTCCAAGGGCGCGACAACGTTCTGCTCCACCGCCGCCAGATCCCCGATGGCACGGTGCTGCGGGCCGTGGGGGTCACCCTGGCCTCGATGCTGTTTGTGGTGCTGATGGCCCTGCTGCTGGGCATCGGTCCCACCGCCGGTGGGATGCCGGGTCACCAGGCCTTCAGTTTTCTCGAGAAGCTGTTCACCTGTGTGTCGGCCTTCGGCACCGTGGGGCTCGACCTTGGGGTCACCGCCAACCTCAACCGCTGGGGCCAGCTGGTGCTGATGGTGGGCATGTTCGTGGGGCGGATTGGCATCCTGCTGTTGCTCTCGGCGCTCTACGGCAATCGGCCCCAGCAGCGGGTGGGCTATCCCCGCGAGGATCTCTACGTGTGAGGGGCACCTGAGGGGTGGTCGAACTGTGCTGACCGCTTAGAACGGTGCTGTGAGCGATGGAACCAGACCCGTGAACCAGTGGTGGCAGTGGGGGGCTGAGGGCGAGAGCCAACCGGGTGGATTTGCCGTGATTGGCGTGGGTCGCTTCGGTTCCTCGGTGTGCGCTGAACTGCTCCGCTCCGGTGCCGATGTTCTGGCCATCGATGCCAGCCAGCGGGCCATTGATGAGCTGCGCCAGATCGATCCAGCCATCGAAGCCCGGGTGGTGGACTGCACCGATGAGGAGGCCCTGCGGGCTGCCGGTGTGCTCGATCTGAGCACTGTGGTGGTGGCCATCAGTGAACCCATCGAGGCCAGCATCACCGCCACACTGATCTGTAAGGACGCACCTGGCACCAAGGTGCGCCAGGTGATCGCCCGAGCCACCAGCGATCTGCACCTCAAGATGCTCTACCGGGTGGGGGCCGATCGCGTGGTGTTCCCCTCGAAGATGCAGGGCCAGCGCCTGGGCATGGAACTGGTGCGCCCCAACCTGCTGGAGCAGTTGCGCCTCGACGATCGCAACAGCATTGAAGAGATCAAGGTGCCCCGGGGGTTTGTGGGCAACTCCCTGCGGGATCTCAACCTGCGCAAGCACTACAACGTGAGCGTGCTGGCGGCCGGTCCGGCCGGCCAGTTGCACGTGAACCCGCCGGCCTCCCATGTGCTGCAGGAGGGCGAACTCCTGGTGGTGATGGGCTCCAGTGAGGCCCTCAGGGCGCTGCCGCCCGATTGAGCGCCAGCGCCGGCGAGCGGCGTTGGCCCCTGATCCCGAAGACAACCGGCGCGGCCCGCGGCCCTCTGGCCTGGTTTGGCTAGCCCTGTAGGCGACCCCCGCGGCACCGCCGCCCATGGTTCAGACCGAGTTGTTGCGGGAGAGCGGCCAGCGGGAGGTGTTCTGCGGCCTCACGTCCATCGTGTGGCTGCACCGGCGCATGCCCGATGCCTTTTTCCTGGTGGTGGGCTCCCGCACCTGTGCCCACCTGATCCAGAGCGCCGCCGGCGTGATGATCTTTGCCGAGCCCCGCTTCGGCACCGCGATCCTCGGGGAGCGCGACCTGGCTGGCCTGGCTGATGCCAATGAGGAGCTCGACCGGCTGGTGAGCGATCTGCTGGCGCGGCGCCCCGAGATCCGCACCCTGTTTCTGGTGGGCTCCTGCCCCAGCGAGGTGATCAAGCTCGATCTGGCCAAGGCCGCCGAGCGCCTCAACACCCAGCTGGCCGGCCGGGTGAAGGTGCTCAACTACAGCGGCAGCGGCATCGAAACCACCTTCACCCAGGGGGAAGACCAGGCCTTGCTGGCGATGGTGCCGCTGATGCCCAGCAGCCCTGTGGAGCAGCTGCTGATCGTGGGCACCCTGGCCGATGCGGTCGAAGACCGGCTGGTGCAGCTGTTCGGCCGCCTGGGGATTCCTGTGGTCACGAGCCTGCCGCCGCGCCGTTCCACCGAGCTCCCCCCGATCGGCCCTGGCACCCGCGTGCTGCTGGCCCAGCCGTTCCTCTCGGCCACGGCGCGGGCCCTGGTGAACCGCGGGGCGAGCTTGCTGGCGGCCCCCTATCCCTTCGGCGTGGAGGGCAGCCGGGCCTGGATGGCCGCGGCGGCGGAGGCCTTTGGGGTGGCGCCGGCCCAGGTGGCCGCCGTGCTGGATCCCTTGGTGGAACGGGGCCGCCGCGCCATTGCTCCCCACCGGGAGCTGTTGGCGGGCAAACGGCTGTTCCTGCTGCCCGATTCCCAGCTGGAGCTCTCCCTGGGGCGTTTCCTGCAGCGCGAGTGCGGCATGGAGCTGGTGGAGGTTGGCACCCCCTACCTCGATCGCCAGCTCCTCGATGCCGAGCTGGCCCTGCTGCCGGATGGCACCCGCATCAGTGAAGGCCAGGATGTGGAGCGCCAGCTGGAGCGGGTGCGCGCCGCACGGCCTGATCTGGTGGTGTGCGGCCTCGGTCTGGCCAACCCCCTGGAGGCCGAGGGCATCGCCACCAAGTGGTCGATCGAGCTGGTGTTCAGCCCCATCCACGGCTGCGACCAGGCCGGCGAGTTGGCCGAGCTGTTTGCCCGCTCCCTGCGCCGCCGCGCCGCCCTGTCGTTTGCCTGAGGTCCCCCTCAGTTCCGCCCCCTCCTGCTCTCGCCCCCGATGGAACTCACCCTCTGGACCTACGAAGGCCCGCCCCACGTGGGCGCCATGCGCATCGCCACGTCGATGGAGGGGGTGCACTACGTGCTGCATGCCCCCCAGGGCGACACCTACGCCGATCTGCTGTTCACGATGATCGAGCGGCGCGACCGGCGCCCCCCCGTGACCTACACCACCTTCCAGGCCCGTGACCTGGGCGGCGACACTGCCGAACTGGTGAAGCGCTCGATCAGCGAAGCGGTGGCGCGCTTCCAGCCGGAGGCCCTGCTGGTGGGTGAGAGCTGCACCGCCGAGCTGATTCAGGACCAGCCCGGTGCCCTGGCGGGGGGCATGGACCTCGGTGGCATTCCGGTGGTGAATCTCGAGCTGCCGGCCTACTCCAAGAAGGAAAACTGGGGTGCGGCTGAAACCCTCTACCAACTGGTGCGGGGCTTGCTCAAGCCCCAGCTGCCGCCGCCGGGCTTTGCCAAGCCCTCGCCCAGCCGCTGGCAGCAGGAGGGCCGGCGGCCACGGGTGAATCTGCTGGGGCCGTCCTTGCTCGGTTTTCGCTGCCGCGATGACGTGCGCGAGATCACGGCGCTGCTGGCGGACTACGGCATCGAGGTGGCTGTGGTGGCGCCCCTGGGCGCCCGCCCCGCCGATCTGCAGCGCATCCCCACGGCCGATGCCAACGTGTGCCTCTATCCGGAGGTGGCGGGTTCGGTGTGCAGCTGGCTGGAGCGCAGCTTCGGCATGGCCACGGTGCGCACCGTGCCGATCGGCATCGGGGCCACCGCCAGCTTCCTGCGGGAGCTGCACCAGCTGCTGGGCCTTGACCTACCCGCCGATCTGCAGCCTGGCCCCGATGGCACCTGCCAGGCCGAACGGCGCTCGCGCCTGCCCTGGTATTCGCGCTCGGTGGATTCCACCTATCTCACCGGCAAGCGGGTGTTCATCTTTGGCGATGCCACCCATGCCATCGCCGCCGCCCGGATCGCCAGCCGGGAGCTGGGTTTCCAGGTGGTGGGGCTGGGCAGCTACAGCCGCGAGCAGGCCCGCGAGCTGCGGGCCGCTGCGGCTGAGCTGGGCCTCGAAGCCCTGATCAGCGACGACTACCTCGCCGTGGAGGCGGCGATGGCGGCCGCGGCGCCGGAGCTGGTGCTCGGCACCCAGATGGAGCGCCACAGCGCCAAGCGCCTCGGCATCCCCTGCGCCGTGATCAGCGCGCCACTCCACGTGCAGGACGTGCCGGCCCGTTATTCCCCCCAGATGGGCTGGGAGGGGGCCAACGTGATTTTCGATGCCTGGGTGCATCCGCTGATGATGGGGCTCGAGGAACATCTGATCGGCATGTTCCGCCATGATTTTGAATTCGTGGATGGTCACCTCAGCCATCTCGAGGGGGCCAGCGCGCCGGCGAGGCCTGCGGAGCCGGAACCACCCGGTGATCTACCCGCGGCGCAGCCGGTGGCGACCGTGCTCCCCGGCCATGGGGCCGTGGTGTGGAGTTCCGATGGTGAGGCGGAATTGGCCAAGATTCCCTTCTTTGTGCGTGGCAAGGTTCGCAAGAACACCGAGGCCTATGCCCGGGATCGGGGTTTGGCCCTGATCGATAGCGAGGCCCTCTACGAGGCCAAGGCCCACTTCAGCGCATGAGTGGCGACTGGGTTGAATCCATTGGGGCCCGATGTGTCGCTGTACTCCGCCTGCGTTTGTAGACAAGTTTTGCCGCGAATCTGACATCACACCTGAATCCATCACACCCCATGACCACAACACTCACGCCTACTGATCTGTCCCGCCCCGAGCACGCCCGCCCCGAACCCTCCCATCTGGACGGCGAGGGCAGTGTGCAGGTGCATCAAGATGCTGCGATGGCGATCGAAGAGGGAGCCCTGGTGCTGGCCGTGTACGGCAAGGGCGGCATCGGCAAATCAACCACGTCGTCCAACCTTTCGGCGGCCTTCTCGAAGCTGGGCAAGCGGGTGCTTCAGATCGGTTGTGATCCCAAGCACGACAGCACCTTTACGCTCACCAAGAAGATGGTGCCCACCGTGATCGATATTCTCGAAACCGTTGATTTTCATACCGAAGAACTGCGGCCGGAAGACTTCGTATTTGAGGGCTACAACGGTGTGATGTGTGTGGAGTCTGGCGGCCCACCGGCAGGCACGGGCTGTGGCGGCTATGTCACGGGCCAAACGGTGAAATTGCTCAAGGAACATCACCTGCTTGAAGACACCGATGTGGTGATCTTTGACGTGTTGGGAGATGTGGTGTGTGGCGGCTTTGCCGCACCCCTTCAGCACGCCCACTACTGCCTGATCGTGACGGCCAACGATTTTGATTCCATCTTCGCGATGAACCGGATCATGCAGGCCATCAATGCCAAGGCCAAGAATTACAAGGTGCGCCTCGGCGGTGTGATCGCCAACCGCTCCGAGGAGACCGATGAAATCGACAAATTCAATGCCCGCACAGGCCTGCGCACCATGGCCCATTTCAAGACCGTGGATGCGATTCGCAAATCCCGTCTGAAAAAGTGCACCATCTTTGAGATGGAGCCCACTCCCGAAGTGGAGGCGGTGCAGCAGGAGTATCTCAATCTGGCCCAGCGGATGCTCGACGATGTTGAACCCCTGGAGGCCGAATCTCTCAAGGACCGCGAGATCTTCGACCTGCTGGGTTTCGACTGATCGGCACCGTATCGCTGCGACGCCCGTCGTTCCAGCGCAGGGTTCAGATCTCCGCGGCGGCCCGCTCCACCAGCCGCCGCGCCACCGCCTGCGCACCGGTGTGGCTGTAGGTGTCGGTGAAGGCATCGAGGAATGTGCCGAGGCCTTGCATCCCCCCGGCCCAGGGGCCCATGGCGCCCTCCAGAGCCCGCACGGCCTTCTGGCCCGTGAGCCCCAGGCTGTCGATGAAGCCACCGGCCCAGCCGGCCCAGCTCTCCACACCGCGGCGCAGGAACGTCAGATGGGCCCCATCACCGTGGCCCGGGATCATGCCGGCCATCAGCCCATAGGCGGGCAGGCGGCGCAGATCACCGGCACTGGCCTTGCCCAGTAGCCCATCGAGCTTCTGCAGGGCCTGATCCCCCAGGGGCAGCAGGGCGTCGAAGCAGACCAGCGCTGCCATCCGCACTCGAGCATCGCCGGCATAGTCCGCCAGGGACGCTGAGAAATCGCCAAAACTGTCTCCCGGCAAGCCATTCACCTGGGTGAAGGCCAGCAGTTCTGCGCCCACTTTGAGGCTCAGGTCCACGGCCTGCAGGGTTTCGCTGGCGGGGGTGAGCTTCGCCATCCGCTTCAGCAGGGGAATGCCCGCCCCCACGTTGGAGAGGATGCGCAGTCCGCCGGTGGCGTGTTGCGACCGATTCACCGCGTCGTAGAGGCTCATGGCCCGGCCGTAGCCCTCGTGGCGGGCTCCACTGAGTTGATCGGCCCTCGCCCGCACCTGGCGGATCAGCTCGGGATCGCTACTGCCCATCACATCGGCGATCAGGGCATCGGCACTGGTGATGTTGTGCCACCCACCGGGCACCAAGGTGCTGATCCCCTTGAGGGCCAGAACAGTGAGATCGCGCTTGGGTAGGCGCTCTAGGCGCTCCAGGATGGTGCGGCTCATGCTGCGGGCTCCTGCTGGCTGGCCGGTAGGGCCTTGCGCTCACGCCCGGGTTTTGCGGGGAGCAGGGCGGACAGACCCTTCAGGTCAAAGGCCTCCAGCAGCGCATGGCGCTGGTCGGGATCCAGGCCGTCGCCCTGGCCGATCACCTTCACCTGAAAGCGGTTGGCCACCAGCAGGGCACTGGCCTGGTCGCCCTGCTCCACCAGGGGCCACCCCTGAATCGCACTGCCGCTGCCGCCAAACTTGCTGCGGGCCTCAGGGGCGGTGGCGGTGTCCGAGATGGCCAGCAGGGCCACCGCGGCACTGGCCTGTTTCAGCTTGGCTTCACTGAAGCCGCGCTTTTCCTGGGTGAAGACCAGCTCCTGGCCGGTCTCGGGGGCTGGAAACAGCCGGTTGAAGGCGGAGCCGTTCACCACCGCAGCGGTGGGAACATCGCCAACAGTGCCGCCGGGTAACCAGGAGCTGAAGGGGAGCACCACGAGTGCTCCCACCAGCAGGCCAAGGGCCAGCACGGCCGCTAGGCCCCAGCGCAGGGCACGGGACATTGGCAACCTCGCGGGTGGGTCTGGTTGCTTGCTAGCTGCGGGGCTGAGGCTTGTCTTGATGGATCCGGAAAGGTTCCCTGAAGCCGGCCAACTGTGGGTCCGTCGAGGCGGCGATCAGGCCAGCCCCACCAGCTTCATCGAGAGATCCCACACCCCCTGGGCTGTGTCCGGGTTGCTGGCCTGATCGGAGAGTTCCTGGCTGAACTGGGTGCCATCCTTCTTCTGGCGGTTGCCCCAGCTCCAGTGCACGCCGGAGGCCGAGAAGCTCGGATCGGCCACCACCTGGGCCACCCGATCCCCTGCCAGGGCCTGGCTCACGTAGCCGCCGGTGATGTTCTTCTGGAACCAGGGAAAGATGGTTTGGAAGGCCCGCGGCGTGTTGCGGAACAGGGGTGTATCGGCCACGCAGCCCGGATAGAGGGAGCTGAACACGATCCCGGTGGACGCATGCAGCCGGCGGTGCAGCTCCTGGGTGGTGATCATGTTGCAGAGCTTGCTGTCCTTGTAGGCTTTGCCGGGTTTGAACGGCTTGCCGTTGGCCATGGCGATCGGAGCCTTGAAGCCAGCCTTGAACCCGGAGAGATCGCCCAGGTCGGCGGGGGCAGGGATGGGGATCTTGCCTCCCAGTTCCTTGGAGTTGGCCGTCACCGTGCCCAGGATCACCACACGCCGGGAGGGATGGCTCGAGCGCTGCAGATCGGGGAGCAGCAGTTGGATCAGCAGAAAGTGGCCGAGGTGGTTGGTGGCCATGGAGATCTCATAGTCCTGCGGTGACCACTCCGGTTGCTTCAGCCGTGGCTTGTACACGGCGGCGTTGATCACCAGGGCGTCCAGGGGCAGGCCGATGGAGGCCACCAGGGTTTCCACGCCAACCCGCACGCTCTCGAGGTCACCCAGGTCGATGCGCAGATGGTGGAGCTGTTCCGAGGGGATGGCGAGGGAGTCGGCCGCCGCCGCCGCCCGTACGGGGTCGCGGTTGGCGGTGATCACCGTCCAGCCCCGATCCACGAGGGCCTTCACCGCATTGAGGCCCACACCGGAGGTGGTGCCGGTCACCAACACGGTTCCTGGCGTTCCGGCTGTGGATGGATTGCTGATGGAACTGGAAACCATGACGCCCGGCGCTCGCGGGCATCAACTTAAGGACGCGCCGTTGGTTTCCCGCTGCTGCCTGGTGCCTGCTCAACAGTTGGAAATGGGCGCTGGGCGGCCTGCTCAGGTTGTTGCCACACCACCCGCAGGCGGTTGGGGGCGATCCACTGGTCCTGCTCCTGGATCAGCTGCTGCTCACCGCCAGCGGCAAACAGCTTGTCGAAGCGGTGCTGGGCTTTGAGCAGCTTGGCCTGCTGAATGTCCAACACCGCGGAGATTTCGCCGTGGCGCTCCAGCCGGGTTTGGTAGGCACCAGCCAGGCGCACCAGGCTCACTACGGCCACCACCGCCAGGCCCACCTTGAGGGTGAGGCCAATGGCACTGCAGGTGAGTTCCTGGTGAGGACTGGAGGGCCGAATACCGGTGGCTGCAGGCCCTGGGCTGGGCGTGCTTCGAGCCGGGGCAACGGGAACTGAGCGCAGGCTTGCGCCGCGATGACCACCTGACTGCCGGCTGGCGGATCTCCGCTGAGAGGGTTGGGCTGGCCGGGAGGAGGTCAAGGGGTGAGGTTGGTCGGATCTGGCCCGCTTTTAGCAGGTCAGATCCGACCGATCAAGGGACTCAGGCGCGATACAGGCTGGCGGCCAGCCGAACGGCGAGAACGCCCGCATGGGCAGCCACCACCAGGGCAATCAGCACTTCGGCCTGGGTGAGGGACGAAACCATGACCTGTTCCGAGCAAAGAATGTCTTGATCATTCTCTCGGCTTCAGGGGTTCTGGCCAGATCAGGCCGCGGGCCTGTCACAGCTCGACACGCCCTCGCTACGGTCGCCCGCATCGATGAACGGGTTGTCTTGGCCTTTCCTCTCCCCGAGGCGCCGGTGCTCATCACCGCCGATCAGGTGAACCAGCGCGATCTCTCGGCGCTGCAGGCCTGGGCGGAGCTGGCGCCTGAGGCCCTGCTCGAGCGCAGTGGCCAGCTCGAGCTGCAGTTCACCTGGCCGCGCCAGGCCGATGATCCCCGGGAGCTCTCGGAGATCCCCGAACTGCGGCTCTGGAGCCTGCGGGCTGATGCCCTCTATCCCTGGCTGCCGTTGGTGCTGGAGCGCAGTGGGGGTCAGCTCACCCGCCACGTGGCCATGCAGTTGCCCCATGGCTTCAGCCGCACCGAAGGCATCCGTTTTGCCCCCGAAGCACTTGAGCTGTGGATGACCCACCGGCTCTTCCAGCTCGATGCCTGGGGGCAGCGCCATGGCCTCAGTTGCCGCCGCAATCTCGAGCAGATGGCCGCCGTGCTGGGGTTTGAGCTGGATGCTGGCTTCTGGGAGGGGTTGGCCTGAGCGTCTCAGCCCGCCGCCAGGGCCAGGGCGAAGGCCCTCCTGCCGGAATCCAGGGCCAGCAGCACGGTGAGAAGCCGCAGCAGCCACACCAGCCGACCTTCGCTCACCCGTTGCAGTCGCGCCGCTGACCATTGCGAGGCGACGGCCGCAATGCCCCCCAGCAACAGCCCCATGGCCAGATTGCTACGTCCGTCGGCCAGGAAGCCCACGGACGCCGCCGAGGCTGAGGCACATACCGCCAGGGTGCTGAGCCGAATGGCCAGGTACACCCTGAGCCCAAGGCCCTGCACCATCAACGGCACCATCACCAGGCCGCCGCCCACCCCCAGCAGGCCGCTGGACCAGCCCGCCACCAGGCCCACCCCGCCCAGGGCCAACAAGGGCAGCTTGCTGCTGGCGGCTTCCTGCTTGCTGCGGCGGGGCTGAATCACGACGCTGAGAATCCCGTACATGAGGGCCTGGAGGGCCAGCAGGTGCCAGCCCTCCAGGCCATGGCCGATCCGGCTGAAGCTCACGCCCCCCGCCAGGCCCCCCAGCACGATGGCGGCCATGGCCCGGCGGGGCACCGTGCCGCTGCGTAGGTGGGCCCAGCTGCCCGCCAGGGTGGTGGGCACGATGGCGAGGGTGCTGGTGGCCAGGGCCTGGTGGGGCGTTAATCCCAGCCAGAGCAGCAGGGGTGAAAACACCAGTCCGCCGCCGATCCCCAGCAAACCGGAGAGCAACCCAGCCAGGATGCCGAGGGGAAGTAGGGGCAGCAGGTCCCAGGGCATTGCGCCTTGAGGGCATCAGCGTTCCAGCATCCCCCATCCCTGCTGTGCTCCCCCTTGCTGTTGCCCTGGCGCTGGATTGCTCCCATCGAGGCCCCTGGTGCCTTTCAGATGGCCTGCGATGCCTGGCTGTTGGATCAGCTCGTGCAGGGCCAGGGCACACCGGTGCTGCGCTTCTATCGCTGGTCGCGGCCCACCCTGTCGCTCGGTTTCCACCAGCGGCGGCTGGAGCCCCATTGGCCAGCTCTGGTGCGTGATGGCGGCCTGGATGTGGTGCGCCGTCCCAGTGGTGGCCGCGCGGTGCTGCATGCCGGTGAGCTCACCTACGCCCTGGTGCAGCCGGCCCTGAGCGGGCGCCGGGTGGACACCTACACCCAGGCCTGCCGGTGGTTACAGCAGGGCTTTGCGGCCCTTGGCCAGCCATTGCAGTTCGGCCAGACCGGCGGTGGCGATGCCCAGCAGCGCAGTAGCTGCTTTGCCACCAGCACCGCCGCCGACCTGATCCACGGGAATGGCGCCAAGCGCATCGGCAGCGCCCAGCTGTGGCGGCAGGGCTACGTGCTCCAGCACGGCAGCGTGCTGATCAACCCGCCGGCCGAGCTGTGGCAGCAGGTGTTTGCGGAAGCTCCGCCTTCGCTGCCGCCCCTGGCTCTCACCTGGCAGAAGCTGGCCGAGGCCCTGAGGCAGGCGGCGGAGCAGTACCTCTGTGCTGGTGCGCTTCAGGAGCAACCGCTCAGCGCGGCTGAATGGGAGGCGGTGGAGCGTCTCAGCCCTGCTTACGGCGCCACGGGGGCAGAGCTGCTCAACCCCTGACTGTGAACCTCGCCGCTGGCGAGCATGGCCCGGGCCACGGGGGCCAGGCCCATGCCCAGGGGGTACACGCCCTCGCGGCGCGCTGCTTCGAGGATGGCGGCGGGCAGCTTCACGCCCAGCTTCGCCAGAACGGCCTCGGCCAGCTCGGGTCGCTCGAGGGTGCCGCAGGGCAGGCCGGCGGGGCTCAGTACCAGCAGGCGATTGGTGCTGCTGTCATCGAGCTGGATCACGGCCTGCCACAGGGGGGCGTCGTCGTGGATGCTCGGCAGGCTGCTCAGGGGCTGGAGGTGGTCGCCGATGCGCTCGCCATCCCAACGCTGCACCGGCAGCGCCTGGAGCGGGGCGTCATCGATCACCCCCTGCCAGCGGCCGCCATCACACACCAGAAGCCAGTCGGCGGGGCCTTTGCCCTCCTGCACCCGCAGGCGGCTCAGCTCCCGCAGGCTGCTGCGGGCCTCCAGCACCCGAAAGCGCCGCTGGGCTGCATCCCTCACCTTCAGTTCCCGCAGAGTGGATTGCAGGGCCAGCAGCTGGGTCTGGTTGCGGGCGGCCCCCAGGCCGAACCAGCCCAGCACCATCAGCCACAGGCCCCCCACGCTGCCGCCCCGCAGCAGCAGCACGGCGCCAAGGCCGATGGCCAGCAGCGACAGCAACTTGCCGGTGCTAGTGGCCACCTGAATCCCCTTGCGCTGGCTGCCGGTCCACTGCCACACGAGCGCCTTGAGGATCAGGCCCCCATCTAGGGGCAGACCCGGCAACAGGTTGAACAGGGCCAGGATCAGGTTCAGGCCCCCCAGTTCCTTCACCATGGCCCCCAGCAGGGGGGAGACATGGGCCGCGCTGTGGGTACTGCCCAACAGCAGCCCTGCCAACGCCAGGCTCACCAGTGGGCCGGCTGCCGCCACCAGCAGGGAACCCATCGCCGTGGAGCACTCCCGCTCCACGCTGGCCACACCCCCCAGCATGAACAGGGTGATGCTGCGCACCTTCACCCCCTGGCTGATGGCGGCGATGGAGTGGCCCAGCTCGTGCAGCAGCACCGACACGAACAGCAGCAGGGCCGTGCCAAAGCCCAGGATCCACAGCAAGGTCCAGCTGGTCTGGCTGGCGAGCTGCTGGCTGTACTGCTGCTGAAAGGCAAAGCTGGCCAGGGCCAGGATCACAAACCAGCTGGGGTGGATGCGCAGAGGGATTCCACGGATCTTCAGCAGCTGCCAGCCTTCGCCCACGCCTATCACCCCAGTGGTCCGATCCTAGAAAGAACCCCCTGCCCCCACCGTTCTTGGCCGTTCCTGCCCCGTCCTGGTCCACTGGCCCCCAGCCCTGGCTGAAGGTGTGTGGGCTGCGCCAGCCCGATCAGGCGGCGGCGGTGGCCAGCCTCGGTGTGGAGGCCATCGGCGTGATCGCCGTGGCCCGTTCGCCCCGCTGGCTCCCCCCGGATCAGCGCCCCGATCTGTTTGCCGCCATGGCGCAGGCGAACCCCCGCTGCTGCGGTGTGTTGGTGGTGGCCGATCCGCAGGATGGGGAACTGCCGCAGCTGGGGCCCGGCCTCGGCCATCAGGTGGTGCAGCTCCACGGCGATGAGACGCCTGAACGCTGCGGCCAGTTGCGCCAGCAGCTGGGACCAGACCTGGCGTTGTGGAAGGCCCTGCGCATTCGCTCCGCAGCCGATCTGGCCCACGCCGCCCTCTACGCCAACGTGGTGGATGGCCTGCTGCTGGATGCCTGGGTGCCCGATCAGCTGGGTGGCACCGGCCACCGCATTCCCACGGAATGGCTCGAGGGCTTTGCCCCGGTGTTGCCCTGGTGGTTGGCCGGGGGGCTGACGCCAGAGCGGGTTGGTCCGGCCCTGCAGGCCCTGGTGGCGTCGCCGCCGCATGGCCTTGATGTGTCCAGTGGCGTGGAGCACGCGCCGGGTGACAAAGATCTCGATCGCGTGGCCCAGCTGGTGGCGGCGGTGAACGCGGTCCGTCAGGATCGCCAGATCTGATCGGCTCCCATGGCTCGTTTCTTTCGCTCTGCCGTTCTCGCTGTTGGCAGTTGCGGCCTCTTGGCCCTGCCTGGCGTAGGCACTGCTGCTGCCCAGGCCCAAGACCTAGTGGGCTGCCAGTTGGTGGGCGCCACCCTGCAGTGTGTGCCGGGGGTGACCGAGAGCCCTCAGCAGCAAATTCGCCAGCTGCAGCAGGAGGTGTCCACTGATCTGCAGCTGGAGGGTGCGGTGCAGCAGCAGATCAATGGCCTGCAGCAGCTCGTGTTGGCAGGGGATGTGGCCGTGGGGGCCATGCTCACGGCCACGGCCGTGGCCGATGCCCAGGCGGCTTTACCGAGCGCCAATTACCACTGGTATCGGCTCAAGCCCGGCCAGCGCAGCTGGGTGTTGATTGAAGGGGCCAACGGCACCACCTACGTGCCCGCACCGATCGACATTGGCCAGAACCTGATGGTGGTGGCTGTGGTGAATCAGAACGGCCAGGTGAAACGGGTGGCCTCCTCACCGGTGGGGCCAGTGCGCTGACGCCCGTTCAGGTGGAGAGCACTGCTTCTTGCTGCTTCACCAGTTCAAAGAACTCGGCCTTGAGGCTGGGGTCGTGGCGGAAATCGCCCCGCACCACAGAATTCACCATGCTGGTTTGGGGTTCTTTCACCCCACGCCACTTCATGCAGTAGTGCTGGGCTTTCACCAGAATCGCCAGACCTTGGGGTTCGCACAGCCGCTCGATTTCATCGGCGAGGATCATCACCGCCTCTTCCTGGATGTGGGGGCGGGAGAACACCCAATCAGCCACGCGGGAAAACTTGGAGAGGCCGATCACCCGCTCGCCGGGCTTGATCCCAATCCAGCAGTTGCCCAGGATGGGCACCAGGTGGTGTGAACAGGCCGACCGCACAGAAATGGGACCTACGGTGTAGATCTCGTCCAGTTTCTTGACGTTGGGGAAGCTGGCAATCTTGGGTTGCTCGTGATAGCGGCCCTTGAACACCTCATGGAGATACATGCGAGCCACGCGCTCAGCTGTTTCTTCCGTGTTGTGGTCGTTGTCAATATCGATCACCAGGCTGCGCAGCAGGTCGCGCACCTTGCCGGCAACCTCGAGTTCCAGTTGATCCAGCTCACCGTCCAGCAGGTGGTCGGCGATGTTGTCGTTGGCCAGGTAGGGCACACCAGCGGCGCTGAGGCGCTCGCGGATGCGCAGGCTCACGGGAGCCAGTTGGCCGGAAATGCTGGAAGGGAGGGTGGACGTCATGGGGGGCTCTCAGGTTGCGCTCAGAGAGCGCCGGCGGCGGGCATCAGGGTGAGGTCCTCCACAACTTGGGAGGCAGGCTGTTGGGCCAGCGACAACAGCGCTTCAGCCGCATGCTCAGCTGGAAGCATGGCACGGCGATCGAAGCTGCTGTGGACGGTTTCGCTGTCCCAGAGAGGCGTATTAACCGCACCTAGGGTGAGGGTGCTGACGCGGATCCCGTAGGCCCGTTCTTCCTCCGCCAGGCAGCGGGAGAAGGAGGCGAGGGCCGCCTTGGTGGCGCAGTAGGCGCCCCACTCCGGGAAGGCGTTACGGGCTGCATGGCTGCTCACGTTGATGATGTGTCCGCCGCCTTGGCGCAACATCGGCAGCAGCGCTTGGCACACCTGGAACACGCTGGTGACGTTCAATTGGAACAGCCACTGCCACTGCTCCACCGGCATGGCTGCGAGGGGGCCGGTGTAGGCCGCCCCAGCGTTGTTCACCACCACCGTGGGACGGAGCCCCCGGTTCACCAGCTCGCTGAGGCCGGGAGGAATCGCGGCGGCATCGGCCAGGTCAAGGCTGAGGGTCTCCACCCGACGCCCCAGCTTGCGGAGTTCCTCTGCCAGGTTCTCCAGATCTGCGGCAGACCTGGCCACAAGGAGCAGGTCGTAGCCAGCGGCGGCGAATTGCCGTGAAGCGGCGGCGCCGATGCCGCGGGAGGCTCCGGTGATCAGGGCAACAGGTGGTGCGGCCAAGCACGCAGGAATGCCCGGCCGGCATCCACGAAACGAAAGTAAACCTTAAGTGCTGATGGACGCGTCCTGGGTGCCGGCTTCCAGGAATCGACCCATGCACCGGAACTTGGCGTAGCGCTGATCGATCAGCTGGGCTTCGCTGAGGCCCTGGAGTTCTCCCAGGTGTTGGAGCACCGCGTCCTTGAGGCTCTCGGCAGCCTGGCGCGGGGCCCAGTGGTTGCCGCCGGAGGGTTCGCTGATCACGGCGTCGATGATGCCGAGCTTGAGCAGGTCGGACGCGGTGATCTTGAGCGCTTCCGCTGCCGCTGGGGCCTTGGCGGCATCGCGCCAGAGGATCGAGGCACAGGCTTCGGGGCTGGCCACGGTGTAGACGCTGTGCTGGAACATCAGCAGGCGGTCGGCCACACCAATGCCGAGGGCACCGCCGGAGCCACCCTCGCCGATCACGGTGGCGACGATCGGCACCCGCAGCCGGAACATCTCCCGCAGGTTCACGGCGATGGCCTCTCCCTGGCCCTGTTCCTCCGCCAGCAACCCTGCGTAGGCGCCGGGTGTATCGATGAAGCAGAGGATTGGCAGCCGGAAGCGATCGGCATGATCCATCAGGCGCATGGCCTTGCGATAGCCGCCGGGGGAGGCCATGCCGAAGTTGCGGGCCACGTTTTCCTTGGTGTCGCGCCCCTTCTGGTGGCCCAGCAGCACCACACCCTGATCGCCGATCCGCCCCACGCCTCCCACCAGGGCCCGGTCATCGGAGCCGCGGCGATCTCCATGGAGTTCGATAAATTCGTCGGTCAGCACCTGGATGTAATCCAGGGTGCTGGGCCGCTGAGGGTGGCGTGCAACCTGAATTTTCTGGGCCGGCGTGAGGCTGGTGAAAATCTCTTCGCGCCGCCGGGCCGCCAGGGTTTCCAGCTGGAGCAGCTGCTGGCTCACATCCACTTCGGAATCCTTGGCCAGCTGGCGGATCTGCTCGATCTGCTCTTCGAGTTCCACCAGGGGCTTTTCGAACTCGAGCAGGGGGCGTCGGGCCATGGGGAGAGAAGGGGAGATGGCGGAGCGAACGAGCTCAGGCGGCGGCGAGCTGGCGTCCGATCAGGGCGGATGTCAACTGGTCCGCGGCCAGGCCGATGGCCTGGAAGCCATGGCGTAGGGAGGCTCCTCCGATCAGCTCCATGTTGGCGAGGCTGATGTTGTTGCGCCCCCAGCTGAAGTTGGTGTGGATGCCCTCGAATTCCAGCAGCATCGCCTCGGCGAAGCAGGCAAACAGATGGCGGCGGGGGTTTTCCATTTCCGCCACCTCCATCATCTGCCAGCCGATGTCCTGCCAGAACTCCACGATGCCGCCCTTGAGAACATGCACGCCATCGCCGGCCACCTTGGCGTCCAGATTCTTGGGGTAGCCGCCGTCGATCATCAGGCAGGGCTTGCGCAGGCTGTCGTGATCGATGCTGAGGGTCTGGGGCAGGCTGGCCACCCACACCACCACATCCGCCTCAGGCAGGGCCTCCTCGAGGCTGAGGATCCGGCCGCCGCCCAGCGACTGCTGCAGATCCAGCAGACGCTGCTGTTGGCGAGCCACCAGCAGCAGTTCGCCCACCTGGGTGCGCTGGCTTAGCCAGCGGCACACGGCGCTGCCGATGTCGCCAGTGGCCCCCACCACCGCCACCTTGGCGGTGCTGAGATCAATGCCGAGATTGGGGGCATTGCGCTCGACCTGCTGGCAGATCACCCAGGCTGTGTGGGTATTGCCTGTGGTGAAGCGCTCCCACTGCAACGTGGTGTTGCGGATCTGCTGGAACTTGGAGAGGTCGTAGTTCTCGAAAATGATCGAGGTAAAGCCGCCGAGTGCGGTCACGTTGATGCCGTTTTTCTGGGCCAGCTCCATGGCGTTTTGCACCTTGCGCGTAGCCGTCTTGAAGCGGCTCAGCATCTCCGGCACGAAACAGGAGTCGATGTAGGTGCCCTGGATGGTCTTGCCTGTTTGGCTGGTGACTTGAAAGGTTTCCAGCAGTTGGGGCGGGGCAGAGCACCAGGCCATCAGGTCCGCACCTGCCATTTCTTCCAGCCCGAGATCCAGGGCTTTCTGCTGCGCCTGCTCGAAGCTGCTGGAGTGACCGATCAGACCGAACATGCGTGGGGGATCTGCCAGGGCAAGGGGAAAGGAGAGGCCACTGGTGGTGTGACCTGATTAAAGGGCAGCAACGGTGCGTGGCAGAGAGCCGGATGGGTCGGGGATCAACCCACCAGAGCTGAGGCGGCCATGCGGGCGATCTCCCGGGTGGTGAAGCCGATCTCCGTGAGGGCTTCCTGATAGGCGATCAGGAAATCCTCGATCAGGTCTTCCTTGTCCATCTGCAGCACGGCGGCGTCGCCGGCCACCTGGTCGAGCATCCGGCGAATCAGGGGGAGGTTGTCCCGGTTGGCCTGCTCCAGTTCCTCGCGGCAGCTCTCCAGGTTGGCTTTGAGCCACTCCTGGCCGTAATTGAGGTGGGTGTACTCGTCCTTCACCACGCCCTCGGTGATCTTGCGGGCGAAGGGGTCGGCAACAGGGATATAGATGTGGTAGGCCGAGATGGCGAAGGCCTCGATCAGCAGTGCCTGGATCAGCAGGCAGGTGGGCACCTTGCCTGCGGCTAGGGCGGTTTGGAAGTTGCCGTGCAGCGGTGCGAAGAACTCCTTGGCGAAGGCCATGTCGGCCGTGACGCCCAGGTTGTTGGCGCAGGCGGTGAAGCCCTTCATGTGCTTCAGCTCCATGCGGGCGAGCTTGGTGAGCTCTTCCGCCTGGTCGGGGAGCAGGGTGCCGATCGAGATGTAGTTGTCGTGGGCTTCCTGTTCGCCCTCGATCACGATGGCGTTGATGCGGCTGTAGGCGTCTTTGTAGTTGGAGCTCGCGAAGTCGGGCAGCGCATCGGCGGAGAGCTCGAGGGTGGCGGGGGCTTCCGCTGCAGTTTCGAGGGTCGCCATGGCTACCGGGAACACGTCAGATTTGGCTTGACTGTAACCATTTCAAGCCGCTTGGGTTTGGTTTTTGTTCGTTTTGTGGGTTCCTGCACCGATCGGAGCGGTTAACCGGCCCCCTGCGCGGCCTTGGGGGGCCAGTTGCTGCGCAGCAAACCCTCCAGCAACTGCACCCATTCCTCCACCAGCCGGTGCTGCAGGGCGGCCCCTAGCTCTGCATTGGCCTGGCGGGCATCGCCGATCACTCCTGTACTGGAGAGATCACCGGTGAGCCAGGCCTCCGGCACGGCGCCCTCCAGGCTCCAGCCCTGGGGTGGCGGTTCGCTCAGCAGGCCGTCCACGGGCCGTTGGGGGCCCACCAGCTGTGGGGCGAGGTGCAGCATGAGGCTGGTTTCCGCCAGGCCGGCATGGAGCCCTTGGCTGCGCTCCGGTTCGGGGATCAGCTCGCCCAGTCCCCGGGGACCACTCCATAGGAAGCAGGGCAGCACTGCCATGCGGGGGTGGGCGGCCCGCAGTTGGCGAGCGGCCACCTGCAGCAGTGCGATCTGGCCGCCATGGCCGTTGAACAACAACAGCCGCTGGAAGCCTGCAGCAGCCAGCTGGGCGCCGATGGCCACGATCTGGGCGATCAGCAGCTCGGCGGGGAGGCTGAGGGTGCCGCTGAAGCCCAGGTGTTCCGGTGAAAACCCGAACGCCTGAATGGGCAACCGCCAGATCGGCAGGGATGGCTCGAGCCTGGCCAGCACCGCGTCTGCAATGGTCTCGGCAAAGCGGGCGTCGGTGCCCAGGGGCAACTGGGGACCGTGCTGCTCAAAGGCCCCGAAGGGCCAAAGCACAGTGCTGCCAGGGGTGGTGGCGGCCTGCTGGAACTGCGGCCAGCTCATCCGGTCCAGGCCCCGTTCCGGGTGCATGAAGAAGCTCGGGTGGCATCCCTACAGTGTGACGCTGTCTGTCATCCCTTGGTCATGGCCGGTTCTGGCAACCCACAGCCTCCCCAGCCCTCGGCCAAGCCCCAGGCCCAGTCGCCGCGTCCCACGCCTCCGGCGCCCGTGCGCCCCGCTGCGCCGGCCCCAGCGCGCAAGCCTCCCCAGGTCTTGCAGATCAACAAAAAAGACGAGCAGCTGCGGCTCGAGCGCGAGGCCGCCGAGGCCCGCGCAGCGGCCGATGCTGCGGCTCAACGCGCTGCCGACCTAGAGAACGCCGCCCGGGCCGGGCGCGGGGAAGGGCCCGTGGCACCCCAGCGCCCCAGCGCTCCGACGGCACCCCCCCGCACCGCCTCCGTGGGCGATGACGAGCTGTTCGACATGAGCGGCTTTGAAGGGCTCACCATGGCCGACCTGATGGGTCCCGACGACAGCCGCAAGCGGCGCCCTGGCGGTTCATCAGGTTCGGCCCGGATGGCGCCGCCCCAACCCGAGCGTGCAGCGGTGCCCTCCCGCACTGTGGACGACTTTGATTTCGATGCGGACGCCTTCCTCGCGGCCCTGGATGAGCAGGGTTTCGTGGGCACCACCGGTGAGGTGGTGACCGGTGTGGTGATCGGCATCGAGAGCGATGGCGTGTATGTGGACATCGGCGGTAAGGCCCCTGGCTTCATGCCCAAGAAGGAGGCGGGCCTGGGGGTGATCACCAACCTCAAGGAGCGCTTCCCCAAGGGCACCGCGGTGGAGGTGCTCGTGACCCGCGAGCAGAACGCCGATGGCATGGTCACCATCAGCGCCCGGGCCCTGGCCCTTCGCCACAGCTGGGAGAAGGTTCGGGTTCTGGAGAAGGAGGGCATGGTGGTGCAGGTCACGATCACGGGCTTCAACCGTGGTGGTGTCACCTGCGACCTCGAGGGCTTGCGGGGCTTTATTCCCCGCTCCCAGCTGCAGGAGGGTGAGAACCATGAGGCCCTCGTGGGCAAAACCCTGGGCGTCACCTTCCTGGAGGTGAACCCCGAAACCCGCAAGCTAGTCCTCTCGGAGAAGAAGGCGGCCACCGCGGCCCTGTTCCAGAACCTCGAGGTGGGTCAGCTGGTGGAAGGCCAGGTGGTGTCCGTGAAGCCCTACGGCCTATTTGTGGACCTGGGCGGCATCAGCGGTCTGCTGCACCACTCCGCCATCACCGGTGGCCAGATGCGCGACCTGCGCGAGATCTTTGACCAGGGCGACCGTGTGAAGGCGCTGGTGACCCAGCTCGATCCCGGCCGTGGCCGCATCGCCCTGAACACTGCCCTGCTGGAGGGTCAGCCTGGGGAACTGCTGATCGAAAAAGACAAGGTGATGGCAGAAGCCGCCGATCGGGCCAACAGAGCTCGTAACGTGCTGCGCCAGCAGGAACAGAGCGCCGGATGAGCCAGGCCACCGAGGAAGCCCCCCAGGTTGCTGCTGCGGGCCAGATCCCTGCCGATTGGGAACTCGACTACTACTCGCGGCCCATCCTTGAGCCCGATGGCAAGAAGCGCTGGGAACTGCTGATCTGTTCTTCGCTGGATGCTGCCAGCGCCGATGCAACGGTGCCCCCCTTCCGCTGGGTGCTGAACTGCCCGGCCACCAGCGTGAATTCCGCCTGGTTGAAGGAGTCGCTGGAGCAGGCCCTCGCTGCCGCTGCCCAACAGGGTTTCGCCCCGCCCCGCAAGTTGCGTTGCTGGCGCTCGTCGATGCGCACGATGGTGCAACGGGCCGCCGAACCCCTCGGCCTGGAGGTGGTTCCCAGCCGCCGCTGTTATGCGCTGGTCGAGTGGCTCCAGGAGCGGCAGGCCACGGTGTACCCCCAGGAGGAGGGCTACATGGCCGGTCCCCTGGCGCCGCCACCCCAGGCCATTCCGCCTCTCGCTGTGCCTCTCCCCGAGGCCGCCCGGGGCGATCGCTGGAGTTGGGCCTCGCTGCCCGTCGCTGCTCTGCGGGAAGCCAACCAGTGGGATGTGGGCTTTTCGGGTCTGGTGCCCCTGCCTGCTCACCTGCCGGATGACGCCCTGGTGAGTGGCCTGCGCCTGTTCAGTTCTGCCCGGGCTCTGGCCATTGCTGGTTGGGTGGCGGGGCTGGAGCCGGTGCGCCTGGAGATTGCCGGGAATCAGCTGGTGCTCGAGGCCGGCATGGAAGACCGCTGGCTGTTGGGCAACCTCGACCCTGACGAGGCGCGAGCCGCATCCGAGGCCTTCCTGGCCAGCCGGGTTCAGGTGGGTGGCGTGCAGTTCTTGGCTGTGCAGGCCGATGAGGATGAGCCCCGCTTCGAGGGGTTCTGGATCCTGCGGGATCTTCCCGACGCCTGATGGCCGAGGCGGTTGAGGCTCCGTTTGACCGGCCTGATGCCGGCTTCAACAGCCTTGAGGACTGGACCTGGGTGGGCTGCTACGGCGGCTATTACCTGCAGGCCGATCTGTTGGCGGAGTTCGAGCACGGCTTCTTCACCCGCCAGTGGCAGGGACGGGGCCCCGAGGTGCTGGCTGGTTATGTGAGTGCCGGGGTGAGCGTGCACCGCCCCAAGCAGATCCACAGCGCCCTGGTGTTGCCGGCCAGCCAGGCCGGTGTCGAGCCCTGGCCTGAAGCCGATGGTCTGGTGAGCGATGGTGGCGGCCAGAGCCTGTGGGTGTGTGGTGCCGATTGCACCCCCGTGCTGCTCGCTGACCCCGTGAGTGGCCGGGTGGCGGCCTGCCATGCCGGCTGGCGCGGGGTAGCGGGGCGGATTCTGATGGAGGCCATTGCCCAACTGGAGGCCGCCGGCAGTCGCCGCAGCGACTTGCTGGTGGCCCTTGGCCCCGCGGTGAGCGGTGCCAACTACCAGGTGGAGGCCAGCGTGACCCGGCAACTGGCCGCCAGCCTTGAGCCGGAAGCCCCCAGCGAAGCTGAGGGCCTGGCGGCGCTGGACGCCTGCGGTGCCGTGCGGCCCGATCCCGCCCCGGGTCGCGATCGCCTGGACATTCGGCTAGCCACCCGGCTCCAGCTCGAACGGGCCGGTGTGCCGGCCGATCGCATTGCCGTGTGCCCGCTCTGCACGGTGGAGGAGGAGCTGCTCTTCCATTCCTGGCGGCGCGACCAGGTGAAGGCCGTGCAGTGGAGCGGCATCGTGGCTCAGGCCTGAGGGCTCTCAGAGGCTGAGGTCCAGGCTCAACTGGCCAGGCACCTCGGCTTTGCGGCGGCGGCGGGCGTTGCTGGGGGGGATGGCCTGGCGCCCTGTTGCCTGGATCACGAACCAGCTGAGCAGGTCCGTCCGCTCCGGGCCCTCCAGCCTGTCCAGATCAACCCCAGCGGGAAACAGGGCCGCATCGCGCTGCTGCGCCCAGCCCACCACGGCCTCCGGGAAGCGCCCATGGCCAAAGGGCGTCAGGTTGTCGGCCAGTCGTGCCATCGTTTCCCAGGCCTCGGCCTGGTGCTGTCGGCGGGCGGCTAAGGCCTCGAGCCGTTGGCGCCGAGCCCTCTCGTAATCGAGCACAGGTCGTGGGTAGTCCGCCATGGGGGGCGGCGCGCCCAGCTGATCATTGGTGAGGCCAGCCAGCTCCGGCAGCCAGCGGCGGATGAACAGTCCCTGGGGGTCGCAGCGATCCACCGCCACCTGGCCGGGGTGGTAGATGCGGGTCCAGGCCCGGCTGCCTCGGTGGGTCACGCCCGCCTGCATGGCCCACTGGTAGTGGTCGATTGGACAGTCGCCGTCGATGAGGTGGCGCATGAAATGCAGGGCCCCATAGCGCCAGTCCATGCCGCAGAGGTTGGCGAGGAAGCTCGCATAGATGGCGCGGCTGCGGAAGTTGAGTTCCCGCCAACCCCCTTCCGCCGCAAGGCAGCGGGCTGCGGCATCCACGATCGGGAAGCCGGTGCGGCCCTCCCGCCAGGCGGCGTAGAGCTCCTCATCGAAGGGCCAGGGCTCCTGGTCGAAGGGGGCCCAGAGCGACTGCAGTTCCAATTGGGGGAGGTAGCGAAACCGCTGGCTGATGGCGGCGGCCCAGCGCAATCGGCTGGCCAGTTGCACGGCACTGCGCTGAAGCCGCCGGTCGCTGTGGCCTCCGAGGGGGGCCAGGCGCCTCAGGCACTGCCGTGGCGTGATCACGCCAAATTTGAGATAGGGACTCAGCCCGGAGGTAGCCTTTGCCGCCGGATAGCTGAGTTCCCAGAAGTAACTGCGGGCTGCCGGCCCCTCACAGAACTGATCGAGCCAGTGGCTGGCGGCTGCGCTGCCGGCTGGGGGAAGGGGCTTGCCATCGCTGAGGAGTCCCAGGTCTGCCAGCGAGGGCACGGGCTGATCGGGCAGGGCAGGGCAGTGTGGTGGCACCTCCACCCGCGCAGGCTCGCTGGCGAGCGGGGAGGCCATGGCCCCATGCCAGTGGCGCCGCCAATCGCCGTAGCTGAGTAGCTGGCCCGTGGCCCCCGCTGGTTCGATCCAGGTGATCGGGATGCGATGGCGTGCAAGCAGCCGGTTCACCCGGTGATCGCGCACCCGGCCCACGATGCGCTCGGCGTCGGTGTGGGCCATCACCCGGTCGGCGCCACTGGCCTGCACCAGCTGCAGCAGTACATGGGCCGGTTCGCCGCGGCGCACGAATAGGCGGCCACCCTTGCGGCGCAGCTCGGCATCGAGGGCCCTCAGGCTGTCCAGCAGAAAGGCCACGCGGGCCACGGCGGTTTCCGGATGGAACAGCAGGTCGTTGTCGAGAACGAACAGGGGCAGCACGGGCCCCAGCTGACAGGCCCGTTCCACCACCACGTGGTCCGCGAGCCGCAGGTCGCGCCGGAACCAGATCACGGTGCCGCCCATTGCTCCGCTGTGGTTACTGGTGAAGGCAATGCTGGCGGGTTTAACCCTGAGGCGGCGATCAAGAGCTAGTTCTTGGGTTGTTCACCTCGAGACACTTGCCGATGGCCCCTTGGGGTGAAATGATGCAGATGTTGCATCAGTTTTCACCAGATGCTCATTGGAGCCGATTTGCTCGCCAAGGTCAAAGAGCTTGGCGATGCCAGCAAGTCAGACATCGTTCGTGCTTGCGGCTATGTCTCCACCAAGAAGGACGGCACTGAGCGTCTGAATTTCACGGCTTTTTACGAAGCCCTCCTCAATGCCAAGGGCGTGGAGTTCGGCGGCGGACCCTCCAAAGTTGGCAAGGGCGGCCGCAAGCTGAGCTTCAGCACCAAGGTGCAGTTCAACGGCAACCTGATGGTGGGCAAGGCCTACACGGCGATGCTTGACCTCAAGCCCGGCGACGAATTCGAAATCAAGCTGGGTCGCAAGCAGATCCGCCTGGCGCCCCTGGGTGCTGAAGACGAAGATTGAGCGCCACGGCCTCGGCCACGCGGATGCCATCAATGCCTGCTGAGAGAATGCCGCCGGCATAGCCGGCTCCTTCTCCAGCTGGATAGAGCCCCTCGGTGTTCACGCTCTCCAGGCTTGTGTGGCGTGGTAACCGAACTGGCGATGAAGTTCGTGTTTCAACCCCGGTGAGCATGGCGTCGTCCATGGCGTAACCGGGGATTTTTGTGGCGAAGGCCGGCAGCGCTTCACGCATGGCCTCGATCACGTAGTCCGGCAGGCAGCCCTCCAGGTTGGCGAGCTGCACCCCGGGCGCGTAGGACGGAGCCACCTCCCCCAGGCTGCGGCTGGCCTCTCCGGCGAGGAAATCACCCAGGCGCTGGCCGGGGGCCGCATAGCTGCAGCCGCCCAGTTCAAAGGCCTGGCTTTCCCAGTGGCGCTGGAAGGCCACCCCTGCCAGGGGATCACCCGCCCCGTTGCCATACGGGGCCACATCCTCGGGCTCGATGTTCACCACGATGCCGCTGTTGGCATTGCGCTCGTTGCGGGAGTGCTGGCTCATGCCGTTGGTGACCACCCGCCCCTCCTCGGAGGTGGCACCCACCACCAGGCCCCCCGGGCACATGCAGAAGCTGTACACACAGCGGCCGTTGCTGGCGTGGTGCACGAGCTTGTATTCAGCTGCCCCCAGTAGGGGATGGCCGGCGAAGTTGCCCCAGCGGGCCTGATCGATCAACGGTTGGGGATGTTCGATGCGAAAGCCCACCGAGAAGGGCTTGGCCTCCATGGCCACGCCGTTGGCGTGGAGCATGGTGAAGGTGTCACGGGCGCTGTGGCCTACGGCCACCACCACGTGATCCGCTGGGATCAGGCTGCCATCGCTGAGCTGCACCCCGCGCACCCGGCGCTGGCCGTTCACCTTCTCGATGCCGATCTGATCCACCCGGCTCTCAAAGCGGATCTCGCCTCCCAATCGTTCGATCTGGGCCCGCAGGCCGCGTACCACGGTGGCCAGCTTGAAGGTGCCGATGTGGGGGCGATGCAGCACCAGGATTTCCGGGTTGGCGCCGGCGGCCACGAATTCTTCCAGCACCTTGCGGCCGTAGTGGTTGGGATCGCGCACCTGGCTGTAGAGCTTGCCGTCGGAGAAGGTGCCCGCGCCTCCTTCCCCGAATTGGGCGTTGGATTCTGGGTTGAACGGTGTCTTGCCCTTCCAGAAGCCGAAGGTGTCGGCGCTGCGTTCCTTCACAGGTTTGCCCCGCTCCAGTAGCAGGGGGCGATAGCCCATCTGGGCCAGCACCAGGGCGCAGAAGTAGCCGCAGGGTCCTGCGCCGATCACCACCGGTCTTGGGATGGTGCCGTGGGCGATGCCGGCTGGGGCCCTGGCCACGAACTGATAGCTGGTGTTGGGCGCTGGCTGCAGATGGGGATCCTTGCGGAAGCGTTGCAGCAGCTTCTGCTCCAGGGCCGGCTCCAGTTCGATCTCCACGCTGTAGGTCAGCTGGATGTGGGCCTTCTTGCGGGCATCCACACTGCGTTTCACCACCCGCTGGCGGAGCAGAGCTTCCGGTGCCAGCTTCAGGCGTCGGCAGATGCTGGCCGCGAGGTCGGCCTCGCCGTGCTCGAGGGGCAGCTTCAGTTCATTCAGCCGCAGCACCCCGCCTCTCCCTTGCCCTGATCTGTATTCCAGCACCGCAACGGCGGGGCGGCGATGTCGAAGGATGGCGAGTCCGCCCTGCCCCCGGTTGGGGCTGCCAGGGTGGGTTCATTCAGGGCCCCTGTGGCATGTCGATCACCCACTGCCCCCTGTGCGTTGGTTTGGCCGTGCTGTGCGTGCTGCGCAGTGCCGCCCATGGGGTGATGCTCTGGCAGTTGTTGCGCCAAGAGCCCCAGGCGGCACTTCGGTTGCAGGGGGCCTAGGGTCCGGCCCCTGTTCCCCGGTTCGGCTGCCATGGCCCTGCACGCCACCTATTTCGGTGCCAATGGCTGGCTGCTCGAGTTCGATGGCCTGCGGGTGCTGCTGGACCCCTGGCTCACCGGCAGCCTCAGCTTCCCGCCAGGGCCCTGGTTCTTTCAGGGTGAATTGCCGCGTCCCTGGCCCGTGCCGGAGCAGCTCGATCTGCTGCTGCTCACCCAGGGTTTGCCCGACCACACCCACCCCGCCAGCCTGGCGTTGCTCCCTAAGGATCTGCCTGTGGTGGCCTCCACCACAGCGGCTGCCAAGGTGCGCGAGCTGGGCTTCCGTGCGGTCACGGCCCTGCGTCCGGGGCAGCAGCACCAGATCGCTGATTTGGGCATCACCGCCACGGCCGGTGCCCCGGTGCCCCAGGTGGAGAACGGTTACCTGTTGCAGCACCCCGGTGGCCGCCTCTACCTCGAACCCCACGGTTTTCTGCCTGCCGAGCTGCAGGCCCAACCCCTCGATGCGGTGATCACGCCGGTGGTGGATCTCGGCTTGCCGGTGGCCGGTGCCTTCGTGAAGGGCCGCGGGGTGCTGCCCCAGCTGCTCTCGCGCTTCTCCCCCCATACCGTGTTGGCCAGCACGGTATGGGGGGATGTGGCCTTCACGGGCCTGCTCACCCGGCTGCTGTGGCAGGAGGGAAGCCCGCTCGAAGCCCAGGAGCTGGTGGAGGGCGGCCCCACCCGCCTGATCGATCCGGTGCCGGGGGAGCGCTATGCCCTGGCGATTACCCCAGCGCCCGCTCCATAGCCGCCACAGCGATCCGGGTCTGAATCACCGCGTCAGGGTTCAGGCTGATGGAATCAATGCCTTCGCGCACCAGGAATTCGGCGAATTCGGGGTGATCGCTGGGGGCCTGGCCGCAGATGCCGATCTTGCGCCCGCAGCGCCTGGCGGTGTGGATCGCCATTCGGATCATCTCTTTCACGGTGGCGTGGCGCTCGTCGAACAGCTGGGCCACTAGAGCGGAGTCGCGATCCAGTCCCAGGGTGAGTTGGGTGAGGTCGTTGGAGCCGATTGAAAAGCCATCAAACCGCTCGGCGAAGGCCTCAGCGCCGATCACGTTGCTGGGGAGCTCGCACATCACATACACCTGCAGGCCGTTGCTGCCGCGCACCAGCCCGTGGCGCGCCATCTCCGCTAGCACCTTGTCCCCCTCCTCGGGCGTGCGGCAGAAGGGCACCATCGGAATCACGTTGCTCAGCCCCATTTGTTCGCGTACCCGCTTGAGGGCCTGGCACTCGAGGCCGAAGGCTTCCCGGAAGGCGGGGGCGTAGTAGCGGGAGGCACCGCGCCAGCCGAGCATCGGGTTCTCCTCGCTGGGCTCGAAGCAGCGGCCGCCCAGCAAGTTGGCGTACTCGTTGCTCTTGAAATCTGAAAAGCGCAGGATCACTGGGCGCGGGTAAAAGGCCGCCGCAATGCGGGCCATGCCCTGGCTCAGCAGGGTCACGTAGTAGTCCGTGGGGGTGGCGTAGCCGGCCGTGAGCTCGGCGATGGCCTGGCGTGCAACGGCGTCGCTCACCCGCTCGGGCTGCAGCAGGGCCATTGGGTGCACCCGGATGTGGTTCGCGATGATGAACTCCAACCGGGCCAGTCCCACGCCATCGCAGGGGATGGCCGCCAGGTTGAAGGCCTCCTCCGGGTTGCCCACGTTCATCAGGATCTGGGTGCGGGTGCTGGGCAGATTGCCCAGCTCCTGCTCCACCAGCTGAAAGGGAACCGCACCGCGGTACACCCGGCCCTCATCACCTTCACAGCAGCTAGCGGTGATCCAATCGCCATCGGCGATCCGCTCGGTGGCATCGCCGCAGCCCACGATGGCGGTGATCCCCATTTCGCGGGCAATGATCGCGGCGTGGCAGGTGCGCCCGCCCTGATTGGTGATCACACCACTGGCCATCTTCAGGATGGGCTCCCAGTCGGGATCGGTGCGCTCGGTCACGAGCAGATCACCCTGGGTGAAGCGTTGGATCTCGCTCGGGTTCTGAAGCAAGCGGGCCCTGCCGCTGCTCACGGAGGTGCCGATGGCGCGCCCCGTGGTGAGGCATTCGGCGTTGTGGCGCTCCAGGTGCCAGCTGCGCAGCACCGCCCCCGATCGGCGCGACTCCACGGTTTCAGGCCGAGCCTGCAGGATGAACAAGGCGCCGCTGTCACCATCCTTGGCCCACTCGATGTCCATCGGCGTGGGGCAGCCGCGCCGCCGGCTGTAGTGGGCTTCGATGGCCGCGGCCCAGCGGGCCAGCTGCAGGGCCTCCGCATCGCTGATGGCGAAGCGCCGCTGCTCCTCTGGGGGAACGGCGAGGGTGTGGGTGGCGGCCCCCTCTCCCTCGCCAATCACCATGCGAATCGCCTTGCTGCCGAGCCGTTTGCTCAGGATTGGCGCAAAGCCTTTGGCGAGGGTGGGCTTGAAGATCAGGTATTCATCGGGGTTCACCGACCCCTGCACCACGGTTTCCCCCAGGCCGTAGGCGGCGGTGAGTAGCACCGCCTCGCGGAAGCCGGTCTCGGTGTCGATGCTGAACATCACCCCGGAGGCGGCCAGATCCGAGCGCACCATGGGCTGCACGCCGATGGAGAGGGCCACCTCGAAGTGGTCGAAGCCGTTGATCTGCCGGTAGGAGATGGCTCTGTCGGTGAACAGGGAGGCGAAGCAGCGCCGGCAGGCGGCGATCAGAGCGGCCTCGCCGTGAACATTCAGATACGTCTCTTGCTGGCCGGCAAAGGAGGCATCGGGTAGATCTTCGGCTGTGGCACTGGAACGCACCGCCACGGCGATGGCCTCCCTGCCGCTCTCCGCGGCCAGCTGCCGGTAGGCCGCAAGGATGGCGTGCTCCAGCTCGGCCGGCAGCGGCGTGGCCAGCAGCAGCGAGCGAGCAGCAGCCCCGGCCGCTTGCAGGGCTGTCAGATCGTTGCCATCCAGGCCAGTGAGGATGGCGTGGAGCTGGGGGGCCAGGTTGCCTGCGGCGATGAAGCGCCGGAAGGCCGTTGCCGTGGTGGCAAAGCCGCCGGGAACCCTCACCCCCTCCGCTGACAGTTCGCGGATCATCTCCCCAAGGGAGGCGTTCTTGCCACCCACCTCGGCGATGGCCTCGATTCCCACCTGCGCGAAGGGAACCACCAGCCGCTCAGCCGCGGTGCTGGTCATCGCTGGGGTCCTGCTTGGCTGAGGCGTAAGGCGGCGGTGGGAGGTGTGGCTGGCCCCAGGTCGAGGCGACTGCCCGCGCCCTGGGGCCGCACGCTCTCTCCCTGACTGCGGAGTTGCAGGGCCTGGCAGAGAGGTTGGGGCTTGGCGGTGTTTCTGAACCAGGCCAGGTTCCAGCCCGGTTGGCCCTGGCTGCTCACCGAGGCCAGGGCCGTGATCACGCCGGTGTCGTATCCCGCCGTTTCCACCACCCCCGGTGCGTAGCCCCACCGTTGGGTAAAGGCGCGGGCAAAGGCCGTCCAGCCTTCCCCGCGGCTGAGGGGATCGACGCCCATCTGCCGCTGGGAGAGGGCGTTGGCCACGGGGAATGGCCAGGCGAGCACCAGATCTGGCGGCCACGGGGTGTCTTGGATGGCTCTGGCCAGGCGGCTGCCGGGTTGGGTGAAAACGGCCAGGCTCTTCGGGGCGTACCAATCCACATCGCGCACCAGCTGCTCCATGGCGGCCTTGTCGTTGCCGTCCACCGGGGTGGTTCCATCGCCAAACCCCACCACCTGACCCTGCCCCGTGCCCAGGCTGGCGATGAAGCGATCGGCCATGGCCTTGGCTTCGGCACTGGCGTCGCGTATCACCAGCACCTTGCCCACGTTCTGGTCCACCAGACCCTTGGCTAGGCGATCACTGATCTGGTTGCGGGCAGGCCCCACTGGCCAGAGGCGATCGGCTCCCGGCTGCTGTGGCAGACCCTCGAGGGAGAGGCCCCGTTGCAGGGGGAGCAACACGTTCAGGCGCTGCTGTTCTGCCAATCGGCCGTAGGCCCTCAGGGGCGCTGCCGGTGGTGCGATGACCAGCTGGGGGCGAGGGCCTGACCCCAGGCTCGCCTGTGGATTGCGGCCAGGAGGGAGCCAGCCGAGTTGCAGCGAGGGGGGGCGAATGCCGCAGGCACGGCTCTGATCCATGGCCAGGCCATAGCCGCGCCGTAGCCCATCGCCCAGGCCCGCCAAGACCCCCTCGCTGGGCAGCAGGAGGCGCACGGCACTGGCTTGGGGACTGCTTGCCGCCAGGGCCTGGCTGCCCAGCACCACAGCTGCCAGCCCCCCCATGGTCATCAGCCGTTGGCTTGGGTGCCGTCCGCGGAGCGATCTGTTGCCCCGCGAGGTGCTGGGGTCTCGTCGGGCTTGCACAGCGGCTGTGACCTTCCCTTTCGCGGTGGTCATGATCAACACCGTCCAGCTGAAGAAAGCTAGGGCGAAATCCCTGACTAGGCTCATGCTTTCAACCGTTGGTCGTATGCAGTCCCGATTTGACGCATGGCGCCGCCAAATGGGCTGCAGGTTGGGTCGGCGGGCGTTTTCGCTCTTGACGGGAGCCGGCCTGTTTGGGGCTGCGGTGCTGGGTTCAGCCCCTGCTCTCTCCATCCCTGAGGCCACCGCGATCAAGAAACTCGAGGTGATTCCCGTCTTTGTGATCACCGATGAGAAAGGTGTTCCCTTACCGATTCCCAAGGACAAGACGCTGATCCTTCCCCTTTACCTAGAGCGCGCCACGGCCCAGAACGAGCTGGCGGGAATTCAGAAAAACAACCCCAAGATCAAGGCTGGGGTTGTGGGAATTCCTCTCAACGTGATGAACGAGAAGGTTGTGGAGCTCAATAAGCAGCTCAAGGACAAGACCATGACGCTGGTGGCTCCAGTGGTGGTAAACCCTGTGGATCGCCAGGAAGCCACCAAACTGCTCAAGGCCCAGGGCCTCACGGATCAACAGATCAATGAAGGCATGAGTGTGCCGGTGTTCTTCACCAAGCCCTTTCTCACTGTTCAGACCCCGGAGGGCCCCCGAGGGGTGTTTTTCCTGAGCTATGCCGATCTGCAACGTGGGCTGGCCAAGGTGCCTAATCGTGAGCAGCTCAAACCCCAAGTGGCCGATCTCTCCGCTGTGCTGCGGGAGATCATCAAAGCCAAGGACGACAGCTACGTGATTTTCCCCACCCCCGACTATTTCCGCCTGGTCCAGGAAACGCAGTCCAAGGGGGGAGCCCCAGCCGCGAAGTAACGGCGAGCTAAAGGGTGGTTCGGTCAGGATCGCCCTTGGCCTTTGCCTGGGTCTGCTGCTCGGGTGTTGGCTCCGGCAGGAATTGGGCTAGCAGCCCTCCGGCCATCAGCGAGAGCCCCAGAGTGAGGGCCAGGTTGCGGTTGGCCTCCGCCTCTCCCCAGGCGGAGGCCGCCAGAAAGGCCGCACCCAGCAGTAGGCAGGGCACCAGCACGATGCCTTTGGCAGCACGGTTGATGCCCATCAGACCTTCGGATCAGCCGGTGCAGTGTGACAGGGACGTGGCCAACCCCGCGGCCACCAACCCCGTGGCCATGTCGGTGCGGTTGCTGCCATCCCCACTGTCCAGCCGCTCCACCCTCGCGACCAGGGTGCCGTTGTTGGATCCACTGGGCCGCAGATTCACCCGTGCCCGTCGTGGCAGCTGCTGGCGCAGCCAGGCCGTGGCAGCGGCATTGCCCTCGCTGGGAATGGCGATGCAGGCCAGCTCAACGGTGTAGGTGCGGTTGTGGTCACCTATCTGGAGCAGTCTGCCGCTGCGAACCTGCAGCACTTCGGCCGCTTCGGCTGCTCCAGCCCAGGACAGCATCATGGCCACCAGGCAGGCCAGCAGCAGCTTTACTCCGGTGCCGCCGATCAGAGTTTCGCTCCGCAGTTTGGGCAGTAGAGGCTCGAACTGGCGGTGGTGTGGCTGCAAGCGCTGCATTGGCGGGTGGCATCGATGGCGAGCTCGGGATGGCTGGGCAGGCCCACCATCTGGGCATTGCTGGCACCGGGCGGCACCATCGGATAGCAGTTTTCGTTGCGGCGCACCTTCACCTCCACGAACACTGGGCCGGGGTGGGCCAGGGCCTCACTGAGCTGCTGCCGCAGGTTGGCGCGCTCGCTGATTTGGATGCCCCGGACCCCAAAGGCTTCTGCCAAGGCAGGGAAATCGGGCATGCCGCCCATCATTTCCGAGGCGGAGTAGCGCTCGTCGTAGAAGCTCTCCTGCCACTGGCGCACCATGCCTTGCCAGCCGTTGTTCAGCACCACCACCTTCACGGGCAGGTTGTACTGGCTGAGGGTGCCCAGTTCCTGAATGTTCATCAGGATGCTGGCGTCGCCCGCCACGCAGATCACCTGGTCGTGGGGGAAGGCCGTCTGCACGCCCATGGCCGCCGGCATGCCGAACCCCATGGTGCCCAGGCCCGCTGAGCTGACCCAACGCCGCGGTCCGTTGTGCAGGAACTGGGCCGCCCACATCTGGTGCTGCCCCACATCCGTTGTGTAGAAGGCATTGGGTGCCAGGTCCTGCAGGGCCACCACCACTTCCTGTGGGGCGATTTCGCCTTCAGGGGCGGGAACCACAAGGGGGTAGTGCCGCTTCCAGCTCTCAATCCGTTCCAGCCAGGCGTCGGTGCGGCCCTGGGAGCTGTCCCCCTGGGAGGCGGCCAGAAGCATGGTGAGGGCGCGCTGCACATCGCCCACCACGGGCACCTCAGGAATGCGGGTTTTGCCCACTTCCGCGGCGTCGATGTCGATGTGGATCACCTGGGCCCGCGGGGCGAAGCCATCCAGGCGGCCGGTTACGCGGTCGTCGAAACGGGCGCCGGCGGCGATCAGCAGATCGCATTCGGTCACGGCGAAGTTGGCGTAGGCGGTGCCGTGCATGCCCAGCATCCCCACAGAGAGGGGGTGCTTCTCATCGAAGGCACCTTTGCCCATCAGGGTGGTGGTGACTGGCAGCCGGAAGCGCTCGGCCAGCTGTTTCACGGCCTCGTGGGCCCCACTGCTGATGGCACCACCGCCCACGTAGAGCAAGGGGCGCCGCGCCTGGCGAATCAGGTCAAGCGCGTCGGCGATGGCCGCGTCGGTGGGCTCGGGGGGGAGCGTGTAGCCAGCGGGAATGGCGCTGCCTGGCTCCACCGGGGTGTACTCGAATTGCTCAACGCCCACATCCTTGGGCACGTCGATCAGCACCGGACCGGGCCGACCGGTGGAGGCGATCAGGAAGGCCTCGGCCACGATCCGGCCGATGTCCCGGGGGTCGCGCACCACCCAGGAGTGCTTCACGATCGGCAGGGTGATGCCGAAAATGTCGGTTTCCTGGAAGGCGTCGGTGCCGATGGAGGCCCGGGGCACCTGCCCGGTGATCACCACCATCGGCACCGAATCCATCTGGGCGGTGGCGATGCCGGTTACCAGGTTGGTGGCGCCGGGGCCGGAGGTGCCGAAACACACCCCCACCTTGCCGGTGGCACGGGCGTAGGCATCGGCGGCGTGGGTGCCCCCCTGTTCGTGGCGCACCAGGATGTGCTTCAGCCAGCCGCGGGCTTCTGCCTTATGCAGCTCGTCGTAGATGGGCAGGATGGCCCCGCCGGGGTAGCCAAAGATGTGCTCCACCCCATGGCGATGCAGGGCATCCATGAGGGCGTAGCCACCACTCACCCGGGCGGGATAGGAGGGAGCGGCGGCGGTGGCCGCTGGAGAAACGGACGTAACGGTCACGATTTCAGCAGACACCGCTCGACAACATCAGCCAACCCTAAGGTCTGGTCTGGGCGTTGGGTTGCGGATTTCCACTTTCGAACGCAGCCGGTCCAAAGCAGCCAGGCCAACGCAGGCGGGCCAAAGCAGCTTGCTGATCAAGGCTTCGCTCCTCAGCGCCTGCCGCGGGCGTTGGCCATCGCCCGCAGGATCGTGCCGGGGTTGAGCCAGCGCCCCTGGTAGCGGATGCCCCAGTGCAGGTGGGGGCCGGTGGTGCGCCCACTCATGCCCACATGGCCAATCAACTGCCCGCCCCGCAGGGCTTGGCCAGCCCGGAGTGTCACAGCTCCACTGCGGTACACCCCACCCTGCACCGAGCCGGCCAGGTGGCAATAGATGTGCTCGTAGGGCCCCGACTGAATCACCAGCCCCAGCCCGCAGCCCCCATCGCTGATCACCTCGCGCACGGCACCGTGCCACCAGTTGCGGATCGGCGACCCCAGCGGCGCTGCGATGTCGAGGCCGTGGTGGGGTTCCAGGCTGCCGCTGGGGCCCCTGCGGCTGCCGAAGTGGCTGGTGTACCCCGCAAAGCTGGCCACGGGGAACACCCCCTGGCGCCAGCGCATTTCGGCCCGGCCCGCGATTCCCCAGGCTGCAACGGTGACGCACAAGGCGCTGCCCAGGCCAACCAGGCGTTGGGCTCTAGAGCAGACCGATGGCATGGAGCGGACCGCGACCGCTGATCAGCTCCAGCAGGAAAGCGGAGAAACCGAGCATCGCCAAGCGGCCGTTCCACACCTCGGAGCTGTTGTTCCAGCCCCAGGCCCACTTGTCCTGGGGGTAGAGCTTCACCTTGGTGGGCAGGGCCGCCGCCTGATCCAGATTCACCTCCGGACCTTCCAGGGCGTGTTGCACCAGGTCCGCCAGCCCGGCAATGAAGGCCGGGCTGGTGTCGAGGGCTGGCACCCGGCGGAAATTGGTGATGCCGGCTTCCGTGGCGATCTCCCGGTATTCGATGTCGATTTCCTCGAGCGTCTCGATGTGCTCGCTTACAAAGCTGATCGGAACCACCACCAGGTCTTTCACACCCTGCTCGCCCAGCTCATGGAGGGCGTCATCGGTGTAGGGCTTGAGCCATTCCACCGGGCCCACCCGGCTCTGGTACGCCAGGGTGAAGGGGTTGCTGTGGCCTAGCTGAGCCTGCAGCTTCTCCATGATCAGCCGGGCGCAGGCCTCGATCTCCTCCTGATAGGGATCTCCGGCCTCTTCCACATAGCTCTTGGGCACCCCGTGAGCACTGAAGAACACGTGGGCGCTGCTGGGCTCGGGGCAGGCCTCAATCTCCCTGGCGATCAGTTCGGCCATGGCGCCCACGTAGCCGGGGTCGTCGTAGTAGCTGCGGATGCAGCGGATCGGCAGCTTCGCGAAGGCGGGATCCGCCTGGCGCAGGCGCTGCAGCTCACGGAAGCTGGAGCCGCTGGTGCTGATCGAGAAGTGGGGGTAGAGCGGCAGCACCACCACCTGGTCGATGCCATCGGCCTTGATGTCGGCCACGGCCGACTCGGTGAAGGGGTGCCAGTAGCGCATGGCCACGTAGCTGGTGGCCTCGATGCCCCGCAGCCGCAGGCTGCTCTGCAGTTCACGGGCCTGCTGTTCGGTGATCCGACGCAGGGGAGAGCCACCACCGATCGACTTGTAGGCCGCCTGCGACTTGCCAGCCCGCAACGAACTGATCAGCCAGGCCAAGGGCTTCTGCAACGCCGGATTGGGGAGCCGGATGATCTCCGGGTCGGCAAACAGGTTGTAGAGGAAGGGGCCGACGTCCTGAATGCGTTCCGGACCGCCGAGGTTGAGCAACAGCACGCCGACCTTGGCGCCGCCCGTGGACATGCCCTGAAACCAGGAAGGAATGGCGCTGAGCGTAACGCTGACGCCAGGACCCTGGCCGTTCGCTGCCGCAGTCGATAGGGTCGGCGCCAGTTCACCGCTGTGGCGGCTGCAGCTCCGGCATGGCCACACCTGACCCTGCGGCTGGGGAGCATCCCCTCGATGGGGAGATTCGCCGGCACAATGTGGCCCTGGCCAGCAGCGGTGTGGCGCTCAGACTTGAACGGCGTGGCGGGCGCCTGGGGTTGCGGGGCCCGCTTCCCTGTCGCCGCGGTAGTGGGCGCCATCCCGTGCAGCGCCTCAGCCTCGGGCTCCCTGCCGATCCGGAGGGCCTGGATCAGGCCCGCCTGCAGCTCAAGCGGGTGTTGCAGCAGTTGCAGCAGCAGCGCTTCAGCTGGGGGGTGTGGGGCTCTGCTCAGGCCCCAGGGGCTGGTGCTGCAGTGTCTGCCCAGGGGCAGGCCGTTGCCCTGGCGGTGGAGGCCTTTGAGCAGGCCTTCGCCCGCGATCCGCGCCGCCGCCGCAACCCGGCAGGCAGCCGCACCACCTGGACCAGCGCTTACCTCCCCTACCTGCGACGTCTGCAAGCGGTGGCGGAGAGCGAGGGCCAGGGCCTGGGAGTGGCGCTGTTGGAAGCCGTTCTGGAGAGCTACCCCCTGGCCTCCCGCGCCCGCCAGCAGTGCGGCACCGCCCTGGCGGCCCTGGCCAAGGGGGAGGGGCTGGTGCTCCCCGCCGACTGGGGTGAGCGGGCCGGTGGTTACGGGCTGCATGCGGCCCAGTTCCGCCAGCTCCCTAGCGACCAGCAGATCCTGCAGGTGCTCGAGCGCATCCCCAATCCCGGCTGGCGCCTCGCCTACGGGCTAATGGCCACCTATGGCCTGCGCAATCACGAGGTGTTCTTCACCGACGTGTCGGCCCTCGCTCCCGGCGGGGATCGGGTGATTCGGGTGTTGCCCACCAGCAAGACCGGCGAGCACCAGGTGTGGCCCTTCCAGCCGGATTGGGTGGAGCGCTTTGAGTTGCCCAGGCTGGGCGAGGCCCGGGAGCTCTTGCCCCCCGTCTGCACGGACCTGCGCCGCACCACCCTGCAGCAGGTGGGCCGCCGCGTGGCCGAGCAGTTCCGTCGTTACGGGCTGCCCCTCACCCCCTACGACTTGCGCCACGCCTGGGCGGTGCGCACGATTCACATCGGCCTGCCCGACACGGTGGCGGCGCGGATGATGGGCCACTCGGTGGCGATTCACACCCGTACCTACCACCACTGGATCACCCGCCGTGACCAGCAGCAGGCCGTGGATGCGGCGCTCTCCCGCCATCGCCAGCTGGCGGCCTGAGCGCGGCAGAGTGGCGGCACTGCTGGATCGCTTCACCCTTGCCGGAAACTGAACTCGATCTGGTGGCTGCCGAGTTGGGACCGGGCGGCGACCTCGCTCCTGAGGCCGATCAGGAGGGCTACCGCCGCCGCATGGCCCGGCGCAAGCAGGTGCAGCAACAGCGGGTGGGCGAGCGGAACCTGGAGAAGGGCCTGGTGATGGTGTTCACCGGCGACGGCAAGGGCAAAACCACCGCGGCCCTGGGCCTGGTGCTGCGCACCCTGGGCCATGGTGAGCAGGTGGCGGTGGTGCAGTTCATCAAGGGGGGCTGGCAGCCCGGAGAGGCCAAGGCCCTGCAACTGTTCGGGGAGGCCCTGCACTGGCATGCCCTGGGGGAGGGCTTCACCTGGGAGACCCAGGACCGCGATCGGGATCGCCTGCTGGTGCAGCAGGCCTGGGAGCAGTCGTTGCAGTATCTCGGCGACAGCACCCGCAAGCTGGTGGTGCTGGACGAAGTGAACGTGGCCCTCAAGCTTGGTTATCTCGAGCTGGAGCAGGTGCTGGAGGGGCTGGACCGGCGGCCGGAGCTCACCCATGTGGCCCTCACCGGCCGCGGCGCCCCGGCAGCCCTGCTGGAGCGCGCCGATCTGGTCACGGAGATGAAGCTGCTGCGTCACCCCTTCCGCGAACAGGGCGTGAAGGCCCAGCGAGGCATCGAGTTCTGAGGGTTCAGCCCTGGCTGTCCTGCTGCACCGGCCGGCGGCTGATCGGCTGTGAGCGGCGTTGATCTGCAAGGGATCTCACGCTTGCTACTGTTCGGCCAAGTGACGTGCAAGCGCGATCGGATGGCCTACCAGCGCGTGTTGCTCAAGCTCAGTGGCGAGGCCCTGATGGGCGACCAGGGCTACGGCATCGATCCCGCCATCGTGAATGCGATCGCCGCTGATGTGGCGGCTGTCGTGGCCGATGGCACCCAGCTGGCGATCGTGGTGGGTGGCGGCAATATCTTCCGGGGGCTGAAGGGTTCGGCCGCCGGCATGGACCGTGCCACTGCCGACTATGTGGGCATGTTGGCCACGGTGATGAACGCCATCACCCTTCAGGACGGTCTGGAGCGCGCCGGCATCCCCACCCGGGTGCAAAGTGCCATCTCCATGCAGGAGGTGGCCGAGCCCTACATCCGCCGCAAGGCCATCCGCCATATGGAAAAGGGCCGGGTGGTGATCTTTGCCGCCGGTACCGGCAATCCCTTCTTCACCACTGACACCACTGCTGCCCTGCGGGCCGCCGAGATCGGGGCTGATGTGGTGTTCAAGGCCACCAAGGTGGATGGCGTGTACGACAAGGATCCCAACAAGTTCCCCGAGGCGGTTCGCTACGAGAGCCTGTCCTTCCTCGATGTGCTGAGCGGCGAACTCGAGGTGATGGACAGCACCGCCATCGCCCTCTGCAAGGACAACGCCATTCCCATTGTGGTGTTTGATCTGTTCGGTGCCGGCAACATCGGCCGCGCCGTGCGCGGTGAGCCGATCGGCACCCGCATCATTCCCTCTGCCTGATGTCCGTCGTCATGGATCTCGAAGCCAGCATGCGCAAGTCGGTGGATTCCACCCAGCGCACCTTCAACACCATTCGCACCGGCCGGGCCAACGCCACCCTGCTCGACAAGATCAGCGTGGAGTACTACGGCGCTGAGACGCCCCTGAAATCGCTCACGACGATCACAACTCCCGACTCCTCCACGATTCAGCTGCAGCCTTTTGATGCCGGCTCCCTGGGGCTGATCGAGAAGGCTATCTCCATGAGCGATCTGGGTCTCACCTGCAACAACGATGGCAAGGTGATCCGCATCAATATCCCGCCCCTCACAGAAGACCGCCGCAAGGAGCTCTGCAAGTTGGCGGCCAAGTATGCCGAGGAGGGCAAGGTGGCTTTGCGCAACATCCGCCGTGATGCCATCGACAAGGTGAAGAAGCAGGAGAAGGAAGGGGAGCTCTCTGAGGACCAAAGCCGCGACGAGCAGGACAAGGTTCAGAAGCTCACCGATAAGTTCATCGTGGAGATCGAGAAGAACCTGGCTGACAAGGAAGCTGACATCCTCAAGGTGTGAGCGTTAGCGGCGGCTTCTCGGCCGATGTGATCGTGGTGGGAGCCGGTGCCGCTGGCTCGGCAGCGGCCTTCCACCTGGCAGCCCGGGGCCGGCGGGTTTTGCTATTGGAGCGCGAGGCCATGCCACGGCCCAAGCCCTGCGGCGGTGGCATGGCTGCTTCGGTGCAGCGCTGGTTTCCCTTCGATCTCACCCCCGCGGTGGATCAGGTGATTGCCCAGGTGCGTTTCACCTGGTGCCTTGAAGATCCGGTCACGGCGGTGCTGCCGGGGGAATCCCCCTTCTGGATCGTGCGCCGTTCCCGCTTGGATGCCACCATCGCCGCACAGGCCGCGGCAGCCGGTGCCGAACTTCAGGATGGCTCTGCCGTGGAGGCGATCGAGCGCGACGGCGACCACTGGCGTGTGGTGAGTGGTGTCAACGTCTACACCTCCCGTGGGTTGGTGTTGGCCGATGGCTCCAACTCCCGCTTCTCGGTGCCCCTTGGGCTCGGACCTGCCAAGCCCCGTTTTGCGGCCGCGGTGGCTGCGGAAGTGGAGGCCGAGGTGCGGGAGCCCAGCACCGCCCGCTTCGAGTTCGGCCTAGTGCGCCACGGCTTCTGCTGGGCCTTTCCCCGCCAGGGCGGCTACAGCATCGGCGTGGGCACCTTCATCGGCCGTGAGGCGGCGGATGCGGATGCCGTGCTGGCCCAGCTGCTACCCAGCCTCGGTCTCAGCCCCACGGCCGGCGAGCGTTGCCGTTCCCCCCTGCGGGTGTGGGATGGCCACCATCCCCTGCACGTGCCAGGTGCCGTGGTGGTGGGCGATGCGGCATCTCTCTGCGACCCCTTTCTGGCTGAGGGCCTGCGGCCTGCCCTGCTCAGTGGTGTGCGGGCAGCCGAAGCCATGGACCACTTCCTCAGCGGAGAGGATGCTGCCCTCCAGGGCTACAGCGCCACGATGCGGGCCGAGTGGGGGGAGTCGATGGCGTGGGGACGGCGGATTGCCCAGGTGTTCTATCGGGTGCCGAAGGTGGGCTATCAGTTGGGCATCAAGCGCCCCACGGCCCCCCAGCGCATTGCCCAGATTCTCTCCGGAGAGATGGGCTACGGCGACATCGCCCAGCGGGTCATCAAGCGGCTGATGTTCCAGCGCGGTTAGAGGTTCTTCGTGCAGTCCTTGAGCTGGCGCAGGCGCTGGTCGATGGAGCCCAGCAGCTCAATGGCGAACATCGGCGATTCCTGTACGGCAAACAGAAACTTCTCGCGGTTCATCACCAGCACCCTGCAGGGGCTCACGGCCTTGGCGTTGCCGTAGCGGCGGTGTTCGGAGGTCACCAGGGCACCGGCGCCAAACACGTCGCCCGCCTGGATCTGCTCGTGGGCAGCCTCACCGTTCCAGCTCAGTTCCACGGTGCCCTCGAGTACACCGAACATGCAGGCGCCGGTTTCACCGGATCGGAAGATCAGATCTCCGGCCGCGAAGTTCAGCACTTCCCCTTGGCTGGCAAGGGCGCGCATGGTATCGAGGGCGTTCAACGGGACCACCGGCAGAGCAAGCCCCAGTGTGGGGCAGCAGGGTTAAGAGAGGGTCAACAACCACTCAGCGCCAGGGCTGCCCCCAGGCCGCCGCGCACGTCGGCCGGCAGTAGCCGGCCATCGTGATCGGTGTCGAGGGCATCGAACACGGCATCGCTGCCCAGCCACTCCTCCCGGGTGATGCAGCCATCGCCATCGAGGTCGTTGAGCAGGAAGATCTCCTGGGCCGCATGCTGGAAGGCATTGGCACCCTCCAGCTCGCCCAGGCGGTGAGCCAGCTGGGCCTCCAGGGTTTCGATCGCCTTGCTGAAGCCGCGGATGCCCTCATCGAGCTTTTCCGTGGCCATGGGATCGCTGGCCATCATGGCGGCGAACCCGGCCTGATCCAGGTGAATCTGCTCCTCCGTGGGGGCGGGGTCGAAGGGGTTCAGCTTGCGCTGCAGGTCTCCCTGGGTCTGGCGCAGTTGGTCCAGCAGGGCGGGGGAGATCGTGAGCAGATCGCAGCCCGCCAGCTCAATGATTTCGTCGATGTTGCGGAAGCTCGCTCCCATCACCTCGGTCTTGTAGCCGTAGGTCTTGAAGTAGTTGAAGATCTGGCTCACCGACACCACGCCAGGATCTTCAGGGCCGGGATAGCTGTCGCGACCGGTGCTCTTTTTGTACCAATCGAGGATGCGCCCCACAAAGGGGGAGATCAGGGTGACGCCGGCTTCGGCGGCGGCCACGGCCTGGGCAAAGCTGAACAACAGGGTGAGGTTGCAGTGGATGCCCTCCTTCTCCAGCACTTCGGCCGCGCGCATCCCCTCCCAGGTCGCGGCGATCTTGATCAACACGCGCTCGCGGTTGATGCCGGCCTGTCGGTAGAGGCCGATCAGCTTGCGCGCCTTGGTGATGGTGGCTTCGGTGTCAAAGCTGAGCCGGGCATCCACCTCGGTGGACACACGACCAGGAACGATCTTGAGGATTTCCTTGCCGAAGGTGACGCAGATCTCGTCAAGGGCCTCGCGCACCACCTCTTCGGCGGGAGCTGTGGCTCCACACACCTCGCGCGACTCCTGCAGGGAGATGTCGATCAGGTTCTGGTAGGCAGGAATCTGGGCGGCCGCCAGGATCAGGGACGGGTTCGTGGTGGCGTCGCGCGGTGTGAACTGCTTGATGGCATCGATGTCGCCGGTATCCGCGACCACGACGGTCATGGCGGCGAGTTGATCGAGCAGATTGGCCACACAAAGCCCCGCAGATGGCTTCAAGCTAGCCAGCTTGTCTGCTGCGAGAACCGCTTGTCATGAAGCGGTCACCGGCTTGCTGGGTGGGATTTTTTCGATCACCAGCAGGGCTTCGATGATCTGCTTGGCCACCGGCACGGCAACGGTGGAGCCGTAGGCATTTCCACCCTGGGGTTCGTCGACCACCACCAGCACCACATAGCGGGGGTCGTCGATGGGTAGGTGTGCCACGAAGCTGGTGATCCGTGCCCCGGGGATGTAGACACCGTTCTCAGCTTTTTGGGCCGTGCCGGTTTTCCCGCCGATGCGATAGCCGGGGATCTTGGTGCCTTTACCGCTGCCCTTGTCCACCACGGTCTCCATCCAGTTCAACACTGTCTGGGCAATCTCAGGCCGGATCAGCTGAACGCCCGATGCTGGCGGGGGTGCGGCGAGATCGTCGCCCGAGCGCAGCCCCCGGGTGATGTGCGGGCTCACCAGGCGCCCGCCATTGGCGAGCATGGCGTGCAGCTGAATCAACTTGAGGGGCGTGAGGGAAAAGCCCTGGCCAAAGGCCGCAGTGGCGGGCTCAATCGGCTGGGTCACGAAGGCGTTCTTGCTCTTGAGTTCGCCGGCCACCGCACCGGGCAGATCGGTATCGGGGATGTCGTCGATTCCGAATGTGCGGAGCCATTGCCAGAACTTCGCGGACTTCACCCGTTGCATGGCCTGCACCATGGCCACGTTGCTGGACACCTGCAGCACCGTGGGGAAGTCGATCAGGCCGTTGCCCTTGCGGTCGTGGTTGAAGATGGGCCAGCCGCCGATGGTGAGCTGGCCACTGTCGTTCACCTTGCCGGCGGGATCAATGGCGTTCTCCTGCAGCGCAATCGCCAGGTTGATTGGCTTGAAGGTGGATCCCGGCTCGTAGAGGTCCTGCACGGACCACTCCCGGAATAGCCCGGGCTTGAAGTTCCAGAAGCGGTTGGGGTCGTAGGTGGGGGTAGAGGCGAGGGCCACCATCTCCCCGTTGCGCACGTCCATCACCAGGGCCACGCCACGCTTGGCCTTCCACTGCTTCACCTGCTTGGAGAGGGCCAGCTGGGCCACCTGCTGCAAGCGGGCATCCAGCGTGAGTTGCAGGCGCAGATCGTCGCCGTAGAGCACGCCGGCCTTGAGGCCATCGGGCAGGGGCGTGCCATCGGCACCGCGGCGCAGGGAGCGGCTCGCTTCATGGCGCTTGAGATCGCTGTCTCGGCTCTGCTCCAGCCCCGCCTGGGGTGCCCGCTCCAGGTTGAGGAAGCCCACCACATTGGCGAACAGCCCACCTTGCGGATACACCCGCTGGGGATAGGGCTCCAGATCCAGGCCGCTGATGCCCAGATTGCGCACCCTCTGGGCCGTTTCCGGATCCAGATCGGTGGCCACCTTCACGCCTGATTTGCGGCCCTCCATGCTCTTCACCAGGTTGGCCATGGGCAGGGCCAGCACCGCAGAGAGCTTGCGGCTCACGTCGAGGGGGCTGCGCAGTTTGCCGATGTCGTCGCCTGGGAAGGCGAAGTAGCGGGGGTGGGCCCAGAGGGTGAAGCGCTCCTCATCGAGGGCCACCAGACGACCCTGGCGATCCACGATCGTGCGGCGCTTGCCAATGGGGGTGGTGGTCTGGGTCTGGATGGCCCGGGCACGGCTCAGCAGCTCGTTGCCCTGCACCACCTGCACCCAGGCCAGCCGCACCGCCAACCCGGCCAGGCCTGCGGCCAGCAGGCCGAATACCATCCACAGCCGGCCCGAGGGCACCGGCGTGAGCTCCACAATCCGACGCTGACGCGGCATTCCAGATCCGGCCGGTCCCATCGGCCGCTGGCGAGGGGCCTGTGTGACCATCTCAGTAACCAGCCAGGATATGGCGGGTGCTCACGCCGGCCAGCAGGGAGGTGATCGGGGCAGGGGCCACGGGCTTGGGAGCTTCCACGTACACCAGCTTCTCGCTGCTGGTGGGCACCAGCAGACCGGGCTTCTTGGCCAGGCCGAGGTGATGTTGCTCAAGCACGGCCGCGGATTCCTGCAGGCGGTGTTCCAGCCGCTGGGCCGCCTCCAGTTTCTGGAAGTTCTGAGTCCATTGGCCTTGCCAGTGGAGTGTGAGGCCACAGAGGCCGAGCACGGCCACACCAAGGCCGGCCAGGGAACCATCGGCCAACCGGTGCAGGTTGCCCAGCACAGGTGATTGGCGCTCCACCCTGCGGGCCGAGAGGGAGCCCTGAATCAGCTCGAGGGGGCGTTGACGCGTCCCGCGGTTGCCCTCGGTAGCACCAGAGGAGGGCTTCAGTACGGGAACGGCAACCACGGCCAGGGACGCTGAACTGCGCAAGTGAACCATGGGGATGGGCCTCCAGCAAGGGAGCCGGATGCTCAGCTGCCCAATAGCACGAGATTGCTGAAGGTGAGCGCATTCCAGAGGGCGTGCATCAGCACCGAGGCCCCAAGGCGGCCACTGCTGAGCCGTAGCCAGCCCAGGCCGAGGCCCAGCACGAACAGGGGCGGCAGTTCCCCCAGGCTGAGGTGGGCGATGGCGAACACGGCAGCACTGATCACCACGCCCCAGCCACTACCCAGTTCCCGGGCGGCCACGGGCAGCAGCACCCCACGGAAGATGGTTTCTTCAAAGAGGGGAGCCAGCACCACAGCCGTGAAGGCGAAGCAGGCCAGGGCCGGCAGATTGCGGCTGTTCAACACCAACTCCAGCAGCGGGTTGCTGCCGCCGGGATCCCCCCAGATCTGTCCCTGCAGCCAGCCCACCAGGCTCACCAGGGGCAGCACCATCAGGAACGTTTTGAAGGCGCGGCGGAAGCTGGTTCCAAGGGGCTGGAGGCGGAACTGGAGCCAGCCCCCCTGCGGCGCTGGCGCCTGGCCCTGCAGCATCAGCCACAGGATCAGCAATGGGCCGGCCATCAGGGCCAGGTAGAGGCCCACAACCGACAACCCCTGCCGCAGGGCTGGGGCTAGGGCCAGGTTGCCCAGGCCAGCCTCCAGCAGGGGCGCCACGAGCAGCGGCGTGAGCAGCTCGCCCACGACCACAAACCCACCGGCCACCAGCAGCACCACATCGAGGGCTGAGAGGTTGGGCCCCATCAAGGGCGCCATGGCGCCACTGCCGCGGCGCCAGCGCAACCAGAGTTCCCGGCCCAATAGGGAAACCCCCACCAGCAGGGTCAGCACCGGCAGCACCGTCACCGCCACCAGCTGCAGGGCGGCTCTGCTGGCGGCCTTGTGATCGCCGCAGCTGCTGCCGCTGCCCGCCAGGCTGGCGCAGCTCCATTGCTGCAGCAGGGGCCCCTGGTGGAGGCCCTCACTCAGGCGCCTGGCCTCGCTGGGCTGGAGTGGCTGTTCCTTGAGCAGAGCAGCGGCGACCTGCTGCTCGGGCCCTCCCCCGCCAGCTACCTGCCGCAGCAGGGTGCGGGCTTGCCCGGGCTGTTGGCGTAAGTCCAACAGGGCTTGCTCCAGCAGCAGGTTGGCCGGTGGGGGTGTGCCCTGCTCCCCCAGGCTGGTGCGCTGCCGCTCCAGTTCCTCCTCCAGGGCCGTGATCGGATCTGCCCCCGCCAGCAGCGGACGAAGCGATGGCGGTAGTTGCGGCGCTGCCAGCACCGCCAGTTCGAGTTGGCGGCGGTTGAGGTCATGGCCCACGGAGGGGCGATCCAGGCTGGTGACCAGGCCGTTCAGCCACAGCAGCACGCTGATGGCCAGGCTCACCAGGGCTACGGCCACCTTCCAGCCGGGTGGCCGATCACTGCTGTCTGGTCGTCCGCCGCCTGCCGTCACCGCGTCGATGCTGGGTTGGGATGGATTCTCGTTGGCCGCTGAGCCGGGTGAGGGCCCAGGAGTGCTCCCATACGATCCCTCTACCTGTGCTGTGCCCCCGTGTCCCTCCGGATCCTGCTGGTTCGCCACGGCCTGAGCAGCTTCAATCTCGAGCACCGCATCCAGGGGCGCGACGACCTCTCCTCCCTCACCGAGGAGGGCGTGAAGCAGGCCCTGGCCACCGGTGAAGCTCTGCGGGATCTCGCGATCACGGCGGCCTACACCTCTCCGCTGCGCCGTGCCAAGGACACCGCTTCAGCCCTGTTGGCGGCCCAGGGTGGCGGGCTCATCGCCCAGCTCGATGACGATCTGCTGGAGGTGGATCTGGCCCCCTGGAGTGGTTTGCTGAGCACCGAGGTGCGCGAGCGTTTCCCTCGGGAGCACCGGATCTGGCGCCACCATCCCGAACAGCTCACCCTGCAGCGCTCCGATGGCGGTGGCTATGCCCCCATCCCGGAGCTGATGGAGCAGGCGGGGCGTTTCGTGGACAAATTGCTGAAGGTGCACAACCCTGCTTCCAGCGCCCCCCAGACCGTTCTGGTGGTGGGCCATAACGCCATCCTGCGCTGCCTGCTGCTCACCCTGCTGGGTCTGCCGGCCAGCGGATTCCGGCGCCTGCGCGTGGATAACGCCTCCCTCTCGGTGCTCAACCTCAGCCCGGGCGATGCCGGTGGCATGGCGGTGCAGATCGAATCGCTCAACGGCACCAGCCACCTCCACTCCGAGGTGAGCGCCGGCACCCTGCCCGCCAAGGCCAGCGGCCCCCGGCTGCTGTTGGTGCGCCACGGCGAAACCGATTGGAACCGCCAGGGCCGCTTCCAGGGCCAGATCGACATCCCCCTCAACGAGAACGGCCGTGCCCAGGCCGCCGCTGCCGGTGAATTCCTCAAGGCGGTGCGCTTTGACCGGGCCTACACCAGTTCCATGGCACGGCCCCGCCAGACGGCGGAGGGCATCCTCCAGCACCATCCGGGCGTACCCCTCACCAGCGTTCCCCACCTGGTGGAGATTGGTCACGGGGAGTGGGAAGGACGCCTGGAGGAGGAGATCTCCGCCACCTGGCCCGAGCTGCTGGCCGATTGGAAACGGGCCCCGGAGACGGTGCAGATGCCTGCGGGCGAAACCATCCACGACGTGTGGGATCGCTCGCTGAAGGGCTGGCAGACCATCGCCGCCAGCCTGCACCCCGATGAGACCGCCCTGGTGGTGGCCCACGACGCGGTGAACAAAACCATCCTCTGTGCCCTGCTGGGGCTTAGCCCCGCGGACATCTGGGCGGTGAAGCAGGGGAATGGCGGTGTCACCGTGATTGATTACCCCCATGGCCCCGATGAGCCTCCCGTGGTGGTCTGCCTGAACCAGACGGCCCATCTTGGGGGCGTGCTCGACCGCACCGCCGCCGGCGCCCTCTGACCTCCTGCCCGCCATGCGCAGCCGTTTTCTCCAGGGTGTTCAGCTGCTGGCGGGCCCTGGGCAGGCCCCCCGCCGGGCCGATGTGTTGCTGGAGAACGGCACGATTGCGGCGCTCGATGCGGAGGCGGCCGAGCGAGCCGCCGCCTTCGGGCTGAGGCCGATTCAGGCCGGAAGCTGGTTGCTGGCGCCGGCCCTAGTGGACCCCCATTCCGAGCTGGAGGACCCCCACAGCGGTGGTGCAGAAACCCTGGCCACGCTGGAGCGTTCCGCCCTCGCAGCCGGTTACGGCACCGTGGCCCTGCTGCCGCGAGCCCGCACGTGGCGTGATCGCCCGGAATGTCTACATCTTCCGGGGGCATCAGGGCTGCGCTTGCTGCTCTGGGGCAGCTTCAGCCGCGCTGGTCGCGGTGAGGAGCTGGCACCCCATGCTGACCAGTTGGCCGCGGGAGCCGTGGGACTGGCCGAGGGGCCTGAGCTTCCGCCCCTGCCCCTGCTGGAGCGGGGGTTGCAGCTGGGTGAGATGGGCGCTGCTCCTGTGCTGTTGGCAGCGCGCGACGCCAGCCTCAGTCAGCAGGGCTTGGTGCGTGCGGGGGTGGAGGCCCTGCGGGCGGGCTGGCCCATGGATCCGCCCCTCAGTGAAACCCTGCCGCTTCAAAGCCTGCTCAGCCTGGCGCGGCTGTTCCCGCAGCGACGGCTGCAGTTGATGAATGTCTCCACGGCCCAGGGTCTGGCCGAACTGGCCCAGTGGGCCGGCCCCCAGCGCCCCCAGGCCACGGTGTGTTGGTGGCATCTGCTGGTGGATAGCGGCAGCCTCGATCCCCTGGCGGAGGGCTGGCGGGTGGTGCCGCCGCTGGGCACCCCGGCCGACCGCGAGTCCCTGATCGCCGGCCTGGACTCTGGGCTGATCACGGCGGTGGCTGTGCACCATGTGGCTCTCGATCCGGAGGACCAGTTGCTGCCCCTGGATCAACGCAAGCCCGGGGTGGCGGGCCACCGTTTTGTGTTGCCAAGCCTCTGGGCTGAGCTGGTGCAGCGCCGAGGCTGGAGCGTTGAACAGCTGTGGCAGGCCCTCTGTTTCGGCCCGGCTGAGCTGCTGGGTCTCAATGCCCCCAGCCTCTCCCCCGGCAGTGGCGATTGGATCCTGTTTGACCCCCAGCAGGAGTGGCATCCCTCCCAGGATCCTCACGCTCCCCTGGCGGCCAATCAGCCCTTGTCCACCCAGCTGCTCCGGGGCCAAGTGCTCGCCACGGGCCTCAGCGCTGGCCTGGGGCGCGGGGCGGACTGACGCTGGTCAGGGGGTCCGCGCTGCCCAACGGCCCGGCGGTGTTGAGGGGCCAGAAGCGCCAGAAGGCGCGGCCGATCACCTCGTTCTCGGGCAGGAAGGGACCTCCGGGCCAGAAGCGGCCATCCCAGCTGTTGGCCCGGTTATCCCCCAGGGTGAGCACGTGGCGGGGCGGCACCACGGCATTGAGGCTGCGGCAGGGCCCCATGCCCTGGTTGTCCACGGGGCAGTAGTTGGTCACGTAGGGCTCTTTCAGCTTCTGCCCGTTCACGCTCACCTCGCCACGGGGGGTCACCACCACGCGATCACCGCCCACGGCCACCACCCTTTTGATGTAGGCGTCGCAGGCTGGTTCCTGCAGGCCTGGCAGCCCATTGATCAGCGGCAGGTTCACCACCAGGCAGCGCAATGGGCCGGCCTGGTGGCTCACTTTCAGCACCGGATCGAAGTGATGGGGGGCGTGGAACACCACGATTTCGCCCCGCTGGGGTGAGCGGCTGCGGTAGGTGAGCTTCTCCACCAGCAGGCGGTCCTGCAGCTGCAGCCCCGGCAGCATCGAGCCCGAGGGGATGAAGCGCGCCTCCAGCAGCAGTTGGCGGATGCCCAGGGCCACGGCGAGGGTGATCACCACTCCCCGCCAGAACACCCACGGACTTTCCGGCGGAGTTGATGACTGATCGTTCTCGCTCAAGGGTTGCCGGTCCGGCCTTGGGTTCAGTTGGGGCAGATTAGGGCTGCTTGTGGCGCGCTCCATGGTTCGACCCCGCTGGTTCTCCTCCCAGAGGGCCCAGGCGGGCATTGGATGGCGCCATTGGGACCGCTTCGTGGCGGTGTGGGCCGGCGTGAACCTGGTGTGGGTGGCCTTTGACCTCACCTACCTGCCCCTGCGCACCTTCTGGCTGCAGCGCAATCTCACGCCGCTCCCCTCGGTGCCCCTGGTGATTCCACTCACCCTGCTGCCCGACATCACGCCCCTTTACGACCCGGTGAAGGGGATTGAGCCCCACCGCGAGACCGAGGCCTACCTGGCCAGCTTCCGCCGCCTCGACCAGGCCCTCCTGGCCGGTGAATCGGTGACCAGCGTGGCACCCCTGCGGCGCCGCCAAATGCTGCTCACCGAGCAGCTGATCAACGAGAACCCCTTTCTGGGTTCCGGCAACGCCGGCACCCTTGAGAAGATCAAGAATCGCCTGCGGCAGCGGGCTGGGCTCGACTCCGCCAAGCAATCGGCGGCGGTTCTACTGGGGGACCGCTGGCTGGCCAGTCACCCCTGGCAGCAGGAGCGTCGCTTTTGGCAGCAGCAGGTGCTGCCCTTGGTGGCCACCAGCTACTGGCGCTCCATCGATGAAAATGGTTGGCCAACCGATCATTTCTGGCGCTTTGATCTAGCGCTGTTCCAGAGCGTCTTCGCACTGGACATTCTGCTGCGGGTGCTGCGGCTGCGGCGCCGTTTCCCGGGATTGAGCTGGAGGGATGCCCTGCTGCGGCGCTGGATCGATCTGCCCTTGCTGCTGCCCGTCTGGCGCTGGTTGCGCCTGGCCCCTGTGGTGGAGCGCCTCAGCGGCGCGGGCCTGATCAACGTGGAGCCGTTGCGGGCCGCCGTTAGTCGGGCGGTGGTGTCGCTGTTGGCCCTGGAGTTGTTTGAGGTGCTGGCTCTCCAGTTGGTGGACGGCGCCCAGTCGCTGCTGCGCTCACCCCAGTGGCCCCGCTGGATCCGCAGCCTGCGTAGTCACCAGAGCGTCAGCCTCAATGACGAGCGGGAGCTGGTGGAGCTGTTGCGTCTGTGGGGACCGATGGTGCTGGGCCAGGTGGCGCCGCGGCTCTCACCGGAACTGCAGTCGGTGCTGGGCCATGCCTTGCAGCAGAGCATGCGTGATTTGCCCGGTGGCGCTGTGATGCCGGCCGCCGTGAGCCGCCAGTTGGCCAGTGGCGTGGTGGACAGCCTGATGGAGCTCTCGCGCAGCACGGCCGATCGTCTGGCCCAGCGCGACAGCCGCCAGGTGGAGCTGCTGCAGCGCTTCGGTGATCGCTTCTGGGAGGAACTGGCCCTGGCCCTCGAGCGGGGCGGCACGCTTGAGCGCAGCCAGCAACTGCTGTGCACGCTGCTGCAGGAGCTCAAACTCACCTATCTGGCCCAGGTGAATCGGGCCGGCATCGACGCCTTGATGGACGAGCTCGACGATCTGACCTCGCCGGCGCCGACCTCACCCCAGCAGCAGCGCTGACCACTCCTCGGGCTTGAACCCCACCAGCACCTGGCCGGAGCCGGTGAGGGCAAAGGGACGCTTGATCAGCTTGCCGTCGGCCGCCAGAGCCGCGAGGGCTTGGCCATCGTCCATGGCCGCCACGGTGACTGATCCCAGGGCGCGGTAGCTCTGTCCGCTGGTGTTGAACAGGCGCTTGCGCCCAACCGCCGCCAGGGCCAGCTGCAGCTCTTCCAGGCTCGGTGGGGTGCTGGTGATATCCAACAGCTCGACGCCAGCAGAAAGGCCCTGCTGGTCAAGCCATTGCAGAGCCTTACGGCAGGTGCCGCACTTCGGATAGCTGTAGAGGCGCAGGGGCGCTGGACTCACTTGCCGATCAATGCCTTGAGGGCACCCACCAGGCTGTTGGAACCCTTGCCCACGCCGCCCTGAGGACGGGTGCGCACGGTCACGTCGCCATTCACGCTGGTCCGGCAGCTGAGGCGGTAGTTGGCGGGGCGGTCGGCCAGATACACCTGCTCCACATCGCTGCGGGGTGAGAGGTTCTGCATCCCTTCCACCACTTCCACAACGCAGGTGCCGCACTGGCCCACGCCGCCGCAGTTGTTGAGATTGTTCAGGCCCTTGTAGGGGTTGATCCCGGCATCGAGAGCAGCCTTGCGCAGGTTGGCCCCTTCAATGCAACCGACCTGCTGGCCTTCCTGTTCGAAACGGATGGTGGGCACGGTCGGAAGGGGATCAGGGCGCCGACCAACTTACCTGCTTGGGGGCTGCTGGCGCCTGCTTCCGGGGGCGGCTGCAACGGATTGCAGCCCTGCCGTGCTGCCTAGCATGGGTGTCTCTGCAGTGCCACAGGTGAATCCAGCGGGCTACGACCGGATCCAACGCCAGTTGATCCCCGGCTACAGCAGCCTGGCGCGGCTTGGTGTGGCGCTGTTGGCGGCCTCGCCACTGGCCAGTGCCCCAGGCTCTGAGGTGCTGGTGGCCGGCTGTGGCACCGGTGGAGAGTTGCTGGAGGCGGTTGCTCAGCGCCCCGATTGGCGCCTCACCGCCCTGGATCCCAGTGCCGACATGCTGGCCGAGGCCCAGCAACGTCTGGCGGGCCAGGGGCAGGTCAGCTGGCGTCAGAGCACCGTGGAGGACCTGGCCGAGGACCAGGCCAGCGCGGCCCGTTTCGGCGGTGCCCTCTCCGTTCTGGTGTTGCAATCCCTGCCGGATGACGGCCGCAAGTTGGCGTTCCTCTCGGCCCTGGCCGCCAGCCTCCAGCCCGGCGCTCAGTTGGTGCTGGTGGATCTGATGCAGGCCTCATTGCCCTCCCTGGAGCAGCAGGTGAGCGCGGCCTGGCTTGGCTTCCAGCGGGCCAGCGGCCTGCAGGCCCCTGAGGCAGAGCTGGCGCCCCTCACCCAGGGCCTGCATCCCATCGGCCTGGCCCGCCTCACCAGCCTGGTGAACGCTGCCGGTTTTGGCGACCCCGCGCGCATCTTCCAGGCCCTGGGCTTCGAGGGGTTCCTGCTGCAACGCCGCAACTGAGCCCTCAATCCACGCTGCCGGCGTGGCCGGCAGCAGCGATGCAGTGTTCGAGCAGGGCGGGCACGGCATCGGCATCCAGCCAGCCGGTGATCTCGATCACACGTCCCTCCAGGTTTTTGTAGGTGCGGAAGAACTCGGCCACCTCTTCAAGCTGGTTGGGAGCAATCTGACGGATGCTGCGGATCGCGCGCTGGCGGGGATCCGCCGCGGGCACGCACAGCAGCTTGCCGTCATGGGCTCCGCAGTCCACCATGTCGAGGATGCCGATGGGCCTGGCGGCAATCAGGCAACCCGCGAAGGTGGGCTCCTGCATGATCACCATCGCGTCCAGGGGGGCCCCGTCCTCGGCGAGGGTATTGGGAACGAAGCCGTAGTCGAACGGATACCGCACGGAGGAGTGCAGCACCCTGTCGAGTGCCATGACCCCCGCCTTGGCGTTGTACTCGTATTTATTGGAGCTGCCGGCGGGAATTTCCACCAGCAGGTTCACCACTCCTGGCGCCGGCGATGCCTGCAGGCTGCGCAAATCCATCGAGGGAGCTCGTGGTGGATGTCCTGGCCGGAGGGCTGGTGCGATCCGTGAGCACGCTGGCGATGGGAAGCACCAGGGTGATCAGCGCGATCAGGGCTCCAAAAACTGGAGCGCCGGTGTGCAACAGCGTTCCCGGACTGTAGGGCTCCTCGCTGGTTTCGCCGTTGATCTCGTCGCTCGGGGAGGAGCTGGTGCTGACGAGAGCTGTGACGTTGGATCGCGGAGGGGGGTCGGAGTCCATGGACGGGGTAAAGGGAACAACCCACCAACGATCCGTTCTGGATCTGGACCCTGCGGTTCAAGACGGCAGGGGGTGGGGGATGACCTTGAGAACGCCGCTAGGTCTTGGAGACCAGGCAGATTCTCAGCGCAGTGCTACATCCATCCCAATTCTGACACCCATGGCCAGCTTTAGGCAGCGGGCCTGGCCTGTTCGTGCTGCTCGCGCTTGCTGCTGAGGTTGGTGGGCAGGGTGCCTTGGCTGCCGAGTAGCTCGCGGATCGCCCTCAACTCGTCGAGGATGGATCCGAGCAGCTGCTGCGTGGCTGTGGAGGGGGAGTTCAGCACCTCCACGGTTACCTCCTTGATCCGCAGCACATCCCTCGCGAACCGCGCCACCTCATTGGGGTGGAACATCAGCGGCTCTTTCTGATCGCTGCGATATTCAGGGTTGAGCTTGCGGGGGTTGAAGGGCGGATTGAGGTTGCGGGGGTCGGTGTTGGTGTAGCGGTACACCGAGGCCCGTGAGCGATTGAGCGATCGCTGCACCTCGTCAATCCCGATCAGGTTCTCGGCGCTCTCGGCCGAGTTGGCGGCCCCTTCAGCGGCGGCCACACCGCCGAGAGCAGCCTCCAGAGCTATCGCGCTCGAGCCGATCCCGGAGGCGCCCAGTCCTGCAGTCAACGAATGGGCGGGCATGAGACGGTCTTGCGACAGCTGGGAATGCGAGGGAAGCTAGCAGACTTTTCGTTGCCTAACCGGAATTTTTTCCCAAGTTCGGCGCTGGGTGTGGCGCTTTCCCAATCGGTTCCGCTGCGGAGGTCCTGGCGGCTCGGTGATAGCTTCCGGCCTCCCTCCGTCGGTGAATCCCATGCGCGTCTCCCGCCTGATGCTGGTGACGCTCCGGGATGATCCGGCGGAGGCCGAGATTCCCTCCCACAAGCTGCTGCTGCGGGCCGGTTACATGCGCCGCGTCAGCAGTGGCATCTACGCCTACCTGCCCCTGCTCTGGCGGGTGCTGCAGAAGATCTCCGCCATCGTGCGCGAGGAACTCAACGCCACCGGGGCTCTGGAAACCCTTCTGCCCCAGCTGCAGCCGGCTGATCTCTGGCAGCGAAGCGGCCGCTGGGCGGGCTACACCGCCGGGGAGGGGATCATGTTCCACCTCCAGGATCGCCAGGGCCGCGAGCTGGGCCTCGGGCCCACCCACGAGGAGGTGATCACCGCCCTGGCGGCGGATCTGCTGCGCTCCTATCGGCAGCTGCCGGTGAATCTCTATCAGATTCAGACCAAATTCCGGGATGAGATTCGCCCCCGCTTCGGCCTGATGCGGGGTAGAGAATTCATCATGAAGGATGCCTATTCCTTCCATGCCGATGAGGACTCCCTCAAGGAGACCTATGCGGCCATGGATCTGGCCTATCGCCGCATCTTCAGCCGCTGTGGCCTCCGGGCGGTTGCCGTGGAGGCCGACAGTGGCGCCATCGGCGGTTCCGCCAGTCAGGAGTTCATGGTTACGGCGGATGCCGGTGAAGATCTCATCCTCACCAGTGCCGATGGCTCCTACGCCGCCAACCAGGAACGGGCCGTGTCCCTGGCCCCGGCGGCCGTGGCTCTGCCGGGTGGTACCCGCGCTGCCGGCCACGGGGAGAGCCTGGCCACCCCCAGCCAGAGCAGCATCGAGGACCTCTGCACGGCCCATGGTTTTGACCCCACCCAGACGCTGAAGGTGTTGCTGCTGCTGGCCCGCTTCGAGGACGGCAGCCAGCAGCCAGTGTTGGTAAGCCTGCGGGGAGACCAGCAGCTCAACGAGGTGAAGCTCACCAATGCCGTGACCGCCCGCTGTTCGGGGCAACACGGTGCCCTGCTGGAGCTGGCTCCCCTCAGCGGCGATGCGGTGGCGAAGGAGGGCCTGGATCCCCTGCCCTTCGGCTTCATGGGCCCCCACCTGGAGGATGCCCTGGTGGCGGGTGCCCGTAGCTGGCCGCCCCGGTTCCTGCGCTTCGCCGACACCACCGTCGCGGATTTGGGGGCCTTTGTGTGTGGTGCCAACCGCGTGGATACCCATCTGGTGGGAGCCACCTGGGGCTCGCTGTGTGCCTGCCCCGAGACCCTTGATCTGCGGGCAGCCCAGCCCGGCGACCGTTGCCAGCACGACCCCGATCAGGTGTTGCAGGCCAGCCGGGGGATTGAAGTGGGCCACATCTTCCAGCTGGGCCGCAAGTACTCCGAGGCGCTGCAGGCCACCTTCACCAATGAGGGCGGCGTGGAGGAGGCCCTGTGGATGGGCTGCTACGGCATCGGCGTCTCTCGCCTGGCCCAGTCGGCGGTGGAGCAGCACCACGATGCCAATGGCATCTGTTGGCCCACCGCCATTGCCCCCTATGAGGCGATCGTGGTGATGGCGAACGTGGCCGATGCCAGCCAGAAAGACTTGGGGGAGCGGCTCTATGCCGACCTCCAGGCTTCCGGCATCGAGGTGTTGCTCGATGACCGCGACGAACGGGCAGGCGTGAAGTTCAAGGATGCCGATCTGCTCGGCATCCCCTGGCGGGTGGTGGTGGGTCGCGGTGCCGCTGATGGCCAGGTGGAGCTGGTGCAGCGGGCCGGAAGTGTGAAGCAGGATCTGCCTGCCGATGCGCTCAAGGCGGTTCTGGTGGCCGCGATTGAGGCGGAGCGCACCGGTCTGCTGGCGGTGGAGTCAGCGCAAGCCGGGGTTCAAGGCAACTCCTAGGATCCCCTCAGACTTTGCTTGACCCGTGATGGCTGCTGGATGGCGTCGTCTGATGGCAGCCGTTTTCGCTGTCTGCCTGTGTCTGTCCATGGCCCTCACGGCCTGTTCCGGCAGCAGTGGCCCGCTCACGGGCAACTACGTAGAGGACACCGTGGCGGTGGCCGACACCCTGCTGGCCACCATCGCCCTGGATGCCGATGATCCCGAGCGCCCTGAGGCCGAAACCCAGGCGCGCGCCCTGATCAACGCCTACGCGTCCCGCTACAGGGCCCAGCCCAAGGTGAATGGGCTGGCCTCCTTCACCACCATGCAGACCGCCCTCAACTCCCTGGCGGGTCACTACGCGAACTATGCCAACCGCCCCGTGCCAGAGGCCCTGCGGGATCGCCTCAGCAAGGAACTCAAGAAGGCGGAAACCGGTGTGGTTCGAGGCGCCTGATCGCCTGCTACCACTGGATAAGGCGGCCCTCTGGGCCGCTTTTTTGTTGGATTCTTTGACGGGAGGACGCTTGATCTGAGATCCTCTTTGTTTGTGCTCAGAAGCGGCTACGGGCCGCTGTGTCCTTGGCCAACGTTGTCGTCATCGGTGCTCAATGGGGTGACGAGGGGAAGGGCAAGATCACCGATCTGCTGAGCCGCTCCGCCGACGTGGTGGTGCGCTATCAGGGCGGGGTCAATGCCGGTCACACCATCGTGGTGGACGACAAGGTGCTCAAGTTGCACCTGATCCCCTCCGGCATCCTCTATCCCGACACCGTCTGCCTGATCGGTTCCGGCACGGTGGTGGACCCGAAGGTGATGCTCGGAGAGCTGGACATGCTGGCCGAGAACGGCATCGGCGTGGAGGGCTTGCAGTTGGCCTCCACGGCCCACGTGACCATGCCTTACCACCGCCTGCTGGACCAGGCGATGGAGCAACGCCGCGGTGACCGCCGCATCGGTACCACCGGTCGGGGCATCGGCCCCACCTACGCCGATAAATCCGAGCGCAACGGCATTCGCATCATCGACATCCTCGATGAGGCTCGCCTGCGGGATCGCTTGGCCGGGGTACTGGCCGAAAAGAACGAGATTCTCACCAAGCTCTATGGCCTTGAGCCGCTCGATTTCGAGGCGGTGGTGGCCGAATACGTGGGTTATGGCCAGCGGCTGGCGCCCCATGTGGTGGATTGCACCCGGGCCATTCACCAGGCCGCCAGGGCCCGCAAGAACATCCTGTTCGAGGGTGCCCAGGGCACCCTGCTCGACCTCGACCACGGCACGTATCCCTACGTGACCTCCTCCAATCCCGTGAGCGGCGGCGCCTGCATCGGTGCCGGCGTGGGCCCCACCCTGATCGACCGGGTGATTGGGGTTGCCAAGGCCTACACCACCCGGGTGGGCGAGGGCCCCTTCCCCACCGAACTCGAAGGCAGCCTCAACGACCACCTCTGTGACCGGGGCGGCGAGTACGGCACCACCACCGGCCGCCGCCGCCGCTGCGGCTGGTTCGATGGCGTGATCGGTCGCTACGCCGTGGAGGTGAATGGCCTCGACTGCCTCGCGATCACCAAGCTCGATGTGCTCGATGAGCTCGATGAGATCCAGGTGTGCGTGGCCTATGAGCTCGATGGCCAGCGCATCGAGTATTTCCCCAGCAGCGCTGAGGACTTCGCCCGCTGTCAGCCCATCTTCGAGACCCTGCCTGGTTGGCAGTGCTCCACGGCCGATTGCCGCACCCTTGAGGAGCTGCCCGCTACCGCCATGAGCTATCTGCGTTTCCTGGCCGATCTCATGGAAGTGCCCATTGCGATCGTGTCGCTCGGGGCCAACCGCGACCAGACCATCGTGGTGGAAGATCCAATCCACGGTCCTAAGCGGGCGCTTCTCAGCGTCTGAGCCCTGAGCCGAGTCTTCCCGCTTCCTCCTCCATGACCTCCAAGAGCCTCGACGTTGTCGGCATTGGCAACGCCATTGTCGACGTGCTGGTGCAGGCGGATGACGACCTGCTCGATAACTTCGAGCTCACCAAGGGCACCATGGCCCTGGTGGATGCCACCCAGGCCGAAACCCTCTACGCCAGCGTGGGCCCTGGTCTGGAAACCTCGGGCGGTTCTGCGGCGAACACCCTGGCGGGCATCGCCCAGCTGGGCGGCCGGGCCGGCTTCATCGGCCGCGTGCGCGACGACCAACTGGGCGGCATCTTTGCCCACGACATCCGCTCCGTGGGTGCCCGCTTCGAGACACCCGCTGCCACCTCCGGCCCGTCGACGGCCCGCTGCCTGATCCTGGTGACCCCAGACGCCCAGCGCACCATGTGCACCTATCTGGGAGCCTCGGTGGGGCTGGATCCGGCCGACCTCGATCTGGAGATGGTGGCCCAGGCCAAGGTGCTTTACCTCGAAGGCTACCTGTGGGATAGCGACGAAGCCAAGGCGGCCTTCATCGCCGCGGCTGAGGTGGCCCGGGCCCATGGCGGTGAGGTAGCCCTGAGCCTCTCCGATGCCTTCTGCGTGGAGCGCCATCGCGACAGCTTCCTGGAGCTGGTGGATGGCCACGTGGACATTCTGTTTGCCAACGAGATGGAGATCACAGCCCTCTACAAGGCCAACAGCTTTGAGGAGGCTGCCGAGCAGGTGCGCGGCCGCTGCAAGCTGGCCGCTCTCACCCGCAGTGAGCTGGGTTCGTTGATCCTCAACGGTGTGGGCAGCCATGCCATTGATCCCTTCAAGCTCGGCCCCTTGGTGGATACCACCGGTGCCGGCGATCTCTACGCCGCAGGTTTTCTGCATGCCTACACCCAGGGCCAGGACATCGCCGCCTGCGGTCGCCTCGGCTCTCTCTGCGCCGGCCAGGTGGTGACGCAGCTTGGCCCCCGTCCCCACGGCTCCCTCAAGGACCTGGTGGCCGCTCACCTGGGCTGAAGTCCCGCCCTGGGGTAGCCCAGCTGCTGGAGCAGCTCGGCCATGGGCAGGCCAGGGGCTTCGGGTTCTGGCCGCCTCAGCAACAGCAGCCGCAGGCCCAGCTCCTGGCTCACCTGGCGCCAGAGCTGCTCCGTGCGGCCGCCAGATTCCCGGCACAACACCGTGGTGATCCGCCAATGGCGGCACAGGGCCTGCTCCAGCCGGCCATCACCGGGCCGCAGGCAGGCCAGGTGCCCATCCGGTAGGCCGGCGGCCAGGGCCAGTTGCAGGCTGGTGGGGTTGTCGAGGATGCGGGCGAAGTGGGCGGCCGCATTGCTCCTGGAGATGGCCCCTGGCAAGTGCCGCGAACCGATGGCCAACAGCAGCCGCTCAGCGCGTAAATCCAGCTGGGTCAACGGCTCCAGCCCGTCCAGCAACACCGGGCTGCCAGGGAGCGATGGCGGGCTGGGTTCCAGGCGGGGCCGCTCCAGCTGCAGCAGGCTTTGGCCCCAGGCCTGGCAGGCCTGGCGCAGCTGCACGCTGATCAGACGGGCAAACGGATGGGTGGCATCCACGACCCAGCGAAACCCCGGTGGATCCTCGAGGATCCGGATGATGGCCTCTGGGCCGGCGAGGGCTCCTGGGCTCAGCTCCAGGCCCGGTTGCGGCCTGTAGGCCCGGGCCGCACTGGCCTCCACCACGCTCACCCGCAGCTGCCAGCCGCGACGCAGCAGCTCCTCCGCCAGGGGCGGACCCTCGCCGGTGCCGCTGATCAGCCAGATGCGCCCTGGCTGCGCAACGCTTCCCCCCTGGCCTAAATGCTGGCGGTGCATCAGGATGTGGCCCCTTGCCGTTGCCTGGTCCTGTGAACCATTGCTTGCTGGAGGTGGAGGTGCTGGAGGCGCCCCAGGTGCGCTACACCCAGGACAACCAGACTCCAGTGGCGGAGATGGCCGTGCAGATGGATGGCCTTCGCCCCGATGATCCCCCGGGCCAACTCAAGGTGGTGGGCTGGGGCAACCTCGCCCAGGATCTGCAGAACCGCGTTCAGGTGGGTCAGCGCCTGGTGGTGGAGGGTCGGCTGCGCATGAACACCGTGACCCGCCAGGACGGGGTGAAGGAGAAGCGGGCTGAGTTCACCCTGGCCCGTCTGCATCCCCTGGGAGCAGCCACCACCACTCCCCCAGCCACTGGCCCCGCCACGCCTGGACCAGCGAGCCAACCCAGGCCCGCCGCTCCAGCCCCGGTTCGGACTGCCGCTCCGGCCGCTGCACCGGCGACACGGGCCGCGGCTGCCCAGGAGCCACCCACCTGGAACACCTCGCCTCTGGTGCCCGACTTCCCGGACGGGGACGACGAGATTCCCTTCTGAACCCACGCTAGTGATCAGGTCAGCGTCTGGCTGGCCTGATCCAGCAGTTGTCCCAGTTCCCGCTCGAGGGCGGCGAGATCAAGCCGCAGCTCAGGCCACTGGCCGGCATCGATCTGTTGCAGCAGCCAGAGGCGATCGGCACTGAGTTGCTCGAGCAGCTCGGCCGTTTCCAGGCTGGCCGGATCACGATCCTGCGCCCCGGTCACCGAAGATGGCGCCATGCTTTCCATCGCTTCCCCCGGCAGCCTAGTCACCCTGGCTGGCGCGGCTCTCTCCGTTATCGGCTGGATCGGTTACGCCACCGAGAACCCGAATCTCAGCCTGCCCACAATCTTCTACGGGATTCCAATCCTGCTGGGGGGCCTGGCCCTCAAGTCGTCGGAGTTGCCGCCGGCGGAGTTGCTGCCCCCTGCTCCCGGGGCCGAAGCCTTGCGCAACGCTCCCGCCAGCCAGACCCTGCGCAAGCTGGTGAAGGATGTGACCCGCTGGCGCTACGGCCAGAAGGCGCACCTGGAGAGCTCCCTGGAGGCCCTCAAGCTCTGGGACGAGGACGCCCCACCCCAGCTGATCAGCGTGCGGGAGTTGGACGAGAACGGCTACGGGGTGGGCCTGCTGTTCCGCTGTGAGGGGGTGCCTGCATCCCGCTGGCACGACAAACGCGATCGTCTGGCGCGTTTCTTCGACAAGGGTCTGCAGGCCCGTCTCAGCGAGCCCGGCCGGGGCGAATTGCTGCTGGAGCTGTTGCCCCAGGCGCCGGTCGCCGCCAGCCTGGATCCGGCGACCTAGTTCCGCCCCAGCCATCCCTGCCCCCAGCCCTGGTCTTCGCTCCCTGTCAGCCTTGAGTCACGATCCAGCCATCTCCAGCTCTGTCACCACCAGCGCTTCCGACACCTTGCGGGTTTCGGTGCTGAGCGAGGCGCTGCCTTACATCCAGCGCTTTGCTGGTCGCCGGGTGGTGGTGAAGTACGGCGGGGCGGCCATGGTGCGCGAAGACCTTCGCGATGCCGTGTATCGCGATCTGGTGCTGCTGGCGTCTGTGGGGGTGCAGCCGGTGGTGGTGCACGGCGGTGGCCCCGAGATCAACGATTGGCTGGGGCGTCTCAACATCGAGCCCGAGTTCCGCAATGGTCTGCGGGTCACCACGCCGGACACCATGGATGTGGTGGAGATGGTGCTGGTCGGTCGCGTCAACAAACAGATCGTGAACGGCCTGAACCGCCTTGGGGCGCGGGCCGTGGGCCTGTGTGGCAGCGATGGTGCCCTGGTGCAGGCCCGCACCTACGGGGATGGCTCCAACGGGCTGGTGGGTGATGTGGCCGCGGTGGATCCGGCGGTGCTGTTTCCCCTGCTGGATGCCGGCTATATCCCGGTGATTTCCAGTGTGGCTGCCAATGCCGATGGCCAGGCCCACAACATCAATGCCGACACCGTGGCAGGGGAACTGGCCGCTGCGCTGCAGGCAGAAAAGCTGATCCTGCTCACCGATACCCCCGGCATCCTGCGCGACCGCGAGGATCCCGGTTCGCTGATTCGCCAGGTGAGTCTCTCGGCGGCCCGGGAGCTGATCGCCTCCGGTGTGGTGGCCGGCGGTATGACCCCCAAGACTGAGTGCTGCATCCGGGCCCTGGCCCAGGGGGTGGCCGCCGCCCACATCGTGGATGGCCGCACCCCCCACGCCCTCCTGCTGGAGGTGTTCACCGATGCCGGCATCGGCACGATGGTGGTGGGCAGCTCGCGGTTTGCCAGCGTCTGAGCCCGTGAGCGATCCGTCGGTCGACGCCCTGTTGGAGGCCCCCCGCAGGGCCCTCGAATGCGGCGAGTACGGCCGCTGCCTGCAGCTGCTCGAGCCCCTGGCCCTGGCCCACGGAGCCTCCACGCCCCTGGGGGGCACCCTGCGCCTGCTGATGGCCACGGCCCAGATGGGCCAGGGCGACAGCGCCGCTGCCGCCGCTACGTGCCGCAGCCTGCGGGCCTGCCGTGATGCCACCCTGCGGGCCCAGGCCAAGGAGTTGCAGGACGTGCTCGAAGCACCGGCCCTGGAGCGCCCCCGGGAATGGTCCATGACCCTGCCCAGCCTGGGCGAGATGCAATCCCTCGAGGGCGACTTCAAGGCCATGGCCCGCCGCAGACGACGGGACAAGCCTGCGCCGCCCCCGCCACCCCCCACCGGGCCCACCCAGGCCCCCTGGGGCTTTGCGCTGGTGGCTGTGGTTCTCCTGGCCCTCACCGCCCTGCTTGGGGGCTGTGTGCAGCTCGAAACCAGCCTGCGCTTTCCCTCCCCTGGGCGCCTCCAGCTCTCCCAGAGCAGCCTCTCGGCCACTTCCCGTCCGCTGCCCTGGCAGCGGCAATTGGCCCGCAGCCTCCGGGACAGCCCCTTCCACATGCACCAGAGCGAGGGCTTGCAGACCCTGAAGGCGCCGGTGCTCCCGGCTCCACAGGCCCTTGCTTTGTTGCAGCGCAGCGTGCACACCGCCGCTGACCTCGCCGGCCTGCAGTTGCCCGATCCGGTGCTGGAGTTGCAGGAGCGCAACTGGCTGCTGGGGGTGCGCCAGACCCTGCAGCTGGCCATTGATCTGCGGGCTGTGCAGCCTCTTCCCGGCCTGGAGCTGGCCATCCAGCTGGAGCCGATGGGGCCCGCCGCTGTGCGGCAGGCCGAGCCCCTGGCCGTGAACCCCGTGGGGCCACCAGGGCAGCGGCGGCTGCGCTGGGTGTTGCAGCCCGGTGCCCTGAATCGGCTGGAGGCCAGAAGCTGGCGCTGGAGTCGTCTGGGGGTCGGGGCCGTCGGTATTGCCTTGCTGCTGGCTCTCGCCCTGATGCTCCAGCAACTGCGCATCAGGCTTGGATTTGGCCTGCCCCAGCTGCCGGCCTAGAGCTCCAGCGGATCGGGGTCGATCGCCAGGCTCACCTCCCTGGGCAGGCCGGCCCTCAACTCCGCCTCCTGGGGGAGGGGGAGGTTGCCGCTGTTGGGGCCATGCAGCAGCACCTGCCAGCGGCTGCGCCCAGCCACCCGGGCTACCGGTGCCGGCGCCGGACCGATCAGCAACCAGTTGGCGGCCTGCACCGCAGGACGTAGGCGTTCCGCCAGGGCGGCAGCCGCCGTGGCGGTTCCGCTGGGGGAGGGTCCCGCCAGCCGCAGCAGGCAGGCACGGCTGAAGGGCACCAGGCCGGCGGAGCGCCGCAGCTGCAGTTCCTCTTCCAGGAAGGCTTCGTAGCGGCCATCCACCAGGTGGCGGATCACCCCGTGATCCGGGCAGTAGGTCTGCACCAGTACCTCCCCTGGGCGATCCCCCCGCCCGGCCCTTCCGGCCAGCTGCAGCAGCAGTTGCAGGCTCTGTTCTCCAGCCCGCAGGTCGGGGCGGTGCAGGAGGCCATCCGCGGCCAGCACCGCAGCCAGGGTTACGTCGGGGAGATCCATCCCCTTGGCCAGCATCTGGGTTCCCACCAGCACATCGGCTTCGCCAGAGGCAAATTGTTCCAGCAGCCGCCGGTGGCCATCGCGACCGCGGGTGGTGTCGCGGTCGAATCGCAGCAGGCGCAGGCCCTCCAGCTCGCTCTCCAGCTGCTCCATCACCCGCTGGGTGCCGGCGCCGAAGGGCTTGAAGGCGGTGGAGCCGCAGTGGCCGCAGCGCTCACCGATCTGCTCGCGATGGTCGCACCAGTGGCACCGCAGCCACTCCCGGCCGCCTTTCTGGCGATGCACCGTGAGGGCCACATCGCAGTGGGGGCACTGCACCACCTCACCGCAGCTGCGGCAGCTCAGAAAGCTGCTGTAACCCCGCCGCGGCACCAGCACCACCGCTTGCTCCCCCCGGTCCTTGAGGGTTTCGAGCCGCTCCATCAGTGGCCGGCTAATCAGGCGTCGATGGCCTTCCGCCAGTTCCTGGCGCATGTCCACCAGCCGCACCGGCGGCAGGGGCCGGCTGCCGATGCGCTGGGGCAGCCGCAGCAGACCACAGGCGGGCTCGGGCCCCTTGCAGGCCAGCCATGTTTCCAGTGAGGGTGTGGCGCTGCCCAGCAGCAGCTTGGCTCCGCAGCGCTGTGCTCTCAACCTGGCCACGTCCCGGGCGTGGTAGCAGGGCATGGGGCTGTCCTGTTTGTAGGAGCTGTCGTGCTCCTCATCCAGCACGATCAGGCCCAGCTCGGCCATGGGCAGGAACACCGCTGAACGGGTGCCCACCACCACAAGTGGGGGGCCTGCTCCGGCGCTGAGGCAGCGGCGCCAGGTGGCGATGCGCTGCCGCTCGCTGCAGCCGGAGTGATACTCGAGCACCTGCTCGCCAAAGCGGCTGCGGCTGCGGTCGAGCAGCTGGGGGATCAGGCCGATTTCCGGGGTGAGCAGCAGCACGCTGCGGCCTGCCTGGAGCTCCTGAGCGGTGGCCTGCAGGTACACCTCGGTTTTGCCGGCGCCGGTTACGCCCCAGAGCAGCAGGCTCTGGCCAGCTGGGGCCTGCGCGATGGCGGCTACGGCCCCGGCTTGGTCGGCGGTGAGGCTGCGGGCTTCGTCGCGGGGCGGCGCAGTTGGCGCGCGGCCTCCAGGGCTGCTTTGGGCCTCTGCATCGGTGAGGGTGCACCGTCGCACCCGGCCGCGCCGTTCCAGGCCTTCCACCACGGCCCGGCTGATGCCGGGGTGTTGCGTCAGCTCGCTCAGCCAGGCGGTTCCTCCCTGTTCCAGCAGGATCGCCAGGGCCTGGGCCTGGCGTTCGGTGAGGCTGACTGGCTCGCGCTGGCTTTGGCCCCAGTCGGTGATGGCTTCCACGCGGATGCGCTGCCGGGGCTGTTGGGAGGCCCGTGCAGCGCGCTGGCCCAGCCAACCTGGCGGCAGAGCGGCCTTGAGGGTGCGGAAGCGGCTGGTGTGGCACTGCTCAGCCACGGCAGCGATCAGCGCTTGCCAGCTTGGATCCACCGCAGCGCTCTGGTGCAGCCCTTCGATGGCTACCAGTTCCTTGCCCTCAAGGGCGGCCGGCAGAAACGCCAGAGTCTCCACCACCAGGCCGATGTGGCGCCGTCCCCGCAGTCGCAGGCGCACCAGATCGCCGCTGCCCACGGCCAACCGCTGCGGGTTGGCGTAGGTGAACACCTGGCCCTCGCGGCCGGCCTCGAGCCACACCTGCAGCCAAGGTGCGGGTGTGGCTCGAGTTGGCGGGTTGGACGGTTCCGCTGGCTGCAACCTTGCAAAGCTCACAGGGGTTTCTTAAGATGAGCTTGTTGAGCAGTCCATAGGGCTGTAGTCGGAACCAGGCAAAGTTCCGTCCAGCGGGAAGATCAGAGGTTGGCCAGGCCTGTCCTGTGCACCCGATCTGCGACCACCCCTGACAGCGATGCCTGGGCCCTTGCCCACACTCGGTCTACTCGTTTCGGTTCAGCCTTCGGTTTCGCCCTTACGGGTTCACTCCATACCTGAGAAGTCGCCCCTACGGGCCCGCGTTTTCACCACGCTTGTTCCAGGTTGGGTTTGTCCCATGCGGCTTGCCTTCAACTTGCGCTCCCCAGTCCGTGCCCTCCCCTCGCCTGGGGGGAGGCACATCGGGTCCGGGCCCACTCCGGTCACGCCTTGCTGCCATCGCACGTTGCTCTCGCTGAATCGTTGACCATTGCCTCCGCGTCTGCTTTTCAGCCGCCACTGCTGTTTCAACGTCACGGTTCTCCGCTGCTGCCTCCGCACCAGTTTTTCGCCGCGCACCCTGAGATTTCCGGCATACGCCCCTTAGCCCTAACGCCGCCATCCCCGAGCTTCCTATGAGCACTGCTGCTGCTTCCAAAGCCAAGAAAGCCGCACCTGAAATCCTGATGGTGGCCAACGCCGCCGGGGAAACCATCAAGGTGGCGAAGCCGAAGGCCACGCGGGCCAAGGCCAAGGATGCGGAGGGTGCGGCAACCGGTGAGGCTGCCAACAAGGTGACCCCGACCAAGGCCAAGACCACCAAGGCGGCCGCCACGAAGACTGCTGCTAGCAAGGCCAGCGGTGCCAAGACCACTGCCAAGAAGGCAAGCCCCAAGGCCAAGGCCGCCGCACCGGCGGATCTTGATGCAGCCGCTGATCAACTGTTGGCCACTGCGGGCGGCGACACGGGCGCGGACGCCAAGGCTGCCGACAAGAAGGACGACAAGGCAGCCAAGGCCCTCGCCAGCATCAAAGTGGGCCCCAAGGGGGTGTACACCGAAGACTCGATTCGGGTGTACCTCCAGGAGATCGGCCGCATCCGCCTGCTGCGACCGGATGAAGAGATTGAGCTAGCGCGCAAAATCGCTGATCTCCTGCAACTCGAGGAGCTGGCCGCCCAGTTTGAGACCGACCACGGCCATTACCCCGACACCAAGGAATGGGCGGTGTTGGTGGATATGCCGGTCATCAAGTTCCGGCGCCGCCTGATGCTTGGCCGCCGGGCCAAGGAAAAGATGGTGCAGTCAAACCTGCGCCTGGTGGTGTCGATCGCCAAGAAATACATGAACCGGGGCCTGTCCTTCCAGGACCTGATTCAGGAGGGCAGCCTTGGCTTGATTCGCGCAGCCGAGAAATTCGACCACGAGAAGGGCTATAAATTCTCCACCTATGCCACCTGGTGGATTCGTCAGGCGATCACCCGCGCCATTGCCGATCAATCGCGCACCATTCGCCTGCCGGTGCACCTCTACGAGACCATCTCCCGCATCAAGAAGACCACCAAGGTGCTCAGCCAGGAGTTTGGCCGCAAGCCCACCGAAGAGGAGATTGCTGAGTCGATGGAAATGACCATCGAGAAGCTGCGCTTCATCGCTAAATCGGCCCAGCTGCCGATCTCCCTGGAAACGCCCATCGGTAAGGAAGAGGATTCCCGCCTGGGCGACTTCATCGAAGCCGACATCGAGAACCCTGAGCAGGATGTGGCCAAGAACCTTCTGCGCGAGGATCTCGAAGGTGTGCTGGCCACCCTCAGCCCCCGCGAGCGCGATGTGCTGCGCCTCCGCTATGGCCTCGATGACGGCCGCATGAAGACCCTCGAGGAAATCGGTCAGATCTTCGATGTCACCCGGGAGCGCATTCGTCAGATCGAGGCCAAGGCCCTGCGCAAGCTGCGTCACCCCAACCGCAACGGAGTGCTCAAGGAGTACATCAAGTAAAAGGCCGATCACCTTGGGAGCCCCCGGCCGGCAGGGGGATGCATGAAATGATCGTGCAGATGCCTCTGGGCTGAACCGGCCGTTGACCTTCCCGCCTCCGCCTGCGGACTCCTTGCTTCCCAGGGTGTCGATCGTGTTGCCCGCTTACAACGAGCGGGGCAACATTGAGCCGCTGCTTAGCCAATTGTTGGTGCTGCAGCAGCGTTTTGCGCTTGAAATCCTCGTCGTGGACGATGATTCCCCCGACGGCACGGCAGACCTGGTCCGTCAGCTATCGCACCGCCAGACGGCGATCCGGTTGATCCGTCGGGTGGGTCGTGCCGGGTTGGCCAGTGCCATTAAGGAGGGCCTGCTGGACGCCACCGGTGATCTGGCGGTGGTGATGGACAGTGACGGGCAGCATCCCCCGGCGGCAGTGATCCAGGCCCTGGAGGCCTTGATCGCCGCCGAGGCCGACCTGGTGATCGGCAGCCGGTTCCACCACGAGGCGGAGATCCATGGGCTTAGTGGTCGCCGGGAGGCTGGATCCACCTGGGCTAACGCAGCGGCCCGATTCAGCCTGCACCGTGCGTACGCCGGCCTCACCGACACCATGAGCGGCTTCTTTGCGTTGCGGCTGGATCGTTGCCTGCCGCTGGTGCGGGCAGTGGATGTGAACGGCTTCAAGTTTCTCTACGAGCTTCTGGCGGTGAGCAAGGGCCGCCTGCGGACCCAGGAGGTGCCCCTCAGCTTCCAGCCCCGCAGCTATGGGGCCTCCAAGCTCGACCTGGCGATCTTCTGGGATTTTCTGATCTCGATCCTGCACAGCCTCAGCTTTCGAGTGCTGCCGCGGCGGGCCATCAGCTTCGGTCTGGTGGGGGCCAGCGGCGTTGTGGTGCAACTGCTGGTGACCCAGGTGCTGATGGTGGGCATCCGCCTCGGCTTCGAGCAGGCCCTGCCGGTGGCGGTGGTGGTGGCTGCCAGCTCCAACTATCTGATCAACAACGCCCTCACCTTCCGCTTCCAGCGGCTGGCGGGTGCGGCATTGCTGCGGGGCCTACTGAAGTTTCTGCTGGTGGCTTCACTGCCGGTGCTCGCCAACGTGGGCCTGGCCTCGGCGTACTACAGCTTTGTGGACCGGGATACCTTCTGGGCACAACTCGCTGGGATTCTGGTGGTGTTCGTTTGGAACTACGCCGCCAGCAGCCGATTCGTTTGGAACACCCCCTAGCCTTAACCACCATGAAACGTTTGAAGGCGTGGCTGGGCGTAGATCAACGCCGGCCTGTGCTCCTTGCTGTACTCGCCTTGCTCGGGCTGTGTGCTGTGGCCTTGTTCAACCATCTGGGCAGCCTGGGCCTGATGGACAAGACCGAAGGTCTGTTTGTGGAGGTGCCGCGCCAGATGCTGGAGAGCGGCGACTGGGTGACCCCTCGCTGGAACGGGGAAACCTTTTTCGACTACCCCGTGTGGGGGTACTGGATGGTGGGGCTGAGCTTCCGCCTATTCGGCATCACGGAGTGGGCCGCCCGCTTGCCAGGGGCCTTGGCGGCCACCATCACGGTGCTAGCGGCGTTTGCCCTGGTGCTCCAGCTGGCGCCCGCCTCCGAAGCACCCCAGCAGCGGCTGGGCCGGGCCACCCTCGCTGGCTCGGTGCTGTCCCTCTCGCCGGCTTGGGTTGGCTGGGGCCGATCGTCGGTCACCGACATGTTTTTAGCCAGCGCCATCGCTCTGGCGCTGTTCTGTTTCGTTCTGGCCTATCAGGCTGTTGAAAGCCCAGTGCTGCGTTGCTGGGGCCATGCCGGCATGGCCGTGTTCGCAGGGATTGCCGTGCTGGCCAAGGGCCCCGTGGGTCTGCTGCTCCCTGGCCTGGTGATTGGCGTTTTCCTGCTGCTGAAGGGCCAGCTGTGGAGCGAGCTGCGCCGAACACCCCTGCTGCCGATGGCCGCCCTCTTCCTGGGGGTGGCTGCTCCTTGGTATGCACTGGCTACCCAGGCCAATGGCACGGAGTTCCTGGGCCGCTTCCTGGGCTTCAGCAACCTCGAGCGCTTCACCTCGGTGCTCTACTCCCATCCAGGCCCCCCGTGGTTCTATCTCCCCTGGGTGCTGATCCTGCTCTTGCCGTGGTCGTTGTTTTTGCCGGTAGCAGTGGCCCGGCTCGGCTTTTGGCGTCTCGATCGCTGGCGCCAAAAGCCAGCCCCTGGCGACCTCGCCTTGTTCGCTCTGGTGTGGCTGGTGGTGGTGGTGGGCTTCTTCTCGGCGGCCGCCACCAAATTGCCGGGATACATCTTGCCCGCGGTTCCTGCCGGTGCCCTGCTGGTGGCCTTGATGTTCCAGCCACTGCCCGACTCCGCTGAAGCCAAGCCGCTGGGCCTTGGTCTGCGGGTCACGGGCTGGCTGAATGCCGGCTTGCTGGGCCTGATGGCCCTGGCTTCGGCTTTGCTGCCGCGGCTTCTGGATGCCGATCCCGCCTATCCCGGCTTTGCCGATTCTGTGAGCCGTTCCGGCCTGCCCGGGGTGTTGGCCGCGATTCTGCTGCTGACCGCGATTGGCCTAGTGGTGCTGTTGCTGCAGCCGGGGTGGCTGTCGCGTCTCTGGCTTCCCAATCTGTTGGGGTTTGCCGCCGTTCTGGCCCTGGTGGTGCCAGGCCTGTCCCCGTTGCTGGATCGGGAGCGGTTATTGCCGATCCGCACCCTGGCGCGTACGGCTGGGAGGCAAGCCTTGCCAAACGAACCCTTGCTCGTTGTGGGTTATCGGCGCTATAGCGTTGTTTACTACAGCGGTCGACCTGTGCTGTTTGTCGATAATGCCGGAGATGTTGGTGACCGTTTGGCTCACATTCCCGCTGGTGCCAGCGTGTTGCTGTTTGGCAGTGATAGTGAACTCCTTGATTTCGGCGTTGGTCCTGGCGATGGGCTGCTGCTAGGACGCGCTGATGCTCACCAACTTCTTCGCCTGCCGATTGAGCGCCTGCGCGGATTGCTTCAACGCCCATGAGGTTCATCCAAGTTGTGGTTGCCTTGTTGATTGATTGGCTCCGGGCCTTAGGCCCTTGGCGTGCCCTTGTTGCAGGCCTTACAGCATGGTCTCTGGCCTGGTTCGCTCCTCACCTGAGGCAGAACCATCACCCTTCCCTCGATTCGGCCTGGCTGGATGCGATCCACAGCGCCATTCCTGTCGCCCTGGGCGAGGTGTTGTTAAGGGTTTACCAGCTCAGTGGGAAACACGTCACGGGGCTGCTTGTGCTTGCAGTGGTGGTTGTGATGGTGTCGAAACGCTTTTGGCCAGAACTGCTGTGCTTCTTAGTGGGCACGGGCGGGATTGTGCTCATTGTGGATCGCTGGTTGAAGCCGTTGTTTGACCGGCCCCGGCCCAGTGGCGTTCTTCTGGAGGACATCTCCGGTCGCAGTTTTCCGAGTGGTCACGCTGCTGGTTCGGTGGTGTTTTATTTCCTCGCCTGCTGCCTGCTCTCGGCCCATTACCCGCAGCTGCGCCGGCCCCTGTTCATGGTATCCAGCATCTGGGTGGCCCTGGTGTGGTTGAGCACCCTCTACTGCCGGGCCCACTGGCTCAGCGACATTGCTGCCGGTGCAGCGGTCGGTTATGTGTGGCTCAGCTTTTGCCTAGCCGGTTTCACGGTCTGGGAGCAGCGCCGGCGGCTGCGGCTCTAGCGCTGCTTCCCCGAGCTGCTTCGCCCTGTTTTGGTTGGCCGTGTTCCTTTTTGCTCCCCTCCTGATGGCGCCTGCCCATGACTGACTCCGCTGCCCCTTCTCTGCCTTCCCTCCAGGCCCTGTGTGGCCTGCGCACGGCCCCTGCCCTCGCCGCCGATCAGCGCCGCAGCCTGCGCAACGAGCTGGATCCGTTGCTGGAGGCCTGTGAGTGGTTCACCGTGGGGGTGATGGCTCCGTCGGCTGACGCTGCGGTGGCGGCTCTGCGGGCTGTTGAGGCCAGCCTGGCTTGCCCTTCCCTCGAGCTGGATCCCGCCGGTGAGGCCCTCGAGACCATCGATGGCCCGGTGTTTCTCAAGGCCAACCAGAACACCGGCCGTTTCTTGGTGCGCCGCGAAGCAGGCCTGGGGGAAGGCGTGCTGATCACGGGCCACAGCTCCGCCGATCCCACTGCCGAAGACACCTGGGGACCGTTCCCCCTTGATTTCTTCTGAGCTACCGCTCCGATCACGGCAGCTGATCGCGACGGCTGATCACGACCTGCGCCACTCGGGCCAGAGGGGGCACGCCACTCCTTAGGCTTGGCGGCTGTGATTCGGCGGCTGACGCTGCCCCCCGAAGGTTCCCGATGGCCGCCTCCCAACTGCGCATTGCTTCCCGCCGCAGCCAGCTGGCCATGGTGCAGACCCACTGGGTGCGCGATGAGCTGGCCAAGGCCCACGAGGGCCTGGAGATCAGCATCGAGGCCATGGCCACTCAGGGCGACAAGATCCTGGACGTGGCCCTGGCCAAGATCGGCGATAAGGGCCTGTTCACCAAGGAATTGGAGGCCCAGATGCTTGTGGACCAGGCCGATATCGCCGTCCACAGCCTCAAGGACCTGCCCACCAACCTGCCCGAGGGGCTGATGTTGGGTTGCATTACTGAGCGGGAGGACCCCGCCGATGCTCTGGTGGTGCACGCCAAGCACCAGGACAAGACCCTCGCCACCCTGCCCGCCGGTGCGGTGGTGGGCACCAGCTCCCTGCGCCGTCTCGCCCAGCTGCGCCACCACTATCCCCATCTCACCTTCAAGGATGTGCGGGGCAATGTGATCACCCGCCTGGAGAAGCTCGATTCTGGCGAGTTCGACTGTCTGATCCTGGCGGCGGCAGGCCTGGGCCGGCTGGGATTGGGCGATCGCATTCACGAACTGATCGATCCCTCCATTTCCCTGCATGCGGTTGGCCAAGGGGCCCTCGGCATTGAGTGCCGCGAGGGCGATGCCACCGTGCTGGAGCAGATCAAGGTGCTGGAGCACCTGCCCACGGCCCGCCGTTGCCTGGCGGAGCGTGCCTTCCTGCGGGAACTGGAGGGCGGTTGCCAGGTGCCGATCGGCGTGAACACCCGCTGCGAGGGCGACACCCTTGTCTTGACGGGCATGGTGGCCAGCCTCGATGGTCTGCGCCTGATCCGCGATGAGGCCCGCGGCCCCCAGGAGGATCCCGAAGCCATCGGCATCGCCCTGGCCCACACCCTCAAGCAGCAGGGTGCCGGAGAGATTCTGGAGGAGATCTTTGCAAGCGTCCGGCCTGAGGCCTGAGCCTGAAGGGCCGAGGCCAGATCCGGATCTTGGCCTGGGGGCCGATCAGGAGACTGGCGAAGCCCGCCCCCTTGCCTTCCAGTGGAGTTTGCTGGCCTGGGCTGCCCTCGTTGGTGTGCTCACGGGCCTGGCGGTGGTGGGTTTCCATTACCTCCTGGGCTTCATCAACAACGTGCTGTTCGGCCCGGTGGTCGAGTGGTTGCTGAACCTGTTTGGCCAGCTTCAGCCTGAGCCCCCACCCCTGGAGGTTCCGCTGCCCCCCGACACGGGCACTCCTCTCAAGGCTCTGCTGCAACTCGGGCTTGGGGGACTTGGATTTCTGCCACCTCCCCCAGCCCCACCGGAGCCAATCCCCCTACCGGGCGACCCGCTTCCGCCCTGGCTGGCCTCCTGGCCCGTGGTGTTGATCCCCATGCTGGGGGGCCTGGCTGTGGGCCTGCTCCGGGTGCTCGCTAGGGATCTCGGTCCGAGCCTGCCCAGCCTGATGGCCATGGCCGATGGGGCCGTGCAGGCCGCTCCCAAATTGCCGCTGGTGCGGCTGGTGGCAGCGTCCCTCAGTCTCGGCAGCGGTGCCTCCCTGGGCCCTGAGGGCCCCAGCGTGGAAAGCGGCGGCAATATCGGCCTGTGGGTGGGAACCCGCGGCGGCCTCTCGCCCCAATCCCAGAAGGCCCTGGTGGCGGCGGGGGTGGCGGCCGGCCTAGCGGCGGGGTTCAAGGCACCGATTGCCGGGGTGTTTTTTGCCTTTGAAGGCAGCTACAGCACCATTCCCGGTCGCCCGAGTGTGCGCGCGGTGCTGGTGGCCGCAGTGGCTTCGGAGCTGGTGACCCAGTTGTTCCTTGGGGATGAGCCGATCTTCCGTTTGCCCGCCTATGAGGTGCGATCACCGCTGGAGCTGCCCCTCTATCTGGGCCTTGGCTTAGTGGCCAGCCTGATGAGTTGGGCGTTGGTGAGTTTGCTCTCCGCTGGGCGAAGCGGCCCAGTGCAGCGAGCTCTGGCGCGGTTGCCCGCCTGGTTGCTTACGGCTCTTGGCGGCCTGGGTGTGGGCTTGATGGCCCTGGGTTTTCCCCAGGTGTTGGGCGTGGGCTACGACACGATCGAAGCCTTGCTGGGCAGCGATGGCGGCATTGCCATGGCCACCTTGCTGGGGCTTCTGGGGGTGAAGTTGTTGGCCACGGGTCTCAGCAGTGCCACCGGGTTCGTGGGCGGTGGCTTTGCGCCTTCGCTGTTTCTCGGTGCCGTTCTCGGCAATGTGTATGGGCAGATCCTGGGGGACAGCGGCTTTCACCTGCCGGTGGCGGAGCCTCCGGCCTACGCCATGGTGGGGATGGCAGCGGTGTTGGCGGGAAGTGCCAGGGCGCCCCTCACCGCCCTGCTGCTGCTGTTTGAGCTCACCCGCGACATCCGCATCGTGCTGCCGTTGATGGCAGCTGCTGGACTCAGTGCGGCCCTGGTGGAGCGCTGGCAGGGCCTGGCGGATCCTGGCTTGCTGGGTCCAGATCCTGTGGAAGAAGAGCGGCGCAATCAGTTGGCGGCCCTGTCCGTGGCGGAGGCCTTTGAGCCCGAGGCCCCGCTGGTGCTGGATGGGGCCACACCCGCCGGTGAGGCCCTGAGCCAGCTACTGGCCGTGCACGGCCATTGCCTGATCGTGCAGGAGGACAACTGGGTGTCGGGCCTGGTGACCCTGGGGGATTTGCAACGAGGGCTCACGGCTGGCACTGCGGATCTACGGCTAGCCGATTGCCGGCGCTCCGACATGCTCTGGCTCACGGCGGATGCCAGCCTGGCCCAGCTGGAGGATCAGCTCAGCCCCAATGGCCTGCGCCAGCTGCCGGTCTTCCAGCTGCAGGATCCAGGCCTGCCCAAGTTGCCCGTTGGTGTTCCCAGCACCGGTTTGCCGGTGGCAGGGTTGCAGGGCCTGGCCAGCCGCGATGGTATCGCCCGCGCCCTGGCGCGCCTGGCTATGGCTTGATGATCACGGGAGTGCCGATCTCTACGGCCGCAAATAGCTTGTCCACATGCTCGTTGCGCATGCGCACGCAGCCGTGGCTCACTGCAGCACGGGCATCCACCCACCAGGGCCAGGGCGTGCCGTGAATGCCGAAGTCGTTTCGGCCTTGTTTGTGGAAGCCGATCCAGCGATAGCCCAGGGCTCCAACGCCTTTCACCTTGCCGGTGGAGGTGCTGGCGTACACGGGGTTCACCACTTTGTTGGTGACCTGGAAGGCGCCCGTGGGTGTGGGGGTTTCCGGGGCACCGATCACCACGGGCCAGCGGTTCACAACCTTGCCTTCCCGTACGAGGCTGATTTCCCGTTTGCGCAGGGAGAGCTGGATGGCCACAGGGCTGGACACCGTGGTGGCAGCGGGTGCAGCGGCCATGGCCCCACTCGTCGGCTGCGGCGCGCTCTGCGGTTCGGCCGCAACGGCCGCAAGGCTGAGGTACAGACCGCTCAGCAGCAGGGATGGCAGGATCTGGCGACGCATCATGGAAGGCTGGGGCTGCGGTCTCTGAACGCGGCAGCCATCATTCTTCAAGCTAGTCGCGTGAATCCCACGTCAAGGTGAAAAAAATGCAGGTTCGCCGAGAACCTGCACCCAGAGAGCCAGAGCTGGAAGCCCGGCGGTTCAGTTCACCAACTTGGCATCGATGGTGTCGAGGTAGCGCTGTTCGCACTCCTTGATGATGCGCACGGCCTCGGTGGGTTCGAAGAAGCCGTTCACCTTGCAGGTGCCGGGCTTCTTGAGGTCCTTGTAGTGCTCCCAGTAATACTGGGTTTCCTTCACCCACTGCGCACCGAGCTGGGTGTAGCTGGTGATGTGGTCCATGCGCTTGTCGTCCGCCAGCACGGCGATCACTTTGTCGTCCACCTCACCGCCATCGTCGAAGGTCATGATGCCGATGATGCGAGCCTCCACCAGGGAGCCGGGCACCAGGGGTTCGGTCACGCCCACGATCTCGATGTCGAGGGGATCGCCATCTTCGTCCCAGGTGCGGGGGATGCAGCCGTAGGCGAAGGGGTAAGCCAGGGAGGAATAGCCCACGCGGTCGAGCTTGAGGTGGCCGGTCTCGGTGATCAGCTCGTATTTGTTGATCGTCATGGAGTTGAGCTCCACGATGGCGTTCAGACGCAGCTCGGCTTCATCGGCGAAGGCCGGCAGCACGTGCAGCAGGTTGAGCATCGTGCGGCTCGGGGCGTGGTCGATGTTCGCCATACAGCGGGATCCAAACGGCAGGCGGGCATCTTACGGAGCGCCATTCCTGTCCTCTTCACGGCTGCTCCAGCAGCTGGTCCAGCTTGGCGCGCACATACCGCAGGAAGGGGGCTGGGCTGAGGGGGCTGCCGCTCACCTGCTGCACCAGATCCTCGCTATTCACGGCGCGGCCCAAGGGCCACACCCGCTCTGCCAACCACTGACGCAAGCTGGCCTCATCGGCGGCTGCCACCCGCCCCGCGATGCTGCCCAACTCCCGTTCCATGGCCTCGGCCAGCTGGGCGCTGATCAGATGCCCGAGGGCATAAGAGGGGAAGTAGCCGAACAAGCCCTCTGCGGGGTTTCCAGCGGAGCCACAGGCGCCTGGAGCTTGGCCGTGCGTGAGCCAGATCGTTTCGCGGGACTCTTGATCGTGGGTGGTCTGGTGGGACCCTCACCGGCCGTTCCGGCCAGCGAGGCGGTTGTGTCGGCGGACGTAGGCGATCCCCACCGCTGGCTGGCCGGGCGGCTGAGGCGGCTGCCAATCTGGATCCACCATGGAGATGGCGATCCCCTATGCCCTGTGCAGGATGCCCGGCGTACTGCAGCCGCCCTGCGGGCCGAAGGCGCTGCGATGCGCTATAGCGAATTGCCTGGCTTCGGTCACAATGTCTGGGACGTGGCGTTCTACAGCGAGGATGTGCTGCGCTGGTTGCTGAACCAGAAGCGGCCCGTTCTGGACTCCCTGGGTCCCCGTCTGCCATGAGCGAGGAGGGATTAGCGCGTTTTCTGGCCCGGGTCGGCCAGGATCCAGCCCTGCAATCACGCCTCCGCCTCTGCTCCGTTGTGGAGGCGGCCCAGCTGGCCCTTGAGCTGGGCGAGCCAGTGCGCATCGGCGATCTGTTGCGCTACGAATCGCGAGCTTTTGCTTGGCAGCTCACTAATGACGAGTACGAGTTGGTCGCCCGCCTGGTGCGCCCCCGACGCCACTGGTGGCATCGCTGCTGGCCGGAGTAAGCAGTGACGTGGCCCCAGGATTTCGGTCCAGGGTGAATGAGAGTCCTCATCCGGCCAGACTGGGCTGGGGACTCCACCATGAAACGAACCCGCCACACACCCGAGCAGATCATCCGCAAGCTCAAAACCGCTGAGCAGCTCATTGCCCAGCGCAAGACCGTCGCCGACGTCTGCCGAGCCCTGGAGGTGTCTCAGCCCACATACCACCGCTGGCGCCAGCTCTACGGCGGCATGCAGGCCGAGGAGGCCAAGCGACTGACCCAGCTAGAGAAGGAGAACGGTCGTCTCAAGAAGCTTCTAGCCGAGCCTGAGCTGGAGAAAGCCATGCTCTAGCCGCAGGCCCGGCGGAGCCGTAGGAGCTGGCCGAGGGAAACTTCTGAGCCCGGAGCGGCGCCGCAGGGCTGTTGTGGCCCTGCTGGCCCGTTTCCGGGTTTCCGAGCGCTTTGCCTGCCGGGTTGTGGGCCAGCACCGCAGCACCCAGCGCCATGGCGGCAAGGTCGTCGATATCGAGGAGGCCAAGCTGCGCCGACGCCTCCGGGAGATCGCAGCCGAGCACATCCGATGGGGCCGGCGCATGGCCTACCGACTGCTGCGCCGGGAAGGCTGGCTGGTGAACCACAAGCGGGTGCACCGGCTCTGGCGCGAGGAAGGGCTCCAGCGCCCTACCCCTCGCAAGCAGAAACGGGCCAGACCCGCTGACGGCTCGGTTCGGCGTCACCAGGCTGAGCACCCCCATCAGGTGTGGGCGATGGACTTCCAGTTCGACGCCACCGCCGATGGGCGGCGACTGAAGTTCCTGAACGTGATCGATGAACACAGCCGGCTCTGCCTGGTCGTCCGTGTCGGCAGGCGCTGCAAGGCAAAGGACGTGGTGGCTGTGCTGGAGGAGCTCACGAGCCTCTACCCAGCGCCGACTTACATCCGGTCCGACAACGGCCCCGAGTTCATCGCTCACGCCCTGCGGCGCTGGAGCAAAACCAGCGGCACCACCACGGCCTACATCGAGCCAGGATCACCGTGGCAGAACGGCTTTGCCGAATCGTTCAACAGCCGGTTCAGGGATGAGTTCCTCAATACCGAGCTGTTCGCCAAGGTGGCTGAGGCCCAGGGCTTGGCCGATCGTTGGCGCTGGGAGTACAACAACCTCAGGCCGCACTCGGCCCTCCAGGGGCGTACACCCCTGGAGGCAGCTCAACCTTTAGCTGCGTAACCACCCACTCTCATTGCGCCTGGCCCAATGATGGGGGTCACGTCAAGTCGCTGCGGTGAGCCCATCAGCCGGCTCGACATGCTGGAAAAAGTTTGGGGGTACAAACCTGAGCGTTCCAACGACAGCCGTGTGGTGGATGTGCATATCTCCCGCTTGCGGGCCAAGTTGGAACACGACCCAGAGAACCCCGAACTGATCCT
>CALRUA020000007.1:0-149944 GCA_943371215.1 Cyanobium sp. NIES-981 | reverse complement strand
CTGCACTTCTTCCTGGCTGCCTGGCCCGTGGTTGGCATCTGGTTCACCGCCCTGGGCGTGAGCACCATGGCCTTCAACCTGAACGGTTTCAACTTCAACCAGTCGATCCTCGACGGCCAAGGCCGCGTGGTGAACACCTGGGCAGACGTGCTGAACCGCGCTGGTCTGGGCATGGAAGTGATGCACGAGCGCAATGCTCACAACTTCCCCCTCGACCTGGCTGCTGCAGAAGCCACCCCCGTGGCTCTGACCGCACCTGCAATCGGCTGAGGCCAACTTCCCGGCTGAGGCCAACGGTCTTGCCAACGAGCCCCCGCCACGGCGGGGGCTTTTTTATTGGCGCCTCGTGGATGGGGGAGAGTGGCTCCAGCGGTTTGGATGCCGGTGGTGGGGGACGAGCTGCAGCGCACAGCTGCTCAGGTGGCGGTGGAGCTGCAGCTCCAGCCCCATCCGGAAGGCGGCTGGTACAGGGAGCTGCATCGCAGTGAGGCAGTCGTTCAGCGTTGGGATGGCGAGGCCCGATCCGGGTTGACCCTGATCGTGTTTCTGTTGGCGGCCGGTGAAACCAGCGGTTGGCATCGGGTGCTCCATGCCGATGAAACCTGGCACTTTGCTGGGGGCGAGCCCTTGGAGCTCTGGATCCTGGAACCAGGTGCGGCCACGCCAACCCGGCGGCTCCTGGGCCCACTGGGCCTCGGTGGTGGCGCTTCAGGGGAGCCAAGCCTGCCCGTGGCGGTTGTACCTGCGGGCTGGTGGCAGGCGGCCCGCTCCCTGGGCCGCTGGAGTTTGGTGACCTGCTGCGTCGGCCCTGGTTTTGACTTCCAGGATTTTCAACTACTCCGCGAACTTCCGCGCGAGCAGCATCCGCTGGGCGCCATGGAGAGCTTGCTTTGATCAAGACGCAGGCGAGACGGGTTTGCAGTTGAGGACAACCGACAAAACACCGCCGCCGGCCGAAGCGCTGAGCTCGTTTGTGTGTGACAACCAGTCGTGAAAGCCGGTGACTGGATTTGAACCTGCGACCTACTGATTACGAATCAGTTGCTCTACCACTGAGCTACACCGGCATCGCCATGAAATTAGCATTCAGACCTCTTTGGCCCGCGGTGACGCCGATGGTTCCTCCCTCCCGTGAGCCTCTGGATCCGGCCCTCCGGGCCCGTTTGCTGCAAGAGGCGCGCACCCCTTGGCGTGGCCTGCGCAGGGCCCTCTGGCTGGCCTTCACGGCTTCTGCAGCGCTCGGCCTAGCCACGATGGCGATGCGAGCCTCTGCGGGCGAAGGTGTGCCCGGCTCAGATCTGCTGATCCAGGTTGGGGCCCTCAGTCTCTTCGGGGTGCTGCTCTGGCGGGATCGTGCTGCTGACCCCGGAGATGGGTCCAGCGGTGGCGTCTGAAGGTGCGGCTGTGGTGGCTTCTGCCCCAGCCTCGGCAAGGTCATGGGGTTCGGGAGCTGGTTCGGTTTCAGGCTCGGGCTCGGGAGCATGCTCCACTTCGGGCTTTTGCTGATCCTCAACCTCAGCCACTTGAGCATCCGGCTCAGGCGTTTGAGGGGCCTGGGGTCGGGTTTCGGCTGGATCCAGCTCGAGGGCTGGCAGGAGCAGGAGTGGCAGGCCCAAGTTGAGGCGTTGCTCGGAGGTCTCCACCTGAGTGAGCGGCAGCGTTTGCTCGATCTGCTGGGTCGAGCGACTGAACATCCACAGGGCCTGCACCACCTGATGCCACTGCCACAGCATCAGCACCAGCAGGGGCACGGCCACCAGCAGCACCACCAGCCGTGGACTGGCGGCCAGCGGCGACCATGCCCAGGCCATGCCGGCGGAGGTATCGCTCCACCACACCAGGGTCAGCAGCAGGCCCGCACCGCTGCTGGCCAACAGTTTTAGGGGAAGGACGCTCTGGAGGGCGCTGAGGCGCAGTTGATCGGGCCTGCGGGCCCGCATCGGCACTTGCAGCAGCAGCAGTGACCACAGATCGGGCGGCAGGCGCCAGAACAGCACCGCCGGGCCCAGGGCTCCGAGCGCCCAGGTGAGCAGCCGCTCGAAGCCAGGGAAGAGCCCCGGATCTGCTCCAGCCAGCACGAGCACCAGGAGGACAGCCTCCAGGGGCAGCACCGCTAGCCCCAGCAGCTGGAGCCACAGCAGGGGTTCGCGGCGGGCTGGGTTGCCCCGGAGGGTGCTCACGGTCAGAGGGTGAGGGTGCGGCGCTGGGTGACCAGTTTGAAGGCCTCAACGCGATCGCCTTCCTGCCAGTTGGCGAAGCGATCCGTGCCGATGCCGCATTCGAAGCCGGTGGCCACTTCCTTCTGGTCGTCTTTGCCACGGCGCAGGGAGTCGAGGTCGCCCTCGAACACCTTCTCCTTGCCGCGGAAGACGCGCACCTTGCAGTTGCGCTGCAGCTTGCCGTTGGTGACGTAGCAGCCCGCCACGGCGCTCTTGCCGATGGTGAACACGGCCCGCACCTCGGCTTCGCCTAGGGACTCCTCCACCAGTTCGGGTTCCAGCAGGCCTTCCATGGCGAGTTGGATGTCCTCGAGCAGTTTGTAGATCACGTCGTAATCCCGCACATCCACACCGGTGGCATCCGCGGCGCGCTTGGCACCAGGAGCCATGGAGGTGTTGAAGCCCACAATCACGGCGCCGGAAGCGGCCGCTAGGTCCACGTCGGTCTCGGTGATTTCGCCCGGAGCGGAGAGCAGCACCCGCACCTGAACTTCGCCCTGGGGCAGCTGTTCCAGCGAACCGAGGATGGCTTCCACGGAGCCCTGCACGTCGGCCTTGAGGATGAGGTTGAGCTCCTTGAGCTCGCCCTCGCTGGCCTGACCAGACATGGAGCCGAGGGACACCCGGCGGGACGCCATCTGCTGAGCCAGGCGGGTGGCGCGTGCCTCATTGGCGCGATCGCCCACCACGGAGCGGGCGGTCTTCTCGTCCGGATACACCTCGAACTCGTCGCCGGCCGTGGGAACTTCGCTGAAGCCCAGTGCTTCCACGGCATAGGAGGGGCCGGCCTCCTTGACCCGCTTGCCGGTGTCGTCCACCATGGCGCGCACCTTGCCCAGCACGGGGCCAGCGGCCAGCACGTTGCCGGTGCGCAGGGTGCCGTTCTGGATCAGCAGGGTGGCCACAGGGCCCTTGGCCTTGTCGAGGTGAGCCTCGATCACCGTGCCCTTCGCCATGCGATCCGGGTTGGCCTGGAGGTCTTCCACCTCAGTCACCAACAGGATCATCTCCAGCAGCTTGTCGATGTTCTCGCCCTTGATGGCGCTCACGGGCACCATCACGGTGTTGCCGCCCCAGTCCTCCGCCAGCAGGTCCTGGCCGGAGAGCTCCTGTTTCACGCGGTCGGCGCTGGCACCTTCCTTGTCGATCTTGTTGATCGCCACCACGATCGGCACCTCGGCGGCGCGGGCGTGGCTGATGGCCTCGAGGGTCTGGGGGCGCACGCCGTCATCGGCGGCCACCACCAGAACGGCCACGTCGGTCACCTTGGTGCCCCGGGCCCGCATGGCCGTGAAGGCCTCGTGGCCAGGGGTGTCCAGGAAGGTGATCTTGCGCTGCTCACCGGCGTGGGGAATTTCCACCTGATAGGCACCGATGTGCTGGGTGATGCCCCCGGCTTCGCCTGCTGCCACACGGGTTTTGCGGATGGCGTCCAGCAGGCTGGTCTTGCCGTGGTCCACGTGGCCCATCACGGTCACCACGGGCGGACGGCGGATCAAGTGAGCCATGTCGCTCTCCTCGATCATTTCCACCGTTTTCTTGGCGGCTTCCTGGACGTCGTCCTCCAGCACCGGCACGCCGAATTCCTCGGCCACGGCTTCGATGGTGGAGAGATCAAGGCTCTGGGTGACCGTGGCGATCACCCCCTTGAAGAACAGGCTCTTGATGATCTCGGAGCTTTCCACGCCGAGCTTTTCGGCCAGCTCCTGCACCGTGAGGTTGCCCTCCGGCACGATCAGCATGTCGGGACGCTGCTGCTTGGCCTCCCGAGCGGCCCGCAACTCCATGGCGCGGCGGCGCTGACGCTGGCGGGTGGTTTCCTTCTTGCGCTTGCGCATGGCCGCCACGGGCTTGGCGGCAGGGGCTGCTGGCTTGCTGCGGGGCTTGGCGGGCCGGGCCAGGCTGGCCTGCAGCACCAGGGCTTCCTGTTCACCGGCGAAGCCGCCGGTTTCTGCCGTGAGGGCATCATCGTTTTCGCCGATGATGTGAACCTTCTGCCGCTGCTTCTGCGGTGAACGGCTGCGCAGGGCTTCGAGCTTGGCGCTGTCGTCCCAGTCGGGGCGACGGGCGCGACCAGGGGCCTGCGGTGTTCGGAAGTTGGGCCGGCGCGGTGCGCTCGGCGGCGTGGCCGTGGGGCGAGCAGGACCGCCTTCCGTGCCTGGAGCACCGGCTTCACCGGCTCCGGCAGGGCGCCGCGGCGGGGCGGCCATCGGCCGTGCACCGGGCTTCTGCAGCTGCATGAGCTCGCCAGGAGCCACTGGCTTGCGCATGCCGGGCATGCCTGGCCGCGTGGGGGGAGCCGGGCGCGTGCCGCCGCCAGCGGGGCCGCTCACATCACGGCGGATTGGTTTGCCAACCAGTTCCACCTGGGCCCGGACGGGCGGAGCTCCGGGTTTGCCAGCCTGACCAGGCCGCACGGGGGCCGGCGCGCCGGGGCGGGTGGGCATGCCGGGGCGCTGGCTTAGGGGGGGGCGTCCCGATGGGGGCGCCGGGCGGTTGCTGCCGCCCTGGCCCTGGCCACCCTGGGGCCGCCCCACCAGCTGGGGCTTGCCGGGGGCAGGGCGAACCGGTGCCGGTGCGCCAGGGCGCTGAGGTGTTGCCGCTGCGGGACGTGCCGGGGGAGCGCTGGGGCGTGGTGCGGGTGCCGCAGCAGCAGGGGGCGTGGGAGATGAGGGTTTGCGCGCCGCCGGTGCGGGTGTGGCCGGTGACTTGGCCACGATCGCCGGCGCAGGCCGGGCCGGTGCTGATGGAGCGGCCGGGCGGGCCGGGGTGTTGGGTTTGGCCGCAGCAGCGGGCCGGGCGGGCGGAGCCACCACCGGTGCCGGGCGGGCGGGCTTGGCTACCACCGGGGCCTGGGCCGCAGGCTTGGCAGCGGGCTTCGCCACGGGAGGCTTGGGAGCGGCCACGGCTGCGGGCGGACGAACGGGGGTAGGCGCCGGGCTGACCGGACGCGCCGGGGCTGCCGGTGCCGCTGGTGCCGCTGGTGCGGCGGCTGCGGGCTTGGCCGGGGCCATGGGGGCGCTCGGGGCAGTGGGTGCCGGGGCTTTCTGCACCGAAAGGATGGCCTTGGGTGCGGCCGCAGCGGGGGCTGCCGGCTTGCCATTGCCCGTGATCAGGCTGCGGATCCGGGTGGCCTCGTCGTCGCTGATCGAGCTGCTGTGGCTCTTGGCAGCAATCGCCAGCTTCTCGGCGGCATCGAGCACGTCCTTGTTATCCAGGCCCAGATCCCGGGACAGCTCGTAAATCCTCACTTTGCCGCTGCTGGTCATTCAGTGCTCCAATCGGTCGGGGCAACGGGTGCCACCGGGCCCCACGCGCGGTAAGGCCACTATTCATCTTGCCTCAGAGCCTGCAACAGGGGTGGTGTTCAGGCGCTGCTCCAATGCCGCGTAGATGGAATCTGCAACCTGGCACCGGAGTCCCTTCTGCAGTTTCTTGCGGCGCTTGGCCTCCTCAAGACAGGCCTGGGTTGGGCAGAGGTAGGCCGAGCGGCCCATGCCCTGATCCAGGCTCAGTCCCCCGTCCTTGAGACGGATGACCCTCCAGAGCTGCTGGCGGTCCAGCAGCTGTCGGCAAGTCACACAGCGCCTCAGAACGGCTTGCCCGCTCACCGGGTTTCGTCCTCGGCTGGGGCGTCTGCGGTGGCCGCCTCTTCGCTCACCTCTTCGTCCACGGTGTCAGCCGCAGGCTCGCTGTCGGGCTCGGCTTCGGCGTAGGCCTGCTCCTCGTAGGCCGTTTCGCCTTCGGCGTACTCCTCCTCGTCCTCGGGCAGGGGATACAGCTCCCGCAGGCGCGCATCCTCTTCGGCACGCAGGGCCTGTTCGGCCATCAGGCGTGCTTCTGCCTCGGCCTGGAGGGCCTCATCCTCCTCGCGCATGGCGATCAGCTCCGCCACTTTTTCGTCTTCGGAGGCCTGGTCGTATTCGGTGCTGTTCTTGATGTCGATCTTCCAGCCGGTGAGGCGGGCGGCCAGGCGCACGTTCTGCCCCTCGCGGCCGATGGCCAGGCTCAGTTGGTCGGGGGGCACCAGCACATGGGCGTGCTGGCCCTCGGGGTCCACCAGGCGCACGGCCTCCACCCGGGCAGGGCTGAGGGAGTTGGCGATGTACTGGCCGGGGTCCTGCGACCAGCGGATCACGTCGATCTTTTCGCCGCGCAGTTCGTTCACCACCTGCTGGATGCGGGAGCCACGGGCGCCGATGCAGGCCCCTACCGGATCCACTTCCCGCTCAACGCTGTCCACGGCCACTTTGGTGCGGGGGCCCACCGAGCGGGAGGGGGGATTGGCTTCCCGGGCCACGGCAACGATCCGCACGGAGCCCTCTTGGATCTCGGGCACCTCGTTCTCGAACAGATACACCACCAGGCCAGCGTTGGAGCGGCTCACGAACAGCTGTGGCCCGCGGCGGGGTACCTCGCTCACCTCCTTGAGGAACACCTTGAAGGTGGCGTTGGCGCGGTAGTTGTCGTTGGGCAGCTGATCCCGGCGGGGCAGTTCGGCCTCCACTTCAGGACGGCCTAGGCCGCTGCTCACGGCCATGATCACGCTCTGGCGCTCGAACCGGATCACCCGGGCGGTGAGCACGGGGTCTTCCAGGTCGGCGAATTCCTCCTGGATCATGCGGCGCTGCTGGTCGCGCAGCTTCTGGGCCAGCACCTGCTTGGTGGTGGCAGCGGCCATGCGGCCGAAATCATCTTTTTCAGGGGTGACGTCCAGCACCACCGTGTCGCCGACCTGGGCGTCTTCCGCCACCTGCATCACCTCGGCAAGGGCGATCTGGTGGTCTTCGCTCTCCACCTCTTCCACGATGATCTTGGAGGCCAGCACCCGGTAGCCCTCTTCATCCACATCGAGGGCGACGTCGAAGTTCGAGAAGTAGTCCTCCTCGAAGGGGTCTTCGCTGATGCCCAGATACAGGGTGCGGCGGTAGCGCTCGTAGCCCTTGAGCAGGGCCTCGCGCAGCGCCGACTCCACCACCTGGGTGGGCAGCTTCTTCTCTTCGCTGATGTCCTCGATCAGGTTCGCCAGACCGGGGAGAAGAACCAGTGCCATGGATGAGAGGTCGCGTCAGACGCGGGGAGAACGGGATGAGGGGGCCTTGCCTGGCGGCGTCAGCCCTCGGTGGGGGTAGTGAGGCGGACGGCGATCACCTCGTTGCGGGGAAAGCGAACGGTGCGGCCGCGCACATTGAGGTGCACGGTGGTTTCGTCGCGTTCCAGCAGGAGGCCCTCGCGCTTCAGCTCACCCCCGGTTTTGGCGTCGTGGACCTGAACTTCAACCGGGAAGCCGCGAAAACTGCGGAAGTCACGGTCGTCCCTTAGTTCTTCGCCGATGCCGGGGCTGCTGATTTCCAGAACATAGGCCTCCTCGAGCAGATCGCTGCTCTCCAGGGCCTCCCCCAGCACGCCACTGAAGGCGGCGCAGTTGTCGAGGCTCACATCCCCCCCATCGGCCAGACGCAGCTGCACCTGCAGCGTCATCGGGATGCGGTGGGTGAGCAGCTGCAGGCCACACACCTGGAACCCGGCGGATTCAGCAACCTGGCTGGCCAGGGTGTGCAGATCAGGGATCAGGGGATGCGGCAAGGCGAGGGGGTTCTGCAGGGGGACGCTCGGCCCGTCCGGCACCTGCAGAGTTCTGCTCCCGTGGCCGCGTGCGGAGGGTTCCGCCAGCTGGTCAAGGGGATGCCCGCCGGGCACCCCATAACCCTAAGTGATCAGAGAGAACCGAGATCCACGGCGGGCGGTTCCATGTAGTTGTCACCGGGTTGGATCTCGCCGCGCAGGCTGGGATCCTGGTTGAGGCACTGGCCCTTCTGCTCGTCGGTGCGCAGGTATTGGCATACCCGCGCCCAGAGCTTGGAGCGGGTGGAGGGGCCGCCCTGGCTGAAGTGCACAAGGTCGCCACCGCCGGCCATGCCCTGGATCTCCACCTGGCAGAGGGCGCAGCGTTGACGGGTGCCCGGGGGGATCGCAGCCATGCCAGCAAAGCGAAGAACAGGCAACTTAAGTCCAGTGGAGGGCTCGGGCTGGTGCGGGGTCTGGTGACCCCTGGCTCGTGCCTAGCCTTGGGGGATTGCGCCCATGGCCCCTTGCGACGCCTGCCTGCCGCCCTGTGTGCCCTTCTGCTGGGGTTTCTGCTCGTAGCGCCGCTGCCGGCCGTCGCCACGGACCTGCAGCCCCGCAGTTTTGTCACGGCTGCCGTGAAGAAGGTGGGCCCGGCGGTGGTGCGCATCGACACCGAGCGCAGTGTGCCGCGGGCCGGTTTGGACCCCGCCTTCAGTGATCCGCTCCTGCGCGAGTTGTTCGGCGATCCCAGCCCCAATGCCCGCGAGCGGGGCCAGGGTTCCGGGATCGTGATCGACGCCAAGGGGCTGGTGCTCACCAATGCCCACGTGGTGGACGGTGCCGACCGGGTGGAGGTAACCCTGGCCGACGGCCGTGAGGTGGAGGCCAGCGTGTTGGGTGCTGATGCCGTGACCGATTTAGCGGTGGTGCGGATCCCCAATCCCGCCGATCTCCGGGCCGCTCCCCTCGGGGATTCGGAGGCCCTTGAGGTGGGCGATTGGGCCATCGCCCTGGGCACGCCCTATGGCCTGGAGCGCACCGTGACCCTGGGCATCGTGAGCAGCCTGCACCGCAACATCACCAGCCTTGGCTTCTCCGATAAACGCCTCGATTTGATCCAGACCGACGCCGCCATCAATCCCGGCAACTCCGGTGGTCCGCTGGTGAATGCGGCTGGCGAGGTGGTGGGCATCAACACCCTGGTGCGTTCAGGCCCGGGGGCGGGCCTTGGCTTTGCCATCCCGATCAACCTGGCCAAGGTGGTGGCGGCGCAGCTGGGCAAGGGGGATGCCGTGGTCCATCCCTATCTCGGCCTGCAGCTGGTGCCCCTCACGGCCCGCCTCGCCCGGGACAACAACACGGATCCCAATGCTTTGGTGCAGCTGCCGGAGCGCGATGGTGCCCTGGTGCAGCGGGTGCTGCCCCAGAGTCCGGCAGAGCAGGCTGGCTTGCGCCGCGGCGATCTGGTGGTGGCCGCAGCTGAACAAACCGTGCCTGATCCGGCGGCCCTGCTGCGGCTGGTGGAGGCCTCAAGCGTGGGTGAGCCTTTATCTCTCACCGTCCTGCGGGGCGACCAAGAGTTGAGTCTGGCGATCCGTCCTGAGGCCTTGCCCCACGCCTGAGCTACGGTCACGGGCCATCCCTGGGCGCGTGATGTCCGATCTGCAGGACCGCATGAAGCAGGCCGTGGCCGAGGCCGCGGTGGAGCAGATCCGTGATGGCATGGTGGTGGGCCTGGGCTCCGGCTCCACCGCCGCCCTGATGATCCAGGGCCTGGGTGCCAGGCTCCAGCGGGGCGAGCTCAAAGACATTGTTGGTGTCACCACCTCCTTTCAAGGCGAGGTGCTGGCAGCAGAGCTGGGCATCCCCCTCAAGAGCCTCAATGCCATCGAACGCATTGATCTGGCCATTGATGGCGCCGATGAGGTGGACCCTGGCTTTCAGTTGATCAAGGGCGGCGGTGCCTGCCATGTGCAGGAGAAGCTGGTGGCCCGCCGGGCCGAGCGCTTTGTGGTGGTGGTGGATGCCACCAAGCTGGTGGACACCCTGAATCTGGGCTTTCTGCTGCCGGTGGAGGTGCTTCCCGGTGCTTGGCGCCAGGTGCAGGCCCAGCTTGAGCAGATGGAGGGCGATGCTCAGCTGCGCATGGCCGTTCGCAAGGCCGGGCCGGTGGTGACCGACCAGGGCAACCTGGTGCTCGATGTGAAGTTCGCTGGCGGCATCAGCGATCCCGTGGCTCTCGAGAAGGAGATCAACAACCTCCCGGGCGTTCTGGAGAACGGCCTGTTCGTGAATCTCACCGACCAGGTGCTGGTGGGGGAGATTCACGATGGCGTTCCGGGCGTGCGTGATCTGGTGAAGCGCTGACCCCTCTTCCCTCCGTGCCCCAGCTCGAGCTGGCCACCCTCGCGGGCTGTGGCCTGGCCATCGGCTCCTATCCACGTTTTCGCTATGACGCCAGCGGTGGTGGGGGCTTGGCGGCTCCAGCCGTGCCCGATGGCGAAGGGGTGCAACGGCTGATTTTCGATCCGTCGGCTCTGCACATTCCAGCGCTCAACAGCTGCACCACCCGCGTGCTGGGCCTGCCCCTGCCCCCCGGCTTTGAGATCGCCATTGCCCCTGTGGCTCTGGCGGGCACGTTGACGTCCGCGTCGGGTGAGCTGGAATTGCAGTTCAAGGCTCGCTTTCGCTTCCGCATCGGCCGGTTCTACCGGGCACCGGATCTGCTGATTGACACCACCCTCAGCACCGGTTCGCTGCAGAGCCGTCGCCACCGGGCCCAGGGCCATGGGCTCAAGGCTTCCGGGGAGGCCCTGCTGGTGGGTGTCGCCACCGTTGCACCCAGCGGCGATCCCTGGCTGGATCGTTTCCTGGGCCTGCCCGATGAAGCTCTGGCCCTGTTGCGCTGTCGCCTGACGCTGTAAGTCAGCCCAGCCGGAGCCGCACGGACTCCCCATGGCTGTGGAGCCCTTCGCTGTCGGCGAGGGTGGTCACGGCGCTGCCGGTGGCCTCCAGGGCCTGGCGGTTGAACTGGATCAGGCTGGTGTGGCGCAGGAAGGTTTCCACACTCAGGGCGCCGGCGAAGCGGGCGGTGCCTGAGGTGGGCAGGGTGTGGTTGGGGCCGGCCAGGTAGTCGCCTACGGCCTCGGGAGTCCAGGCCCCCAGGAAGATGGCCCCAGCGTGTTGGATCTGCTCGGCCAGGGGCTCCGGCCGCTCCACCTGCAGTTCCAGGTGTTCTGGTGCAAAGCGATCGCTGAGCGTGGCGGCGCTCTCGAGGTTGGGGCAGATCACGATCAGCCCCCAGTCGTTGATGGCGGTGCGGGTGATCTCCGCCCGCGGATGGCCCGACAGCTGCGCCTCGATCGCTGCAGGCACGGCTGCTGCGAGCTCTTCACTGGTGGTGAGCAGGATCGCGGCGGCCAGAGGATCGTGCTCGGCCTGGGCCAGCAGGTCGGCGGCCACATGCTCGGCGTTGGCGCTGTGGTCGGCGATCACGAGCACCTCAGAGGGGCCGGCCAGGGAGTCGATCGACACCCGGCCATAGACGGCCTTTTTGGCCAGGGTCACGTAGAGGTTTCCGGGACCGGTGATCACATCCACCCTGGGGATGCTCTCGGTGCCGTAGGCCAGGGCGGCGATGGCCTGGGCTCCCCCGACCCGGTAGATCTCATCCACCCCCGCCAAGTGCGCCGCCGCCAGAACGGTGCTGTTGACGCGTCCATCGGAGCCCGGTGGCGTCACCATCACCAGCCGCTGCACGCCCGCCACCTTGGCGGGCACGGCATTCATCAGCACCGTGCTCGGGTAGCTCGCGCGGCCTCCGGGCACGTACAGCCCGGCGCGCTCCACCGGGCGCCAGCGGCGGCCGAGGCGCTCGCCGTGCACCCCGGTGACCTGCAGATCCACCGGTTTCTGGCGCTGGTGGAAATCCAGGATGCGGCGGTGGGCCAGTTTCAGGGCTTCCTGCAGGTTGGGCTCGCAGGCCTGCCACGCCGCGGCGATCTCCTGGGGCGGCACCCGCAGGGGATCGGGCCGCACGCCGTCAAAGCGCTCGGTGAGGTCCAGGAGGGCGGCATCTCCCTGGCTGCGCACCTGGGCGAGGATCGCGTCCACCCGCTGAGCGGCGTCTGCACTCTGGCCGCTGCCCGTGCGCTGGGCGATGGCCTCCAGCCGCTCGCCGGCGATCGCGAGATCGCGCAGCACCTGCAGATGCAGCCCCTGGGTGGAGCCTGCGGGGGTGCTGCTGACGGCGGGGGTGTTCACGGCCAAGGTCACCGGTGAGGGTGAGAGGAGGCATCAAGCTAGTGGGCCGCCTTCAGGGGCTTGGTCGGTCCAGGGGGTACGATTTCCGTTCGCCGAGCTAGCGCTGATTTCGAGCGCCGATCCCGCCTGTGGCCAATAACAAGTCGTCGAAAAAGCGCATCCTGATTGCTGAGCGCAATCGGCTGCACAACCGCACCTACAAGTCTGCTGTGCGCACGCTGATGAAGCGCTGCTTCACCGCTTGCACCGCCTACACCGCTGCCCCCGGTGCCGACGCCAAGGATGCTGTGCAGAGCAGCCTCAACGCCGCCTTCAGCAAGATCGACAAGGCCGTGAAGGTGGGTGTGCTGCATCGCAACACCGGTGCCAACCAAAAGTCCCGTCTGAGTGCTGCCGTCAAACAGGCTGTTGAGCCTGCTGCCCAGGCCTGAGCTCCTTAGGCTCTTCGCTTGGTTTCGCAACGCCACCAGGCTTGATCTCGATGACGGCAGTGGCGACGGCTGATCCTGGAACTCATACCTGCACAGCCCCTTCGGCTGTTGCTCTTGAGAGTCTTCCAGCCCCGCTGATTGATTCGCACTGCCACATCGTCTTCCGCCATTACGACGAAGACCTAGAGGAGGTGGCCCAGCGCTGGCGCGATGCCGGTGTGGGTCGCCTCCTTCATGCGTGCGTGGAGCCCTCGGAGATTCCGGCAATTCGCGCGCTTGCCGATCGTTTTCCTGAGCTCCGCTATTCCGTTGGGGTGCATCCCCTCGACAGCGAGCATTGGCAGGCTGACACCCAGCAGGTGCTGCGCGAGGCCGCCCAGGCTGATCCGCGGGTGGTGGCCATCGGGGAGCTGGGGCTGGATCTGTTCCGCGACAAGAACCTCGATCAGCAACTGGCGATGCTGCGTCCCCAGTTGGACCTGGCGGTGGAGCTGGATCTTCCTGTGATCGTGCATTGCCGCGATGCGGCGGAGCCGATGTTGGCGGAGCTGCACCAGCGGGCCGCAACTGGCCGCTGCCCCCGGGGGGTGATGCATTGCTGGAGTGGAACTCCAGCCGAGATGCAGGGTTTCCTGGATCTCGGCTTCTACATCAGCTTCAGCGGGAACGTCACCTTCCCCAAGGCTGAGGACACCCATGCCTGCGCCCAGCAGGTGCCCGCCGATCGCTACGTGGTGGAAACCGATTGCCCGTTCCTGGCCCCGGTGCCCCGACGCGGCAAGCGCAACGAGCCTGCCTACGTGGCCGCCGTGGCGGCTCGGGTGGCTGAGTTGCGTGGCGAGACGCTGACGCAAGTGGCGCAGCAGAGCACCGCCAACGCCTGTGCCCTGTTTGGGCCCGCCCTTCACAGTGTATGATGTTTTATTGGCCTGGCAGCGAGTTCTGATTTATCCGTGCTCGCTGCAGCCCGAAAGCGCCCACCAGGGATCTGGTGTGCCTGCCCATGTTTGTGGTGCTGTGTCTTTCCGGTGCATTTTGTCGTTGTCGGCGGGGTTGAAGCGAGCTGAGTAGGTCCGCTGGCAGGGCATCCGTTCCCTTTGTGGGGGCGGTCATTCCTGTGGCTGGTCCTCCCTGGGCGCCCTGCGGGCGCCGTCAGTTCCTCCCCCGCCTGCGCAACAGGCCCCTACCCCGTCCAACCCGTTCCTGCAGGTTCACCGCATGAGCAGCGCGATCCAGGTCGCCAAGACCGCCACTTACCTGCCCGATTTGGTCGAGGTACAGCGCGCGAGCTTCAAATGGTTTCTGGAGAAGGGCCTGATCGAGGAGCTGGAGAGCTTCTCCCCGATCACCGACTACACCGGCAAGCTGGAGCTGCACTTCATCGGTAGCGAGTACCGGCTGAAGCGCCCCCGCCACGATGTGGAAGAGGCGAAGCGTCGCGATGCGACCTTCGCGTCCCAGATGTATGTCACCTGCCGTCTGGTCAACAAGGAGACCGGCGAGATCAAGGAGCAGGAAGTGTTCATTGGGGAACTGCCCCTAATGACCGAGCGCGGCACCTTCATCATCAACGGTGCTGAGCGCGTGATCGTGAACCAGATCGTGCGTTCGCCTGGCGTCTATTTCAAGGACGAGCAGGACAAGAACGGCCGTAAGACCTTCAACGCCAGCCTCATCCCTAACCGTGGTGCCTGGCTGAAGTTCGAGACCGACAAGAACGATCTTCTGCACGTTCGCGTTGACAAAACCCGCAAGATCAACGCCCACGTCTTGATGCGGGCCATTGGCCTGTCGGACAACGACGTTCTCGATAAGCTGCGCCACCCTGAGTACTACCAGAAGTCGATCGAGGCCGCCAACGACGAGGGCATCGCCTCGGAAGATCAGGCCCTGCTTGAGCTCTACAAAAAGCTCCGGCCGGGTGAGCCCCCCTCCGTGAGCGGCGGCCAGACCCTGCTGCACAGCCGTTTCTTTGATCCCAAGCGCTACGACCTGGGTCGTGTCGGTCGCTACAAGATCAACAAGAAGCTGCGGCTCACCATCCCCGATGCCACCCGCACCCTCACACCTGAGGATGTGCTCAGCACGATCGATTACCTGATCAACCTGGAGCTCGATGTGGGCGGGGCCACCCTCGACGACATCGACCACCTCGGCAATCGCCGGGTGCGCTCCGTGGGCGAACTGCTGCAGAACCAGGTGCGCGTAGGCCTGAACCGTCTCGAGCGGATCATCAAGGAGCGCATGACGGTCGGTGAGACCGAATCGCTCACCCCGGCCCAGCTGGTGAACCCCAAGCCCCTGGTGGCGGCGATCAAGGAGTTCTTCGGCTCCAGCCAGCTGAGCCAGTTCATGGACCAGACCAACCCCCTGGCGGAGCTCACGCACAAGCGCCGGATCAGTGCCCTCGGCCCCGGTGGCCTGACCCGGGAACGGGCGGGCTTCGCCGTGCGCGACATCCACCCTTCCCACTACGGCCGCATCTGCCCGATCGAGACCCCGGAAGGTCCGAACGCCGGTCTGATCGGCTCCCTCGCCACCCACGCCCGGGTGAACGAGTACGGCTTCATCGAAACCCCCTTCTGGAAGGTGGAGAACGGCATCGTCCTCAAGCAGGGCGATCCCATCTATCTCTCCGCTGACCTGGAAGACGAGTGCCGGGTTGCCCCTGGTGACGTGGCCACCGATGCCGATGGCCGCATCACCGCCGAGCTGGTGCCTGTGCGTTACCGCCAGGACTTCGAAACCGTGCCCCCCGCCCAGGTGGACTACGTCCAGCTGTCGCCGGTGCAGGTGATCTCGGTGGCCACCTCGCTGATTCCCTTCCTGGAGCACGACGACGCCAACCGGGCCCTGATGGGTTCGAACATGCAGCGTCAGGCCGTTCCCCTGTTGCGTCCTGAGCGGCCCCTGGTGGGCACCGGCCTGGAAACCCAGGTGGCCCGCGACTCGGGCATGGTGCCGATCACCACCGTGAATGGCACGGTGGCCTTCGTGGATGCCACCGCCATCGTGATTCGCGATGAGCAGGGCAACGACCACACCCACTACCTGCAGAAGTACCAGCGCTCCAACCAGGACACCTGCCTCAACCACAGGCCGATCGTCAAACTCGGCGATCCGGTGATTGCCGGCCAGGTGCTGGCCAACGGCTCCGCCTGCGAAGGCGGCGAGATCGCCCTCGGCCAGAACGTGCTGATCGCCTACATGCCTTGGGAGGGCTACAACTACGAGGACGCCATCCTGGTGTCGGAGCGCCTGGTGCGTGACGACCTCTACACCTCGGTGCACATCGAGAAGTACGAGATCGAAGCCCGTCAGACCAAGCTCGGCCCTGAGGAAATCACCCGCGAGATCCCGAACGTTGCCGAGGAGAGCCTGGGCAACCTCGATGAGATGGGCATCATCCGCGTGGGTGCCTACGTGGAGAGCGGCGACATCCTCGTGGGCAAGGTGACCCCCAAGGGTGAATCCGATCAACCCCCGGAAGAGAAGCTGCTGCGCGCCATCTTTGGCGAGAAGGCCCGCGATGTGCGTGACAACTCGCTGCGGGTGCCCAGCACCGAGCGAGGCCGCGTGGTGGACGTGCGCATCTACACCCGCGAGCAGGGTGATGAACTGCCGCCCGGCGCCAACATGGTGGTGCGGGTCTATGTGGCCCAGCGCCGCAAGATCCAGGTGGGCGACAAGATGGCCGGCCGCCACGGCAACAAGGGCATCATCAGCCGCATTCTTCCCCTGGAAGACATGCCCTATCTGCCGGACGGCACCCCCATCGACATTGTGCTCAACCCCCTGGGTGTGCCGAGCCGGATGAACGTGGGCCAGGTGTTCGAGTGCCTGATGGGCTGGGCGGCGTCCCACTTGGACTGCCGCGTGAAGGTGGTGCCCTTCGATGAGATGCACGGCCCGGAAACCTCCAAGAACACTGTGCAGGCCTACCTCGAGGCAGCCAAGGCCCAGCCCGGCAAGGACTGGGTGTACGACCCCGAGAACCCTGGCAAGATCCAGCTGATCGACGGTCGCAGCGGCGAAGCCTTCGACCAGCCGGTCACCGTGGGCTACGCCCACATCCTCAAGCTGGTGCACTTGGTGGACGACAAGATCCACGCCCGCTCCACTGGTCCCTACTCCCTGGTGACGCAGCAGCCCCTCGGCGGTAAAGCCCAGCAGGGCGGCCAGCGTCTGGGTGAGATGGAGGTGTGGGCCCTCGAGGCCTATGGCGCCGCCTACACCCTGCAGGAACTGCTCACCGTCAAGTCCGACGACATGCAGGGCCGCAACGAGGCACTCAACGCCATCGTCAAGGGCAAGCCGATCCCCCGCCCGGGTACCCCTGAGTCGTTCAAGGTGCTGATGCGTGAGCTCCAGTCCCTGGGTCTCGACATCGCGGTGTACACCGATGCCGGCGAGGAAGTCGACCTGATGCAGGACGTGAACCCGCGCCGTAGCACCCCCAACCGGCCCACCTACGAATCCCTCGGCGTCGCGGATTTCGACGACGACTGATCGCAGATCGATTCAGGCCAGCCCTACCGGGCGACCCCCTGACCCGTTCCGTTCCTCCAGACCTCCGCGCGCTCCACGGCCATGACCAACAGCAACCTCCGGACCGAGAACCACTTCGACTACGTCAAGATCACGCTCGCCTCGCCCGAGCGGGTCATGCAGTGGGGCCAGCGCACGCTCCCCAATGGTCAGGTGGTGGGTGAGGTCACCAAGCCCGAAACCATCAACTACCGCACGCTCAAGCCCGAGATGGACGGGCTGTTCTGCGAGAAGATTTTCGGTCCCTCCAAGGACTGGGAATGCCACTGCGGTAAGTACAAGCGGGTGCGCCACCGCGGCATCGTCTGCGAGCGCTGTGGTGTGGAGGTCACGGAGAGCCGCGTGCGCCGGCACCGCATGGGCTTCATCAAACTGGCGGCCCCGGTGTCCCACGTCTGGTATCTGAAGGGGATTCCCAGCTACGTGGCGATCCTGCTGGACATGCCCCTGCGCGATGTCGAGCAGATCGTCTATTTCAACTGCTATGTGGTGCTCGATAAGGGCGACCACAAAGATCTCACCTACAAGCAGCTGCTCACCGAAGACGAGTGGCTGGAGATCGAAGATCAGATCTACGCCGAAGACTCGGAGATCGAGAACGAGCCCCAGGTCGGCATCGGTGCTGAAGCCCTCAAGCAACTGCTCGAGGACATTGATCTGCCCGTGGTGGCTGAGGAGCTGCGCGAGGAGATCGCCGGCAGCAAGGGTCAGAAGCGGGCCAAGCTGATCAAGCGCCTGCGGGTGATTGACAACTTCATCGCCACTGGCGCCCGCCCCGAGTGGATGGTGCTGGACGTGATCCCGGTGATTCCGCCCGATCTGCGCCCGATGGTGCAGCTGGATGGCGGCCGCTTCGCCACCTCAGACCTCAACGACCTTTACCGCCGTGTGATCAACCGGAACAACCGGTTGGCTCGTCTGCAGGAAATCCTCGCGCCTGAAATCATTGTCCGCAACGAGAAGCGGATGCTGCAGGAGGCCGTGGATGCCCTGATCGACAACGGTCGCCGTGGCCGCACCGTGGTGGGCGCCAACAACCGCCCGCTCAAGTCGCTCAGCGACATCATCGAGGGCAAGCAGGGCCGCTTCCGTCAGAACCTGCTGGGTAAGCGAGTCGACTACTCCGGTCGTTCCGTGATCGTGGTGGGCCCCAAGCTGAAGATGCACCAGTGCGGCCTGCCCAAGGAGATGGCGATCGAGCTGTTCCAGCCGTTCGTGATCCATCGCCTGATCCGCCAGAACATCGTTAACAACATCAAGGCCGCCAAGAAGCTGATTCAGCGCGCCGATGATGAGGTGATGCAGGTGCTCCAAGAGGTGATCGAAGGACACCCGATCCTGTTGAACCGCGCTCCAACCCTGCACCGCCTCGGCATTCAGGCCTTCGAACCCAAGTTGGTGGCCGGCCGTGCCATCCAGCTGCACCCTCTGGTGTGCCCGGCCTTCAACGCTGACTTCGACGGCGACCAGATGGCCGTCCACGTGCCCCTGGCCATCGAGGCGCAGACGGAGGCACGCATGTTGATGCTGGCCAGCAACAACATCCTCTCGCCCGCCACTGGCGAGCCGATCATCACACCGTCCCAGGACATGGTGCTCGGGGCTTACTACCTCACGGCCGTGCAGCCCGACTACACCAAGCCCGAGTTCGGCGATCGCAGCCGCACCTTTGCCGGTTTGGGCGATGTGCTCAGCGCCTTTGATGAGAAGCACCTTGCCATGCACGACTGGATCTGGGTGCGCTTCAGCGGCGAGGTGGACGATGAGGACGACGGTAAGGAACCCATCAAGGCAGAGACCCTCAGCGATGGCACCCGCATCGAGCAGTGGAACTACCGCCGCGACCGCTTCGACGAAGACGGAGCACTGATCAGCCGCTATCTGCTCACCACCGTGGGCCGTGTGGTGATGAACAGCACGATCATTGACGCGGTGGCAGCCGCCTGAGATCCCGGACGTCTTTCCCTTCACTCCTTTCCTCTTCGCGCGCAGCCATGACCGCCACCCCCGCCAAGAAGTCCAGCAAGAAGTCCAGCAAGAAAGCCGCTGCTGAAGCCCCCGCCCCCGTGTTGGGCGCCTCGGCTCCCTTGAGTAAGGCCGCCCCTCCGTTCCGCAACCGCACCATCGACAAGAAGGCGCTGCGCAACCTGATGGCGTGGGCCTACAAGAACCACGGCACCGCCGCCACGGCCTCCATGGCCGACGAGCTCAAGGACCTGGGCTTTCACTACGCCACCCAGGCCGCCGTGTCGATCTCGGTGGACGACCTGCGGATTCCCGGTGAGAAGGCCCGTTTGCTCGAGGAAGCAGAGCAGCAGATCACCGATACGGAAGAGCGTTATCGCCTCGGTGAGATCACCGAGGTGGAGCGTCACACCAAGGTGATCGACACCTGGACCGAGACCAACGAGCGTTTGGTGGAAGAGGTCAAGAAGAACTTCAACGAGAACGACCCGCTCAACTCGGTCTGGATGATGGCCAACTCCGGCGCCCGGGGGAACATGTCCCAGGTGCGTCAGCTGGTGGGCATGCGGGGTCTGATGGCCAACCCCCAGGGCGAGATCATCGACTTGCCGATCCGCACCAATTTCCGTGAGGGTCTGACGGTCACCGAATACGTGATCTCCTCCTACGGCGCCCGCAAGGGTCTGGTGGATACGGCCCTCCGCACCGCCGACTCGGGCTACCTCACCCGTCGTCTGGTGGACGTGGCCCAGGACGTGATCGTGCGCGAGGACGACTGCGGCACCACCCGCAGCATCCCCATCGACGCTGATGACAAGGGCAAGTACGCCGCCAAGCTGGTGGGCCGCCTGGCTGCTGAGCCGGTGGTGGATGCCAACGGCGAGATCCTGGTGGACCGGGACGGAGAGATCGATCCTCCCCTCTCCCGCCGCATCGAAGCCGCCGGCGTCAAGACCGTGAAGGTGCGCTCGCCCCTCACCTGCGAGGCAGCCCGCTCCGTGTGCCGCAAGTGCTACGGCTGGGCCCTGGCCCACAACGAGCTGGTGGACCTCGGAGAGGCCGTTGGCATCGTGGCCGCCCAGTCCATCGGTGAGCCTGGTACTCAGCTCACCATGCGGACGTTCCACACCGGTGGTGTGTCCACCGCCGAGACCGGCGTGGTGCGCTCGGTGGTGGAAGGCACCATTGAGTTCGGCAGTAAGGCCCGCGTGCGGCCCTTCCGCACCCCCCACGGTGTGGACGCCCAGATCGCCGAGACCGATTTCGTGCTGACAGTGAAGCCCACGGGTAAGGGCAAGCCCCAGAAGCTCGATATCACCAACGGCTCGCTGCTGTTCGTGGCCGATGGCCAGGACTATGCCGCCGACACGACCTTGGCGCAGATCTCCTCTGGCGCTGCCGTGAAGAAGAGCGTGGAGAAAGCCACCAAAGATGTGATCTGCGACCTGGCTGGCCAGGTGCGCTACGAAGACGGCATCCAGCCCAAGGAGGTCACCGACCGCCAGGGCAACATCACCCACAAGGCCACCCGTCTGGGGCGGATGTGGGTGTTCGCCGGCGACGTGTACAACCTGCCCCCCAATGCCCAGCCCGTGGTGCAGGGCAACAAGGCTGTCACCACCGGAGAGGTGTTGGCCGAAAGCCGCCTGGTGAGCGAGTACGGCGGTGCAGTGCGTCTGCGCGAGAGCGCCGGCGACTCCCGCGAGGTGCAGATCGTCACCACCAGCCTCACCCTCAAGGACTGCAAGCTGGTGGGTGAATCCACCCACGCCGGTGAGCTCTGGCACCTGGAGGGCAAGGACAACATCCGCTATCGCCTCAACACCAACCCCGGCAGCAAGATCGGCAGCGGCGAAGTGATTGCTGAGCTGGCCGACGACCGATTCCGCACCCAGACCGGCGGCATCGTGAAATATGCCCCTGGCCTGGCGATCAAGAAAGCCCGTAGTGCCAAGAACGGCTACGAGGTGAGCAAGGGTGGCACGTTGCTGTGGATTCCCCAGGAGACCCACGAGATCAACAAGGACATCTCCCTGTTGATGATCGAGGACGGCCAGTGGATCGAAGCCGGCACGGAGGTGGTGAAGGACATCTTCAGCCAGACTGCCGGCATCGTGACGGTGACCCAGAAGAACGACATTCTTCGCGAGATCATCGTTCGCTCCGGCAAGCTCCACCACGTTTCTGACGCCAAGGTGGTGAGCCGCTATAGCGACGGCAAGATGGTGAATCCTGGCGAGGAAATCGCCAAGGGTCTCAAGGCCGACGCCATGGTGTTTGTGGAGGCCGTGGATACACCGGAGGGCGGTGCCCTGCTGTTGCGTCCTGTTGAGGAATACCGCATTCCCGATGAGGCTCATCTGCCCGAATTGGGTAGCGTCAAACAGTCCAATGGCCCCAGCCTCGGCCTCAAGGCCACCCAGCGGCTGGCCTTCAAGGACGGCGAACTGATCAAGAGCGTGGAGGGTGTGGAGCTGCTCCGCACCCAGCTGATGCTCGAGAGCTTCGACACCACGCCTCAGATGACGGTGGATGTGGAGTCGGTCCCCGACAAGCGCGCCAAGACCATCGATCGCCTGCAGCTGGTGATCCTCGAGAGCCTGCTGGTGCGCCGCGACACCCTCTCGGACGCCAGCCACGGTTCCACCCACACCGAGCTGCAGGTGGAGGACGGCATCAACGTCAAGAGCGGTGATGTGGTGGCCACCACCCAGATCCTTTGCAAGGAGGACGGTGTGGTGCAACTGCCCGATCAGGTGGAGGGCGAGCCCATCCGGCGTCTGATCGTGGAGCGCGCCACCGACACCAGCACCATCGACCTCGGCTCCGCCAAGCCCGAAGTGAGCGAAGGGCAGCGCCTTGTGGATGGCGATCTGCTGGCCGCCGGTGTGCCCGCACCCTGCTGCGGCCAGGTGGAGGCCGTCACCGGTAGCAAGGTCACGATCCGCCTGGGTCGCCCTTACATGGTGTCCCCCGACTCCGTGCTCCACGTGCGTGACGGCGAACTGGTGCAGCGCGGTGACTCCCTGGCGCTGCTGGTGTTCGAACGCCAGAAGACCGGTGACATCGTGCAGGGTCTGCCTCGTATCGAAGAGCTGCTGGAAGCTCGCCGCCCGCGGGAATCCGCCGTGCTGTGCCGTAAGGCCGGCACGGTGCAGATCAAGCAGGGCGACGACGACGATTCAGTCACCGTCTCGGTGATCGAGTCCGATGACGTGATCACCGAGTACCCGATTCTGTTGGGCCGCAACGTGATGGTGTCCGACGGGCAGCAGGTCACCGCCGGTGAACTGCTCACCGACGGCCCGATCAACCCACACGAGCTGCTCGAGTGCTTCTTCGAGGATCTGCGTAGCCGCAAGCCCACCATGGAGGCGGCCCAGGAGGCCATCTCCAAGCTGCAGTTCCGCCTGGTGCAGGAAGTGCAGAACGTCTACAAGTCCCAGGGCGTCACCATCGACGACAAGCACATCGAAGTGATCGTGCGCCAGATGACCAGCAAGGTCCGTATCGAGGACGCGGGGGACACCACCCTGCTGCCCGGTGAGTTGATCGAGCTGCGTCAGGTGGAGCAGGTGAACAGCGCCATGGCGATCACCGGTGGTGCTCCCTCGGAGTTCACCCCTGTGTTGCTGGGCATCACCAAGGCCTCGCTCAACACCGACAGTTTCATCTCCGCGGCCTCCTTCCAGGAGACCACCCGGGTGCTCACCGAAGCCGCCATCGAGGGCAAGAGCGACTGGCTGCGCGGTCTCAAGGAGAACGTGATCATCGGTCGCCTGATCCCCGCTGGGACCGGTTTCAGTGGCTTTGAAGAGGAGCTGCGCGCTGAGGCCGGCCCCCATCCCGACATCCTTGATGAGGATCCGGCTGGGTACCGTCGTATGCAGAACCTGCGTCCCGACTACACCGTTGAGATGCCGGCCGCTCCCTCTGCCGCCGCCCCTGGCGTGCTCCTGGAGGATCCCTCTGACGATGACTTGGAGGCGACCCGCAGCCGCCACGGCATCGACGCCGCCGCCAGCACGATGGCTGCCTTCACCCGCCCCGCGGTGGAAGAAGGCCTGGAGGAGGAGCTGATTGCAGACCCTGCAGCCCTTGAGGGTCTGCAGGAAGAAGGCCTGCTCACCGACGAGTGACCGGCTCCATCCCCTCCGCTAGTCCCGCCATGGTTCAACCCAAGCTCATCCCCCAGCGGCGGCTTCCCCGCTATGGGTTCCACACCCACACCGAGCGTCTGAACGGTCGTGCGGCGATGCTCGGCTTTATCGCCTTGCTGGTCGTGGAGGTGCAACTGGGTCACGGTCTGCTGGTCTGGCCCTGATGGCCGGTTCAGTCGTTCCTGCGGCTGTGGCGTCTGAGGCCCGTCCCCTGCTGGGGATGGGCCTTTCGGCTCTGGAGCAGTGGGCGAAGGATCGCGGCCAGGCGTCCTTTCGCGGCAGGCAGCTGCATGATTGGCTCTACGCCAAAGGTGCCCGCAGCCTCCAGGAGGTGTCGGTGCTCCCGAAGGCCTTCCGCGAGCAACTGGCCGCCGAGCCGCCCGCTGGAGCCTTCGATTGGCTGGGTCGCTCCCGCGAGCTCCACCGCAGCGTGGCCCGCGATGGCACCACCAAGCTGCTGCTGGGGACGCACGACGGCCTCAGCCTCGAGACCGTCGGCATCCCGGCGAGTGATCGGCTCACCGTCTGCGTCAGCAGCCAGGTGGGTTGCCCGATGGCCTGCAAGTTCTGTGCCACCGGAAAGGGGGGGCTGCAGCGCTCCCTGGCGGTTCACGAGATCGTGGATCAGGTGCTGAGCGTGCGCTCCGTGATGGAGCAGCGCCCCAGCCATGTGGTGTTCATGGGCATGGGCGAGCCCTTGCTCAATATCGAGGCGGTGCTGGCGGCCATCGATTGCCTGTGTACCGATTTGGGTATGGCTCAGCGCCAGATCACGGTGAGCACCGTGGGCGTGCCCCGCACCCTGCCCACCCTGGCGGAACAGGCCCTGGCGCGCTTAGGCCGGGCCCAGTTCACTTTGGCCGTGAGCCTGCATGCTCCCGATCAGCGGTTGCGAGAAGAACTGATCCCAACGGCCCATGCCTACCCGATCGAGGCTCTACTGGAGGATTGCCGGCGCTACGTGGCCATCACTGGCCGGCGGGTGAGTTTTGAATACATCCTTCTGGGTGGCCTCAACGACCAGCCCCGCCATGCGGCGGCCCTGGCCCACTTGCTGCGCGGCTTTCAGAGCCATGTGAACCTCATCCCGTACAACCCCATTGAGGAGGAGGAGTTCCAGCGTCCAGGCCCTGGCGCCGTGGAGGCCTTCCGCCGGGCCCTGCAGGACCGGCATGTGGCGGTGAGTGTGCGAGCCAGTCGGGGGCTGGATGCCGATGCTGCCTGCGGTCAGTTGCGCCGCCGCATGGAGGGCTGATCCCTGGGGGCAGCGGTCGTGCCCTGGTTCAGGTGGCGTCCCGCGCGGGATCAAAGGTGCCCCGGGGCTCTTGTTCGCCCCATGGGGCCAGGCGGGCCAGTAGCAGGAAGGCGGGAATGGCGGCGGCGGCGGTGACGAGGAAAAAGACGGGCCAGCCCGCCTTCTCGGCCACAACACCGGCCGGGGCCGAGAGGATGGAGCGACTCATGGCATACACCCCAGAGAGCAGGGCGTACTGGGTGGCGGAGAAGCGGGGATTGCACAGGCCCATCAGCAGGGCCACGAACACCGCGCCCACCATGCCGCCGGTGAGGTTCTCCAGGCTCACGGCAGTAATCAGCCCGGCAAAGCCTCCACCGAACTGGGCCAGGGCCCAGTAGCTGAGATTGCCGGCAGCTCCCGCTAGGGCAAACAGCCACAGGGAGCGGTTCATCCCCAGGCGGCTGAACAGCACGCCGCCCAGCACGGTGCCCGCCATGGTGGCGGCGATGGCCCAGCCCCCCTGCACCAGGCCGATGTCGGCATCGCTGAAGCCCTGCAGCTTCAGGAAGGGGATGGCCATGGCGCTGAGCAGGCCATCGGGCCAGCGGTAGAGCAGCACCAGTAGCAGGAGTTGCCAGGTGCGATTGGGGCCTGCCCGGAACAGGAACTCCCGCGCAGGCCCCAGCACCGCCTGGCGCAGGCTGTTGACCGGATGCTGCACTGGCGGCAGTGCGGGTGCCATGAGGGTGAAAGGCACCACGGCCGCCACCAGGGCTGCGGCGGCGAGGAGGGCTACCGGCCAGCCGAAGCGCCCGGCCAGCAGGAAGCCGCCGGCCCCCACCGCCAACATGGCGGCTCGATAGCCCAGGGCCGCGGCGGCCGCCCCGGCCCCGCGTTCCTTCTCCGGCAGCAGGTCGGTGCGGTAGGCATCCACGGCGATGTCCTGCGTGGCGCTGCACACCGCCAGTACCAGGGCGGCGATGCCGATGGCGCTGAGGCTGGCGGGATCCGTGCTGGGCCGTAGCAGGGCCATGGCGGCAATCACCGCCACCAGCAACAGCTGCATCACCAACAACCAGCCCCGGCGCCGATCCGGCCAGGCGATCGGCCAGCGATCCAGCAGCGGTGCCCAGAAGAGCTTGAGGGTGTAAGGCAGCTCGGCCAGGGGAATCAGCCCGATCAGCGCCAGGGGCACACCGCTGGCCGTAAGCCAGCCCTGCAACAGCTTGCTGCCCACCATCAGCGGAGCACCACTGGCCACGCCCTCGGCGGTAACGGCCGTGAGGCGCCTCCAGGTGCCGGCTTTCTCGGCGGCCTGCGGACCCATGAACACGACTCGACTGGGCGAAGACTAAGGGCCTTGGATCAGGGGGCCTGAATCCAGGCTGATCGACCATCAGAATGGTTCCCATCGCCTGGGGCGCCGAGCCCATTCGCCGTGCAATTTTTTCGCTCAACCCTGTTGCCAGCTGCAATCGTGGTGCTGTTCGGCCTGGCCCTGTTCGCCGTGAGTGCCCGCATCTGGTTGCCGGGCGATATGGCCGCCCCCGCTCCGATCAGTTGAGCTGCCCGTTGCGCCGCACGCCTAGCTCAGCGAGAGTCCTGCAGCGGCGGGCTTTTACGATCGCCCCATGACAGGCCCGTTCCCCGAGTTCTCCCAAAGTCCGGCCGAGTTGGCGCTGGATCCGGAGATGCTCGCCAACGAGCTGGCCGAGGAACTGCTGGGGGACCCCCTCGACGATCTCGATGCCCTCGAGGCCGAGCAGGCCGATGTGGCGGCCGAGTGCGATCTCGGGCTGCAGTTGCTCCAGGGTGGCCACGACGACCGTATGCAGGGGCTTCGCATCTTCTGCGAGCACCGCGATCCCCGCGCTGCGGCCCAGCTCTTGCCGTTGCTCGAGGCCAGCTGCCCGATCTTGCGCATGAGTGCGGTGTACGCCCTGGGGCGGAATCCGGATCTGCAGGCGGTGTCGCCGTTGCTGGCCTTGCTCCAGAACGACAGCAATGGCTATGTGCGTAAGGCCGTGGCCTGGAGCCTCAGCAGCTACCCCGATGCCCCGGTGATGAACCCGCTGATCCGGGCCCTGGAAACGGACATCGCGGCGGTGAGGCTCTGGGCTGCCAGTTCCCTGGCCGATGCCGGTGCTACGGGCCTGGCCAAGGCGGATCAAGCGGCCGGGCGGCTCCTGCAGGCTCTGCGCATCGATAGCGAGCCCGTGGTGCGCAGCAACAGTGCCTGGTCGCTGGGGCGCCTCTATGGCGATCTGGTGGAGCCTCGCCAGAAGGAGGTGGTGGAGGCCTTGCTAGGGGCCTTGCTCCACGACACCGACATGGCGGTACGAGACGAAGCTCGCCTGGCCCTCGAGCAGCTGGAGGATCCCATGGTGTTGGAGCGGCTGCAGACCCTGGTGGATGAAGGCCTGTTGGCGTAGGCCAGTCACCCCTTGGTGAACCCAGCTATCATCTCATCACCCTCCGCTGCCTGGGATGGCCCAGCAATCCATCCGCTTTCGTATTCGGCCCGACGGCCGCGTTGAGGAGCTGGTGGAAGGCGTTCAGGGCAGCGGCTGCGAGCAGCTCACCGAACGCATCGAAGCCAGGCTCGGCACGGTGCAACAGCGCCAGTCGACGTCCGAGGCCTTCCCGGCCCAGGCCTCGGCTGTGACGCCTGAGCAAACCCTCTCCACCTCGGTTTCCTGATGTCGCACTTCAGCACCGTCAAGACGGAATTGCGTGACCGCGCTGCCCTGATGGAGGCCCTGCGGGACCTGGGCCATCAACCCAGCGATGGTGAACATCCCGTGCGTGGTTACCGAGGCCAGACTGTGGTTGCTGATTTGGCGATCGCTTCCAGCGAGGGCACCAACCTGGGCTTCCGCTGGAATCAGCTCAGCGGCAGCTACGAGCTGGTGACGGATCTGGATCTGTGGAAGCAGCCCATCCCGGTGGAGCGCTTCTTGGCCAAGCTCACCCAGCAGTACGCGCTGCGCAGCATCTTGTCCGCCTCGGTTCAGGAGGGGTTCCAGGTGAGTGAACAGCGCCAGGCCAGCGATGGCAGCATTGAACTGGTGGTGACCCGCTGGGACGGGTGATCCCAGTGTTGGGAGGTCTGCGGTGAGCGCTGATCCCTCACTGGCCTTTTCGGCGGCCGCCGCGGCGCCAACAAGGGCGAGTGGTTTCGAACCCCTCCTTGGTGGAGCTCTGCGCCAGAAGGCTGTCTGGGTGGATGAAGCCGTATGCATCGGCTGCCGCTACTGCGCCCATGTGGCCGGCCACACTTTTGTGGTGGAGGAGTCGTGGGGGCGTTCCCGTGCCATCCGCCAGGACGGCGACAGCACCGAGACCATCCAGGAAGCGATCGATACCTGCCCAGTGGATTGCATCCATTGGGTGCGTTACGAGGAGCTGCCCGCCCTTGAGGAGCAGTGCCGCTCCCAGGAGCTGTTGCCCCTCGGGCTGCCCAGCTCCAGCCGTCCCAGGCGCACCCTGCCGCGGCGGGATCCCTCCTGATGCTCCCGACCCGCCGCTTCGGCCGCACGGCATTGCCGATGCCCGTGCTCTCCCTCGGGGGCATGCGCTTTCAGCAGAGCTGGAGCGACCTGCCGGCCTCAGAGATCACGGACCACAGCCAGGCGAACCTGCGCGCCACCCTCGAGCTGGCCGTTGCAGCGGGGTTTCACCACATCGAGACGGCCCGTCACTACGGCAGTTCCGAGCGTCAGCTGGGCTGGTTGTTCCCCGAGGTGCCAGATCCGCAGCGGATCCTGCAGACCAAGGTGCCTCCCCAGGCCGATCCGGAGGCCTTCGAGGCGGAGCTGGCCCTGAGTTTTGAGCGCCTAGGCCTGGGCAACGGCTCCGGGCGGGTCGATTTACTGGCCATCCATGGCATCAACCTGCCGGAGCACTTGGAGCAGACCCTGCGGCCCGGCGGCTGCCTGGAGGTGGTACGCCGCTGGCAGGTAGCGGGGCGGATCGGCGCGGTGGGCTTTTCAACCCACGGCAGCCTGCCCCTGATCCTGGCGGCGATCGACAGCGACGCCTTCGACTACATCAACCTGCACTGGTATTTCATTCGCCAGGACAACCGTGCGGCGATCGATGCCGCTATCGCCCATGACATGGGTGTGTTTGTGATCAGCCCCACGGACAAGGGCGGTCACCTGCACAACCCGTCGCAGAAACTGCTGCAGCTCTGCGCGCCACTGCACCCCATCGTGTTTAACGATCTGTTCTGCCTGTCGGCAGCCGGGGTTCACACCATCAGCGTGGGGGCGGCGAGGCCCTCGGATCTCCACCTGCATCTGCAGGCGGTGGAGCTGCTGCCCCAGGCCGACGCACTACTGCCTCCCATCCTGGAGCGGCTGGACCAGGCCCGTTGCGAGGCCCTGGGGCAGGCCTGGCTCAGCAGTTGGAGTGAAGGGTTGCCGGCTTGGCAGGACACCCCGGGGCAGATGAACCTGGCCACCCTGCTGTGGCTCTACAACCTGCTGGAAGCCTGGGACCTGCAGAGCTACGCCAAGGCCCGTTACGGCCTGCTGGGGGCTGGCAGCCACTGGTTTCCGGGCGCCAATGCCGATGCCCTCGACGCCAGCGTGAGCGAGGCGGAGCTCCTGGCGGTGTTGGCAGCGAGCCCATGGCGGCACCGGATTCCGGCCGTTCTGCGCGACCTGCGCTGCCGCATCGGTGGCCAGCCCACTCAGCGGCTGATGGCGGGGAGCTGATTCTGCGTCGGCCACTCAGCTGGCTCGCGCAGCTCCGAGGGGGAATTTGCTGGGGATCCCCACCGCCCGCGGATAGGTGCGGGGGCAGGGGTCACTGGCGCTCAGCAGCAGAGCGGTGCGCACGCCCCGGCCGCCGGGAAGCTCTCGCTGTTGCTGGCGGCTGATGCGGGCCTTCAGGGGCCGCAGGGCCCGTTCCAGCTCCTGTTGATCGCCGGCTGTCCACTGGCCCCGGTAGAGCAGCGCTTCGCCCTGGGGGGCCAGCAGGGGTACCAGGTATTCCGCCACCACCGGGGCGGCCGCCACCGCCCGGGCCATGGCCAGGTGGTACTGGCCCCGGCAGCGTTTCTGGTGGCCGGTGAGTTCCACACGCTCGCAGCGCAGCTCCACCCGCTCGCCCAGCCCTAGGGCCTCGGCCATGGCCTGGACGGCCTGGGTCTTGCGGCCCACCGAATCCACCAGCGTCAGCTGGGCATTCGGCAGGGCAATCGCTACCGCCAGGCCGGGAAACCCACCGCCCGTGCCCACATCGATGCAGCGCAGTGCCGCCTCTGGCGTGCTCCGCAGCAGCGGCAGCAGCGGCCAGAGGCTGTCCATCACCTGGGCGATCCAGAAGTCCTCCCCCTCCACCAGTCGGGTGAGGTTGAGGCGGCTGTTCCACTCGCGCAGGTGCTGTTGCAGTTGGATCAGCTGTTCGGTCTGGCCTGGGCTGGGACGCCAGCCCAGCGCCTCCCAGAGGGCGTCGCTGGGGGTGGCAAAAGGGGTGGCGGACTCCGGTGCGGCTGGCATCCCCTGGGGCGGCATGGGCAAGCTCTCTAGGATCCCGCACACCCGGTACCGCCTCGGTGGGAGCTGCCAACCAGTCCGCCAGCCACTACGCGTTGCTGGGCCTCAGTCCCCAGGCCACGGGGCCTGAGCTGCGCCAGGCCTTTCGCAGCCTCAGCAAGCGCTATCACCCGGATACCACCGCCTTGCCCGAGGCGGAGGCCCAGGAGGCCTTTCGCCTGCTGCAGCAGGCCTACCTCACCCTCAGCGATCCCGAGCGTCGCCGCGCCTATGACGCCAGCCTGCTGGCGGTGGAGCCGGTGCGGACGCCGCCGCCCTCGGTGCGCCTGACCAGCCAGCCAGCCCCGGTGCGGCGGGCCCTGTCCGGGGGCGAGTGGTTGGCCCTGCTGCTGCTGGCCCTGGCGGTGGTGTTCAGCCTGGTGCTGGGGGTGGGGCTGGCCTGGGCGCGCGGGGCCGAATTCGTGCGGGTGCCGAGCTGGTGGCCGCCTGCCGGGCAGACTGCCCAACCCCCAGGCGCTGCCCTCGCGGATGTCTCCTCTGCCACCCTCCCAGGCGCCGCTGTGCAACCACCCCCTGCCGGCGTTGGAGCAGTGGCTGAGTGAGCTGGGGGCAGTGCAGCGTTCCACCAACTCCTGCCTGTGGGACCTGACCCGCAGCGGCTGGACCGCCGAGATTGAACTGGATATCGAGGAACTCAGTGTGCGCTGGCAGGCCAGCGTGGGGCTGACCACGGTGGACCGCCACTTCCCCTACGGATTCAGCCGCGCGGATGTGGAGGCGGCGATTCTGGCCGGACCCTAACGGCGTGGCCATGATGCAGGGCAGGGAAGCGTGCCATGGATCGCCCTCGTTATCACTCGAACCGTTTCCTCCAGCCCGAGGAGCTCACGGCTGCTCGCCCTGGCCGGGCCTGGTCCGGCACAGAGGTGTTCGCTGAGGGCCAATGGCAGAGCCTGCGGGTGCGGCTCGAGGCCCGGGGCTGGAATGCCTCCCAGATCGAGCAGATCCACGATCAAATGCGCCAGGGGTGGCCCCTGCCCTTTGCAGAAAACAACGTGGCGGTGTTGTCAGGGCATTGCCCGCTGAAGGCTCGCCGGCACTAGAGCTTGCGCTTGCAGACCTCGCTCTGCTCTTCGCTGGCGGTGGAGAAGGGGCCACAGCTGAACCAGCGCACCATCGACACTTCGATGTCGGTGAAGAGCACCAGGATGCCGGCGCAGAGGGCGGCAACGGCTCCGCTGATCAGCAGGTTGGACGTTTTCATGGGCTGAGCTTATGGGTGAGCTCCTGCTCCTGCCACTGCTGGGCCAGGGTGCTGCTGTTGATGGTGGCCAAGGGCGGTAGGCAGGCCAGCACAGGGGCCCCCGTGAGCCGCTCCAGGGTGGCGGTGTTGTTGGCGTGGAAGGGCCCATTCAGCACCAGCCCCAGCAGGGGGATCCCACGGTGCCGCAGGGCCTCCACGGAGAGCAGCGTGTGGTTGAGGGTGCCCAGGCCGCTGCGGGCCACCAGCAGCACGGGCAGTCTCCAGCGCTGCACCTGATCGATCTGCAGCAGGTCGAGGCGCAGGGGCACCAGCAGCCCGCCGGCGGTCTCCACCACCAGTGCTCCCGCCACCGCCGGTAGGGCCAGGCGCTCGGGATCCAGGGGCTGGCCGGGATGCTCGGGGTCCCCGCTCTCCAGCTCGGCAGCCCAGTGGGGCGAGGCCGGGGCCCGGTAGCGGTAGGCCTCCGGCAGCAGCCGCTCGGCGGGGAGCCCTAACCAGCGCTGCACCTGCTCGCGGTCGCCGCCGCCCTCGAGGCCGCATTGCACCGGCTTCCAGTAGGTGGCCCCCAGCCCCTGCACCAGCCAGGCGCTCACCAGGGTCTTGCCCACATCGGTGTCCGTGCCGCACACCACCAGCTGCGGGGATGGTTTGGTCATCGTTTGCGACCCAGTATCAGCAGCACCTGCCAGTCTGGTTGCGGCTTGCTGGCGGTGGGCCAATGGGCCAGCAGCTGCCGCAGTTGAGTGGCGCTCAGGGGTGCCTTGCGGCTGGCCTGGGCGCCGATGGCCTTGATCTGGCGTAGGAAGGTCAGGCCGTCTTGGCTGGGGCGGCTGAAGTGCAGCAGCCGGCAGCAGTGGAGTGTGAGTTCCTGGCGGGCCACGGCCTCCAGGCTGGCGGCGTCCGGCAGCCCCAGGCCAGTGAAGGGCACCCCGGCGCTGGCGGCGGCGGCCCGCCAGGGGGCAAAGCTGCCCGCCGTTGGTACTGCCAGGGCCAGCCAGCCGCCGGGGTGCAGCTGCTGGCACCAGCGCTGGAGTTCCCGTTCGGGCTGTTCCAGCCACTGCAGGGCGAAGTTGGAGGCCAGCAGCGCGGCCTGGGCCAGCTGGGGGGGCAGCCCCCGCTCCAGATCCCACTGAAGGGCGGGGCCTGGGGCCCGGCTGAGGCCCAGGGCCAGCAGTTCCGGACAGTTATCCAGGCGCACCAGCTCCAGGCCTGGGCGCTGTTGGGCGATGGCATGGGCCAGCAGCCCGGAGCCGGCACCCAGATCGGCGCAGGGCCCGCTGGGTAGGGCCAGGTTGCGGCACAGGTGGCCCAGGCGCCAGGCCACGGCGGCCTGGAGCAGGGCTCCTTGGTCGTAGTGGGCCGCTTGGCGCCCGAAGCACCGGCGCACTTGGAGGCTGAAGGCTGCCGGGGGGGATTCAGGGGTACGCATGCGCCACCCAGTCCAGCACCGCCGCCGGAAGGTCTGGCAGCAGCAGGGCATGGCCCGCCCCATCCCGTTGCCACACCGTGGCCTGAGGTAGGGCGGCCCGCAGCAGGGTGCGGCTGGCGGGATCCACGATCTGGTCGTCGTGTGCTTCCACCACCAGCACCCGTGCATCGCTGGGAAATCCTGGCGGTAGGCCGCCGGTGGCCTCCAGCAGGGCCAGGTCTGCCAGCAGCAGCCGGCAGCCCTCGGGGGGGATCCCGTCGTTGAGGGGGCCCGGCGGTAAGTGGCCCACGGGATGGGGGGCTGCCACCTGCTGGAAGAACTCCCGCAGCATCGGTTCCTGTTGGCCGCTCTCCAGCTTGCTGGCCATGGCCTGCAGGGCCTTGCTCAGCCGGCGGCCAGCACGGCCCGGTGGCAGGAACTGTCCGAAGCTGGCCAGCAGCACCACGGTCGTGGCCCGTTCCAGCAGCGCGGCTGGCAGCAGATGGGGCCCGAGGGAATGGGCCAGCACCACCCGTTGGCTGGCGTCGGGGGCCCAGGTGGGGTTCTGGCGCAGCTGGCGGCCGTAGCCGCGCTCGCCGCTGCTGAAGCGCCACCCCCTGGCGCTGGCCCGTGCATTCCAGGGCTGCCAGCCGCGATGGTCCCCGGCCCAGCCATGCATGGCGATCAGTTGGGTCGTCATGGCCTCACGGTGAGGGCCGCCAGCAGCCGCTCCAGGCTGCCGCTGGGGAGGTCGTGGCGCAGCACCAGCCGTAGCCGGGCCGTGCCCTCGGGCACCGTGGGAGGCCGGATGGCCACGCTCAGCAACCCGGCCCGTTCCAGCTGTTGCTGTAAGGCCAGAGCCCTCGCATCGCTGCCTACCTGCAGCGACAGAATCGGCCCTGTACCGGGGGGGCGGGGCCAGCCGGCTTGCTCCAGGCCATCGCGCCAGCGCTCGGCACGCTCGAGCAGGGCGTAGCCCCGTTGTGGTTCTGCCTGGATGGTCTGCAGGGCGGCCAGGGCCGCGGCCGCCAGCGGTGGCGCCAGGGCGGTGGTGTAACGAAAGGGCCCCGAATACTGGAGTAGCCAGTCGGCCACCAGGGCCGGACCGGCCAGGAAGGCCCCGCCGCTGCCAAAGGCCTTGCCGAAGGTGCCGCTCACCAGCTGCACTCCCTCCACCCCATGGCCCAGGCCGCGGCCGCCCTGGCCCAGTACCCCCAACGCATGGGCCTCATCCAGCAGCAGGGCCGCGCCATGGCGCTGGCACAGCGCGGCCAGGGCGGCCGTATCCGGTGAGCTGCCCTCCATGGAGAACAGGCTTTCGCTGATCACCAGCAGGCGCCGCTGCGGTGCTTCCGCCCGGCAGCGCTGCAGGCGCTGGGCGAGGTCGTGGAGGTTGTTGTGGGCGAAGCGTTGCAGGCGGGCACCGGTGGCCTGGACGCCCACCAGCAGGGAGTGGTGGATCAGGCGGTCGGCCAGCACCAGGCTGTGGCGATCGGCCAAGGCGGCCACCGCCGCCAGGTTGGCCTGAAAGCCACTGGGGAACAGCAGCACTCGCTCCCGGCCCAGCCAGTGGGCCAGCGCCTGCTCAAGGGCGGCATGCACGGGCCGGCTGCCACTCACCAGCCGCGAGGCGCCGGCACCCACCCCCTCCAGGGCCATGGCCCTGGCAGCTGCGGCCTGGAGCTGGGGATGGCAGGCCAGGCCCAGGTAGTCGTTGCTGGCCAGATCCAGCAGCGCCCCTCCGGCCTCAGGGCTCAGGCCTGCGGGGCCCCTGGGCGCAAAGGTGCGCAGGGTTCGCCGCCGCTCCGGCGGCAGGGCGGCCAGATCGGCGGCCAGGGGAGCCAGGGGATCGCCGTGTACCTCCGTCGCCAAGCCCAGTCCAGCCCGTAACACCCAGTCTGCCCGCTCCCCATAGGATTGGGCCATGCCCGATCGCCGCACCCAGCCCGCCAGCGGGACCCTGCCAGCTGGAGTGCAGCCCACCGAGGCGGTTTTACCCACCGAGGAAGCGTCACCCACTGCAGAGGTGCCGCCCCTCGATCAGCTTTTCTCCTTTCCCCTCGACGACTTTCAGCTCGAAGCCATCGATGCCCTGAACCAGGGCCACTCCGTGGTGGTGAGTGCTCCCACGGGGTCCGGCAAGACGCTGGTGGGTGAGTACGCCATTCACCGCGCCCTGGCCCATGGGCAGAAGGTGTTTTACACCACGCCCCTCAAGGCCCTCTCCAACCAGAAGCTGCGCGATTTCCGCGAGCAATTCGGTGCCGACCGGGTTGGACTGATGACCGGTGATCTCACGGTGAACCGTGAGGCCTCGGTGGTGGTGATGACCACCGAGATCTTCCGCAACATGTTGTATGCGGAGGCCGATCAGGGCGATGACCCCCTGGCGGATGTGGAGGCGGTGGTGCTCGACGAGTGCCATTACATGAACGATTCCCAGCGCGGCACGGTGTGGGAAGAATCGATCATTCACTGCCCGCCGCCGGTGCAGATGGTGGCGCTCTCGGCCACGGTGGCCAATGCCGGGCAGCTCACCGACTGGATCGAGCGGGTACATGGCCCCACGCGGCTGGTGCTGAGCGACTTCCGGCCGGTGCCGCTCCAGTTCAGCTTCTGCAGTGCCAAGGGCCTGCATCCGCTGCTGAACGAGGAGGGCACGGGGCTCCATCCCAATTGCAAGGTGTGGCGTGCCCCCAAGGGCAGCAAGCGCAAGGGACCGAAAACCCCCAAGCCCCCCCAGCCGGAGGCCCCGCCCCTGGGCTTTGTGGTGGCCCAGATGGCCGAGCGGGACATGCTGCCGGCCATCTATTTCATCTTCAGTCGCCGGGGCTGCGACAAGGCCGTGCGGGATCTGGGCAAGGTGTGCTTGGTGACTCCGGAGGAGCAGGCCCGCATCCGTGCCCGCCTGGAGGCCTTTGTGGAGGCCACCCCGGAGGCCGTGCGTGAGGGGGGCCACGATGACGCCCTGCTGCGCGGCATCGCCGCGCACCACGCCGGGGTGCTGCCGGCCTGGAAGGAGCTGATTGAGGAGCTGTTCCAGCAGGGGCTGGTGAAGGTGGTGTTTGCCACCGAAACCCTGGCCGCCGGCATCAACATGCCGGCCCGCAGCACCGTGATCTCAGCGCTCTCCAAGCGCACGGAGCGTGGCCATCGCCCCCTGATGGGCAGTGAGTTCCTGCAGATGGCCGGTCGGGCCGGCCGCCGCGGCCTCGATACCCAGGGCTATGTGGTGACGGTGCAGAGCCGCTTTGAAGGGGTGCGGGAGGCGGGCCAGCTGGCCACCAGCCCCGCCGATCCGCTGGTGAGCCAGTTCACCCCCAGCTACGGCATGGTGCTGAACCTGCTGCAGCGCTACGAACTGGCCAAGGCCAAGGAGCTGGTGGAGCGCAGCTTCGGCCGCTACCTGGCCACCCTCGATCTGGTGGAGGACGAGGCCCGCATCGCCGAATTGCGTGAGCAGCTCAGCCATCTGGCCGATACCGCGGAGGAGGTGGCCTGGGACGACTTCGAGGACTACGAGAAGCAACGGGGCCGGCTGCGGGAGGAACGCCGCATCCAGCGGATCCTGCAGCAGCAGGCCGAGGAAACCCTGGCCCATGAGCTCACCCTGGCGCTGCGCTTTGCCAGCGAGGGCACCCTGGTGAGCCTCAAGGCCCCGATCCTGCGGGGCCGTGTGACCCCGGCGGTGATCGTGGAGAAGGTGGAGGGTCCTGGCCAGTTCCCCCTGCTGCTCTGCCTCACCGATGAGAACGTGTGGGTGCTGGTGCCCTGCGGCGCTGTGGTGAGCCTGCACGCCGAGCTCAGCTGCCTGCAGGTGATCAGCATTCCCGCCCCCGAGCTGCATCGGGCCGGTGAGCTGCGCCACGGCGATCAGGCCAGTGGTGGCCTGGCCCTGGCGGTGGCCTCCATGGCCCGCCGCCACGACATGGTGACCCCGCAATACGACCTGGCCGGGGAGGTGCAGGCCCAGGCCCACCTGGTGCGGGAGCTGGAGCTGGCCCTGGAGCTGCACCCGGCCCATGGGGCCGGCGATCGCAAGAAGCTCAAGAAACAGCGCTTCCGCATGGAGGAGTTGGAGGCCGAGATCGAGGAGCGGCAGCGGATCCTGCACTTCCGCGCCAACCGCCACTGGGAGACCTTCCTGGCCCTGATCGAGATCCTGCGCTTCTTCGGCTGCCTCGATGGCGAGGAGGGCCTCGATCCCACGGAGATTGGCCGCACCGTGGCGGCTCTGCGGGGCGACAACGAGCTCTGGCTGGGGCTGGCCCTGATGAGCGGCCACCTCGATGAGCTGGAGCCAGCGGATCTGGCGGCGGTGCTGGAGGCCATCTCCACTGAGGTGAATCGCCCCGACCTGTGGAGTGCCTATCCGCCGCCGCCAGCTGCAGAAGAAGCCATGCACGACTTGCGCGGCATCCGCCGGGAGCTGCTGCGCCAGCAGGAGCGGGCCAGTGTGGTGATGCCGGTTTGGTACGAGCTGGAGCTGATGGGGTTGGTGCACGCCTGGGCCAAGGGCGTGAGCTGGAACGATCTGATCGCCAACACCTCGCTCGATGAGGGCGATGTGGTGCGGATCATGCGCCGCACCGTGGATCTGCTGGCCCAGATCCCCTACGCCGAAGCCATCACGGAACAGCTGCGCGGCAACGCCCGGGCAGCCCTCAAGGCCATCAACCGCTTCCCGGTATGCGAGCCCATCGATCCGCTCGTCGGTGCTGGTGGCCCCCTGAACCCCGCCACGGAGCGCAACCTCCCTGGCGGGGTCTGAGCACCAGCCCCCAGCTGTGATCAATCCCTCCCGGATCCGGATCCTTGCGGTGGGCAAGGTGCGTAAGAGCTGGGTGCAGGAGGGGGTTGCCCTCTACCTCAAGCGGTTGCCGGGATTGGTGGTCACCGAGCTCAGGGACTCCACCATGGCTAAGGAGGCCGAGGTGATCGCCGCTGCTCTGCGACCCGATGAACGGCTTGTGTTGCTCACGGAAGAGGGCACCACCTACAACTCCGTGGCCTTCGCTCAGCAACTCCGGGATTCCGGCTCGGAGCGGCTGGCTTTTGTGATCGGTGGTGCCGATGGGCTGGATCCGGCGCTCAAGGCCAGGGCCAACTGGCGCCTGAGCCTGTCGCCCATGACGTTCCCCCATGAGCTCGCCCGACTGCTACTGCTCGAGCAGCTCTATCGCGCCAGCTCGATCCTCCAGGGCGGGCCTTATCACAAGGCCTAGGGATCGGGGGGACGAGGTGAGAAGGTACCCCCCCCTCACCCCGGTCCCCGTTGGCTGCCCCATAGAGAGACAGACAGCGCGGAGACAACCCCTGTCTATCCAGGAGGTTGGGGCGGACTGGCTGGGCAGCGGATGTTGGGCTTCACTGCCGTGATGGTGGTGGGATGGCGCCGCATTCGGCCGGGTGGGCTGCTTGTGGCGTCACCGTTCTGGAGTTGGACGCCCCGCCCTGGGGATGTCTTGCCTGCCCCAGACGTCGATCGGAGCGCATGTCGAGCAGTAATGGCTCCTTCCATCTGGAGTCCCCGGCGTTTGCGGATGGCGCCATGATCCCGGCGATCCACAGCGCCGATGGCCTGGATCTCTCGCCGCCGCTGCGATGGCGCGGAGCGCCAGCGCACACCCAAAGCTTCGCCCTGATCGTGGAGGATCCCGATGCGCCGGGGGGAACCTGGGTGCACTGGGTGCTGTTCAACATCCCCGGGGAGGTGCATGGCTTGCCCGCAGGTTTGGACCGCTCGCCTGAGTTGGCCAACGGGGCCCGCCACGGTGGCTGCTGGGGCGTGGATCAGTGCCACCGCATCGGCTACCAGGGCCCCGAGCCCCCGCCCGGGCAGGCCCATCGCTACGTGTTCGCGCTGACAGCCCTCGATTCCTCCCTTGATCTGGCGCCGGCCGTGACGCCGGGGGCGCTGCGTGAGGCCATGCAGGGGCATGAATTGGCCACGGCCCAGCTCACGGGCCTCTACGCCCGGGAGTGAGGACCGCCGGGAGTCAGTTCAGATCCCCAGCCGCTGCCAGATCACATCCAGGTTCTCCTGGTGCAGGTCGGTGGAGAAGCAGTCAGCCAACTGCTCGGCGTTGAGACGGCTGGTCACGTCGGCATCGGCCTCGAGATTGGCGCGGAAGTTGCCCCCCTCGGTGTTCCAGGCGGTGTGGGCGTTGCGTTGCACGATCCGGTAGGCCTCCTCGCGGTTCAGGCCGGTGCCTACCAGGGCCAGCAGCACCCGCTGGCTGAACACCACGCCGCCGTACACGTTCATGTTGCGGGCCATGTTGTCGGGGTACACCCCCAGGCCCTTCACCACGTCCGTCATCTCCCGCAGCATGAAGTGCAGAGTCACGGAACAGTCGGGCAGCATCATGCGCTCCACGGAGCTGTGGCTGATGTCGCGCTCGTGCCAGAGGGCGCAGTTCTCCAGGGCGGCCACCACGTAGCTGCGCAGAACGCGCGCCAGGCCGCCGATGCGCTCACTGCGGATGGGGTTGCGCTTGTGGGGCATGGCCGAGCTGCCCTTCTGACCCTTGGCGAAGTTCTCCTCCACCTCGAGCACATCGGTGCGCTGCAGGTTGCGGATCTCGGTGGAGAAGCGCTCCAGGGCGGCGCCCACCAGGGCCAGCGTCTGGATGTATTCGGCGTGGCGATCGCGGGAGATCACCTGGGTGCTGGCCGTATCCGGCTCCAGGCCGAGCTTGGCGCAGGCAATGGCCTCCACCTGGGGATCGGTGTTGGCGTAGGTGCCCATGGCGCCAGAGATCTGGCCCACGCTCACCATGCGCTCGAGCCGCTCCAGCCGTTCCTGGTTGCGCACTACCTCCGCGAGCCAGCCGGCCACCTTGAAGCCGAAGGTGATCGGTTCGCCATGGATGGCGTGGGAGCGGCCGATCATCACGGTGCTCTTGTGCTCCTGGGCCAGCACCCGCAGGGCCTCGGCCAGTTTGTCCAGCTCGATCCGCAGCAGCTGCACGGAGGCCTTCATCTGCAGGGCGATGCCCGTGTCCAGCACGTCCGAGCTGGTCATGCCCACGTGGATGTAGCGCCCCGCATCGCCCACGTGCTCGTTCACGTTGGTGAGGAAGGCGATCACGTCGTGGCGCACCTCGGCCTCGATCTCGAGGATGCGCTCCACGCTGAAGGAAGCCTTCTCCTTGATGGTGGCCACGGCGGCGGCGGGCACCCGGCCCAGCTCGCAGTTGGCTTCGGTGGCGGCGATCTCCACATCCAGCCAGCTCTGGAACTTGGCCTGTTCGCTCCAGATGGCGCCCATCTCGGGCAGGGTGTAACGCTCGATCAAGGCCGCGCCTGGCTCACATCCAGACCAATGTATGGGGCAGCCTGTGGAGTCCCTGCAGGCTTAGCTCAAGGCCGTGAGTTTGCGGTGGTCTACTTCCCAGTGCACCAGCGGGCCCCAGGTCTGCTGGCGCACCCAGCAGCGACCGCCGCGGCAGTGGATCAGCTGAAAGGGCGGCAGATCGGCCGGCTGGTTGCGCAGTTTCACGAAACTGCCGGGGCGGAGCAGTTCCAGCACGTTGTTGCCGCGATGCCGTTGGCTCTGGGTGGTGGTCTGGGAGCAGGGAGCCATGGGGAGATGTCCCTGAGCTGGGAGCAATCCTCTGCCGGGTTTTCCGGCCAGGCAGAACTCGCACCAGTTTTGTTCGGTTTCCCCTGTGTTTGTATGACGACAGGGCGCCGGATCGCCTGCCGCCCGGAGGGGCCATGGGCCGCAAGCAACGACTGGATCTGCACCTGGTGGAGCGGGGCTTGGCAGCCAGCCGCCAGCAGGCCCAGCAAATGATCCGTGCCGGGAAGGTGCGCTCCGGCGACAAGGTGCTCGATAAGCCCGGCTTGGATGTGCTGCCTGAGATTGAGCTGCAGGTGGAGCAGCCGGCACGGTTTGTGTCCCGCGGTGGCGAGAAGCTGATCGCGGCCCTGGAGGCCTTCCCCATTGCCCTGGCGGAGCGGGTGTGCCTCGATGGCGGCATCTCCACCGGTGGCTTCACCGACTGCCTGCTCCAGCACGGGGCCAGCCGCGTCTATGGCATCGATGTGGGCTATGGCCAGACGGCCTGGAGCCTGCGCACCGATCCGCGCCTGGTGCTCAAGGAGCGCACCAACCTGCGGCACCTCACCCCTGCCGAGCTCTATGGCGCGGGTGATCCCTGGCCGGATCTGGCGGTGGCGGATGTGTCGTTCATTCGGCTGGCCTTGGTGCTCCCTGCCCTGGGGCTGCTGCTGCAGGAGCAGCGGCGAGAGGCGCTGCTCCTGGTGAAGCCCCAGTTCGAGGTGGGCAAGGAGCGGGTGGGGAAGGGTGGTGTGGTACGCGATCCCCTGGCCCACGCCGACGCCATCGAGGGGGTGATGACGGCAGCGGCCCTGGAGGGCTGGTGGGCCTGCGGGGTGGTGGCTTCCCCCATCACCGGGCCGGCAGGTAACCACGAATACCTGCTGTGGCTGCGCAGCGGCACCTGGCCCACCCACACAAAAGCCGCCGAGCAGCCCCCCACGGAGGAGGCCATTCGGCGGCTGGTGCGGGCCACGCTGGGCGCCTGATTCAGATGGCGCTGCTGTCGCGATCACCTGTGCGGATGCGGATCACCGACTCGATCGGGCTGATGAAGATCTTGCCGTCGCCGATCTCACCCGTGCGGGCGGCGTCCTGGATCGCCGTCACCACTGTGTCCACCCGGTCGTCATCCACCACCACTTCCAGCTTGAGCTTCTGGAGGAACTCCACGGTGAATTCAGAGCCGCGGTAGCGCTCCACCTGGCCCTTCTGACGGCCGAATCCCCGCACTTCGCTCACGGTCATGCCAACGATGCCGGCATTCACCAGCGCCAGCTTCACGTCTTCGAGCTTGAAGGGGCGAATGATGGCCTCAACTTTTTTCATGGAACCGGGGGCTCGTTCTGGAAGGGGAGTCTCTCAGGAAAGGCCTGGGAGAGGAAGGGGCTGGAAGCAACCCGTAGGGCCATTAGGCCGCAGGTTTGATGGTGCCGGTGTGGCTGTTGCTACCGGCGATCGGCTGCGTAGCATCCGCTCATCGCCCCAATCCCCTCCATGAGCACCAGCAGTGCCCCCGCCCAGACACAGACCCCGCTTTATGGCGAGCGGGCCATTGCGGAGGCGGAGCTGATCTGTTTCGACAACCCCCGGCCGGGCCGGGCCTATGAGATTTCGATCACTCTGCCGGAATTCACCTGCAAGTGCCCGTTTTCGGGTTATCCAGATTTCGCCACATTGCGGCTGATCTATCAGCCGGGCCCGCGCGTGATGGAACTCAAGGCGATCAAGCTCTACGTGAACAGCTATCGCGACCGCTCCATCTCCCACGAGGAGGTCACCAACCGCATCCTCGACGACTTCGTGGCTGCCTGCCAGCCCGTATGGATGCAGCTGGAGGCCGATTTCAATCCCCGGGGCAACGTGCACACCGTGATCCGCGCCAGCCACGGCACCCGCCTGCCCTGCTGATCAGCGGGGCAGCTCCGCCAGCAATTGCGGCAGCTCCTGGGCAAAGGCGGTGAGGTTGCGGTTGCAGAGCCCGCCCACGTGCAGCTTTTGGTGTTCGGGCTCGGCGATCGCCCACAGCTGGCGTGTGGCCACCAGGCTCAGGGCTCCTCCAGCCAGGGCAATGGCAAAGCCGGCGTACACCAGGGGAACGCCTGGGTCGCGCTTGAGCAGGATGCCGCTGGCGGGCACCACCCCGGCGATCCGCAGCGGGATTCCCTCGATGGTTACGGGTGCCCCGCCAGGCATCAGGCTGCCGATCTCCTGGGCATCAGCGGAGTAGGCAGTTACCGGGCCCTGTTCGCTGGAGAGGGCGAGCAGCACCGGATTGCTGCCATCGGGACGGGTGGGCAGCACGATCCCCCACACCTGTTCCCCCAGCTGGGGGAAGCTCTGCAGAGGCAGTTGCAGGATGGGGCTCTTGCCCAGCTGCAGGTCGATGGCCGCCAGGGCCCAGTCGGCCTGGTAGAGGGTCATGCCCCGGTAGCGCAGCGGGTGGTTCACGCTGATCTCGCGGCTGTCTCCCGGGGTGCTCTGCGGGCTGCTGTCTGCGTTGCCCGGGCCGGGAATGAGCTTGAGCTGGGAGCGGAATTGTTCGGGCCGGCCGGCGGGATCCCGCTCAATGCCAAAGGTTTCCAGGGCCACGGTCACCTGGGTGTCTCCGCGGCTGTTGAGCAGCTCTAGTTCATTGCCGGGGGCGAGGTAGCGCTCGAGGCGCTGACCCCCCAGGGATCCCCACGAGGCTCCCACCATCAGCACCACCAGGCCCGCATGCACCAGCAGCGGACCAACCCTGCCGCTTACCCCCTTGCGGGCCGCCAGGCGACCCGTGTTGCTCTGCAGCTGCCAGCCCTTGGCGGCCAACTGTTGCTGCAGGCTGAGCAGGCTGCTGCCGGCATCGCGGCACTCGACGGTTTCCGCCAGGGTGAGCTTGCTGAGCTGCCTGGGTGAGCTGTAGTCGATCCAGCGCAGCGCTGCCACGAGGGCAGGCCACTGGCGCCGCCAGCTGCAGAGGATCAGTGCCAGGCCTAGCCAGGCCAACAGGGCCAGGAACCAGCTGCTGGAGTACACGTGATCCAGCTGCAGCGCCAGGATGGCATCGCCCCTCAGCAGCCCCAGCCAAGGAGTGGCGTCGTAGACGCGGTGATAGAGCTCGGTGCTTTCCTTCTGGGGCACAAGGGTGCCCAGGCCGCTGGCGCTGGCGATGATCACCAGCAGGCCAATGGCCACGCGCAGATCGGAGATCCAGGCAAACAGACGTTTCATCAAGCCTTCAGGTCCACTGGGCCAGCAGGGTGAGACCGCCGGTGATGAGCAGCACCACACCACTGATAGGAGGCACCCACTGTCCCAGGGCACGCAGGGCCAGCAGCCGCGGTACCCAGGCTGCCGCCGTGCCGGCCAACAGGAGCGGCATCACCTGGCCGGCCGCGAAGCAGGTGAGCAGTGCCATGCCGGCCAGGGGGTTGCCGGCCTGGGCGATCCAGGCCAGCAGCACTGCCAGCACCGGGGTGGTGCAGGGGGAGGCCGCCAGGCCAAAGGCCAGGCCAGCCGCCAGGGGCGCTAGGGGTGCCGGCACCTTCTCACGCCACAGGTTGGGATCGGGGCCTGCAGGCAGGGGCAGCCGTAGCAAACCCAGCAGGTTGAGCCCCATCACTACCGCCAGGATGGCCACGAGGGTGGGGATCAGCCCTGGCACCTGGCCGTACAGGCGCCCCAACCAGCCACTGGCCAGGCCCAACAGCACCAACGAGGCCACGATGCCCCCGCTGAAGCTGAGGCTGCGCAGCCAGGGCCGGGCGTTGTCGGCATCGAAGCCGGCCAGGTAGGCGAGGGTGACGGGCAATAGGGAGAGGGAGCAGGGCCCCAGGCTGGTGAGCAGACCGCCGGCAAACACGAGGCCCAGTGTGAAGGGGCTGGGCTGAGCCAGGGAGCTGCGCAGAAGCTCTTCGCTGGTGCGGGCCCAATCCGCCAGTGCCAGAGCGGACATGCTGGGATTCAGCCGCGCAATGGGCTCAGCCTATCGGGGCGCTACGGCGGCCAGCGGCCTCTCGCCGGTCCCGCCGAGGCCGTAGGGGCTCGAGCCCGGCGCCCTCGAGGGAGCATCGGATCAACAGGCCAGCCGTGAGCAGGCTGGAGAGCAGGGAGTTCCCGCCATAGCTGATCATCGGCAACGGCAGGCCTGTGGTGGGCATGGCTCCACTGGCCACGGCGATGTTGAGGATCGACTGGCCCACCAGCAGGGTGGTGCAACCAATGGCCAGCAGCCGCTGTTGGTTGCTGCGGCAGCTCAGGGCTACCCGCAAGCCCACATAGCCGAACAGCACCAGGAATAACAGCAACACCACCGAGCCCACGTAGCCGAACTCTTCGGCAAACACCGCGAAGATGAAGTCGGTGCTCTGGATCGGCAGATATTGCAGTTTCTGGGTGGATAAGCCAAAGCCCTCGCCCCAGAAGCCCCCGGAGCCGATGGCCAGGAGGCTCTGCACCAGCTGGTAGCCATCGCCTTGGGCGTCTATCCAGGGGTTGAGGAACGAGGTGACGCGGATGCGCTGGTACTCGTTGATGGCGATGCTGCCGACGCCCACGGCGGCCCCAGCGGCGGCGGTGCCGAGCATGGCAACCATCGGCAGACCGGAGGCCAGGGCCATCAGCCATAGCAGCAGTCCGCACAGGGCGGCAGTGCTGAGGTTGGGCTGTTTGAGAATCAGGCCCAGCACCACGGCGAACACCCCCAGCCAGATCAGCTTCTGATCGTTGGCGATCCGCTTCCAGTGGGAGAACAGCGCCGCCCCCTGAAGCACCAGAAAGGGCTTGATCAGCTCGGTGGGCTGGATCTGCACGGGGCCGATCACCAACCAGCGGCTGGCGCCGTTCACGGTGCTGCCGATCACGAGGGTGAGGGCCACCAGCACCGCCCCGATCAACAGCGCTGGAGCTGCCAGGCGCAACCAGCGGCGCAGGTTGATGCGCAGCCCGAGGTAGAGAAGGCCCCAGCTGGCCACCAACCAGATGGCCTGACGCTTGAGGTAATAACTGGGATCGCCCATCTCCCGGGCGGCCACCCACCAGCTGGCGGAGCCCAGCACCACCAGGCCCAACAGGCACCAGAGCGCCACCATGCCGAGCAGCAGGCGCGCTTCCGCCGGCCACTGGGCGAAGGGCACGGGCAAGAAACCCTGGGTCTGGGCAGTGGCTTTGGCCAAGGGCATGGGCTGATGAAGGCCTGAGTGTCTCGTATTTGCTGGCCACCCGCCAATGGCTGAGAGGAAGTTCTGGGCCTCAACAACAAAAAAGCCCGGCAGAAGCCGGGCTGATTGATGGAGAGACGGCAGCTACAGGGCTGACAGTGACGGAAGGGTCAGTTACCGACGTTCACCTGACGGCGACCGGTGACCAGTTCAACCTTCAGGATCTTGCCGCCCTGCTTCATGATTCGCTGCTGCTCAGCAAACCAGCTTTCGAAGGGCACCCACTTGGTGAAGAAGGTGTTCTGCAGCTCACGCTGAGAGCGGGTTTTCTCAGGGCAGGGGATGCAGGCCGTGACTTTGAACAGGCGCATGGGAGTGATCCGCAGGGTGTGCCAGGGGTCGGGATCAGTTACCCAGGCCGGAGCTGATGTAGTCGAAGTACACGCCCATTTCGCGGCCAGCATCTGGACCCACCAAGGAGGCGGTGGCTTCCTTCATGGCCTGGATCGACTGCACAGTGGCACCGATGGGCACACCCAGGGAGTTGTAGGTCTCCTTGAGGCCATTCAGCACACGCTCGTCGAGGATCGAGGTGTCGCCAGCCAGCATGGCGTAGGTGGCGTAGCGCAGGTAGTAGTCGAGGTCGCGGATGCAAGCTGCATAGCGACGGGTGGTGTACATGTTGCCGCCCGGACGGGTGATGTCCGAGTACAGCAGCGACTTGGCAACGGCTTCCTTGATGATCGCGGAGGCATTGGCGCTGATGGTCGCCGCGGCACGTACGCGCAGCTCACCGCTGGCGAAGTACTGCTCCAGACGGCCCATGGAGGAGCTGTCCAGATACAGGCCTTGAACGTCGGCCTGGTTGATGACGTTGGTGATGGCGTCTTGCATGGAACCTGATCGAAGAGGCGTTGGTTAGAGAGGAAGCAACCTCAGGAGAGGGCGCCGACGACGTAGTCGAAGTAGAAGCCAGCCTCTTCGGCGTCAGCGCCGGTGAGCAGGCCTGTGGCGGCGTTCTTCATCTCGCGCACGGCTTCGGCCATGGCTTCGAGGGGAGTACCCAGGGAGCGGTACATCTCCTTGGCACCGATGATGCCGATTTCCTCGATCGGGGTTACATCACCCGCGATGATTCCGTAGGTCACCAGGCGCAGGTAGTAATCCATGTCGCGCAGGCAGGACGCGGTCATTTCCTCGCCGTAGGCGTTGCCGCCGGGGGAGATGACGTCGGGGCGCTTCTGGAAGAGAGCGCCGCCAGCGGTCTTGACGATGCGCTCACGGCTCTCGCTCAGAACCTGGGCGACACGCAGACGACGCTGACCGCCACTGACGAAAGCCTTGATCTGGTCGAGTTCGCCAGGGCTCAGGTAGCGGGCTTCGGCGTCCGCGTTGATGATCGAGTTGGAGACGATGCTCATGCAGTTCTGCCTCGAAACAAGCGGTCGCCAGAATGGTGACCGATATCCGGTGGGTAAGGGGGGACACCCTCAGTGGTCCGTTGAGCAGGTGACTGCTGCGGGGCCGGCCTGCCACGCGGATCACCTGCTGCCAGGTGGCCTGCTTGGACGGGCGACTGAAGGAGGCGACAGCAGTGCTGATCGCCGAGTCATTCTGTGGCAGCGCCCCGCGAGCTTCCCTGGCCCGGTAACAGTTCTTCACGGCGTCTGGAATCGGCAAACCCCTTTGCTGGCAAAGGCTTTGGGCCGCGTTGTGAATACGCGGGAGTCGTCTCAGTTGTTAACAATCTGGTGGGTTGATTCCGCCCTTGAGAAAGCTTGGGGCGATGGATTCTTTGTGTCTAGCTGTTGCAAATAAAAACCCCCGGCCGTTAGGCCAGGGGTTTTGCCTGCCTATGTCGGCAGGGGCTGCTCAGATGGCGCCGCGATTGGGTGGGATCAGAGCAGCGTTGCCGCCGTAGAGAGCCGCCGTGCGGTTCACCGTGTTGAGGGGAATACCATCGCTGGTGGCCATGCCCCTGAGGTGGGGCACGGTGTCACGGCCAAAACTCTCGGCATACTCCTGGCCATTGAGGATGGCCTCAAGGGCCGCCCGCTGGCCCTCATTGGAGCGGGTGGCCAGAAAACGGCTGGTTTCTTCCGGTTGGGCGGCCCGGCCGAGCAGGGCTAGGTAGGCGGCGGATGCGGCCCGGAGCGGTGCCATGCGATTGAGCCGTCGGTTGAACAGCTCGCTGCCGGCCACCTTGGCCACGAAGTCGGCCACCATCAGCTCGCCATTGCGGAGCTGGGATTCGGCATCCACCAGCCGCTCTGAGGCCAGGGGCTGACGCCCCAGCAGTTGGCGGTACACCGCCTCAATGGCCTGGGTTTGCTCGGCGGGGCTGGCTGCCATGGCCAGCTTCAGCACGCTGCCGAGGCTCTGGCGCTTGCTGAAGCCCTGCAGGTTGCCGGCTCGCAGGGCTTTGGCCATGGCGGCGCCGGGTTGTTCGGCGAAGCTTCCCGAGCCGGTGGACAGGCTGGCGGTCCAGCCACCGCCAATGGTGGGTGCGCGGCGGAAGGCGGCCGGTGCGGTGATGGTGGTGCCTGAGCTCCAGGGGGCCACCAGGCCGCCGCCGGGTTGCCAGCGGGGGGCACTCCAGCGCCGCTCGGGAGCAGGAGGCGTCTGAACCGAACCCGGTCCCTGCTGAAGCGCATCCTGGGGGGTAAGGGTCTGGCCACCGGTGAGGGTGGCACTCCAGCCTCCGCGCACCACCGAGGCTTTGGCGGGCAGGTTGCGGGGGGTGAGGCTGCCCGCATCGCGGAACGCGTTGCCAGCGGCCACATCCGGGCGTTGACGCGGAGTGAGATCGGCATAGGCCGCGGCGTTGAAGGCCCGCTTGAGGGCGGGAACGCGGCGGGTGCTCAGATCGGTCGGGGTGATGAACCGCTCATAGGGAACGGTGTCTTCTCCGAAGCTCTCGCTGTATTCGCGGCTGTTCATCATGGCGTCCACAACGCCGTAGAAGCCCTTGCGGGCGGCCACGTCGAAGTAGGCATCGATCTCCCAGCGCCCGAAGGTGGGGCGGCCGAGCAGGCGCCGGTGCATCACCTCGATCGCCTTGCAGATGTAGAGCCCACTCCAGTAGCGGCGGCGGAAGGCATCACTGCGGGCCACCTGGCGCACAAATTCCCGCAGGCTGAGGTCGCCGTTTTCGAGCTTGATCTCCTCCACTTTGTTGTGCTCACCGGCATAGCCGGTGTTGCCGAGAACCTGCACGTACACGGCGCGGATCACCCGCTGGGTGCTGGCTTCGGTGTTGCGCACACTGGGCTGTCCGCCGCGGCGGGGCACGGATGCGCCACCTGTGGCGATCTGCTCGAGCCGCACCACCTTGGGCCCCACCTTGCGGGGCGTGGAGGCACGGAACTGGGGGCTGTTCATCTGGCCCGGCTGGCGCATGCCATTGCCCACCAGGATGCGGCGGCTGTCGTAGGCGAAGGGGGCAGGGCGGGTGGCCACATTGGCCGTGCCTGAGGGGAAGATGGCGCCGTAGTTCAATCCCAGCGGATCGTTGCCGCCGCCGTAGGGGTGCTGGTCGGCAAAGGGCTGGCGATAGCTCGCGTAGAGGGTGACGTACTGGGGGGCACCTTCAAAGGGAGCGCTGAACCGGAACAGCTTGCGGTGGCTGCCCCAACCGGCACTCTCCTGGGCCTCTTCGCCGAGGTCCCGCAGGTAGGGCACCGTTTCCTCACCGAACACCTGGGCGTATTCCATGGTGTTGATCAGCGCGTCAACCAGACCCTTGAGCCCCTGGGCGCTCACGATGTCGAAGTAGCGGGTGAACTCCTCCTTGGAACTCAGGCCGCGCCCCAGGAAGTGGCGGAAGGCCAGTTCCACAGCCCGGCTGTTGGAGAAGCGGCCATAGAACTGCTGGCGGTATTCCTTGCTATGCCCCAGAGCGCGGATGAACTCCCGCATGGAGATGTCACCCTGACGCACCTGGGTGGCTTCCACCGGGCACACCACCTGGCTGTAGCCCTTGACGATGTCGCGCTCGAACACCTGGCGGTAAGCAGCACGCACCACCTCGGCCTTTTGGCCGCCGCTCATCCCCGGCTTCATGTTGAAGCGCTGGGCTTTGCCCTGGGCTCCCAGGGCGTAGATAGCGGGGAGCTGCAGGCCCTGGCTCTCAGGGTTACCCAGGCGTTGGCGGGCCGAGGGGGTGGGAACGTCAAGTTCCTTGATCAGCACGTTGAAGCTGTCGATCAGCAGCTGGCGGGCTGCCGGCAGATCCTTGATCAGCTCCGCCGCCGCCGCACGCATTTCCTGCAGGGCCACGTTGGTGGCCGCCAGGGAACAGCCCTTCTCCAGCACGTCCCGCAGGCCGCGGGTGTTCACGGCGAGGATGCTGGGGTCCCCGGCCACCACCGCGTAGCCCACGTAGCGGAGGAACCAGGCCAGGTCGCGGATGGATTTCTTCATCCGCTCAGTGCCGTAGCGGGCCACTGAGATCGGATTGAAGCCCGTGGGGAGCACCACGCGGACGTCGGCATCACCGCCGGCGCCTTCCAGGAGCCGGGTGAGCGCATTGCCGCGGTTGCTGCTGCCGGCTGCACCAGCAAAGGTCTGCACGGAGCGCTGGAAGGCGGCCTGATCGGCGGCCAGCGGGGTGGCGCCAGGGGCGCTCACCGGCGTCAAGGGCGCGTCCAGGTAGGAGAGCGGAGTGCCACCCACAAAGATGCGGTTGGCGGCCCGGGCCACGATCGCCTCGGCATTGGCCGAGAGGCGACGGGCGGCCTCGAGACGCAGCTGGCCACTTTGGAAAAAGTTGACGAGCGTGTTGAGCTCGCCGCCATCGGGGAATCGATCCTGCTGTTCCGCCTGACGGACGCTGGAAAGCGGCAGGGTGTCGTAGCGCTGGGGTGCAACCCTGCTGCTGCCGCTGCTGGCGGTCACAGTCATTGAGGAGAGCGAACCGGGCGAAGGCACGTTACGGCTGGCCCTCTGGCCTCCCGGCAGCCCATGAACAAATGTTTGCAGCCTGATGGGATTGGGCCGCCGCCAGCGGGGGTAGCCATGAAAAGCTCGGCCGTTCAGGCCCTCCTTCAGGCCTGGCGCCGCTTGTCTTCCGTCGCTCCATGACCCAGGCCCCAGCCGATGCCGCCACGCCGGTGGTGAGCGCCTTCTACGACCGTTTTCCCTATCCCGGTGATCCCCTCCAGGACGGCCCCCCGCCCGGATACAACTGGCGCTGGTGTGTCGACACGGCCTATGCCGCCTGCACGGGTGGCCTGCCGGCCGCTGCTGGCGCGGGGCATCCCCTGCGCATCCTCGATGCGGGCTGCGGCACGGGGGTGAGCACTGATTACATCGCCCACCTCAATCCCGGGGCCGAGATCCTGGCGGTGGATATCTCACCGGGCACCCTGGAGGTGGCCCGCGAGCGGCTGCGCCGTTCCGGTGGCGGCCGCCAGGCCAGCGTGCGGCTGGAGAACCGCAGCCTGCTGGAGCTGCAGGGCGAGGGCCCCTTCGACTACATCAATTCCGTTGGGGTGCTGCACCACCTGCGCGAACCGGAAGCCGGTCTCCAGGCTCTGGCGGCGCTGTTGAAGCCCGGTGGCCTGCTGCACCTGTTCCTCTACGCCGACGGGGGGCGCTGGGAGATTCATCGCACCCAACGCGCGCTCACCGCCATGGGTGTGGGCATCGGCGACCAGGGGCTGCGGCTGGGGCGGCAACTGTTCGCAGAGTTGCCAGAGCACAACCGACTGCGTCGGAACCACGAGCAGCGCTGGGCGATCGACTGCGCCGCCGATGCGAACTTCGCAGACATGTATCTCCATCCCCAGGAGACCAGTTACAGCCTCGAGCGCCTGTTCGCCTTTGTGGACTCTGCTGACCTGCAGTTCGCCGGCTTCTCCAATCCGAAGGTGTGGGATCCCAGCCGTCTGCTGCGCGGCGAGTTGCTGGAGCGGGCACAGGCGCTGCCCAGTCGGGCCCAGTGGCAGTTGGTGGAAGATCTCGACCCCGACATCAGCCACTTCGAGTTCTTCCTGTCCAAGGGGGAATTGCCGCGCCACGACTGGGCTGAGCCTGCCCAGCTGCTGGCTGCAACCGGGGAGCGCAACCGCTGCCTCTGGGGCTGGCCCGGAGCGGCTCTGCTCGATTCCGACATGGCCCCCTTGGACCTCAGTGCCGATGGACTGGCCCTGATGCAGGCGCTCGAGCTGGCTCCTGCAGGAACGCCCTTGGCTGCGCTGCCGCTGGGATGGGAATCCGCCCGGATCGTCGCTGTGGCAAGGGAACTGCAGGGGCAGCAGGTCTTACTGCTTCGCACGTGAGCTGGCAAGGCTGCGTGATAGATTCCGCGCGCCTTTTCAGAGCCTCGGCGCGTTTGCAGGCCTCACCCGTTAACCCCCCTGAAACCGATCCCCTCGAGGGGGTTGAGATCGAGGTGGAGAGCGGTGTTGAAGCTGCCATCAGCCCTGATTCAGCTCTGGAACCCCCGTCGTCGGGTTCCCTCGACGACTACGCGCAGCTTCAGCGGCGCCTGATCCTTGCCACATTGATTGTCTCCGCCTTGGCGGTGTCCATCACGGCCCTGGTCTTCAGCCTCCATACGGCCGCCAGCCTGCTGGTGGGCGCCTTGGGCGGAGTGCTCTATCTGCGGCTTCTCGCCCGCAGTGTCGGCAAGCTCGGCAATGGCTCGAAGAAGGTCGGCAAGACCCAGCTGCTCGTCCCCGTGGTGCTTGTTCTGGCGGGAGCCCGAATCCCCCAGCTCGATCTGTTGCCGGCTTTGCTCGGCTTCTTGCTCTACAAGCCCGCTCTGATCCTCCAGGCCTTTTCCGAGACCTGAGCTCCGGCTTCGCCGGTTTCCCCTCAACCGTCGCTCCCGCGACACCGAACTTCCAGCCAGATGGTTCCCTTGCCACTTGCTCTTCCCTTAGCCGAACTGGAGGTGGGTCAACACCTCTACTGGCAACTTGGGAATCTGAAGATCCACGGCCAGGTGTTCCTGAGCTCCTGGGTCGTGATCGGAGCCCTGCTGGCCCTCGTGGTGGTGGGTACCCGCAAGATGGAGCGGGATCCCCGTGGTGTCCAGAATCTTCTGGAATTCCTCTGGGATTACATCCGCGATCTTGCCCGTGAGCAGATCGGTGAGAAGGCCTACCGCGACTGGCTGCCTTTTATCGGCACGTTGCTGCTGTTCATCTTTGTGAGCAACTGGGGTGGCGCACTGGTGCCCTGGAAGCTGATTCATCTTCCCAATGGTGAGCTCGGGGCTCCCACCGCAGATATCAACACCACTGTCGCTCTCGCGCTTCTGGTGTCGCTCTCCTATTTCTACGCAGGTTTGAGCCGCAAGGGATTCCGGTACTTCGAGTACTACGTGGAGCCCACCCCGATCATGCTCCCGTTCAAGATCATCGAGGATTTCACCAAGCCTCTATCCCTCTCCTTCCGTCTGTTCGGCAACATCCTTGCCGACGAACTGGTGGTGGGTGTGCTGGCTTTCCTCGTGCCCTTGTTCGTTCCTCTGCCGGCCATGTTCCTTGGCCTGTTCACCAGCGCTATTCAGGCCTTGATTTTCGCCACCCTCGCCGGTAACTACATCGGTGAAGCGGTGCACGAAGAGCACCACTGACCCATTGATGGTCAGGCCAGGTCGGTCCCCCCGGTCTGGCAAACTCTCTGCGCGCAGGTCCGGCTCGATCCGGGCCCATCTCAGATCTTCTGAGATGTCCCAGGCGCAGGGATAACGTCCCGGTCCCAATCCGCGCTCTCCCGGCGCCCCACATCCTTAGTTCCACCATGGATTCCCTCACTTCCGCTGCGTCTGTTGTGGCCGCTGGTCTCGCTGTTGGCCTCGGCGCCATCGGCCCCGGCATCGGTCAGGGCACCGCAGCTGGTTCCGCCGTTGAAGGCATCGCTCGCCAGCCCGAGGCTGACGGCAAGATCCGCGGCACCCTGCTGCTGTCCCTGGCCTTCATGGAAGCTCTCACCATCTACGGCCTCGTGGTCGCCCTGGTGCTGCTGTTCGCCAACCCCTTCGCCGGCTGATCGCGAACGGAGGTGAGTGGGGGCCAACCACCTGTGGTGGTCAGCCCCTTCCCACATCCCCGCCCTTCCCGCTTTTTGGCCGCTTGACGGCCCTCCGGACTACCCCGGATCACCCGCCCGCACCCCCGCCTCATGACCAGCTGGCTACTGCTAGGTGCAACGGAGGGAGGTCTGTTTGACCTCGATGCCACCCTGCCGCTGATGGCGGTGCAGGTGGTGCTCCTCACCTTCATTCTCAATGCCCTGTTCTTCCGTCCCGTTGGTCGGGTCGTTGAAGAGCGTGAGGGCTACATCACCACCAGCCGTGCCGAGGCCAAGCAGAAGCTTGCCCAGGTTGAGCGTCTTGAGGCGGACCTCAAGGAACAGCTCAAGGATGCCCGTGTGGCAACCCAAAAGCTGATTCTCGAAGCGGAGCAGGATTCCGACAAGCTCTACCGCGAAGCACTGGCGGCCGCCACGGCGGACGCCAACGCCACCCGAGAGCAGGCCCGGCGTGAGATCGACGCCCAACGGGAGTCGGCACTGAGTCAGCTCAAGGGTGATGCCGACAAGCTCGGTGACCTGATCGTCAACCGTCTGCTGGCTGCCAAATGAACTTCCCTTCGATCCTGGCCTCGCACGGTGGTTTCGGGCTGAACCTGGACCTGTTCGAGACCAACATCATCAACCTGGCGATTGTCATCTTCGCCCTCTATAAGTTCCTTCCTAATTTCTTGGGTGGAATTCTGGAGCGGCGTCGCACTGGCATCCTCGCCGACCTCAAAGACGCCGAGGAGCGTCTGGCAGCCGCCACCAGCTCCCTGGCCCAAGCCCAGAGCGATCTGGCCGCAGCCCAGCAGAAGGCCGATCAGATCCGTACCGATGGCAAGGCCCGCGCCGAAGCCATCCGCCTCGACAGCGAGATGCGCACCATCGAGGAGATGGCCCGCCTCAAGCAGGGTGCCACTGCCGATCTCAATGCCGAAGCCGCGCGCGTGAGCAATCAGCTGCGCCGCGAAGCGGCGCGCCTGGCCATTGAGAAGGCCCTGGCTACCCTGCCCGGCAAGCTCGACGACAAGGCCCAGGCCCAGTTGGTGAATCAGTCCATCCAAAATCTTGGGAACGCCTGATGCCGCTGCTTAACACCATCACCACCCCCTACGCCGAGGCATTCCTGCAAGTGGCTGACAGCCGCCAGGAAGTGGATCAGGTGGTCGACCAAGCCAAAGCCGTTCTGACCCTCTGGTCTGAATCCCCCGAGCTGCGTCAGGCCATGGCCTCACCAGTTCTCGAAGTTGAGGCCAAGAAGGCGGCCCTTGAGAAGCTGTTTGCCGATCAGGTCACCCCGTCGTTCCTCAATCTCCTGAAGCTGCTGGCCGATCGCCAGCGCATCGGCGTTCTGGACGCTGTGCTTGAGCGCATGCTCGAGCTCTATCGCGATCAGCGCAACATTGCGCTCGCCACCGTCACTTCTGCTGCCGCCCTCAGCGAGGAGCAGCAGGCCGAGCTCAGCAAGAAGGTTCAGGCCGTTGCCGGTACCGACAAGCTGGAGATCAGCCTCAAGGTGGACCCTGCCCTGATCGGCGGTTTCGTCGTGAAGGTCGGCTCCAAGGTGATTGACGCCAGCCTTGCGGGTCAGGTGCGTCGCCTCGGACTGGCGCTGGCCAAGGTGAGCTAGCTCCGCACCCGTCAATCGTTCTCACCCTTCGTCCTCAACACCAACGCCTCCCATGGTTTCCATCCGCCCCGACGAGATCAGCGCGATCCTCAAGCAGCAGATCGCTGATTACGACAAGTCGGTGTCCGTCAGCAATGTCGGCACCGTGCTGCAGATCGGCGACGGCATCGCCCGCGTCTATGGCCTCGAAGAGGTGATGGCCGGTGAGCTGGTGCAGTTCGAAGACGGCACGGAAGGCATCGCCCTCAACCTTGAGGACGACAACGTGGGTGCGGTGCTGATGGGCGAAGGCCGCGGCATCCAGGAAGGCAGCACCGTGAAGGCCACCGGCAAGATCGCCTCGGTGCCCGTGGGCGACGCCATGCTCGGCCGCGTGGTGAACTCTCTCGGCCAGGCCATCGACGGCAAGGGCGACATCGCCACCACCGAGACGCGCCTGATCGAATCGATGGCGCCCGGCATCATTCAGCGCAAGTCGGTGCATGAGCCCATGCAGACCGGCATCACCGCGATCGACGCGATGATTCCCATCGGTCGTGGCCAGCGCGAACTGATCATCGGCGACCGCCAGACCGGCAAGACCGCCATCGCGATCGACACGATCATCAATCAGAAGGGCGAAGACGTCGTCTGCGTGTATGTGGCCGTGGGCCAGAAGGCTGCCTCCGTGGCCAACGTGGTGGAAGTGCTGCGCGAGAAGGGCGCCCTCGATTACACCATCGTTGTGGCGGCCAACGCCTCCGAATCGGCAGCGCTTCAGTACCTGGCTCCCTACACCGGCGCTGCCATCGCTGAGTCCTTCATGTACAAGGGCAAGGCCACCCTCGTCATCTATGACGACCTCACCAAGCAGGCTCAGGCCTACCGCCAGATGTCGCTGCTGCTGCGTCGTCCTCCCGGTCGTGAGGCCTACCCCGGGGACGTGTTCTATTGCCACAGCCGCCTGCTGGAGCGTGCCGCCAAGCTGAGCGATGCCATGGGCAAGGGCTCCATGACTGCCCTGCCGATCATCGAGACCCAGGCCGGTGACGTGTCGGCCTACATCCCCACCAACGTGATCTCGATCACCGACGGTCAGGTGTTCCTCAGCTCCGACCTGTTCAACTCCGGCCTGCGCCCCGCCATCAACGTGGGTATCTCTGTGAGCCGGGTGGGTGGTGCCGCCCAGACCAAGGCCATCAAGAAGATCGCCGGTACTCTCAAACTGGAGCTGGCTCAGTTCGACGAGCTGGCTGCCTTCTCCCAGTTCGCCTCCGATCTGGATGCCGCCACCCAGCAGCAACTGGCCCGCGGTAAGCGTCTGCGTGAAATTCTCAAGCAGCCCCAGTTCAGCCCCCTGATCCTGGCCGAGCAGGTGGCTGTGGTGTATGCCGGCGTCAAGGGCCTGATCGACGAAGTTCCCGTGGACTCGGTGGTTCAGTTCTGCCGTGAGCTCCGCGAGTACCTCAAGAGCAACAAGGCCGAGTACATCACCAGCGTGCAGACCGAGAAGCAACTCAGCGAGGCCTCTGAAGCTCTGCTGAAGGCCGCCATCATCGAAGTCAAGTCGTCCATGCTGGCTGCGGCCTGATCCTGACGGTTAACCCAGAGATCCGATTCCATGGCCAACCTCAAGGACATCCGTGACCGAATCAGTTCGGTCAAGAACACCCGCAAGATCACCGAGGCCATGCGCCTTGTGGCCGCAGCGAAGGTGCGCCGAGCTCAGGAACAGGTGCTGCGCAGCCGCCCCTTTGCTGACCGTCTGGCCCGCGTACTGGAAAATCTCCAGTCGCGCATGCGTTTTGAAGATGCTGATGCTCCCTTGCTGGAGGATCGGGACGTTCGCACCATTACCCTGCTCGCCGTGACCGGCGACCGCGGCTTGTGCGGTGGCTACAACGCCAACATCATCAAGCGCACGGAATTGCGTGTGGCCGAGCTCAAGGGCCAGGGCTATGACGTGGATCTGGTGTTGATTGGCCGTAAGGCGATCACCTATTTCCAGAACCGCGCCAGCCTCTACAAGATCCGCGCCACCTTTACTGGTCTGGAGCAGGTGCCTAATGCTTCGGAAGCCGCTGAAATCGCCAACGAGGTGCTGGCGGAGTTCATCTCCGGTAGTACGGATCGCGTGGAGATCATCTTCACCAAGTTCATCAACCTGGTGAGCTCCAAGCCCGTGATCCAAACCCTGTTGCCCCTCGATCCTCAGGGCATTGCCATCCCTGACGATGAGATCTTCCGTCTCACCACTCGGGATGGCCAACTAGGTGTGGAAACCGGCAAGGTGCAGAACCAGCAACCGGTTCTCCCCTCCGATCTGGTGTTCGAGCAGAGCCCTGAGCAACTGCTCAATGCGCTGCTGCCCCTCTATCTGCAGAACCAACTGTTGCGTTCTCTGCAGGAAGCTGCCGCTTCCGAGCTGGCTAGCCGGATGACCGCCATGAATAACGCCAGCGATAACGCCAAGGCTTTGGCCAAGTCGCTCACCCTCGACTACAACAAGGCTCGCCAGGCCGCCATTACCCAGGAGATCCTGGAAGTGGTGGGTGGTGCGGCCGCCATGGCCTGAGCCCTTTCGTCTCACGCCTCACCGAGCCCTGGTTTCCGTGGTTCTCCTGTGCCCAATGCACAGGTTCCACGGGAACTAGGGCTTTGGGCTGTGGATCCTGGCTACGGCGGGCCCATTGAGGCGGCTGCCAACGCGGTGTCAACTTGTTTGCCAACGGCACATCCTCTATGGCTGATGCCGGCGCCGCCATTCACGGCCTGATGCGGCCCCTTCTCGGCCCTGGCGGACCGGTAGCGAGCCGCTGAGGTGCAGGCTGGGGAGATACCCGCCTTGCGGCTCTCCCCAGATCCGCGCCTCCCGATGGCCAGTACCAACTCCGTCCAGCTGCGGCTGGAGCCGTTGTTTCCCCTGGCTCTGGCCCGGGTGCAGTTGCGCCCGGATCCCTGGGATTCCGCGATCCTGATGCAGGAGGTGCTTAACCTGCGCGGTGATGCTGAAGGCAATCCGGAGCCCGGTTGCGCCTGGACGGGCGATCTCAACGGCGTCTGGCAGCTGCACCGTCTCGAACCTTTCCAGTGGTTGCGCCACCAGGTGGAACAGCAGGCCTGGGTCTATCTCGAGTCCCTCGGCTTCGAGGCGGCCGGTATCGCCTTGCACATCCAGCGTTCCTGGCCTGTGGTGAGCGACGTGGGCCAGGTGGTGGGGCGCCATCACCATCCCAACGCCCACCTCAGCGCCATTTACTACCTCAATGGCGATGGATCGGGCCGCAGTGGTTGCCTGCGCCTCTTCCCGCGCCAGCAGCCCAACGAGCTGGTGCCGGGGTTGGCGGTGGGCCACGGTGGGCCGCTCCGGCCGGACACTCCCGCCGCCCAGGCTTGGAATGCCCCCTGGCTGGATGTGGCGCCGCAGGCCGGATTGCTGGTGCTGTTCCCCGCCAGCACCGACCATGCCGTGACAGCGAATGAGGATGCAGACGAGGTGCGCCTTTCGGTGGCCTTTGATCTGGCCCTCACGGCACCCTTGGCGGGGACCGACGACCCTGCTCCACCGGAGTACCTGGCGCCCCATCCGGCCCAGTGGACAACCCTTGACGTCTGACCACCAGCCGTCCGCGAGGATGGGAGGCCCTTTGCCCCAGCCATGAGCGAAACCTTCACCGTTGTCGCTGAACTGAATGGCACGCCGCACACCTTCAGCTGCCGCGCCGACCAGACCGTGCTGGCGGCGGCTGAGGCCGCCGGGGTGGATCTGCCCAGCTCCTGCTGTTCCGGGGTGTGCACCACCTGCGCAGCGCGGGTTACCGAGGGCACCGTGCATCAGCCCGATGCCATGGGCGTGCGGGGCGACCTGCAGGAGAAGGGGTTCACCCTCCTGTGTGTGGCATTTCCCCTCAGCAACCTGAAGCTGGTGGCGGGCCAGGAAGATGCCCTCTATGAGGCCCAGTTCGGCCAATTCCAGAAGTGAGCCGTCCGGCTGCCAGGCTGCAGCCCGTCTGTTTGCGGGTGAGTCGTGCTGCTGGCCCCCTGCTGCCCCAGATCGAGGCGGCCTTGGCCCTGCACGGCCAGCCGCTGCGCTGGGCCATCACCGCCGTGGAGCCGCCAGCCGATCCCTCGGCCGGCCTGGCGGGATCGCAGCTCACGATTGAAGCGGTGGTGCTGGTATGACTGCGGCCAGGCCCCTGCCCACCCTGCTGGTGATTCCCACCGGGATCGGCTGCGCCATCGGTGGCTACGCCGGCGACGCCCTGCCCTCGGCCCGGTTGCTGGCGGCTGCCAGTGGCTGCCTGATCACCCATCCCAACGTGATGAATGGGGCGGCCCTCTACTGGAGTGATCCCCGCATCCACTACGTGGAGGGTTCGGCCCTGGATCATTTCGCCGCCGGTGCGATCGCCCTGCGCCCGGTCCGTCGGCAGCGGGTGGGGCTGCTCCTCGATGCCGGCATCGAGGAGGAGTTGCGCTGGCGCCATCTGCAGGTGGCGGATGGCTGCCGGGCCAGCCTGGGCCTGGAGATCGGTCCAGTGGTCTGCACCGATGAGCCGTTGGAGGTGAGCCTGAGCCAGGGGGCCAGTGGAGCGAGCTGGGGCCGGTTGGGTCGCCCCGATGCCCTGCTGCGGGCTGGCCACCAGCTCAAGGCAGCAGGCGCCACCGCCATCGCGGTGGTGGCCCGCTTCCCGGAGGATCCCGCCAGCGAGGCCCTGGCCGCCTACCGCCAGGGCTCCGGGGTGGATGTCCTGGCCGGCGCCGAGGCAGTGATCAGCCACCTGCTCAGTCGGGAGCTGGGGCTTCCGTGTGCCCATGCTCCGGCCCTCAGCCCCTTGCCGCTCGACCCAGGCCTGGACCCGCGCGCGGCCGGGGAGGAACTGGGCTACACGTTCCTGGCCTGTGTGCTGGTGGGGCTGAGCCGGGCGCCGGACTTGGTGCCCCTGCCGCTGGGCGCCGCTGCGGCTGATCTTCTCCAGGTTGCGGATCTGGGCGCTGTGGTGGCTCCCGCTGGGGCCCTCGGGGGGGCGGCTGTGCTGGCCTGCGCAGACCAGGGCATCCCCCTGATTGCTGTGCACAACCCCTCGGTGCTCAACGTGTCGGCGGAGGCGCTGGGATTGCCGGTGCTGAAGGCGGGCAGCTATGCGGAGGCCGCCGGTTTGCTCGTGGCTCTGCGGGAGGGCATTAGCCCGACCGCCCTGGAGCGTCCCCTATTGCCGTTGGTCTGAGCGATGGAGCAGCCCTGTCCCTGCGGGGGCCTCAGCTATGGCTCCTGTTGCAGCCCTCTCCACCGCGGGCTGCTTCAGGCTGCCACGGCCGAGCAGCTGATGCGCTCGCGCTATGCGGCCTATGCCCTGGGGGAGGTGGACTATCTGCTCGCCACCCACCCCTCGCCGGAACCCCTGGCGCGGCGCCGCCGTGAGCTGCAGGCCAGCCTCACGCAGGTGTGCTGGCGCAGGCTGGAGATCCTCGAGGTCACCGCCGGCGGTCCAGAGGACACCACCGGCACTGTGACCTTCGCCGCCCACTACGTCGCCGCGGACCAGATCGGCGTGATGCGGGAGTGCTCCCGTTTCGGCCGGGAAGGCCAGCGACCCGATGGTCGCTGGCTTTATCTGGAGGCCCTGGAGCTCGCTTGAGGGCGGCTGCCCATGGGCTGCTCAGTGCAGGCAGGCCATGGGATGGCGGTTGGGCAGCCCCAGGGCCTTGGCCACGCCTGGGTGGCACACCGAGCCGTTGATCGTGTTGAGGCCGGACACCAGCTCAGGACGCTCGGTGACGGCCTCCACCAGCCCGCGCCCCGCGATGGCGAGGATGTAGGGCAAGGTGACACTCACCAGCGCCTCGGTTGAGGTGAAGGGCACGGCTCCTGGCATGTTGCCAACGGCGTAGTGCTGCACCCCGTGAATGGTGAGCACCGGATCGGTGTGGGTGGTCTCCCGGCTGGTGGCGATGCAGCCGCCCTGGTCGATGGCCACGTCCACAATCACCGACCCGGGTTGCATCTGCTGCACCAATGCCTCCTCCACCAGGGTGGGGGCCCGGTCCCCCGGCAGCAGCACCGCACCGATCAGCAGATCGGTACTAGGTAGCAGACGCTCCAGCAGGCCGCAGCTGCTCACCAGGCTCACCAGCCGACCACGGCGGTCGCTCTCCAGCCGGCGCAGGCGCTGGGGGGAGTGGTCCAGCAGAAACACCTCCGCATCCATGGCGGCTGCCACCCGGGCGGCGTTCCAGCCCACCGTGCCGGCCCCCAGCACCACCACCCGCGCTGGCCGCACTCCGGTGCAGCCCCCCATCAGCACTCCGCGGCCACCATGGGGCTTCTCCAGCAAGTGGGCCCCCACTTGGGCGGCCAGTCGCCCGGCGATCTCGCTCATGGGCGCTAGCAGCGGCAGGCTGCTGTCGTCAAGCTGCACGGTTTCATAGGCGATGGCCGTGGTGCCGGCACTCAGCAGCGCGCGGCCCACCTGCGGGTAGGCGGCCAGATGCAGGTAGGTGAACAGAACCTGGTCGGGGCGCAGGAAGGCAAATTCCTCCACTTGCGGTTCCTTGACCTTCACCACAAGGTGGGCGCCCCAGGCCTCCTCCCGGCTCACGAGGCTCGCCCCGGCCAATTGGAAGGCCTGGTCGTCGATCCCTGCCCCGGCCCCGGCGCCGGCCTGAACCCGCACCGCAAAGCCATGGCTCACCAGCTCCCGGACGCCATCGGGGGTGAGGGCCACCCGCTGTTCATCGCGTTTGATCTCAGTGGGTACCCCGATGCTGGCGATCGGGGCCGCGGGGCCCGCCATGGTTGCGCTCTCAATGCCCCCACCATGGCCATGGCCTGGGGGTGGCGCCACTGCGCTGCCCTCAGGCCCCGCTGGCAATCGGCATGCGCCAGCCGCTACCGAAGGCACGGTTGCTCACCTTCAGCAGAGGGGCCGCTTGGCGCCGCTTGAACTCGGCGCGCTGCAGCAGCTGGTGCACTCGTTGGGCTATGGCGGCATCCGTGCCGTTGGCGATCAGCTCCTCGGGGCTGCGCAGCTCTTCGATCAAGGCCTTGAGCAGGGGGTCCAGCACGGCGTAGTCGGGCAGGGAGTCGCTATCGCGCTGGTCTGGGCGCAACTCGGCGCTGGGGGGTTTGGTGCGGATGGTGCTGCCCACCAGTTCTCCCGTAGAGGGCAGGCCCAGGTTTTGGCGGCAGCCGGCAGCTGCGGCTGAATCGATCCAGGCGCAGAGGCGAAACACCGTGGTTTTGTAGAGGTCGCCGATCACGGCCAGGCCGCCGTTCATGTCGCCATAGAGGGTGCAGTACCCCACCGCCAGCTCGGATTTGTTGCCGGTGGAGAGCAGTAGCTGACCCTGCTGGTTGGCCACGGCCATCAGCAAGGTGCCGCGGATGCGCGATTGCAGATTTTCGGCGGTGAGGCCGCTGGGTGCACCCTCCAGGGGGGGTGTGAGAGCGGCATCAAAACTCGCCATCAGCGGGGCGATCGGCACTGTCTGGGTGGTGATGCCAAGCCGATCGGCGAGCGCCAGGGCATCGCTGATCGAGCCGCCGGAGCTCCAGGGCGAAGGCATCAGCAGGCCCTGCACGTTCTCTGGACCCAGGGCCGCAGCGGCGATCACGGCCACCAGGGCGGAATCGATGCCGCCGCTTAGGCCCAGCAGAGCCTTGCGGAAGCCGCACTTGCGGGCATAGTCCCGCACTCCCAGAACCAGGGTGCGCAATAGCAGGTCGTCGTTGGAGGGCAGGTGAAAGCCCGTGCTCGGGCCGCTGGCTGTCACGGCGGCCGTGGCATCCCAGCAGGCCAGGGCGGTCTCGGCCCAGGGCAGTTGGGCCGCCATGGAACCCGTGGCATCCATCACGAAACTGCCGCCGTCAAACACCAGCTCGTCGTTGCCTCCCACCTGGTTCACGTACACCACGCCGCAGCCCAGTCGCCGGGCCGCCGCCGCCACCAGATCGCGGCGCTGTTGGCCCTTGCCCTGGGCATAGGGCGAGGCCGAGAGGTTGATCAACAGATCGGGCTGCAGCGGCTGGAGGTCGCCGATGGGATCGGAGCCCACCAGCCGCTGCCCGTGGAGGCTGTGGTCCACCCACAGGTCTTCGCAGATGGTGAGCCCCAGGCGCCAGGAGCGTCCGCCACGCTCCAGCTGTAGCAGGCAGGGCTGATCGGACGGGCGGAAGTAGCGCCGCTCATCAAACACGTCGTAACTGGGCAGCAGCCGTTTGCGTGCCACCACCTGCCAGTGGCCTGGTTCCACCAGGGCGGCGGCATTGAACAGGTTGGGCTGCTGCTCCCCGGGGGCCTGTTCGCTCACCCCCAGCAGGAGGTTGAGGCCCGCCGGTAGCTCGGCCGCCAGCTGATCCAGCACCTGCTGCTGCAGGTGCCGCAGGGAGGGCCGCAGCAGCAGGTCGCGGGCCGGGTAGCCCCACAGGGCCAGCTCCGCGGCCACCACCAGTTCGGCGCCCTGGTCTGCGGCCTGATGGCAGGCCGCCAGCAGCCGTTGCCCGTTGCCCCGCAGGTCCCCCACTAGGGGGTTCATCTGAGCCAGGGCAACGCGCATCAGGGCTGGGGGGAGGCGGGCTCGTGCCCGAGGCCGTAGAGATTGTGCTTGAGCAGTTCCGGCCACAGAGCTGCTGGCACCAGCTCCGGGCTGGGCTGTTGGCGGATGGCGGAACTGGCCGTGGCGGGCACGGGCAGCTCGAGCACATCCACCTGCCCCCCCAGCTGCTGCAGCTGCTCGAGATCCCCAGGCTCGAGGGGCCAGCCCTGGCGCGGCACCACCGCCAGCCGGCACCGGGCCAGCAGCTCCGAGGCCCTGTACCAACCCGGGATCTGTGGGGCCAGATCGCTGCCCACCACGAACACCAGTGGCTGATCTGGCCAGAGCGCCGCTGCTCGATCCAGGGTGTCGAGGGCCCGGGGGCTGCTCAGCCGCTGCTCGAGCACCACGCGGGGATCGGCCAGGTCATCCACCACCGCCTGTAGCAGCGCCGCCCGCAGCGGCAGGGGGGCGCCGTGCTGTTTGCAGGGATTGTCACTGGCCCAGGTGGCCACCCGGCCGTAGCGGTGGGCCAGGCCGGCCAGCAGTGCCCGGTGGCCGGGGGTGGGGGGATCGGCACTGGTGCCGAACAGGGCCAGGCTGCGGGCCGATGGCGTGCTCATGGCAGCAGGGTTTGCACGGCCGCCGGTATGGGTTCGCGGCTCTGCCACTGCTGCAGCCAGGCGCGCACCTGCGGATCCTGCTGGGCCAGGCGCCTGAGCAGGGAGGCCGGGTGCCGCCCGCCCCGCTGCGCGCTGCGCAGCAATTCGGCGGCGGCCAGTTTTCCGGTGAGCCGGGTGGTGTGCACCGCCAGGGCGGCCTGGGCCAGGGCCACCGGCGCGGCGGGAGCCAGGCTCAGCCCGGCGCTGAGGGGGGCTGCCAGCAGCAGCAGCTGGCGGATGCCCCCCAGCAGCAGCTGAATGCCCAATTGTGTGCCCCCCAGCAGGGCGTTCTGGGCCGAGAGCCTGCCCAGCAGTTGCCGGGCGCCGGCGCCGCCCATCGGCAGGCCGTAGAGCTGGCAAAGCTGCAGCACCAGGGCCGTGTCCAGGGCAAAGCCGCCGGCGAGATCCAGCAGCATCAGGGGGTTGGCGGCCACGCCGGTGGCCTTGAGGGCGGCAAAGCGGCCGATCAGGCCCTGGGCCGCGGCACGGCCCTGGCGCAGGCGCCAGCGCTGTAGCGACTGGGCGAAGCGGTCTGCGGCCCGCAGCCCGTTCAACCCCAGCAGCAGCTCACCGCTGTTGGCGAGCAGGGCGGTGAGGGCCTGGCGCAGGGGCTCAATCTGTGGGGGTAAGGGCTCGCTGCGCACGCGCCCATCGGCCCGCCACTGGGCCTGGCGCGGAGCCGAGGCCACGGCCAGCAGCTTCAGCCCTCGGGCCGCGGCAGGCAGGCGGCGGCGGATGCTCGCCATCAGCGCGTCGCGCTCGTCCTGCGGCCAGCAGTCGATGCGGTTGAGCACCAGCAGCACCGGTTTGCCCCCCGCCAGGAGCTGTTCCAGGGCCTCCGCTTCCGGGGTGGTGAGATCGCCATCGAGCACCAACAGCACCAGATCGGCCCCCAGGGCCACCCGTGCTGCCAGCCGTTGCCGGGCCTTGGCGGCGATCTCATCGATGCCGGGAGTGTCCACCAGCTCCACGGCCCTCAGGTCAGGGATGTTCACAGGCCAGGCGGCCCGCTCCTGGTGGCGGGTGCAGCCGTGGGCCACATCGGTGGCAAAGGTGGACCGGCCCAGCAAGGCATTCAGCAGGCTGGATTTGCCTACGCCCACCCGGCCGAACACGGCCACCCGCAGGCGCCGCTCGTCGAGGGCCTGGAGTTGCCGGTCGAGGGCTTGCAGCTCCGGGGCGAGCACGGCCCGTTCGCGCGAGCTGAGCGCCAGTTCGGAGCGCCACTGCGCCAGCAGCAGCTCGCAGCGCTGGGCTGCCGAGGGCGCGGCGGCGGTCATGGCGGCAGCAGGGTCACCAGCACTCATTTAATCGGCTGTGCCATCGTCGCGCTCAGCCCCTGCGCCGGAACCCATGCTGATCGGTCCCGAGATCTATGCCGCGCGCCGTGCTCGCTTCCTGGAGGCCCTTGGCGGCGCAGCGGCGGTGATTCCGGCGGCGCCCCTGGCCACCCATCACGCCGATTGCGAATGGCCCTTTCGTCAGAACAGTGATTTCTGGTACCTCACTGGCTTCGATGAGCCCGATGCCGTGGCCCTGTTCCTGCCCCACCGGCCGGAGGGGGAACGCTTTGTGCTGTTCGTGCAGCCAAAGGAGCCCAGTGCTGAGGTGTGGACCGGTTTCCGCTGGGGCTGCGAGGGGTCTGTGACCCAGTTTGGTGCCGACCTGGCCCATCCCCGCGCCGAGCTGCCCCAGCTCCTGGCCGACTACCTCAAGGGTGCTGAGGGCATTGCCTTCCGGGTGGGGCGTCACCCCGAGGTGGAGCCCCTGGTGCTGCAGGCCTGGGGTGCTCAGCTGGATCGTGCCCCCCGCAGTGGTGCGGCGGCCCTGGGGCTGGTAGCGCCCTGCCCGCTGCTGCATGCGTTGCGCCTGCGCAAGGCGCCTGAGGAGCTGGTGCGCCTGCGCGAAGCGGCGCGGATCTCGGCGGAGGCCCATGAGCTGGCCCGCCAGGTGGCACGGCCAGGGCTGAATGAGCGCCAGGTGCAGGCTGTGATCGAGCAGCACTTCCTGGAGCAGGGGGCCCGGGGGCCCGCCTATGGCTCGATCGTGGCCGGTGGCGACAACGCCTGCGTGCTGCACTACACCGCCAACAGTGCCGTGCTGAACGATGGCGACCTGCTGCTGATCGATGCGGGTTGCTCCCTGGGCGACTACTACAACGGCGATATCACCCGCACCTTCCCGATCAACGGTCGCTTCAGCGGCGAGCAGCGGGCCCTCTATGAGCTGGTGCTCGCGGCCCAGGAGGCGGCGGTGGCGGCGGTGGCTCCGGGCCACACGGCGGAGGGCGTGCATGACACGGCCGTGAGGGTGCTGGTGGAGGGGCTGTTGGATCTGGGCCTGTTGGCCGGCTCGGTGGATGGTGTGATCGAGCAGGGGGCCTACCGCCATCTCTACATGCATCGCACCGGTCACTGGTTGGGCCTCGATGTGCACGATGTGGGCGCTTACCGCCTGGGTGAGCACCCTGTGGCGTTGGAGCCGGGCATGGTGCTCACGGTGGAGCCTGGCCTTTATGTGAGCGATCGCCTGCCGGTGCCCGAGGGGCAGCCCGCCATTGCCGAGCGCTGGAAGGGCATTGGCATTCGCATCGAGGACGACGTGGCCGTGACCGATCGTGGCCATGAGACCCTCACGGCCGCGGCCTTGAAGGCGCCTGCGGCGCTCGAACGCTGAGGGCTCAGCTCTCCCCCAGGGCTTGCTCCAAGGCCAACAGAACCTGGCCGGTGGCAGGGATCACCGCGTCGGCACCGGCCTGGCGCAGCTGCTGCTCGTAGTGCGAGCGCGCCTCTTCCTGGCCCGGGGCCTGGAGGTGGGGAGGCGCCACGGCCAGGCTCAGAAAGCGCTGTTCGGGCTGCTGCTCGCGGGCGCGCTGCACGGTGAGCACGTCGGCCACGGTGTCGCCCAGGTAGGCCACCGCTGCTGTGCCCGGGCCCAGGCCGCCGGTGAGCTCCGCCGCCAGGCGCAGCAATCCCGTGGGATCGGGTTTGTCGGGGGCATCCCCCATGGCGATCAGGGGTGGATCGGCCAGGCCCAGCCGGGCTTCCAGCACGAAGCGTGCCGATGGCGGCTCGGCGCCGCTCACGAAGCCCCAGCCCACCCCGGCGCCCGTGAGGGCCTCAAAGAAGGGGCGCTCCACCAACAGGGGCTCATGGCCGATGAACCCTTGCCAGCTGGCGGGATCGCCCTCGGGGTCGCCGCCGAAATAGAAGCCGTTGAACACCTCCACCAGAGCCTCGAAGGGCGGCAGCGTGCTGCCCGCCCGCCGCAGCAGTTCCAGGGAGGCTTCCCAGTCGTTGTTCCAGCAGCCCTCGGCCTTGAGACTGTCAATCGTCTCCGGATCAGGCCGCGTGGCGCTGTAGTGATGAACCGTCTCCACGATGGCGCGCCGGTAGCTGCAGCCCACATCCCTGATCACGCCATCGATGTCGAACAGCAGGATGGCTCTGGGCTGGGCGCAGGGCTTCAGGGGTGGGGCTACGGCGGCTGATAGGTTAGTTGTTTGTGATTAAGCCTTGAGCGCTGACACCATGAGCACCGAGAGCGCTGAAAGCGCCGTGGCGACTGCCGCACCTGAGGTTTCCGCTGAGGACACCACCGAGGGCCGTCCGGTGCTGCGTGGTGCCAGTGCTGCACTGGCCACCGCCACCATCGACGAGAACGGCGTTCCCTCGGGGCGTACCCCCAAGGCGGATGAGGGCCGTTTTCTGCTGAAGATCCTGTGGCTGCCCGACAACGTGGCCCTGGCTGTGGATCAGATTGTGGGCGGCGGCCCCAGTCCCCTCACGGCTTACTTCTTCTGGCCCCGTGAGGACGCCTGGGAAACCCTTAAGACCGAGCTGGAAGGCAAGAGCTGGATCACCGACAACGAGCGCGTTGAGATCCTCAACAAGGCCACCGAGGTGATCAATTACTGGCAGGAAGAGGGCAAGGGCAAGAGCCTCGACGAGGCCAAGCTCAAGTTCCCCGATGTCACCTTCTGCGGTACCGCCTGATCGGCCTGCCCCCAGCTTCAGCGCCCCGTCAGGGGCGCTTTTTTTGTCTTTAATCGACGTGTTGCCTGTCATGGCCCACTCCCACCGGCGCAGTTGGTTTCTGGGTGCACTCAGCGGTGCGCTCTCCGTGGCGGTGCTGGGGGGAGTCGCGTTCTGCGGGATGCGTTGGTGGTGGCAGCCCTCAACGGGCGCTGTCGCCCCCGATCCGGTGTTCATCCCGGCGGCCCAATTCTCCCCAGGTGAACTCAGCCGCTGTGCGCGGGGTCTGGATCTGAAGCCGGAACTGGCGGCCCCCGCGGATCCCACCAACTTCGGCGAGCGGCAGAGCCGGGATTGGCGTGGCCGCCCCCTGCCCCATCAGCCCAGCCTGATCGTCCTGCACGAGACCGTGATGGATCAGGCCAGCACCCTCAACCTGTTCCGCACTCCCCACCCGGCAGATGCCGATCAGGTGAGTTACCACCTTGTGATTGGCACCGATGGTGAACGTCACCGCGTGGTGCCCGATGCCAACCGTGCCTACGGCGCCGGGCAATCGGCTTTTGGCGATTTCACCCTGCAGGCCAAGCCCAGTAGCCGCGGCTCGGTCAACAACATTGCGCTCCACGTCAGCTTGGTGACGCCCGCCGATGGTCGCGGGGCCGATGCCGGCGATGGCCATTCCGGTTACACCCCTGAGCAATACCGTGCCCTGGCCTCCCAGGTGCTGCTCTGGCAGCACCGCTACGGCATTCCCATGAGTCGGGTGACCAGCCATGCGGCCATTGACCGCAGCCACAGCCGCTACGACCCGCGCAGCTTCCGTTGGGATCGCTTTGATCAGGCCTATGCCAAGGCCGTGGTCAGTTGCGGGGCTTCACCACCTGGCCGAACGCACTGGCGGTGATCACGGCAGGAGTCGTGCTGGTGTCCACGTTGAAGCTGCGGGTTTCACTCTGGCTGCTGCCGTCCGGATAGAGGAAGGTCACCACCCCTTGCAAATTCACCGTGGACCCGGTTCGGCTGGTCTCCCGCAGGTCGGCCACGCTCACCCGCTCGAATTGCTCGAAAAAGCTGGGATCGAACTGATCGGCGGCGGCGGTGCCAAACAGCTGGCGTGCCGCTTCGACGTTGCGGTTTGAGAGTGCGCTGTAGAGCTGCTGCACGGTGGCCATGGCTTGATCCACCGCTGCTGGATCCAGGGGCTGTTCGAGGTCTGGAGCCGGCGGCGGCATGGCGCTTTCGCTGGGCTGTTTGCGCTCGGCTTCCGCTGGAGCCTCCTGGAGAGGGGCGCCCCCGGTGGCAGGGGCGAGGGCCTGCTGCTGGCGACTGAGCAGCAGCAGCCACACGAGCCCTCCCACCACGCCCACCACCAGCACGCCGGCGATGAAGCTGAGCACGGCTACGAGGCCGCGGCTGCTGCCGGCGCTTGGGGCTAAGGCTGCGCTGGCTGTGGCTGTGGCTGTGGCTGTGGCTGCGCTGCCTTCACTGAGATTCAGCAGTCCGCTCACCACCGCCGCCATCCGCTCGCAGATGGCGGGGGCGAACAGCTCCTGCAGCTCTTGGTTCAGGCGTAACTGCAGGTGAGCATCGGCCACCAGGGCTGGGGTCTGGCCCACGGCGTGGCTGAAGGCGGGGGTGAGCACCAGGTACTTCAGTGCAGGGAGCAGGTTGCTCTGCGACTCACCGCAGAAATCACCCACGAGGGCTTGTAGACGCCTGCCATCACTGGATTGGCCCCGTTGCAGGTCGGCCAGGATCTGCCGGCGCAGGTTGGCTCCGAGCTGGTAGTCATTCATGGGGCTGATGGCGGCTGAACGGAGGCATTTCCGGCTGCTGGCATCTTGGCCGCCGCCGCACGACGCTGCTGCCATTGCTGATCAAAGGCGCTCAGCAACGCTGGGCAGGCGTTCAGTTCCACCAGTCCTGGGCTGATCGCTGGGCTGGCAGTTGCGGGCAAGGGCCAACTCGCCGCGATCACGGCCCCAAGGGGATCCAGCGGCGCTTGTTGGATCAAGACCTGGCGCTGGCGTTGGCCCTGTAGCAGCTGGTCGAACTGGGCCTGCCGTTGGCTGAGGGCACCCGGGATGCGATCCGGGCTGGCGCACAGCCGCTGCACCTCGGCGCGCAGGCTGGTGGCTGGAGAAGCGGCCGGCTTCGGCGCCGTGATCCAGCGCTGCCACGGCTGCAGCCACCACAGCCCGGCTCCCAGGGCCGCGGCCCCGATGCCCAGGAGTACCGGTAGGGCCACCGGCAGGCGCTGCGGCGGCATGGGAAGCGGGGGAGGGTTGGCGAGTGCTCCCCAGTGGCCGATCGCCACCGACACATCGTCACCGCTCCCCTGGCTGGTGATCTGCGCGAGTGCTGTGTCCAGCTCCTCCCGTTGACGCAGTTCACCAAGGTGATGGCTCAGGGCGAGAAAGTCGTCATCCGTGGCGCACGATTTGCGGACGCCATCGGTGCTCAGCACGAGGGCGAAGGGGGCGCTGACCGGTGTGAGGGGATACAGCGCTGCTCGCTGGGTGAACAGGGATGCGGTGCCGGCCATGCACAGGCTGGCGGTGGCTTCGCCGCTGGCCCAGGCGTCCTGTTCCTCGCTGATCAGGTCCAGGTTGCCGTCAGCGCTGCTGCGCACCAGGTCCCAGTCGCCCAGACCCATGTGGCCCCACCACTCCGGTGCCAGCAGCACCACCCCCAGGGTGCAGCCGTAGGTGAGCGGCGAGAACGGCTGATCGCCGGTTTCGGGCCGCTGGCGCCAGTGGTCTGCGGCCGCCTCCAGCCAAGCGTTCTGGATCCTTGCGGGCAGTTCGCCCGCCAGCAGCTCCAGCCAGTGGCGCTGGTCTGTGAGGGGCTGCTGCTGCAGGGCCTGCTTCACTGCCAGCACCGCCTGGTCGCAGGCCAGTTGGCTGCCCACGTCGCTGAGCCAGTAGCGCTCGCCGCCATGGCCATCGGCCACGGCCATCAGCTGCACCGTCGTGCCGCCCGGGCCCATCAGGGAGCAGGCCACCGAGGCGTCCTGGCAGGGCTTGCCCAGGCGCCGGTGAGCGGCTCCGATCACTGTGCAGCACTGGGGTGTGTGCCAGCAGCTCGTGAGCGCCCCGGTCACCACACCAGCGGGCCGACGTCGTCGGTGGGATCCATCAGCGTGGGCGGCAGATCCGGCATGGGGATGTTGCCTTCTCGGCTGGAGCCGGCCATCCGGCTGGCTGGCATGGAGGCGGCACCCACCACGGCGGTGGAGGCCCACTGGATGTACTGTGCCAGGGCAGTGGCATTGCTGGCTTGCAGGGGCCGCCGTGGCGATTTGGCCATGCCTCGGGGCATCTGACCGCTGGCACCCGGTACCTCTCCTGCCGGCAGGTTGGCCAGGGGGTCGGGGCCGATGAACTGTTGCAGCACCTCCAGATCGGCGTCATGCCCCATGGCGATTGCCAGTCGCACGGCCTTCTGGGCCCAGGGTTGGCGCATCAGGGCCCCCAGGCCTGCCGCGAAGTCGTCGGTGGGCTGGCCGTCGGAGATCAGCACCAGCACCGGCGGCAGGGCCCGCTCCTCCATCGGTGGTGATTGCATCTGGTCCGCCACCAGCTCCAGGGCTTCGCCCATGGCGGTGATGCCGCCGGCCTGCAGGTCGCGCCAGTCGAGTTGGTCCACTGGCGTGGGTTCGGCCAGGTGCCAGTTTGCTCGGTCGGCGAAGCTCACCGCCCGCACCAGCACCCGGGCCTCAGGGTTCTGGCGCGCCACCTCGGCCATGCCTGGCAGCGACTGACGGATCGCCTGGTTGAGGGCCTGCATCTTGCCCTGGGCCGCCATGGAGCCGGAGCAATCACAGATGTAGATGAAATGCAGGGGCCGGTTGCTGAGCCGAACGTTGGGGAAGGGCATGGTGGGTTAGCGGATCACATCGACCGGGCCGGCAGCTGTGTGGAGATGCACCAGGGCCGAGAGATTACAGGTTTTGCCAGGGGGCACGGTCACCCTCTGGCCGTCGTTGAGTTCGGCGCTCCAGGGGGCATCGCTGAGGTTGGTGAGGCCCAGGATGGCGGGATCCGTGGGGTGTGCCACCACCTGGGCCAGGGGATGGTGCAGGTCGTGGCTGAGCAGGGGATCGAAGTGATGCGGATGCAGGCTGTTGTCGGCCGCGGCGGCTACCCCGGCTGCGGGCGTCTGCAGCAGCACGGCGGTGGGCAGGGCACTGCCGCAGGCCCAGCAGCTGGCAGGAGCTCCCGGTTCCGGGAAGTTTTCCTGCTGGCAGTGGGGGCACAGCACCCGCTGGTCGAGGCATTGGGCGATGGCTTGCATCCATTGGCCTGTCAGGGCTCGGCGGTTGGGCTGGTTCAGGCCACTGCAGAAGGTTTGCTCAAACAGGGCCTTCAGCCGTTCCGGGTAGATGGGCCAGGTGATCAGTGCCGCAGCGTGTTCGATGGGGTCGGGGCGGTTGCGGGGATCCCGGGGATCGAAGATGAATACCGGGTCTTCGCCGTAGAGGCGGCGGCGGGCGGGTTCATCCAGGCAGCGGATCGCCAGCTCCAGTTGCCCCTTCAGTGGATCGTGGCGGGTGAGCAGCCGGAAGATCAGCACGGCCAGGGAGAAGAGATCGCTGCTGGCTCCCGGCCTGGCCTGGCCCAGCAGGATCTCGGGGGCCATGAATCCGGGGGTTCCCAGCACGCTGCCGAGATCGCGGCCGTCCACATCCACGTTGTCGTTGTCGCAGATCAGCACCCGCCCGCTGGTGGGCTCCAGGAACAGGTTGCCCAGGGAGATGTCCTTGTAACAGAGCCCTTTGAGGTGCAGCTCGTGGAAGCCAGTGGCCAGGAAGAAACTCGCCCGCAGCACGTTGCGCAGGCTGATCTCCAGGTTGCCGGCTGCATGGACATGGGCCCCGATGAACCCAGGAGGGCGCAGGGCCATCAAATAGCCGAAGCCAGCCTCGGCCAGCTGGATCTGCTGGCGGGCTTCAAGGCTGGGCCGCAGCAGCGCAATCGGCCAGAGGAAGTCGCCATTGGGAGCCCCTAGGCGAATGCTTTCCCCCAGCCTGAGCTCCAGGTGTGGGTCGCGGGCAAGGCAGGCCGGGAAATACCACTTCAGAGCCAGCTGTTCGTCTCCGATCGCCACCGCGTACACCTGGCCCTGCGTGCCGCCCCCCAGGCCCCGCTGGATCTGAATCGGCTCCTTGAGGCCTTCGAAGCGAAGCGTGGCACCCTCCGGCAGGATCCAGGTCACGGCTGGGGGCGGCCTGTCCGCTCGATGGCCTTGCGGATGCCGTTGCGGTGGGCCAGGGCGGTGAGTCGATTGGAGAAGCTGTGGCGCATGGCCTGGCCATCCCGCAGCACCACCACCAGGGTGTGCTGCTTGCGTGAGCCCAGCAGAATCCAGCCCACCAGGGCTGTGATTTGCAGAGGCCAGAACAGCAGCGGAAACGGCAGCAGCAGCAGCCCGCCCAAGCAGAGCAGCAGCCACCAGCTGAAGATGTGGGGATAGAGGGGTTGGCTGCGCACCACGGCGGAGCGGATCTGATCCACCGCGAGTGTGCTGCCCTCAAAGTCGATCGATCCGGCCGTTGGCGGAGGGGGCTGGAGCGTGGCTGGCTTGGGCGCCGCCAACTGGAACACGAGCACGGGTCCCTGGCGCCCCAGCTGAATCTCATCGCCATCGGCCACGGGCCGGCACTGCTGGATGCGCTGCCCCTCCAGGTAGGTGCCGTCCTGGCTTTGCCAGTCGCACACCACCCAGCCGTGGCCGCGGGAATGTCGCACCACGGCGTGGTGATCCGAGACGCCCGCACTGCTGGCCAGGCACAGCCGGTTGCCCTTGGCCTTGCCGATGGTGAGGGGTGTGGCGGGATCGAGGGGGGCCACCTTGGCGGTGTCGCTCCGCAGCACCAGCTGCGCCTGGATCGGGCTCATGGATCCCCCTTGCGCCGCCGCCACCACAGGCGCCAGTCGTCACGCAGATCGGCCCACCAGCCTCCATCGCCTTCGCGAAAGGCCACCACCCGGCCAGGGAACAGCAGGGCCTTACTGGCCAAGGCCAGGGCGATCAGCACCATCGCCAGCAGCACCCAGCCCGGGATGGCTCCCACCCAGGTGGCGGCGAAGAAGGCGCGGATGGCGTACACGCCAATGGTGAGCGCCAGCCACAGCCGGAAAGGTTCCCAGGGGTCCCGCTGGCGCTGCACCGAAGGGGCGAGGGGTTGCTGGCTTTAGCCTATGGCCGGGCCGCTGGAGATGCCGCTGCACCGCCTCACCTCCACTCTGGCCAGCTCGGATGTCCGCCAGGCCTGGCGCCAGTTCGCTGCGGCGTGCGTACAAGGGCCCTGGCTGCATCGCCCAGCCGCCATCCGTGCTGCCTGGATCCCTCTACGCCATCGGGAGGCTCGGCTGGAACTGTGGGTCGCAGGCCAGAAGCTGCACGACCTCCTCCTCGAAAACCGGCGCTACCGCATCGGCCGTGATCCTGCCAGTGAGCTGCCCGTGGAGGCACCGGGGCTGAGCCGGGTGCACGCCATCCTCGAGAAGCCACGGGATGCCGATCGGGACTTCACATTGGAGGATTTCAATTCCGCCAATGGTCTGTTTCATCGGGATCGGCGCATTCGCGCCATCCAGCTGCGCAATGGCGATGCCATTCAGTTCGGCTCGCCGCTGAAGGGTGAAGCGCCTGTGTTGCGCTACATCCACCCCCGCAGCGCCCTTGAGCAGGCCGGCCATCTGCTCGGCCTGGCGGCGCTGGCGGGCTCGAGCCTGCTGGTGTGTGGCATGCTGCTGGCCGCCAGCATTGGCGGTGGCTCGAAGATCCGCGCCATCGCCGGCCCGGTGAAGATCTACGCGGCCAACGGTCAGCAGATCGATGCCAAGGAGGGTTCGGCCACGGCCCTGCCCACCCTGCAGGCCTATCCGTTGCACCTGCGCCAGGCCCTGCTGGCCTCGGAGGAGGCACGGTTCGGCTGGAACAGCGGGATCGATCTGTTCGGCACCCTGCGCTCGGCCCTACTGGGCAGTGGCGGCGGCAGTGGCCTCACCCAGCAGGTGGCGCGCCTCTACTACCCGGATGTGGGCCGCGATGTGAGCCTCACCCGCAAGTTGCGGGAGCTCTGGGTGGCGCTGCAGTTGGAGGTGGGCTTCAGCAAGAACCAGATCCTCAAGATGTATTTGGACCGGGCCTATCTGGGGCTCGGCACCGAGGGCTTTGAGCAGGCCTCACGCCTTTATTTCCGCAAGTCTGCTGCTGATCTAGATGTGGCTCAGGCAGCCTTTCTGGTAGGTCTGCTGCCCAGTCCCAATGGCTATAGCCCCTGCAATCGGGAGGATCCCGAGGCCGGCCGCGACCGCCGCAATCTGGTGCTCAAGTTGATGCATGAGCAGGGCTACCTGAGTGATCAGGCTCTTATCGATGCTCGGCGCCGGCCGCTCAACATCGATGCCTCGGCTTGCCGGGACACCAGTTTCTCCAGCTATCCGTTCTTCAGCGACTACGTGCGCGGCGAGTTGGAGGGCACCCGTTTCGGCCTCAACCTCTCCGAGCAGGAGGCCGGGGGGAACTACATGGTGGTGAGCACGATCGACCCCCAGATGCAGCAGTTGGCGCAGCAGCAACTGCAGCGTTTCCTGGAGGGGCCCGCGGCCTCCGTGGGGCTCACCCAGGGGGCCCTGATCTCACTCCAGATCGAGAGCGGCGACATCCTTGCCTATGTGGGTGGCGGCGACTACTCCCGCTCCAGTTTCGATCGGGTGCAGGCCCTGCGCCAGCCGGGCTCCACATTCAAGTTGTTTCCCTTCCTCGCGGCCCTCGAGGCTGGGGTGAAGCCGAGTGATCCGATCTCCTGCGCCCCCTTCAGCTATGTGGCCGGCTGTCGCCATGGGGCCGGCAGCGTCAGCGTGGCCGATGGTTTTGCCCTCTCGGAAAACGTGGTGGCCCTGCGGCTGGCGGAGAAGGCCGGCTTCAACCAGGTGGTGCGCAAGGCCCGCCAGCTGGGGATCAGCACACCCCTGGATGCCGATGCCAGTGCCATGCTCGGCGGCCGCGAAACCTATCTCTACGAGATGGCGCGAGCCTATGCGGTGGTGGCCAATGGCGGCCGCTCCGTGCCGATGCATGGCGTCGACAAGATCTACGACCTGGGCGTCTGTCAGTCGATTCTCAGCCTCAGCACCTGCCCGGAGCGCGGCATCACCACCCCCATTGGCGAAACTCCGCGCCAACTGATCAGCCCCGAGGTGGCAGCGAGCCTCGATGGGCTCCTGGCGGGGGTGGTGCAACGGGGCACCGGCAAGCCCGCCGCCGTGGTGGCGGATGCCCGCGGCAAGACCGGCACCACCAACAACGGGGTGGATGTGCTCTTCATCGGCTATTCGCCGAGCATGAAGATCCTCACGGCGATCTGGATGGGCAATGACGACAATCGCCCGGCAGAGGCGGCCAGTGGTGCGCTGGTGGCGCAGCTGTGGGGCCGCTATATGCAAGCCGTGGCTGCGGCGTCAGCCGGCTGACGCCTTCAGCCAGCTCTGCCCCCAGCTGATCAGGCCCCACACCACGCCCAGCACCAGGCCCCACCACCACTGGCAGCTGAGCAGGCGCTCGAGGGGGCGACTGGCATCGGCCTTGTCCTGACGTGGCAGCTGCCAGCCCAGTTGCAGGGCCCCATACACCAGGAGCAGCACCCAGGCGGGAATGGCGACCGGCCCCGCGTTGAAGTTGAGCTGCCGCCAGTGCAGCACGCTCAGGCTCGCGCCGAGGGCGATGAGCGCGCTGATGGATCCAGAGGCACCTGACCAGGTTCTCACCACGGCGAAGCGTTGGGCCATGACGGTGGAGAGCGTCAGGGTGGCTAGGGCTGTGAGGCTGTAGCGCAGCACCACATCGCCCAGCTGCAGGGCTGAAGCGCCCAGCAGGATCAGCAGGGCCACCAGGTTCACGGCTGCCTCGGCACTGTTGGCGTGCATCCACGGAGCCGCCAGCCAGCGCCAGGCCTGTCGGGGCTCCCCGGCGGATTGCTCGCTGAGAATCCAGTTGCGGCGCCACCGTTTCAGCGGGCCGAGGGCAAGGGCCTGCAGCAGGCCCAGCACCACCACCAGCACCACGCCGCCGCTCCAGCCCAGGCCTTCAAACAGTTCGCGATCCAGCTCTCGGCTGGCCCAGCTGAGCACCAGGGCTCCCCCAGCCGCCAGGGCTAGACCTGGGGCGAAGGGCCTCAGCTCCTGCCCGACGGCTCCCCAGCGTCGGGTTGCCAGCGAGGGTTTGGGCATGGGGGCGGGCTGGGCTGGCTGCCGCGGCATGGCCACGCCCGTGGCGGCTTCCAGCAGGTCGAGCAGTTCTTGCAGCACCGCGGGGGCGTAGGTGCTGGCGAGCTGCTCAGCCAGGCTGCTGAGGGCAGAGCGCTGGGCGGCGCCCTCCTGGTGCAGAGCCTGGAGCAGCAGGCGTTGGCTGGCGAGATCCCGAATCGGCCCCTTCAGGCTGTCGTCAGCTCCGAGGGCATCCACCAGGCGATTACCCAGGGCCTGGCCGCTCTCCAGCCCGGCGCCGCCTACCTCCATCCAGCCCTTGAGCTGGAGTCCCAGCCGTTGCCCGGTGCCATTCACCACTGGCTCTTGTGTGCCATTACTCGCGAATCTATCGATGGGCTCTTGATCGTTCCCAGCAAGAACCCCCTGGCCAGAGACCAGGGGGCAAGAAGTGCGTGGATCGGTGGCTCGATCGTGGAATCAGTTGGCCTTGGTGGCCTGCAGGCGAGCGCGAGCGCGGGCCAGCTCCTGCTGGGCCTTCACCTTCTCGGTGCTGGGGGCCTGGCCTTCGAACTTGGCGGCTGCACCCTTGGCTGTTTCCAGCTCTTGGGCAGCCGTTTCGGCGTTGATGGCCGAACCAAGCTCGGCGCCGTTCACCAGCACCGTCACCTCATCAGATTCCACTTCGGCAAAACCGCCGAGTAGGGCAATGGCCTTCCAGCCACCGGCATCACGGACCCGCAGCACGCCTGTATCCAGGGCGGTGAGCAGCGACACGTGGCCGGGCAGGATGCCGAGCTGACCGGTGGTGCTGGGCAGGATCACTTCGTCGGCATTGCCGTCGAAGACGCTCTGGTCAGGAGCGAGAACACGAAGAGTCAGGGACATCAGGATCAGCCCTTGGCTTCAGCGAGGATCTTGGCGGCCTTGGCCTTCACCTGGTCGATGTTGCCCACTAGGTAGAAGGCGGCTTCGGGCAGGTCATCCAGTTCGCCGGCGAGGATCTGGTTAAAACCAGCGATGGTTTCTTCCAGTTTCACGTACTCACCCTTCTGACCGGTGAAGATCTCGGCCACAAAGAAGGGCTGGGAGAGGAACTTCTCGATCTTGCGGGCGCGATCCACGGTGCGGCGGTCGTCTTCGGACAGTTCGTCCAGACCCAGAATCGCGATGATGTCCTGGAGCTCCTTGTAGCGCTGCAGGGTGGACTGCACGGCACGGGCAGTGCGGTAGTGCTCATCACCCACCACGGCGGGCTGGAGCATGGTGCTGGTGGAATCCAGGGGATCCACAGCGGGGTAGATGCCCTTGGAGGCCAGGCCGCGGCTGAGCACGGTGGTGGCGTCTAGGTGGGCGAAGGTGGTGGCGGGAGCCGGGTCGGTCAGGTCGTCTGCGGGCACGTACACGGCCTGGATTGAGGTGATCGAACCTTCCAGGGTGGAGGTGATGCGCTCCTGCAGGGCACCCACGTCGGTGCCGAGAGTGGGCTGGTAGCCCACGGCAGAGGGCATGCGGCCCAGTAGAGCAGAGACTTCAGAGCCGGCCTGCACGAATCGGAAGATGTTGTCCACGAACAGCAGCACGTCCTGCTTGTTCACGTCACGGAAGTGCTCCGCCATGGTGAGCGCCGACAGGCCCACGCGCATGCGGGCGCCGGGGGGCTCGTTCATCTGGCCGTAGCAGAGGGCCACCTTCGACTTGGAGAGGTCGTCGGAGTTGATCACTCCGGATTCCTTGAACTCCTCGTAAAGGTCGTTGCCCTCACGGGTGCGCTCGCCCACACCGGCGAACACAGACACGCCACCGTGCTCCTTGGCGATGTTGTTGATCAGCTCTTGGATCAACACGGTTTTGCCCACGCCGGCCCCGCCGAACAGGCCTACCTTGCCACCCTGGCGGTAGGGCGCCAGCAGGTCGATCACCTTGATGCCGGTCTCGAACACCTTGGGCTTGGTTTCCAGCTCGGTGAGCTTGGGGGCTTCGCGGTGGATCGGAGCCGTGGTGGTGGTGGCCACAGGGCCCTGCTCGTCAACGGGCTCGCCGAGCACGTTGAAAATGCGGCCCAGGGTGGCCTCACCCACGGGCACGGAAATGGGAGCACCAGTGTCTGTGGCTTCCATGCCGCGCACCAGGCCATCGGTGGTGCTCATGGCCACAGCACGCACACGATGGTCGCCCAGCAGCTGCTGCACCTCGGCGGTCAGAGCCACCTGCTGACCGGCAGAGTTTTTGCCCTCAATACGGAGAGCGCTGTAGATCTTGGGCAGCTTGCCGGCCGGGAATTCGACGTCGAGAACCGGGCCAATCACCTGCCGGACGATGCCTTTGGTGCCGGTGGCAGTAGCAGCAGCCATATGTAAGGAAGTCGCGGGGAGCGCGCAGCGGGATCCAATCCCGCCCGAAGCGGCGCAACCTTACCACTGCGCCTGCCGTCAGGGGGCAGGCCCGGCAGGCCCACCAGCCCTGTTCGGTTCCGCGCCATCGCGAGTTCGGTCAACCGCCCCGGCGGCGCCTTGCCCAAGGGGTGGCAGCCCCCATAAGTTGGCACTCAAGGCACGCGAGTGCTAACTCGTTGCCAACTGTGGCGTCATTGGCGCCATGCCAATGGTTTCGCAACCTGGTTTCGCAACCCTCATCGCAATCCATCCATGGCTGCTGTTTCCCTCAGCGTTTCCACCGTCAAGCCCCTCGGCGACCGCATCTTCATCAAGGTCTCCGAGTCTGAAGAAAAAACCGCCGGCGGCATCCTGCTGCCCGACACCGCCAAGGAAAAGCCCCAAGTGGGTGAGGTGGTGCAGATCGGTCCTGGCAAGCGCAACGACGACGGCACCCGCCAGGCTCCTGAAGTAAGCATCGGCGACAAGGTGCTGTACAGCAAGTACGCCGGTACCGATATCAAGCTCGGCAGCGACGAGTACGTGCTGCTTTCCGAGAAGGACATCCTGGCCGTCGTCAACTGACGCGCAGCGCCCAGGTTCTCAGTTCATTGAATTCATCAACCCTCACCAGAAACGCTAATGGCTAAGCGCATTATCTATAACGAGCAAGCCCGTCGCGCCCTCGAGAAAGGTATCGACACCCTGGCTGAAGCCGTTGCTGTGACCCTGGGTCCCAAGGGTCGCAACGTGGTGCTCGAGAAGAAGTTCGGCGCTCCCCAGATCATTAACGACGGCGTCACCATCGCCAAAGAAATTGAGCTGGAAGACCACATCGAGAACACCGGTGTCGCCCTGATCCGTCAGGCCGCTTCCAAGACCAACGACGCCGCTGGCGACGGCACCACCACCGCCACCGTGCTGGCCCACGCCATGGTGAAGGCGGGCCTCCGCAACGTGGCCGCCGGCGCCAACGCCATCACCCTGAAGAAGGGCATCGACAAGGCCTCCGAGTTCCTGGTCGGCAAGATCAAGGAGCACGCCAAGCCCATCACCGGCAGCAGCGCCATCGCCCAGGTGGGCACCATCTCGGCCGGTAACGACGAGGAAGTCGGCCAGATGATCGCCGACGCCATGGACAAGGTGGGCCAGGAGGGCGTGATCTCCCTGGAAGAAGGCAAGTCGATGACCACCGAGCTGGAGGTCACCGAGGGCATGCGCTTCGACAAGGGCTACATCTCGCCCTACTTCGCCACTGACACCGAGCGCATGGAAGCGGTGCTCGAGGAGCCCTACATCCTGCTCACCGACAAGAAGATCGGCCTGGTGCAGGATCTGGTGCCCGTGCTCGAGCAGATCGCCCGCACCGGCAAGCCCCTGCTGATCATTGCTGAGGACATCGAGAAGGAAGCTCTCGCCACCCTCGTGGTGAACCGCCTGCGCGGTGTGCTGAACGTGGCGGCCGTGAAGGCTCCTGGTTTCGGCGATCGCCGCAAGGCCATGCTCGAGGACATCGCCGTTCTCACCAACGGCCAGCTGATCACCGAGGACGCCGGCCTCAAGCTGGAGAACGCCAAGCTGGAGATGCTGGGCACCGCCCGCCGCATCACCATCAACAAGGACACCACCACCATCGTGGCCGAAGGCAACGAGGTGGCGGTGAAGGCGCGCTGCGAGCAGATCCGCAAGCAGATGGACGAAACCGACTCCTCCTATGACAAGGAGAAGCTGCAGGAGCGTCTGGCCAAGCTGAGCGGCGGTGTGGCCGTGGTCAAGGTGGGCGCTGCCACCGAGACCGAGATGAAGGACAAGAAGCTGCGCCTGGAAGACGCCATCAACGCCACCAAGGCGGCCGTTGAAGAGGGCATCGTTCCCGGTGGCGGCACCACCCTGGCCCACCTGGCTCCCGCCCTCGAGGAGTGGGCTGCGGCCAACCTCTCCGGCGAAGAGCTGATCGGTGCCCAGATCGTGGCTTCGGCCCTCACCGCACCCCTCAAGCGCATCGCTGAGAACGCTGGTGTGAACGGCGCCGTGGTGGCCGAGCACGTGAAGAACAAGCCCTTCAACGAGGGCTACAACGCCGCCACCGGTGAGTACGTCGACATGCTGGCTGCCGGCATCGTGGACCCCGCCAAGGTGACCCGCTCCGGTCTGCAGAATGCCGCCTCCATCGCCGGCATGGTGCTCACCACCGAGTGCATCGTGGCGGACATGCCCGAGAAGAAGGATGCAGCTCCTGCCGGCGGCGGCATGGGCGGCGGTGACTTCGACTACTGATCGCGTGATGGGGGTCTTTCGAGGCCCCACTCCTTCATGGGCAGCGAGGGCAGAAGGGTTTTCCTTCTGCCCTTTTTTCTTGTCCGCACACCCAACCGGACCCAGCCATCCCGGCTGTATCGGTTGACACCCTGAAAGGCTCTTTTGGTAGCGACTGCTACCAGCTAGAGGTCCGTTGGCCTTCAGGGTGGCGCCTGCTTTTGGCTCAGCTGTGCCGCTGCTGTTTGCAACCGATCTGGCCCTTCGCAGTGCCAACAACGGTTTTGTGCTGGTGAGTGCGGCTCTGGTGCTGATGATGACGCCAGCCCTGGCCCTCTTCTATGCGGGGTTTGTGCGTAGCCGCAACGTGCTCAACACCATGGTGATGAGCTTCACCGCCATGGCCCTGGTGAGTGTGCTCTGGGTGTTGTTCGGCTACAGCCTGGCCTTCTCCCCCGGCAGCGGTCCACTGGCTCCCTTCATCGGCGGGTTGCAGTGGGCGGGCCTGAGCAATTGGTCGGCTCCCTATGGCGATGGCCAACTCAGCCACGGTGCCGTGGCCCTGTTTCAGGCCACCTTCGCGATCATTACGCCGGCCTTGATTTCCGGTGCGGTGGTGGAGCGGATGCATTTCCGCGCCTGGATGGTGTTTCTGCTGCTCTGGAGCACCTTCATCTATCTGCCCCTGGCCCACATGGTGTGGGGGCCGGGTGGATTCCTGGGCAGCTCCGGCCTCGGTGCCATCGACTTCGCCGGTGGCCTGGTAGTGGAACTGGCCTCCGGTGTGGCCGCCGCCGTTGCGGCCCTGGTGGTGGGCCGGCGCCGTAGTGGCGGCGCGGGCCATGTCGCCCCACCTCACAACGTGCCCTTCATCCTGCTGGGGGCGGGCCTGCTCTGGTTCGGCTGGTTTGGCTTCAACGGTGGCAGCGGCCTGGTGGCCGGCAATCTGGCCTCCCTGGCCTGCCTCACCACCAACACCGCTGCTGCTGCCGCTGCCCTGGGCTGGATGCTGCTGGAAACCTGGCAGCGCGGCAAGCCCACCGCCGTGGGTGTGGCCACCGGCGCTGTGGCCGGCCTGGTGGCGATCACCCCGGCGGCCGGCTACGTCAGCCCTCTGGCGGCCGTGCTGATTGGCTTCGCGGCAGCCCTCGTGTGCAGCTATGCCCTGCAACTCAAGAACCGCTGGCGTCTTGATGACAGCCTCGATGTGCTGCCGGTGCATGGCGTGGCCGGGTTGCTCGGCACGTTGCTCACGGGTGTGTTCACGTTGAAAAGCCTCAATCCCGCTGGCGCCGACGGATTGCTGCTGGGACAGGCCAGCCAGCTCTGGATTCAGCTCAAGGCCGCAGGATTCACAATCCTGTTTGTTGGGGTCGGCACGTACGTGATCCTTCGATTGATTCGCTTGGTGATGCCGCTGCGGGTTAACGATATTGAGGAACAGCAGGGCCTCGATATCAATGCCCACGGTGAAGAGGCTTACAACAGCGAATTCACCGGTTAAGCGGGGATGAATTTGAGGGCCACGCCGTTGTTGCAGTAGCGCTTACCGGTGGGTTTGGGGCCGTCGTCAAACACGTGCCCTTGGTGGCCACCGCATCGGCGGCAGTGGTATTCCGTGCGGGGCACGATCAGCTTGAAATCCAGCTTGGTCACCACCGCCTTGGGCAGGGGTTGCCAGAAGCTGGGCCAACCGGTGCCGCTCTCGTATTTCGCCTTTGAACTGAAGAGGGGCAAGTTGCAGCCTGCGCAGGCAAACGTGCCTGGCCGCTTCTCATTGTTCAGGGCACTGGAGAAGGGACGTTCGGTGCCCTCCTGGCGCAGCACGTTGTACGCGGCCGGGCTCAGGCGCTTCTTCCACTCCGCCTCACTCAGTTGCCACGCCGGATCTGTGGCCTTCGAGGCCGCTTCAGCCGCGCGGGCACCCATCACCGGTGAGAACAGAGCCCCCAGGGTTGCTAGCAAGCCACGACGGGTCATCTCAGAAGCCCTTGAGCCAGCCAGCACTCAAGGCGGTGGCCAGACCCAGGAAGATGGCCAGCAAGGTCCAGCTGATGCGGTTGAGCGTGGCCTCGGCACTGCGGGCGCTGCTGAACATCGAGCCACCGCTACTGGCCAGGCCGCCCATGCCGTCGCCTTTGGGGCTGTGCAGCAGCACGCTGATCACCAGCAGCACGCCGCTGGCCAACCAGATCCAGGTGAAAACGGTTTGAAGCATGGCGGCAGCCTAGGGGGTTGGCGGGGGAGATCAGACCCCTAGGGTCTGGGGGATGCGGTTGGGTACGGCGGGGCTGCCGGCGGGGACAATGAGTGTTTGGCCGGTCATCCGGGCCGGCTGAGGCAGGCCCAGGATGTCCAGCAAGGTGGGGGCAATATCGGCCAGGCCGCCACCCTCGCGGAGCTGAACGGCGTTGCCATGGCCCGGCAGCTTGCGTTTCTCGCCCTCTACCAGGATCACAGGCACGGGGTTGGTGGTGTGGGCGGTCCAGGGGCGGCCATCGGGGCCTTCCATTACCTCGGCATTGCCATGGTCAGCGGTCACCAGCAGGGTGCCGCCCATGCGGTTGGTGGCCTCCAGCAACCGACCAACGCTGTGATCCACGGTGGCAATGGCCTCCATGGTGGGGCCCATCTGACCGGTGTGCCCCACCATGTCGGGGTTGGCGTAGTTGATCACCACCAGGGAATAGATCCCCTTGTTGATGGCGCTGATGCAGTTCTCGGTGAGTTGCTCGGCAGACATGGCCGGGGCCTGGTCGTAGGTGGCTACGCGGGGGGATGGCACCAGATGGCGGTCTTCGCCGGGGTAGGGCTGCTCGATGCCACCGTTCATGAAATAGGTGACATGCGGATATTTCTCGGTTTCCGCCGTGCGAAATTGACGCAGACCCGACTCGGACACCACCTGGCCCAGCAGGCCATCGAGGGATTCCGGCGGGAATGCCACGGCCACCGGTAGACCGGCCTCGTACTGGGTAAAGGTGACCACCTGCAGCCCTTCGATGCGGTTGCGCTCGAAGCTGTCGAACTCCGGCAGCACCAGGGCGCGCACCAGCTGCCGCACTCGGTCGGGGCGGAAGTTGAAGCAGATCAGGCCATCGCCAGGGCAGATCTGGCCTGGGGCCAGTCGAGTGGGTTCGATGAACTCATCGGTGACCTCCTCGGCATAGGAAGCCTCCAGCACCTCTTGGGGGCTGAGGGTTGTGATCTCTCCAGTTTCGGTGAGCAGGCGGTAGGCCTTTTCGGTGCGTTCCCAGCGGTTGTCCCGGTCCATCGACCAGTAACGCCCGCAGATGGTGCTGATCCGACCAACCCCCGCCGCGGCGATCTGCTGCTCGATCGTGGCCAGAAATCGAGGCGCACTCTGGGTTGGGGTATCGCGCCCGTCGGTGACCAGGTGGATGCAGACATCCTTAAGGTCTCTGCCGGCGGCCCAGTGCAGCAGGCCGCCCAGGTGATCGACGTGGCTGTGGACGCCGCCATCGGAACACAGTCCGATGAGATGCAGTGTTCTGCCACTGGCCAGGAGTTTGTCCGCCAGGGCATTGATGGCGGGGTTGTCGGCGATGCTGCCGTCGCGCACAGCCTGGCCGATCCGCACCAGTTCCTGGCGGATGATCCGACCGGCACCGATCGTGAGATGGCCCACCTCGGAGTTGCCCATCTGATCGTCGGGTAGGCCCACCTCTCCACCACTGGCCTGGATCAGGGTGTGGGGGTAGGCATGCCATAGGGCATCCATCACCGGCGTCTCGGCGGAGCGGATGGCGTTGTGGGCATCGTCGTGGCGGTAACCCCAGCCGTCCAGGATGCAGAGAACGACGGGTGAAACGGAGTTACGAGTGGAGAAGGCGCCGTTGGAGGGACCGGCGCTGTTGGATTCGCGATTAGAGGACGGAATTGTTGTCACCCCTTCTTTCCTGCTCTTCTCTGCAACGCGTGCTCTCCCTAACTTACTCCCCTCCCCAGACGGCACTTGTCTGGAGCCTGGTTGCGTCAGCTTTTCTCGACACGAGGATCAGCCTGGCCTCGGTCGGCGCTCCGGCGTCGAGCTGATTGGTGATCCCCAGTACCATCACGCCCCGGCTCGCTGTCATGTCTGCTGATCGCGTCGAGATTCTTTCGGCCCAGGAACTGAGCCGAACCCTCAACCGACTGGCCTCCCAGGTGCTGGAGAGCGTTGCGGATAGCCGTGAGTTGCTGTTGCTCGGGATCCCCACCCGTGGGCTGGCCCTGGCCCAGGTGCTCGCCGCCAGGCTGGAAGTGCTGTGCGGCCATCCGGTGGATCAGGGCAGCCTGGATCCCACCTTCCACCGCGACGATCTCGACCGGGTGGGTACGCGTCTGGCCGCCCCCACCGAGCTGCCCACCGCCGTCGACGGCCGGGAGGTGGTGCTGGTGGACGACGTGATCTTCACGGGCCGTACCGTGCGGGCGGCCCTGGAGGCCCTGCAGGCCTGGGGGCGTCCCCATCGGGTTGCCCTGTTGGCGATGGTGGACCGCGGCCATCGCGAGCTGCCGATTCAGCCTGATTTCTGCGGGCGGGTGGTGCCCACGAGCCGTCAGGAAGTGATTGCCCTCTGCCTCCAGGCCATTGATGGCGAGGAGGGGGTGTTCCTGCTCAAGGCGGAGTAGCCCTCAGGCCACTGCCTCGAGTTCATCGGAGCGGAAGTGGGCCCTGAACCGGCCGAAGGCCACGATCACCGGCAGGGTGGGGCTGATGCTGCGTCCCTTGTAGTCGTTCAGCACCTGGAACACCTCCCCCTGCTGGCCCTGGAGATCAAAGGCCTTGCCGCGGTGTTCGGGATGGTGGAACACCACCACGCTCTGGCAAACCCTCACCTGATCTCCCGGTTGCATGAAGGTCGTGGCGCAAGTGGCGCCATCTTGTCACGGGCCCTCAGCGGCGGCAGGCACTCTCCGGGCCGGCTTCCACCACCTTGCCGCCGAGGTCGCGGCAGGCGGAGGTGAAGGCTTTCCAGTCGTCCATGCCCTGGGCGATCTTCTGGTTCACCAAGGCATCGAGCTGATCGGCCGGCACGTTCGACGCGAGCTCACCCCCATGGGAATTGTGCTGCCGCTCATCGGCGCTGCGCAGACCCTCGATGCCCTTGGTGACCTGCTGGCGCTGGGCCTGGGTGTGGCGCTTCCACCAGGGGTGATCGATGCGGTTGAGCGCATCCAGGGCTTCCCACCAGCGCTGCTGTGCGATCAACGCCACGGCCCGTTCCTTCTGGAGCTTGTTGCGGTTCCAGCCCTCGCGCAGGTTGTCGCCGAGGGCGGTGCCCTCGGCGTTGCGATCGGCATGGAGGTTGGCCAGCACCTGGAGCGCACCGCTGAGATCCCCTTGGGCATAGAGCTGCAGGGCCCGGGCCTCCAGCTGTTGTTGCCATGCCACCAGCAGCCGTTGATCTCCGGCGCTGCTGGCCCCGGAGTTCACCAGTTGCAGCTGCAGGCGCAGGGCCTCGGCCCATTGCCCCTGGCGCCAGAGCTCGGCGGCCTTGAGGCGGCGGCAGCGGCCCTGTTCCATCGGTGCCTTGCCCCCCAGCCAGCGCAGGGCCGCCAGCTGTTCGCTATAGCGCAAGCAGTCATCCAACCGTCCGGCCTGGGCGGCCCGTTCCAGCTGGCTGGGCAGTTGCTTCTCCCACCAGTAGGCCGTCCCCACGCCCCCGGCCACCAATCCGAGGGTGATCACCAGCCAGAAGCGCGGGAGCCGGTGCCGGCGGATGGCCAAGGAAGGAGGGTGCTGATGGAACCTGTTCTATGGATTGATGGGCCCGGCTTGACGGGTTCAGGGGCAGCGCCTGTGGCGTCCACTGCCCAGGGCCGGCAGCAGCCAGCCACCAGGCTTCAGCGCACGGGGCCGAGGGTCTGGGGCGGCAGGGCCTGGCCCGTGGCCAGGTCGTCGCCCTCCAGCACCAGCTCCCCGCTGGCGTTGATGCTGAAGCGCAGCCGCAGGCGATCGTGGCCCTGCTGGCCAGGCGGATCCAGCCGTAACGGCGTGGGTTGCTGCTCCCAGGGGCACACCGCCGCCATGCCGGCGGGCCGGCGCCGCAGCCGCGGCAGTCCATCCACGAACACCACTTCGCTGCGCTCGTCGTCGCTGGGTTCCCCCAGCACCAGCTCCAGGGCGTCCTGGTGCTCCCGGCTGCAGGCCAGTACAAGGTCCAAGGGGCGCTCACTGGGCCAGGCCTGGCCCGCCTGAAACAGCGGATGCCAGCGGTGCTCCCCGCTGCGCTGGTCCCAGCAGCGAATGGAGACCCCTCTACTGAGCACGTCCTTCACGGCCACCCCGGGTGTGAGCGCCAGAGCCCCCAGGGCCACCGCCTCGATCGGCCGCTCATCCCGCACGGGGATGCCGCTGCAGCGCTCCTGCAGCCATTGGCGGATCAGGGGCAGCCGGCTGCTGCCCCCCACGGGCAGCACCGCATCCAGGTCGCGCAGCTGGACGCCCGCGGCGCGGGCGGAGGCCAGCACGCTCTCCAGCAGGGTGTCGAGCAGGGCCAGCAGCCCGTTCTCCCGCAGCAGCGCCTCCAGTTGTGGGCGGCTGAGGCGCAGCTCCCGCGGGGCTGTGCCGGGCCCTGGGCTCCAGAGGCCCAGGGCCTCCGGCTGCTCGCTGAGCTGGCATTTGAGCTGCTCGCAGGCGGCCAGGAGTCCAGCGGGCTGGCTCTGGCCCGTGGCGTCCTGGTCGGGGCAGAGGGTGGCGGCGATCCAGCGGTCGATGTCACGTCCCCCCAGGGCCAGTCCCGCCTTGCCCAGCACCCGGGCGGTGCGCAGGGCCTGGCGGCTGCCATCGAGGTCACGGCCGCCGAAGCGGAGCAGCTGGGCAATGGGGGCCGCTTTGCCTTCTCCGCCTTCAAGGGCCACCAGGGAGAGGTCGATGGTGCCGCCTCCCAGGTCCACCACCAGCACCTTGCTGCCGGCCGGCAGTCCGGCGCCGATGGCAGCGGCGGTGGGTTCATCCACCAGGGCCACCTCCGGCACCTCGAGGCCGCTGGTCACCTCGGTGAGCCAGCGGCGATAACCGCGGTAGCTGTCAATCGGCGCGGTGAGCACCAGCCGGTTGGGGGCCAGGTGGGCGGGCAGTTGCTGCCAGATGCGCTCCAGCAGCAGCTTGCCGGCCTGCTCCGGGCTGAGCAGGGCCTCGCCCGCCCGTGGGGAGCTGGCGCCGATCCAGCGCTTGAAGTCGCGCTGCAGTTGCGGGCCGCCTTGCTCCACCAGGCCCGCCTCGATCACCTGGCGGCCGATCAAGGGGCATTCACTGCCGGCCTGCTGCAGCCACAGCAGGCTGGGGATCGCGCTGGGAGTCCCGCAGCTGTATGGGGGTAGCTCCAGCAGCTGGGCCGGGCCGCCCGCCGCGGGCTGGAAGGCCACCACGGTGGTGCTGCTGCCTAGGTCGATGGCGAGGGTGCCGGCCATGGCCTTCAAAGCTGAAGGGAAAACACCGTCCCTGAGGCTGAGGCCGGCGGCCGCGCCATGGTGAGATCGGTGGGTCCAGAGGGGAGCATGGATCGGGTCTCGCACGCGCTGTTGTCCTTCTACAGGGAGGATCCGGAGCTGTGTCGCCAGTTGGACCCTCTCTGTGCTTGCCGGCTCTCCCGCGGCTGGGGGGCGCTGCGGATCGAATGCCGCGATCTGGCCCATCGCGAGAAGGTGAATGGGGTGATCGCCCTGCTGCGTCCGCCCCTGAAGGCCCTGCAGCTGGCCCGTCAGATCACGCTGGTTGTGCATGGCCATGAGCCCCTCACCTATCCGGTCACGGTTCCCTTGCCCAGCAGCCTCCTGGCCTAGAGTTGATCCAACGGAGAATGCTTCATGTATCTAGGCGTAGACATCAGCCCCAAGGAGCTGGCCCAGCGAGCCGAGAGTCTGGTGCGCCACTCCAGTAACCGCTACCTCACCACCGTGCGGATTGCTTTCCGGGCCAAGCAGCGCCGCTTCGACGACTTTGATGGTTTGCTCGAAGATTCCATGATCAAGCCCGTGCAGCGGGCCATCGTGGAGCTCAGCGACGAGCAGGACCAGCCCGATCTCCTGCCGGGCTGAGTCGCAATGCCTGCCGGCGGGATCGAAGTCGGCGTGGTGCAGCGGGAGGGCGAGGGCTGGCGGTTGGCATGGGATGCCGGCCGCCAGCCCTTTTCCGTGTTGATCGGCGGCGACGGCTGGGCTGCGGAGCTCAGCCTCAGCGAGGCCGAAGCCCTGCGGGATGGGGTGAGCCTCCTGGCAGCCCAGCATGCCGACCTGGTGGATCAGTTGATGGCGGAAGAGGCCATCAGCCTTGAGCTCGAGCGGCAGCCCTGGTGGATCGGCCTGGAGGGCGACCGCGCCGGTTGGACCCTGCGGGTGGTATTGACGCCTGGGCCAGGCCACCGGGCCGTGGAGGGGTCCTGGTCGGTGGCGGCCAGCCGGCCGTTCATGGCTGCTCTGCAGCAGTTGCACGGTCAGCCGTGAGGGCCCGGGGCTGCCACTGAGATTGGCCACGAGATTGCCCGTTTGATCAGCAGTGCTGATCACTGATGTTCTCCCGGAGGCACCCCCAGACTCCCCAGGGTTTTGCCCGGCTTTTCCCCAGGGGGAGAGCGCCCGTCGCCTGTGGTGGCCGTGAGCCTGGGGAGAACGGTGCCTGTGGCCGTTGTCCTGTTGACAGGCCTGTCCCGCCGCCTAGGGCCGCCTGGTCCCCCTCGGGCCCTGGGGCCAGTCAGCCCGTCTCCGCCGGCTGTCTTGCCGTGAGATGGGTTGCGAGAGGGTGTGTTGTGGCTCGCTTGACCCCGCGCGCCTGCTGTGGGGAACTGGTGCGCAGCTGCAGCGGATTCGGATGGAGATGGCGGGCACGGTGAGCATGCGGGCCGAGGTGCCTGAGGCCCTGCTGCAGTCGATGCAAGGCTTCATTGAGGCCCACCCCAACTGGGATCAATACCGTCTGTTTCAGGCCGCCTTGGCCGGTTTCCTGGTGCAGAACGGGATGCAGACCAGGGAGATCACCCGTTGCTATCTGGCCAACCTGTTCCCGCAACAGCCTCGCTTCTCGGAACCACTGGGCTGAACAGCTGCCTGTAGGTGGCCGTGACCATGCCGCTGATCCAGGGGATCACGACCAGCAGGGCGATCCCCGTGGTCAGCACGCCCTGCCCCTGTACCAGGGCCTCGGCGAGCAGGCCCAAGGCCAGGGGCACCAGCGCCAAGCCGCCGCAGGCCGCCCCCAGGCCCAGCAGAGTGGGCCAGCGCCGCTCGAGGGTGCGCAGGCCGATGCGGAAGGCTCCTGATGGGCTTTGATCGGCCGCCAGCACCAGGCAGGCATTGAACACCTGGCTGAGGGCCACGCCCCCCAGCAGCACCAGGCCCAGCAGGGCCGGCACCACGCTCAGGGACGGGGCCAGGAAGATCACCAGCGACCAGCCCACAAAGCCGATCAGCGCCGCCAGGGCGAGGCCGGCGGCGGCGGTGAGCAGGCTCAGCCCCAGCCGCAGGCCATCGCTGGCTGACCAGCGGCAGAGCTCGTGCCAGCGGGGGCGATGCCCTGCGGCGGCATCGAGCCCGCCGCGGGTGAGCCCCTGGATCAGCCACAGCAGGCTGAGGAAGTACAGCGGCACTCCCACGAGCTGCAGCAGGGCGTTGAGGATGCCGCTGCCGGTGTCGTGGCCTGCGGCGAACAGGGCCCAGCCCAGCAGGTGTAGGGCGGTGGCGGTGAGGCTGAAGCCCAGTAGCGCCCAGCGATTGCTCCACAGTCCCTGCCAGCCCTGTTGGAGGGCCAGCCCCAGGTTCACCGGGTAGATCGGCAGTGTGCGTGGCGCCATGGCCTCAGAGTGGCCCCAGCATCTCCAGTAACCGAGCCGCACTGGCCTCCGGCACCGGCAGGATGGAGAGGCGGTTGCCATGGCGCACCACCGGCAGCTCCTCCACGCTGAAGTGCTCCCGCAGTGCATCGAGGCTGAGCAGTTGGGTGAAGCGCCCCAAGTAGCGCAGCCGCACGCAGTCCCAGCGGGGGACCTCCGGTTTCGATTTCGGATCGAAATATTTGTTGGCGGGATCGTACTGGCTGGGGTCCGTGATGCCGGTTTCGATCACCTCCATCATCCCCACGATGCCAGGCGGTTTGGCATTGGAGTGATAGAAGAAGGCCCGATCCCCCAAGGTCATGCTGCGCATGAAATTGCGAGCTTGATAGTTGCGAATGCCATCCCAGAGGGTTGTGCCGTCCTGCTGAAGATGGTCAATCCCGTACACGTCGGGCTCGCTCTTCATCAGCCAGTAGGCCATTCCACACCCAGCATGGGCCGTGAGGCTAGCGGCTCTGTCCTACAGGGCCAGTGTGAGCTGGCGAAAGTGATCGCCGCGGGCTTCAAAGTCGCGGTACTGATCAAAGCTGGCACAGGCTGGTGAGAGCAGCACGGCCCGGCAGTTCAGGCGCCCGGCCAGAACATGGGCCAGTGGCACCGCTTCCGGCAGCCCCGCCACGGTGTGGATCTGGCCGCTGTAGTGGGCCTGCTCCAGCAAGGCCTTGAACGGCTCCCGGGCTGCCCCAAACAGCACCACGGCTGGCGCCTGGCGCTGCAGCTGCTCGATCCAGGCCGTGGCATCCCCCAGCTTCGCTTCACCGCCCGCCAGCACGACCAGCGGACCCTCCAGGGCCCGCAGGGCCACCTCGGCAGCGTCGTAGTTGGTGGCTTTGCTGTCATTGAAGTAGGCGATCCCATCCAGGCTGCGGATGCGCTCTAGCCGGTGGGGCACACCGGGGAAGGCCTGGAAGGCCGCCTCCATGGCGGCGCCACTGAGGCCGAGTTGCAGCCCAACGGCAACGGCCATCAACAGGTTCTGGCGGTTGTGCTGGCCGGGCATGGCCAGGGAACGGGCATCGAGCACAGCACCACCGCTGGCCTGCACCTGGTCGTTATCGATCCAGAGATGGGGATCGAGGCCCCCGGCCCGAGCCTGCTGCTGGCTGCCGGCGGTGACCCAGAGGGCGTGGTCCCAGCTGGCGGCATGGCTGCGCAGGTCGGGGTCATCGCCGTTGAGGATCCGCACTTGGGAGCGCTCCAGCAGGCTGCGCTTGATCGCTCGGTAGCGATCGAGGCTGCCGTGGCGCTCGAGGTGATCGGGGGTGAGGGTGGTCCACAGGCCGATGCGTGGGGCCAGGACGGGGGCCGATTCGATCTGGTAACTGCTCAGTTCCACCACCAGCCAGGCTGGCAGGGGCTGGCCGTTGCCCTGGCGCTTGAGGGCCAGTTCAGCAGCGGAGAAGCCCACGTTGCCGCACATGGGCGCATCGATGCCGGCGCTGGCCAACAGGTGCGCCACCAGGTGGGTCACGGTGGTTTTGCCATTGGTGCCGGTGATGCCGATCCAGGGCACCGCTTGCAGGGCTCCCCAGGCGGTGGTGATTTCACCGTCGGTGGGAATGCCGCGGCGGCGCAGTTCCTCGAGGGTGGGATGGTCCCAGCGGATGCCGGGGCTCACGATCACCCGCTCCGGGGTGCCATCGAGGGCTTCAAAACTGGCGGAGCTGAGCGGAACCCCCAAGGCCACGGCGATGCCCTCCTGGCGCAGGCTCTGCGCCTTTTGCTCGAGGGCCTGGCCCTGGCCGCTCTCGAGCACCAGCACGGCGTGACCCTGCCGCTGCAGCAGGCGCGCTGCCCCTGCGCCCGAGCGCCCCAGGCCGAGGACAACGGTGAAAGGCTGTCCCGGGGGCTGCATGGCTGGCTGCGCAGGAAGGCTTGAAAAGATTTGGTCCAGCGTGTCTGGCGCCCGCTCAGGCTGAGCGGACGGTCACCGGCCTGAATTCTGCGAGTGGGCGATACTGGAATCGAACCAGTGACTCCTACCGTGTCAAGGTAGTGCTCTACCTCTGAGCTAATCGCCCTCAGGGGCCTTTCGGCTTGCCGAACCTAGCAGCAGGGTGTCGGTCTGGCTCAGCTTCGGCGCATCATCAGCCGCCAGCGATCCCGCTTGGTGGGTTGGATCTCGAGGATCTCCAGTTCGCCGCGGCCGTCAAGGCGGACCCGGTCGCCGGCGGCGAGTTCCTTGCTGGGGCTTTGCACCGGTTGCCAGTTGATGCGCACGGCACCGGCGCGCACCAGTTCCGCCATGCGGCTGCGCGGCAGGCCGAACCCCGCGGAGGCCACGGCATCGAGCCGCAGGGAGGCCTCAACGCTGTTGAGTTGTTTCGGCGCCCGCTGGGCTGGCAGCTGCAGTTGCGCGAGCGGGGCCGCCTCCAGCTGCACGCTCACCGTGCGCACCTGGGCACCCTGGCCGTGGAGCGCCTGGGCCAACGCGGGCGTCACCACCAGTTGGGCACCGCGGTCGCCCCGCATCCAGATGTCGCCGATGGCCTCCTCTGGGGCACCGGCGGCCAGCAGGCCCTGGCGCACATCCCGGGGTTCGGCTGGATCGAATAGGAAGTTGCCGCTCAGCATCAGGCCCATCAGGGGTGCTTCCTCGCCGGCGGCCTCATCCAGTTCTGGGCGACGCAGGAGCAGCCGGCAGCGCTCGGCCTGGGGCCAGCCTCCCGCGGCGTTCAACTGCAGTTCCGTGAGGCTGCCCAGGCGCTGCTCCGCCTCCTCGCGCACATCGGCCGCCACAAAGCCACTCCATACCGGCTCCCAGGTGCGGATGGCCTGCTCGGCCAGTTCGATCAGCACCTCCAGGTTGTGGGGGTGGCGGCACCCCCGGAGCAGTTCCTCGCGCGGCAGCACTACCGGTCCCTCAGCTCTCGTTGAGTCGCACCACGGCCTTGGGATTGCCCTCCTTCAGTCGCGTCCAGGGCATCTCGATGCCGGAGGGCATCTCCACCAGCAGCAGCCAGTTGCCCTCCTCCAGGCGGTTGCGCAGGGTGCGGATACGGTCGTCGGCTTCGGAGGTCACGCTGGCGGCCGCAGCAAAGCTGCCCATGAACCCCGAACCCAGGCCCAGTAGTCCACCGATCAGGTGGGAGCCCACAGGGCCGGCAAAGGCAAAGGTGTCGAGGTCGGTGATGAAGGTGAAGGTGAGTCCGGCGAAGAAGCCGAAGGGCACCAGCCAGCGGGCCATGCTCCGCTGCCTCAGCTGGCGGGCGAGGGCCGGGTTGAGGTCCGCCACCGTGGCGATGTCGGTTTCACCACGGCCGATGGCCATTAGCCGCATGGGCGGCGGCGTGAGGGTCGCCAGCTGCTCCTGCAGCTGACGCAGCCGCTTGCGCTCTGAGAGCACCACCACAACGCTGCTTCCCACTGGCCACCGGGCTTGGAATGCACTGATTCTCCACGGGGCCGGCCGGGGGTCGGCGGGGAGGCTGAAGACCGCCTCTCTACACTTCACCTCCGGTCGCCCCCACCCCCGCCGGGTCATGACGAAGGTTCTGGTTTCCGATCCCATTGATCAGACAGGGATCGACATCCTGTCGCAGGTGGCCCAGGTGGATGTGCGTACGGGCCTGCCGCCCGAACAGCTCAAGCAGATCATTGGCGAGTACGACGCCTTGATGATTCGCTCCGGCACCCAGGTGACGGCTGAGATCATCGAAGCCGCCACCAAGCTGCGCATCATTGGTCGTGCCGGCGTGGGCGTCGACAACGTCGACGTGCCTGCCGCCACCAAGCGGGGCGTGATCGTGGTGAACTCCCCCGAGGGCAACACCATCGCCGCGGCCGAGCATGCCCTGGCGCTGATGCTGTCGTTGTCGCGCCACGTGCCCCACGCCCACGTGAGCACCATGGCCGGTGGTTGGGACCGCAAGAAATATGTGGGCAACGAGCTCTACAAGAAGAAGCTCGGCGTGGTGGGTCTGGGCAAGATCGGCTCCCACGTGGCCCGGGTGGCTAAGGCCATGGGTATGGATGTGATGGCCTACGACCCGTTCGTGTCCGCCGAGCGGGCCCAGCAGATGCAGGTGCGGTTGATGCAGCTGCCCGCCCTGTTTGCCGAGGCGGACTATGTGAGCCTGCACCTGCCCCGCACTCCTGACACGGAGAACCTGGTGAATGCGGAGCTGCTGCGCACCATGAAGCCCACGGCGCGCATCGTGAACTGCGCCCGCGGCGGGATCATCGATGAGGCGGCCTTGGCCGAGGCTGTGCAGAACGGCACCATCGGCGGCGCTGCCCTCGACGTGTACGCCAACGAGCCCCTCGAGGCCGGGTCCCCTCTGCGCAGCGTCAGCGAGCGGCTGATCCTCACCCCCCACCTCGGTGCGTCCACCGAAGAGGCCCAGGAGAACGTGGCCATCGACGTGGCCGAGCAGATCCGCGACGTGCTGCTGGGGCTGCCGGCCCGCAGTGCCGTGAACATCCCTGGCCTCAATGCCGAGGTGATGGAGCAGCTCAAGCCCCACCTGCAATTGGCGGAAACCCTGGGCCAGCTGCTCAGCCAGTTGGCGGGCGGCCAGATCAGTGAGCTGGAGGTGCGGCTCCAGGGCGAATTCGCTACGCACCCGGCCCAGCCCCTGGTGATCGCAGCCCTTAAGGGCCTGCTCTCCACCGCCCTGGGCGACAGCATCAACTATGTGAATGCCGGCCTGGAGGCCAAGGAGCGGGGCATCCACGTGCTCGAGGTGAAGGATGACGCCGCCCGCGACTTTGCCGGTGGCTCCCTGCAGCTCAGCTCCAAGGGCGCCAACGGGAACCACACCGTGACCGGTGCCGTGTTCGCCGATGGCGAACTGCGCATCACCACCATCGACGAGTTCCCGGTGAATGTGGCGCCCAGCCGCCACATGCTGTTCACCCGCCACCGCGACATGCCGGGCATCATCGGCCACCTGGGCTCGGTTCTGGGCGAGCACAACGTGAACATCGCTTCGATGCAGGTGGGCCGGCGCATCGTGCGTGGCGATGCCGTGATGGTGCTGAGCGTGGACGACCCCATCCCCCCCAGCCTTCTGGCCAACATCCATGCCATCAACGGCATTCAGGAAGCCCACCCTGTGACCCTCTGACGCGGGCATCCGCAGTGCTGGCCCGATGACCCTCTCCTGGTGGCGGCTCGAGATTTCCTCCCTGCCTGAGCTGGAGGAATCGCTGATCTGGAAGCTGAATGCCCTTGGTATTCCCCGGGTGGCCGTTCACCACAGGCCTGAGCTGCCGGCTCAGCGCCAACTGGTGGCCTGGCTACCCGAGGCTGATTGGCCCGAGGCCGAGCGGCTCCAGCTGGAGGCGGCTCTGGCCCCCCTGGCCGCCACCTTTGGCCTGGCCCTGCCGCCGATCCACTGGCTGCAGCAGGACGACGAGGATTGGAGCCTCGGCTGGAAGCAGCACTGGCAGGCCGATCCGGTGGGTGAACGGCTGCTGATCCTGCCGGCCTGGCTGGAGTTGCCGGCTGAGCACGCCGATCGCCTGGTGATCCGGATGGATCCTGGCAGCGCTTTCGGCACTGGCAGCCATCCCACCACCCGCCTCTGCCTCGAAGCCCTCGAGACCCTCGATCTGGAGGGGCAGCGGGTAGCCGATCTGGGCTGCGGCAGCGGCATTCTCGGCATTGGTGCCCTGCTCCAGGGCGCCACGTCGGTGGCGGCGGCTGACACCGATTCCCTAGCAGTGCTGGCCACCCGCGACAACGCCGTAGTGAGTGGCTTCCAGGAGCGGCTGCAGGTGCAGTTGGGCTCGGTGGAAACCCTCGCAGAGCTGCTGGGCGGTGAGCCGGCGGAGCTGCTGCTCTGCAACATCCTGGCGCCGGTGATCGAGGCCCTTTGCCCCGCTTTTCACACGGTGCTGGCGGCCCGTGGGGTGGGCCTGCTGAGTGGCCTGCTGGTGGGACAGGCCCCACGGCTCACCCAGGTGCTGGCCGAGAACGGCTGGCGGGCCGAGCTCATGGCCCAGCAAAGTCAATGGGGCCTGATGACCATCCACTGGGCCGGAGCTCAGCCCCAGTCCGTCTGATGTTGCATAAGGCACGCTGATCTGTGCCTTGCCTTTGATTGGCCTTCACGGCGTCGAGCCCGCAGATCCACAGGAACACCCCCTGGAGGATGTAGGAAGGTGCGGTCCTACAGGCCCGGGGCTGAACCCTCAGGCGTCTGTGAGCCCCAATCCCTTCCATGGCTTCCTACAAGGTCACCCTCATCAGCGAGAGCGAAGGCCTCAACAAGACCATCGAGGTACCTGACGATCAGTACATCCTCGACGCTGCTGAAGAGCAGGGCATCGACCTCCCCTACTCCTGCCGTGCCGGTGCCTGCAGCACCTGCGCCGGCAAGATCACGGCTGGCACCGTGGACCAGTCCGACCAGAGCTTCCTGGACGACGACCAGATCGAAGCTGGTTTCGTGCTCACCTGTGTGGCTTACCCCACCAGCGACTGCACCATCAAGACCCACGCTGAAGAAGAGCTCTATTGAGCCGGGGTCCGGGAGGCCATGGTGCCTCCCTCTCCCTTCCGTCTTTTGCCAGCCACCCTGCGGGGTGGCTTTTTTGTCACTCAACGCTCCCTCTGCGTCGCTCCCACCGCTCTTCCAGCGTTCCCGTGTCCGTGGCTGCCCCCCAGGTTGATCAGCTCTACGCCCATGGCAGCGAGCACACCAGCCCTGGCGGCCAGTACAGCTTCCGCGTGCTGGGGCCGTGCTGCCGCCTGTTCGATCGCGAGGAGCTTCCCTGGCCGTGCTGCCGCTTGGCCTGGCGCAGCAAGGAGCCCAGCTGGCGCCGGGTGGGCCGTCGCTTCGTGGCCGATCTGGCCTCCCGCCGCTGCCCCTCCTATGCCGTGGAGCTGCTGCAGCCGGGTTCCAGGCCCACTCAGACGGTGCTGACGCTGTTCCCCCTGCGGCTCAAAAGCCCCCTGCAGGAGTGGTGGTACAGCAAGCAGCCCAGCTCCCTGGATCCGGCTAACACGGCACCGCCGCCCGCCTGAGTGGTCTGGTCTGGGCACAAAAAAGCCGCGGTGGGGGCCGCGGCGTAGGGGTTGAGCTGGGAGAACGAGATCAGAAGTAGATCTTGCCGCCGCCCCACTGCTGGCCCTGCACCTTGGGGGCCACCAGGATGAAACCGGCCATCAGGCGCAGGTCTTCGTCGGTGAGGTCGCGCATTTTCACGAACACGTCGCTGCTGCGCATGCTGGGGTGCAGGTCGGCGATGCTGTATTCGCCGTCGTAGCTGGTGGGGTCCTTCATGTAGTCCACCAGGGCCTCCACGTTGTCGCGGGGCGGAGTGGCTAGGGACAGGGTTTCAGGGTCGAGGCCCACGTTCTGGTTGGTCTTGGTGATGCCACCGGCGTGGCATTCGCCACAGCTGGAGTTGAACACCTTGCGACCAGCCTTCACTTCCTGTTCGCTGAAGGTCACCGCTGTGCCATCGGCGTTGGCGGGCACGGTGAGCTGTTCAGCGGTCCACTGAGCGGCGTTGGCGGGGCCGGCGAAGCCCACCAGCAGCGCCAGGGGGAGAACCAGCAGCCGGGCCAGGGTCCGGAGCGCAGAGGAGAAGAAAGAGGCCATCGAAAAAGCCGGCAATGTGGCGGCCGAGACCGCACCAGAGCCCTTGTATCACGGCCAATGGGCCCGCCGGTTGCGAATGGCCGCGGCACTCACGAACTGTTGCAGCCTCAGGCCCCGCCCGCGGCCACCTCGAGGGTGAGGAAGTCCTTGGCGATCAGCGTGTTGGGGAAGATCGCCCGGGCCTCCTCCAGCAGGTCGTCTGGGGTCACGGGGTTGCCCGGCATGTAGCGGGGGCTCAGGTGGGTGAGCACCAGTTGCTTGGCACCGGCGGCCAGGGCGGTCTGGGCGGCCATGGTGCTGGTGGAGTGCTGGCGTTGGAAGGCCATCTCCGCTTCGGCATGGGCGAAGGTGCTCTCGTGAATCAGCAGGTCGGCGCCGGCAGCCAGCTCCACCGCCGCCTCGCAGAACACCGTGTCGGTGCAGTACACCACGCTGCAGCCCGGCCGCTCCGGGCCGCAGAGGCTGGCGCCGTTGATGATGCGGCCGTCCTCCAGGGTCACCGTGCGGCCGGCCTTCAGTTCGGCATAGATCGGCCCGGGGGGGATGCCCAGGTCGCGGGCCTTGTCCACATCGAAGCGGCCGGCCCGGGGTTTCTGATCCACCCGGTAGGCGTAGGCGGGCACCCGGTGAGTGAGGGGCGTGCAGCGCACGGTGAGGTCGTCGTCGTCCAGCAGCAGGGCGCCCGTGCGGGCGGCTTCCTTCACCCGGTGACTGCGCAGGGGATAGCCGATCCGGGTGGAGGAGGTGCGCAGCACACCCTCCAGATAGTCCCGCAGGGGATCGGGGCCATAGAGGTCGATGCCGCTGCAGGTGCCCGCCAGGCCCAGGCTGGCCAACAGCCCCGGCAGGCCGAACACGTGGTCGCCGTGCATGTGGGTCACGAAGATCCGGCTCAGCTGACTCACCCGCAGGTCACTGCGCAGGAACTGGTGCTGGGTGCCCTCGCCGCAGTCGAACAGCCACAGCTCGGCCCGCTGGGGCAGCCTCAGGGCCACGGCTGACACGTTGCGGGCTCGGGTGGGAACCCCGGAGCTGGTGCCCAGGAAGGTGACCTGCACGGCCGGTGGGTCTCCCAGGGCTCACTGCCCTGATGCTCCCACGCCGGGGCTGGCGGGGCTGGGGTGCGCTCGTCACAATGGCCTGCCGTGCCCGACCCCGCCGCGATGCTCTCCCCCCTTCGCTCGCTCACCCTGGGGCTGTGCCTGCTGGCACCGCTGGCGGCGGAGCTGCGGGCCCAGGGCCAGGCGCAGAGCGTGGCCGAACCGCGGCTGCGGGTGCTGTTGCAGGAGGCCCCAGGCCTCACGGTGCGGGCCCCCGCCAGCGGCGGGCTGCGGCTGCGGGATCGGCAGGGCCGGGTGCTGCAGGAGCTGGGGGCGGATCAAGTGCTGCGCCTGCGCTTGAACGGCGGCTGGGTGGAGGCCGATCCGGAGCCCCTCGCTGCGGCGGGTGGCGCCGATGCCCCCCCCATCACCGCGGGGGTGGAACTGTGGATCGAGCCGGTGGCGCCCGCAGGGGGCGAGCCCAGCCTGTGGCTGCAGCAACGCCGCTACCGCGGCCAGATCCAGATTCTCCCTAGGGCCGAACGGCTGCAGGCGGTGAACCATGTGCCGCTGGAGAGCTATCTGCCCAGCGTGGTGGGCAGTGAGATGCCTGCCAGCTGGCCGATTGAGGCCCTGCGCGCCCAGGCGGTGGCCGCCCGCACCTATGCCCTCAAGGGGCGCAAGCCCGCGGCCCCCTTCGATCTCAAGGCCACCGTGGCCAGCCAGGTGTACAAGGGTGTGGAGGCGGAAACCCCCTCCACCCGCGCCGCAGTGGCCGGCACCCGCGGCCTGGTGCTCACCCACGGCAATGTCCTGATCGATGCGGTGTTCCACAGCAGCAGTGGTGGCAGCACCGAGAGCAGCGGCGACCTCTGGCCCAGCCAGTTGCCCTATCTGGTGAGCGTGCCCGATTTCGACGACGACGCCCCTGTGCGCCAGTGGCGCCAGCCCCTCGATGCCGCACTGCTGGCCAAGGCCTTCGCCGAGATCGGCGGTGTCCAGAGCATCCAGGTGCTCTCCACCACGCCCACTGGCCGCGTGCGCCAGGCCCGGGTGGTGGGGCCCAGCGGCCAGCTGCTGCTGAGCGGCGCCCAGCTGCGCAGTCGCCTCGGGCTCAAGAGCACCTGGGTGCGTTTTGAGCAGGAGCCGCTGCCGGGGGCTGAGGTCATGGCCCAGGGGTTGGAGGGTTCCGGAGGGCTACAGGTGCCACCCCCGCCACCGCTGCTCGCCCCATCCCCGCCAGCGATGCAGCTGGTGGCCGTGGGCCGCGGCTATGGCCATGGCATCGGCATGAGCCAGTGGGGGGCCTATGCCATGGCCCTTAGGGGCGACACCTATGGGCAGATCCTGCAGCACTACTACCGGGGCACCCAGGTGCGTTCCTACGCCGAGTTGGCGCTGGCGGGCCTGCCTCAGCCAGGCTCTTGGTCTGGGGGTTCCATGGCCCTGGCCAGCGGATCCCAGCCCTTGTCCTCTCGCCCTTGACCATCCCCATCCCCGCCGTCCACTGCGCCCTCCAGGTGGAGCCCGATGAACACGCCGTGGCGGAGGCTGTTGCGGCGCGTCTGCTCGAGGCCCTGGGCGAGCCCCGGCCCCTGGGGCTCGCCACTGGCCGCACGATGGAGCCGGTGTATGCGGCCCTGCGGCGCCGCATCGCCGGCTTGCCAGCGCTGGAGCGCCAGGCCTTGCTGGCCCAGTGGTGCAGTTTCAACCTGGATGAGTACGTGGGTCTGGGCCCAGACCACCCGGGTTCCTTCGCCGCCACCATGGCCCTGGCCCTGGGGGAGCCCCTGGATCTGGTTCCGGGCCTGGTGCAGCTGCCCGATGGACAAGCGGCTGATCCTGAGGCTGAGGCCCACCGCTACGCAGTGGCCGTGGCGGCGGCCGGCGGCATCGGTCTGCAGTTGTTGGGACTGGGCAGCAATGGCCATGTGGGCTTCAACGAGCCCCCCTGCGGGGCTGAGGCCCCCTGCCGCTGCGTGGAGCTGAGCGGGGCTACCCGCCTGCAGAACGCCTCTGCCTTCGGCGGTGATCCCCAGGCCGTGCCCCCCCGGGCCATCACCCTGGGCACGATCGAGATCCTGGCGGCCGATCGGGTTCTGCTGGTGGTGACGGGCGGCGCCAAGGCCGAGATTCTGAGGCGCGCGCTGCTGGAGCCTCCCTGCGTGGAGGTGCCGGCCAGTTGGCTGCAGGGGCATCCCCGGCTCATGGTGATCGCGGATGCGGCGGCGGCTTCGGCCTTGCCGCTCAGCTGAGGGCGGCCTCCATCAGCGCCTCGTCCGCCTCCAGGTTGCTGGTCACACTGCGCACGTCGTCCAGCTCTTCGAGCACATCGAGCATGCGCAGGCAGGCCCGAAGGGTCTCCGCGTCGGTGACCGGGCAGGTGGTCTGGGCGATCCAGCGGTGCTCCCAGCTGGTCACGGGCCAGCCCAGGCCTCTCAGGCCATCCTGCAGGGCTTCCAGCGCTTCGAAGGAGCCGATCACCTCAGCCTCCTCAGCATCAAGCTCGTAGCCCAAGGGCACGGGGCCGCCGCTGGCCTCCAGGGTCAGCAGGCCCTCGAGCAGGGCCTCCTCCGAGAGGTTGGTGGGCTCCAGCCGCACCACGCTGCGGTGCTCGAACAGGTAGCCCACGCAGCCGGTTTCGCCGAGGTTGCCGCCGTTTTTGGTGAAGGCCAGGCGGATCTCGGCGGCGGCGCGGTTGCGGTTATCGGTGAGGGATTCGATCAGCACGGCCACCCCGCCGGGCCCGTAGCCCTCGTAGCGCATCGCCTCGAACTGGTCGCTGCCGCCCCCCTGGCCGGAGCCCTTGGCGATGGCCCGCTCGATGTTGGCGCTCGGTACCCGCGCCGCCTTGGCCTTTTCAATCGCGGTGCGCAGCTGGAAGTTGGCGGCGGGATCCGCGCCGCTGCGCGCGGCCACGCTGATCTCACGCCCCAAGCGGGTGAACACAGCGCCGCGCTTGGCATCCACCACCGCCTTGGTGCGCTTGATCTGGGCCCATCTGCTGTGGCCGGCCATGGGAGGTTCGCAAGTCTCTTCAGAAGGTCAGCCCGCGGCCTGCAACACCATGCGGGGCTGCAGCTGGTTGCCTGCCAGCGCCCGGGCCATGCCCGCCAGGTTGCCATCCGGCCCTACCACCACCACCGCCGTGTCCAGCTCCAGCTCCAGGACCGTGGCCTGGGCCCGGCCGCAGCGCCAGCCCACCAGATCCGCCTCCAGTAGCCGATGGCGCGGCAGCGCGGCCAGGGCCTCGAGGGGGTTCACCAGGGGCGGCGGCGGTGCCTGCTCCAGCTGCTCCAGGCCCACGGCCTGCTCCAGGCCGAACCCTAGGGCCCCGGTGCGCCGCAGCTGCGCCAGGCAGCCACCGCAGCCGAGGCTCTCGCCCAGGTCGCGGGCGAGGGAGCGGATGTAGGTGCCGGCGGAGCAGGCCACCTCCAGCTCCAGTTGGCCGCTGCTGGGATCCCAGCCCAGCAGCACCAGCCGCTCGATCGTCACCGGCCGTGGGGGCAGCGCCAGCTGTTCCCCCCGCCGCACCCGGGTGTAGGCCCGCTCCCCGTCCACGTGCACGGCGGATACCTGGGGCGGCCGCTGCTGGATGGCCCCGCGGAAGGGCTCGAGGGCCTGCTCCAGCGCAGCTGTGGTGAGGGCCGGGATGGCCCGTTGCTCCAGCGCTTCACCGGCCAGATCGTCGGTGCTGGTGATCACCCCCAGTTGCACCACGCCGCGGTAGGCCTTGCCGCCGTCCAGGTAGGGCAGCAGCCGGGTGGCGTTGCCCACGGCGATCGGCAGCACGCCGGTCACGGCCGGATCCAGGGTGCCGCCGTGGCCCACCCGCTTGAGGCCATAGGCGCGGCGTACCTTGCTCACGCAGCCATGGGAGGTGAGGCCAGCGGGCTTGTCGAGCACGAGGAAGCCGCACGGTTCGCCTAGGCCCAGTTCCTCCCCTGTGCCGCCGCCCGCCATGAACCTGTTCGCCGCAGTACCTGCGGGCACTGTTGCATCCACCCCGTTGGGCCTGGCAATCGCTGCCGGCCCGGCCAGCCTGGGGCGACTCTCCGCACCACGTTGCTTGGGTTTGCAACAGCGCCGCGATCTGGCCTTCCTGGTGTTGGCCGGCCTGTTCCTTGGAACCATGGGGATGCTCAACATCCTGGGCCTCACCCGGTTTCTCAACCTTGGCTCCATCGGCTCCTGGCCGGTGGTGGTGGCCGTGGGGGCGCTGCCCTACCCGGTCACCTTCTTGTGCACCGACCTGATCAGTGAGATCTGGGGCGAGGAGAAAGCCAGCCAGCTGGTGTGGGTGGGGCTGCTGCTCAATGGCTGGATTGTGCTGATCCTGTGGCTTGGGGGCGTGCTGCCGGGCCTGGCCGGTGCGCCCGAGAGCACCTTTTTTGAGGTGCGGCGGTTGGCCTTCGGCGCCGTGGGGGCCTCGATGGTGGCTTACCTGGCTGCCCAGTTCACCGATGTGCGGTTGTTTCATTTCTGGAAACGTCTCACCGCTGGCCGGGCCCTGTGGCTGCGCAACAACGGCTCAACCCTGGTGAGTCAGTTGGTGGACACCAGTGCCGTGGTGTTGATCAGCCACTACGGCGCCCATGTGCTGCCGGTGCGGCCAGGGGAGCCGGTGCTCCCGCAGTTGCTGAGCTTCATCGCCAGCGGCTACCTGTTCAAGGCGGCGGCGGCCCTGGCGGACACGTTGCCCTTCTATGCCCTCACCGCCTGGCTGCGCCGCTGGTTGGAGGTTCCGGGCGATGGCGCCGAGCTGGAGGCCAATGCGGGGCCGGCCTCCCTGCCCTGAGGCCTACGGTGCGGGAATGACCACCCTTCCTGTGCTCGATCCCCAACGCTTTCTGGCGGATGGGTTCGACCTCTCGGCGCAGCTGGCCCGTTACCTGGATCTCAGCATCGAGGATCTGGCGGAGCGCCTGCCCACCAGCACCGACGATCTGGCGGCGATTCATCCCGGTGCCTTCGATCCGGACCAGGCCGGCGCCTTCTACGAGGAAACCGTGGGCACCGGCCACCTGCTGGAACTGGCGGCCTGGCACCTGGGCAGTGCTGATTACATCGCCGACACCCTGCGGCTGCAGTCTCGGTTTGCCAGGGGGCATGTGCTCGATTTCGGTGGCGGCATCGGCAGCCATGCTCTGGCGGCTGCGGCCTTGCCCCAGGTGGAGGCGGTGTGGTTTGTGGACCTCAACCCCCACAACCGTGCCTTTGTTACGGAGCGGGCCCAGCAGCTGGGGCTCTCCGATCGGTTGCGCTGCTTCCGCGACCTCGACGACCCCCAGCTGCCGGCCCAGTTCGACACGATCGTGTGCCTCGACGTGTTGGAACACCTGGCGGATCCCGCGGCCCAGCTCGGCCTGTTCGAGCGGCGCATGGGCAGCGAGGCCATCGCATTGCTCAACTGGTATTTCTTCAAGGGCTTCAACGGCGAATACCCCTTCCACTTCGATGCTCCCGAGCTGGTGGAGAGCTTCTTCCGCACCCTGCAGGCCCACTTCCTTGAGGTGTTCCACCCCTTCTTGATCACCACCCGGGCCTATCGGCGCCTGAGCTGAGCGCTGCATCAAAAAAGCCGGCGGGGGTACCGCCGGCTCTCGAACCTGTTTGGTGCTGCTGATCAGCCGACGGCGATGTTGATGCGCTTGCGGGTGCGCAGGCCGCGCTTGATGGTGTCGAAGCTCACCACACCGTCGCTGAGGGCGAACAGGGTGTCGTCGGAACCGCGACCCACGTTCAGACCGGGCAGCACGGAGGTGCCGCGCTGGCGGATCAGGATCGAGCCGGCGCTGACGCTCTCACCGCCGTAGCGCTTCACGCCGAGGCGCTTGGAGTTGGAATCGCGGCCGTTGCGGGTGGAGCCTGTGCCTTTCTTGTGGGCCATGGTTCAGAAGGAGAAGGGTGGGAAGGAATGCTGGGGAGATCAGCCGAGGGCCTTGCCGCCCACCGTGATGGACTTCACCATCACGCGGGTGAGTTCCTGGCGATGACCGTTCTTGCGGCGGGTCTTCTTCTTGGGGCGCATCTTGTAGACGATCAGCTTGGGACCGCGGCGATGGGCCATCACCTGCAGTTCCACGGTGGCGCCTTTCACGTAGGGCTGGCCCACGTTGGCGGCCGAGCCGTCGTTCACCAGGAGCACGTTCTCCAGGGTCACCGTGCTGTCAACGTCGGCGTTCAGACGATCGAAGTCGTAGTAGCGGTTGGGCTGAACCCAGAACTGCGTACCGGAGGCTTCAACGATCGCGTAGGGACCGGTGGGGGTGGCTGTACTCATGGAGGTCCGGGGCGTGGACAGGCTGACGAGCTGGCCTCGTCATTGCGGCCTGCCGCACGGCAATCGAAAGACAAACAAGGATCCTCACCTTTCAAGGTCCTGGTCGTCAACACTGTGGGCATTGCCAGGGGCCTTCTCTCGGCGCATGTCTCAGCCGGCTCTCACCATCGCCTCGTTGCTGTCAGACCCGCGCCTGGAGCGGGCCTGCCGGCAGTGGCTCAAAGGTGGTCGTTATCAGCTGGAGGATCTGGGCTCTCGGCTGGCTCCGCTCCAGGAGTTGGAGGAGCGGCGCGACACCTTTGATGTGGTGCTGGTGCAGCAGGGCGCCTATCCCCCAGAGATCTATGAGGACTTGCGTCGCCAGGGCTTGATCCTGCCTGCCGTGGTGGTGGGTGAGGTGAGCGGCCGCATCGAGTACCACGAGGCCGAGGTGCATCTGCCCGAGGACCAGCTCGAGCAGATCACCTACAGCGTGGATGCCGCAGTGTCCCGCTTCCTGCGCCAGGGGCCCCAGGCCAGCTCCGGGGGGGCGGCCACGCCGGAAAACTGGCGGTTGCCCAACCGCCTCAAAGGCCGGCTGGGTTACCTGGGCGTTTTTTACAAGCGCGATCCCTCGCTGTTTCTGCGGAGCCTCCCTCAGGGGGAGCGCCAGGAGTTGCTGGCGTCACTGGAGCGCAGTTACCGCGATCTGCTGATCAGCTACTTCAAGGATCCGGCCGCTGCCAACCAGGCGATCGAGAGCTTTGTGCATTCCGCGTTCTTCAGTGATCTGCCGGTGAACAAGGTGGTGCAGATTCACGTGGATTTGATTGACGGTTTCTGGAAGCAGCTCAAGCTGGAAGGGCACAAGAACGACTTTCTCCAGGACTACCGCCTGGCCCTGCTCGACGTGCTTGCCCATCTCTGCGAGATGTACCGCCGATCGGTTCCCCCCGATCTGCCGCTTTCCGGCCCGGGATCGGGAACGGGGGCAGAGCCCAGCCAAGCCACCGCCGCTGCCAACCAGGACTACGCCCAGGAGGTGAATTAGATGAGTCCGCGCAAAACCTACATCCTCAAGCTCTACGTGGCGGGGAACACTCCCAACTCGATGCGGGCGCTCAAGACGCTCCGCAACATCCTCGATACCGAGTTTCAGGGGGTGTATGCCCTGAAGGTGATCGATGTGCTCAAAAGCCCGCAGTTGGCGGAGGAGGACAAGATCCTGGCCACACCCACCCTCGCCAAGATCCTGCCGCCACCGGTGCGCCGCATCATCGGTGATCTCTCCGATCGCGAGCGCGTGCTGATCGGCCTGGATCTCCTCTACGAGGAGTTGAACGATGAAGGGTTCGCCACGGATCTGGAGGCTGGTGAGTTGCCCTGAAATCCTGCTGAATCCAGTTAGAAAACCACATCTCGCTTAACTTCCCCTCAGGACCATCCGATCCATGCAGGACCCCAGCTCCCCATCCCATGCATTGATGTCCGTGCAGAAGCTCCCCACGGGGATCGAGGGCTTCGACGACATCTGTCAGGGCGGCTTGCCGATTGGACGCTCCACCCTGATCAGCGGCACCTCCGGCACCGGCAAAACGGTGTTCTCGCTGAATTTTCTCTACAACGGCATTCGTCAGTTCGACGAGCCGGGCATTTTCGTGACCTTCGAGGAATCGCCCCTCGATATTCTGCGCAATGCCTCCAGCTTTGGTTGGAATCTACAGGAGATGGTGGAGCAGGATAAGCTCTTTATTCTCGATGCCTCCCCGGATCCCGAGGGGCAGGACGTGGCCGGCAGTTTTGATCTGTCTGGTTTGATTGAACGCATCAATTACGCTATTCGCAAATACAAGGCCCGAAGGGTAGCGATCGATTCGATCACAGCCGTGTTTCAGCAATACGATGCTGTTTCGGTGGTGCGGCGTGAGATCTTTAGGCTGATTGCGCGCCTCAAGGAGATCGGCGTCACCACTTTGATGACCACCGAGCGCATTGATGAATACGGGCCGATTGCTCGCTATGGCGTCGAGGAGTTTGTGTCTGATAATGTGGTGATCTTGCGCAATGTGCTGGAGGGGGAGCGCCGGCGGCGTACCTGCGAGATCCTCAAGTTGCGGGGCACCACGCATATGAAGGGGGAGTTTCCCTTCACGATGGGTGCCCACGGCATCAGCATTTTCCCGCTGGGGGCGATGCGCCTCACCCAGCGCAGTTCCAATGTGCGGGTGAGCTCCGGTGTGCCGCGGCTTGATGAGATGTGCGGTGGTGGTTTCTTCAAGGATTCGATCATCCTGGCTACTGGCGCCACCGGCACTGGTAAGACGCTGTTGGTAAGCAAGTTCGTGGAGAACGCCTGCGCTAACAAGGAGCGGGCGATCCTGTTCGCCTACGAGGAATCCCGCGCCCAACTCCTGCGTAATGCCACCAGTTGGGGCATTGATTTCGAGCAGATGGAGCGCGATGGCCTGCTCAAGATCATCTGCGCCTATCCCGAGTCCACGGGTCTGGAGGATCATCTGCAGATCATCAAGACCGAGATCAGCCAGTTCAAGCCATCCCGCATGGCGATCGACTCACTGAGCGCCCTGGCACGGGGGGTGAGCCACAACGCCTTCCGTCAGTTTGTGATCGGCGTGACTGGGTATGCCAAGCAGGAGGAGATTGCCGGCTTCTTTACGAACACCTCTGAGGAGTTCATGGGCAGCCACTCGATCACCGATTCCCACATCTCCACCATCACCGACACCATCCTGCTGCTGCAGTACGTGGAGATCCGCGGCGAGATGGCCCGGGCCCTGAACGTGTTCAAGATGCGCGGCTCCTGGCACGACAAGGGCATCCGCGAGTTCGTGATCACGGGCAATGGCCCGGAGATCAAGGATTCCTTCTCCAACTTCGAGCGGATCATCAGCGGTGTGCCCCACCGCATCAACACCGACGAGCGCAGCGAGCTCTCGCGGATTGTTCAGGGCGTCACAAGCGACGACAAGCTCTGACGTTCAGCTTCCATGCGCAGTTCATCGGCATCGGCCAGCTCGAGCGGCAAATCAAACCAGAAGGTGGTACCCACCCCCAGTTCGCTGGCCATGCAGATCCGGGTGCCGTGCTTCTCGAGGATGCCCCGCACGATCGAGAGGCCCAGGCCGGTGCCCACCTCGGTGTGCACGGCGTTTTCCACTCGGTAGAAGCGTTCGAAGATGCGCTCCTGGTCTTCCCGGGAAATGCCTGAGCCCGTATCGGCGATCTCCACCCGCAGCCGTGGCAGGGGCGCGGTGAGATCGCAGGTGGGGTTGTCGCTGTTCGGTGCCATGGCGGGATCGAGCTGGCACGTGTCCGGCCACGGATAGGCCCGCAGGGCCAACTGTCCGCCACTGGCGGTGAACTTGAGGCCGTTGCCCACCAGGTTGTCGAGCACCTGCAGCAGCAGATCCCAGTTGCCGCGCACCCGGGGCAGTTGCTCATCCACATCGAGATCCAGTTGCACCCCCTTGTCGTCGGCATTGAGCCGGTAGTTGCGCAGGGTTTGCTCCATGGCCGGCCGCAGTTCCATCGGCTCCAGGGTCCAGACGCGATCACTCTCCAATCGGGAGAGATCGAGCACATCATTCACGAGCCGGGTGAGGCGATCGGTTTCGGCGTTGGCGATCCCCAGAAATTCCTTCTTTTCCGCTTCGCTCAGCTGGTCGCCCAGGTCGTGGAGGGTTTCCACATAGCTCTTGATGTTGAACAGCGGCGTGCGCAATTCGTGCGACACGTTGCTGATGAAACGGCTCTGGGCCGCGTTGAGTTCCACCTCACGAGTGAGGTCCTGCACCGTCACGGCGATGCCCTTGAGGGATTCACCACTGGCATCCCGCACGGACTGCAGCACGATCCGCAAGGTCCGGGCCGGTTCGCCGAAACTGCAGCGCACGTCATTGCTGTCCTTGTCGCCGGCCAGCAGACTCTCCAGAGGAGCCTGCAGTTCCACCGCCAGCAGCTCCGGCAGCTCCTCGCACAGCTCGCTGCCCTCCAGCTTGCGGCCCTCCCAGCGGAAGAGTCGCCGTGCCGTGGGGTTCACCAGCACCACCCGGCCCTCGGCGTCCAGCAGCACGGCGCCATCGGCCATGGTCGCAATCAGCGACTGCTGCTTCACCTGGGCAGCGGTGAGCTCTTCGATATTGGCCTCGTTGTAGGCCTCCAGCTGGGAGGCCATGTCGTTGAAGCCCTCCAGCAATTCCCCAAGTTCTCCCCCTACGGGAAGGGCGATGCGGGCTTCGAAATCGCCGCCGGCGATCGAGCGCACCCCCCGCAGCAATTCCTTCACCGGCCGGGTGATGGTGAGGGCGTTGAACACGGCCCCCAGGATCACCAGCACCCAGATGGAGATGAACACAGCCACGGTTACCTCGCGGCTGAGGGCGGCGCTGGCCAGGGCGGCTTCGTTGGGGTTGATGCCCAGGGCCAGGACCCCCAGGTAACGGTCGCCGGACACCAGGGGCACGAACACATCGGTCACCTGCCCATCGGGGCTGAGGTGCTGGCGGATCAGCGGGCTCTGGGGCCGGCGGGCCAGATCGGCGGGCACCTCCAGGCGGCGGCTGAGCAGCAGCTCGCTGCTGCCGCTGGTGCCGCTGATGGGGATCCCGAGGTAGATGATCCCCTCGGGATCGGCGAAGAAGATGTAGCGAAGGCTGCGGCTCGACTTCCAGAAGCGCTCTGCCACCGCTGCCAGCTCCCGGTCGTTGCCTTCGGCCACCAGCGGCGTCACGTTGGCGGAGAGCAGCAGGCCCAAGTCCCGGGCGAAGCGGGTGTCGCTCATGCGCACGTCGGCCTGGATGCCGTTGAGCGCAAAGAAGGTGATGCCCGTCATCACCAGGCTCACCACCAGGGTGGCAGCAGCCAGCAGCTTGGTTTGCAGGCTGAATTCAGCCCACCAGCGCTGCAGTTTCTGCCACCAGGAGAGTCCGCCCCGTGGCATGGCCAGGGCGGCTTGCTCGGCAGAACTCGCGGGGCTGGCGCTGGTCACGGCTGGGGGTGCCCATGGCGTCGGAGCGGGCCGCAGCCTAGGAGCGCGGCCTAACGGCCACGAACCTGGTGGCCGATGTCGCGCCGGAAGGTGATGCCCTCGAAGCTCACCTGGGCGAGGCCGGCGTAGGCCCGCTCGAAGGCGGCATCGAAGTCATCGGCCTGGGCCACCACCGCGAGCACGCGGCCGCCGCTGGTCACACAGCTGCCGTCGGCGTCGCGGCGGGTGCCGGCGTGGAACAGCTGCAGCTGCTGGCTCGGCTGCAAGCTGCTGCTGATCGGGTCGCCCTTGCGGATCTCGCCCGGGTAGCCGTGGGCGGCCGCAATCACGCAGGCACTGCAGCTGGGGGCAATGCTCAGCGCGGGGGCCTGATCGAGGGCTCCGTTGGCGCAGGCCAGCAGCACCTGGGCCAGTTCAGGGCCTAGCAGCGGCATCAGGGTTTCGCACTCCGGGTCACCGAAGCGGCAGTTGAATTCGATCACGCTCGGGCCGTTTTCGGTGAGCATCAGCCCTGCGTAGATCACGCCGCGGTAGTCGATGCCCCGGGCCTTCAGGGTCTGGAGGGTGGGCTCCAGCACCAGCTGCCGCACCTGCTCCAGCCCCGCGGCATCCAGCAGCGGGGCCGGGGCATAGGCCCCCATGCCGCCGGTGTTGGGGCCTGTGTCGCCCTCGCCGATGCGCTTGTGGTCCTGGGCGGGGGGCAGCAGCACCATGCGCTGGCCATCGCTAAGGGCAAACACCGACACCTCGGGCCCATGGGTGCGCTCCTCCAGCACCAGGGAGGCTTCTTCGCCAGCAGCGCCGCCACCGCCAAAGCGGCCGGCAAAGATCTCCTCTATGGCGGCGCGGGCCTCCTCGAGACTCTCTGCCACGGTGACGCCCTTGCCGGCGGCGAGGCCATCCGCTTTCACCACCAGGGGTTTGCCCTGGGCCTCCAGGATCTCCAGGGCTTGTTCGCGACTGTTGGCGGGCCAGAAGCCGGCGGTGGGGATGCCGGCCTCGTGCATCAGCTGCTTGGCCCACTGTTTGCTGGCCTCCAGCTGGGCCCCATCGGCTCCAGGACCAAAGCAGGGGAACCCTGCTGCCCGCAGGCTGTCGGCCAGGCCGGCGGCCAGGGGAGCTTCCGGCCCCACCACCACCAGCTCGATGGCGTGCTCCTGACAGGCCGCCAGCAGGGCTTCATGGTTGGTTTCGGCGATGGCTAGTTGCTGGCAGCCCTCCAGGCTGAGCGTGCCCCCGTTGCCCGGAGCCACCCACACCTGCTCCACGCCATGGGAGCTGGCCAGGGCCCAGGCCAGGGAGTTTTCACGGCCGCCACCGCCCACCACGAGCACGCGGGCGGGACTCAGCAGGGTCGCCGGGGTGGACATGGCAGCCGGGGAGCAACGTGGGACGGCCCGCAGGGCTCCCCTAGGTTGTGGGCCAGAGGACGGAACGCGGTGCCACCCCTTCTTTACACGCCGGTGCGTCCCGCGCCCGCCTGGCGTCTGGTCGGCTGGCTGTGCTCGCCCGTGGCCGGCGCCCTGATCCTCATGGCCGCTGCCCCAGCCCAGGCAAAGCTGCCCTTCATCGGCAATCTGTTCGCCAAGCCGGCCCCACCGCCCAGTGGTCCCTCGGCGCCACCGTTGCCGGGCAGTACCCCCGAGACCGATTTTCAGGCCCTGCTGCTGCGCGGCACGATCCCGGAACTGAACCTGGCCTGCCAGGAGGCCGCAAGCTTTGACTTTGTGACCCGCCTGCGCCTGCTGCGCCAGCGGCTGATGCTGGTGGCCCCGGCCCCCCAGCCCCTTGACACTGTGCTGCTCAACGCCAATGCCCTGCTGAGCTGCCGCGCCCCGGACGATGCCCTGGTGGTGCTCAACCGCTATGGCCCCAAGGCCGGCGTTGAGCGGGATCGCTGGCTGATCTTGCGCTGGCGGGCGGCCAATGCGGGTCTGAATCACGCGGTGGCGGCGGAATCCCTGCAGCTGCTGGCCAACGGCCAGCTGGCCAGCCTGGAAACCGTGGCGCTGCCCCTGTTGCTCCGCGATGACGGCACCCTGGTGACTCGTGCCGCCCTGGATGTGCTGGCCGATCACCTGGCCACCCTCGGGCGCGATCAGGAGGCCGCGGCGGTGCTGCTGGCGGCCAGGATGCCGGGGAAAGCGGCGGCGGAGCGGCTGCAGCGGGCCGTGGCCCTGCTGCGCCAACTGCCGGCGGCGGAGCGCAACCAACTGCTGGAGCAGGCCCTCGACCAGGCGGCCGTCGAGGGGGCCTGGGGGCTGGCTCTTGCCCTGCTGAACGATCAGCGGCAGCTGTTGCAGGCCAGTGGTGTCAGCGACGAGGCCGCTCGACAGCGCCTGCTGCGCCTGAGCCAGCGGGTGGACGATGCCTACAGCGAGTGGCAGGCCAGGCGGCAAGATTCTCAGGAGGGAGAGCGGGCGGCCCAGCTGCAGCAGCAGCTGCGTTCGCCACGGGCTCCCGGAGGCCACGCCACATCCCAGCCATGACCGCTTACACCCTCGGCCCCTTGCTCTACGAAGGCAAGGCCAAGCGGGTTTTCCAGACCGACCAGGACGACCTGGTGGCCGTGGAATACAAAGACGACGCCACGGCCTTCAACGCCCTCAAGAAGGCCCAGCTGGCTGGGAAGGGGCAGATGAACTGCCAGATCTCGGCTCTGTTGTTCGAACTGCTGGAACAGGCGGGCGTTCCCACCCACTACCTCGGCGTGCAGGGCAGCAACTGGATGCTGGTGAAGCCGGTGGCGATCGTGCCGGTGGAGGTGGTGATGCGCAACATCGCTGCCGGTTCCCTTTGTAAGCAGATGCCCATCGAGGCCTGTACGCCCCTCGAACCAGCCCTGCTCGATCTCTATTACAAGGACGACGCCTACGGCGACCCCCTGCTCACCGAGGCTCGGCTTGAGCGCCTGGGTCTGCTCACCGCCGACCAGCGGGTGGAACTCGAGCGCTTGGCCCGCCACGTGAATGCGGTGCTGCTCAGTTTCTTTGCAGGCATTGGCCTGCAGCTGGTGGATTTCAAGATCGAGCTCGGCTTCACCGCCACCGGTGTGCTGGTGCTGGCCGATGAGATCAGCCCCGATACCTGCCGCCTCTGGGACCTGCAGGTGGCCGATCCCCGCGACCGCATTCTTGATAAAGACCGATTCCGCCAGGATCTGGGGGGGGTCGTTGAGGCCTACGGGGAGGTTCTCAAACGGGTCCAAGGGGCCTGTGCGCCTGCTCGGGTTTACGGGTAGGTTCAGCGGCATTTGCGGCATGGCCGCACTGCCCGGACTCCCATGGCTGGCCCCCGCAACGGCATGAACCTGGCCCTCCGTCTGCGAGGTGCCCAAGGTTTTGCCGCTGCTCTGCCTCTGGCTGCTGCTGTTCTGGGCCAGCCGGTCATGGCCCAGCAGCCTGTTTCTGGCCAGACCAACGCACCCTCCAGCGCCAACGAAGCGCCCCTGCCGACCCCCATCGGTTCAGATCAGGCTCCTGCAGCAGCACCGGCCCCTGCCCAGGCTCCAGCCCCCAGTGAGAGCCTCGCCCCTGAGGCCAAGGCTGAGCCGCGGGTGCTGATCAGCGAGGTGGTGGTGAAAGGGATCGAGGGCCATCCCGAGCGGGAGCGGCTCGAGCTGGCCGTCTATGACGCCATGGCCACCCGGCCGGGCACCCGGGTGACCCGCGCTGAGCTGCAGAACGACCTCTCGGCGATCTATGCCACCGGCTGGTTCTCCGACGTGCGCATTCAGCCTGTTGACAGCCCCCTCGGGGTGCAGGTGGTGGTGACGGTGGCCCCCAACCCTGTGCTCACCAAAGTGGAGCTCGATGGCGTTGGTGCCAAGACCAAGCTGCCCTCGAACCTGATCCCCGATATCTTCGCGGCGGATTACGGCAAGACCCTCAATCTCAATAGCCTCCAGACCCGCATCGCCGAGCTGCAGAAGTGGTACGCGGACCAGGGTTACTCCCTGGCCCGGGTCACCGGCCCCACCCGCGTCAGCCCGGAGGGTGTTGCTCAGCTGCAGGTGCGGGAGGGCACTGTGTTGGGCGTGGAGGTGCAGTTCCTCGATAAAGAGGGATCGGCCACGAACGACAAGGGGCAGCCTTACCGCGGCAAGTCGAAGCCGTGGGTGATCACCCGAGAGATCTCGATCAAGCCTGGGGACACCTTCAACCGTCGTCGGTTGGAGGACGACATCAAGCGTCTGTACGGAACGGGCCTGTTTGGCGACGTGAAGGTGACGCTGCGGCCGGTAGCCGGCAATCCTGGTGAGGTCACGATTGTGTTGGGGGTGGTGGAGCAGTCCACGGGGTCCCTGTCCGGTGGCTTGGGCTATAGCCAGAGCCAGGGCGTGTTCGGTCAGGTGCAGGTTCAGGACAGCAACTTGCTGGGCCGTGCCTGGGACCTGGCCCTCAATTTCACCTACGGCCAGTACGGCGGCCTGGCCGATCTCTCCTTCACCGATCCCTGGATCAAGGGGGATAAATACCGAACCGCCTTCCGCGCTCGGGTGTTCCTGAGCCGTGAGGTTCCCCAGATCTTCCAGAGCCAGAACAACGGCAGCATCTACACCGTTTCGGATGTTTCGAGCGGCTTCTACAGCGCACCGTCCACGGCCATCGCCTATCAGAGCAACTCAACGGTCACAATTAACGGTCAGCAGTACGGCCCATACTCCTCCCCTTCAGCAGCCAAGGCGGCCAACGTTGCCAGTGCTCCCAACAACAACTGGTTCGCCCTCGATGGCAACTCCATCGCCATTCAGCGGGTGGGAGGCAACATCCAGTTCGTGCGTCCCCTCAACGGCGGCGACCCGTTCAAGCGCGCGCCCTGGGCTGTGGTGGTGGGTTTCAACGCCCAGGAGGCCACGCCGATGAACTTCAGCGGTACGGCCATGCCCTACGGCGTGAGTACCAATAACTTCAACAACGGACAGACCAGGGTCAGCAACGTGATCTGCGTGGCCTACAACTGCCAGAACGGTGCCACTAAGAACCCTCTGGTGGGTGTGCGCGTGGCCGCCACCATGAACAACCTCAACGATCCTCGCAATCCCACCAACGGCAATTTCCTCAGCCTGGGTACAGAGCAGTTCGTCAGCGTGGGGCCCAACTCCCCCACCTTCAACAGGCTGCGGGCGAGCTACACCCACTACATCCCGGTTAATTGGTTGAAGGTGTTCAAGGGCTGCCGTCCCAAGCCTGGCCAGGCGGCGGATTGCAAGCAGGCTTTGGCGTTCCAGGCCTCCGTGGGCGGCAACCTTGGAAATCTCCCCGTGTATGAAGCCTTCTGCCTCGGGGGATCTAACTCCGTCCGCGGCTATTACGACTGTGATCTCGCCGTGGGCAAGAGCTTCGGTGAAGCCACCCTGGAATACCGCTTCCCCCTGTTCAGCATCATCAGTGGTGAATTGTTCGTGGATGGTGGTACCGCCTTCGGCAGCCAGGCCAGCGTGACTGGCAATCCCGGTGGTCTGTTGCTCAAGCCTGGCCAAGGGTTCTCGGTGGGTACCGGCCTGATCGTGACCACCCCCGTGGGGCCCCTGCGCCTTGAGGTGGCCAGCCAGGACTTCACCGGTGAGTACCGCTTCAACCTCGGTGTGGGTTGGAAGTTCTGATGGGACTCCAGCCATGAGCACTTGGCCCAGCGATTACGCCCAGGCCTGGACCCTCGCCTCCTCCGTAGAGCGCACCGGCATTGGCCTGCACAGCGGTGGCCAGGCGCGGGTGAGGCTGGAACCCTCCGATCGGCCGGGATACCGCGTGGGTTGGCTGGATGCACCCGACCTCGGCTTGGTGCGCCTGGCTCCCGAGCAGGTGTGCGAAACCCAGCTCTGCACGGCCCTGCAGCTCAACCAGCGGCGCCTGGCCACGGTGGAGCATCTGCTGGCGGCCCTGGCCGGGGTGGGCATTAGTGCTGCCACGATCCTGGTGGATGGCTCCGAGATCCCTCTCCTGGATGGCTCGGCCCAACCCTGGGTGGAGGCCATCGCCGAAGCGGGTTTGCAGAGCCTGGGCAATCGCCCAGCGGCGCTGCCCCTCACAGATCCGATCACCCTGCAGCAAGGCCAGAGCTTTGCCACTGCCCTGCCCAGTGATCGGCTGCGTCTGGGGGCCGCCATTGAATTCCTCCAGCCCGCCATCGGCCGTCAACTGTTCTCCCTGGAGCTCACGCCCCAGGCCTTTGTGGAGCAGATCGCCCCGGCCCGTACCTTCGGCTTCCGCGACCAGGTGGAGCAACTTCTGGCTGCTGGGCTGATCAAGGGCGGCGCCCTCGACAACGCCCTGGTGTGTGATGGAGCCCAGTGGCTCAATCCGCCTCTGCGCTTCGCCGATGAACCGGTGCGCCATAAGCTCCTGGATCTGCTGGGGGATCTCGCCCTGGCCGGTCTTCCCCAGGCCCAGGTGTTCGCGTTCCGTGGTTCCCACGGATTGCACACCGCCCTGGCGGCGGCCCTGGCTTCTGCCTCTCGCCCCCTGCCCATCTGAATCCCTTGACTGCATCCACTACGCCATCGGGCCACGCCAACGTGCCTGTCCTCAATAGCGAGCAGATCCAGGGACTGCTGCCCCATCGCTACCCGTTTGCCCTTGTGGATCGGGTGATCGAGCATGAGCCGGGCAAGCGAGCCGTGGCCATCAAGAACGTCACCTTCAACGAGCCCCAGTTCCAGGGCCATTTCCCCGGTCGCCCCTTGATGCCCGGGGTGCTGATCGTGGAGGCCATGGCCCAGGTTGGCGGCCTGATCGTGACCCAGATGCCGGATCTGCCCAAGGGACTGTTTGTGTTTGCCGGCATCGATGGCGTGCGTTTTCGCCGGCCGGTGGTGCCCGGCGATCAGCTGGTGATCAGTTGTGAGTTGCTCAGCCTCAAGCGTCAGCGCTTTGGCAAGGTGAAGGCGGAGGCCAAGGTGGATGGCGAGCTGGTGTGTGCCGGTGAGCTGATGTTCTCTCTGGTGGACTGACCGCTGTGATGACCAGCAGTCCTGCGACAGAAACCAACATTCACCCCACGGCGGTGGTGGATCCCCGAGCCCAGCTGGAGCCTGGCGTGGAGATCGGCCCCTATGCGGTGATCGGCCCAGAGGTGTCGATCGGGGCAGGCAGTCGCATCGGCCCCCACGTGGTGCTGGATGGCCGCGTGCGCATGGGCCGCCGCAACCGCATCTTCCCCGGTGCCTGCATCGGCGCCGAACCCCAGGATCTCAAATACAACGGCGCCTCAACCGAAGTGGTGATGGGCGACGACAACTCGATTCGCGAGTGCGTCACCATCAACCGCGCCACCCACGAGGGGGAACAGACTCGCATCGGCAACGGCAATCTGCTGATGGCCTACAGCCACCTGGGCCACAACTGCCTGCTGGGGGATCGCATTGTGATCGCCAATGGGGTGGCCGTGGCCGGCCATGTGGTGATCGGTGATCGCGCCGTGGTGGGTGGTGTGCTGGGAATCCACCAGTTCGTCCACATCGGCACCATGGCCATGGTGGGGGGGATGAGCCGCATCGACCGCGACGTGCCCCCCTTCGCGATCGTGGAGGGCCATCCCGGGCGGTTGCGCGGTCTCAACCGCATCGGCATCAAGCGCAGCGGCCTGGCTGAGCTCGATGACGGTGCCCAGGCCAAGCAGCTGCAACAGGTGTGGGCCGAGCTCTACCGCAGCGATGCCGTGCTGGCCGAGGCCCTCAAGGCCGTGCGTCGGTACACGCTGCATCCACCCGCCGAAACCCTGGTGAGTTTCCTGGAGGCCTCTACCGGGCCAGGCCGCCGCGGGCCGCTGCCTGCCCAGCGTTCATGAGTCGTCTCCTGATCAGCACCGGTGAGGTGTCTGGAGATCTGCAGGGCAGCCTGCTGGTGCAGGCCCTGCGGCAGGTGGCTGCCGAGCGCGGCCAGGACCTCGAGATCGTGGCCCTGGGCGGCGAGCGCATGGAGCGGGCCGGAGCCCGGCTGCTGGCCAACACCGCGCCCATGGGGGCCATCGGCCTCTGGGAGGCGCTGCCCTTGGTGCTGCCCACCCTGAGGCTGCAGCGGCGGGTGAACCGCTGGTTGGCGCAATCGCCTCCCGATGGGGTGGTGCTGATCGATTACATGGGCGCCAACGTGGGCCTTGGGCTCAAGCTCAAGCGCCGCTTGCCCCACGTACCGATCACCTATTACATCGCCCCCCAGGAGTGGGCCTTCCGCATTGGTGATGGCGGCACCACCCGCTTGATCGGCTTCACTGATCAGATTCTGGCCATCTTTCCCGAGGAGGCCCGCTTCTACGCCGGCCGCGGAGCAGATGTCACCTGGGTGGGGCATCCCCTGCTCGACACCCTGGTGGATCTGCCCAGCCGGGAGACAGCCCGCTCTGCGCTGGGTCTGCAGCCAGGGGAGCAGTTGCTGCTGGTGTTGCCGGCCTCGCGCACCCAGGAGCTTCGCTATCTGCTGCCCCCCTTGGCCGCGGCGGCGGCAGAGCTGCAGCGTCGCCGGCCGGGGCTGCGGGTGATGGTGCCGGCGGGCCTGGCCTCATTCGAGGCGCCCTTGGCGGAGCTGCTGGCGGCGGCGGGGGTGAAGGCCGAGGTGGTGAAGGCGGCCGATGCCGATCGCCTGCGCCCCAGCCTATGCGCCGCCGCCGATCTCGCCCTCACCAAGTCGGGCACCGTGAATCTGGAGCTGGCCCTGCGGGGGGTGCCCCAGGTGGTGGGCTATCGGGTGAGCCGCCCCACGGCCTGGCTGGCGAAGCATCTGTTGCGCTTCCAGGTGGAGCACATCTCCCCGGTGAACCTGGTGCTGGGAGAACGGCTCGTGCCCGAGTTGCTGCAGGACGGCTTCACCGCCGAGGCGATCGTGGCCGAGGCGCTGCCGCTGCTCGCCTCCCCCGAGGCCCGGGGGCGTATCGAGGCTGGCTACCGTCGGCTCCACCAGGCCCTGGGGGACACCGGCGTGACCCGCCGGGCTGCTGCGGCCATCCTCGACGCCTTGCCATGAGCCGTGTTCGCCTTCTTGCCCTGGTGCTCTTGGTGCTGTTGGGCTTGGGGGCGCCGGCCCAGGCCGCCATCGAGGAGGCGGTGTTCGGCGGCGGCTGTTTCTGGTGCCTCGAGCACGATCTCGAGGTGCTGCCAGGCGTGGTGGAGGCGGTGAGTGGTTACAGCGGTGGCAGCCTCAAGAACCCCACCTACAAACAAGTGTCCGCCGGTGGCACGGGCCATCAGGAGGTGGTGGAGGTGCGCTTTGACACCACCAAGATCAGCTATCCCACCCTGCTGAGGGCGTACTGGCGCAATGTGGATGCCACCGACGGGGGCGGCCAGTTCTGTGATCGTGGCGCCTCCTATCGCCCCGTGATCTTCACCAGTGGCGAGGCTCAGGCGCAGCAGGCACGGGCCAGTTTGCAGGCGGCCGCCAAGGAACTGGGGCGGCCTGTGGCAGCCCTCAAGGTGCAGATCAAGCCTCTCCAGGCCTTCTGGCCCGCGGAGAGCTATCACCAGAATTACGCCGAGCGCAACGCGGTGAAATACCGCTACTACCGCTGGGCTTGCGGCCGCGATCAACGCCTTGACGCCCTCTGGGGCCCCCAGGCCCGCAGCAGTCGGGCTTGGGTTACGACCCGCTAACGAGCAGCTTTCTATGGAAAATCTGAAGACGGCCGCAGCATTCCTGCTGCTTTTTTGAGTGGTGGAGCGGGTTTCCGCCCTTTTTTCTCTGGGCAGCTGCTCCTAACTTGTATGCAGCTCGGGTGCAGGTGTGTGTATGTATCTGCTGACGATTCGGGACGGGCTGGTCACCCGCCACATCGGCCCCTATGAGAGCCCAAAGCAGGCGTCTGATGATCTCGATCGCCTTCTGGAGCAGTTCGGCGACCGGGCCCGCTGGCAGATCCATGCCTTGGAGCAGCCGGCGGATGTGCTCGGCAGCTCCATGGTGACTGCGGCGCGGGTGATGGCCGCCTGAGTCAGGCGCCTGGCTCAGCGCTGTTGCTGGCCGGGGTAGCCCCGCAGCAGGCCGCTCTCGATCATCAGCCCTACACCTGCCACGATCGCGATCAGGCTCAAGGTGCCGTACCAGAACCAGGGGCCGTGGGGTTGGCCCAGCACCTGCAGGGTGCGCCGCTGCACCGCTTCGCCGAACAGGCACAGACCAGCCGGCAACAGCAGCACGCCGGCCTGCGCCTTGACATACCAGCGGATCTTGGGAACAGCCATCGGAACCTGGAGCTGGGGACGCTCGGTTCAGGTTACGGGGAGCCTCTGGCTGGTTCCCATCCGTTCAGGCCGCTCCGCCGGCCAGCACCCAGTTCACCAGGGTGCGCACCCCGAAGCCGGTGGCACCGGCCGGGTCCATGCCGCGGCCCTTGTCACTCCAGACGGTGCCGGCGATGTCCAGGTGGGCCCAGGGGATGTCCTGGCCCACAAAGTCCTGCAGGAACAGGGCGGCGGTGATCGAGCCGCCGGGGCGGGGGCCGGTGTTCTTCATGTCCGCCAGGCCGCTCTTGAGGCCCTCGCGGTAGGAGGGCCGCAGCGGCATGCGCCAGAGGGCTTCACCGCCCTGCTCGGCGGCGCCCACCAAGGCTGTGGCCAGGCCGTCGTTGGGGGACCACAGGCCGGCGATCTCCTCGCCCAGCGCGATCAGGCAGGCACCGGTGAGGGTGGCCAGATCCACAACGGCATCGGGTTCCAGCCTGCTCGCGTACACCAGGGCATCGGCGAGGGTGAGGCGGCCCTCGGCATCGGTGTTGTTGATCTCGATCGTCTTGCCGTTCGAGGCCGTCACGATCGCGCCGGGGTGGATGGCCCCACCGCTGATCATGTTGTCGCAGGCGGCCACGATCATGTGCACTTCCAGGCCCGCCGGCTTCAGCTCGGCGATGGCGCGCATGGCCCCCAGCACGGCTCCACTGCCGCCCATGTCGTACTTCATCATCTCGATCTGGGAGCCGGCGGTTTTGAGGTTGTACCCGCCGGAATCGAAGGTGAGACCCTTGCCCACCAGGGCCAGCCGGCGGTTCACCGGGCCCGCGGGGCGATAGGTGAGGTGGATGAATTTGGGTGGCAGGTCGGAGCCCTGGGCCACCGCCAGGTAGGAGCCCATGCCCAGCGCTTCACAGTCGGCGCGCTCGAGAACCTTGAGCTCCAGGTTGAACTCCGTGGCGATGGTGGCGGCGGTGTCCGCCAGCGCCTGGGGGGTCACCACATTGGGCGGGGCGGCCACCAGTTCCCGGGCCAGCTCCACGCCGCTGCAGATGGCCGCCACGGCACTGAGGCCAGCGGCGGCTCCCTCCGCCAGGCCCAGCAGCTCCACGGCGGTGGGCACGGGTTTGGGTTCCGCCTCGCTCTTGAAGCGCTGATCGCTGAACAGGCTCAGGCGCACCGCTTCGGCGATGGCGGCGGCGGCAGCCACGGGTTCGAGGCCCTCCACAGGCAGGGCGATGCCCAGGCTGCAGGCTCCAGCGGCGGCACCGGCCTTGGCGGCTGTGGTGGCGGCCTTGCGCACCCCCTCCAGTCCGAAGCCAGCCGGTTCCCCCAGGCCGATCAGCAGCAGGGTTCCTGGCGTCTGGCCCAGCAGCTCAAGGTTGAGGCACTCGCCGGCCTTGGCCTTGAAGCGGCGTTGTTCGAGCCGCTGGCTGATGCCGGCACCGAAGCGGGCATCCAGCGCAGCCATGGCGGCCGCTGAGGCCGCGCCGCTGAACAGGCCCACCGCCAGGGTGTCGCCGCTCCAGTCGCGCAGGGTGCTGGGGCTGCAGCGGAACTCCATGGACATCGGGGCGTCGCGGGTGGGCGCGATGGTAGGGCGATCAGTCGAGATCGGTGGTGAAGGGGGTAGCCCAGCGGCCCCGGGTTTCCTTGTTGAACGGCGGCAACCAGTGGCGGATCAGCTCCTGCTCCAGGGCCCGGCGCGGTTTCACCTGGGCCGGGGCGTCGCTCCAGAAGCGGATGCTGAGCTGGCTGCCCAGACCCACCTGCTGCAGGGCTTCGCCGTAGGCGGCCAGGTAGCTCTTGCAATCGTGCTCGCCCTTCCAGCGCTGGTCGGCCCGGCAGGTTTCGCCCACGTAGAGCAGCAGCGGCTCGGAGCGGTGGGGTGGTTGATCGAGCACGAAATAGAGGGCCGCTCCTTGGTGTTGAGGCTGGGGCCAGCGCCAGAACTGCAGGTGCTGGGCCGCCAGGGCGAGTGGATTCAGGTTCAAGGCCAGGCCGGCCTGGCCGGGGGGCTCAAACAAGCTGCCCTGGCTGTTGCCGCTGGCCAGACCCTGGGCCGCTGCTGCAAACAGGGGCCCCTGGTGGGCCGCCAGCCGCTGCTGCCACTCCAGCAGTTGGTGCTCCAGCAGCGGCAGGGTGTCCCCAGCACCGCCGCCCAGGCCCGTGTCGCCGCCGAACAGTTGACCCTGGCGGGCCTGGGAGGAGGGCGCCATGGAAGCTCAGGCGGAGCGGGGTAATTCAGGACCGGCCGGACCCTTGCCGAAGCGCACTTTGCCAATCAGGTGTTCCACCACCGCCGCGGGCAACTGCAGCCGCTGCTGCAGGTCGGCCAGGTCGAGGAACGGGGCCCGTTGCCGCTCCCGCAGCAGCCTCTGACAGCGTTCCTGGCCGAGTTGGGGCAGGCTGCGCGCCAGTTCAGCGGCGCCGGCGCGGTTGAGATCCAGCTGGCTTGGTGGCGTGCTCGCGGGAGCTCCGTCGCCGTACCAGCGAAACAGCAGCAGGGGGGCCCACACCTCGATCAGACCGGGGCTGAGTTCCAGCAGCCGTTGCAGGTCGTCCGGTCCGCTCAGCTGGACACCACCCGCCTGGAGCCGCAGGAGTAAATCCACCTGGGCGGGCTGCACGCCGGGGAGTCGCAGCCAATCGGCGGCGGTGGCCCGGTTCACGTCCAGTCGCCAGCCCAGGGCGGCAGCCTGACGCACCTCCGTGGCATTGCTGAGGCGCCGGTTGGGATCCTGCTCCAGCTTGAGGGCCAGCAGCTCCTGCTCGATCGGGTCGTGCTCCGGGCTGGCTACTGAGCCTGGGTCGGGCTGTGATGGCTCCGGCCGCGGCCGTGGCGCGATCTGCCCCGCCGCCTCCAGCAGGGTTCGGGCGAATGGATCCAACCAGTGGCCCCTGGCCATGGCGGCAAAGGCGCGCGGCAGAACGGCCCGACCTTACCCAGATTCAGGCCAGTTCAACAAACCCAGGCGCAGGCCCTCCACGGCCGCGTGGGTGCGGTCGCGGGCCTGCAGCTTCTGCAGCACGCTGCGCATGTGGCTCTTCACGGTTTCCAGGCTGATGAACAGGCGCTGGCCGATCTCCTGGTTGCTGTTGCCACCGGCGGCGAGCTGGAGCACCTCCACTTCCCTGCTGCTGAGAGGCGCCAGCGGCGGCCCCTGGCTGCCGGGGTAGTGGGCTAGGTACACAGCATTGAGATTGCGCTGCACGTAAAGGCCTCCTCCGCTCACGGCGGCGATGGCGGCCTTGAGTGTGCCCATGCCCAGCTCGGACTCGTCGCAGATGCCATTGCAGCCGGCCTGAATGGCCAGCTTGATGCGTGCCAGGGGCTGGTGGCGGGTGAGGATCAGCAGGGTCCGCACCTCTGGGTGGTGGCGTTTCACCTGCCCCACCAGCTCCACCCCGCATCCCTGCTCGAGCTGATCGGTGCAAATCAGCACAGTCCCCTGCTGTTCAGGGATCAGCGCCAGCCCCTCGGCCTCGGTGGTGGCGGCCCCCACCAGCTGATCTCCAGGTTGAATGGCGCAGATGAGCAGGCTCAAGGCCAGGCGGCTGCCCATGCAGGCCACCAGACGGGAGTCGTGGAGCATCAGGTTGCCGTCTCTGGAGTTGCGGCGCACCTGCTCGATCAGCGGGGTGTAGTCCAATGCGTTTCAAGCACCGCGGTCAATGTGTGCCGGATTGCCGGATTCCGCAGCCCTGTGATGCGTGGATCCGCACTCGCCACAGCCCCTAGGGCCCAGCACAATCGATCGGAGCGCACCGGCCCGATCGCCATGGCTTTCTTCGAATCCGAGATTGTTCAGGATGAAGCGAAGCGGCTCTTCGGTGATTATCAGCAGTTGATGCAGCTGGGGGGCGAGTACGGCAAGTTCGATCGCGAGGGCAAAAAGCTCTTCATCGACCGGATGGAGGAGCTGATGGACCGCTACCGCGTGTTCATGAAGCGCTTTGAGCTCTCCGACGACTTTCAGGCCAAGCTCACCGTGGAGCAGCTGCGCACGCAGTTGGGCCAGTTCGGGATGACCCCCGAGCAGATGTTCGAGCAGATGCATCGCACCCTGGAGCGCATGAAGGGCGAGCTGGAGAAGGAGGCCTGAAGGCGCGGCTGCGTACCATCCGCACAGGCGAGCAGGTGCAATGGCTGAGGGCGCGCAGGCACGTCCCGATTGGTGGCAGCGGGGGATGGCCGATCTCTTCCCCGCCGGTGCTGGCTCAGAGGCCGCCCACGATCCCGACCAGCAACTCAGCGCCCGCTTGGCCCAGGCCGAGCACAGCGGTGTGCCCCTGCGGGTGAAGCTCGGCATCGACCCCACCGGCTCGGACATCCACCTGGGTCACTCGATCCTGTTCCGCAAGTTGCGGGCTTTCCAGGATGCGGGCCACACCGCGGTGCTGATCATCGGCGACTTCACGGCCCGCATCGGGGATCCCACGGGCAAGAGCGCTACCCGGGTGCAGCTCACCGCCGCTGAGGTGGAGGCCAATGCCGACACCTATCTCGTTCAGCTGGGCCTGGGTCAGGACCCTGAGCGTGCCCTGCTTGATTTCCACACCCCCGGCCGCCTGGAGGTGCGTCGCAACAGTGAATGGCTGACCGGCCTCGATCTGCCCAGGGTGATCGAGCTGCTGGGCACCAGCACCGTGGGCCAGATGTTGGCCAAGGAAGACTTCGCCAACCGCTACGGCTCCGGCACACCCATCTCCCTGCACGAGTTCCTCTACCCGCTGTTGCAGGGCTATGACTCGGTGGCCATTGAGGCCGACCTGGAACTGGGTGGCACCGACCAGAAGTTCAATGTGGCCATGGGCCGTGACTTGCAGCGCCATTTCGGCCAACGGCCCCAGTTCGGGATGCTGCTGCCGATCCTGCCGGGCCTTGATGGCGTGCAGAAGATGAGCAAGAGCCTGGGCAACACCGTGGGCCTCAGCGACGACCCCCTCTCGATGTATTCCAAGCTCGAGAAGGTGCCGGATGCGGTGGTGGATGAGTACCTCACCCTGCTCACCGATCTGGATCTGGAGGCTCTGTCGGCCAACCCGCGCGAGCGCCAGAAGGCGATGGCCCTGGAGATCACCCGCCAGCGGCACGGGAGGGAGGCCGCCAGTGCCGCCCAGGTCGATGCGGCCACGTTGGTGGCGGGTGCCCAGGGCGCCGGGGCGGCCGCTGCCGAGGTGCCTGAGGCCTCCCTGGAGTTGGTGAGTTTCCCTGCCAAGGCCTTCTATCTGCTCAGCGCTGTGGGCCTCTGTGCCAGCAGCAGCGAGGCCCGCCGCCAGATCCAGGGGGGTGGTGTGAAGCTCGACGGCCAGAAGCTGGCCGATCCCAACCAGGAGTTCGCCGCTCCGGCCGAGCTGGCTGGCAAGGTGCTGCAGCTGGGTAAGAAGACCTTTCGGCGCCTGGTGGTGGGCTGATGGCTGGACACCTGGCCGCCAATCCTGCCGATCGGATCATCGTGGCCCTCGATGGCATGGCGCCCGCGCAGGCACTCGCGTTTGCGGCCGCGGTGCCCGAGCTGCGCTGGGTGAAGGTGGGCCTCGAACTGTTTGTGGCCGGTGGCCCCGCCGTGGTGAGCCAGCTGCGGGATCAGGGCAAGCGGGTGTTTCTCGATCTCAAGTTCCACGACATCCCCGCCACCATGGCCGGTGCCTGCCGCAGTGCCGCGCGGCTTGGCGCGGAGCTGATCACCGTGCATGCCTGCGCTGGCAGTGAGGCGCTGAGGGCCGCCCAGGTGGCGGCGCAGGAATCCTCCGCGGCTGTAGGTATGCCGGCCCCAACCCTGCTGGCCGTCACGGTGCTCACCAGTTGGGATGCGGCCCGCTTCGCCAGCGAACTGGCGATCGATGAGCCCGTGGCTGAGTACGTGCCGCGGCTGGCCGCCCTGGCCGCGGCGGCCGGGATCGGCGGCTGTGTGTGCTCGCCGCTTGAGGTGGCCCGGTTGCGGGCGGTCCATCCCCATCCCTTTGCGCTCGTGACCCCTGGGATCCGTCCCGCAGGGGTGGCCCTGGGCGATCAGCACCGGGTGCTCACGCCGGCCGAGGCGATCGCCGCCGGCTCCAGCCAGCTGGTGATCGGCCGGCCGATCACGGCGGCCCCGGATCCGGCCGCTGCCTTTGCGGCCTGCTACTCGGAGCTGCAGTCATAGGCCTGCCAGCGTTGCTTGGGGCACCAGGTCGGCATAGAGAAGTTCCAGTTGGTCGATATTGCGCTCGAGGGTGTAGCGCTCCAGGGCCCGTGCCCGGGCGCGCCGGCCCAGTTCCGCCGTGAGCACGGGCTGGTCCCGCAGCACCGGCAGCAGGGTGCGCAGCTGGGTGGTGACCCCCTGGGTGCTGATCACGATGCCCGCGCCCCCCTCCAGCACCTCGCCATCGGCTCCGGCATCGGTGGCCACGCAGGCGGTGCCGCTGGCCATCGCCTCCAGCAGCGCCAGGCTCAGCCCCTCCACCAGCGAGGGCAGCAGGAATACCTCGGCCAGCTGCAGCAGTGCCAGGCGTTTGGCCTGATCGGGTTCGTGGCCCCACCAGAGCACATCGATTTCGGGGCCGTAGGTCTGCATCAGCGATTGGCGCACCGGCCCATCGCCCACCACCACCAGCGTGCAACCGGCTGGCTGCACCAGTCGCCAGGCGCGCAAGAGGGCCTCCACGTTCTTTTCGGTGGCGATGCGGCCCATGTACAGGAACACCCGCTGGCCGGTAAACCGTTGCCGCAAGGTCAGAAGGTTGGCTGAAGCCGCCGTGGCGCCAGGGGCTGGCGTCCACAGGTTGGGGTCCACACCGTTGGGGATCACGGCCAGCCGTGCCTCGGGCACCCCCAGCCGGCTGAGCACCTCGGCCTGCAGCTCGGAGAACACCACCACCCGGTGGTATTTAGCAAGGGAGGGGGCGTAGAGCTGATACGTGAGCTGTTGGGTGCCGGCGCTGAGGTTGCGCAGGCTGGCGTCAAAGGCGGGATGGAAGGTGGCCACCAGGGGTAGCCCGAGTTGCTGGCAGAGATCCGGTAGCCGGAAATCGAGGGGAGAGAGGGTGAGACTGGCGTGCACCAGATCGGGTTGCAGCCTCTCCAGGGACTCGCGCAGTTCCCGTTGCGCCCCCGGCGAGGGAATGGTGTACACCTGGGATTTCACCAGGTAGGACAGGGCCACATCGGGGGCCCCGTCGCTGCTGGAGGGCTTGGCTGGGGCCGCGCGGAAGCGCTTCAAACCCTGGTTCAAGATCCCCTGGTTCAGCCCACCCTCGGCATCGTCCCGCTTGAGCGGAAACCCTGCGGGCGTGTCGAAGTGGATGAAGCTGATCTCATGGCCCCGGCTGCGCAGGGCCTCGGTGGTGGCCAGGCCGTAGGTGACGTTGCCGCAGAACGGTGACTTCTTGCCCAGCCAGGCGATGTGGGCCACGCAGCGGCAGGCTCAACCAAGGGCTGACGCTAGCAGCGTTTCCAGGGTTTCTCGAGCAGGGCCGCCGCCAGGGCCAGGGCCGCTAGGGCCCAGAGCACGGGCAGTAGGCCGTAGCGGCTCACCACGGTGCCCGCCAGCACCAGGGGCAGGCTCAGGGCGATGTTGATCAGGTTGTTCTGCAGGCCGAACACCTTGCCGCGCATGGCTTCGGGGGTGTCCTCTTGGATGGTGGTCTGGGCGGGGATGGCCAGTAGGGCTGCGCCGAGGCCCAGCACCCCACACAACACCAGGGTGAACACCAGGTTGCCCCGCAGCTGTCCCAGCAGCACCAGGCTCCAGGCAATGGTGCCCAGGCCCGCCGCGGCCAGCCGGCGGCGGTTGAAGCTGTGGCCCACCTGGGCCACGGCCACGGCGCCAACAGCCAGGCCCACCCCACTCATGGCCAGCAGGGTGCCGAACTGGGTGGGGCCCAGGCCCTTGATGGCCGAGGCCAGGCTGATCGCCAGCACATACAGAGCGGCCAGCAGGCTGTAGAGCAGCACCAGCTGCAGCATGGCGCTGCGCACACTCGGCCGTTCCCGCAACACCTGCAGGCCCTCGCCGATTTCCCGCCACACCGTGGCGCCACTGGCGGCCCTGGGGGTTTCCTCCACCCGGATCCAGGCGATCGAGAGGGCCGCGAGGCCGTAGCAGAGAGGGAGCAGGGCGAACTCGCCATTGGGAATGCCCACCCCGGCCAACCCATACTTGAGCACCCGCAGGATGGGGTCCCCCAGGGCAAAGCCCACGATCGTGGCGCCCATGCTCGTGGCCTGGTACAGCGAATTGGCCGCCAGTAGCTGGCGCGTGGGCACCAGCATCGGAATGGCGGCCTGTTCGGCCGGTGCAAAGAACTGGGTGAGCACCGATTCCAGGAACGTGATCACCAGCAGGGTCCAGTAGCCCCAGCTCAAGCCGAGCCACGTGGGCCCATCCAGCAGGCACAGGGGCACCAGCAGGGCCAGCCCGGCTCGGATGGCATTGGAGGCCACCATCACCTCGCGCTTGCGCCAGCGATCGGCCCAGACGCCGGCCACCAATCCGAGCACCATGGCCGGGATCGTGTTGGCCACGTAGATGCCGGTGGCCAGCAGGGTGATCAGCTGGGCCCGACTTTCGATATCCAGCTTGAAGGCCCCGGCGGCTTCCGCCAGGGCGCCATCGGCTGGAGGTGTGGCGCTCACCCAGTACTGGGCGATCAGAAACACCATCAACACGATGTAGAACTTGTCCGCCAGTTGGCTGAACACTTGCCCCAGCCAGAGCTTGCGGAATTCCGGCAGGGCCAGTACGCCTTGAAGGCCGGAAGATCGCGCGGGTCCGCTCAAGGGGTCTAACGATGGCCGGGTCACGATGATGGCGCACCAGCCGGCCCGAAGCACTGGCGCAGCAACGGCCAGGCCCTGGCGCTGCGGCCCAGATGCTCCCGGCTCCACAGGTCCACCAGCTGCAGCAGCCGCAGCCACACCTGCTGGGGTCCCATCAGCTCGCCGTCGCGGCGGCGGGGCAGGGCTGGCCGCAGCAGCCGTTGCAGCAGGGCCAGCTCGGAAGCATTGAGCACCAGCTGGGCGCCCGCCACGCCGCCGATCACAAAGCCCTCACTGGGGATCAGGCTGCAGCGCCACTCCCAGTTGCCCAGGGGGGGATCGAGGCGTTCACCACTGCGGGCGCAGGCGGCCAGGGGCAGGGCGTAGCCGCCGAGGGCGAGCAGGTGCACCCCGCCCTGCACGGCGATGGCCAGGGCCTCCAGGCTGTCCTGGCGCTCCTTCACCACGGCCTCCAGCAGATTCAGCTGCAGCAGCAGGTCGTCGAGCACGCCCTCCACGGGGTCGCCGCTAGGCACCAGCTGCAGGCTCAGTTCGGCCAGGCCCTGGGCGGCGGCCAGGGTTTCCAGCCGCTCGGCCAGGGCAGAGAAGTTGCGCTGCACCTGGAGCTGGCGCACCCGCCGCAGGCCGCGGCTGCCACTCACCTGCAGTGAGAGCAGCGCCAGGGGCACGGCAGCCGCCAGGGAACTCTTTGGTTTGCGCGCGCCCGGCACCGCCAGCCGCGTGAGCCCCTCGGCGTTGCTCAGCAGGGTGAGGAGTCGGTCGGCCTCCCCCAGGGGGCTGCACTTGAGCACCAGCCCCTCCAGGCGCCGCTCACCGTTCAAGGCCCGGGTGCCCGTAGGGCCTGCATCAGGGCCACGCCACGGCTGGTGCCCAGGCGGCCGGCCCCGGCCTCCACCAGTTCGATCGCCTGCTCCAGGGTGCTGATGCCACCCGAGGCCTTCACGGCTGCCCGGCTGCGGGCCAGGTCCCGCAGCCGCTTCACCTGCTCCACGGTGGCGGCCGGCCCGAAGCCACTGCCGGTTTTGAGAAAGGTGGCCCCCACATCGATTGAGGCCTCCACCGCCAGCTCCAGGGCCGCTGGGTCGAGGCGACCCACCTCCAGGATCACCTTCACCGGCAGCCCCAGTTCCACGATCGCCGCGAGGTCCTGGCAGAAGCTGCTGCTGTCGGCGTCGGCCAGGGCGCCGAAATCGGGAACCACATCGAGTTCCTCGGCGCCGGCGGCGGCGGCCCACTCGGCCTCGGCTTGCTTGATCGCTGGCGGCACGGCTCCGAAGGGGAAGCCCACCACGCTGATCAACTTGGGGCCCCGGCCGCCACTCGGGCCCAGGCGCTCCCGGGCCGCCGGCAGCCAGCGGGAGGCCACACACACCCCGGCAAAGCCGAAGTGGCGGGCCTCATCGCAGCAACGCTCGATCGCCTCCCGTCCCTGGTGGGGATCGAGCAGGGCGTGGTCGATGAGCGAAGCGAGATCTGGAAGGTCGCGCAAGGGGGGAGCAGGGCCGAGCAGGCCCCGGGATTCTCAGGCCTTGGCCTGGATCACGCCGAATCCGCCGTGGTTGCGTCGATACACCACCTGCAGCTCGCCGGTCTTGTCGTCGCGGAAGAGGTAGAAGTCGTGGTCGATCACATCCAGCTGGTGCAGGGCCTGATCGAGGCTCATCGCTGGCATGGCGAAATACTTGCGGCGCACGCCAGGGCTCGGCAGGCTGGCTTCCTTGCCGTCCAGCAGAGAACCACTCACCACGTCGTCGCCCACCAGCTCGGCGGTGCTGGGGGTGGCGCTGGCGTGATGGCCGGGGCTGTGGTGATGATCGCCATGGCGGTCCTTGTAGCGGCGCAGCTGGCGGCTGAGTTTGCTGGCCACCAGATCGATGCTGGCGTAGAGGTTCTCGCTGCGCTCCTGGGCGCGGATCACGGTGCCGTTGGCGAACACCGTGACCTCGGCGGTCTGTTGCGGCACCCGTGGATTGCGGGCCACCGAGAGGTGCACGTCCGCTTCCTTCACCATGCCGTCGAAATGGCCGATGGCCCGCGACAGCTTGTCTTCGGTGTAATCCCGGATGGCCGATGTGACCTCCAGATTGCGGCCGTGAATCAGCAGCTTCATCCCGTGGCTCCCAGGCGGTGGGGATGCCTGAACGCTAGGAACGGTGTGTGAATTCCACCACCAGCGACGCAATCTGTTTCCAACCCTCGGGGCTGGTGGCGTTCCCGCGGGCCTGGGCCTGGCAGCAGCAGCTGCAGCGCCGGCTGCTGGACGCTCCCTCGGGCCCCGATGCGGTGGTACTGCTGCAGCACCAGCCCTGTTACACGCTGGGTCGCGGGGCCGATCCCAGCTTCCTTGGCTTTGATCCCATGGCGCCCCCTGCGCCCCTGCACCGCATCGACCGCGGCGGGGAGGTGACCTTCCACGGCCCGGGGCAGTTGGTGCTCTACCCCGTGCTGAACCTGCAGCGCCATGGCGCCGACCTCCACCTCTATTTGCGGCAGTTGGAGGGGGTGGTGATCGATGTGCTGGCGGCCCTGGGCCTGCGGGGGGAGCGGATCGCGGGGCTCACCGGCGTGTGGCTCGACGACTGCAAGGTGGCGGCCATCGGGGTGGGCGCGCGCCGCTGGATCAGCCAGCACGGCCTGGCCCTGAACGTGGATGGCGACCTCAGCGGCTTTGCCCAGGTGGTGCCCTGCGGCATCCGCGACCGGGCCGTGGGCAGGCTGGTGGACTGGCTGCCCCAGCTCACGCTGGCCGCGGTGCAGCCGCTGCTGTTGCAGGCGTTTGCCCAAAGGTTCGGCCTGCATTTGCGCCCCCCCAGTCGCCAGGAGACCCTGCAGGGGTGGTAAGACCGGGCCAGATCCACTCCCCCGCGCCAACCATGGGCCACCCCCAGACCGCTGCAGCCCCCCTGGCGGAGGTGCTCTGGAGTGGCAGTCGCCAGGATCAGCGGGCGCTGGCAGGGGGCAACGACTGGACCGATCTCACCGGGTTGGAGCAGCTCTGGGGGCGCCTGGCCGAGCGCTATGGCGACGCCACTGCCCTGGAGGCCCCCCATGCCAAGCCGCCGGAGCAGCTCAGCTTTCGCGATCTGCACAGCCGCATTGAGCAGGCGGCCGCCGGCTTTGCCGCCCTGGGCGTGCGCCCCGGCGATGTGGTGGGCCTGTTTTCCGAAAACAGCCCCCGCTGGCTGGTGGCGGATCAGGCTCTGATGCGCCTGGGCGCGGCTGATGCCGTGCGGGGCAGCAGTGCACCGGCCGAGGAGCTTCGGTACATCACCGCCGATTGCGGGGCCGTGGCCCTGGTGGTGGAAAGCGCCGAGCTGCTGGCCAGCCTCAAGCTCAGCAGTGAGCTGCTGGGGCAGGTGCGCTTTGTGGTGCTCCTGCAGGGGGATCGCGGCGCAATCGTGCCGGTGGTGCCCTGTTACACCTGGGCTGAGCTGCTGGCCCGGGGCGCCCAGGCCCCAGCGCCGGCTTGGCCCGAGGGCGGTGAGCAGCGCTTGGCCACGGTGCTCTACACCTCTGGCACCACCGGGCAGCCGAAGGGCGTGCCGCTCAGCCACGCCAACCTGCTGCACCAGCTGCGCAACCTCGGCGTCGCCGTGGCCCCGCGCCCCGGGGACCGGGTGCTGAGTGTTCTGCCGATCTGGCATGCCTATGAGCGCACCGCCGAGTATTTCCTGCTGGCCTGCGGCTGCCAGCAGACCTACACCAGCCTCAAGCAGCTGCGGCCAGACCTGCAGCGGGTGCGTCCCCACTATCTGATCAGTGTGCCGAGGCTGTGGGAGGCGTTGCTGGGCGGCTTTGAGGATGCCCTGGGAGCCATGCCGGCCCCGCGCCAGGCGCTGCTCAAGCGGGCCCTGGCCGTGAGCCGTTTCCACTGTGCCCAGCGGCGCACCGCCTGCGATCTCACCCTCTCGCCCGAGCCGGTGGGCCGCAAGCTACTGGCGGCCGGAGGCACCCTGCTGAGCTGGCCCCTGCACGGCCTGGCCGCGCGGCTGTTCTGGCCCAAGGTGCGCCAGCAGCTGATCGGTGGTCGTCTGCGCACGGCCATCAGTGGTGGCGGCGCCTTGGCCAGCCATGTGGATGGCTTCTTCGAAGCCATCGGCATTGAGCTGCTGGTGGGCTACGGCCTCACCGAAACCAGCCCGGTGCTCACCTGCCGGCGTGCCTGGAGCAATCGCCGCGGCAGTGCCGGCCAGCCGTTGCCGGGCACCGCGATCCGCATCGTGGATGGCGAGAGCGGCGTGGTGCTGCCCATCGGTGCCCGCGGCAAGGTGCTGGCGAAGGGGCCCCAGGTGATGGCCGGCTACTTCCGCAAGCCGGAGGCCAGCGCCCAGGTGCTCGATGGTGAGGGCTGGTTCGACACCGGCGATCTGGGCCACCTGCTGGCCGATGGAACCCTGGTGCTCACGGGCCGCGCCAAGGACACGATCGTGTTGAGCAGCGGCGAGAACATTGAGCCGGGGCCCCTCGAGGAGTGTCTGGTGGCATGCAGCCTGGTGGAACAGGTGATGCTGGTGGGGCAAGACTGCAAGGCCCTCGGAGCCCTGGTGGTGCCGAAGGCGGAGGCCCTCGCGGCCTTTGCGATGGAGCAGGGGCTGCAGCGGCCGGCCGCCTGGCCCGATGGCAGCCCGGCTGGAGGTGCACCCGAGCTGCTCAAGGCCTTCACCAGTCGTCTCAATCGCCGCTTGCAGGCCCGGGTGGGGGCACGCCCCGATGAGCGCCTGGCGGGCGTGGCCCTGGTGGATCAGTTCTCGATCGACAACGGCCTGCTCACTCAGACCCTCAAGCAGCGCCGCGATCGGATCGCCCAACGCGATGCCGCCGCCATGGCGGCCATCTACGGCCGCTGAGCAGCGGGTGCGGCCAACCGACCGTTGACCCCTGTTCGCTGGGCTGACAGCGTGGGCGCTGCTTTTGCTCTCCCATGGCCGACGGCATCCTCTCGATCAAGCGCACGATCACCGTGCGGGCCGTGGTGACTCCCCGCTGGAAGGAGGACGCGGAGCGGGAGCTGAGCAATGCATTGGCCGGCAGCGATGCCCAGCTCTCCCAGCTGGAACAGGAGGGGCAGCAGCTGGTGGATGCGATCCGCAGCCAGAGCGCCAACCCCCTCGACCCCCGCGTTCAGGACCAGGTGGCTTCGGTGCAGGAGCAGGTGGCGGCCAAGCGGGCCGAACTGGAGGAGCAGAAGCGGCAGCTGCTGGAGCAGCAGCGCCAGGTGCGTGATCTGGAGATGGAGCAGATCGTGGAGCAGGGCCAGCTGGAGAGCTTCACCGATGTCCAGGTGGGCGACAACTTGGTGGAGAAGCTTCAGGTGGCCGTGGTGGTGCGCGATGGCGTGATCGAGGCGATCGAGGGGGCCTGAGCTGTCCTGGGGGGTGGGGGGATCAAGCCACGTAAAATCCCCCCACTTGCACGGCAGACCTCCGTTGGCCACCCACGAAATCTTCATGCCGGCCCTCTCCTCCACCATGACGGAGGGCAAGATCGTGGAGTGGCTGAAGAAGCCCGGCGATCCCGTAGCCCGCGGTGAGTCGGTGCTGGTGGTGGAGTCGGACAAGGCCGACATGGATGTGGAGTCGTTCAACGAGGGCTTCCTGGCCGCGGTGCTGATGCCCGCCGGCGGCACGGCTCCTGTGGGGGAAACCATTGGCCTGATCGTGGAAACCGAGGCCGAGATTGCCGAGGTGGCCGCGAAGGCCCCGGCGGCTCCGGCAGCTGCCTCTGCTCCCACCCCGGCGGCCGCCGTTGCTCCTCCGGCCAGCGCACCACCGGCTCCCGCGCCGGTTGCTGTTGCTGTGCCCGTGGCTGTTCCCGCGCCCATGGCTGTTGCTGCGCCTGCTCCCGTGGCCTCTGGCCGTGTGGTGGCTTCGCCCCGCGCCAAGAAGCTGGCGAGTCAGCACGGCGTGGCTCTGGACAGCCTGCGGGGCAGCGGCCCCCATGGTCGTATTCAGGCCGAGGACGTGGAGCGGGCCCTGGGCCTCACCGTGGCGGTGCCCCGGCTAGCGGAAGGATCCGGTCCTGCCGTTGTGGCTGCGGCTGGTAACGGTGCTGCCGTGGCGGCTCCCGCTCCTGCCGGTGATGCCTTCGGCCGGCCGGGCGAGAGCGTGAGCTTCAACACCCTCCAGAACGCGGTGAACCGCAACATGGTGGCCAGCCTGCAGGTGCCCTGCTTCCGGGTGGGCTACACGATCACCACCACCAAGCTCGATTCCTTCTACAAGCAGGTGAAGCCCAAGGGCGTCACGATGACGGCCCTGCTGGCCAAGGCTGTGGGCGTGGTGCTGGCGCGGCATCCCCAGGTGAACGCCGCCACCAGCGCCGATGGCAGTGCCATGAGCTTCCCCGCCGCTGTGAATGTGGCTGTGGCTGTGGCTATGGAAGACGGCGGCCTGATCACCCCGGTGCTGGCCAACGCCGACAAGACCGACATCTATTCGATGGCTCGCAACTGGGCCGATCTGGTGGCCCGGGCCCGCAGCAAGCAGCTTCAGCCCGAGGAATACAGCACCGGCACCTTCACCCTCTCCAATCTGGGCATGTTCGGGGTGGATCGGTTTGATGCGATCCTGCCCCCCGGCACCGGCGCGATCCTGGCGGTGGCGGCCTCCCGGCCCACCGTGGTGGCTGGCAAGGATGGCTCCATGCGCGTGGCCAACCAGATGCAGGTGAACCTCACCTGCGACCACCGCACCATCTACGGCGCCCATGCCGCCGCCTTCCTCAAGGACCTGGCCCAGCTGATTGAGACCAATCCGGAGAGCCTTGCCCTCTGATTCGGCCGATCGGCAGCTGTCCAGCTACAACTTTGAGCTGCCAGAGGAGCGCATCGCCCAGCGGCCCGTGGAGCCCCGCCATGCGGCCCGGCTGCTGGCGGTCGATCCCGCCGGGCTGGGGCCCGATCCCCATGCCCGTCATCTGAGCGTGTGGGATCTCCAGGCGGAGCTCCTGCCCGGTGACTTGTTGGTGGTGAACGACACCCGGGTGCTGCGGGCACGGTTGGAGGCGCGCCGGCCTAGCGGCGGAGCGGTGGAGCTGCTCGTGCTCGAGCCCTGGCAGCCCCAACCCGGTGAGAGGCCTGTTCCCGGCCAATGGCTCTGCCTGGCGAAACCCGCCAAGAAACTGCGGGCTGGTGATTGGCTCGAGGTGGTGGCGGAGGGCCAGCCGCCGCTGCCGGTGCAGGTGCTGGGCAGCGACCCCGCCACAGGCGGCCGCATCCTGCAGTTTCCGCCGGAGTGCAGCGATGCGGCGGCGTTGGAGCCGCTGCTGGTGCAGTACGGCGCCATTCCCCTGCCTCCCTATATCCACGAGCACGACGCCAGCGACAACGAGCGCTACCAGACCCGCTATGCCGCTCGCCCCGGAGCCGTGGCGGCCCCCACGGCGGGCCTGCACCTCAGCGACGAACTGCTGGCGGCGATCCGCGACCGCGGTGTGGAGCTGGCCACCACCACCCTGCATGTGGGCCTGGGTACCTTCCGGCCGGTGGAAACGGAAGATCTCAGCCAGCTGCAGCTGCACAGCGAGTGGGTGGAGGTGAGTCCGGAGCTGGTGGCGGCGGTCTCGGCCTGCCATGCCCGTGGTGGCCGGGTGATCGCCATCGGCACCACCTCAGTGCGCAGCCTGGAGGCGGTGGCCCAGCTGCACGGCGGCGTGCTCCAACCCCACACCGGCCCGGTGAATCTGGTGATCCAGCCCGGTTACCGCTTTGCTGTGGTGCAGGGGTTGCTCACCAACTTTCACCTGCCCAAGAGTTCTCTGCTGCTGCTGGTGAGTGCCCTGATCGGCCGCGAGCGCCTGTTGGCTCTCTACGGCGAGGCGATCGAGCGCCAGTACCGCTTCTTCTCCTACGGCGATGCGATGTGGATTCAGCCGGAGGCGGTGCTGGAATCGGCGCGGCCGAGGATGAGCCCGTAGATTTCAGGCGTAAGTCATACCCTTTACGCCATATGTAAACGTTGCTGGCGGCATTACAGGGATCATGCGATCGTGCATGGGGTTGGCTATTTGCATTGGCGATGAATGCATTACGTGTATTGGCTGCGCAGGTTTCAATGGTCGTGCTTGGGGTTCTCCTTGTGTTGGTAGTGGTGCTCCAGTGCCGAGACTTCAATGCTGCTACTGAGGTTGTTCCGCTAACGAGCTTTGCGGTTTTCCTCAGTGTTTCGGCGTTAGCAATCGGTTGGTCGCGAGTGCCTCCTCCGATCGCAAGCCTGACTGAGCAGCGGCGCGTGAAGCGAGCAGGCGGTGATCTCTTTCTTGCTACTGGACTCACGCTGGCCTCGGCTGGATTGCTGCGGATTGCTCAGGATGCTTTGTTCAAGACCACTCCGATAGCGGCCCCAATCCTGATACTTCATGCGCTGTGTCTTGTACTGGGGCTTTTGATCGGCTGGTGGGCGTTCGCCTCTCTTCTTCGTCAAGCGGCTAACCCAGTCCCAGCCCCCCAGGCAGACGTGCCAATGTGAGCAACGGGGCGGGGGCTTGGGGTGGTGCCAAAGGGCCATTGCATTCCTATTTCTGGCTTGGGGCCAGAATCACATTGCTTTGATCGTCGGCGTCAGCCCGCGCTTCGATTGCGATGACGGGGCGGTTCGTCACATTCATCGGTTGGTGCCACACATTGGCCGGAATGAAAATAAAGTCGCCTGCCTTGTTGTCAACCGCGATCTCGCCATTGGGCCCGATGAGGGTGCGTGACTGTCCCTCGAGGACGTAAATCACGGTTTCCGCACTCTTGTGCATATGCCTGAGTCCTTTGGTTCCTGGTGGCAGAATAATGCGGTTGATCGAGAGCTGCTGCGACCCTGCTGTTGCTTTCGTGATGCCGCGATACAGCTGAACTTGTTGCTTGGTCACCGTGGGAGTCGATGTTCTCACCGTGGTCACGCCACCGCTGTTGGGAACCACGATCGTTTGCGTGGCAGGAACCTGGGCAGTGCTTGGATCAACCATGTGGGCGTGCCCGCTCATCGGAGCAGACGCAATCAGCAGGCCGATCAGCAATCCAGGGATTTTAGGTGTGGATTTGTGCACTGTGGACTTGATAGAAGATGGGCTCATGGTTGGCGAAGATAGTTGTTATCAGTGCGGATGAATGGCCTTAAGGTGTTAGGATAATCTGAACATTGCTGGTGTCGTTGGCATCGGCACGGGCCTCAACGATGATACTGGCCCGCCCCTTGCCTGGATTCACCCATTGGTGCCATATGTTGCCTGGAATATACAGGAACTCGCCGGTTTGGCTGATGATTGTTTTTTCGCCCTTCTCTCCCATCAATGTTGTGAAGGGGCCCTGAACCACCATGACCACTGTTTCGGCGTTGCGATGCATATTCCTGGGGCCGCGGGCACCGGGTGGGAGCACAATGCGGCTCATCGAAAGCTGCTTGGATCCTGCATTGCTGGCCGTTACGCCCATGTAACGATTGAGGCCTAAGGGAACTATGGTCGGAGTCAATGGCTCCACTTTGATGGCGCCGAGGCCTCCCGGTTCTACGATCGTCTTGGATTTGCCGGCGGATGGCTGGGCTGGGCGGTAGTTTGCAGCGGTTGGTTCGGCTCGAACCATCGCGATGTGGATCAGTGCAACGCCCAGCAGGCAGAGGCTAGAAACCGTAACTTTTCCTGGCATTGAGCAGGGTTATTTCTCTCTTTTATTTTAGGAAGATGCTGACTGGCTAGACAGATGGTGTCCAGATATCTTTGGACTTTGTTGGTCTTGCCTGGATCTCGCCCAACATTTCTTGTCGTGAGATGTGCCTCCTGCTTTTTTTTGGGGGGGTACTGTTTACCCGAAATGGCCACTGGTTCCGAATGCTCCGTTCGTTGCCCCAAGGGTTGCGCCTGCAAATGGTTCTTCGTTCCAGTACAGCTTTCTCTGGTCTGTTGTTGTTGCTATCCGTGCTGTCTGGACGGCCGGTTCAGGCTGATCAGGCGCGTGCATCGTTCCATTGGTATGCATTTAATCCGCCGCCGCCTGGCACCGTTGTGGTGCAGGACAAGGTGCGTGGTCTGATCTGGTTATTGAACCTAAGGTGACGCATCACTGCTGAGATTCTTCTTCCCTTCAATGGCGGAATCCATGAATCCGCGTTAATGCCCGATGGCCCCTGGCCACTACGAGACCATTCCACTGGGTAGCAGTGCTCGCTCTGGAATTCCTGGCGACGAAGTCTCCCTTGTGAATCTCCAGTTGCTCTCGGCTCAGGTCTACCCCACCACCGCTAGCCCCAAGCCTGCATCCAAATCCCATGGCGTTCTTTGGCTACCTGATGGGCGACTTGCTATCACAGTCGAGCTTGACAATGCAGTGTTGATCTTTCCTCCTCCCGGTCGACGAGGGCCGGGCCTGGTGTTCGAACTGTCCAGTGCTGGATGTAGAACGCCGCACATGTTGCGTCAATTGCCTGGTAGTTCTCTGTTGCTGGTGACCTGTCGGGCCACAAATCCTGGGGACTGCCCCACTACGCCGGCTACCTGGTTGCGATAGATCTGCAGCGTCGATCGGTGCGGGCCATCGCTACAGGGTTGGGTGCTGAGGGCTTTGTACTAACGCCTCAATCGGAGGCCTGGGTGGGTAACCTATGAGAAAACACCATCTCAATATTCGGCTTTTTTTTGGGGGGGGACCGAAGGATCTCAATGTATTGGTCGTGCGGGATCGACTGGCTGTGCCAACGCCCATGCAACTCGCTTATAAACCCAGTACCAATAGTGTGGGCCTGATCAGCAGTGATGATAGTCCCAATACCATCAACTTTTGTCATTTCGATGCTAGCAGCTATAAGCTTGCAGATGCCACGATGCTTTCCAGTCGCCAGCGTGGATGGATTCACCCTCAGGCTCTTGTGGCCATCCCGGGTCTGTACATCGCAGGAGGGGTAAATCATCAAGCGCTGCTCTTAATCGATGCCACAACCTTGGCTCTTCGCGGAGAGGTTCTGTTGTCGCCCTGTTCATTGTTAGACGTTGCCTCAAATGGTGCTTGCATAGCAACCATGCGCGATCCCAAGGACACAACACCAGCCATGTCGGATGGCTTGTCTGGACTCATTTGACACCAGCACTTAATCAAAGACGTTGGCTAATTTCCCTGCAAGCAACCCACTAGATAAGCTTTGCCCAAGTAAGAGCTACTCGTTACTGAAGGTAGCCTGTTGCCTTGGCTCAGAGTTGTCGGGCTGCCGGATCGATTGTTTTCGCAGCCCTCAGCCCGGATTCAATGGCTCCTTCAACCCAGCCTGATTTCAGTGTTGTGAAGTCTCCTGCGAAATGAATCTGTCCTTCAGGTTTGCTCCATTCTTGAATCATCCAGGCTCCTCCTATCGGAGGCCCGCCAAAAGCAGCCTTCACCCAAGGTTGTTCTGACCAGAGCACGCTTCGTGTTGTAACGATGTCTCCAATAAGCTCGGGTAGGTCTTTGCGGAACTGCTCCAAAACCCAGGCTGTGCGTTGATCCTGTGGCTTTGCACGCACGGCGTCAATCTCTTTGCCATAGAGATAGAAGAAGGCATTCCCATACTCGCCTGGCTCATTGCCTGTGATGTCAATAACACGTTCCCAGCTTCGATCGGATGCTGCCATGGGCCAGCCGAAGTTTCCCCTCCGCATCCAGGAGGGTTCTTTGGTTTGAATCACGCCTTTAAATGCATCGGCCCAGCCCATGCCCTGAATCATTTTCTGTTTGGGTGCTGACCAGCCTGGTGTCACCTTGATGTCTGACAATACAGTGAATGGGATCGTACTCACGACTTGATCACCGCGAAACTCTCGCCCATCCTTCACGGTGACAGTGACTTCTGAGCCCTGCTGATCAATCGCTACCACTGGAGCGTTCAACACAATGCCATCACCGAGCTCCTTGGCCATCGCTTTGGTGATGCGATCATTCCCACCGGCAACCCTTACATAGGCCTTGGCGTTGAACTGATAGGCCACCGATGAGAGGGCCCCGAGGGCACCTGAGGTGCCATACGGGCACCCGCCATGGGCTTGAAGCATCTGCAGGAATGCTTCTGAACAACCGGCCCTGCGCAAGATCTGCGCGAGGGAAAGCCCATCGAGTTGTTCGATCGCTGCAGCATCAGGCCAAGTTGGATCGAGCACACGATTTAATTCAATTCCCGATTCCCAGAGATAATGTGCCAGAAGTGAAGGAACTGATGAACGCCTTTCGTCGTTATTTAGTGCCCACGGCCAGTCTAGTAGCCGAAAGGCGTCACAACTCTGGCCATTGAACAGATAGCGCGGTGAACCGTCATTGATGGTGAGCAGGGGAAGCTGGTAGCGCTTCACCAATGACAACACCAGGGGCATGTCCGCTGAGAAGTGACCAGCTCCGGCTTCTGTGAATTGGCCGCCTTCCAAGGGAAGCGACCACAGCCTTCCACCGACCCTGTTCTGGTATTCAATGACGGTGACGTCATGGCCCTCTTGCTTAAGGCTGAGTGCTGCGGTGAGACCGGCCGTTCCTGCTCCCAGGACCAGGATCCGTTGCTTGCGTTTAGTTCCAAGGGGTCTGCGTTGGCTGGTCTTAGTTTTGGCCTGTCCAGAAGAAGTCGCCGCGAGGATGGTGGAGGCCGCTGCGCCAGCAAGCCCAGTTTTCAAAAACGTGCGTCGATCGACTACCACCCTTTTCTTGCAGCTATCTATTCAATTTAGGCCTGGCTTGGCGTTCTGTCTGTGATTTGTTACAGATCACTTTGCGCTGGCTTTTGATGCAGTCACAATGGCTGCTGATTTCGGTTTGGCGTTGCGGGTTAAAGTGACTGGATGTGACTTGATGCTTTGGGACTCAGTCGGATGTATTTGAAGGCCGCCAAGAGGCTGGGTTTTGCCCTGTACTTAGTCTCCGGGTGTTTGTCTCCCTCTTCTGCGGTTCCTTCTGCTCTTGTAGTCAGTAATCCTTCTGCAGCGATCAGGCAAAGGCTCTTTTCTGCGACTGTTGATCGGGATGATCCAATTTCCCAGCGCTTGCAGCAGCAGCTTGAGCACCTTTCTGCTCAGTTTGAGACACGGGCCAGCAGCCTTACTCTGGATCAGGTTCTCGACCAAGGGCTTCGCAATAACCCTGATCTAGCTTCGGCTTTCTTTGATATTCAAGGAAGCGAGTGGGGCCTCGTTGGCTTGAGGCGTTCCTGGTACCCATCGTTTCAGTTAACTGGCAACGCCCAAGGTATCGCAGGTCAGCCGAACCTCTTGCTGGGTCAGTCCTACGGATCTATCGTCACAAATACACCATCCTCCTCGGCGACGCAGTACGTGCAGCCGAAATCTGTTGTTCCAGTGGTGGTCTTGAATTGGTCTTTCTTTGATCCTACTCGCGCACCTGCGATCAATCAAGCGCTTTCGGGTCTTGTTTCTCAGCGTTTCTTGTTTGATATTGCGGCGCGTAATCTGGTGCTTAATCTCCAGGTTTCTTATGCTGATGTCCAAGCCGAGTCTGAGTTGGTTCGTCGCTACCAGTGGCTGCTTACGTTGACCCGTGAGCAGCTTCTGGTGGCTGAGGCTATGGTGCGGCAAGGTGGAATGCCTCGCAGCTCTCTCGATCAGCTCCATACAGAGCAGCGGCTTCAGTCGACTCGACTGATCGATCGTTATCAGCGCTTATTTACTGCTGCTAATGCCCTAGCGGCTCTAGTGGCTGTACCGCCGGGGCGAATTGTTTTTGCTTCCAGCCCATTCACGCTGGAGCCTCCCTGGGAGCAGGATCTGGATTCTAGTCTCCAGCAGGCTTTGGCCATGCGTGAAGAAATCAAGCAGAGGGTTGCGTTGGCGGCTCGTGATCGCTGGTCCGCCATTCGGGCAATTAACAGTTATTTGCCTGTGTTCAGTCTGACCGGGGCTGGTTCCTATGACGATACGAAGGGCCTTGCCGAGTCAGCGCAGGCTTCGCGAGTGAATATCGGCTTGGGCTTTCAGTGGGCCTTGTTTGATGGTGGCGTCAATGCTGCAGATTCGGCCAGTCTTAGGTCGCAATCAGCGAGCCAGATGAGTGCGGCTTCAAGCCAAAAGCTTGTGGTGGCTAAAGAGGTCATGGATGCCTACAACGTTTATATAACGTCAAAGTTGGCGCTGCAGAGCACGGGGACAGACTTCGCGCTATCAAGGCAAACGGTCCAAGATGCTGCGAAGGCTTTCCGTGTCACTCGAGATGTGACGACATTGGTGCAGGTTTTCAATCTCTATATCTCTGCTGCTGATCGTGATGTTGGCGCCACCCGTCAATTCAATACGTCTGTCTATGGACTGTACCGTTACTCGGCATTGTGGCCTGTGGGTCTCTCGCAGAAGGTGGCGGAGCGGCGTCGTGGAGCTTGACCGAACGGTCAAATCGCTACAGGCTGATGCCCTCGCTCCGTCATTTTTCCCTTCTGGTTCATTGGCGTTCTATGGGGATTGGCTGGTGCCCGTGGCATCCGCCTGATGGGGTGTGGGCATGAAAAAGCCCCCGGGGTCTCCGGGGGCCATGGCGCAGAGGAACTTGGTGATCAGGCAGCGGCCAGGTTGGCGGCCACGAAGTCCCAGTTCACCAGCTTCTCCAGGAAGGTAGTCATGTAGTCGGGCCGGCGGTTCTGGTAGTCCAGGTAGTAGGCGTGCTCCCACACATCCATGGTGAGCAGGGCCGTCTGGCCGTGGGCCAGGGGCAGGTCGGCGTTGGGGGTCTTGGTCACCTTCAGGGTGCCGTTGTCCAGCACCAGCCAGGCCCAGCCGCTGCCGAACTGGGTGGCGCCGGCGGTCTTGAAGGCTTCCACAAAGGCCTCGAAGCTGCCGAAGTCGGCGTTGATCTTGTCGAGCAGGGCGCCGCTGGGGCTGCCGCCACCACCGGGTTTGATGCACTGCCAGTAGAAGCTGTGGTTCCACACCTGGGCGGCATTGTTGAACACACCGGCCTTGCTGGCATCACCGGCCACGGCGGTGATGGTGTCTTCCAGGCTCTTGCCGTCCAGGTCGGTGCCGGCCACCAGGTTGTTGAGGTTGGTCACGTAGGCAGCGTGGTGCTTGCCGTGGTGGAACTCCAGGGTCTGGCGGGAGATGTGGGGCTCGAGCGCGTCGAGGCCGTAGGGCAGCGCGGGCAGCGTGTGGGCCATGGAGGGAGTCCGGTGAGCGGCCGGCATCCTAACGATCGCTTCAGGTTTCGAAAGTCGGGAGAACCGGCCTGCCCGTTGGCCTCAACGGCCGATCTGCAGCAGTTCCACCTCAAAGATCAAGGTGGCGTTGGGGGGGATCACCCCGCCGGCGCCACGCTCCCCGTAGGCCAGGTCTGGGGGGATCACCAGTTTGCGCTTGCCGCCCACCTGCATGCCGGCCACGCCTTCATCCCAGCCCTTGATCACCCGGCCTGCGCCGAGGGGGAAGGAGAAGGGGCCGCGGCCGTAGCTGCTGTCGAACTCCTTGCCGTTTTCGAGGGTGCCGCGGTAGTTCACCGACACGGTCTCGCCGGAGGTTGCCTCGGGGCCATCACCGATCACGAGGTCGGTGATGCGCAGGCCGCTGGGAGTCACGCGCTCTTTGGCGGCCACCAGTTCACCGCCAAGGGCATTGGCGCCGGAGTTGGCGATCTGATCGGGGGAGCCGGCGTCGTCGATGGCCATGGCAAACAGGGTGGGGTTGGGATCTTCGGGATCCAGCTCGATCCGGCCCGCCGTGGCGGTGCTGCTGCTCACCACAGCCGTGCTCAACGCCGCAGTGGCGGCGGGATTCGGGCTGGCGGCCACCACCGTGGAGGGCGCCACGAGCTGGCTCACGAGGGCCAGCAACAGGCAGGCCACGCACACCGCCGAGCTGATCAGGATGTCGCGCATGGGAGGGGGATCGAGCGGTCCGTGGGTGGATTCTGCCCCAGGGATTCCATGGCGCCGCAGCCGCCTTAATCGGGGATGTCGCTGAGGTCGCCGCCGGAGGGACGCACGCCGTTGTTGCGCAGCTGCCGCTCCAGGCGATCCAGGCGTCCGCGCAATTCGTCCAGTTCCCGCTGCCGCGCCAGGCCGAGGTCTTGCAGCAGGTGGTCGATGTTGCGGCCCACCTGGCGCTCCGTCTGCTTTTCGAGCTCGGGGTTCTCGCCCCGCAGGCTGCTGAGCACCTCCTCCACCAGGGCAGTGGCCTGGGCCGGATCGAGGCGGCCGCTACTCACCCAGGCCTGGGTCACGCTGCGCAGGCGGTCAGCCACCAGGGAGGTGGTGCCGAGACCCCGCAGGAGTAGCTGCTGAAGGGGATTGGCTGGATCCATGGCTGGCAATGCGCCTTGGGTTCACAACTCAAACCATGGCGCTTCCTTAGGTTGCTGGCTATGGCAGGGAACCGGCAGTTCTGGTGGATCACCGCCCTTGGTGGCGGGCTGTTGGCGGGGGCGGCATTGCCTCCTCTGGGCTGTCCACCACTGCTCTGGCTGGCCCTCGTGCCGCTGTGGGCCCAGGGCCCCCGGGCCGCCTGCGTGTGGGGTGCCGGGGCTGTGCTGGTGAGCCATCGCTGGTTGCTGTGGCTGCATCCCCTGGACTGGGTTGGGGTGCCTCTGCCCCTCAGCCTGCCGCTGTGTCTGCTGCTGCTGGCGGCTTGTGCCCTACTGGGGGGCCTGCTGGTGGGCAGCTGGCGCTGGCTTGTGCAACGGCTGGGGGCGGAGGGTTGGTGGGCGGCGCTGCTGGCGGCCAGTGTCTGGGGGCTGGCGGAAGTGCTGCTCGCCCGCGGTCCCCTCTTCTGGATTGGTCTGGGATCCGCGGCCCTACCGGGAGACCGGGCCCTGGCGGGTCTCGCCCAGGGGCTGGGGGCCGGGGGATTGGCGGCTTTGCAGCTGTTGCTGGGCTGGGGGCTGTGGCGTGTGCTGGAGGCCGTCGTGGCCGAACAGAGGCGTTGCTGGCGCTGGGCCATGGCCTGGCTGGCGGCGGTGCTGGTGCTGCATCTCTGGGGCTGGCAGTTGCTGCAGCCGCTGCAGCGGCAGGCAGGCCTCGAGCCCGAACGAACGCTGCTGCTGCTTCAGCCCGCTATCCCAACCCGGCACAAGTTTGAGTTTGTCCAGCAGCAGCTGTTGCTGCGGCGGTTGATGGGCGCCCAGGAGGAGGCTCAAGTCCGCGGGGCCTCGGCCTTGGTGCTGCCGGAGGGCGCCCTGGCCCTGGGCCAGCCCCTGCCCCAACCCGCGGCGGTGGAGGTGCTCACGGGGGGCTTTCGCCTGACGGATGAGCAACTGCGCAGCGCCCTGCTGGCCTTTCCCGCTGGCCAGCAGCAGCCCCAGGGCGGCGTTGATAAGCACCGCCTGGTGCCTTTAGGGGAGTGGGTGCCCCTCAGTGGCCTGGTGGAGTGGGCGGGGCTATCCGCGGTTGGGGGGCTGTCCCCTGGAGCGCCATCGCGTCTGTTGAGCCGGCCCTTGGGCTCCATTGGCGTGGCCATCTGCTACGAGCTGGCTGATGGCACCGCCCTGGCGGCGGCCACGCGGGAGGGGGCCGGCTGGTTGCTGGCCAGTGCCAATCTCGACCCCTATCCCGCCCAGTTGCAGCGGCAATTTGCCGCGCTGGCGCAATTGCGTGCCATTGAAACCAGCCGGTGGCTGGTGAGCGCAGCCAACACGGGGCCGAGCCTGGCCGTTGATCCCGCCGGGGTGGTGCAGCGGCAGTTGCCGGCCGGCAAGGCGGCCACGCTGCAGGTGCACGTGCAGCCGCGCCAATCCCTCAGTTTCTACGGACGTTGGGGTGAACTGCCCTTGCTGCTGGCGGCCCTGGCGGGTGCCATGGGCGCGGGCAGGGCCGCCTGGAACACTCGCCTATCTCGCGCGAGGCAATCCTGAGACTTTCCGGGATTGGGCTTTGTCGTGTGTCCGGCTCGCTGGGATGCTGCACTGCTTCGCTGCCTTGCCGGTCTTGTGGGGTTGCCGTTATCGACTGTCAGAAAAGGTGTGACCGGTCCGGCAATAAAAAAGACCCCTCGCAAAGCAAGGAGTCTTTGAGAATGGAGCCAAGCGGATTCGAACCGCTGACCCCCTGCATGCCATGCAGGTGCTCTACCAGCTGAGCTATGGCCCCGTTTGGTATCGATGAACTGCCTAAACCTGGTGATTTGGCTCGGCCGTGTGGCCCGTTCGTTCGATGAGAGAAGCTTACACCGCAGCGGGTGCGGAGCCTCACACCTGGCGCCAGACCGCCACAAGCCGGCCCTGCACGCTCACCTGTGCTGCGTCTACCAGGATTGGCTTGTAGGCGGGGTTCGCCGCTTCCAGGCGCACCTGATGGCCTTGCCGATGGAAGTGCTTGAGGGTCGTGCCGCTGCCTGGCACCAGGGCGCTCACGATCGTGCCTTCCCGCAGTCGGCTTGGGTCGGTCACTGGCTCCATCAGCACCACATCCCCATCGGCGATATGAGCCTCCACCATCGAGTCGCCGTTCACGGTGAGGGCAAACAGCCCACGGGTGTCCAGCACGGGAGCGAGGTCTAGTCGCTCCTGCACGTCGTCGAAGGTTTCCACCAGGCCACCAGCTGCTACTGCCCCCAGCACCGGGATGCCACCTGCCAGTCCTCCCAGCAGTTGCAGCGTTCTGGCCTGTCCCTCTTGCCAGGTGATCCAGCCCTTCTGTTGGAGATGGCGCAGGCGGCTCTGAACCGGTGCTGGTGAGCGCAGGCCCATGGCCTCCATCATCTGCCGAATGGAGGGGCTGTGGCGATGTTGGCCGATGTAGTCCGCCAGCCAGTCGTAGAGCTCCTGCTGGGCCTCGGTGAGCAGTTGCAGATCGGGCACCGGCAATACAGATGAACCACTGGGGTAGTTCTGCCAGAGCGCGTGCGTTTTGTCCAGTCCGTGCTCTGTGCGGCTACAACCCGGGCATGTCTTCGTCTGGTGGCTCGCCATGGTTCGGTTCCTGTTTGGCTTGCCTGCCTCCCTGGTCCTGTTCCTCATGGCAGGGCCGGCAGCCTGGGCCGATGCCCCCGCGCTGCGCTGTTCCACGGCCACACTGAAGGGCACCTACCTCTACAACCATGTGGGCATCCTGCAGGGGGTGCCCTATGCGGAAAGTGGACGTGAGGTGTACGACGGCCAAGGCGGGATCGTTCTGACCTACCAGGGCTCCGATGGAGCTGGCGGCACGGAGCTCGCCACCTACAAGGTGAGCGCGGATTGCATTGGCAAGGCCAGCTATCCCGACGGCCAGAAGGCCACGAGCTTCATCAGTCCTGACGGCAGCCGTTTCACCTACACCATTACCGGTGCTCCAGGTTCCAAGCCCAGCGCCCTCTCCGGATCAGAGGTGAGGGTGGCCCCTTAGTTGTGTAGTCCCACCAGGTTGTTCAGCTGACAAGTGGGTGTGAGGTCGTCATGGTCCGGGTGTCACCGCCGACCCACTGACCTCACATCCCATGCATACCCACCCGAATGCTCGGCTGACACCCCTCGGCCGTGAACGGTTGCTGC
>CALRUA020000006.1:0-172028 GCA_943371215.1 Cyanobium sp. NIES-981 | reverse complement strand
TTGCTTCAGGCTTACAAATCAGCCGAAAGAGACTGGAAATGAAGCCATAGAGATGGCAAAACGTGATCTCAAAGACAATTAAGACCAACGGCGACATCCGTTCATCTCAGCAGCCGCTCAAGCCACTGTTGCCCAGAGGCTCCTTAGCCGTATAGGTGATGTTCAGCCTGTTCCCCTCGGCTTGGGCGGTGGGGGTGATGGTGGTGGGTGGCACGGTGCCAGGCACGATGAACGGCTGCATATCGCTGCTGTGCTGGCTGTTCACGTAGGCCAGCAGCCCGGCTCCTAAGCCCTGGGTTTTGCAGAGGTTTTTGAGGGCTGTTTTGTTGGCGGAGTCGTCGTAATCCAGTTCCTGGCTGAGGTGCCCGTCCTGGCAGCCGGCATCGGTGGCGCAGAGGTACTCAAACGCGTGGCTGCGCAGATCCTCCATGCGGGTGGCGATGGCGCTATCCACCTGGCCCCGTAGTTTGGAGCGCCCCATGCCGGTGATGCTCGATCCCGTCAGCTGAAGGCTGGTGGCCACCGTGGTCACCAGGATCACAGACGACACCATCACCTCTGGCAAGCTGATTCCAGCTGCCGAACTTCTGCGTGGCTTCCGCTGGGGGTGGTGCCTGACCATGGCGTTCAACCGCCTGTGGAGCGCACGAAGCTGCTCCAGCGCGATACGCCCACCGCCACATAGTCGCGGATGCCCAAGGCGTACTGAGGGCCGAAGCTGTTGAACAGCTGGGTGCCCATGTCCCCCGGTACAACCAATTGGGCCACCGTGGAGCTGGATCCGCCGGAGTTGAGGCAGCCTTCGCACTTGGCGCCACCCCAGGTTTTCGCCCAGATGGCGCCATAGATGTCACCCCCGGTGCACTCGCCGTTCGCGTCACAGGTGGCCGATTCCTTGGAGCCACCGTTGATGCCCACGTTGCCGTCTGGGAAGAACGCCCAGAGCTTGGTGGTGGTGGCTCCGCCAGCCAGCAAAACGCTTTGATCCGTGAATTGGTTGGTGGGGTCGATGGGTCGGCCGAATAACCCCAGTTCTGTGGCCGGGGCGTTGGCGGGGGTGTGTTTGATTGCGGCCCTGCCGGTGAAGCTGGCGCCGGCCCCCTTCACATAGAGCCGAACGGGGCTGTTGGTGGTATCCACGCTGAGGATCTTGTTCCCAGAGAGGGAAATCGCATTCACCACACAATGGGTGATCGGTGGTGATCCCGGTGACACCACACAGGCTCCATTCAGGAGCTTTGCCGGGTCGGTGCTTCCGCCCACAATGGTGGTGTCTGCGGTGATGGAAGGTGGATTGCTGTAGAGGTAACTGAGGTTGTCCGGTGGAGTGGGAACCGGGGGCAGATCAATGGGCCCGGCGAAGATCTGCCCGTCAATTTCGGCCTGGGGGCCAGCCTTGATCAGGGCTTCCTTCTGGGCTTCGCTGAGGCTGTCGTAGTTGCTGCCCGAATAGCACTGGAGGCAAAGCACATTGCCGCTGAGTTTTCCTTTGATATCGTTATTGCCCATGTCAATGAATTGCCCTAGCAGGCCTGGGAAGCCGCTGGTGCTGGTGGCTTCCCCGTAGGAGCCGCTGCAGTCCTTGGGTTTGATGTCCAGGGTCTGTTCCACAATGGCGGTGGCTCCTACTGCGCCATTTACCGATTTCAGGCGTTCGCCGCGCATCCGAACCATGGCCTTGCCGCCGTAGAACGGGCTGCCCTGGAAGTTGTAGCTCTCTAGTTGGTAGCGGCCCAGCCCAGCATTGATGGTGTCGGTTTTGATCAGGCCGGCTGGGTTTGGATTCGAGCTGGGGCAGATGGAGGATGTGAAGCTGGTGCTGTTCCAGTTTGCGAGGTCTTTAATCAGCAGATAGGCATAGGTGGTATTCATGCTTTCAACTAACCGGGCTATTCCGGCCTCCGCAACCTCGCGCGCCTGGCGGGACTGGCTCTGACGGATGGAGCCACTGAGGCCCATCCAGGAGCGGGCGGCCATCGCCATCAGGCCCGCTCCAATGATCAAGGAGACGATGAGAACGAGGGGGAGGATGAAGCCGTCCTTGTGTTGTGCTTTTCTGACGGCTCTATGATGCCAGTGATGAATGATGCCTCCCCTCGCTCTCATGTTGTTAGACTCCTGTAATCACCGGCTTTCCGACCACCCCGGTGCTTAGATCGCTGGTTTGTTTTACTGTGATTCCCTCTGCATTGGTTGTGGTCTTTCCGGTAGCCTCTACCACGAATGCGTTTGCCGGGCCGTCGCAGGTATAGTCAAACTTTGGCGAAGAGATGGTCCCTGAGTATTCGCTGCAGTCTGCACTTACGTTTGCTGCGGTGATGGGCTCTTCGAGTTGGACCGTTGCGGCTTGCTTGGTGATTGCGCTGACTTGTGTTGTTGCTTCTGTTGCAACTGCTTTCTTGGTTTGTTTCATGAACTGTGGGATTGCCACCGCACTCAAAATCCCCACGATCACAATCACGATCATCAGCTCCACCAAGGTGAAGCCTTTCTGCAGGGCGTTCTGCTTGCGCTTGGCTGGGCTGCTGAGCCTGCGCAGCAGGGCCGAGCGCAGCTGGGGACGAAGGGAGGAGGCCGTCATGGAGATGCAGGGTGGAGCTCTGTTCACCGTATGCACTGCAGATCTGCTGCACCACAAGAGCTGGCTGGGGATTGGCTGAGAGTTTTCTGAGAGTGGACCAAAGCCCCGTGCCTGCCTAGGTTTGAGGCGCCCCCTGAAGGCTGGTGGTGCCGTCGTCTCGGCCAGCTGTTTCGATCCGCCGCCGCCTCCAGGCCACCAGCCTGTTGGCGGTGCTGGCGGGCTACGTGGTGTTGCTGCTGGTGAACCGGCAGCTCTCCGCGCGTCTGCGCCACGACCGCCACACCGCCCAGGTGCAGGTGACCACCGCTGCCCTGCAGCAACTCCTGCCCCGGGAGGTGGATGCCACCTCCAAGCTTCAGCGCCAGATGGCTGATGTTTCCAGTCCCTCCCTGCTGGTGTGGCTGGTGCCAGAGGCCCGTGCGGCGGCTCCCCGGCTGTTGCCCATTGGCGCAACCTTTCGGGACTACGCCCAGGGCAAGGCCCTGATCCATGCCGCTGATGCCGCCCTCGCACCAGGGGGTGCGCCGCGGGATTGGCAGTTTCAGGGCCGCTCGTACATCACATCTGCCCTGCCTATCAGCCTCGCCGGTCGGCCCTACCAGCTGCGTTTCCTGCAGGACTACACCCTGGAAATGGAGCAGGAGCGCTTGCTCACCCTGCTACTCGTGGCGGTGGCGGGCGGTTCGGCCCTGTTCACCTCAGCGCTGCTCCGCCTGGTGATTCACCGGGGTCTGCGCCCCCTGGACCTGTTCAGCGACAGCCTGGCGGGCATGTCCTCCAGTTCGCTCAACACGGAGCGCCTCTCCCTCAGGGGGCAGCCCACCGAACTGCATCCCATCGCCCATGCCTTCAACGATCTGTTGGATCGCCTCGCAGAGGCCTGGGAGCACCAGCGCACCTTTGTGAACGGCGTGTCCCATGAGTTGCGCACCCCCATCACCCTGATCAGTGGCTACAGCCGCCGCCTGCTGCGGCGTGCCGATGGCCTCAATGGCGAGCAGGTGGAGCAGCTGCAGCTGGTGGCCTCGGAATCCGACTCCATGGGGCGGCTGGTGAATGATCTGCTGGAGATCGCCCGCGACGATGCCGGTCAGCTGCAGCTCGCCTGTCGTCCGCTCGATCCCTATGCCGTGCTGCAGGCGTTGGTTTCCCGCTTGCAGACCGCTATCGGTGGTCGGCTCCAGCTCCAGCCCACAGCTGATGGCTGCGGCCAGGTGCGTGCTGATCCGGAGCGTCTCAGCCAGTGCCTCACCAACCTGATCGAGAACGCCCTCAAATACAGCCCGCCAGGCTCAGCCATCCAGCTCGGCCTCAGCAGCGAGGGTGATGAGGTGGTGTTCCACATCCGCGATCAGGGAGCTGGGGTGCCCGAGGCCGACCGTGAGCAGATCTTCGAGCGCTTCAACCGTGGCAGCACCAGCGGCAGCACCAGTGGCCATGGCATTGGCCTGGCGGTGGTGAAAACCCTGATGGACCGTATGGGGGGGCGGGTGCTGGTGGCGGATGCCCCGGGCGGCGGCGCCGACTTTCAGTTGTGGTTGCCTGCCGTGCCGAGCGCCCCCATGGAGCCCCGCCGGCTGCGGCGTTGGTTCAGCCCGGGTTGAGCAGCTGCGGCAGGGCCTCCAGGGCCTCTGTTTTCAGCAGCGTTGCCGTGGCACCAGCCTCCCGGGCCTGGGTCTGCACCGCTGGGTCGCACAGGGCCGTAACTACCACCACCCGGCCCGGGTAGCCCAGGGCCCGCAGCTGCCGCAGGGTGCCTGCACCATCAAGGCCCGGCATCATCCAATCCAGCAGCACCAGCGGCACCTGGGCCAGCCGGGGGTGCTGAAGCAGCGCGTGGCCATCGCCGCAGCGCAGCACCTCAGCCCCGAGGTCTTCCAGTTCCGCCGCTAGCAGCTCGCGGATCCGGGGGTCATCGTCCACCACCGCCACCAGCTCCGGGCTCACGCTGGGGGCTCCTTGATGGCTCCGGGCTTGAGCAGGAAGCCCAGGCCCCGCACCGTCTGAATCAGGGTGGGTTGTTCGGGCGGTTCGAGTTTGCGGCGCAGGTAGCGCACATACACATCCAGCACGTTGCCGTCCCCGCTGAAGTGCTCGCCCCACACCCGCTCCAGCAGGCTGTCGCGGCTTTGCATCCGCCCGGGCTCCGCCATCAGGCAGTGCAGCAGGGCGAATTCGGTGGCGCTCAGGTGAACGGCCCTGCCGCTGCGGCTCACCTCATGGCTGGCGGTGTTCAGCCGTAGATCGTCCAGCTGCAGCTGCTCCGTGGGCTGGCCGGCTTGGGGCCCCCGCCGTGTCAGGGCACGCAGTCTGGCCAGCAATTCCTCGATCGAGAAGGGCTTCACGAGGTAGTCGTCGGCCCCGGCATCGAGGGCCTCCACCCGATCACGCACGGCGTCGCGGCCGGTGAGCATCAGCACGGGCATGGTTTGCCCGGTGCGACGCAGCCGCCCGCACACCTCCACACCGCTGAGCTGCGGCAGCATCCAATCGAGGATCACCAGCTGCGGCGGCTGCTCGCGGATGGCCGTGAGGGCCTCCATGCCATCACCGCAGTGGCGTACGGCGTAGCCCTCCTCCTCCAGTTCCAGCGCCAGGAAGCGGCACAGCTTGGGGTCGTCATCCGCCAGCAGGATGCCGGTGGTTTGGCCATCAGCGGCCATCGGTGGCATGGTGAGCCGCAATGACTCCCCCCTTCCTACCCGCAGCACCCGCCAAACGGCTGTTGAGCTGGCGTCCCGTGACGCTGTCGGGCCGGATGGCCCGCTGGGGTGTGGTGATTGTGGCGGTGTTTGCCCTGGTGGCCCTGGTGACCCCCGTGCTGATTCAGCTGGGGGTGCTGCCGGATGTGAACGCCGGGCTCGATAACCCCATCTACAGCGCTCCCTCCTGGCAGCACTGGTGTGGCACCGATCGCCTTGGCCGTGATGTATGCACTCGCACCCTCGCGGGTAGTGGTGTGGCCCTGCAGGTGGTGTTGATCGCCCTCACGGCCGCGCTGGTGATCGGCGTGCCGCTGGGCATGGTGAGCGGTTACCTGGGGGGCTGGCTGGATCGTGGCCTGGTGTTGCTGATGGACACCCTCTACACCTTGCCGGTACTGCTGCTCTCGGTGGTGCTCGCCTTTCTGCTGGGCAAAGGTCTGCCCAATGCGGCCGCCGCCCTGTGTGTGGTGTATGTGCCCCAGTATTTCCGCGTGGTGCGCAACCAAACCGCCCAGGTGAAGGCCGAGCTGTTTGTCGAGGCCGCCCGCTCCCTCGGGGCTGGGCCCGTGTGGATCCTGCGCCACTACTTGTTCCGCAATGTGATCACGTCAGTGCCCGTTCTGCTCACCCTCAACGCCGCTGATGCGGTGTTGGTGCTCGGTGGCCTGGGTTTTCTCGGCCTAGGCCTGCCGGAAACCGTGCCCGAGTGGGGCAGTGATCTGCAACAGGCCCTCAGCGCCGTGCCCACGGGGGTGTGGTGGACGGCCCTCTATCCCGGTGTGGCCATGTTCGTGCTGGTGCTCGGCCTCTCGTTCCTGGGGGAGGGTCTGGAGAGCTGGCTGAGCGGCAGTGGCCAGAGCGGCAAGTCGGCCCGCTGAATCCGCGCCACACTGAATCCACGGAGGTGGCGCCATGCCTTGGTGGTTGTCGTTGGGCCTGTTGGCCGTTGCCGCCCTGCTGTGGACCAAGGGCAGGCGCAATCAGGATGATGTGATCGGCCTGCTGCAGGTGATGATCGCCGTGGCGGCCTTCATGGTGGTGTTGCTGGGCGGCCGCCCCATGCTGCTGGAGCTCTCCGTCCTGGCCCTGGCCCTGTGGCTGCCCCGGGCCACCAGCACTCAGTAGCGCAGCTTCACGGTGCGCGGCAGTACTTCGGCGATCTCACCCTCCGCGCTGAGGGCTGGATAAGAGCGTCCCTGCCGCCGGCACCACTCCGCCACCTGCGGGTAGGCCCACTCGAAAAGGATGCGCCGGTATTCAGGCTTGCCGCCCGGGATGCCTTCGCCGTGGCTGGGCACCAGGCCGGCCACCTCCCGCTGGCGCAGGGCTTCAAACAGCAGGGTGGCCGCCGCCACGCTCACATTCAGGCTCTGCACCATGCCCGTCATCGGGATGAACAGGGGCTGGTCCACCAGGGCCAGGGCGGCCTCACTCATACCCCATTTCTCCGCCCCCAGCAGGAAGCAACTGGGCCCCGTGAAGTCGCACTGGCGGTAGTCCTTGGCGTTCACACCCAGGTGGGTGCCGTAGATGCGAAAGCCCTTGCTTTTGAGCCCGGTGAGGCACTCCTCGATGCCCGGATGGGGGTGCAGCGGCACCCACTTCTGGCTGCCCTTGGCGGTTTTGTTGAAGGTGCGGGGCCGCCCCGGCAGGCTCACCACATGGGCTTCCATGGCTCCCACCGCATCACAGGTGCGCAGGATCGCCGAGAGGTTATGGGGTTTATCCACTTGCTCCAGCACCACTGTGAGGTCGCCCATGCGGCGATTCAGCACGGCCTGGAGCCGCTCATAGCGACGGGGCAGCAGCGGCATGGGGGAGGAACGGCCAGGCCCATCGTGTCTGATGAGCTGTCGGCTCCAGCTGGCTTACAAGCTTGAACGCCTCGGTTTTTTGGGCTCTTATGGCCGTGGGGAGCTTTGATCAGCGGGTGTGGCGCGTGGTGGAGCGCATCCCCCCCGGCCAGCTGGCCACCTACGGCCAGATCGCGGAGTTGATCGGGGCCTATGGCTGTGCTCGGCAGGTGGGCTGGGCCCTGCGGCGGCTCTCCCTCCCCTCCCCCGTGCCCTGGCACCGGGTGGTGAACGCCCAGGGGCGTATCGCCATGAGCCTGAGCCGCGAGGGCTCCGATTGGATCCAGCGGGAGCTATTGATCGCGGAGGGAATACCGGTGGATGCCGCCGGCAGGTTGCCCCTGGCCCGTTACCGCTGGCAACCCGCGGCCCCCTGGGCGCTAGTTGTGGAGCAGTGATGCCCCGCTGGCCCTTGAGTAGCTCCCCCGCCACCACCACGGGGCCTAGGGGCCTGGCGCCACGGCAGCTGGCCTGGCAGGTGCTGCAGGCCGTGGCGGCCGGGGCCTATGCCGATGGTGCCCTGGAGCGGGAGCTGGGGCGCATGGAGCTCTCGGTTGCGGATCGGGGCCTGGCCACGGAGCTGGCCTATGGGGCGATTCGCCAGCGGCGCCTGCTCGATGCCTGGCTGGATCTGTTGGGCAAGGTGCCGGCCCAGAAGCAGCCGCCCAAGCTGCGCTGGTTGCTGCATCTGGGCCTCTATCAGCTGCTCGCCAGTGATCGCATCCCTGCCTCAGCAGCGGTGAGCACCACGGTGGAGCTGGCCAAGCGGGGCGGCCTGGCCAAGCTGGCCCCGGTGGTGAATGGCCTGCTGCGGGCTTTTTTGCGTCGTCAGGAGGCCGGCGAGCCTCTGCCCATCCCCCAGGATCCAGCGGTGGCTCTGGGGGTGCGCCAGTCGCTGCCCCAGTGGCTGGCGCAGGATCTGCTGGCGTGGCTGCCTGCCGATCAGGCCGAGGCCTTTGGGCGTGCCTGCAACAGCCCACCAGCGCTTGATCTGCGGGTGAACCGGTTACGCAGCAGCCGGGAGGCTGTGCTCCAGGCCTTGGCTGCAGCCGGCGTGGCGGCCGAGCCGATCGAGCATCTGCCCATGGGGATCAGCCTCATGGGCAGATGCGGCGACCTGCGCCAGCTGCCGGGCTACGAGCAGGGAGAGTGGTGCGTGCAGGACCGGGCGGCCCAGCGCATTGCCCCGCTGCTGGATCCGCAGCCAGGTGAGCGGATCCTCGATGCCTGCGCAGCCCCGGGCGGCAAGAGCACCCATCTGGCCGAGCTGATGAACAACGAGGGCACCGTGCTGGCCCTGGATCGCGCCGAAGCGCGGCTGCGACGGGTCGACCGCAACAGCGAGCGGCTGGGCCTCACCTGTATCCAACCCCGCCACGGCGATGCCGCCACCCTGGTGGCGCGCATGCCGGAGTGGCGGGGCAGCTTCGATCGCATCCTGGTGGATGCACCCTGCTCAGGCCTGGGCACCCTGGCGCGCCATGCCGATGCCCGCTGGCGCATCGAGCCGGCGGCCATTGATGGGTTGGTGCTGCTGCAGCGGCAGCTGCTGGAGGGATTGCTGCCTCTGCTCAAGCCCGGCGGGCGGCTGGTGTATGCCACCTGCACGGTGCATCCCCGTGAAAACAGCCAGGTGATCGACGCGTTCCTGGCGGACCATCCCAGCTGGGCACTGCTGGAGAGCTGGCAGCTCTGGCCGGGATCGTCGTCGGGCGGTGATGGCTTTTTTGCGGCGGCCCTCGCGGCTGGTTAAGGCAACGGTGGTGGTGGAGCCACGGGCGGCGGCGGTGTTGGGGGGGCCGCTACCGGCGCTGGTGGTGGTGAGGCTGGCGCTGCCGGTGCCGACTCCACGGGTGCGGGCGGTACGGCGCTCGGCGGCGCGGCCGGTGTGTTGCCTGCTGCCGGTGTTGTTGGCTCTGTCCGGGCACCGGAGTCAAGCGGCTGCCCTCCCCATTCGTTGGGCCGGCGGGTGTCGGCCTCGGGGTTGGTCCCAGTGCGCCCCCGCGGCTTGAGCGAGAGGGGGTTGAACTTGCCGGTGAGCACGGGCTTGGGCGGGAACTGGCGCACCGGCAGGTCTTTAGTGATCGGTGCCATGTAGGCCTGCCAGGCGGCCACGGCTGCGGCACTGGTGCTGTTGGTGGTGCGGCTGTTGTCGTACCCCAGCCACAGGGCGGTGGTGAGCTGGGGGATCGAGCCGATGAACCACAGGTCGCGCCCCCCCTCGGAGGTGCCGGTTTTGCCGGCCACGGGTCGGTTGGGCAGGGCAGCACCGGCACCGGTGCCACCCCGCACCACCTGCTCCAGCATCCAAACCATGGCGTCGGCGATGTCGCTGGGCACCACCCTGCGGCCCGTATCGCCATCCACGCGGCGGCTCCAAAGCAGTTCACCGTTGGGGCCGAGGATGTCCTCGAATGGCGTGGGTTTCACGTACACCCCCCGGTTCGTGATGCCGGCGTAGGCGGCCGCCATGTCCAGCACCGTCTGCTCGGTGGCGCCCACCGCCAGGGGGTAGAAGCGCCCCAGCTCGCGGCTGATGCCAAGGCTCTTGGCGGTGGCAATCACCTTGTCGAAGCCGAGCTTCTGCAGCAGATCCACGGCCACGGTGTTGAGCGAGTTCTGCAGCGCCACCCACATGGGCACGCTGCCCATATAGCGACCACCGAAGTTCTTGGGGCAGTAGCCGGCGAAGCAGCGGGCGGCATCCCGCATGATGTCTTCGGGCTTCATGCCCTCCTTCAGGGCCGTGAGATACACGAATAGCTTGAAGGTGGAACCGGGTGAGCGCAGGGCCTGTACGGCTCGGTTGAACTGGCTGGTTTCGAAGTCATTGCCGCCCACCATGGCCCGCACCAGCCCGGTGCCGGGCTCCATGGACACGATCGCGCCCTCCATGTCGCCTGGGGCGTAGGCATCGATGGTCTTCTGGGCCTGCTCTTGCCAGCTGAGATTGAGGCTGGTGCGGATGGTGAGGCCGCCCACTTCCAGTTCCTCAGGGCTGAGCACCTTGGGCAGCTCCTGGGCGACCCAGCTCGTGAAGTAGGGGGCACGGCTGATCCAATACTTGGGTTCAGCCGGTTTCAGCTGCAGGGGCGTGGCATTGGCCTGCTCCTGTTGGAGATCGTCGATGAAGCCGGCTTCGCGCATGCGCCGCAGCACCGTGGCCCGGCGCTCCAGGGCTAGATCGGGGTTCACCAGCGGGGAATACACCGAGGGTGCAGGCGGCAGCCCGGCGATCAGGGCCGCTTCGGGCAGGGTGAGCTGGGCTGGTGTCTTGGAGAAATAGATCCAGGCCGCATCGGCCACGCCGTAGGCGCTGGAGCCCAGATACACAACGTTGAGGTATTCCTCAAGGATCTGTTGCTTGCTGAGCTGGCGTTCCAGCTTCCCGGCCAGGGCGGCCTCCTTTAGCTTGCGGATGATGGTGCGGTCCTGGCTCAGGAACACCGTGCGGGCCAGCTGCTGGGTGATCGTGCTAGCTCCCTCCTCCACGGAGCCCTGTCTGAGGTTGCGCAGCATCGCCCTGGCAATGCCCGTGGGATCGATGCCGTCGTGTTGATAGAAGCGGCGGTCTTCGGCGGCGATGAAAGCCCGCTCCACCAGCTGCGGCATCTGACCACTGGCTACTTTCTCGCGGGTGGCGGGGCCAAGCTTCTGAATCACTTGGCCATCGGCCGAGAGCACCGTCACGGTGCCCGGCCTGTTGTAGGCCTTCAAGCGCCGCACATTGGGGAGCAGGGCATCGCTTGCCTGCACCAGCAACAACTGAGCCCCAGCCACAACAGCACCTGCGCCAGCACCAATCAGGCCTGCGATCAGCAGATGGCGGCGGCGCCGTTGTTTCACATCGTCAGGGGCAAGGCGGCTGCGGAGGCCACCAGGTCACTGTGGCCAATGGCCAGGGCTGTCACGAGCATTCCCAGTACCAGGAAGGGCTGGGCGCTGGCCTGGTACTTCACATCGAAGGCAACGGGATCCCGCAGCAACCAGATGTCCTGAAAGGTGATCTGGGGAATGATCAACAGCACCAGCAGCACCGCGGCGAAATGCTGACCGATCGCGATCAGCACGGCAACCATGGCGAGTTGGAAAAGATCGATCATTCCGGCACTGATCCAGCTCGCTTTCTCGATGCCGAAGGCCACCGGCAGGCTCTGCAGCCCGAGGGCCCGATCCCCTTCCACGCTCTTGAAATCGTTCACCACGGCAATGCCCAGGCCCGCCAGGGAGTAGGCCAGCGTCAGGAGGGCCGTGGTCCAGGTGAGCTGCCCGAACAGGGCCTGACCGGCCCACCAGGGCAGGGCGATATAGCTGGCGCCGAGGGCGTAGTTGCCCAGCCAGCCGTTCTGCTTGAGCTTGAGCGGTGGTGCTGAATAGATGAAGCTCACGAAGGAGCCCCCCAGGGCCAGCAGGAACAGAACCGGCGTGGCATGGCCGGCCCAAAAATCGAGGCCGTAGGCCACACCCAGGCCCGCGAGCAGCAGCACCCAGATCTGCACTTTCACCTGCCAGAGCGGGATCGCACCGGAGGGAATGGGCCGGTAGGGCTCGTTGATCGCGTCGATCTCGCGGTCGTAGTAGTCGTTGATGGTCTGGGTGTAGCCCGCCAACAGGGGGCCGCTCATCAGCATGCAGGCGATCGAAGCGCCTACTTCCGGCAGGGTCCAGTGGAAGTTGCCGGAGGCCGCAGCACCGCAGAGCACTCCCCAAATCAGGGGGATCCAGGTCACCGGTTTCATGAGCTGAAGCCGGATCTTCCAGATGTTGGAGGTGCCGCTGGCACCTTTCATGCCCAGCAGCTGCCGGGCCCCTCCACCCGAGGCGGCGGTGGGATTCGGGGAATCGCTCACGCTGCGGTGATCTCGTCGTCGAAGAACCAGGTGGTGGTGCCGTTGGCCAGTTCCACCACCACGCCGATGCCCTTGCCGTCGGTCACCTTGAAGTCCTTCACCGTGCCGGTGGCGTCGGCCTGGAGGGCCGTCACCAGATCAGCGGGAATGCGGTCACGCACCCGGGTGACCCGCACCTTCGAGCCGATGGTGATGGCAGCCTGGGACATGTCCGGCGCAACTAGAAAAGTGGCGCAAGGCTAACCCGCTGCCAGCCCGTTCCTCCATGGTCGCCAAACGGATCATTCCCTGTCTTGATGTGGCCGATGCCCGGGTGGTGAAGGGGGTCAATTTCGTGGGCCTGCGCGATGCCGGTGACCCGGTGGAGCTGGCCTGCCGCTACAGCGCTTCCGGGGCCGATGAGCTGGTGTTTCTGGACATCGCCGCCAGCCACCAGGGCCGCGGCACCCTGGTGGAGCTGGTGCAGCGCACTGCTGAGGCGGTGACGATTCCCTTCACTGTTGGGGGGGGCATCAGCAGCGTGGAGGGCATCACCGAGCTGCTGCGGGCCGGCGCCGACAAGGTGAGCCTCAACTCCTCGGCCGTGCGCGATCCCGACCTGGTGGCCCGGGGGGCCGAGCGCTTCGGCTGCCAGTGCATCGTGGTGGCCATTGATGCCCGTCGCCGCGAGGGACCAGAGCCCGGCTGGGACGTTTATGTGAAGGGAGGGCGCGAGAACACAGGCCTCGATGCGGTGGCCTGGGCCCAGCGGGTTGTTGCCCTGGGCGCTGGAGAGATCCTGCTCACCTCCATGGACGGCGATGGCACCCAGGCGGGTTACGAGCTCAACCTCACCCGTGCGGTGGCGGAAGCCGTGGAGGTGCCTGTGATTGCTTCCGGTGGGGCCGGCAGCATCGACCACATCGCCCAGGCGCTCCAGCAGGGCCAGGCATCCGCGGCGCTGCTGGCGTCGTTGCTGCACGACGGCGTGTTGACGGTGGAACAGATCAAGGCCGACTTGCTCGGCCGTGGCCTGAACCTGCGACCGCTGGATCCGGGGCTGAAAGCGGAGGGCTGAGTCGCGCCTCCCCGTTACCTCCCGTTACATTGGGCTCAGTTTCCCCCGCTGCTTCAGCCCTGGCCGTGCCGGCGTTGCTCCAGACCCACTCCACTGCCCTGGCCGTTGTCCTGGTAGTCACCGTGGTGGCGATGGTGGCCTGGGCTCTGCAGCTGATGCAGGCCGCTGCCGACCGCAAGGAGTTCTCCCTCATGCTGGCCGGTTGCATGGTGTGTTCAGCCGCAGTGGGTTTGGCCACGGTGATGCTGATCACCTTCACCAGCGCCGATCGGCTCCAGGCCCAGGGCTATCTGAGTGGTGCTGAATCAGGCGCAGTGGAGTTGGCCTCGGGGGGTGTCAGTCTCGATGCCATCTCCCTGCCCTGGGATGTCAGCTTCCATTCGCCCCGGTGATCCCGAGCAGGTCCGTGATCTGTTCGATCAGATCGCCCCTGCCTACGACCGCCTCAACGACACCCTCAGCCTCGGCCTCCATCGCCTTTGGAAACGCCAGGCGGTGGCCTGGCTGGCCCCCGCTCCTGGCCAGCGGCTGCTGGACCTGTGCTGCGGTACCGGTGATCTGGCCCTGGTGCTGGCCCAAAAAGTGCGCCCCGGCGGGTTGGTGCTGGGTCTGGATGCGGCGGAGGCGCCCCTTGGCCAGGCCCGGCGCCGGGCGGCCAGCCAGCCCTGGTTGCCGCTGGAGTTTCGCCAGGGTGATGCCCAGGCCACCGACTTGGCGGCGGGCTGGGCCGATGGCGCTGTGATGGCCTACGGACTGCGCAATCTCCAGGACCCCGCCGCGGGGTTGCAGGAGCTGCGGCGGCTGCTCAAGCCCGGCGCCCGGGCAGCGGTGCTCGATTTCAATCGCCCCGCCGATGGGGCCGGCTTCACGGCGGGCTTCCAGCGGTTCTACCTGCGGCAGCTGGTGGTGCCCTTAGCCCGGAGGGCGGGCCTGGAGCCCCAGTACGCCTACCTGGAGGAGAGCCTGCGGCGCTTCCCCACGGGAGCACAGCAGGAGCAGCTGGCCGAGTCTGCCGGGTTCGCCCAGGCTCGCCACCGCCGGTTGGCTGCTGGGCAGATGGGCCTGCTGCAACTGGTGGCTTGAGGGGCGGGGCCTTGGGGCTCGGCGGGGTGGCGCTCCAGCATTCTCCTGAAACCTGTACAGCCTGTACGGATTTCAGGAGGCGCCCCGGCAGACCCTCTCCGCTCCGGACCCTCCGCCATCGACAATGGCGCCACGAGCGGCCAGCCCCCAGTGCATTTTCAGGACATCATCCAGACCCTTAACCGCTTCTGGGCCGAGCGGGGTTGCCTGATCCTGCAGCCCTACGACACCGAAAAGGGAGCTGGCACCATGAGCCCCCACACGGTGCTGCGGGCGATCGGGCCTGAGCCCTGGGCTGTGGCTTACCCCGAGCCCTGCCGCCGGCCCACGGATGGCCGCTATGGCGATAACCCCAACCGGGCCCAGCACTATTTCCAATACCAGGTGCTGATCAAGCCCAGCCCCGATGCCATCCAGGAGACCTACCTGGCTTCGCTGGAAGCCCTCGGCATCCGCGCCAAGGACCACGACATTCGCTTCGTGGAGGACAACTGGGAATCCCCCACCCTCGGCGCCTGGGGCGTGGGCTGGGAGGTGTGGCTCGATGGCATGGAAGTTACCCAGTTCACGTACTTCCAGCAGTGTGGCGGCCTCGACTGCCGGCCGGTGTCGATCGAGATCACCTATGGCCTCGAGCGCCTGGCCATGTATCTGCAGGACGTGGAGAGCATCTGGGATCTGAGCTGGGACGGCAACCGCTCCTACGGCGATATCTGGCTGCCCTTTGAAAAGGGCCAGTGCACCTACAACTTCGAGGCCTCCAACCCCGAACGGCTCCAACAGCTGTTTGCCATCTATGAGGCCGAGGCCGCCGATCTGGTGGCTCAGAAACTGCCCGCCCCAGCGCTGGACTTTGTGCTCAAGTGCAGCCACACCTTCAACCTCCTGGAGGCTCGCGGTGTGATCTCAGTGACCGAGCGCACCGCCACCATCGGCCGCATCCGCAACCTGGCCCGCCAGGTGGCTGAAGCCTGGCTGGCCGAGCGTGAGGCCCTGGGTTTTCCTCTGCTCTAAGGCGCGGGTGGTACGGGCACGGCGGGCCCATCGAGGGTGTTGCTGCAGAGGTCGAGCACGATCCGCTGGGGAACGGAACCCGGCAGCGGCGTTTCCCATGGCTGCCATTGGCCATTGATCCGCCAGGTTTGGCGCAGGCTCTCGCACTGCACCGCCACGGCGGAAGCGGCTGATCCACGCACGCCGAGGTCGGCCGCGGATGCTTTCACCAGCGTGATGCGTACGCCGCCGGGGTGGAGCTTCCATCCCGCCCAGTCCACCGCCGTGGTGTTGAACCATTTCCAGCGGGCCTGGCCCGAGAGCTCCCGCAGTTCGAGCTCGGCCCGGTCTCTGCGTTCGGCCGGGCTCAGCAGCAGAGCTGCGGAGGCATCACCGCTGCTGCCCGGGGGTGGCGGTGGCGCCAGCTCCGCTGTCGGTTTGCCGGGCAGCGTGAGGATCTGACCCACCTGCAGCAGGGTTGGGTCCTTGATGCCGTTGACGCGGATCAAGGCCTCAAGGCTCACCCCCTGCTGGGTGGCGAGTTGCTCCAGCGTGTCGCCCTCGGCCACGGCGATGGTGCTGGCCCGGGCTGTGGGGCACGGGGCCAGCAGCACAGCGCTCAGCAGCAGGCAGCTCAGCAGTCCAGGGGTGGCGGGGTGGCGCAAGGCAGTGGGGAGCGCGGCCGAACCCTAGGGGAACCCTCAGGACACCGCCTGGCCGTCCATGCCCGCTGCCCTGGTGTCCCTGCTGGTGATGGCCCTGGCCATCGGGGTGCTGCCTCTCCCGTGGCCCCTGCAGTGGGCGGCTCTGGTGGGTCTGCTGGTGTTGGGTGTGTTGTTGGCCCGCCGCTGGGGGCTGGTTCTGGTACTGGTGCTGCCCATCCTGTTCGGCTGGGGACTGCTGGCCCAGCCCCAGGCCGGACCTACCGATCCCGTGCGGCTGATTCCGGCGGGTGCGGCTTCGGCGCCCGTGCAGGTGCGCGGCCAGCTGCTCTCGGATCCCACACCCGACCCCTCCGGTGCTTACTGCCGGGTTGTGCTCCAGAGCAGGGCTGGTCGCACGGAGCTGCGCTTTCAGCCCTGCCCGCGGCTCCAGCAGGGCTGGCGGCTGCAGGTGAGTGGTGTCCTGGGGCGTCCACGGGCGGCGGCCCATCCCCTGCTGTCCGGCTCGGCCGAACGCTTGGCCCGGCAGGGGGTGTGGAGCCAGTTGCGCGTGCAGCAGTGGCAGGTGCTGGAGCGTCCGGCCACGCCCATGGCCGATCTGCGGCGTCGCATGGCGGCCGCCCTGTTGGCGGTGGGGGGTGCGGATGCCGGCGGGGTGCTGGCCGCGCTGGTGCTGGGCAGTGCCGTGGTGCCGGTGCCCATGGCGGTGCGCGAGGCCTTTCGGGTGGCGGGGCTCTCCCACGCCCTGGCGGCCAGCGGTTTTCATCTCACCGTGCTGCTGGGCGCTGTGATGGCCCTTGGCCGCCACGCCCCGAAGCCCGTGCGCTGGGTGCTCGCCCTGGGGGCGATGCTGTTGTTCCTGCTGTTGGCCGGGCCGCAACCCTCCGTGGTGCGGGCTGTGCTGATGGGGGCCGTGGCCTTTGTGGTGCAGGAGAGCGGCCGGCGTGCCAGGCCCCTCGGCGTGTTGTTGCTTTGCCTGCTGCTGATCCTGCTGGTGGCGCCTGCTTGGCTCCTGGACGTGGGCTTTCAGCTCAGCGTGGCCGCCACCGCCGGTCTGATGCTCACGGCGCGGCCACTGGAGCAGGCCCTGGCGCGGTGGCCGTGGCCCAGCTGGGTAGCGGCAGGCATCGCCGTGCCCCTGGCCGCGTCCCTTTGGACCTTGCCCCTGCAGTTGCTGCATTTCGGCGCCCTGCCCCTCTATGCCGTGCCCGCGAATCTGCTGGTGGCGCCACTGCTGTCACCCCTCACCCTCGGGGCGATGGCCATGGCTGTGGCGGCCGTCACGCTCACACCGCTGGTGACGCTGCTGGGTTGGGCGCTGGTGCCTCTTACCCGGATGTTCCTCTGGTTGGCGGCGTTGTTTGCCGGCTTACCCATGGCCCAGTGGCAGCTGGGCAAGGTGCAGCCCTTGCTGGTGCTCGTGTTTGCTCTGGGGCTGTTGCCATGGCTGCTACCGGAGCAAGCCCGCGGCCGCCGCTGGCGCTCCTGGGGGATGGCAGCGATGGCGGCCGTCATGGCTCTGCACCTGGGCTTGCTGCATGGCGATCAGCTTTTGCTGGTGCACGAGGCGCCACGGGATTGGCTCGTGGCGCGCCATGGCGGTCGGGCAGCCCTGATCACCAGCGCCGCCGATGGCCTCAGCTGCAGCCGGGCGCGTCAGCTGGCCGTGGGTTTGGGCATCCAGCGTTACGACTGGGCCTTGCTGCTTGATCCGGTGGCCGCCGAAGGGGCCAGCTGCTGGCAGGCGCTCACCCCCACCCTGGTGGAGGGGCTGCAGTTGGGGCAGCGGCTGGCCAGCCCTGGTCTGCAGGTGGAGCCGTTGGCGGAGGACAGCCAGGCGCTGCTGTTGCAAGCTGGCCGCCTGCAGTGGGGATTGCTGCCGGATCGTCAGGCCTGGTGGAGCTGGCAGCGCCAGCCGCAGCGGAGGGTGGATGGCCTGTGGCTGGGATTTGAGCCGAGCCGCCGCGAGCGCCAGATCCTTCCCGCGCTGCCCGTCAACCGCCTGTGGCTCCCTGCTGCCGGTTCACCCAGCGGTTGGCGCCAGGCCTGAAGCCGGCCCCTGCATCCGTACAGTGGCCCAGTCGCCTGGAGAGGTGGCTGAGTGGTCGAAAGCGAACGACTCGAAATCGTTTGAAGGGAAACCTTCCGTGGGTTCGAATCCCACCCTCTCCGCTTCGAGCAAGTCCCACGACGTCTTCCCCTGCCCCACTTCCGTTGTGGCGCAGGGGTTTTCACTATCTGCGCCATCCTCCTGGACGCCAGGGAAAGCAGGTGCCTGTGTGGATTGGTCCCTACGGCCAAGGACCTGGCAAGTGGTCGCTCAAGGAGGCACGGGAGGAGTGGGACCGCATCAGGGCATGGACCAAGCAGACAGGGAAAGACCCCAGGGATCTCAAGCGCCAGGAGCAGCAGGAGGCATTGCCGCAGCACAGCGGACCCACCCTCCAGACAGCAGCGGAGTCCTTCCTCACCCACTCCAGCACCCGTGAGCGGACCAAGGAGGGGTATCGCAACATGCTCTGAATCAGGTGCTGCCTTTGCTGGGGGCGGAGGTGCCTATGGAGCACTTCTCCTGGGACCACAACGAACCCGACGGCAGGAAGGGCAGAGAGGTGGTACTCAACCTCGGATCTGGCGGGGAAGATTGTGACGGTGCTGGATTGCGGGATCGAGGATTTGCTGGAAGTGATTAATGATTGACAGGCTCAATCATTGCCAGGAGATGCCTTGAAAACCCCTTCTTCCTTCTATCGCTATGTTCGGACTAGATGGGAAATCCTATTCTTTGTTTTGGTCTTTGTCTTGCTGGGTTTTCAGGTTTTTTCCTTTTATTCTGATCTCCAGTCTTTCTCTGATGTTCACGGAGCAATTTCTTTTTTCGTGGGTTTTGAGTCCTTTGTGGCGACAAGACTGACTTATGTTTCGCTGCCACTGATTCTCGTTCCGCTTGCCTATCTCTTCTCGCGCAAGAATAGACCGGCTTGGGCGCGACCGTATTTAGATTTCTTGGGTGCCTATGTCATCTTGCGACTGGTCATCCAGTTGATTGGACTGAATATTCTTGTTTTTGACTCCGTGACCTCACGGTTTCTTCTGATTTCGCAGGTTCTATTCTTCTTGCCTTATTCTCTTTTGATTTGGGGTTGGCTCTATTGGCGACTCGATACATTTGCCAGGTCAAGTAATCGCCCCCTGTTTCGTCTTGATTGCGAAAGTGTAGCGCCGCCACGCCCCATAGACTATTTTGTCGCGTCATTTTCTTCGGTTTTTTCTGCTACGATCAATGCAATAAAGGGAAACTCTGCGCGAGCAAGAATGCTGATTCTTTTTCATGGATTTATGATTTATGATGTTATGGGTCTGACTCTTTCTAGGGCAGTTGCCCTTGTCCAGGTCAGGTAGTATTTGGCATTTGGAGCATTGTCGGTCTTGGTCGGCCTGTCGTGACTTGCGCTAGATTGGCGTCCGATATTGTGACGTTACTGGATTGCGGGATTGAGAATCTGTTGGAGGTTGTTGCGCGGTGAGTGAACGCCTTGAAGGAACGAAGAAGGAGTCACGACTAATTTCGTTGATGCTCTCCTATTTTGCACATAGATGGGAGGAATTGTTCTTCCTTGTTGTCTTTGCGTTGCTGTGCTTTGAAAACTTGTCATTCGTCTCTGACGCTGAGTTTCTTTCTTCTCTTCATGGAGCGACTGCCTCCTTTGCTGAGTTCGAGTTCTTTGTCGTTCGCCGCCTTTCCTATGTGACCTTCCCCTTGGTCGTCCTACCCCTTTCCTGCCTGTTTGCCTCTAGAGGCAGGCCTCAGTGGTCGCGGGGGTATCTAGATATCCTTGGGATCTACTTTGTTGCAAGGATGACCACTCAGTTGATCGGTCTGAATATTCTGGTATTCGATTTCACGACCTCGCGGTTCCTTCTGATTACCCAACTGCTCTTCTTTCTGCCTTACGCTCTTCTTGTCTGGGGGTGGATCTATTGGCGACTGGATACGAGTGCTGGTAGGACGCGACGGCAATTATTCCGCTTGGATATCGAAGGCGAAAATCCGCGACCCATTGACTATCTAATTGCCTCCTTTTCTTCAGTTTTCTCTGCTTCCATTAGCGGGATCAAAGGGAGATCTGCTCGAGCAAGAGTCCTGATTCTTCTTCACGGACTCGTTATTTTTGACATTATGGGATTAACGCTTTCAAGAGCAGTCGCTCTTGTCCAAAGCAAGTCATAACAGATTGGGTAATCTCGGTGATGCCAACAGGTGATCCAGGTCACCCAGGTCTTTACCCAAATCCTCGTCGCTAGCTTCTGGTGTGGTGAAGGTCGCTGAGTCGGTCGCTGGGACTGGTCGCTTGCGCCCAATCCGCCTGCAGCACTGGGTGTTGGCTTGTATGCGGTGACTGCATAAAGACCCATGGGGCTACGATGGACGCTTGCTCAACCGTCACGCATGGCGCCTGTCCCTTCCCGCTGCACCAACTGCCAGAACTTCAATGGGTGTCAAGGAAGTTCTGGTGTCTGCAGGGTCTGGCAGGTCGTGTTGTCTGCTCAGGTGGCATCCAACAATCGCTGTGAGCACTGGACGGCGCCTTTGGTTCGGTAGCAGCTCAACCATTGCGCCTCTATGGCGTACGTCGTCCCTTCGCCCAGATCCGTTCCAGCGTCTTGCGGAACTCGCCCTCGCTCAAGGGTTGTGCCAAGTCACGCCTTCGCAGAGTGCTGCTGATCCACCACACCTGAAGACCGCCAAACGCCAGGGCGAACAGACCCAGTTGGAGGTATCCAGCGTTCAGGTTGTCCAAGGTTCTCTGGGGCGCCCAAGTCCTTTATACGCTATTTCCTTTCCCACTTCGTGATGCTTTGAGCACCACTGATGGACAGACTCTAAACTCCCTCTGGAAGTCGCAAGTGAAATCTGAGGTGTAGCCATAACCCACATCCCTGGCGATGGTGGTCACGGTGTCGCCAGGCCCGGCCGCTTGGAGTTTCTCCATCGCTGTGGACAACTGTTGCCTTCTCGCGAACTGCAACGGAGTGCAGTCAAACTTCTCTTTAAACAGGTTCTGCAGTTGCCTGCCTCAGTAATGACTCTGCTCCTCAAGGTCTGTCAGAGTGAGGCTCAGGTGGGCATTCGAGCGGATGTAATCCACTAGATCGTCAAGTTTCTCGGTCCATTGCTTCGTTGATGCTCCCCAGTGTTTCTGGATGTTTTCAGTACTCCTTCTTCTCGGAATAGTGAGATTGCCAGCCAACGATAGACCTGTTCGCCCAAACTAAGACCTGCTGCCAGATATTCACTTTCGCCGAGTGGTTCGTCTACAAAGGACAACAGTGACCATAGGTGCCGTTGCGTGTTGCGACCCTCGCGGAATCCCCTCTTTTTGAGCACATATGACTTCTGCGGATTCCTCGTGGGCTCTTCGCAGCCCATTACTCTTATAGTCCTCTCTAGTCGCAACCGATCAATTTCGCAGATGATCCCAGAGAAGTAGCCGATATGTGCCGTTCTCCCTACTCGTTGACACGCGTGAATGCTCCCAGGTTCTATGTGTTGAACATGGTTCTCCTTTTGGTATCTGTATCTCTCCCCCGCATAGAGTATTGCCAGGGTGATGCGCTTGGGGCATGTGCCCCTGAAATGCAGGGAGTGGTTCTTGTTGCCACCATCTTTATCTTCCTGATCCTTGCGAGCACATAGTCCGCGCTTGGTCGCATCACGCTCGATCGGTTCTCTCTTGCTCCCTTGTCAATGAGGTCAAGGTTCAGCATTTCAGTCGGATCTGCCGAATGCAATCTGCCTGTGTTCTTTATAGGGAATGGCAGGAAGTCCAGTTTTGGTTTCTTTGTTGGTTGAACTGCTGCCACGGGTGCCTCCCTTGTCGTGAAATTGTTTAAAATACTCATCTGTTACCTGACTGCTTCTCTATCGCTGCCTCTAGGAGGAACGCTGCCAAGTTGCTCAGGGAGCGCCCCTCGTAATCGCTTCGCTTCAGCAGGTGCTCATAGGCGTTATGGGGAATGGTGATCGAGATCCGCTTGGGCGACTTGAACGCAATGTCGGTGCGCTTGAGGGGGCGCTGCTCGCTGCTGAATTCGTAGGTCATGCCTGTGGTTCGGTGTGGCATGAATTAACTCCATCTCCACCACCCTTGTCCATATTGTCTTCCGCTAGGCAGGCGGGTTTGTTCGTTTTCCCCATCTTTCTTCGTTTTTGACTAATCCTTCCTGCATACCCCTTTACTTGCAGGGATTGCAATGTCCCTAGCGTGACCAGGATCGGACTGCTTCTGTCTGCGGCGGTATGCAGCATTTCTGTTGCAAACGCGCCGTGCATTTGCGTCTGTTTGTCAAACTGTTCGTATTGCTACTGTAAAACTGCTGCTATCCCCATCTTATCCGTCTCTCTGTGCGTCATGTCTGATTCTTCCTGGTGCTTGGAGCCTTCAAAATTGCCCCAGCGTCTTGATTTGGAGGTTTCTGACCATGCCTATGAGTGCCTTCAGCGACTCAGTGCCAAGGCGGGCATCTCTGTCAGAGACCTTGCCGAGCATTTGATCTCTCAATCCGTCAGTTCGCTGCCAGTGCATTCCTGATCTGAGTCGATCACGCTCCCTTCTGCGCCCTCTGGCACCGCTTGGACTGTTGGTGCTCACGCAGACCCGCTGGATTGCCCTTGATCGCTATCCCGCAGTGCTCACAGATCGTGGTGGGTGCCTTTTTGATCCAGTTACCAGGTCGCTCACCCACGAGTTCCCTTCGTGACGGGTCGATGCCTCTTCCCTGCTGGTAACGGGTCAGCGCGGGGGCAGTAGTCACGAACCCTGTTTCAAGGCAGCGGAACAGCAGGGTCTGACCCCGAAGGTTCTGGGTGTTGAAGGTGGTTGCGGTCATCACCATGGGCACCTGACACTGCCCATGGTGGCAAGAATTCTCGATGGGCGCTACAGGTGGCGATTAGAGGCACGAGGTCGTGTGCTGGGGTGTCCTGCTGTTGGCGAATGGGGGCGGGTGCCGTTCTTGATGCCCCTTCCACCTCGTCTCTTGCCGCTACCTCTTTGAGGTCGGCAGGCGCTTGTCACGGTGCTGACCTGTCCCGTCCATCAGGGTCTGATCCCCCAAGGCGAGCATCTGACCATGCGGTGCGCTCAGTGGGTGATAAGGCGGGAGGTTAGAACTCTTGGCAATGAGCGTTGTAACCACTAATCTTCGGAGTGGTGATCGCATTCCTCTGGAATTCTCTATGCTTTCAGCTGCTTTGCAATGCGGAAGATCTAATCTCGGCGCCATAACCCTATTTGTCCCGATGCTTCTGGCGTCGGTCTTGTCGTCCCCTGCTGTTGCAGGAACCTTGGAGGACCTTATCAAGAGCGGCGCTCTTCCTCCTGTTCCCAAGCAACCTTCCTCGGTCTTCAAGATTGATCACGTGAAGCAGAATGGTCGCGTGACGCTTGTTCTCTTTTCGGACCGAGAACCAGGCACTCGCACTGCGATCCATATGCACGACGATGCTGGCGTGACATGCATTGTTCAAGGCGAAATGACGCTGTATATGGAAGGCGTCAGTCCAATCAGGAAACAGGCGGGGGATTGTTATTACATGCCGTCAGGGGTGCGGATGATTGGGGTTAATTCCGGTAAGGTTGTTGCGAAGTTCTATGACTTCTTTAGCTTCAAGGAGGGAGGGGCGTCCCTTTCAGTGGTTGAGGGCAAGGGTTGCGATTCCAAGGGGGGCGTCTTGGATGAGTTTTGTGCTCTGAATCCTTACATGCAGCATCATTAGTGCTTTGGCAAGGTTCTCCATTCGATTTGTCATTATTTCGTCGCCCTGCTGAGCTGCCCAATTCATCAGGGTTTGATTCCCCAGGGCGAGCGCCTGACCAACCTGTGTTCTCAGTGGATCGCTCGGCGGGAGGTGGCGGTTGGGTGGTGTCCTGAAGCAGGGGAGGCATCCTTGAAAGGACGGACGGTTCATCCATTGATTTGAATCCTCATGATTCCGTCCCGAAACGAGTTGAAATGTTGGCGTTAATGATGTTGTATCAGATGTCTTGATTGGCAATTGGGTTCCAGCGCAGTCTTCCTCGGTCCGCCTGCAGAGGACACCCTCTCCGTTGAAATGCACTCTTTAGACGTCCTTGAGACTCCAGTAACCCAGTTGCTTACTGGACTTTTTAATGCCTGTGGTTCGAGTCGGTCTCGGATAGTGCCGCAACAGTGTTGGTGTCGATGTTGGGAAGTGGGTGTCCTGAGGTTTGTCTTTCGCCGATGCTTAGGTCAATCCACTCAAGCCACATGGCATGCAGCATCGCATCTCCAATGGCAGCAGTCTGCTGTTCGAGATCCACCCTGCTGGCGGCGGATACTGGATCTCGCATCACGGCTATTCACCTACCAAGAACGGCAGGCAGTAGAACTGTCGCATTGCTCCTTACCCCCAAGTCGTCCATAGGTAGGCACGTCAGATCGGTGATTAGCAGCGCCAGCAGATGCGCAGCGAAGGCTGTTGATTCAGTTGATTGGTCTCAACCTTTCTGTCATCGACTCTGTCACCCCGAGCTTGGCTCTCATCGCTCAGCTGTTTTGATTCCTGCCCTACTTGCTCCTCGTTCATGGAGCGCAGAAGTCTTGGCATCTCTCAGCCTTGCAACGATCGCGCTCTTATCCCCCTCTTCTGGCTCTTGGCTCAGATTCTCTCGCGGAACTGACGGAACTCCCTGTCCTTCATCGGTCATGCCAGGTCTCGTCTGCGGATGGTGCGGCTAATCCACTAGATCTGAAGGTTGCCAAAGGCAACGGCAAAGGGACCGAGTTGGAGGTACCCCGAGTTCAGCGCATCCATGACTCTCTGAACATCCTCACTTCGTACAATCGATGGCTGACTCCACGCCCCTTGTGACCCTGATGCCCCTGTTGCCCCGCTGGCGTTTTATGACCCATGAGGCAAAGATGCTCACCAAGCGAACGGCCGTTTCTGCTGTGGTCGTTTTGATCGCCCTGGTGCTGCTGAGGGCGCTACTGCCCTGGATTGTGGTTGCGGTGATCGCCTGGTGGATCTGGAAAGCGATCAGCAAGTAAGCGGCAGGTAGCTTTCAGCGTTTCCTTGCCCGGATTCGTGGCAAGAACCTCTGGGATCCCATCTGAGGGATGCCATGGCCATACCGACGGACCTTCAGGCAACGGTTGAGGTGAAGAAGTGTCGGCTTCGTGAGGACATATGGCCCACCCTGGACACCTCTTCATGATTCCTTTAGAAAGGACGGAGATGCTGAGGGCGTTCTGAGAATCACCGTGTTCCCATCCCTGCTGGCCATGGTTGCCCTAGTGGGTTTCCTGTTGGTGCAGCTTGTTCTGCGGGTCGTTGCCTGACACCTCTGTCTTGCGGCCCTTGATGTTGCTGCAAAGCGCGAGTGTTTGGCACTGAAGTTAGCCGCAATAGTATTTAACCCATGACACCGCATCGGACTTGCTGACGCCCTTGTAATCAACGTCATATTCGCGGCTATCGCACCAGCCATTGACGTAGGAGCCGTCGTCCCAAAAAATGCCAATCGATTCTTGGTCCCGGCAGACCTGCACTGGATTGCCGCTGTCGTCCTTGCTGTTGCGGCAGTCGCTATCTTTCCACTCTGCGGCCCTTGAGGGGGCATGGACGGAGACCGGTAGGGCAGCAAAGAGGATGCACAGGGCGAGGCGGAATCCTTTCATTGCTTGATGCATGTTGTTTTATTCTGTTCTAGATCCCCTCGTTTTCGGATCTTGTTCTCGGTTCCGTACCGGTTAGTCCGTCTCCTGCGAGAGCCTGATGCTGTCCTCAAGTTGACTCCATGACGTTCACGATCTACACCCACGACGCGTGGGGGCTTGTCACGGTTGGTCACTACCAGTCCCTTGAGCAGGCAAGAGAGGTGTTCCATGCCCTCTGCAGCGACCCTTGGTACAGGGAGGATGGAACCGTGAAGGGCGTGGAGTTGATGCAAAACCCCGAGGAGGGAGCTGGCTTGAGAATCGATTGGTTTGCGTTTCAGTAGGCCTCAGATTTTTGGGGCAATCGTCTTGTCTTCCTCCCCTGAAGCAACGTTGCGATTGGGCTCTGTTGGCATCAACACCCACAAAAAAGCGGACCTGTCCAGGACCCGCTCGATGACCACCGTTATTCTATGAACTTGTGTGAACGCGCTGTGGAGCCTTGGGTTTGAGGGCCTGAGGTTTCAGCTCTTCCCTTGATCTCTCTGCCAGGTTTGCTCCAGTGCCTGCCTGAAGGTTTCAGTAGCGCGAAAGGTTTCCCGGGGCTTCCGCCGGAATGCCGTGGTGAGCCGCCAGAACTTGGTGCCGGCCGCCAGAGCAAACACCAGCCAGGGAACGAGAATCCAAAGTTGCATGATCTTTCTTGATTGTGCTGGGCCTCACTTCTGGCGTTGCCGGTAACAGGTTTGCTGAGAACTAGTAATTATCCCCGTATTTCACTTCGGTGCTGGCATTCATCAGTTCCACGGTGGTCTGATAGCCTTTGGCAACAGTAAACTCATGCTGAATCCCGATATCTCTGAGCGCGTCCACGTCAAAGCTGGGGGCGGTGATCCAACTGAAGCCCTTGCCGAAGGTGTTGTCAGGATTCACAATGTACCAGTGACAGGCTGTATCCGGAACGGACACGGAGCATTTGGTCCAGTCATTGTCCCATTGCGGAACCTGAACGAAGGATAGAGCCGCAAAGAGGAGGCCAAAGATATTGAGAAACATCGGCTGATTTGAAAATCTTAACAAATCTATCATGGTTTTGATTTTTTGATTTTTGCGCGTCTCATTCGGTCCGGCCGTTGCGGGCCACCGTGTGCCCGTCTGCTGCAACCTGCAGCAGACGGGCACTGAGACGCAGTGCTGGCTTGGACGACCCTGCCTTTTTGCTTGATCCATCGCGGTTCCCACGGCGCCTGGATCTGGATCTGTCGGATGAGGCGGTGGAGCGTTTGCTTCGTCTCAGCGCCAGCACGGGTAGGTCGGTCTCCGACCTCGCGGCCGATCTGCTTCACCAGGCTCTTGCCGACCGACATGCCTTCCGATCCCTGAATGGCTTGGGCTGGGTCTGGTAACGGGCTCAGGAGCTGGGGCGAGGCCCGTCTGACCGTTGCTGATCTCGGGGGCTTTGATCTCCTCGATCTACTCGTCGCGTCTGGCGGAGGGCGCCTTCACGATGCCGGGCGGTCAGCCTCTTGGCGCGTCTGTTGCTCCCTGGGCTGTTGACTGGTTTGGTCGCCGCTCTCCTCCAGGCCCTGCTCAATCAGATAGGCCGCTTGGTTGCTCAGGGAGCGTCCTTCACGGCGGCTGCGCTGCTCCAGTGCCAGAAAGGTGGCATAGGGAAGGGTCACGGAAATCCTTTTGGGACTTCTGCTCTGGTCCCTGAGGGGCGTTGGCGAGGCGTTGTCAGTCGCATAGCCCATGCGACCTCCATCTGGTGGACGGGTTCATTATTGCTTCGCTATTGGGTGGACTGCAAGCTGCTCCTGGTCACAATCTGTGTGCTTGTGCAAAGTCTTATGGCGTCGCCTTGTCGGAGGTTGCGGTCGATGGTCTTGCGCAGTCCCTTGTTCACACCTCGGGGCTGTCTGTGTCTTCCCAGCCCTCCAAAATGGCTTGTTGTGCATCCCGAGCCAGGGCTTCGTAGCGATCCCTGAAGGCATCCAGTTGCATGTCTGTTCGCTCCTCAAGGTCGAGCAGGGCATTGTGTGCACCTTTGGTGGCCCGGATGAGTTCGTCCAGCTTGATCTGCACGGCTTCCGTGTCCCGGTTCTGTGTGTGCTGGATCAAAAACACCATCAAAAAGGTGATGATCGTGGTGGCCGTATTGATGGCCAGCTGCCAGGTGTCGCTGTAGTGGAAGAGGGGGCCTGTGGCCAACCAGAGCAACACCGTGCCGCAGGCCAGCATGAAGGTGCCCGATTTCCCCGTTGTTCGAGCCGCAAGCTTCGAGAGCGTGCCATACCAGGTTTTCGATTCCATGGCCTCTCCACCAATCTGGTCGGCCTGGGCTGGCTTCAGCTGTGGAAGAGCAGCACCAGGCCCTTGCTCACCTGGTGAAATTCGCGTTCCTCGCGGCTGAGGTCCAGACCTACTTCCAGGCCCTCTTTCAGGGCGTTGTCGTAAGGCGGCGGTGTGGGGGGCTGACCCTCGATCCACAGGGCTGCAATGCCCACTGGCGTCGCATGCCAGCTGAAGCAGGAGGTTTGTCCGATTGACGGCTCTTCGAGCGCGTCCTCCAGGAGCTCGCGGATCGGCATGGCTGGCTAACGCTGCCAACAGCATCGGGAGCCAGGCCGAAGGCGGCAATCAGCTGAGAGTTTTTGTGATCTCACGAGCAAGCTTTCTTCAAGAGCCGCCTTCTACGCTGGTCTCCATGCCTGCCCTTCCCGGCCCGATTGCCCTCGTGCACGAGTGGTTCACGCCGCGGTCCGTGGGGGGCGCTGAGTTGGTGGTTCGTGAGCTGGATCCCTTGCTCGACCATCCCCAGCTGTTTGCCTTGGTGGATGGCGAAAGCCGCCATGCCGGCAGCTGGCTGCAGGGGCGCAGCATCCGCACCAGCTTCATCCAGCGACTGCCGGCTGGGGTGAGTCATGTGCAGCAGTACCTGCCGCTGTTGCCCCTGGCGATTGAGCAGCTTGACCTGGCCGACTACCCCCTGGTGGTGAGTAGCAGTCATCTGGTGGCCAAGGGGGTGCTCACCAGCCCTGATCAATGCCATGTGAGCTACGTGCACACCCCTGTGCGCTATGCGTGGGATCAGATGCACGCCTACCTTCGTCAGTCGGCCCTGGCCCGCCGTGGCTTGGGCCCTTTGATTCGTTGGCAGCTCCATGCCCTGCGCCAGTGGGACCTGGCCAGCAGCCGGCGGCCCGATCAGCTGGTGGCCAATTCCCGCTTCACGGCCCAGCGGATTCAGCGTTATTGGGGCCGGGAGGCCACGGTGGTGCATCCACCCGTGGCCGTGGATCGCTTCCGTTGGGATCAGCCCCGCGACGACGTGTACCTCTGCCTATGCCGACTGGTGCCCTACAAGCGGGTGGATCTGGTGGTGGAGGCCTTCAACCGCACGGGCCTGCCGTTGCTGGTGGTGGGGGATGGCCCCGAGCGGGCCCGACTGGAGGCCATGGCGAAGCCCAACGTGCAGCTTCTGGGGCGGCTGAACGAGGAGCAGGTGAATGCGCTGATGAGCCGTTGCCGTGCCTACGTGTACGCCGGCCTTGAGGATTTCGGCATTGCACCGGTAGAGGCCATGGCCGCCGGGGCCCCCGTGATTGGCCTGGCCCAAGGTGGGCTGCTGGACACCGTCCGCTGCCTCAGTAGTGGCTGTTCCCAACCCACGGGCCTGCTGTTCCCCCACCAGAGCGTGGCCTCGCTGGTGTCTGCGCTCGAGCACTTCCACCAGCAACGCCTGTGGCACGCCCTGCCGGCCGAGGGGCTGCGGGCCTGGGCGGAGCAATTCGCCCCTCACCGCTTCCGTGCGCGCATGGCGGCGGTGATCGAGCGTGCCTGGGCCTTGCATCAGCGGGAGCTGCAGGTGAGATCCCAGCCGCTGTCTGTGCCTCTGGGGTGAGTGACCTCCTCCACCTCGGCCTAGGAGCGGCCTGCTTCTTTAATTGGGGTCAGAACCGCTTCTGAGCCAGGGCCGTTTGTCTGCCGCCGCCGCCATTCCGGCCGAGTCAACCGCCAGCACCCTTCTGGCTGCCCAGTCGAAGCGCGGGCGCATGCTCAAGCGGGCCGGGGATATTTTGTTTGCGCTGCTTGTGCTCAGCCTGGGCTCGCCGCTGTTCCTGCTTCTGGCGCTCTTGGTGAAACTGAGTTCCAAGGGCTCGGTGTTCTACAGCCAGCGTCGGATTGGGCGCGGCTATAAGGGCTTCGGCTGCCTCAAGTTCCGCACCATGCGGAAGGATGCCGATCGCGTGCTGGCCTCTGTGCTCGCCTCCAACCCCGCTCTGAAGCAGGAGTTTGAGCGTGATTTCAAGCTCAAGAACGACCCGCGCATCACCCCAATCGGGACGTTCCTGCGCCGCTCCAGCCTTGATGAACTCCCCCAGTTCATCAACGTGCTCAAGGGTCAGATGAGTGTGGTGGGTCCGAGGCCGATTGTGTGGGATGAGCTGGAACGCTATGGCCGTGCCATGGATGAGGTGCTCGCCGTGCGGCCTGGCCTCACCGGCCTTTGGCAGGTTTCTGGCCGCAACAACCTCAGTTACGAGACCCGGGTGCGCCTGGATCTCCGCTATGCCCGCAGCCGCAATGTCTGGTTGGATCTGCGCATCATCCTGCGCACGGTTGGGGTGATCCTGCTGCCCATGGACCGCGGCGCCTACTGAACGCTCGCCGTTAGCAGCAGGGCCACCGCCAGCCACACCACCTGTAGGCGTGTGCTGAGCTGCAGCATCTTCTCCACACTGGCGGCTTTGGGAGCTGGCCAGCCCTTGGCGAGCAGGGGCTTTGCTTTGCGTTGATCGCCGTAACGGTTCCAGCCCCCCAGTTGCACCCCCACGACATGGGCGTAGGCGGCCTGGGATACGCCGGCATTCGGCGATGGGTCCGGTGCACCATCGGCCAGGGCCAGGCGGAACAGCCGCAAACACCCCACCGGCCCCCGACCGGCCACCAGCGGCAGCCCCAGGGCCACCAGCCGGCAGGGCAGCCAGGTGAGCAGGTCGTCGAGTCGGGCGCCGGCGGTGCCGAGCCACTCCAGCCGGCCGCGCCGGTAGCCGAGCATCGAATCCAGGGTGCTTGCGGCCTTGAAGGCCCAGGCCAGGGCCAGGGGGTGGCCGAGGGCGGCCCCCACCAGCATCCAGAACAGGGGCGCGAACAGGCCATCCACGGCGTTTTCACTGGCGGTTTCCGCCGTTGCCCGCAGGATCTCCGGGGCATCGAGTTCCGCGGTGTCGCGGCCCACAATCCAGGCCAGGCGCCGGCGCGCCTCGACCAGATCCGGCAGGGCCATGAGCACCTCCCGGGCCGCCTGCTCCAGGCTGCGGCCCGCCAGGGCACTGGCCAGGGCGATCAGCAGCACCGCGAGCGCCGGTAGGCGCAGCGGCAGTGGTCCGTGGCTGGCCCACCATTCCAGGCTCCAGCCCGCCATGGCACTGCCGCCCACCAGCAGCAGCGTGATCAGGCCGCCGGCCAGGCGCAGCTTCCAGGCAGTGTTGCCGGCCCAGGCTTCGGCACCGCGGCGCAGGGTGGTGATCAGCCAGCCCATCACCACCACCGGATGTAGGCACCAGCGTGGGTCGCCCACCAGACGGTCGAGGCCGCAGGCCAGGGTCACCAGCAGCGTGGCCAGCAAAAAGGGGTGAACCCCCATGGAGTTCACCCCTGACATCAGATCCGGCATGGGGGCCGCAGGGCTTAGATCAGGCCGCCTTCAGCCAGCTGAACATCGAGCGCAGACCCTTGCCCACCTGTTCAATCGGGTGCTGGGCATCGCGCTCGCGGATCTTGGCCATCTCCGGCTTGCCGGCCTCACATTCGGCCACGAAGTTGCGGGCGAAGGTGCCGTCCTGGATGTCGGCCAGGATGCGCTTCATCTCGGCCTTGGTGTCGGCGGTGATCAGGCGCGGGCCGCTCACATAGTCGCCGTATTCGGCGGTGTTGGAGATCGAATCGCGCATGGCGGTGAGGCCGCCCTTCACCATCAGATCCACGATCAGCTTCACCTCGTGCAGGCACTCGAAGTAGGCCAGCTCGGGCTGATAGCCGGCTTCCACCAGGGTTTCAAAGCCTGCCTTCACCAGCTCGGACAGACCGCCACAGAGCACGGCCTGCTCGCCGAACAGGTCGGTTTCGGTTTCTTCCTTGAAGTTGGTTTCCAGGATGCCGGCGCGGGTGCCGCCGATGCCCTTGGCGTAGGCCATGGCCAGTTCACGGGCCTTGCCGCTGGCGTCCTGGTGGATGGCGAACAGAGCCGGCACACCCATGCCGTTCTGGTATTCCCAGCGCACGGTGTGGCCGGGGCCCTTGGGCGCGATCATCACCACGTCCACGTCGGCGGGGGGCTTGATCAGCTCGAAGCGGATGTTGAAGCCGTGGGCGAAGCTCAGCACCTTGCCAGCGCTCAGGTGCGGCGCAATCTCCTTGTCGTAAACCGCTTTCTGGAACTCATCGGGCAGCAGCACCATGATCCAGTCGGCCTTGGCCGAGGCCTCGGCCACGCTCAGCACCTCCAGGCCATCGGCCTTGGCCTTCTCGGCGGAGCGGCTGCCCTCGTAGAGGCCCACCACCACGTTCACGCCGCTGTCCTTGAGGTTCAGGGCGTGGGCATGGCCCTGGCTGCCATAGCCAATGATGGCCACCGTCTTCCCGTTCAGCAGGCTGAGATCGGCGTCGGTGTCGTAATAGAGCTTGGCCATCCGGGCTTTCGCGAGCAGGGCAAAGAGGGAGCTTACGAAAGCGTCTTGCCGGCCCTGTGGTTCAGGCCTCGGTGGGGTGGGCGATCACCCGGTCGATCAGGCCGTACTCCACCGCCTCGGCGGCGCTCATGAAGTAGTCGCGGTCGGTGTCCTTCTCGATCTTCGGCAGGGGCTGGCCGGTCATGTCAGCCATGCTCTGGTTGAGCATGTCCTTGATGCGGAGGATCTCGCGGGCTTCGATTTCGATGTCGGAGGCCTGGCGCTGGCTGGTGCCGCCCAGGGGCTGGTGGATCATGATCCGGCTGTGGGGCAGGGCCAGCCGCTTGCCCTTGGTGCCGGCGCCCAGCAGGAAGGCGCCCATGGAGGCCGCCAGACCCACGCAGATGGTCACCACGTCGCTCTTGACGTACTGGATCGTGTCGTAGATGGCCAGGCCGGCGGTCACCGAGCCGCCCGGGGAGTTGATGTACAGGTAGATCGGCTTGGAACTGTCCTCCGAGTCGAGGTAGAGCATCTGCGCCACCAGGCTGTTGGCGATGGCGTCGTTCACCTCGGAGCCCAGGAACAGGATCCGCTCCACGCCCAGGCGTGTGTAGATGTCAACCCAGCGCTCGTACTGGCTGCCGGGGAGGCGGTAGGGAACGCTGGGAGTGCCGATGGGCATGGCGGGATCGCGAGGGAGGGCTGGCTGGAGGGTGGATTTAGCTGATGCCGGGGTTACCGGGGCTCACGCCGCCGGCAGCCGCCGTCAGGGCCCCGGGCAGCTGCTTCTGGCTGGTGAGCACCCGGTCGATCAGGCCGTACTCCACCGCCTCGGCGGCGGTGAGGTAGGTCATGCGGTCCGAGTCCTTGGAGAGCTGCTCCACGCTGCGGCCGGTGTTGATCGAGAGCATCTCGAGCATGGTCTGCTTGTTATGCAGCACTTCCTTGGCCCGGATCTGAATGTCGCTGGCTTGGCCGCGGGCGCCGCTGCGGGGCTGGTGCAGCACGATCGAGGCATGGGGCAGGGCGGCGCGGTGGCCCTTGGTGCCTGCGCTCAAGATCATCGCGGCCGTGCCCATGGCCTGGCCGATGCAGATGGTGTGCACCGGCGGCTTCACGTAGCGCAGGGTGTCGGCGATGGCGAAGGCCTCGGTTTCGAAACCGATGGCATCGCCTGAGTACCAGCTGGTGCCTGTGGAGTTGATGTAGAAGAAGATTGGCTTCTCCGGGTTGTCGAACTCCAGATAGAGCAGCTGGGCAATGATCAGCTCAGTCACGTCGATGCCCATCTGCCGCTTGGCGTCGTCGTCGCTGAACAGCGGCAGGCCCAAGTAAACGATGCGCTCTTTGAGCAGCAGCGAGGGAAGGTCGGGTGGCGGGGTGCGCATCACGGCGGAATCGCCGTAGTAGGGGGCTGACGCCGACATCCGCGGATCACTGCAGGCCTGAACCGGGAGCCTAGCGGGGGTTTGCAGCGTCCTGATCGCCCTTGGCAGGCCGTTTGGGGGCGGATTTCCCCTTGCTGTTGCGGGTTGGATTGGCTGGGGTGGGCCTGGGCGGCGCGCCAGCTTCCGTGGCTTCGGCTTCATCGCCGCCCAACTTGGCGAACACCATGCGGCCCGTCGGGGTCTGCAGGGCGCCGGTCACGATCACCGTGAGGCGTTCGCCCGTGCGGCCGTGGCCGCCCTCCACCACCACCATCGTGCCGTCCTCCAAGTAGCCCACGCCCTGGGTGGATTCCTTGCCATCACGCACGATCTTGAGGTTGAGCTCGTCGCCCGGTTGCACCTCCGGCCGCAGAGCGATCACCAGCTCGCTCAGGTTGAGCACCTTGAGCTCCTGCACCTCGGCCACCTTGGCCAGGTTGTAGTCCGCCGTGAGCAGGGTGCCGCCGGTGTCGGCGGTGAGTTTCAGCAGTTTGTCGTCTACCCCGTTGCCCTCATAGCGGGTGGTGTTCACCACCAACCGCCGGCCGTAGCGCTCCCGCAATTCACTCAGCAGCTTCAGGCCGCGGCGGCCCTTGCCGCGCTTTTCGGTGTTGCCCGAATCGGCCAGGGCCTGCAGTTCGTCGATCACGCTCTGGGCCACGATCACCTGGCCCTCCAGCAGGCCGGAATTGAGCAGGCCGCGGATGCGGCCGTCAATGATCACGCTGGTGTCGAGGATCTTGGCGCTGGCCGGCATCAGCACCCCATCGGCCACCAGCAGGGCTTCGGTGCTGTTGGGGTTGAACAGGCGCAGCAGGGTGCGGCCGTGCACCTCAGCCAGGTTGTAGCCCGAGACCCCGAAGAACACGTTGGCAGCCACCGCTGCCAGGGGTTTCACCAGCACCAGCTCCCAGGGCAGGGAGAGGAACAGGATTGGCGAGATCAGCAGATTGGCCACCAGCAGGCCCAGGATCAGGCCCACGGCACGGCTCACCAGCAAGTCGGTGGGCATGGTGCGCACCTGCTGCATCAGCCGTCGCCGCAGCTGCTGGAACACCACGCCGGCTAGCAGCCCCGCCAGGGCGCCGGCACCGCCCAGGATCCAGCTGAGCCGCTCGAGGTTCTGGATGCGGATCAGTTGCTGCTCGGGCAACAGGTCCACGCCGAGCCAGCCGGCGGCCGCCCCCGACACCACGAACAGCACCAGGATGAGGGTGTCCACCATGTCCGGTGCTGTGGCTGCAACGCGCTTCGAAGACGCAGCATGCCGGATCCCGGGCCCTTTGGCCGAGGGAGGTAACCGGCCGTCTTCTCAAACGGACGCCCCCGTCTGGCTGCCCCGCAGTGCCTACCTGCACATTCCCTTCTGCCATCGGCGCTGCTTCTACTGCGACTTCCCGGTGGTGCCCCTCGGTGACCATGCCGATGGCGATCGCTCCGGTTCGATCGCGGCCTACCTGGAGCAGCTGCAGGCTGAGATCGCAGCAGCCCCCGCTGGTCCGCCCCTCTCCACGGTGTACGTGGGAGGCGGCACGCCCTCGATGCTCACCCCTTCCCAGCTGCAAGGGCTACTGGCCACCCTGCGGCGCCGCTACGGCTTGGCCCCGGGCGCCGAGGTGAGCCTGGAGATGGACCCCGCCAGCTTCGATCAGCAGCGCCTGGCCGGCTACCTGGCCGCGGGGGTCACCCGCGTGAGCCTGGGGGGGCAGAGCTTCGACGACGCCGTGCTGGCCAGCCTCGGCCGGCGCCATCGCCGCGACGATTTGCTCCAGGCCGCCCAGTGGCTGGCGGCAGCGCGGCAGCGGGGCGCCTTGGCCAGTTGGAGCCTGGATCTGATCCAGGGGTTGCCGGGGCAGACCCTGGCCCACTGGGAGCAGCAGCTGCAACAGGCCGTGGCCCTAGCGCCGCCCCACCTCTCGGTGTACGACCTGATCGTGGAGCCCGGCACGGTCTTCGAACGCCTGGAGTCCCGGGGAGCGTTGCAGCTGCCGGAGGCCGATCTCGGCGCCGATCTGATGGACTGCACGGCCCAGCGCCTGGCCGCGGCCGGCTATGGCCACTACGAGATCTCCAATTACGCCCAGCCGGGCCATGCCTCCCGCCATAACCGCGTGTATTGGAGTGGTGCTGGCTGGTGGGGGTTCGGAATGGGAGCCACCTCAGCGCCCTGGGGAACGCGGTTGGCCCGGCCCCGCACCCGCGAGGCCTATGCCGCCTGGCTGGCGGACCTGCAGGTGGGTCGCAGCGGCGATGACCAGGAGCCCCACGGGGCGATGCCCTTCGATGAGCGGGTGCTGGTGGGCTTGCGGCGCCGGGAGGGGGTGGCTCTCGAGGCGTTGGCCCTGGAGGCGGGCGTACAGGCCCCTGATCTGCACGGCCTGCAGGTTCGCTGGCAGCCCTTCCTGCAGCAGGGCTGGCTGCGACAGGAAGGGAACCGCTGGCGCCTCACCGACCCGGAGGGTCTGGCCCTCAGCAATGCGGTGCTGCGTGAGCTGGTGGACTGGTGGGAGCAGCGGGATGGGGCGTCAGATCGGCCACCCAGCCCCTGAGGGCCTCCACGCATAGCTGGCGGCCCTGGAGCAGGGGCGGGCAGAAGGGGGGCTGGCGCTCGGTGAGGCCCAGCAGGTCGGCGGTGACGCGCACCTGGCCGTCGCAGTCCTCACCGGCGCCAATGCCGATCACCGGGATCTGCAGGTCGTGCCGCAGGCTGCTGGCCAGGGCCGCGGGCACGTGCTCGAGCACCAGGGCAAAGCAGCCGGCGGCCTGCAGGTCGGCCGCGGCACGCCGCAGCCGCTCCTGGCTGATCGGGTCGTTGGCCTGGCGGCGGTAGCCGAGGCGATGCACGGATTGTGGGGTGAGGCCCAGGTGGCCCATCACCGGGATGCCGGTGCGCACCAGCCGGTCCACCACCGCCACGATCTCGGGTTCCCCTCCCTCCAGCTTCACGGCCGCGGCTGGGCTGTCCTTCAGCACCTGCCCGGCGGCCGCCACGGCGTCATCCAGGCCGCACTGGTAGCTGAGGAAGGGCAGATCGGTCACGATCAGCGGCTGCTGGCCGGGCGGGTGACGCAGTCCCCGGCCGACGGCGCGGGTGTGCAGGATCATCTCCTCGAGGGTCACCGGCAGGGTGGTGGCATGGCCCAGCACCACCATGGCCAGTGAGTCGCCCACCAGGATCACATCGGCGCCCGCGGCTTCCACCAGGGCGGCCGAGAGGGCATCCCAGGCGGTGAGCACGGCGATGGGCCGGCCTTCCTGCTTGTGGCTGAGCAGATCCGCAGGACGCAAGGGCCGAACGCCTCACAGCTGATGGCCCATTGCTAGCATCTGATCGACTCGGACCCACGCGGCCCGGACGCCCAAATCTGGTCAGGACCGGAAGGGAGCAGCCACACGGGATGCTCCAGGCAGGCGTGGACTCCGGGTCACCCACTTCAACCCGCAGACAAAACCCCACCCAAGACCCCAGAGAAAGGGCAGCGTGGTGTTTTTCTCAGGGATGGCTGTGCCGAAAGGGCCTGGCTCAGCTGTTCTGTTGGCGGTTCAGCAGGAACGAGGGGATGGCGGCGCCCGGCTGGTCGCTGTCGCTGGCGGTGTTGCTCAAGCCGTTGGCAAAGCTCTCAAGGCGACGCTCGGGTCGGTAGGGGCCACCACCCTCGAAGCCGGTGGCGATCACCGTCACATGGATCTCACCCTCCAGGCGCTCGTCCACCACGGCGCCCACAATGATGTTGGCCTCAGGATCCACCACGTCGTAGATCACTTCCGAGGCGGTGGTCATGTCCTCGAGGGTCATGTCCTTGCCGCCGCTGATATTGATCACGCAGCCCTTGGCGCCATCGATGCGGGCGGCTTCCAGCAGGGGGCTGCTGATGGCGGCCTGGGCGGCCTCGGTGGCACGGGAGCGTCCTGAGCCCACCCCCAGGCCCAGCAGGGCGGTGCCGGCGTCGGTCATCACCGAGCGCACGTCCGCGAAGTCCACGTTCACCAGGCCAGGCCTGGTGATGATGTCGCTGATGCCCTTCACGCCCATGCGCAGCACGTCGTCGGCGGCGCGGAAGGCCTCCTGGAGGGGCGCACCGGCAATGGCATCCCGCAGGCGGTCGTTGGGGATCACGATCAACGTGTCCACGTGCTCGGAGAGGCGGGCGATGCCCTCCTCGGCCTGGCGCATGCGGCGGCGCCCTTCAAAGCCGAAGGGCTTGGTGACGATGCCCACGGTGAGGGCTCCGCATTCCTTGGCCACTTCGGCCACCACCGGCGCAGCGCCCGTGCCGGTGCCACCGCCCATGCCAGCGGCGATGAACACCAGGTCGGCGCCCTGCAGGGTCTGGGCCAGATCGGCCCGGGATTCCTCGGCGGCCTTCTGGCCAATGGCTGGGTTGCCGCCAGCCCCCAGGCCCCGGGTGAGTTTCTGGCCCAGCTGCACCCGCTGCTTGGCAGACGACTGGATCAGGGCCTGGGCATCAGTGTTGAGAACCCGGTAGCCCACTCCCTGCAGATCGGAGGCAATCATGCGATTCACCGCGTTGCTGCCGCCGCCGCCCACGCCGATCACCTCAATGCGGGCCGATTGACTTGGAACGATGCCGCCGGCTCCATTGCTGGAAGCTTGGATTAGGCCTTCGGGGGCGATCTCCATGGAAGGTCCAATGCCGTTCATGCTGGGCAGCATTATGTCGTTGAAAGGTCCAATCAGGACCAGTTGTGTGAGCACTTTTGCGTTGTTCTTCCCGGACTGCAACGCCCTGTCACCATTTGCCGGTTTGTTAGTCGCGGCTCGCGGTGGCCGGTTGAGGGGCCAAGGGCCGGGGTTTACCTGGCAGGCCCAGCTCGGGTTGCTCCGGGTCGCTCAGGTCAATTGATTGCACTTTGAGCCCCTGCATCCGCTGGGGTAAGCGGCTGGAGAGGTGCTGCAGCACCTCAAGCCTGCGGGGCAGGCGCTCATCCGGCGGGCCCAGATGCACCTCCCCCAGGGCAGTGGTGCGCAGCCACAGGCTGCCGCCAGGCTCGAAGCGCACCTCCTGCAACGCGCTGCCAAGCTGATCGCGTTTGGCGAGCACCAGGGCGAGCGGTGCCCGCAGCCGTTCTTGCCAGCCGGTGATCCGCAACTGGGGGGTAGAGCCTGTGGTGCGGCTGCGCTGCTGGCGGTTGGTCATCCAGTTGCCCAGGCGATCCACGTAACCCAGTTCACTGCCCTTGCCCGTGCGGCGTTGGGCCTGGGCCACGGCTTCGCGGTCCACCAGCTGGATGCGCAGCCGCGGCGGCAGCATCAGCCGGCTCACCTGCACCCGTTCCACAGGCAGGGCTGCGGCGAGTTGGGCGCTCAGTTGTTGGGGTTTCACGCTCAACAGCTGAAGGGGAAAGCGCAGATGTCCCTCGCGGATCACCTGGTCGCGATGCACCAAGCGGGTGCCGCTGATCTCCACCTGCATCGGGCTGCGCAGCACCCAGCCCTCTCGTATCAGGAACCAGCCCAGGGCTCCAGCAGTGCCCCCCAGCACCGCAATGCGCCAGAGGTTCCTGAGGCGCTCGTTGCGGCGTTGCTGGCGCAGTTGACGCCGACGTTCGGCTCCAAGGGAGCCTGGCCGGTCGCCGTCTTTGGAGGCGCGGGCCTGGCTCACAGCTCGCAGCGCGAGCGCGCCATCAGTTCGGCCATCCAGCGGCGGGCCCGACCGGCATCGGAAAAGGGAAGATCTTTCTGCTGGCCGCCTCCCACCAGGCGCAGCCGGCAGGCACCCTGGGCCTCTTCGGTGAGGGGGGCTTCTCCGGATCCGAGGGCCAGCAGTTCCACCAGCTCAAGGCTCTTCACCGCAAAGCAGTCCTTGGTGGTGAGCTTGCCGGATTCGAACACGCTCCAGCTCACCACGCCGTCCACCAGGCGCGCACCGCCGCAGTCGTCGAGTTTGGCCAGCTCAGAGCCCTCGGCCCAGGTCCGGAACAGGCGCTGGCGGCGGCGCTCCAGCCAGCCCAGGGCTGTGATTAAGGGGAAGACCACCAGCAGTGGCAGCCACAGCAGGCCATGACTCATGCGGCTTGCGCCCTCCCCTGCACTGTTTCGCCCGATTCTTGCGCCAGTTCCACCAGCTGGTGCACCAGCTCCTCAAGTGGTAACCCCGTTGCCTCCCAGAGCATGGGGTACATGCTCTGGCTTGTGAAGCCCGGCAGGGTGTTGATCTCATTGATCCAGAGCTGGCCGGTGGCTTCCGCGTAGAAGAAATCCACGCGGGAGAGTCCCTCCGCTGCCACGGCGCGGCAGGCGGCGATGGCCATGTTGCGGGCCTGGTCGGCGATGGCGGCCGGCACTACCGCCGGAATCACCGTGTGGCTCCTGCCCTCGCTGTATTTGGTCTCGTAGTCGTACCAGTCGGCTTCAAAGCAGATTTCGCCCAGCACGGAGGCCCGCATCTGGCGGCGTCCCAGCACGGCGCACTCCAGCTCACGGGCCTGCACCCCCTGTTCCACCACCATGCGGGGGTCGTGGCTGGCGGCCTCCTGCAGACCGGCCAGCAGTTCGCTGCGGTTGGTGGCCTTGCTGATTCCCACCGAAGAGCCCAGGTTCGCCGGCTTGATGAAGCAGGGGTAGCCCAGTTGCTGCTCCAGCCGGCTCAGCAGCGGCTCGGGGCTGCCCTGCAGTTCAGCGGCGTCCACGCAGGCATAGGGCACCTGGGGCAGGCCCGCGGCGGCGAAGGCGGCCTTCATGGCCTGTTTGTCCATGCCCACGGCCGAGCCCAGCACCCCGGACCCCACAAAGGGCACCTGCATCAGGCTGAACAGGCCCTGAATGGTGCCGTCTTCACCGTTGGGGCCATGCAGCACCGGCACCCACACCTGCACGTCCAGGGCACCTTCGGGGAAGCCCTGAAAACCGGGCCGCAGGGGAGCTGCCGGCAGGTCCTCCGCCGTGGCGGGGGTGCCCTTGGCCAGTACCGCATCGGCCACGGCAGGCGGCCACCAGTGCCCCTGCTGATCGATGTAGAAGCAGCTCACCCGGTAGCGCGCGCCATTGGCACCGCTGCGCAGGGCCGCAACCACCGTGTTGGCCGAGCGAATCGACACGGCATGCTCCCCGGAGACCCCCCCGAACACCAGGCCGAGGTGGGTGGGGGATGGGCTCATGGCGCAGGGGGTAGAGGGGCCAAACGTATCAGCGATTCGGGTTTGAACCAGGGCCCGTGGGGCCGGAACAGCCCTCAGGCCATCGCCACGCCGCTCAGGGAAAAGGGACGCACGGCCTCAATGCGCACCGCCACCAGATCGCCGGCCTCCCAAGCCCCACCATCGGCCTTGGCGGCGGGGAAGAAGGTGAGCCGATTGGTGCGGGTGCGCCCCATCACCTGCTGGGGATCCTTGGGATTGATGCCCTCCACCAGGATCTCCTCGATTCGGCTGGCGTAGCGGGCGCTGCGCTCCCGGGCGATGCGCTCCACCAGGGCGTTGATCTCTTGGAGGCGCTCCACCTTTACGTCCTCGCTCAGTTGGCCGGGCCAATCGGCGGCGGGGGTGTTGGGTCGCGGTGAGTAGGCGGCGGTGTTCACCTGGTCGAAGCCGATCTCCTCGATCAGAGCAAGGGTGCGGCGGTATTGGGCGTCGGTTTCACCGGGGAAGGCCACGATCACATCGGCGCTGATCGAGGCATCGGGCATGCGCTCGCGGATCCGCTCCACGATGCGGCGGTAGCGATCCACCGTGTAGCCCCGCGCCATGGCCTTGAGCACGTCGTCATCGCCGCTCTGGAAGGGCACGTGGAAGTGCTCGCACACCTTCGGCAGATCGGCGCAAGCGTCGATCAGCCGCTCGGTGAAGTAGCGGGGATGGCTGGTGGCGAAGCGGATCCGCTCGATCCCCGCCACGTCATGGACGTGATGGAGCAGGTCGGTGAGGGTGTGGGCGCGGCGGCCTTCGGGGGTGATGCCAGGCAGGTCGCGCCCGTAGGCATCGATGTTCTGGCCCAGCAGAGTGATCTCCTTGAACCCCTGGGCCGCGAGACCCTCCATTTCCAGCTTGATGGCCTCGGGCAGGCGCGATTGCTCCTGGCCCCGCACCGAGGGCACCACGCAGTAGGTGCAGCGCTCGTTGCAGCCGTAGATCACATTCACCCAGCCGCAGATGCTGCTGTCGCGCCTGGCGGTGGTGATGTCTTCGAGGATGTGGTGCTCCTCGGTGGCCACCACCTGCTGGCCCTGCTCCACCTGGGCCAGCAGCACATCGAGCCGGTTGGCGTGTTGGGGGCCCATCACCAGATCGAGCTCCGGCACCCGCCGGAGCAGGGACTCACCCTCTTGCTGAGCCACGCAGCCTGCCACCACCAGGGTGAGGTTGGGGTTGGTGCGCTTCCGTTGCGCCTGGCGTCCCAGATAGCTGTAAACCTTCTGCTCGGCGTTGTCGCGGATCGTGCAGGTGTTGTAGAGCACCAGATCGGCGCTGTGCTCGTCGTGGCCGGCCCGGTAGCCCATCGATTCGAGGATCCCGGCCATCCGCTCGGAATCCGCTTTGTTCATTTGGCAGCCGAAGGTGGTGATCCAGTAGCTGCCGCGTCCGGGAGCCGCCGCGGGTGCGGTGGTGGGGAGCTGTTGTGTCGCCGTCATGGCTCCAGTTTCCGGCATCACGGGCACCGCCGGCGCGGGGTGGCTCGGGGCACCGTGGGGCGCTCTCCAGGATTCTGTACAACGTGTACAGAATCCTGGAGAGCAGCTGCTTGACAGCCCGCGGAGGGGTCATGCGGGCCAGTTCGTGCCAGCTTGTGGGCTGAGCTGAGCAGCGCACCGCGGCGCCCCGCCAGCACCTCCCATGCGCCTCAGCCTCCGCCGCTTCCCGCTCACCAAGGCCGTGCCCTTGGCCATCAGCCGCGGCACCACCGCGGCGGTGGAACATCTGCTGATCACCATCGAGCACGGCGGCCTGATCGGCGTCGGTGAAACCGGCGGCTTTGACACCGGCCACCGCCACTACGCCACGGAGAGCATCGCGGCGGAGCTGGAGGCTCTCGCTCCCCGGCTGGACGCCCTCAGCCCCCAGCCCCTGCAGGCGCTGGAGCCTCTGCTGGCGGCCCTCAGTCCCCCCGCCCGTTGCGGCGTGGATCTGGCCCTGCACGACTGGTGGGGGCAACGCCTGGGGCAGCCGCTGTGGCGGCTCTGGGGGCTGGATCCAGGAGCCTGTGTCGCCACCAGCGTGACCCTGGGGCTCGGGCAGCCCTCGGCTGTGTTGGCGCGGCTTGAACGCTGGCGGCTGCAGCTGCCGGCCACCCGCATCAAGCTCAAGCTCGGCAGCCCCGATGGCGCCGACCACGACCGGACCCTGGTGCTGGCGGTGCGCGCAGCCCTGCGCGCCGGCGATGAGTTGCAGGTGGATGCCAACGGCGGCTGGGATCTGACCACGGCCCAGCAGATGATTCCCTGGCTGGCCCAGCAGGGTGTGGTGCTCGTGGAGCAGCCCCTGGCCCCCCGCAACGACCCGGCCGCAGATACCGCTGGCTTCGCCGCTCTGCGGGGGCTGGCCTCGATTCCCGTGGTGGCTGATGAAAGCTGCTGGGATCTGGCGGATCTGCTGCGTCTGGCTCCCCACGTGGATGGCATCAATATCAAGCTGGTGAAGAGCGGTGGCCTCAGCGAGGCCCTGCTGATGGCCCACACAGCTCGACGTTTGGGCCTGGGGGTGATGCTGGGGTGCTACTCCGACAGCACCCTGCTGAACAGCGCGGCCGCCCAGCTGCTGCCCCTGGTGCGCTGGCCCGATCTCGACAGCCATCTCAACCTGCTGGACGATCCGTTCACCGGCGCTGAGCTGGAGGGTGACCTGTTGCGGCCCAGCGATTGCCCTGGCCTGGGCGTGGTTGGCCTTCCCCCTGAGGACCCCTGCTGATGCTCACGGCCGACGCCCCGCTGGTGCTTCTGCTGCACGGCGGCCTCGACAATCTCTCTGGCAAGACCGGACTGGCGATGCTGCGCTATCGCCATGGCCCGATCGTGGCGGTGATTGACCCCGCCCACGCCGGCCACTCCCTGGAGGCGATCACCGGCATCTCTAGGCCGGTGCCCGTGGTGGCCTCGATGGCGGAAGCCCTGGCCTACGGCCCCCAGGTGGCCGTGGTGGGCCTGGCCCCCTCGGGCGGGCGGCTGCCCCTGGAGATGCGGGCGGATGTGGTGGCTGGCCTGCAGGCGGGTTTGAGCCTGGCCAGCGGCCTGCACAGCCGCCTGGGGGACGATCCCACCTTTGCTACGGCCCGGCAGGAGGGCGCCTGGATCTGGGATCTGCGCCAGGAGCCGGAGGGCCTCGAGGTGGCCGCGGCCCGCTGTGCGGCGCTGCCTTGCCGGCGGGTGCTGGCTGTGGGTTCTGACATGGCCGTGGGCAAGATGAGCGCCTGCCTGGAGCTGCTGGCCGCGGCCCGGCAGCGGGGGCTTGATGCCCGTTTCGTGGGCACTGGCCAGGCCGGGATCCTGATCAGCGGCCAGGGGGTGGCCCTCGATGCGGTGCGGGTGGACTACGCCGCTGGTGCGGTGGAGCAGGCGGTGCTCCAGGCCGCGGCCGGCGCAGGGCCAGAGGCCCTGGTGCTGGTGGAGGGGCAGGGATCCCTCTGTCATCCCGGCTCCACCGCCACCCTGCCGTTGATCCGCGGCAGCCAGCCCACGGATCTGCTGTTGGTGCACCGCGCTGGCCAGGGCCATGTGCGCACCCGCCCCGGCGCGGTGCCGGTGGCGATCCCTCCGCTACCGGAGGTGATTGCCGCCAATGAGGCCGTAGCGGCCCTGGGCCGACCCGATGGCCTGCGGCCGCGGGTGCGGGCCATTGCGGTGAACAGCGCAACCCTGGCGCCGCAGGCCGCAGCGGCTGCCCTGGCCCAGATCCGCGCCGACACAGGGCTGGTGTGTGTGGATCCCGTGCGCGAGGGAGCTGATCGGCTGCTGCAGGCCCTGATGCAGCCCTGAACGAACTAAACCCCCGACTGCTGCTGGAGCTGCCGGGGGTTCAGAACAAAGGGGCGAGCGAGGGGACTTGAACCCCCGAATGGCGGAATCACAATCCGCTGCCTTAACCACTTGGCTACGCCCGCCAGGGCTCCGGCATCCTATCAAGGCGTCTTCCGCTTCCCCATGGTGTCCGCTGGCCGTTCCTCCTGGTGGGCCTGCTTGGCTGCGGTGGCAACCGCAGGAGCTGCCTTGGTGTGGAGCAACCCGGGTCCGGCGGAGTTTGAGGCCTTCGCCGGTGAGCGTCTGGTGGATCTCGCTTCCGAGGAGCTGTGTGGCAGCCAGGGCCTGCCGATGACGATCCAGTTGCTGGTGCGGGATTGTCCCCAGCTGGTGCGCAGCCAGCGGGCTGTTCTGGGGGCGCTGGCCAGCCGCGGGACCCGCCGCTTCAATCTCGGCCTGTTCAGTCTCTACGTCACAGAGGTGGGAGGCCAGGCGTTGCTGCCGGGTTTGCGGGTGCCCCACTACCGCAGCCTCACCCTCGCTGGTGCCGGGCAGCTGGTGCTGCTGCTGGCCTCCAGTGATAGCCAGGACATCGGCCGCTAATGGTTCCAACGTCACCCCCGGCTTCCCTGCGGTTGCGGCTGCCCCGGGTGCTCCTGGATCCGCAGCAGCGGGATCTGCCCTGCGGCGACCAGGAAGGCCTGCTTACGGTAGAGCTGAGCATTGCGCAGGGGCGGATTGCACGCATCCAGCCCAGTCGTGGAGCTGGGGCACCCCTGGCGCTCACGCCCCTGGTGGATCCCCACGTGCACCTCGACAAGGCCTTCACCTGGCCGGCCTATCCCAACCCCAGCGGCACGATGGATTCGGCCCTGGCCGCCAACCTGCGCGAGGGTGAGCAGCGCAGCCGTGAGCAGGTGCTGGAGCGGGGCGAGCGGGCCTTGGAGCAGGCCTGGCGCTATGGGCTGCGGGCCCTGCGCAGCCACGTGGACAGTGGGGGGTCAGGGGCCGAGCCCAGTTGGGAGGCCCTGCTGGAGCTGCGCGAACGCTGGCGGGGCCGGGTGGAGCTGCAGTTGGTGGCGCTTGTGCCGGTGCCGGTGTGGTCCACCGCGATGGGCCGGCAGCTGGCGGCTCGGGTGGCGGCAGCCGGTGGCCTCCTCGGCGGGGTGCTCGGGCCCCCGTTTCCCCCGGGGGCTGGGGCTGCAGGGGAGCTGCTGGCCCTGTTGCAGCTCGCGGATCGCCTGGGCTGCGGGGTGGATCTGCATGTGGACGAGGGCGGCGACCAGTGGGGCCATGGCGTGGCCCTGCTCACTTCTCTGTTGGAGCGCCATGGGGTGGCCATCCCCGTGACCTGCAGCCACAGCAGCAGCATGGCTCTGTTGCCGGAGCCGCTCCAGCGCAAGCTGGCCGAGCGGATGGCCGCCGCTGGGCTGGCGGTGGTGGCTCTGCCCAGCACGAACTTCTGGCTGCTCGGCCGCCGCCACGGCCTCACCGCGGCCCAACGGCCCGTGGCGCCGGTGCAGCTGTTGCAGCAGGCTGGAGTGGCGGTAGCCCTCGGCGCTGACAACGTGCAGGATCCCTGGTTTCCGGGAGGCGATTTCGATCCCCTCGAGCTCCTTCGGTTGGCGGGCCCTTGCGTGCACCTAGCCCCCTGGCAGCGCCAGGGCCTGATGCCCTTCACCAGCGTGCCGGCACGGCTCCTGGGTCTCCCGTGGGATGGGGTGGTGCGCCAGGGGGCACCGGCGGATCTGGTGGTGCTGGCGGCTTCAACCTGGAGTGAGCTCCTGGCCCGAACACCCCAGCGCCGGGTGCTGCGGGCTGGGCAGTGGTTGCCCCCCCCCTTGGCGCAGCAGGCCGATGCTCGCCTCGCCGCTCTGTCCTGATGGCCCTCACACCGTCCCTGCCCACCGCGCTCCCCCAGCCCCTGAGCCCCCCCGCCTCCGAGGCCCAGCTGGAGGCCCTGGCGGCCGATCTGCTGGCCGCGGGGCTCGCCCCCCTGCGCCAGAGCGCCCAACTGGAGGCCCTCTCTGCGGATGCCTTTGTGTACTCGCCGGTGCTGGCCCCCCTGCTGCAGGGCCTGCGGGCCCAGATCGGCGTGCGCGTGAACAGCCGCGAGCAGGTGCTGCGGGTGGCCGCGGCCTGCGTTCGCCATGGCGTCAGCCTCACCTTGCGGGGTGCGGGCACGGGCAACTACGGCCAGTGCGTGCCCCTGGCGGGAGGCCTGGTGGTGGACCTCAGTGGCATGAATCGCCTGCTGCAGCTGGATGCCGCCACGGGGGTGTTCAGCGCTGAGCCGGGCATCCTGCTGGCCGATCTCGACCAGCAGCTGCAGGTCCATGGCCGTGCCCTGCGGTTGCTGCCCAGCACGGTCCGCACCGCCAGCCTGGGGGGGTTCATCGCCGGCGGATCGGGCGGCATCGGTTCGCTGCGCTGGGGGTTCCTGCGCGACCCCGGGCATCTGCTGGGGTTGGAGATGGTGACCCTGGAACCCCAGCCGCGGCTGCTGCAGCTGGATGCCGCCGGTGCCCGGCCCCTCAACCACGCCTACGGCACCAACGGGATCGTGACGGCCCTCACCATGGCGAGCACTGCTGCGGTGGCCTGGCAGCAGCTGGTGCTGGAGTTTGCCCACTGGGATCAGGCCCTGGCCGCGGCCCAGGTGCTGCCGGCCGCTGCCCTTCAGCTCAATGCCCTGTGCGTGCTGGAGGCTGCGGTGGCGGCCCAGCTGCCCTGGCCCCAGGGCTGCCCTGAGGCCGATGGCCGCAGCCACCGGCTGCTGCTGCTGGCGGCCCCAGATGCGTTGCTGGCCCTGCCGGCGCTGCTCACGGAGCTGGGGGGTGCGCTGGTGTGGCAGGCGCCCCAGGGCCAGAGCCGTGGCATCCCCTTGCGGGAGCTCACCTGGAACCACACCACCCTGCATGTGCGCAGCCGCGATCCGGGCTTCACCTACCTGCAGCTGCTGTTGCCCCAGCCCGAGGCGCCGGCCCTGGCGGCCCTGCGGGAGCGTTGGGGCCCCGACCTGCTCTGGCACCTGGAGGCTGTGCGCAGCATGGGCAGCCAACGGCTGGCCTGTCTGCCCCTGGTGCGCTGGCGCGGGGCTGAGGCTCTGCAGGCCCTGATCGACCACTGCTGCGCCCTGGGCTGCGTGCTGTTCAACCCCCACGTGTTCAATGTGGAGGACGGCGGGCTCGGCGTGGTGGATGCCGATCAGGTGGCCGCGAAGGCTACCTATGACCCCGCCGGTTTGCTCAATCCCGGCAAGCTGCGGGGCTGGCTGGAGCGTTAACAGCCCAGGCTCGAGCGGGTGTCGGCGCCGGTGATCGGGTTGGTGCCACTGGCGCTCTGGCAGAGCAGGCGCTGATCCACCCGGTCCAGCAGGGCATCGGTGAAATCGGCGTTCTCCACGTTGGCGCCGCTGAAACTGCCCCCCGAGGCGATCGCCCCCACCAGCACCGCGCCACGCAGGTCGGTGTGGCTCATGTCGGTGCGGTCCATCAGGGCATCGGAGAGATCCGCGCCGGCGAAGTTGGCGTCCGGGAAGGCCCCCTGGGTGAGAATTGAGCCGTGCAGGTTGGCGCCGGCGAAGTTGGCTCCCTTGCCCACGGCGCCGGCGAAGGAGGTGTTGGCCAGCTGCTGGCCGGAGAAGTCCTTGCCGCTCTGGTTGGTGAGGGTGTAATCCACCGTGTCCTGAAACAGGGCCCGATCCTGCAGGCCCACACCGGTGGAGGTGTCGAGGGCGAGGGCCGGAGCGATGGGCAGGCCGGCCAGGCTGGTCAGCACCAAGAACAGGCTCACGGCCAGGGCCAGCAGGCTGGATCGCACCATGGAGGCTGCGGCAAGAGGGGCTGAGATCAGTTTGGCGCGGGATCCAGCATGGGCAGAACCTCGGCCACGAGATAGAGGGAGCCGGCCACCACCGGCAGGGCTTGCGATTGCACCAGCCAGGTGAGATCGGCGGCCAGATCACCGCTGCCAGCGGCGATCTGCACGGTCTTAGGCGACAGTGCCTGCAGGGCCTCGCGTAACGCACTGGCGCTCCAGCTGGGATGGTCTGGCAGCGGCACCACCCGCACCGCATCGCCGGCCCGCAGCAGCATCCGCAGCAGATCCGGGGCGTCCTTGTGGCGTTGGCTGCCGATCAACCAGCGGCGGGGGCCCGGGTCATCCAGCTCCTTGCGCAGGGCCTCGGCCGCTGGGGGGTTGTGGGCACCGTCCACCATCAGAGGCTGGCCTTGAAAGCGGCGGTGCTCCAGCCGGCCGGGCCAGCGGGCCTGGGCCAGCCCCTGCAGGATGGCGGCCTCATCGATGGCCCAGCCCTGCTCCGCCAGGGCCTGGGCGGCCCCCACAGCCACAGCGGCGTTATGGCGCTGCAGCTCGCCGCGGAGTCCCAGCAGCGGCCCTCCGGCGCTGGCGGCAGCTAGGGGTTCCACCCAGCGCAGCGTGCACTGCCGTGCCTGGGCCACCTGGCGCAGCACCGCCTCGGCCTCGGGCGCCTGGGGGCCGCTCACGGCGATGGCGCCTGTGTTCATCACCCCGGCCTTCTCGCCGGCAATGGCAGCCAGGGTGCTGCCCAGGTGTTCGGTGTGATCCATGCCGATGGCGGCCAGGGCCAGCACCTGCCGGTTGGGATGGGTGGTGGTGGCATCCAGGCGGCCCCCCAGTCCCACCTCCAGCACCGCCAGCTCCACCCCCGCCTCCGCGAAGGCCACAAAGGCCGCAGCGGTGATCAGCTCAAACGGGGTGAGCTCATGGCGCAGGGCCAGGGCCTGCATCCCGGCCAGATGCTCCCGCAACGGCTCGACTCCAATCAGACCAGCGGGCAGGCGGATGCGCTCACACCAACTCAGTAGATGGGGGGAGGTGTAGAGCCCGGTGCGCAGGCCGGCGGCCGTGCCGATGCGCTCCAGCATTGTGCTGATGGAGCCCTTGCCATTGGTGCCAGCCACCTGCACGGCCGCGAACTGCTGTTCGGGGTGGCCCAACTCCGCCAGGGCGTTCTGCAACCGTTCCAGCCCCAGGTCCACGCCCCGGCGGCTGAAGGGGGCGATCAGGTCGCCGAAGGGGTCGGGCTTTGGCATGCCAAGAGGGCCCGCTCCAGGCGTGCAACGGCCTCGCGGATGTGGCGGGGCTGGATGGTGAGCGGGGGCACGAAGCGCACCACGCTGGGCCCTGCGGGCACCAGCAGCAGCCCCTCGGCCATGGCGGCTTTCACCACATCGATGGCGGCGGGGCCATCACTGCGCAGCACCAGCCCCTGCAGCAGCCCCCAGCCCCGGGCTGTTTCAGCGATGCTGGGATGGCGAGCGGCCAGCTGGTTCAGTTGCTCCTGCAGCAGGGAGCCCATGGCGGCCACGTGGGCCGGCAGCTCGCGACGGGTGAGTTCCTCCGCCACGGTGAGCCCGGCCCGGCAGGCCAGGGGGTTGCCGCCGAAGGTGCTGGCATGTTCCCCGGGCTTGAGATGATCCACGCGGGATTTCACCGCCAGGGCCCCGATTGGCATGCCGCCCCCGAGGCCCTTGGCCAGGGTGAGGGCATCGGGCTCCACGCCTAGTTTCTGGTATCCCCAGAGGCAGCCGGTGCGGCCCACGCCCACCTGCACCTCATCGAAGATCAGCAGGATGTTCTTCTGGTCGCAGAGTTCACGCACCCGCCGGAAGAAGGCTGGATCGCCGGGGTTCACGCCGCCCTCGCCCTGCAGGGGTTCGAGCATCACGGCCGCCACCCGGGGGCCATGGGCCTCACAGCTGTGCAGTAGGGCCTCGAAGGCCGCTGTGTCGTTGTAGGGAAAGTAGCGAAAGCCCTGCACCATGGGCTCAAAGCCCTGGTGGTATTTCGGCTGGCCGGTGGCCGTGACTGCCGCCAGGGTGCGTCCGTGGAAGCTGGCCTCAGCGGTGAGGATCAGGGGGCCTTGGTCGCTGCCGCCGCCGATGCCCCGCACGGTGTGGCCGTGCTTGCGGGCCAGCTTGATGGCGGCCTCATTGGCCTCCGCGCCGGAATTGCAGAAAAACACCTTGTCGGTGCAGCTGTTGGCGGTGATCCAGGCCGCCAGGCGCTCCTGCTCGGGGATGCGGTAGAGGTTCGAAACATGCTGCAGCTGCCGCAGCTGCTGGCCCATGGCCTTGCGCATGGCCCGGCTGCTATGGCCGAGGGTACACACCGCAATCCCGGCCACGCAGTCGAGGTAGCGCTTGCCGTTGCTGTCCCACACCCACACACCTTTGCCGCGCACCAGCTCGAGCGGAAAGCGCCCGTAGGTGTTCATCACGGCCGTCTCAGCCGGAGCCCGTTGCGGAGGGGCAGTGATGGGAGCGGTGGGACTCGAACCCACATGCCCGAAGGCGCTCGATTTTGAGTCGAGTCCGTCTACCAATTCCGGCACGCTCCCGCGCGCCGACTCTAAGGGTTCAGCCCACGCGGCGAATCGATGCACCAACGGCGTTGAGCTTGCCCTCGAAATCGGCATAGCCACGATCCAGGAATTCCAGGCCCTGCACGGTGGTGATGCCGTCTGCCGCCAGACCAGCCAGCACCATGGCGGCGGAGGCCCGCAGATCGCTGCCCTGCACCGGCGCGCCGCTGAGGCGGCTCACGCCCTCCACGAAGGCGGTGTTGCCCTGCATGCGGATGGCGGCGCCCATGCGCTGCAGCTCAGCCACATGCTGCAGGCGGTTTTCGAAGATGTTTTCGGTGATCACGCTGGTGCCCTGGGCCGTGGCCAGCAGGCTCATGAAGGGCGCCTGTAGATCGGTGGGGAAGCCGGGGAAGGGCTGCGTGCGCAGATCCACGGCCTTGATCTGATTGGCGCTGATGGTGAGGCCGGTGCCGTCGGCCTCGAGACGACAGCCCACTTCTTCAAGCTTGGTGAGCACCGCGCCGAGGTGTTCAGGGATCACCGGGGCCACCCGCAGGGTGGAGCGGGTGATGGCCGCGGCCAGTAGGAAGGTGCCCGCTTCGATGCGGTCGGGGATCACCGCATAGTCGGCGCCGTGGAGCCGCTCCACGCCCACGATTGTGATGGTGGGGGTGCCAGCACCGCGCACCTTGGCGCCCATGGCCAGCAACAGGCCGGCCAGGTCCACCACTTCGGGTTCCAGGGCGGCGTTTTCGATCACCGTCTCGCCATCGGCAAGGGCGGCGGCCATCATCAGCGTTTCTGTGGCTCCAACGCTGGGGCAATCCAGGTGGATGCGGCCGCCGGTGAGGCGATGCCCCCGTCCAGGCACAACCGCGGACACCACACCGTGCTCGATGGAGACCTGGGCGCCGAGCGCCTTCAGGCCTTTCACGTGTTCAACCACGGGGCGGGTGCCGATCTGACAGCCACCAGGCAGGGGAACGCGAGCAATGCCGAGGCGAGCCAGGAGCGGACCAATGCAGAAGAAGCTGGCTCGGAGGCTGTTCACCAGCTCGTAGGGAGGAGCTGATTGGTTCAGGCCTGAGCCATCCATTTCAACGCTGTCGCTGCCTCGGCGCACCCCAACCCCCAGAGAAGCGAGGATCTCGGCCATGCCCTGAATGTCCGTCAGGGGCGGCACGTTGCGCAGCCGTAACGGATCTTCCGTGAGCAGACAGGCCGCCATGAGCACCAGGGCCGAATTCTTGGCGCCACTCACCCGTAGCTCTCCCGAGAGGTTGCGGCCTCCTGCAATCTCAAGTTGAGGCGTGAGAATCTGCTGAGACGGGGCTACGGTCACGGTCATGGCGTCTTGCTACCCGTCTTATGGGGCCCCATCTTGACGACGAAGCCTGAGACCGTCTAGACGGCCGGCCCCTGAACTGGCTTGTTCTGCCCCTTCTGTGCCCGGTGGGTCGATGGGGTACATTTTCGAAGTCGCAAGAGCGGCACGCCTCAGGTCGCCCAACAGCGGCTCGCTATGCGGATGTGGCGGAATTGGTAGACGCGCTAGTTTCAGGTACTAGTGGCAGCAATGTCGTGGGAGTTCAAGTCTCCCCATCCGCACTTCATCTACCGGATCAACAAGCTCCCCTCTCCTGCAGACGGGGAGCTTTTTTTTGCCAAATTGACCACAGTCAACGATCTCTCTCCGCCTCTTTCCATGCTCGTTCTCAAGATCAGCAATGCCCCTGAAGTAGTGGCCTCCAAGCTGGGTAAGTTCCTCGAGGCCCTAACCCCCGACTCCTTCGACCAAGCCACCATTGAGGATGTGCTGATCAAGGAGTTGATCAAGAACCTGGCCGCCGAGGGGCTCAAGGGCGAGGTGGCGGCCGTGAAAGGTCTGGATCTGCAGGACAGCAAGCTGGTGATCGAAGAGACGTTGCATGTGCGCCGCCATCAACAGTTCTGATCTGCGCCGCTTGCCGCTGGAGCCCATCACCAGCCGACGCAACCCGCTGGTGGGGCGTTTTCGGGCCCTGCACCAGGCCAAGGGGCGGCGTGAGCAGGGACTGTTGCTGTTGGAGGGCACCCACCTGCTGCAGGAACTCCTGAAGCGGCAGTTGGCACCGGCCCAGGTCCTGGCCACCCCGGCCTGGATCGCCCGTCATGGCGATCTGTGGGAGCGCTTACCCGTGGCGGTGCAGGCGGTGGGTGAGGAGGTGCTGGCCGCCGTGGCCAGCACGGAGAATCCCGATGGCGTGGTGATGAGCCTGTCTGCAGCGGCGTTGCCCCAGGTTCAGGGTCCAGCTGATTTCGTGTTGGCCCTCGATCAGCTCCAGGATCCCGGGAACCTCGGCACCTTGCTGCGGACGGCCCTGGCGGCCGGGGTGCAGCAGGTGTGGCAGGGGGGCGGTGCGGATCCCCACCAGCCCAAGGTGATGCGGTCTGCGGCCGGCGCTGCCCTGGCCTTGCCCCTGGCTAGGGAGCTGGAGCGCAACGGACTGATCACTCGCCTGGAGCAGGCCCGCGCGGCGGGCCATCAGCTGGTGGCCACCCTGGTGGCTTCGGGGCCTTCCTCCGCGTCTGAGCCGGTGCCCTACTGGCAGCTGGACTGGACCCGTCCCACGGTGCTGCTGCTGGGCAATGAAGGTGCGGGGCTGCACCCAGAGCTGGCGGCCCTGGCCACCCACAGCGTCACCATTCCCCACAGCGCCGTGGTGGAATCGCTGAACGTGGCGGTGGCGGCTGGGCCCTTGCTGCTCGAGCGCTGGCGTCAGCAGCACGGGCCCGGCTGATTGGTTGGCTGTTGAGCGCCCGAACTCAGGGCCTGCGGCAGGAGAGAATGCCCCCCAACTGAGCACGGCCACGGTGAGCGACGCGACTTTCGATTACGACGTCATCGTGATCGGTGCCGGCTACGGCGGTTTCGACGCCGCCAAGCACGCCGCCGACCATGGCCTGCGCACGGCGATCATCGAATCCCGGGACATGGGTGGCACCTGTGTGAACCGGGGTTGTGTGCCCTCCAAAGCCTTGCTGGCTGCCAGCGGCCGCGTGCGGGAGCTTGCCGATGCCGAGCACCTCAAGGGCTTCGGCATCCATGCCGCCCCAGTGCGCTTTGAGCGCCAAAAGATCGCAGACCACGCCAATCAGCTGGTGGCCACCATTCGCGCCAACCTCACCAAGACCTTGGAGCGCGCCGGCGTCACCATCATCCGCGGCATGGGCCGGCTCGAGGGCAGCCAACGGGTGGGGGTGCGTGAGATCAATGGCGTGGATCGCGTTCTGAGCGCCCGCGAGGTGATCCTGGCCACCGGCTCGGATCCGTTTGTACCCCCTGGCATCGAGACCGATGGCCGCACCGTGTTCACCAGCGACGAGGCCATCAGCCTGGAATGGCTGCCCCGCTGGATCGCCATCATCGGCAGTGGCTACATCGGCCTGGAATTCGCCGATGTGTACACGGCCCTCGGCTGTGAGGTAACCATGATCGAGGCCATGGATCGGGTATTGCCCACCTTCGATCCCGACATCGCCAAGATCGCCGCCCGCAACCTGATTGACGGCCGCGACATCGACGCCCGCTCCGGCGTGCTAGCCCGCAAGATCACCCCCGGTGCGCCGGTGCAGATCGAGCTGGCCGACATGACCACCAAGGAGTTGGTGGAAACCCTGGAGGTGGATGCCGTGCTGGTGGCCACCGGGCGCGTACCTTCCAGCAAGGGGCTGAACCTGGAGTCCTGCGGTGTGGAGACCAACCGCGGCTTCATTCCAGTGGACGATCAGATGCGCGTGCTGGTGAACGGAACCCCGGTGGAGCACCTCTGGGCGGTGGGCGATGTGACCGGCAAGATGATGCTGGCCCACACCGCTGCTGCCCAGGGCGCCGTGGCCGTGGACAACATGCTGGGACACCCCCGCAGCATTGATTACCGCTCGATTCCGGCGGCCACCTTCACCCATCCGGAAATCAGCTCCGTGGGCCTGAGCGAAGCCGATGCCAAGGCCCAGGCTGCCCAGGATGGGTTTGAGCTGGGCACGGTGCGCAGTTACTTCAAGGCCAACACCAAGGCCCTGGCTGAGCTCGAAAGTGATGGCCTGATGAAGCTGCTGTTCAACAAGACCACCGGCGAGGTGCTCGGCGCGCACATCTATGGCCTCCACGCCGCAGATTTGATCCAGGAGATTGCCAATGCGGTGGCCCGCCGCCAGAGCGTGAAGCAATTGGCCAATGAGGTGCACACGCACCCCACCCTCAGCGAGCTGGTGGAAGTGGCCTATAAGCAAGCCGCAGCCGTGGTGGCCTGAGATGGAGATTCGTCGCCGTCCCCCCAATCCAGCCGTGAAGGTGGCGTTTCTGGAGTACGCCATCCCCCACGAGGATGCCGAACCGCGCCACATCCTGGAAAAGATCGTCTGGGAGAAAGATCGGGAAGTGGCTTCTGCCCGGGAGCGCGTGACCCTGGTGCAACTCAAGAAGCAGGTGGCTGAACTGCCGGCTCCCCGCGATTTTTTGGCCGCTTTGAAGGCCTCTTGCCGGAAACCTGCGGTGATCGCCGAGGTGAAGAAGGCCAGCCCCAGCAAGGGTGTGATCCGGGAGAACTTCGATCCCGAGGCCATCGCCAAGGGCTACGCCGCCGGTGGGGCCAGCTGCCTCTCGGTGCTCACCGATAAGCAGTTTTTCCAGGGCGGCTTTGAGGTGCTTGTGCAGGTGCGCCAGGCCGTGGAGTTGCCCCTGCTCTGCAAGGACTTCATCCTCAGCCCCTATCAGCTCTATCAGGCCCGCGCCGCCGGTGCCGATGCGGCCCTGCTGATCGCGGCGATCCTCACCGATCAAGACCTGGCCTATCTGCTCAAGGTGGCCGGCAGCCTGGGACTCACGGTGCTGGTGGAAGTGCACGACGCCGAGGAACTGGAGCGGGTGCTCGCCCTCGAGGGGGTGCAGCTGATCGGCATCAACAACCGCGACCTCGCCACGTTCCACACGGATCTGGCCACCACCGAGCAGCTCACCGCCCGCTACGGCGAGCAGATTCGCGCGAAGGGCTGCCTGCTGGTGAGTGAGTCGGGCCTGGTCAGCCGCGATGATCTCGATCGGGTGCAGAGTGCCGGCGCTGATGCAGTGCTGGTGGGCGAATCCTTGATGCGCCAGGAGGATGTAACGGTGGCCCTCGAACGCTTGATCAGCGGCTGAGGGCCAGGCTTCCATTCAGGCTCAGGATCCCCCTTTAGGGAATAGGAACTGAATCTGCGCCCGCACGGTCACATCCCCAAAGCCATCGGGCTTGATCACGTTGCCGTAGGCCTGGAGGGAGGCGTTCATCGGCTGGCGCCCCACGCGAAACACCCGCCCGAAGCCGCCGCCCACGGGCAGGATCCATGGGTTGTTGGCGCGTTGCCAGTTGGCGGTGATGATTGGCGAACTCACCAGATACCAGCCGCCCGGCAGGTTGTAGTTCACGAACGGCTGCACCAGAAAGGCGCTCACGGCTGCACGATCGCGATCACCGGCAAACGACCAGATCTGATTCACCAGGGCTCCGGCAACCCAGGCCCCCTTGGTGTACACAGCCACACCGGCGGGGCCTGCCCCCCATTGGCCTGATCCAAGCGACTGGTTGGTGGCGGTGGGGAGCAACACCGTGGGCCCCACGCCCAGGGTCCAGGATCCCTTGGGTTTGGGCACGAAGAAGAAGCTGGGGTTGAGATCCCCCAGTCCGCTGCGCTGGGAGCCATTCAGCTCTGGCTGGCTCACGACCGGCAGGATGGTGCGCGTCACGAGATTGAGATCTTTGCTGAGAGCAAAGGGCACAACCGGTTGGATGTTGAGCACATTCAGAACCCGATCCTGATTGGGGCCCAGCCCGAATGTGGTGTTGTTCTGGAAGGGTAGGCTGATCAGGTTGGCGATCGGATTCTGTGCTTCTTCCGCCAGTGATTCGTGTGCCGCCGCCTCAGGCGTAACGGCCTGGGGAGCAGTTGCTGGATTCGCTTGAGGAGTATCCACAGGCCCAGTCTGATCTGTACCCTCAGCCTTCACCGGGCCACTGCTGCTGGCTATCAGCGCCAAGGCCGCGAGCAAGGGCATTGTGCAGCGGAAACCGGTGGAGCTGAATGACATCAAGGGCGAACGCTGAGCGGCGAAATCATAGAGAAATGCGGACGGATCACAACAAACATGATCGGCAAGATTGGATCCTTTACCCATGGCTCTTGGGTTCGTACCTCTGCTCTGCTCGCCAGGGCCGGGTGCACTGGCCGCAAAAAAGCCCCCGCCGAAGCGAGGGCTGCAGGTGCTGAGCTGTGAGGTGATCCCAGGGGATCACACCTTGCGGGAGTAGAACTCCACCACCAGCAGTTCGTTGATCTCGAGGGCGACCCACTCGCGCTCGCACTTGCTGATCACCTTGGCGACCTGCTTGTTCTTGTCGAGTTCGAGGTGGGGAGGGATGTTGGCCAGGCCTGGGAATTCCAGGTTGGTTTCAGCCAGTTTCTTGCTCTGCTTGCGCTCACGGATGGCAACCACATCGCCGGCCTTGCACTGGTAGCTGGGGATGTCCACGACGCGGCCGTTCACGGTCACGTGGCCATGGTTCACCAGCTGACGGGCACCGGGAACGGTGGGGCCGAAGCCGAGGCGGAAACAGACGTTGTCGAGACGGTTCTCGAGCAGTTTCAGCAGGTTGGTTCCGGTGGAACCCTCCTGGGCACGGGCTTTCTTCACGTAGCGAACCAGCTGACGTTCAGAAATGCCGTAGTTGAAGCGAAGCTTCTGCTTCTCTTCGAGGCGGATGGCGTATTCGGAGCGCTTGCGACGGGCTTGGCCGTGCTGACCGGGGGGGTAAGACCGCTTGGCGGACTTACGGGTGAGACCGGGAAGGTCTCCCAAGCGCCGCGTAATCCTCAGACGAGGGCCGCGGTAGCGAGACATGGAGAACGGGTATCGAGTTGATGCCGGTGCGGCTGGCCTGAGAGCATGGACACTCCCAGACCTCGGCCACGCCAGCAGGTGATCCTATCGGTTGGCATGACCCGCATCCTCCAGACGCTGCTGCTGGCCTTGATCGGCTTCTACCGCCAGTGGATCTCGCCGCTGCTGGGCCCCCGTTGCCGCTTCATTCCCAGCTGCAGCGCCTACGGCCTGGAGGCCATCGAGCGCCATGGGCCCTGGCGTGGTGGCTGGCTCACCGCTAGGCGCCTCTTGCGCTGCCACCCCTTCACGCCCTGTGGTTGCGATCCGGTGCCCGATTGATGGCTCAGCCGCAACTGTTGCTCTACAGCCGCCAGGGCTGCTGCCTCTGTGAGGGTCTGGCGGAGCGTCTGCGCGCCCTGCCAGGGGGCGTAGAGCTGGAGGTGATTGATGTGGATCGCGATCCCGGGCTGCAGCAGCGCTACGGCCTCGAGGTGCCGGTATTGGCGCTGCGCCATGCCGATGGAGCACTGCAGGAGCTGCCGCGGGTGTCACCACGGCTGGGGGGGGACGGCCTGGCGGTTTGGTTGCAGAGGAACGGATTTCCTGGCCAGGCGGCTTAGAACGGGCCCACTTCTGTTCACCGCTGGTCCATGACCCAGCTGCTCCATCCCCTGTTGCGCCAGGTGGGCCTGGCGGTGCCGCCGGCCCTTGAGAACAGTGCGGTGCAGAGTCTGAGCTGCGATTCCAGGCGCGTGGGCCAGGGCACCCTGTTCGTGGGTCTGCCCGGCACGGTTGTGGATGGCGGCAGCTTCTGGCCAGAGGCAGTGGCGGCCGGCGCTGTGGCGGTGGTGATCGGCCCGGCGGCGGCGGCGGCGCGGCCCCCGGCTGTTGGCGATCCCGTGCTGGTGGTGAGTGATCCCGTGGCGCGCTGGGCCGGTCTGCTGGCGGCTGAGTTCTGGCAGAACCCCAGCCAGCGGTTGCGCTTGATCGGTGTGACCGGCACCAACGGCAAAACCACCACCACCCATCTGATCGAGCATCTGATCGGTTGTTGTGGCACCCCTGCGGCTCTGTTCGGCACCCTGGTGAATCGCTGGCCGGGTCAGAGCGTCACCGCCCAGCACACCACGGCCTTTGCTGATGTGCTCCAGGCCCAGCTGGCCCAGGCCGCCGAGGCGGGAGCCCAGATCGGGGCCATGGAGGTGAGTTCCCATGCTCTGGATCAGCAGCGCATCAGTGGCTGCCAGTTCGCCGGGGCGATTTTCACCAACCTCACCCAGGACCACCTCGATTACCACGCCTCGATGGAGGCCTATTTCGAGGCCAAAGCCAAGTTGTTCCAGGCGCCTTTGCTGGAGCCTGATGCCGCCGCTGTGGTGAATGTGGATGATTCCTGGGGCGCGCGCCTGGCCGAACGGCTCGGTGCCCAGTGCTGGCGCAGTTCCCTCGAGCCGGGCAGCACCGCTGAACTGCGCATGGAGCAGCTGGTGTTCAGCGCCGATGGCGTCAGCGGCATCCTGGTGAGTCCGATGGGGTCGGGGACGTTCCGCTCTCCCCTGCTGGGCCGCTTCAACCTGATGAATCAGTTGCAGGCGGTGGGCAGCCTGCTGCAGCAGGGGCTTCCCTTGGCGATGCTGCTGGAGGGGCTGGCCAGTTTTCGTGGTGTGCCGGGCCGGATGGAGCGGGTCACCGCCGGCCGACCAGGGGATGGCGCCGCCGCTCAGCCTGCGGTGCTGGTGGATTACGCCCACACTCCCGATGGCTTGAGTAGTGCCCTCAACGCCTGCCGGCCCTTCGCCCAGGGCCAGCTGATCTGCGTGTTCGGTTGCGGCGGTGACCGCGACCGCGGCAAACGACCGCAGATGGGGGCCATCGCCGCCCGCCTGGCGGATCGCGTGGTGGTGACCTCCGACAACCCCCGGACGGAGGACCCCGCCCAGATCCTGGCGGATGTGGTGGCTGGCATTCCCGCCGATACCGCTGTGGTGGTGGAATCCGATCGGGCCGCCGCCATTGCCGCCGCCATTGCCCAGGCCGCTCCGGCGGATCTGGTGCTGATCGCCGGCAAGGGCCATGAGGACTACCAGATCCTCGGCACTCGGCGGGTTCATTTCGACGACCGCGAGGAGGCCGAAAAGGCGCTGCGCGCCCGCCTGGCCCAGGGCTGAGCTGGGCGGTTGCAATGTACAAAATCCCCGCGATTGTGCAAAACGTGCACTGTTGGCCATTGGGATGTGTGCCGTTGGAGGGTGTGGCTTGACGCTTCGTTTCGAGATGTTGTGCGCCTGAGGACTGATCTCTAGTTTGCGTGCGCCTGTATGTGTGCTCATGGCGCAGAGTGTTCCCATGTCGAAGAAGTTCCTGGCTGAACTTTTCGGCACGTTCTGGCTGGTGCTGGGTGGTTGCGGCAGCGCTGCCATCGCCGCCAACTTCCCCTATCTCACCGGCTCGGATATCGCGCCTGGTAACCCCTTCGGCCTCGGCTTCCTCGGGGTGTCGCTGGCCTTCGGCCTCACCGTGCTGACCATGGCCTATGCCATTGGCCACATCTCCGGCTGCCACCTCAATCCCGCTGTGAGCTTCGGCCTCTGGGCCAGTGGCCGCCTCAAGAGCGCCGACCTGCTGCCCTACATCGTGGCCCAGGTGATTGGCGGCGTGCTGGCCGGTGGCTTCATCAAGCTGGTGGTTGCCGGCGGTCCGGCCTTCACGGCGGTGATGAGCGGCAGCAACCCCTTGGCCACCAACGGCTGGGGTGCCCACTCCCCCGGTGGCTACGGCTTCTGGGCGGCCCTGATTGTGGAAGTGGTACTCACGTTCTTCTTCCTGCTGGTGATCATCGGCGCCACCGACAAGCTGGCTCCATCGGGCTTCGCCGGCGCTGCCATCGGTCTCACCCTGGCCCTGATCCACATGATCAGCATCCCTGTCACCAACACCTCGGTGAACCCGGCCCGCAGCACTGGCGTGGCCCTGTGGGTGGGCGGCGATGCCGTGGCCCAGCTGTGGCTGTTCTGGCTGGCACCGATCGTTGGGGCCCTGATCGCCGGTTGGGTGTATCGCAACGTGTGGGAGCGGGCTGAGGCCTGAGCCCTGAGGTTCAGCGGAGGTCCGTCAGGGCCTCCAGTAGCTGATCGATCTCGGCCTCGCTGGTGGTGATGTGGGTGCAGGCCCGCAGGCAGTGGGGATCATCCAGGGTGCGTAGCCAGATCCCCCGCTGCCCCAGGGCCTGCACCAGGGCTTCCGGGCTGCCCTCGGTGGTGAAGCTCACCAGGCCCGCCGGCGGCGGCACCTTCAGCAGGGTGGCAAGCCCAGGGATGGCCTGCAGTCCTTCCCACAGCCGTCGGCTGCTGTTCTGAATACCGGCCAGGCGCTCGCCAGCCCTGCCCTCGGCCTCCAGCAGCAGCAGCGACTGGGTGAGGCCGGCCATCAGCGGGATGCACGAGGTGGCCACCTCAAAACGCCGGGCATCGGCATGGAAGCCGCTGCTGGCACTCCCTTCCTGGCTGAGGCTGCGCCAGCCGATCAGGGTGGGCTGACTTTCGCTCAGGAGCCGCTCCGAGACGGCCACGGCACCAAGGCCCTCCGGGCCGCAGCACCATTTGTGTCCTGTACAGGCGTAGATATCGGCTGTGGCGGCGGCATTCGCTGCTCCCGTTTCTCCCAGCGGCAGGCTGCCCAGGCTCTGGGCCCCGTCCACCAGCAGCCAGGGTTGGTTTCCGTGCTGGCGGAGCCGTTCGGCTGTCGCGGCGATCGGCATCACCTGGCCGGTATTCCACAGCAGGTGCGAGAGCACCACCAGCCGGGTGCGGGGCGTAAGGGCCTGCTCCAGCCGTTCCAGCACGGCGGCATCGGTGGCGGCCGTTGCCCCGCGCAGATCCTGTACCGGCAGCACGGCCAGGGTGAGCCCCTCGCGCCGGGCCAGCTCTCCGCAGGCTGCCACCACACCGGGGTGTTCGCAGTCGCTGAGCAGCAGTTCATCGCCGCTCTGCCAGGGCAGGCCCCACAGCGGCAGCACACAGCCGCTGGTGACGTTTTCGGTGAAGGCCACGCGGTGGGCGCCTACCCCGAACCAGTGGGCGAGGCGCTGGCGCAACGTGGTCGTGGTGCCCTCGATGTAGGGCCAAACCTCGCTCGTGAAGGGCCCCAGCTTCTGAATCGTGCGCCAGCTTGCGGTGATTGCCGCGAGTGATGGCTCAGGCAGCGGGCCCTGGCCGCCGTAGTTGAAGTAGGTCTTGCCCGCCAAGGCGGGCATCTGGTTGCGCAGCTGGGTCAACCGATTGCGGGATCGCTGCGTCCAGCCTGATGCCTCAGATCACCTGGCCCAGGGCCACGGCGGCCACGGCTGAGAACAGGGTGATACCCAGCGCCGTGAAGGGGTTTTGCCCTTGGGCCACCGCGAAGGTGGTGATCACGCCGGCGCCGAGGCAGGCCACGGCCAATTGGGTGGTGATGGCGGGGCGGCTTTCCACGGGGCGCAGGGCGACTTGCGCTGCAGCATGGTGGCGGATTGCTGTTCCCCCAATCGCTCTCAGCGGCTTCGTTACCTGGAGTTGGCCTTCGTTACCTGGCGCAATGGCTGGAGGCGGGGCGGGCCCGGCCGCTGCTGGCCCACTGCTGCAGGGCCTCCAGCTGTTCGCGGGCGGTGCGGGAGAGGGGCACCAGCTGGGCGGCGGCACCGATCAGATCCGCTTCGCCAAACTCGCGCCGCTCGCCGAAGGCCTGGTGCATGGCTTCAATCACCACTTGTTCCAGTTCAGCCCCTGAAAACCCAGCCGTGCGGTCCACCACCACCTCGAGGGGCAGGCCATGGGCCGGTCGGCGCCGCCGTAGCTGCAGGTCGAGGATGGCCCGCCGCTCGTTGGCGTCCGGCAGATCCAGTAGGAAGATCTCGTCGAAGCGGCCCTTGCGCAGCAGCTCCGGGGGGAGTTTCTCCACCCCGTTCGCCGTGGCCACCACAAACACGGCGCTGCTTTTTTCTGCCATCCAGGTGAGCAGGCTGGCCAGCACCCGCTGGCTTGTGCCTCCGTCGCTGCGGCCATCGCCCGCGGCCGCCCCGAATCCCTTGTCGATCTCGTCGATCCACAGCACGCAGGGGGCCATGGCCTCGGCCCGTTGAATCATGTCGCGGGTGCGGGCCTCGGAGGCTCCCACCAGCCCGGCGAACAGGCGGCCCACATCCAGGCGCAGCAATGGCATGCTCCAGCTGTGGGCCACGGCCTTGGCGGTGAGCGATTTGCCAGTGCCCTGGGGGCCCACCAGCAGCACCCCCCGGGGCAGCGGCAGGCCGTAGCGGCGGGCTTCATCGCTGAAGGCCAGATGCCGCTGCTCCAGCCAGTGCTTGAGGGCATCGAGGCCACCGATATCGGCAGGGGTGGCCTCGCTGGGGCAGTACTCCAGCAGCTCGCTACGGGCGATGGCCTGGCGCTTCTCCTCCAGCACCTCCTCGAGATCGCTGGCCCCCAGCTGGCCCCGCCGGGCGAGGCCCCGGGCCGCCACCTGGCGGATGCGTTGCTCGCTCAGGCCGCTGCAGCTGTGGGTGAGTTGCTCCAGCACCTCGGCTTCCAGGCCTTGGCCTGTGGCCTCACCAATGCTCTGCAGGAGCCCCCGGATCTCATCCTGCTGGGGCAGGGGCAGATCCAGCAGGGTGATGCATTCCTCCAGCTCCCGCGGCACCTGCCATTCGGCGGCGGTGATCACCACCGTGTGGGGCTGTTGTTGCAGGGAGGTGCTGAGGTTGCGCAGCTTGCGGCAGATGCTGCTGTCGTCGGTGTAGCGGTGAAAGTCGTGGAGCACCAGGATCGCCGCCTGCCCCTGGGCGAGGGTGGCCAGGCTGTCGAGGGCGGCCAGGGGATTGCGCGCCGCCTCTCCGTCGTGACTGGGGAATCCCCTGAGGCCCGAGATGAAATCCCAGCGGGCCATGGCCCGGTTGCCGAGGCGCCTGGCCGCTGCGGCTAGCAGCACTGCGATCCGCTCTTCCTCCTGGCTGCGGATCCAGAGGATGGGGGTGCGGGCCCGGATCAGCAGATCGAGGTGGTCGGCCCAGGCCTGGCTCATGAGGCGGGATCGCGCGGCGTGGGTTCTAGCGCTGATTGAGCCCCTTGAGGGCGGCCCAGCGGGGATCGATCATGTCGCCGCTGCAGTTGCCCTGCAGGTTGGGACCGGGGCAGCCACGGCCGCAGCGGTTCACCAGGGGCAGTTGCAAGCTCAGCTGCTCAAAGGCCCAGTGGGCAGGATCGAAGTCCCCCCGTGGATCGAGGCTCTCCGTGAGCGCATCGGCATCGAGATCGAGAACAGTGCTACCGGCTTCCAGCACGGCGTCTTCGCTAATGCCCGCCTCGCGGGCCTCCTCGCCCAGCCAGAGCAGCTCCTTGGTGTCAAAGCTGAGGGGGTGGTTGAAGTGCTGCAGACAACGGTCGCAGCAGAGCGTCACGATCGTGTTGCCCTGGCCTTCCACCTCCAGCACGTTGCCGCGGTGCTGTGCCTTGACTGTGCCCCGCACGGGGGTGAGGCTCTCCAGCTCGCTCAGGTGCTGATCCAGCCGCCACTGCCGACCTTCGGCCAGGAGCTTGAGCTCCTGGATTGGCAGCGGCTGCAGGTCGTCGCCGCTGGAGGCGTCAGCCTGGCGGAATTCAGCCATCGCCTTACTTCTTGCCCTTGGGCTCGAAGGGGAGCCGCTCGCTGCCGGCGGTGGTGGCCGTGGCCGTCACCGTCTGCTGGGCCATCTGCTGGTCGAGGATGGCCTGGAGGTTGTCGGGCAGGGATTCCCTGGTGAGCAGGAAGGTCTGCAGGGCCTGGAAGATGTTCGCCACCACCATGTAGAGCAACACGCCCGCCGGCAGGGGGAAGAACAGGAACATGCCCGTGATCATCACGGGGGTGATCTTGTTGGCGGTGGACTGCTGTGGGTTCGCAGGCATCCCCATGCCCGAGAGGATCTGGGACACGAACAGGCTGGCGCCGAAGGCGGCCACCAGGATCGCGATATCCCAGTTCAGGGCGCCATCGGTGTAGAAGCCCACCTGGCCCAGGGCCTTGATGAACAGGAAGCCACTGCGGGCCGCCAGGCCGGGGATCTTGGCTTCTACCACGGCATCGCCCGGGGCAATGGCATGGATGGTGCCGTTTTGATCCACGCTCACCAGCCCCTCACCCTTGGTGACGGTCCAGGTGGGGTTGAAGCTGCTGCCGTTCTCTACGCCGGAGAGCACTGAGGCGAAGCTGTCGCCCGTCTTGGTGTGGAGGCTCACGGTTTCGGTGTCGCCCACCCCGAGCTTGGTGCCCTTCTCCAAGCTGGCGATCACCGGCACGTGGTTGGTGGCCGTAACGAAAATCGAATGGCTGGGGCTGTTGAAGGGCTTTGGCTCCACCGCGGCGATCTGATCGGCCGGCAGCACCTTCAGATTGAGGGTGTAGGGCACATCGGCGAACGGTGAGCCCCGCAGGGTGGCGAACAGCGCGAACAGGATCGGCATCTGCACCAGCAGCGGCAGGCAGCCCGACAGGGGACTGCCGAACTCCTTCATCAGGGAGCCCAGCTCCTCCTGCTGCTTCTGGGGGTTGTTGGCGTACTTGGCCTTGATTTCTGCCTGGCGTTTCTGCATCACCGGTTGGGCGATGCGCATGCGGCGGGCACTGCGGATGGAGCCAGCGCTGAGGGGGAACAGCGCCAGACGGATCACCACCGTGAGGGCAATGATGGCCAGCCCGTAGCTCGGCACCAATCCGTAGAAGAAATCGAGGATCGGGAGCAGCAGGTTGTCGGAGATGTAGCCGATCACGGCGTGGTTACGTCAGAGGGAGTGGGTGTTGGGGGCCAGTGTGTCAGGCCGCGAAGCCGCTGTTGGCAGTCTTGATGGCCTTGGTGGCGGTGCTGGCCGCCATGCGCGCCTGGATGTAGGCCTCGGCCTCGCGGTAGTTGGGCACTGCGCGCATCTCGAGCTTCATGCCGTCGTTGAGCACCAGCACCATGTCGCCCCAGAAGCCCAGGCCGCGGGCCACAGAGCGCACCTCACGAATCTGCTTGTACACCACTTGGGTGCGGTCGCGGCCGAGCCAGCCGCCGCTCACCGACACCCGGCGGCTGGTGATGGTGAACCGCAGCCACAGGGCCCGCACGATCGCCCCCACGGCGAAGGGAATCCCGATCAGGGTGAGGCCAAACAGCAGGTTGGTGATCAGATCACCCTTGGCGGGACCGCCCTCGTAGAAGACGTCCTCATTGATGCTCGCGCCGGGAGCCACCGGTCCGGAATTCGCAGCAGCAGTCATGGGCGCAGCCCTGCCTTCTCGAGGAGTTCAGAACATTCTCCCAGCAGAACCTCATCACTGGCGTCGGCGCTGCCGGGCTTGAGGGAGATCAGCAGCCAGGTGTTGGCCATCTGGGCCTGCCGTGCAGCTGTGGCGGCCACCAGATGGCTGTGGAACAGCCGCCGCAACTGGTTGCGTCGCACCGATTTCTTGCTCACCTTGGCACTCACCACTACACCGAGGCGGCAGCTCAGGGGGGTGGTGTCGCGGGGGTCTGGCTTGAGCAGGGCCGGCTCGGCGGCCATGGTGCGCAGCACCATCCAGGTGCCGTGAAGTCGTCGGCCCTTCTGGTAGAGCCGATCGAACACAAAACGTCCCCGCAGCCTGTGTTCCCGGGGCAAAACCATGGACGGTTGGCTCGGGGTGGCGACGGGGACGTTGGCTGGAAGGAGTGGGCGAGGCGCCGCCCCTAGACGGCGAGACGAGCGCGACCGCGCTTGCGGCGGGTGCGGATCACACGGCGGCCGGTGTGGCTGCGCATGCGAACGCGAAAGCCGGAGACCCGCTTGCGCTTGCGGCTGGTTCCTTCGAGGGTCCGTTTGGTCATGGCTCCAGCTCGGCTACGCCTTCAACATCGATCGCCCAACCTATCAGCTGGGGGTGGGGCCCAGGCCGCCAAGGGCTCAGTTGCTGGGCGGATCGATCTGGATTAGCCAGCTGCCCAGATAACCGGAGATGGGGATGTCTCCAGGGGCCTGGGCCAGGGCATTGAACTGATACATCCCCGCATTGAAGGGGTTGAAGATGTTCATGTAGATGCCGATGGTCTTGCCAACAGGCACGGGGGTTTCCGGGAAAATCTCGATGGCGGTCCGGTCCTGCGACACCTCCACGATGGCTGGAATCTGCTTTTCGCAGCGGGTGCGCGCCAGCATGCCCCCCTCCTTCATGTAGCAGAGCTGCACGTACTGGGGATTGATATCCACGTCAAAACTCTTGGGGATGCCCACCGTGAGTTTGAGTATGGCCGTTTTGCGGTCTTTGGGTTTCAGCAGCAGGTAGTACTCCGAGCGCTTCAGCCGAGCCGTGTCGGTCATGAAGTAATAGAGCTTTCGGTAGTCCTTGGTGCTGTCCCAGCGGAACTCCATCAGGCCAGGGGTGCCCTGGGCGCGGGCTGGCGCCACTGGCGCCAAGGGGGTGAGGCTGGCAGCGAGGCCAGCCAGGCCGATGGCCGTGGCAGCTGTCGCTGCGCGAAGGAAAGACATGGAGGGTGTGGGAGGAGGGCTTAAGCCTTCAATGGATTCTCAGCAGGGGCAGAGGCCCGGGGCCCCGCAGGTGGGCGGCAGCCCAGCTGGCAGTGGTGACCAGATGTGACTCAGCCGTTCTGATCAGCCAGGTCGGGTCGCAGTCTTGCGGCCTCCCGTAGGTAGGCATGGCGGGCCGGTTGGTGCTCCTGCATCCAGGCGTGGGCGAGCAGGCGAATGCAACGGGGCAGGTCGCCCTCCACGGCCATCTGCTGGCAGTCGAGCAGGGCCACGCCATCCCAGCCTGGACGGCGCCGGGCAATGGCTGCCGGGAAGCAGGCATTCAGATCGGCCGTCACCGAGAAGGTGATCGACAGCACCTGGCTGCCCTCCAGCCCATTGCGCTCCACCAGGGCATCCAGCAGTTCCGCCACGGCCTCCGCGATGGCTTCAGCGCTGTTGGCGCTGGCAGTGGTGGCACCCCGGAGCGAGCGCAGGCTGCTGGAGCTGCTCATGGCCGGTAGAGCCACAGGGGTTGGCCGCTCCAGGCCAGCTCCAAGCTGAGGGCTGCACCGAGGCGGCCCAGCAGGGCACGGCCCGGAATCAGCCCCGCGAAGCGCTTGGGCGGCTTGCCGAAGGTGATCGGCCGGGTCTTCTCCTCGTCGAGATCCGCCAGGCGGGCGGCCAGGCGGCGGGCGGTGTCCTCATCGCCCAGCGCATCCACGAGGCCCAGCTCCTTGGCTTGGGCACCGCTGAACACACGCCCATCGGCGAAGCTCCGCACCACCTCCTGGCTCAGGCCCCGACCTTCGGCCACGGCATCCACAAATTGGCTGTAGCTGGAATCGATCAGGCTTTGCAGCAGGTCGCGTTCGGCGGGCGTGAGGGCGCGATCCGGCGAGAGAATGTCCTTGTAAAGGCCGCTCTTCACGGTTTCAAATCTGATCCCCACGCGCTCGAGCAGCCGCGACAGGTTGTTGCCCCGCAGGATTACGCCGATGGAGCCGGTGATCGTGCCCGGGTTGGCCACGATCTGCTCGGCTGCCACGCCCACATACACGCCCCCGGAGGCGGAGATGTTGCCGAAGCTCGCTACCACCCGGCAGCCCTTGCGGCGCAGCCGTGTGATGGCGGCGTGGATCTCCTGGCTATCGCCCACGGTGCCGCCGGGGCTGTCGATCCGCAGCAGTAGGGCGGGACATTCCCGCTGCTCCACCTCCCGCAGTGCCTTGAGCACCCGCTCCCGGGTGGGGCCGGCAATGGGCCCCTCGATGGCGATTCGCGCCAGTTTGCGGCGGGACTTGCGTCGCCAGGGCCAGGCCATTGATGCACTGTGCAGTGAATGGATCTTAAAAAGGTGCCTGTAGGCGGCTTGGGCTGGTGATGCTGCGCTGGCTGCTGATGGTGTTGCCCTTTGCCCTCTGGGGCACGGCCATGGCGGCGATGAAGCCCCTGCTGGCTGGTAGTGGCCCGCTCACCCTGGCCTGGATGCGGCTGCTGCCGGCAGGGCTCGTGCTGCTGCTGGCGGTGGTGCTGTGGCGGCGCTCGCTGGGGGTTGACCCTAGGGATCGCCTCTGGCTGCTGCTCTTTGCCCTGGTGGATGCCACCGCGTTTCAGGGGCTGCTGGCCCGGGGCCTGGAGGGCACCGGTGCCGGGCTGGGATCGGTGTTGATTGATTCCCAGCCCCTGGCGGTGGCCCTGCTGGCCCGCAGCCTCTTTGGCGAGGCGATCAACCCCGTGGGCTGGCTGGGCCTCTTGCTGGGCCTCGCGGGGATCCTGTGTCTGGGGCTGCCTGGTCCGCTCTTGCAGCAGTGGTGGCTGATGGGCCCAGAGGCCATCGGGGAGCGGGCCTGGAGCCACGGCGAACTGTGGATGCTCGGTGCAGCCCTGGCGATGGCCTTCGGAACCGTGCTCAGCCGCTATGCGTGTCGCCACAGCGATCCGGTGGCGGTGACGGGTTGGCACATGGTGCTGGGGGGATTGCCGCTGCTGGCTGCCTCTGCCGTGGCGCCGCTCTTCAATCCAGGTGCTCCGGCGTTTTGGCCCGCCTGGAGTGGGGCTGAATGGGGCCTAATGGCCTATGCCGCCCTGCTGGGCAGTGCCCTGGCCTACGGACTTTTCTTCTGGTTTGCCAACCAGGAAAACCTCACCAGTTTCAGCTCGCTCACCTTCCTTACACCGATGTTTGCCCTGCTCTGTGGGCTCGTGCTGCTGGGGGAGGAGCTGCGCCCCCTGCAATGGTTGGGAGCGGTGCTGGCCCTCGGGAGTGTGGTGCTGATCAACCGTCGCCAGCAGCTCTGGGAGGCGCCCTGATGAAGCTGTTGGTGGTGAGCACTCCGGTGGGGCCTTTGGGCAGTGGTCGCGGCGGAGGGGTGGAGCTCACCCTCACGGGCCTGGTGGCGGGCCTGCTGCAGCGGGGGCATGAGCTCACCGTGCTGGCGGCGGAGGGATCGGAGCTATCGCCGGCCTGCGCGGGAGCCGCCTTGTGGACCTGTCCCGGTGCCCTGCAGCCCAGCTGTCAGCACCAGGGCCGTGAGGCGCCCGTGACCCTGCCCGCCGGCGGACTGCTGGCCAACCTCTGGCGGCGGGCCCTGGAGGCGGCCCCTGGTGAGCGCTTCGATGCGGTGCTGAACCTGGCCTACGACTGGCTGCCCTTCTGGCTCACTCCCACCGCTGCGGTGCCGATCTTTCACCTGGTGAGCATGGGGTCGGTGTCCCGGGCCATGGATGCCGTGATCGCCGAGGTGGTCGCCTGGGATCAGCGCCGCCTGGCCTTCCACACCCAGGCCCAGGCTGCTGATTTCAGCCTGCCCAGCCGGCCGGTGGTGGTGGGCAATGGTTTTGATCTCGAGGCCTACAGCTTCTGCGCTGAGCCCGAACCGCTGCTGGGTTGGGTGGGCCGGATTGCCCCGGAAAAGGGGCTGGAGGATGCCGCCGCCGCCGCCGCCCAGCTGGGGGAGCGGCTGGCGGTGTGGGGGCTGGTGGAAGACGTCGCCTACGCGGCGGCGGTGGAGGCCTCGGTGCCCGCCGGCACGCTGGATTGGCGGGGGTTCCTGCCCACGGCGGAGCTCCAGCGTCAGCTGGGCCGCTGCCGGGCCCTGCTCAACACGCCCAAGTGGAACGAGGCCTACGGCAACGTGGTGGTGGAGGCCATGGCCTGTGGTGTGCCGGTGGTGGCCTACCGGCGCGGCGGTCCTGGGGAGCTGGTCGAGCCTGGGGTGAATGGGCTGCTGGTGGAGCCCGACGACGTGGCGGCCCTGGCTCTTGCGGCCCAGGCGGCGGTGGCCCTGGATCGCCGTGGCTGCCGGGAGTGGGTGGAGCGGCATGCCTCGCGTTACGCCTTTGCCGCTCGCCTCGAGGCCTGGCTGCAGGGTGGGTTGTCGCCGTCTCAGGCGATAGGGTCGCACCCCGTGGCATAGGCCCTGGTGTCCGAGCAGCAGCACTTGCCACAACCGGCCTCCCGCCGGCAGGTGCTTGCGGTGCTGCTCGGGGTGTTGGCCTGTGGCCTGGTGCTGTTTGTGTGGCAGCTGGGCCGCACCGGCCTGGTGGATGAAACCCCACCCCTGTTTGCCGCCTCGGCCCGGGCCATGGCCGAAACCGGCGATTGGCTCACCCCCCGGGTGAATGGTCTGCCCCGCTACGACAAGCCGCCTCTGGTGTATTGGCTGATGGGGCTGGGCTACCTGCTTCCTGGCCAGCAGAGCTGGAATCCGCTGGGCACCTGGGCAGCGCGCTTGCCCTCGGCCCTGGGCAGCCTGGCGGTGATGCTCAGCCTGGCGGCAACGCTGCTGCGCTGGCCCCAGGGGCGCCAGCAGTTGGCCCTTACCGCCTTCAGCGCGGCTCTGGCGTTTGGGCTCTCGCCCCTGGTGTTGCTCTGGAGCCGCATCGCCGTGAGCGATGCCCTGTTCAGTGCTTGCCTTGCCATCACGCTGTTGCTGTTTTGGCGTGGTTACGCGGCGGCAGAGCACGCCAGCCGCCGTTGGTGGCTGGCCTGGGTGGTGCTGGGCCTGGCCGTGCTGGCCAAGGGCCCTGTGGCCGTGGTGCTCAGCGCCATCACCCTCATCCTGTTCGCGTGGCGCCAGGCTGATGGCGAGCGTTTGCTGGCCCGGTTGAAACCCTGGCCCGGCCTGCTGATTACGGCCCTGGTGGCCGTGCCCTGGTACGCCGCGGAGCTGTGGGTGGAGGGCCAGCCCTTCTGGGACAGCTTCTTCGGCTACCACAATCTGCAGCGCTTCACCGGCGTGGTGAACAACCACCTGCAGCCCTGGTGGTTTTTCCTGCCCGTGCTGGTGGTGGCGTCGCTGCCTTTCACTCCGCTGCTGCTGCATGGACTGGTGGCCAGCCTGCGCTGCCGCCGGACCAGCCTGCCGCCGGCGCAATCGTTGCAGCTGTTTGCGGCCTGTTGGTTGCTTGCCGTGCTGGGTTTCTTCACCCTGGCCGCCACCAAGCTGCCCAGCTACTGGATCCCCGCCACGCCGGCGGCGGCCCTGCTGGTGGCCCTCGCGGCCCAGGCCCGGCCGCCCCGCTGGGCGCGGCTCGCCACCCTGGGGCTGCTGGCTGTGCTGGCGGTGGGGCTGGCTCTCTCGCCCCGCTGGATCCCGCTGATTGACGATCCGGAGTTGCCCACCCTGCCGGCAGAGCTCCTGGCCAGTGGCCTTGTGCTGCGGGCCTCGCTGTGGTTTGGCCTCAGCCTGGTGCTGGGGGTGGCGCTGATGCGGCCCCGCTGGAGCGCGGGCTGGCTGCTGGGTTTGCAGCTGCCCCTGTTGTTCTTTGTGCCCACGGTCCACCTGCCGCTGCTGGTGCTGGGCGATGGGGTGCGCCAGCTTCCGATTCGCAGCATCGCCACAAATGTGCTGGCCCAGCGCCGCCCCAGGGAGCCCCTCGCGATGGTGGGCATCCTCAAGCCCTCCTTGCACTACTACACGCGTCAGGTGGTGCTGTTTGAAGGCATTGCACCGGCCGGGCTGATCAACCTCAGCGATCGCCTGGCCCGTGAACGCCGTCAGGGCTGGACGCCCTCAGCGCCCCACCCGCAGGCCACGGTGTTGGTGGTGATCGATCAGCGCACCGCCCAGCTGCCCTACTGGTGGAGCCTGCCCCATCAGGAGCTGGCCCGCCAGGGGCTTTATCGCCTCTGGCGGGTCCAGCGCTCGGCCCTGGCACGCCAGGCCGCGGCCCTGCAACAGGCGGGGGTGCCTGGGCCCGATTGGCAGCAGCCGAGGCCCGAGCGCTACTAGCCCGCGTCGCTGGCCGTGCCCATGGCAATGCCCTCATCCATCAGCACCCGTTGGCAGAAGCTGCAGTGGCCCCAGCGCTGCAGTTCACCCCTGGGGGCTGGCCGTCCGCACGCCTGGCAGCTGCCCATGCCGAACACGTCAACGCGGCTGGGGTGCTGGGCCCACACCTGGGCCTCCTGCTCGGTGCCTGCGGCCGGCAGCGGTTGGCAGAGGTGGTGCTGAAAGACCAGGTCTTTCACGGAGAAACCAGCACCCCGCAGCGCCCCGAGCAGTTGATGCTTGTTGAAGCGCAGGGCCTGCAGCCACTGGGGATGACTGGCTCCCACCACCAGCCGCCCACCCCGCAGCTGCAGGGGCTGGCAGTGAGGGGCCAGCTGGGGGCCGGCGATCTTGGGCCAGGCGTTCCAGAGGGCGGCCAGGCTGCCATCGGCCTTCCAGTGCTGCTGCAGCTGCTCCAGGCAGCTGGTGATTCCTTTGATCGGTGGGCGTGGCGCTGGCACCAGCACGTTCACATCGCCCTGGCGCCGGGTTTGGTTGCGGGGGGCGATGGCCATGGGGAAACCCTATCGGTGGTGCGGCAATCCCGCAGTGGGGATGCGGCGAACCCTGGTTAGCGTGGGTTCTTGCCCCTTCCCACGATCCATGGGCTTCTTCGATCGCCTCAGCCGCCTGGTGCGCGCCAATGCCAACGCGGTGCTGAGCAAGGCGGAGGACCCCGCCAAGATCTTGGATCAATCCGTGGCGGACATGCAGTCCGACCTGGTGAAGCTGCGTCAGGCCGTGGCCACCGCCATCGCCAGCCAGAAGCGCATTCAGAATCAGGCTGAGCAGGCCGAATCCCAGGCCAAAACCTGGTACGAGCGGGCAGAACTGGCCCTGAAGAAGGGCGAGGAAGACCTGGCTCGCGAAGCTCTGGGACGCCGCAAGACCTGCCAGGACACCGCCACGGCCCTCAATACCCAGCTGCAGAGCCAGGCCGGCCAGGTGGACCAGCTCAAGAAGAGCCTGGTGGCCCTCGAGAGCAAGATCGCCGAGGCCAAGACCAAAAAAGACATGCTCAAGGCCCGGGCCCAGGCAGCCCAGGCCCAAGAGCAGCTGCAGAGTGCCGTGGGCAGCCTGGGCACCAACTCCTCCATGGCAGCGTTTGAGCAGATGGAGGAGAAGGTGCAGGCCCTGGAGGCCCGCAGCCAGGCGGCAGCTGAGCTGGCTGGGGCCGATCTGGAAAGCCAGTTCGCCTCCTTGGAAGGCGCCCCTGAGGTGGATGCGGAGTTGGCCGCCCTCAAGGGGAAGCTCGCCGGCGGCACTGCTGCTGTGGCCCTGCCGGCACCCGATCAGCCCATGCCCCAGTTGGAGCCCGTGAAGGTGGCGGAGGTGGATGCCGATCTCGAGGAGCTCAAGCGCTCGATCGACAAGCTCTGAGCGGCCGCCGCAACGCCCTCCATACAATCGCCCCACTGACTGCAGCTGCCGTGTCCGTCGTCCACCTCACAGACGCCAACTTTCAAGCCGAGGTGCTCGAGGCCACGGGCCCTGTGCTCGTGGATGTGTGGGCCGAGTGGTGCGGCCCCTGCCGGCTGATGGCGCCGATGATGGACTGGGCGGCCAGCGCCTACGCCGGCCGGCTGGCCGTGGGCAAGCTTGAGGCCGATCCCAACCCCGCCAGCCGCGATCAACTGCAAATCCAGGGCCTACCCACCTTGATTGTGTTCAAGGGTGGCCAGGAGGTGGCTCGCCATGAAGGCGCCATGGCCAAGCCCCAGCTGCAGGCCTTCTTGGATGCCCATCTCTGAGCCCAGGCCCTTCGTCGTTTCCGAGCGGGTTGGCAAGCTTGGCAGCGGCGTGTTCGCCCGCAACGATCAGCGTAAGCAGCACTATGTCGCCAGGGCCGCCGCCCAGGGGCTGCCCCCCTTGCTCGATCTCTCCCTGGGATCCACGGATCTGCAGCCGCCGGAAGCGGCCATCGCCGCGATCCGCGCCCAGCTCGTGGCGCCCTCCAGCGCGGCCTACTGCCTCCACGGTGCGACTCGCCCCTTTCGCGAGGCCGTAGCCGGTTGGGCCCAGCGCCGGTTCGGGGTGGCGGTGGATCCCGATGCCGAAGTGTTGCTGTTGGTGGGCTCCCAGGAGGGCACGGCCCACCTGCCCCTGGCGGTGCTGAACCCCGGCGATGCAGCCCTGCTCTGCGACCCCTACTACCCCTCCCATCTGGGCGGACTGCACCTGGCCTCAGCCCAGCCCCAGTTCCTCCGCCTGCGCGCCGAGCAAGGCTTTGCGCCCGATTTTGACCAGCTCAGCCCCAGCCAGTGGCAGGCCCTCAAGCTGATGGTGCTGGGCTTCCCCCACAACCCCACGGCCACCACCGGGCAGCAGGCCTGGGTGGACGAGGCGGCTGCCCGCGCTGTGCGCTACGGCCTGGTGTTCGCCCACGACAATCCCTATGTGGATCTGGCCCTCGATGGTGAGGCCCCAGCCCTGCTCCGCAGTGAGCACTGGCGCTCTTGTGGCATCGAGTTCTTCTCCTTCTCAAAGAGCTGGTGCCTCGGGGGCTATCGCCTGGCCTTCGCCATTGGGGCTGCTCCCCTGATTACGGCCCTGCGCCAGCTCAAGGGGGTGGTGGATTTCAACCAGTCCCTGGCGTTGCAGGCCGGTGCCATCGCGGCCCTGGAGCAGGCGCCCGACTGGCCGGAACGGATCAAGGCGGTGTACCGCCAGCGCCGCGATCGCATGGCTGCGGCCCTGGAGGCGGTGGGCTGGCCCGTGCGACTGCCCTCCATGGCCCTGTATCTGTGGCTGCAGCTCCCCCAGGCGGCCACGGCCCGGGGGCTGGATGCGGAGGCGGCCTGCGCCCAGCTGCTGGAGCACACCGGGGTGTGTCTCACGCCTGGCCCTGGCTTCGGGGCCGGCGGTGAGGGCTACGCCCGCCTGGCCCTGGTGCATCCGGCTGAGCAACTGGAGGCCGGTGCGCAGCGGATGGCCCAGTGGCTGGCCCAGCTCTGAGGGCCGCTGGACTGGCGGCCGCGCTGCGGCAGCTGCCGGGGGATCATCCCTTGCCCTGGCGGCTGCGGGTGCTGCCGGTGTGCGCTAGCACCGAGCTGGAGCTGGAGCGTTGGCTCGTTGCTGGCGCGCCGCCGCCGCTGGCGCTGCTGGCCCGGCAGCAGCGCCATGGCCATGGCCAGCGGGGGAGGGTGTGGCACGCGCCCCCCGGTGGGGTGTGGCTGAGCGCGGCGCTGCCCTGGCCGGCGGAGCCCGCAGGCAGCGCCGCGCTGGCTCTGGCGGCGGCTGTGGGGATCGCGTTGCAGCTGGAGGCCCTAGGCCTGCGGCCGCAGATCAAGTGGCCCAACGATCTGCTGATCAATGGCCGCAAGCTGGCGGGCAGCCTGCCGCGGCTGCGCTGGCGCGGCGGCCGGGTGCTCTATGCCCAGCTGGGGGTGGGTCTCAATGGGGTGAACCGGGTGCCGGCCGGTGGCATTCCCCTGGCGGAGGCGCTTGGGCATCGCCGGCATCCGCAGGCCCAGCCGGAGCGGTTGGCGGCGCGGCTGCTGCGGGGGCTCGAGTGGGCTGCCGCGGCAGCCGGCCAGCCCGAACTGGTGCGGCGCCAGGCGGAGCAGCGCCTCTGGCGCCCGGAGGGGTTGGAATATGAGGGGCAGCGCTGGAATGTGGCGGGCCTGGCGGCCGACGGCAGTCTGCGTTTGCGCCGCGGCAGTGCTGAGGTTCTGCTGCAGCGGCGTTTCTAGAGTGGCAGCCAATTGGTTTGCGGCTGCTTTGCCTCGCCTCCAACCCCTGAGTTTCTTGGCCGCGCTGCCGGCGCTCTTAGGGGGTGGGCTGGCCTGGGCGCAGCTGGAGGCCACCACGCCATCACCAGCGCCGGAGCGAGGTCTGCCCAGCACCTCCACGGCTCCTCTGGCACCGGTGCTGCCAGCGGCTCCGCCTCAGGCCCCGCTGCGGCCCAACCTGGACCAGCTGGGCGGTTTGGCCCCGCGCCGCTTTGATCAATCCCTCGATGAGCTGGTGCGTGAGGGGGTGGTGAGTCCGATGGAGCGGGCCCGTATCCAGGGTGGAGGCGGCGCCATGCAGCCCCTGGACGTTGGTGCCCACCAGCGGGCTTGCCGCACGGGAGCCCTCTCCAGCCAGGAGTGCCGCAGTGGCGTGGCCATCCGCTGGGGACGGCGCGGCACAACGATGGGGGATTCACTGGTGGGCGGTGCTGGCTATGGCCGCATCGGTGCTGACGGCCTGCCCCTCCCGCCCCTCACGGTGCCGGTGTCCGCGTTGCTGGCTGGTGAAGGCGGAAGTTTCAACCTGGCCAGTGTGTTCCGCGTGAGTCCGCGGCCTTCGCCCCTGCGGGGCAACGGCAATCGCCGGCTGTTGTTTCCCCTGATCGGCGATGCCCCCCTCACCAGCACCTTCGGCTGGCGCCTCCACCCGGTGCTGGGCTACTTGCGTATGCATGCCGGCCAGGATTTCGGGGCCCCTGAGGGCACGCCTGTGGTGGCGGCGTTGTCTGGCCGGGTGGTGAGTAGCGGCCTGGCCGGTGGCTATGGCCTGGCGGTGGAGATCGAGCACCAGCGCCCCCTGCGTCGCACCCTCTATGGGCACCTCTCCGAGCTCTATGTGAAGACCGGAGAGATGGTGCGCCAGGGCGAAGTGGTGGGCCGTGTGGGCAGCACGGGCTTGAGTACGGGCCCGCACCTTCACTTTGAGTTGCGCCAGCCCGCCCAAGGGGGCTGGGTGGCCATGGACCCCGGCGAACTCGACCCCGGCGGTGGGATCAAGGGCAGCGATGCCATTGCTCTGTTGATGGGGCAATTGCTGCAGAGCTTGGAGCGGCCCAATCCCTCTGCCGGCTAAGCCTGCGATCCGGCGCCGCTGTCCACCAGCCGGCCGTCGTGGAAGTGCACCACGCGCTGGGCCCTGGCGGCCACATCGTGCTCGTGGGTCACCAGCAACACGGTCATGCCGGCCTGGTGCAGCTCATCAAACAGGTCCAGCACCTCCTTGGTGGTGCGGGAATCAAGGGCGCCGGTGGGTTCATCCGCCAGCAACAGATTGGGCTGGTTGATGATGGCCCGGGCCACGGCCACCCGTTGCTGCTGTCCCCCGGAGAGCTGGTTTGGCTTGTTGTGCAGCCGCTCCCCCAGCCCCACCCGTTCCAGGGCGGCAACACCTCGCTCGCGCCGTTCCTCCGCCGGCACACCGGCGTAGACCATCGGCAGCATCACATTCTCCAGGGCCGTGAGCTCCTGCAGCAGGTGGAACTGCTGAAACACAAAGCCCAGTTCACGGTTGCGCAGATCCGCTAGGGCATCGTCGCTGAGGCCTTCTACGGCGGTGCCGTTCAGCCAGTAACTGCCGCTACTGGGCCGATCCAGGCAGCCGAGGATGTTCATGGCCGTGCTCTTGCCGGAGCCGGAAGTGCCCATCACCGCCAGGTATTCGCCCCGCTGCACGGTCATGCAGAGGTCGTCGAGGGCGGCCACGGCCGTGTCGCCCTGGCCGTACACCTTGCGGACGTGCTGGAGTTCGGCCACCACGGGGCCGAGGGGTGGGTTTGACCTGGCTTGGTTGGGCATCAGCCCACCGGCAGGCTGCCGGTTGCCGCGAGGGCCTTCTGCAGCATGGGCGTGCCGGCGACGGCTCCACTGGCCCAGTTGAAGAGGGGGTTGGAGAGGATGCCGCCCACGGCCGTGATCACCACGCAGGAAATCAGAGCGGCCCGCAGGGGTTGTAGGCCAGCAACGTTCCAGCTCAACGCGGGATAGTTCTTCACCACATCGGAGGCCTCTTGTGGCTCCTTCACGACCATCATCTTGATCACGGAGATGTAGTAGTAGATCGAGATCACAGAGGTGAGCAGGCCCACTACAACCAGCAGATATTGGTGATCAGCCCAGCCGGCGAAGAACAGGTAGATCTTGCCGAAGAAGCCAAGCATCGGTGGGATGCCGCCGAGGGAGAGCAGGCAGAGGCTGAGCCCCAGTGTGATCAGTGGATCCTTCTGATAGAGGCCGGCGTAGTCAGAGATGCGATCGCTGCCGGTGCGCAGCGAGAACAGGATGATGCAGGCAAAGGCCCCCAGGTTCATGAACAGGTAGGCCGCCATGTAAAGCACCATCGCGGAGTAGCCGTCTTCAGTGCCGCACACCAGGCCGATCATCACGAAGCCGGCCTGGCCAATGGAGCTGTAGGCCAGCATCCGCTTCATGGAGGTCTGGGCCAGGGCCACCACGTTGCCCAGCACCATGCTCAGGATGGCCAGCACGGTGAACAGCAGTTTCCACTGGGCTTCAAACGGTTCAAAGCAGCCCACGAGGATCCGCAGGGCCAGGGCGAAACCCGCCGCCTTGGAGCCCACTGAGAGGAAGGCCACCACAGGGGTCGGGGATCCTTCGTAGACGTCTGGCGTCCACTGGTGGAAGGGAACGGCGGCGATCTTGAAGGCCACCGTGGCCAGCACGAACACCAGAGCCAGAGCTGCTACAGGCGTGGTGCTGGTCTGCAGGGCCAGGCCCACGGCCTCCAGGCTGGTCTCACCGCCGGTGAGGCCATAGAGAAGAGAGGCCCCGTAGAGAAACACCGCCGCTGCGGCGGAACCCACTAGGAGATATTTGAGTGCTGCTTCGGAACTGCGGGCGTCCCGCTTCATGTAGCCCGAGAGCAGATAGCTGGCCACCGAGAGGGTTTCCAGCGAAACGAAAATGCTCACCAGGTCGGTGGAGCCGCACAGCAGCATGGCGCCGAGGGTGGCTGCCAGCAGGATTGCGGTGTATTCCCCCACCGGCGTACCCGCCCGCTCCACGTAGCGCCAGCTAATCAGCAGCGACAGCAGCGTGGACGCCGCCACCACGGCCCGGAAGGCAATGGCGAGATTGTCCGCCAGGAACGAGCCCAGAAAGGAGGGCATCAGTGGGGCTGCATCCCATTGCAGGGCAAGCAGCACTAGGGCCGTGCCCAGCCCCAGGTACGACAACACCGGAACCCACTTGCTGGCCACCTTTTCGCCGGCCAGGTCCACCAGCAGGCAGGCCACCATCGCCAAGAGCACTGCACCCTCAGGCGCGATCGCACCAGCGTTGAGCTGCAGAGAGGTGATGGGGCCCAGGGGGCTAGCGGGGTCGGTGGCGGAAGCAGCGGCCGCCAGGAGAGACATCACAGCTGGGAAGGGGCACCCGTTGAGGCGGACTTTAGCCGCGCTGGCGTTTGGGTTTGGTCGCCTTCTGCCCCAGGTGGGTCGCCAGGCTGGTTCGCCGGTGCGATAAAGAGGGAAGCGGTTTTACGCCTGCCTGTGGCGCACACGCTGGTCATCGTCGAGAGCCCCACGAAGGCCCGCACCATCCGCGGGTTCCTTCCCAAGGACTTCAAGGTGGAAGCCTCCATGGGGCACGTGCGCGACCTGCCCAACAACGCCAGCGAGATCCCCGCGGCCCACAAGGGTGAGAAGTGGGCCAACCTCGGCGTCAACACCGCCAACAACTTCGAGCCCCTCTACGTGGTGCCGAAGGACAAGAAAAAGGTGGTGAAGGAACTCAAGGATGCCCTCAAGGGCGCTGACCAGTTGCTCCTGGCCACGGACGAAGACCGGGAAGGGGAGAGCATCAGCTGGCACCTGCTGCAGCTGCTGAACCCGAAGGTGCCGGTTAAGCGCATGGTGTTCCACGAGATCACCAAGGAGGCCATCGGCCGAGCCCTGGAGCAGACCCGCGAGCTCGACATGGAGCTGGTGCACGCCCAGGAAACCCGGCGGATCCTCGATCGGCTGGTGGGCTACACCCTCTCGCCGCTGCTGTGGAAAAAGGTGGCTTGGGGCCTCTCCGCCGGTCGGGTGCAGTCGGTGGCGGTGCGCCTCCTAGTGCAGCGGGAGCGGGCTCGGCGGGCCTTCAGAAGTGGCAGCTACTGGGATCTCAAGGCCCAGCTACAACAGGGGGGCAGCGCCTTCGACGCCAAGCTCACCCACCTCAAGGGCGAGAGGATCGCCGGCGGCTCCGATTTCGACGAGAGCACCGGAGCCCTCAAGGCCGGCAGCAAGGTGAAGCTGCTCAGTGAGGCCGAGGCCAAAGCCCTGCAGGCCCAGGTGCAATCCGCCCCATGGGCAGTGGCGGAGGTGGAGGAGAAACCCACCGTGCGCAAGCCGGTGCCGCCCTTCACCACCAGCACCCTGCAGCAGGAGGCCAACCGCAAGCTGCGTCTCTCGGCCCGCGAAACCATGCGCACGGCCCAGGGTCTCTACGAGCGGGGCTTCATCACCTACATGCGCACCGACTCGGTGCATCTCAGTGATCAGGCCATCAACGCCGCCCGCAGCTGCGTGGCGGAGAAGTACGGCAAGGACTATCTGAGCCCCTCGCCGCGCCAGTTTTCCACCAAGGCCCGCAATGCCCAGGAGGCCCACGAAGCCATCCGCCCCGCTGGAGAGAGCTTCCGCACCCCCAACGAGACGGGCCTCAAGGAGAAGGATCTGGCCCTCTACGAGCTGATCTGGAAGCGCACCGTGGCCAGCCAGATGGCGGATGCCCGGCTCACCATGCTCTCGGTGGAGCTGAAAAGCGGCGACGCCAGCTTCCGCGCCTCGGGCAAGCGCATCGACTTCGCCGGCTTTTTCCGCGCCTACGTGGAGGGCTCCGATGATCCCGATGCCGCCCTCGAGGGCCAAGAGGTGCCTCTACCGGCCCTCAAGGTGGGTGACAGCCCGGCCTGCAAGGCGGTGGAGGCCCTCGGCCACCAAACCCAGCCGCCCGCCCGCTTCAGTGAAGCGGCCCTGGTGAAGATGCTGGAGAAGGAGGGCATCGGCCGCCCCTCCACCTACGCCTCGATCATCGGCACGATCGTGGACCGCGGCTACGCCACCCTCCAGAACAACGCCCTCACCCCCAGCTTCACGGCCTTTGCCGTGACGGCTCTGCTGGAGGAGCACTTCCCCGACCTGGTGGACACGAGCTTCACCGCCCGGATGGAGAACACCCTCGATGAGATCTCCCACGGCCAGGTGCAGTGGCTGCCCTACCTGGAGAGCTTCTACAAGGGCGACGAGGGCCTGGAAACTCAGGTGCAGCAACGTGAGGGCGATATCGACCCCACGGCCTCCCGCACCATCGAACTGGAGGGCTTGCCCTGTGTGGTGCGCATCGGTCGCTTCGGTGCCTACCTGGAGACCAAGCGGGTGGCCGATGACGGCACCGAGGAGCTCCTCAAGGCCACCCTTCCCAACGAGATCACCCCGGCGGATCTCGATGCCGACAAAGCCGAGCTGATCCTGAGGCAAAAGGCCGATGGGCCTGAGTCGCTTGGGGAGGATCCCGAAACCGGCGAACAGGTGTACCTCCTGTTCGGCCAGTACGGCCCTTATGTGCAGCGGGGCCAGGTGAGCGATGAGAATCCGAAGCCCAAGCGGGCCTCCCTGCCCAAGGGCGCCAAGCCCGAAGAGCTCAGCCTGGAGGATGCCCTTGGTCTGCTGCGCTTGCCGCGGCTGTTGGGCGATCACCCCGATGGCGGCCGGATCGAGGCAGGCTTGGGCCGCTTTGGGCCCTACGTGGTGCATCACAAGGGCAAGGGCGAGAAGGACTACCGCTCCCTCAAGGCCGAGGACGACGTGCTGCTGGTGGAGCTTCTCCGGGCGATGGAACTGCTGGCCATGCCCAAGAAGGGGCGCGGGGGCCGCACAGCCCTCAAGGACCTTGGCACTCCTGAGGGTGCCGATGAGGCGATCCAGCTGTTTGATGGCCCCTACGGCCTCTATGTGAAGCAGGGCAAGGTGAATGCCTCCCTGCCGGAGGGCACCACCGCCGACACCCTCACCCTTGAGCAGGCGGTGGAGCTGCTGGCGGCGAAAGCCGCCACCGGCAAGGGCAAGGGCCGCAAGACTGCAGCGGCTGGTGGGGCCAAGAAAGCTGCCGCCAAGAAACCGGCAGCCAAGAAGGCACCCGCCACCACCAAGACCGGGCGGCTGCGGGCCAGTGCCGTGCGGGTGATCAAGGCGGCTGATAGCTGATGGGTAGGGGCCTGCGCACCGCCCTGGCCCTGCTGGCCGGCCCCCTGGCGCTGGTCGGCTGCAGCGGCACGCCCTTTGGTGATCAGCTTTCCCGCAGTTTTTCTGCCCCCCAGCCGGCCCAGAAGGAGCCAGCTGCCGCAACACCTGCGGTGCCTGCGAAACCGGTGCCTACGGCCAAGCCAGCCGTCCAGGCCAAGCCCGCCGTGCCAGCGTCCACGCTCCCGGCTACGAAGCCAACCCCCCAGCCCACCACCCCGTCGCCCTACCGCGTCACCATCAAGTTGCCGGCGGCCGATCCCTCCGCCCCAGCGGAAGTGGTTACCGAAGCCCTCCGGGCCGCTGGCGTGGCCTTCGAAGTGGAAACCATCGAACGCATTCCCCCGGGCCCTGAGCCCAGCCCCACTCCGCTGCGTACCCCGGCCCCGGCTCCGCGATGAGGCAGCCCCGTCAGCCGGATGCTCCCCTCCAGACCAGCCTGAGCCGCCGCCAGGCCCGGCAGCTCACGGAAACCGCCTACCTGGCCGCCGCCACGGCCCTGCTCTGGGTGGGGCTGTATTACTTGCCGGTGGGCGGTGCCCTGTTCCGTCTGGCCCTGCCCCTGCCCCTGGCCCTGCTGCAACTACGCCAGAACTGGCGCTGCGGTGTGGAAGGGGTAGCGGTGGCGGCTCTGCTGCTGGTGGCGCTGATGGGGCCCATTCGCGGGCCGTTGGTGCTGTTCCCCTACGGCCTGCTCGCCCTCTGGTTGGGGTGGTGCTGGACGCGGAGGCTGAGTTGGTGGATTAGTTGGGGGGTGGGGCTGTTGATCGGCGCCGCTGGCTTCCTGGTGCGGGTGGCTGTGCTGTCGGTGTTGTTGGGGGAGAACCTCTGGGTGTTGATCACCGCCGCCGCTGCCCAGTTGCTTGAGAAACTCAGTGGCCTATTGCAGCTGGGCGGTGGTCCTGATCTGCTCCAAGTGCAGTTGATGGCCCTGGCTTTGGTGCTGGTGCAGAACCTGATCTACGTGTTGGCGTTGCACGCGGTGGCCTATTGGATCTTCCCCCGGCTGCAGACGCCCATCAGTGAGCCGCCCCCGCTGCTGCGGCCCCTGGTGGCGATGGATCCCCTCTGAGGCCGATGCGGCAGCTGAGCGGTGATCCCCAGCTGGCCGCGGCCTGGTGCGCACGGATCGCTCCAGCCGCGGCCAACAGCCGCGTGCTGGTGCTGCTGGCTGGAACCGACACCGCGGCGGTGCCTGGCATCTCAGCGGCGGGGGCCACCCCGGAAGCCCGCCGCTGCACTGCCGCCGCCGATGCGGAGCTGCTGCTGATGGGCCCCGGCGCCGTGCGTCCCCATGCCCTGCCGCCGTTGCCGGCGGGGGTGAGCCCGGCCCTGATTGCCCAGGTGGTGGCGGCCGAACTGGGGCTCGAGCCCCTGGTGGTGGATCTGGGAGCTCCGGTGGCCCCCGCTGTCGCCCATGTTCAGTTGGGCCAGGGCCCCGCCCGCTGCCTCAGCAGTGGGCGGGCGATGCCGGAGGAGCGGGTGCAGCACCTGCTGGCCCTGGGCCAGCGCTGGGGGCGGGGGCTGGCCCGGAACCGCCAGCCCTTGGTGCTGGCTGAATGCGTGCCAGGGGGCACCACCACGGCCCAGGCGGTGCTCACGGCCCTGGGGGTGGAGGCGGGCGGGTTGGTGAGCGGGAGCCTGCTCACCCCAGCCCACCACCTCAAAGGTGCCTTGGTGGCCAGGGGCTTGGCCGCTGCTGGGCTCACGGGGCTGGCATCACGGCCGCCAGCGGTGCCGCGGATACTCGCGGCGGTGGGAGATCCGATGCAGGCCCTGGCGGCGGCCCTGGTGCTCGAGGCCGCCCAGGCCCAGCTGCCGGTGCTCCTGGCTGGGGGCAGCCAGATGGTGGCGGTGCTGGCCCTGGCCCTGGCCCTTGCCACGCCCCTGCAGCGGCAGGCCCTGGGTGCCCATGTGACCATCGGCACCACCGCCTGGGTGGCGGATGAGGCCAGCAGTGATCTGGGGGTGCTGTTGCAGCGCCTGGCGCAGCGATGGGGGGAATGGCCTCTGGCCTTTGCCTCGGGCCTGCGCTTCCACGAGTGCCGTTCCCCGGAGTTGCTGGCCTACGAGCAGGGCTACGTGAAGGAGGGGGTGGGAGCCGGCGGTTTAGCCCTGTTGTGGGAGCTCAGTGGCCGCGCCCCTGAGGCCCTGGCCGCAGCCTGCGATCGGGCCTGCCGCCAGCTGCACCAGCCCTAGGGTCGGCGCCATGGTGCAATCCCCCTTGCTTCCCCGTCGCCAGCTGCTGCGGTTCGCTGCCCTGGGGGGCGCGGTGGCTGGCAGTGGCTGGCTGGCGGGTTGCCGTGGCAGCAGCGACGACCCTCTGCTGCTCTCTGCCCGCGGCGAGCTGCCACCGGCTTGGGTGAAGGCCCTCCCTAAGCCCTGGCGCTTTCAGCCCCTCGATTCGCCCGCAGCGGTGCTGGAGGCGGCGATGCAGGGGCCGGGTGCCCCCGCAGCGGCCCTGCTGCAGCTCAGCGATGGCTGGGCCGCTCAGTTGGATCCTGCGGTTCTGCAGCCCTTGGCGGCCTCCCAACTACTGGCCCAACTCGCGCCGATGGCTGCGCCGGTGAGTCGACTGTTCCAGCCCGAGGGCTCCCCGGCCCTGGCCTTTCCCTGGGCCTTTGGCACCTGGGTGCTGGTGTTGCGCAACCGTCCAGATCTGGTGCGGCGTGGGGCAGAGGGCTGGGATCTGCTGCTGGATCCCAGCCTGTGCCGCAAGCTTGTGCTGCCCTCCAGCCCCAGGGTGGTGATGGAGCTGGCCGCACGCCTCACGTCCAAGACCGATCCCCTGCGGCAGCTGCGGCAGCAGGCCCTGGCCTTCGATGAGCGCGATGGCCTCAGCCTGCTGCTGGCCGGCGACGCCGATGGGGTGGTGGTGCCCAGCAACCGGGCCGTACCCCTGCTGATCAGTGATCCACGGCTCCAGGCCCTGCTGCCGGCCTCCGGCTCCCCCCTGTGGTGGAACCTGCTGCTGCGCCCCCCGGCGGCCTCCAAGCCCGTGCCGCTTGAATGGCTGCGCGATGGCCTCACCCTGCCCTTGCTGGACCGTCTGCTGGCAGGGGGCTGGGTGCCACCGCTGCCCCGGGAGCAGCTGGTGCCTGCCCTGAAGCGGTGGCCCCCTCAGCTGCGGGGCTTGCTGCTGCCACCACCAGCGGTGCTGGCCCGGTGCACCAACCTGGAGCCCCTAACAACCATGGAGCGGCAGCGCCGCCAGGAGCTGTGGGAGCGGGCGGCGCCCGAGAGCCGCTAGCCCCAGAGTCGCCGCCGGGGCGCTGCCGCCAGGCGCTGGTGCGTGTCCGCCAGCAGATCGGGAATCGGCAGGTGGTGCGGGCAGCGGGGCAGGCAGTCGCTGCAGCGGTTGCAGGCCGCGGCGTTGTGCTCTTCCCACCAGTGGCCGGCGCGGCCGATCAGGTTGTAACGCTCCTGGGCGAAGGCCTCCATGCCGTGGCCCACGGCCAGGTTCCGCAGTCGCAGCAGTTCGGGAATGGGCACGGCGTTGGGGCAGGGCAGGCAGGCGCGGCACTGGCCGCAGAGATCGGCGCCGAGCTGTTCAGCGGCCTGCTGCTGCAGCCGTTGCAGGGCTGCAGCCAGCGAGGGAGCTGCGCCCTGCAGCTCCCTCGCCTGCCAGCGCCTGGCCCAGATCAGATCCGAGGGCTGGGCCGCCCCCAGGCTCAGGGTGGAGATCCCCTCCTCCAGAAGGAAGCGGTAGGCCAGCTCGAGGGGGTGAAATGGGGCGCAGGCGGTGCTCAGCTCGGTTGGTGGGTCGTAGAGGCGCCCACCCTTATCGGCAGGGGAAATGGCCAGCACGCCGATGCCCTCGGCCAGGGCGGTGCGGGCCAGGGGAAGGCGCGTCTGGTCGAACAAGTGCACATGCAGGCTGCAGAAGCTGAAGCGCTCTGAGGCCAGGGCTGCCTCGATCAGCCCGTTGCTGCCGTGGCTGGAGAAGCCCACCTGGGCCGCCAAGCCCTCCCCCAGGGCCCAGGCCAGCAGCTCCGAGCCGGCCCCTCGCAGGGCCCACTCCAGATGTTCCGGGCGGTTGAGGCCATGCACGGCCAGGTTGTCGAGTTGCTGGCTGCCCAGCCGCGCGAGGCAGTCGCGCAGTTGCTCCTGGGCTGCGGCCAGATCCGTGCCTGGCAGCAACTTGCTGGTGAGCACCATCTCGGCGCGGGCGCCGGGATCACGGGCCTCGAGCGCGGCCAGGGCCTGGCCCAGGTAGGTCTCGGCGGGTCCGTAGGCGGGAGCGGTTTCCAGGTGGTTGATGCCGGCGCTGAGGGCCGCCTCCAGCAGCACCGCCATCTGCCGTGGCCCCTCCACGGCCCGCATGGTGCCGAGGGTGAACGCCGACACCGGGCGCCCTCGGCCGAAAGCACGCCGATCAGCCAGGGGTGTCCTCCCCGTCTGGCTCTTGGCCGTCGTCACTGTCGCGATTGGCCTGTTCGGCCTCGCTGCGGGCCTTGTTCACGTTGCGCACCAGTTCCGCGGGACTGATGCCGTCGAGGAAGCGGCGGAAATCGGCGGCATCCTCGGCATCGGCCTCGGCATCCACGGGGATAGAGGCGTCGGCCACCACTTCCTCCAACATCCAGATGCTGCTGCCGGTGCGCAGGGCGAGGGCGATGGCGTCGCTGGGGCGTGCATCCAGTTCGCTGGCCTCGCCATCTGGGTCTTTGAGCTTCAACACCGCCCGGAAGGTGGCCGATTCAATGGTGTGGATGATCACCCTCTCCAGGGTGAGGCCGCCAGCCGCCATCAAGCTGGCCATCAGATCGTGGCTGAGGGGCCGTGGTGACTGCTCCTGTTTGAGCCCCGCCATGATGTTCTGGGCTTGGGCCTGGTCGATCCAGATCGGCACCTGGCGGCGGCCGGAGGGGTCTCGGAGGAGCACGATCGGGCTGCGACTGGCCGCATCCAGCGCGATGCCGGCAACGCGCATTTCAACCACAGCTTGCTCACGGGGCCCTTTGCCCGATTATGGCCATCGTTGACAGAGGCGCCGCATGTTTACCGGTCTGGTGCAGGCCGTGGGGCAAGTGCAGCGCCGCGCCGGAGGGCTGGAGGTGTTGATCCCCGCGGGAGCAGGCCTCGATCCCGCCGGCCTGGCTCTGGGCGACAGCGTTGCCGTGGATGGTGTTTGCCTCACCGTGACCCGCCGCTCCGCTACTGGCTTCGATGCCGATGTGAGTGAGGAAACTCTGGGGCGCAGCACCCTTGCGGCCAAGGCCGAGCGGCGGGATTGGGTCAACCTCGAGCCGGCCCTGCGCTTGGCGGATCGTCTTGGCGGCCACCTGGTGAGCGGCCATGTGGATGGCATGGGCACGGTGGTGGCCATCGAGCAACAGCCCGCCTCCTGGCGCCTGGCCCTCCGCTGGGATGAGGCCCTCTACGGCCGCTATATCTGCGAGAAAGCCTCGGTGGCGGTGGATGGCATCAGCCTCACCGTGGCGGGCTGCAGCCCCGATGGCGCGGAGTTCTGGATCGCCGTGATTCCCCACACCTGGGCCAGCACCACCCTGCAACGCTTGCGGGTGGGGGATGCGGTGAACCTCGAGGCCGATCTGCTGGCCAAATACACCGAACGGCTCCTCGCGGGAGCCAAGGGCCGGCCTAACGCCCCATCGCCGGAGATCACGGGCGCCTGGTTGGCGGAGCATGGCTGGGGCTGACGAGGCTTGGCGTCATGCCTACGTTCCAGGGGTACGTGTTCGACTGAACACCTCCCATGGTTTCTGACAAACCGGAGCTCGATCGGAGCTCCCTTCGCACGTTCACCATTGCCGAGGGCATCCTGCTGCTCGTGCTCGGCCTACTGGCACTGATCTTTCCCGTGGTTGCCTCCGCCTGGGTCACGGTGGTAGTGGCCCTGGCCTTCCTGGTGGGCGGCATCATCGGCTGGGTCAACAACCTCAACCGCGCTCGGCGGCTGAGTCGGTGGCATTGCTTCTGGCGCCTGGTGGTGTCCACCCTGTTTCTGGTCACCGGCACCTGGATCATTCAGCAGTTCAGTGCCGGCATCGTGCCTGCGGCAGCCCAGGTCGCGGCTCTGGCCTTTGCCATCGGCATTGTGTTCCTGGTGGAGGGTGTGGTGGCGATCATCGTGTCTCTTTCCCACACCGACATGCCTGGCTGGGGCTGGGGTTTAGCCAATGGCGTCGTGACGCTCCTGCTCGGCCTGATCATCGTGACCATGCGGGCCGGCGGCTTGCTGAGCGTGCTGGGCGTCCTCGTGGGGATCAGCTTCCTGTTCAGCGGCATTGATCTGCTGGTGTTCAGTGCCGCCTTTCACGATCGGGATCGCTCGGATTCCGCTGGGGGATCCCTGCCGGTGTGAGGGGTCCTGTGCAGAAATGGTGCACCACGGTGCACCATTTCTGCACAGGCTCACGGTTCACTGGTGCTCCGCGCTGTCCGGGCCAGGGGCCACTGCGCCATCTCCCTCCAGGGGCAGCAGCCAGATGGCACCTGTCTCATGGTGAATTTCAATCTTGAATTCCTGGCCGGGCTCTAGGCCCATGCGGCGGGTGTAGGCGTGGCCGATCAGCAGGTTGCCATTGCCGTGCACGCGGGTGCGGAACTCGGCCTGGCGACCTTTGCTACCCCCGCCGCTGGAGCTTGCGGAGGGCAAGCTGTAGCCCTTGGCCTCCACAAGAGCCCGGTAGAAGCTCTTTTTCAGCACTCGGCCACTAGGACCTACATAGCCGCAGGCCCGGGCGATCTGGTCCTCCGGACGATTGCTCAGGGATCGGGCCTTGTCCAGCAGTGCCTTGCCCTGCAGCATCGGCATTTGGGCGGTGACTTTCTCTTCGACGAACACCGGTGACACGGCCCTGGTACGCAACAATTGTGCCGATCGATTGCGTTCAGCGGCAAGGGCACAACCTGGGATTACTGGCCATCCCGTGATGGTTTCGGGTCAGGTAGCTGCTTCGTCCCCAGTTCAGGCCAGGCTCACAGTAGATAGAGGATCCCGTAGAGCACCACCCAGATCCCATCCACGAAGTGCCAGTAGAGCTCGGTGGCTTCCAGGGGAAACAGATTGTGCTCGCTCACCCGGCCACCGGGCCTGCTCTGCCACCACACGATCAGGATCATCAGCCCCCCCAGGGTCACATGCAGGCCGTGGAAGCCGGTGATCGCATAGAAGGTGCTGGCGAACAGGTTGTCGGTGAGGCCGAAGGGCAGGGAGAAGTACTCCTTCATCTGGCCGGCCAGGAAGGTGAAGCCCAGGGCAGCCGTGACCACCAGCCAGCGCCGGCACAGAGGATTGTTACCGGCCTTGAGTGCTGATCCGGCCCTGTGGAAGGTGAGGCTGCTCACCAGCAACAACACCGTGTTGATGGTGGGTAGCAGCAGCTCCAGCTCATAGCTGGAGCCAGCCGGCAGGGGGTTCACGGCCCGAAACGTGAGATAGGCAGCGAAGAAGCCGGCAAAGGTCATGCCATCGGCCACCAGGAAGGTGGCTAGGCCGAACAGGCGGAAATCGGGGTGGCCGCCATGACCTTCCACCTGGTGTTCGGTGCTGGCTTGGGTGTTGGTGCTCAGGGTTGTCATGGCCGTGATCTCAGCGGTTATCGGGTTTGCCGCTGCTCCACAGCTGACGGCCGGAGGTGGCGGCGAGATCGAGCTCGCCCGGCTTGAGGCCGTAGCCGTAAGGCTCTGTCACCAGTGGGGCTTCGCCGATCCAGTTCTCCACCGGTGGCGGGGAACTGGTGAGCCACTCGGGGGTGAGGGCATTCCAGGGGTTGTCGCCGGCGATGGCGCCCTTGAACGCACTGTGGAGCACGTTGATGAGGAAGGGCAGGGTGCTGATGGCCATCAGCAGGGCTCCCACGCTGCTGAGCTGGTTGATCAGCTGGAACTGGGGGTCGTACTCGGCCACCCGTCGCGGCATGCCGTTGAGGCCGAGCCAGTGCTGGGGGGCGAAGCAGAGGTTGAAGCCCACGAAGGTGAGCAGGAAATGGATCCGGCCGAGGGGCTCGTTCAGCATCCGCCCGGTGAACTTTGGATACCAGTGGTAAACGGAGGCGAAGATCACAAACACCGTGCCGCCGTAGACGATGTAGTGGAAATGAGCCACCACGAAGTAGGTGTCGTGTACGTGGATGTCGAATGGCACCTGGGCGAGGGCAACGCCGGTGATACCGCCGAACACGAAGTTCACAATGAAGGCGCAAGAAAACAGCATGGCTGAGTTGAGCGCCAGCTTGCCTCCCCAGAGGGTGGCCAGCCAGTTGAAGAATTTGATGCCTGTGGGAACGGCGATGAACGCTGTGGCGATCGTGAAGAACAGGCGCATCCAGGGCGGAGTGCCACTGGTGAACATGTGGTGAGCCCACACGATCAGGCCCAGAAACACGATGCCCATGATCGAGTACACCATGGTGGTGTAGCCGAACAGTGGTTTGCGAGCATGGATCGGCAGGATCTCACTCACCAGGCCGAAGGCCGGCAGCACCATGATGTAAACGGCCGGGTGGGAGTAGAACCAGAACAGGTGCTGATACACCACCGCATTGCCGCCAAGGGCTGGATTGAAGAAGCCGGTGTGGGCAATGATGTCGAAGCTGAGCAGCACCAGCGTGCCTGCTAGCACAGGTGTGGACAGCACCACCAGAATGCTGGTGCCCAGCATGGCCCAGCAATACATCGGGAGTTGCATCAGCTTCAATCCCGGCCTGCGCAGCTTGAGGATCGTGGCGATGAAGTTGATGCCGCCAAAGATTGAGCTGCCGCCTAACAGCAACACACTCAGGATCCATAGCACCTGGCCAGTGGCGGGGGTGGTGAGGCTTAGGGGTGGGTAGGCGGTCCAGCCCGACTGGGCGGCGCTGCCGATGAAATAGCTGCTGATCAACAGCAGCCCCGCCGGAGGAATCAGCCAGAAGGCCACGGCATTCAGGCGGGGGAAGGCCATGTCCCGCGCGCCCACGTAGAAGGGAATTAGATAGTTGCCAAACGCGCCATTCACCACCGGCACGATCCAAAGGAAGATCATCACCGTGCCGTGCAGGGTGAGAATTTCGTTGTAGGTTTCCCGTGGCAGGAAATCACTGATCGGCGTTAAGAGCTCGGTGCGGATGGCTCCAGCGAGGGCGCCACCCACCAGGTAGAACAGAAAGCCACATACCAGATATTGCAGGCCGATCACTTTGTGGTCGGTGCTGAAGCTGAGGTAGCGCAGCCAGCCCTGGGGTTGCAGCGGCTGCGGTGCACTGGGCGCGGCGGGGGGGGAGAGGCTGAGGGTCATGACTGCACCGGTGTGGGAGCGGCAGGTGTTGGTGCTGGACTGTTCTTGGCTACCCAGTCGGCAAAGGTGTCGGGCTCATCAACGACCACCGTGGAGCGCATACCGCCGTGGTATGGCCCGCAGAGCTCGGCGCACACGATCGGGTAACGCCCTGGCCTGGTGGCGGTGAAACTGAGCAGCGTTGGCTGGCCGGGAATCACGTCCTGTTTGAGGCGGAACTGGGGCACCCAGAAGGCGTGGATCACGTCGTTGGCCTTCATGTGCAGCGCCACCGGTTGCCCGACGGGCACGTGCAGTTCCCCGCTGGTGATGTCAGCGTCGGGGTAGTGGAAGATGAAGGCAAACTGCATCGCCGTCACGTCGATGGGCAGGGCTGCGGTGCCGGCCTCGGCATCGATGGCGGCAGGGCTGATGCCGGCCCAGGTGTGGCCGCTGTCGTCGGCGGGCTGCATGGCGTGGGCGCTGTGGTCGTTCAGCGGGGTCATGCCGCCCATGCGGTCATAGATGTCGTAGCTGTAAATCCCTACAAACAGCACCACAATCGCGGGGATCGCTGTCCATAAAATTTCCAGCGGCAGATTGCCTTCAATGGCCAGGCCATCTGTGCGATCTCCGGTTCTCCGGCGAAAGCGCACCAGGCTGAACAGGATCAAACCCGTGATGCCAACGAAGAGAATTGTGCCAATGCTGAACAGAACCTTAAAAAGTTCGTCGTAAACCGGTGCATTGGCGCTGGCATCCAGGGGCAGCAGGTTGACGTTCTGACCGACCCAAAGGCCAGCCAGGACAAGGGCCATTCCTGCCAGCAGCGTCAGGATTGTGGCGGGAATGGGCATCTTCCCGGGGCATAACCGCTCCAGCCTATGGAGATTTGCCTGGCCTGTCGTGGTTGCTGTTGTCTGCTGTGTCAATCAGCCAGTCAGGCCTCGGTTTGCGTGTGGGATTGCTCACCCAACTATCACTGTTGGTGTCGCTCTTCCCCGGCGTCATCGCGCTAGCCAAGCGCTCTTGATTGTTGTCATTAGCGTGAACGCAAACAGGCCTAAACGAGGCATGGCAACGCCGAGTTTGCAATCACCCCAGCGCCTGGTCTCTCCCCCCCTTGGGGAGTCCACTGATCCCATTGTTCGCCGGCTCGCCAGCCTCACGGCCCATCTGCTGATCGCCCTGGTGGCCCTGGTGGGAATCGGTGGCGCCACCCGGGTGATGGAAGCCGGCCTGGCCTGTCCCGACTGGCCCCTCTGTTACGGCTCCCTGCTGCCGGGGCGCCAGATGAACCTCCAGGTGTTTCTGGAGTGGTTTCACCGCCTCGATGCCTTTGTGGTGGGCATCGGGGTGCTGGTGCTCACCGCGGCCAGCTGGGTCTGGCGCTCGCGCCTGCCCCGCTGGCTACCGGCTCTGGCCGCGGTCACCCTCCTGCTGGTGGGGGGGCAGGGAGCCCTCGGTGCCCTCACGGTCACCCAGTTGTTGCCGTTCGGGGTGGTTACGGCTCACCTGGTCACGGCCCTGGTGCTCGTGGCTGTGGTGAGCGGTTGCCATCAGGGTTTGAACGGCGCCTCCCGGTTGCCGTTGCCGCTCTGGTGGGCGTGGCTGACCCCTGTGGTTGCCACGGCTGTGCTGGCCCAATGCCTGATGGGGGGGCTGATGGCCACCCAGTGGGCCGCTGGCCGCTGCTTCAGTTCCGGCGAGGGCTGTGGCTGGCTCTACGCCCATCGCCTGCTGGCCACGCCGGCGGCCCTGGCCGTGCTGCTGCTGGCGGTCCTGGCCTGGTGGCGGCTGCGCTCTGAGCGTCCCCTGGCCAGCCTGGCCGCCTTGCTGGTGGTGGCTCAGATCGCCCTTGGGGTTGCCAGCCTGCGGCTGAGCCTCTCGGTGCCAGCGGTCACCGTGGCCCACCAGCTCACGGCGGCCTTACTGGTGGCCGTGCTTTCCGCCCTTACCGCCCGCAGCTGGCTTGGCCGCAGCTGCTGGCCCCAAACATCCCTGGAGGTGGCCCGTGGTTAGTGCACCGGTTTCAGCAACACCCCTGCTCACGCGGGAACAGGTGGTGCCTTCGCGGGCCCGTCTGCGCCTGCCTCCCTGGCTGGAGATCGCCAAGCCGCGGTTGATCCCGCTGCTGCTGGCCACCACCCTGGGCGGCATGGCCCTCTCCGAGGGTTGGCCTCTGCCCCCAGCCCGTTTGGCCTGCACCCTCGGTGGTGGTGCCCTGGCCGCCGCCGCCGCCGGTGTGCTCAATTGCCTCTGGGAGCAGGAGCTCGATGGCCGCATGCAGCGCACCAGCGGCCGGGCTTTGCCCTCTGGTCGCCTGTCGGTCACCACGGCCTTTGCCATTGCCGTGGCCCTGGCCCTCACCGCCTCCACCCTGCTGGTGGGAGGGGTGAACTGCCTGGCGGCGGGCCTATCGCTGCTTGGGCTCTGCAGTTATGTGCTGCTCTACACGGTGCTGCTCAAGCCCCGCACCAGCCAGAACATCGTGATTGGCGGGGTTGCCGGGGCCATTCCTCCCCTGGTGGGGGCCGCTGCCGCCACGGGGCATCTGGGTTTGAGTAGCTGGTGGTTGTTTGGCCTGGTGATGGTGTGGACCCCCGCCCATTTCTGGGCCCTGGCCCTGCTGCTCAAAGATGACTACCGCTCTGTGGGCATTCCGATGCTGCCAGTGGTGAAAGGGGCCCCCGCCACGGCCCAGGCCATCGGCATTTACGCACTGGCCACAGTGGTTCTGAGTGTGCTCGGCATTTGGGCCTTGCCCTCTGGTGGTTTGCTCTATGGCCTGTTGCTGCTTCCCTTTAACGGCAGGCTCCTGCAGATGGCCTGGGCGCTCCAGCAGGCTCCCGACGACCTGCAGCGGGCCAAGGGCCTGTTCCGCTGGTCGATCCTCTATCTCTTCGGCATCTGCTTGCTGCTGCTGATCGCCCGAATGCCCGCTGGTGCCCAATTCAGCCACCAGGGTCTCGAGTTGCTGGGGCTTGCCACCCCTGGGTGGCGGGGGACTTTCTAAATTGGGTTTTCTAAACGGCTGAGCGGAGTTCCCCGGCGGTGCCAGAAGCGGTGATCCAGCTCCACGACGTCTGCAAGCGTTACGGCAAAGGCGACAAGGCGGTGGAGGCCCTGCGGGGTCTCAGCCTGTCGGTGCCCAAGGGCAGCCTCTATGGCCTGCTGGGGCCCAACGGCGCCGGTAAAACCACCACCCTCCGGATCCTCGCCACCCTGCTGGCCCCCAGTTCCGGCAGCGTGCGGGTTGCCGGGGTGGATGGTTTGGTGGATCCCCGCGGTGTGCGTGAACGCCTCGGCTACGTGGCCCAGGAGGTGGCGCTCGACAAGATCCTCACTGGCCGCGAGCTGCTGCAACTCCAGGGCGACCTCTATCACCTGCCCAAGGCGGAGCGCGATCGGCGCATCGCCGAACTGGAGGACCTGCTGGCCATGGGCGACTGGATTGATCGTCGCTGCGGCACCTATTCAGGGGGTATGCGCCGCCGCCTGGATCTGGCCTCCGGGCTGCTGCACCGGCCCCAGGTGCTGGTGTTGGACGAGCCCACCGTGGGGCTGGATATCGAGAGTCGAGCTGCCATCTGGCAGGTGTTGCGGCAGCTGCGTGATCAGGGCACCACGGTGTTGCTGAGCAGCCACTACCTCGAGGAGGTGGATGCCCTGGCGGATCATCTGGCCATCATTGAGAACGGCCGGGTGATCGCCGAGGGCAGGCCCTCCGAACTGAAGGCGGCCCTGGGCGGTGACCGGGTGACCCTGCGGGTGCGGGAGTTCAGCGATGAGCCCGAGGCCCTGCGGGTGCAGCAGCTTTTGCAGGGCTGCGCCGGCGTGCGGCAGGTGGTGGTGAACCGGGCCCAGGGATTTTCGCTCAACCTGGTGGTGGAGCATGAGGGGGTGGCGGAGCAGCTGCGGCGTCAGCTGGCTGAAGCACAGCTGCCCGTGTTCGCCCTGGCGCAGAGCCGCCCCAGCCTCGACGACGTGTATCTGCAGGCCACGGGCCGCACCCTGATGGATGCGGAGCTGGCGGTGGCCGGCAGCCGCGATGTCAAGGCGGAGCGCAAGCAGTCCATGCGTTGATTCCCGACCCGTTGAGTTCGTGTTCCCCGTTCCGCCAGCGATGACCAGCGCCACCCCCTCCCTGCTCAGCCCCGTGACGCCCGATACGGGCAACCACTCGGCCCTTGCCGATCTCAGCCAGGAAACCCTCGCCCTCACCAAGCGCCTGTTCCTGCAGCTGCTGCGGCGGCCCTCCACCCTGGTGGCCGGCGTGCTGCAACCGCTGATCTGGCTGGTGCTGTTCGGGGCTCTGTTCGCCAATGCCCCGGAAGGTCTGCTCCCCGATGGCATGAGCTACGGCCGCTTCCTGGGGGCCGGCGTGATTGTGTTCACGGCCTTCAGTGCCGCCCTCAACGCTGGCCTGCCGGTGATGTTCGACCGGGAATTCGGTTTTCTGAACCGGTTGCTCGTGGCCCCGCTGCGCTCCCGCAGCTCGATCGTGCTGGCCTCGGTGCTCTATATCACCTCCCTGAGCCTGGTCCAGAGCCTGGCGATCATGGGCACCGCCTGGTTGTTGGGCTACGGCTGGCCCGGAGGCGCGGGCCTGCTGCTGGTGTTGGTGACCCTGCTGCTGCTCGTGTTTGCCGTGACGGGTCTGAGCCTCGGGCTGGCCTTTGCCCTGCCGGGCCACATCGAGCTGATTGCGGTGATCTTCGTAGCCAACCTGCCGCTGCTCTTTGCCAGCACGGCCCTGGCTCCGATTGCGTTCATGCCGCCCTGGTTGGGCTGGCTTGCGGCCCTGAATCCCCTTACCTTCGCGATTGAACCCATCCGTGCGGCCTACGCCGGCAACTTTTCCCTTTCGGCCCTGGTGCTGCAAGCCCCCTATGGGGAGCTGAGCGCGGCCAGCTGCTTGGGGGTGTTGGCGGCCCTGGCGGCGGGTCTGTTTCTGTTGATCCGCCCCCTGCTGGATCGCAAGCTCTCCTGATGTCTCTGCTCCCCTTGCCTGCTCGTCCCCCTGCTCCACCCTCTCCACTGGCCCGGCGGCAGGCCCTGCGCCAGGAGCTCAGCGCAGCGTTGCAATGCCGTGATTCAGCAGCCGTGCAGCGGCTGTCCAGTTTGTGGGTGCACCGCCAGGGCGTCAGTTCCCTGCCTGCGCTGATGCAGGAACTGGCCCAGGGGGAGAGCCTGGCCTGGTGGCAGGAGCTGCTGGAGTCTCCCACTGCCCCCAACATCCAGTCACCCGTGCAGTCCGCTCCGCTTCCGGTGGCCTCGCCGGTGCAGCAGCTACCCGTGTTGCCGCGGCTGTCGCGTCCGGCACCAGCCCCCAGCCACCCGGGTCTGACCCAGCTGCGTCGTTGGCTGCCGGATGGACAGGCCGATGCGGAGCTTCCCCGTGCGGCTTGAGCGTGCAGCCCTCCAGGGGGGCTTGATCGTGTCCGTGCAGGCGCCGGAGGGATCGCCGATGCGGGATCCCCAGGTGATCGCGGCCATGGCGGAAGCCAGCCTGCGCAATGGCGCCATCGGTGTGCGATTGGAGAGCCCGGAACACATCGGTGCGGTGCGGCGCCGCTGCCCGGAGGCCCTGATCGTGGGCCTATGGAAGCGCACCTTCCCAGACAGTTCCGTGTACATCACCCCCGGCTGGGCGGAGATCCAGGCGGTGTGGGCGGCTGGTGCGGATGTGATTGCGCTGGATGCCACCGAGCGGCCTCGCCCCGCTGGTCAGGACCTGGCCGAACTGGTGCGCCGGGCCTCAGTTGATCTCCGTGCCCCGCTGATGGCTGATATCGATTCCGTGGACAACGGCTTGCGGGCGGCCGCCCTCGGCTGCCAGTGGGTGGGTACCACCTTGTTTGGCTATACCGAGGCCACCGCGGGGTCACGGCCTCCCGCCTGGGAGTTGCTGGCCCCACTGCGCCAGCAGTTGCCTGCCAGCACCAGCCTGATCTGTGAGGGAGGTATTGCCACTGCGGATCAGGCCCGTTCGGCCTTGCAGAAGGGTGCCGACGCCGTAGTGGTGGGCACCGCTATTACCGGTGTTGACCTTCAGGTGGCGGCCTATGTCGGGGCGCTTGGCCGCTGAGAGCGCAGGCTGGAATCGGGTCAACCCGCTGAGCGGAAAAGCTTTCTGAAGCTTGAGGGCCTCCCTGCACCCTGGTGGTCAGACTGCACGTATCTCAGGTGTCTCAAAGGAGGTGCGCTGAATGGCCTCCCGGCGTTGGTTCTCGATTTTCCCCCTTGTGGTGGGGGGACTGATGATGAGCGCTCCCGTGGGAGGCCTGCCGATGGCGGAGCTTCAGGCCTTGAACAGAGAACTGGGGCGGCTCTGCAATGACCCGCCCCGGGAAGCCTTGAGCGTCTGCCGCATCCACGCCCGGCTCATCAGGGCGCTGTAGCGGCGTGAGGCCGGTGGGGCCTCACATCATGCCGGGCATGCCCATGCCACCCATGCCACCCATGTCGCCACCGGGGGAGGCGGCGGCAGGAGGCTCGGGCTTGTCGGCGATCACGGCCTCGGTGGTGATCAGCAGAGAGGCGATGGACACGGCGTCCTGCAGGGCCAGGCGCACCACCTTGGCTGCGTCGAGAATGCCGGCGGTGAGCAGGTCTTCGTAGGCGCCGGTGGCTGCATTGAAGCCCTTGCCGCTACGCAGCACCTCTTCCGCCACCACGTTGCCGTCGTGGCCGGCATTCGCTGCAATCTGCTGCAGTGGCGCCGTCAGGGCCCGCTGCACGATCTGGACGCCGGTGCGCTCATCTCCACTCAGGCTGGCCACGAGGCCATCGAGATTGCCGGCCAGCAGGGCCAGGGTGCTGCCGCCCCCGGCCACGATGCCCTCTTCCACAGCGGCCCGCGTGGCGTTGAGGGCATCCTCGATGCGCAACTTGCGGTTGCGCAGTTCCGTTTCGGTGGGGGCACCCACCTTGATCACGGCCACGCCGCCGGCCAGCTTGGCGATGCGCTCCACCAGCTTCTCGCGGTCGTAGTCGGAGTCGGTGTTGTCGAGCTCACGGCGGATGGTGGCCACCCGATCTGCCACGGCAGCCTGGTGCTCACCGGTGGCCACGATCGTGGTGCTGTCCTTGCTGATGGTGATGGTGCGCACCTTGCCCAGGTCGTCCAGGCTCACCTTGTCAAGTGTCATGGCCCGGTCTTCAGACACCAAGGTGGCGCCGGTGAGGATGGCGATGTCCTGCAGGGCCGCCTTGCGACGCTCGCCGAAGGCCGGGGCTCGCACCGCCGCCACCTGTAGGACGCCGCGGTTCTTGTTCACCACCAGGGTGGCGAGGGCTTCGCCATCCACCTCTTCCGCCAGGATCACCAGGGGCTTGCCGGCCCGGGACACCGCTTCCAGCACGGGCACCAGGTCGGTGATCGAGCTGATCTTGCGGTCGGTGACCAGGAGTAAGGCGTTCTCGAACTCGCAGACGCGGCGATCACCGTCGGTGACGAAATAGGGGGAGCTGTAGCCCCGATCGAAGGCCATGCCCTCGGTGATTTCCAGCTCGGTGGCCAGGCTTTTGCTCTCTTCCACGGTGATCACGCCATCGGCGGTGACCTTCTCCATGGCCTCGGCGATCATCTGCCCAACTTCCTCGTCGCCACCGGAGCTCACGGTGGCCACCTGGCGGATGGCGTCGCCGGCTACGGCGCTGGAGCGGGCTGCGATGCCCTGCACCAGTTGAGCCACAGCCTTGTCCATGCCGCGGCGCACACCCACGGGGTTGGCGCCGGCTGCCACGTTGCGCAGGCCCTCACGGGCCATGGCCTGGGCCAGCACCGTGGCGGTGGTGGTGCCGTCGCCGGCCTTGTCCTTGGTCTTGGTGGCCACCTGCAGCAGCAGTTTGGCGCCGATGTTCTCGAAGGGATCTTCGAGTTCGATTTCCTTGGCGATGGTGACGCCGTCATTCACCACGTCCGGGGCGCCGAACTTCTTCTCCAGCACCACGTTCCGTCCCTTGGGGCCGATGGTGACCTTGACCGCATCGGCCAGGGCGTTGACACCGCGCTCGAGGGCGGAGCGGGAGGCGTCGGAGAACAGCAGCAGCTTGGCCATGGGGCGCGGCAGCAGAAAGAAGAACCTTGGCCACAGGCTCCCATGCCATCCGGCGGCCTGGCTGGTGGGGAAAGCCGAATGCCGGGGTGGGGAAGGCTGCATCCACCCGCGCCACTCGATAGGGTGCCGGGCATGGAGGACAGCATCACCGAGGTTCTGACGGATGCCTTGGCGGACCCTGCCGCCGGCAGCAACTTGATGGTGTTTCTGCTGGTGGCGGGGCTAGGGCTGGGTATGGCCCTGATCTATGTGCCGCTGCGCATCTTTCTCACCATGACGACCCGCCGCCGTCGCCTCAAGCTGCTGCAACGGATCCGGCGGCTGCGGGAGGAGCTGGCCCAGCCGGTGTCTAACGCATGACCATGCCGCCATCCACCTGCAGTACCTGGCCTGTCATGTAGGCGGCGGCTGGATCTGCCGCCAGGAACCTCACCGCGCTGGCCACTTCATCGGGGCTGCCCATGCGACCCAGGGGGATGGACGAGAGGATTGGCTCCACGTTGAGGTCTTTGGTCATGTCGGTCGTGATAAAGCCCGGCGCCACGGCGTTCACGGTGACCCCACGGCTGGCGAATTCCGCCGCACTGCTGCGGGTGAGCCCGATCACCCCCGCCTTGGCGGCGCTGTAGTTGGCCTGGCCGGGGTTGCCCATCAGGCCCACCACGGAGGTGATGTTGATGATGCGCCCACTCCGGGCCTTGAGCATCGAGCGGCTCACGGCCCGGGTGCAGAGGAACACCCCCGTGAGGTTGAGGTCGATCACGCTCTGCCAATCGGCGCTCTTCATGCGCATCAGCAAGCCATCGCGGGTGATGCCGGCGTTGTTCACCAACACATCCAGCCGGCCCTCCTTCGCCAGCACGGCTTTCACCATGGCCTCCACCTGCTCCTCATCGGCCACGTTGGCCTGGTGGGCCCAGGCCTTGCCGCCACTGGTCTGGATCTCAGCCACCACCGCGTCCGCTGCTCCAGGCGAGCTGGCGTAGTTCACCACCACCGTGGCGCCCGCCTGGGCCAACACCTGGGCGATGCAGCGGCCGATGCCCCGGCTGGCGCCGGTCACCAGGGCAACCTGTCCGGCAAGGGGGGTGGCGTTGGCCATGGAGCAGAGGCGGCAATCGCGCGAGCGTAAGCCTGGCTTTGCGGCTGGCGGCTAGGCCTGCAGCGTATCCACTCCGGCCAGGGCCGATCCCAGTAGGTCGGTGAGGCGCTCCAGCTGCTCCTGGCTGCCCATCACCACCAGGAGTTGGCCCGGCGCCAAGCGCACCTCCCCGCTGGGATTGGCAAGCAGTGCAGCCCCAGGTGAACCGGCGCCATCCGGGTTGCGAATGGCCAGCACCAGGGCGCCGCTGCGTCGGCCCAGCTGCAGCTCCGCCAGGCTGCGGCCGTTGAGCTGGCCGAGTTGCTGGGGGTCGCTGCTCAGCAGCAGCTCCTCCATCTCACACTCCGATCCGGCCAGCAGTTCCATGAAGTTCACCGCTAGGGGCCGCAGGGCGGTGGCGGCCATGGTGCGGCCTCCTGCCACATAGGGACTCACCACCTGGTCGGCCCCGGCCAGCCGCAGTTTGCCCTCGGCTTCTTCACTGTCGGCCCGGGCGATCAAGCGGCAGCGGGGGGCCAGGCCCCGGGCGCTGAGGATCACATAGAGGTTGGCGGCATTGCTGGGCAGGGCCGCCACCAGGGCCCGGCAGTGATGCACCCCGGCCGCCTCAAGGGTCACGTCGAGGGTGGCGTCCGCCTGCAGCACCGTGAGCCCCCGCTGCTGGGCCTCCTGGATGCGATCTGGATCCATCTCCACCACCAGCAAGGGCACCGCTTCGGCGCTGAGTTGCTGGGCGATTTCGCGGCCGATGCGGCCATAGCCGCAGAGGATCACGTGGCTGTTCATCGTGCGCTGCAGCTGTTGGAGATAGCGGCGCTCCCGAAGGCGCCGGAAATAGCCGGAATTGGTTAATTCCAGCAGTTTCTGAATGGTCTGTTGCACCACGACCAGGCCGCCGATGATCAGCAGGGCCGTCACAACCCGGCCACCACCACTGAGAACCTGGGTTTCCGCATCGCTGAACCCCAGGGTGCTGAGGCTGATCAGCACCATCCAGTAGCAGTCACCCCAGTCCCAGCCCTCGCTGATCCGGTAGCCCGCGGCCCCGGCATTCACCACCATCACGAGCGCGAGCACGGGGCCGGCCCAGGGGCGCCGGCTCAGCAGTGCCGTCAGTGAGGCGCGGCGTCGGGCTTGGCGTGGGGGTATCCGCCGAGGCTGTCTCATCCCAAGCCCATGGCCTTGAGCACCTCCGCCATGGACAGTTGAGTCAGCTGGTCGCCGGCCCCCAGCCCCTGCACCCCCTGTCGGGTAGGCAGTTGCGAGGAGTCGCGGCCCAGGGATACCAGGGGAACCCCGCAGAAAAGGGCCAGTTCGGTGGTGATGGGATCGCTGCTCAGCACCACATCACAGCTTGCGATCTGGGCCGCCCGCTCCTGCAGCTTGCTGCCGCGCAGGGCTTGCACCACCCGCAGATCGGGCAACGTGGTCCTCACCTGTTCGGGCAGGGATTGCCACTGGCTGCTGGGCCAGTCGTTGTCGCTGCCGGAGGGGCTCAGCAGCAGGGCAGGCCCTTGGCCGGCCGGCAGCTGTCCCGCCGCTTGTTCAAGAGCGGGCTTGGGCAGTGCCAGGCGGAAGGCCCCCGCATCCAGGCTCAGGCCCAGCGGGCGTAGGAAGGCCCCCAGGGCCTGGGGCTGCCAACCGCCCGTAGGGCTCACGCTGCTCGTGGCGGAGAAGCCGCCCAGGGCCACGCGGTTGGGAATGTGGCTCATCGAGAGCATCAGGTCGAGCTGGCGCCCCTGCGCCAGGCTGATGCAGGCCTGGAAATCGGGCTCGCGCACGTTGCCCAGCAAGTTGGCCCAGTCCGCCAGGCTGCCCCGGGTGTCGAAGTCGAACGGAATCACCTTCTCCACCGCCGGCACCAGCGTCCAGGTGGCGGCGGCTGCAGGGGCACAGGCCACTTGCACCTGGGCCTGGAGTTGGCTGGCCACCGTCGCTACGGCCGGCAGGGCCTCCAGCTGGCTGGTGATGCCGCCCGGAAGCAGAAACAGAACGCGCATGGCGGCGGGCAGCTAGGGCGGGTCGCGGGCTGATTGTATGGAGGTCGGACCAACCAGGCTCAGGAGGCCGCCCGCTTGTGCATTTGCTGATCGCCTGCGCCGGCAGCGGCCGCCGCATGGGAGCGGAGCGCAACAAGCTGCTGCTGGAGGTGGCGGGGCGCCCTGTGCTCGCTTGGACCCTGGAGGCTGCCCTGGCCTGCGACGACATCCGCTGGATTGGCATCGTGGGCCAGCCCATCGATCAGGCTGCCATTGAGGGCTTGGTGGCCGCCGTCAACCCCGACCGTCCTGTGGTGTGGATCCAGGGAGGCGACACCCGCCAGGAATCCGTGAGCAACGGCCTGGCCGCGCTGCCGCAGACCGCTAGCTCTGTGCTGATCCACGACGGGGCCCGCTGCCTGGTGGATCCCGATCTGATCAACCGCTGTGCCCAGGCCGTGGCCGCTGGTGCGGCGGTGATCGCGGCTGCGCCCGTCACCGACACGATCAAGCGGGTGGATGGCGATGGCGTGATTCAGGACACCCCGGATCGCTCCCAGCTCTGGGGTGCCCAGACCCCCCAGGGTTTTCCGGTGCAACAGCTCAGGGATGCCCACGCCCGTGCCGTTGCCGAGGGCTGGAGCGTCACCGATGACGCTTCCCTGTTTGAGCGCCTCGGCTGGGCGGTGCAGGTGATTGAGGCCTCCCCTTCCAACATCAAGATCACCACCCCCTTCGATCTCACCGTTGCCGCGGCGGTGCTGGCCGGCCGCTAGAGCATCTGCAGCACTCCCCGGTGGGCATCCAGCCGCACCTGAACGCCCAGGGGGAGAGCGGCATTGCCGGGCTCATGGCCCACCGGCAGCTCGGCCAGCACGGGAATGCCCAGGTCCGCGGTGCGCTCCCGCAGCACCTGCTCGAGGCTGAAGCAGGTGTCTGGATCGCGCGCGTCGTCGTCATGGCATTGGCTGAAGCTGCCGAAGCCGATACCGGCCAGTTGCTGCAGGGCACCGCTGAGGCGCCAGTGGGTGAGCATGCGGTCGATGCGGTAGGGGGCCTCTCCCACGTCCTCCAGCACCAGCACCGCCCCGCGCAGATCCGGAAGGTGGGTGGTCCCCAGCAGGTGAGTGGCCACGGTGAGGTTGCCCACCAGCAGCGGACCTATGGCCACGCCTGCGTTCCAGGCCTCCCCCGTGAGGTCTGCCAGGGGCTCACCGAACAGCAACTGTCGCAGTCGCTCTTGGCTCCAGAGAGGCTCGCTGGCCAGGGTGGTGACCAGGGGGCCGTGGATGCCACCGCAACGCCCCTGGGCCCGCTGGCCCCACAGCAACGAGGTGACATCCGAGAAGCCCAGCAGCCAGCCGTCTGGTAGTGACAGGGGCTGATGGGCTTCAAGGAGCCGGGCGGCACCCCAGCCACCGCGGATGCAGGCCGTGAGCGGGGCTGGAGGCAGCAGGTCGCCGTGGCGCTGCGGGTCGGCCCCGGCCAAGTAGCCCCACCGGCGCAGAGGGTCGGGGTGGTGATCGACCTGCAGGCCCCAGCTCTGCAGCACGGCGCTGCCGGCCTCGAGCCGCTCCAGGTTGTCCAGGGCTGAGCTGGCGGCTGCCAGCTGCACCCGGTCCCCCGCCCGTAGGGGGGGCGGCAGCTGGCCTGTCATGCCGGCACTCCCCCAACCGTGCGCCCGAGTACCAGGCCCAGCAGCAGCAGGGATCCAAGCAGCACCTGGTGGCGAAAATGCAGTCCGTAGGCCGATCGCGGCAGTTCGGGCCGGCGCAGCAGCCAGGCCTCCAGCAGCAGTCCGGCCGTCGCCACCGCCCAGATCAGCCAGAAGAGCAGTCCGGCCCCCTGCAGCCCTGCGGCGATGGCCAGAAGTACGGCAGTGGCGCCGTAGCAAAGTCCCACGGCCGTAGGGGCATGGGCCCCGAGGCTGAGGGCGCTGCTGCGGATACCGAGGGCTGCGTCATCAGGGCGGTCGGCCATGGCGTACACCGTGTCGAACCCGAAGGTCCACAGCAGCGTGGCCGCCCAGGTGGCGAACAGCGGCCAGCCGCCATCCAGGTTGCCCGTGGCGGCGCCCCAGGGGATCAGTACGGCGAAGCCCCAGCACAGGGCCAGCACCGCTTGGGGAAAGGCAAACCAGCGCTTGGCGGAGGGGTAGAGCAGCACCGGCGGCAGGGTGGCTAGGGCCAGGGCCAGGCAGAGGCCGCGGCTGCTGGCAGGCACACCCCAGAGCACCACCGCCAGGGCCGCCAGCAGGCACAGCCCCAGCAGCACCAGGGCTGACGAGACGCCGAGACGGCCACTGGCCAGGGGGCGCTGGCGGGTGCGCTCCACCTGGGGATCGATGCGGCGATCCCAGAGGTCGTTGGCCACGCAGCCTGCCCCGCTCACCGCCAGGCCCCCCAGCACAATCCATCCCACCAGCACCGCTGGTGGCGGGGTGGCCGGCAGCAGCCACAGGCTCCAGCCCGCTGGGATCAGCAGAATCAGCCGGCCACTGGGCTTGTCCCAGCGCAGCAGGGCGAGCCAGGCCTGAACCAGTTCAAGGGCTGCGGCCACAGGCTGGTGTGTCTCCAGTGTTGGGCCGCACGTTAGGTGGCCCGGCGATGCGAAAGTGCCAGCAGCACCGCCTGCTGTCCCGCGTGACCGAGACCTCCGCCGGTAACGGCACAGCTGGGAGCCGGCCGGTGGCCGGTATTGATATCGGCACTAATTCCATCCACCTGCTGATCGCGGCAGTGGATCCGGCCCTGCGCAGCTTCTCGGTGGTGCTCACTGAGAAATCCACCACCCGGTTAGGGGAGCGTGATCCCGAAACCGGCGACCTCAGCGCCGAGGCGATCGAGCGGGCCTTCATCACCCTGCGCCACTGCCGGGAGCTGGCCGCCAGCCACGGCGTGCAGCCCGGCGATGTGGTGACGGCCGCCACGAGTGCCGTGCGCGAGGCCCCCAATGGCCGGGAATTCCTGCAGGCCATCCAGGAGCAGCTGGGCCTGGAGGTGGATCTGGTGAGTGGCCCGGAGGAGGCCCGCCTCATCTATCTGGGTGTGCTCTCCGGCATGGCCTTCGGGGAGCAGCCCCACCTGATTCTCGACATCGGTGGCGGCTCCACCGAGTTGATCCTGGCGGATGGCCGGGATGCCCGCGCCCTCACCAGCACCCGGGTAGGGGCCGTGCGGCTGCAGCGGGATTTTGTTCATGACGATCCGCTGCCCCCCAAGCGGGTGGAGTTCCTGCGGGCCTACATCCAGGGGAGCCTCGAGCCGGCGGTGCTGAAGGTGAAGCAGCGGCTCAACCCAGGCGAACTGCCGGTGATGGTGGGCACCAGCGGCACCGCCATGGCGATCGCGGCCATGGCGGCAGCAGAGGATCCGCGCCCTCCGTTGCGCATGCAGGGCTATCGGGTGCCGCGGGAACGGCTCAACCAGCTGGTGGCCCGCCTGCTGACCATGACCCCGGAGCAGCGGCGGGCCCTGCCCTGCCTCAACGAGCGCAGGGCCGAGATCATCGTTCCCGGTGCCCTGATCCTGCAGACCGCCATGCAGATGCTCGGTGCCCAAGAGCTGGTGATCAGTGAGCGGGCTCTTCGGGAAGGCCTGATCGTGGATTGGATGCTGCGCAACGATCTGATCGTGGATCGCTTTGCGTTCCAGAGCAGTATTCGCCAGCGCACCGTGCTGCACCAGGTGCAGCGCTACGGCGTGGATCAGGCCCGGGCCGAGCGGGTGGCGGGCTATGCCCTCAGCCTCTACAGCCAGACCCAGGGGGTGTTGCACAACGATGACGGCAGCGGCCGGCAACTGCTCTGGGCCGCGGCGATGCTGCACAGCTGCGGCCAACACATCAATGTGGGGTCTTATCACAAGCACAGCTGGTACCTGATTCGCCACGGCGACCTGCTGGGCTACTCAGACAGTGAGCAGCTCATGGTGGCGGCCATGGCCCGCTACCACCGCCGCAGCCTGCCCAAGAAACGGCACGAGGCCTGGCAGTTGATCGACGGCCGCGAGCAGCGCCGCACTGTGGCGGCGATGGCCCTGCTGCTGCGGCTGGCCGTTGCCCTGGATCGTCGCCCCCAGGCGTCGGTGGCGGGGATTCAGGTGCGTATGGAGGAAACCAGTTGCCTCAGCATCCGGTTGGAGCCCATGGCTGCTGAACTCGATCTCAGCCTGGAGCGTTGGAGCCTGCAGGCCTGTGCTCCGGCCGTGCAGGAAGCCGCCGGCGTGAGCCTCAGGGTGTTGGAGCCGCTGCTGCCGGAGCGGAGGGCTTGAACTCCACCCAGCTCAGCTGATCAATCCGCCCCAGGGTCTTCCCGGGGGTGTTGCCAAGGCCGGCGCGAACCAGATCGGGTCGGCCAGCCAACACCCTGAGCCCCGTGCCCAGGGGGAAAACTCGCGTGCCCTTGAGGTTGCCCTCAAAAAGCTGCTTGCCGGTGTTGGTGCGCACCTCCAGCCAGCTGGCCTCCACGGTGGTGAGGCGGAGGGTGGTTGGCATGGCCGCTGGCTTGGCGGGGTCGGGCTGCGGGGGCGGCTCGACCGGAACCAATGGGGTGATGGCCATGGGCTTGCCGCCGGGCTGGTTGAGCTGTTGCCAGCCCCAGCCCCCCGCTGCGCCCAGGCCAGCGAGTAGGGCCACCCAGCCCACAACCGGCAGCCGCGACGGTTGGCGCCCGCGGGTGTGGCTGGTCTTGGGGGTGTAGGCGTCTGCGGTGAGTGGAGCCGGGGCAGGCTTTAGGGCACTGGCGCCTTGTTTCAGGGGCGTGATCAAGAGGTTCACGTCCACGCCGAGGGCGTCGGCCACACGCCGGGCCTGGGCGATCACAAACACCATTTCCGCTAAGCGGCTGGAATCCCCCGCTTCGAGGGCCTCCAGTTGTTCGGGACCCATGCGCAGCTGAGCCGCGAGGGTGCGGCAGTCCATGCCGCGGGCCAGACGGGCCTCCCTCAGGGTGAGGCCCAGTCGCTCCAGGGCCGAATTGGCAGACGGCCTTCCGGCGTCGAGGTCCATGGTGGGGGTGCTGGCGCTAATGCGCGGGGCCGACGAACTCGTGGCGGCATTGTGACCCGGATTTGCCGTCTCTGCACCACAGTCCGAACCAGGTGCCAGAGAAGGCGCCAATCGGGATGCATGAACGAGACGAAAGCCTCTGCAGCCCAGGGGGAGAAATTCAGAGTATGGGCGATACTGGATTCGAACCAGTGACCCCTTCCGTGTGAAGGAAGTGCGCTACCGCTGTGCTAATCGCCCGCACCCCAAGAGCTTAAAACATCGTGGGCCCCACCTCCGCGCCGCCGCGGAACAGGTGGTGATGGCTGGCTGAATACAGCTTGGATCGGGCCTCCCCTGGGGCCGCCAACGCGGGACTCACCACGTACAGGGTGGTGCGGATCAGGTCCCGCTCTTGGCTCATCTGCGCCATTTCGCTCAGGGGCACCACCGTGAGCCATTGGTCGGGCCAGCTGACGCGATAGCCGATCGCCACGGGGGTGTCGGCTGGGTAGTGCCGCAGCAGCTCGGCCTGAACCTGCTGCACGTGGCGCGCACTCAGGTAGAGGCACAGGGAGGCCTGCAGGGCCGCCAGCCGCTCGAGCGATTCGTTCTCCGGCACCCCTGTGCGTCCACCCGCACGGCTGAGCACGATGGTTTGCACCAGGCCGGGAATGGTGAGTTCACTGCTCAGGGCAGCCGCGGTGGCCTGGTAGGCGCTGAGACCGGGCACCACCTCCACCGTGATGTCGGCATCCAGCAGCCGGCAGAGCTGTTCATTGAGGGCGCTGTAGAGGCAGGTGTCGCCATCGTGGAGACGCACCACCCGCTTGCCGGCCCTGGCGCGATCCAGCATCAGCTCCATCACCTCCTCCAACGTGAGGGTGCTGGTGCGAATGCGCTCACAGGCGGGGGGAGCCAGGGCGGCCAGCTGGGGGCTTACCAGGGAGTCGGTCCAGATCAACACCTCGGCCTGTTCGATCGCCCGGAGGGCCCGGATGGTGAGTAGATCTGGGGCCCCAGGGCCAGCCCCCACGATCCAGACCTTGGCGGTGGTTGCTGTGGTGGGGTCGTTGTTCAAGTGGGGGAGCCGGAGGAAGGCAGGCTGATGCCGCTCGGATCGGGCAGGGCCCGCTGACGGACATACAGCCAGTAAAGGCCGAATCCTGCGGCGGCCATCAGCACCAGGCTCATCAGCTGTGCCATGCGCAACCCACCGTCACAGAAGGGAGGTGCGCCGGCCAGGCAGAGGGGATCGATGCGTAACCCCTCAATCCAAAGCCGCCCGGTGCTGTACGTGAGAAGGTACATGCAACTGAGGGCTCCGGCCGGCAGGGGCAGCTGGCCCTTCAGGCCCCGCTGAAACAGCACCAACAGGAGGATTACCACCCCGAGATTCCACAACGACTCATAGAGAAATGTGGGGTGGAAGCTGGTTTGATCCAGGAACTGAATGGGCCGATTGGCGAATGGAATGGTGAGTTTCCACGGCAGATCCGTGGGAAGACCGAAGGCCTCGGAGTTGAAGAAGTTGCCCCAGCGGCCGATGGCCTGGCCAAGGGCTACGGATGGCACCAGTACATCGAGCAGGTTCCAGAAGGCGAGCTTGCGCCAGCGGCAATAGAGAATCACCGCGAGGCTGCCGCCGAGTAGGGCGCCGTGGATGGCTATCCCCCCTCTCCAGATCGCCAGGGCATCGAGCCAGTTCAACTGGTATTGCCGCCACTCGAAGACCACGTAGTAGACGCGGGCACCAATCACGGCCGCCAGCACCAGGATCGGCAACAGGTCGGCGATCATCGCCGGTTCGATGCCCCGTTGCCTGCCCAGGCGCGTGGCGAGCATCAGGCCCAGCAACACCGCAACGGCGATCAGTAAGCCATACCAGCGCAGAGAAAAAGGGCCCAGCTGAAACAGCAAGGGCCCCGGTGAGGTGAACACAGCGAGATGCATCAAACGCCTTCGGCAGCCTGCACCTTTTCTACCTGCCTCTTCTTGAGCACGAGCATGATCTGGGCCAGGGCAACGGCGGCGAAGAAGGCAAGCATCCCGTAGATACGCACAGGGTTCTGGAGCACCACCTCGGCATCGAGCTGGCCGAACCCACCCACGTTGGGATCGTTGGTGAGGGCTTCACCCGCCACTACGGCCTGTCCCACGCTTGCGGTCACGGTGGGGCCGGCGGGGATGGCCTCATTCACGCTGGTGCCATCGGCAGTTTTGATCACCACCACAGATCCGCCGTTCTCACCGGCGTTAATCGCTTCCACGCTGCCAGCAACGGAAGCATTGAAGACGCCGTTGTTGCTCTTCTCGCCAGTGGGGTACACCTGGCCGCGGCCACGGTTACCGCCCACGTGCAGCTGATACTTGCCGAAGTGGATGTTGCTGTCGGTGGCGGGATCGGGCGCGAGGATCGGGAAGGTGATCGTCTGGTGCTGGTCACCAGGGAGGGGACCCACGAGCAGGATGTTGGGGTCGTTGTCGCTCCACTGAGTCACGTAGACGCCGGCGGTTTCCTCCTTGAGTTCCTCGCTGAGGCGATCGGCCGGTGCGAGTTTGAAACCATCGGGCAGCATCACCACCGCGCCCACATTGAGCCCAGTGGCACTGCCGTCACCAGCCACCTGCTGGACAGCGGTGTCGTAGGGGATCTTCACCTCAACTTTGAACACCTCGTCGGGGAAGACCGCCTGGGGCACTTCCACCTGGGTGGGCTTCTTGGCGAGGTGGCAGTTGGCGCAGGCCAGCTTGCCGGTGGCTTCCCGGGGGGTGGCGTAGTTCTGCTGCGCCCAGAAGGGGTAGGCCCAGCTGGCCTGTGGAGCCACGAACAGGGCGCCGAGGGCGAGGAGCGAACTCAGCAGCAGGGAGAAGGAGCGACGCATGGGGCGTTGGGGCAGGCGGGCGGGCAAGGGGGAGACGAGCGCGGGGTAGATCAGGCCCACCAGGGCTTCTCGCCGGTGCGGAAATCGGTTTCAGTCCACTGGCTCAGGAACACGTTGTCGTTCTCCACCGAGACGTGAGCCAGGGCCAGGGAGAGGGGGGCTGGACCGCGCACCACCTTGCCGGTGGCGTCGTACTGGGAGCCGTGGCAGGGGCACATGAACTTGTTGGCCCCATCGTTCCAGGGCACCACGCAGCCCAGGTGGGTGCAGATGGCGTTGATGCCATAGCTGCCGATGGCATCGCTGCCCTCGACGATCAGGTAGGTGGGATCGCCCTTGAGGCCCTGCACCAAGCTGCGGTCGCCTTCCTTGTGGCTGCCGAGCCAGCCGCTGGCCGTGACGTTGTTGCCGAGCTCATCCTTGGCGGTCACACCACCACCACCACCACCGGCCTTGGGGGGGATGAAGTAGTTCACCACCGGGTAGAGGGCACCCAGGGCCACGCCTGTGACCGTGCCGAAGGTCAGCAGATTCATGAACTGCCGACGACCCATTCCGGGAACATCACCGCTGGACGAGGGCGCTGGGATCTGGGTCATACGGGGCGGCTGGGGAGCCCACTGCAACGTGGCGCCCATTATGAACCTTGCCCAGCCCTGAACGGCTTGGCCCGACAGGGCTCTGCCGAGACCCTGCAACATGCTGTTGCGCGCCCGCTGCCACACCCTTGGATCCCGTCGACCTCCCCGCCGCCCCCCTGGTGGCCTCAGAAGTGCTGGAGCTGTTGCGGCGTCGCTGGCAGGCCTCCTACGACCTGCAGCTCATTTCCAGGCGGGGTCGTCTTTACCTGCAGGTGATGTGGGGCTACTTGGAGCAGCAGTCGTTCCCGCTGGATGCCGAGCAGTACGCGGCCAAGTTGGAGGAGCTGGTGGGCACGCTCAACGGCCTGGGGGTGGCTGGCCAGGTGCGCCACTGGCTCCATAGCACCACCGATAAACCCAGGCTTGGCAAGGCCATGACCCTGCCGCTGGAGCTGCCGCAAGGCCGGGCCAGCGAGTTTCTGCTCTAGGCCGCCTGGGGCCGCTGCACCACAGTGGCCAGGCCCACGCCAATCAGATACAGGGCTGTGATCGCCCCGGTGAGCAGCAGCATGGTGATCGGATCGGTAGACGGGGTGAGCACGGCTCCAGCCAGGGCCGAGGCCACCACCACCCAGCGCCAGGCGCCGAGCATGGTCTGGGCACGCACCACCCCTAGGGCCGCCAGCAGCAGTTGCAACACCGGCAGCTGGAAAGCCAGGGCCGTGGCCACCATCAGCAGCAGCACGAAATCCAGATAGCGCTCGATAGACCAGATCGGCTCCACCACATCGGCGCCGTAGCTCACCAGGAAATTGAGGGCTGCCGGCACCAGGGCCCACCAGGCGAAGGCCAGGCCCGCCACAAACAGCACCGCTGAGCCCGCTACTGCTGGAGCCACCAGGCGTTGTTCGCGGCGGGTGAGGCCGGGCAGCACAAAGGCCAGCCCTTCGTAGAGCACATAGGGGAGGGCCAGGGTGAGGCCGGCGTAGCCCGCCACCTTGAGTGACACGAACAGAAATTCACCCGGGGCCAGCTGCAGAAATCTGATGCCATGGGCCGGCACCTCCAGCAGCCGCACCAGGGGCCGCACCAGCAGGAGGCAACCGGCCGCGCCGATCACCACCGCCAGCAGGCTGCGCAGGATGCGGCTGCGCAGTTCCTCCAGGTGATCCACCAGGGTCATCTCCACCTCCCCCGGGAACTCGTTGCCGAGATCGCTCAGTGGTGGTGCTGGCGCGGGCAGGGTGTCGTTCTCGCTCATGGCTCGGGCTCCCCCTTGAGGCTAGGGACTGCCTGCTCCAGAAGCGCTGTCGCCCGTGCCGGTTCTGCCCAGAGCACGGTGCCACCGCGGTGGCGCACGGTACCCGCCGCTGCCCCGGCAATGCGTTGCAGATCCTCGGTGGGCACCATCACCACGGCCACCCGGCTGTTGCCGCGGGCCCGACTGAAGTGGGCAGCCAGGTCTGCGGCGGCCTGCAGGTCGGCCTCGCTGAGGGGTGCTTCGGACCCCTTCAGCACCACGTGGCTGCCGGGACATTCCTGGGCATGGAACCAGAGATCGCCGCGCCTGGCCTGGCGCAGGCTGATCCATTCGTTCTGGCGGTGGTTGCGACCCACCTGCAGACGCGCCCCACTGGGGCTGCGTGCTTCCAGGGGGCAGGGAACGTCCTGGCGTGATCCCGTGCCCTTGGAGCGCTGTTTGAGCACCAGCTCACTGTCCTGTTCTAGGGCGGTGAGCTCGTTGAGGCTGGCCGTGGGCGGAAGCTGCTCCAGGTAGGTGAGGCTCGCGTCTAGCTCGGCGATGCGCTGGCGGTGCTGCTCCAGTCGAGGTGTGATGGCCGCCACGGAACGCCGTAGTTTGCGGGCCTTTTTATAGAGGGCCTGGGCCTCGGCCACCTGCTCGCGGCTGGGTTGTTGCAGGCACAGCAGGGCATCGGCCTGGCGCTGCAGGGCATCGCTGTTCTCCACCTGATCCAGCAGTGCCTGTTGGTGCTGCCGTTGCTGCTGCTCGCGGCTGAGGGCTTGCTGCAGCCTTTGATCCAGCTGCCGGCGCCGTTGCCCCTGCCGCCGTTGTCCCAGTTGCTGGCGGTGGTATTCCGCCAGAGCCTGGTTGATGGCCAGGGGATCGCCAGGGCTCGCACTGGCTTGCCAGCAGCTGTAGGCCGTGGCCTCGCCCGCGCTGAACTGAAAACGGCCCTGGTCCAGCGCTGCGAGCCAGGTTTGCCAGCGCTGCCACAGCTGCTGCCACCGCTCCGGGGTGAGGGCGTCCACCGGCTGGTTCAGGAGGGCGGTGGCCTCGGGCTGCCGGTCGCCCGCCAGTTGCAGCGCCAGGGCTGGGCTGATGCCTTGATAGGCCTCCTGCAGGGCCTTTTTCAAGGGTAGGGGCAGCAGCTGGAGCTCTTGTCGCCAGTGCTCGAAGGATTCCTCGCGGCTAGGGGGCTTGCCCGCCAGGGGTGGCGGTGGGCTGTAGGCATCGCCGGTGGCGATGGGCCGCAACCTGGATTGCTGCTCCCGTACCTGGCGGGCCGCCGCCACGACGCGCCGATCCTCATCCAGCAGGAAGAGATTGCTGTGGCGGCCCATCAGTTCCACCACCAGGGTTCGGCTGATGGCCTCGCCAGGCCGTGGGGCGAACTGCAGCTGCACCACCCGCTCCCAGCTTGGTTGCTCCAGTGCCACCAGGGCCAGCCCCCCCAGGCCGTGCTGCAACTGCTGGGCCAGGGTGCTGCCGTCGCCACCGCGGGGCGGGGGGGAGATGGCAAACAGCCTGGGGGCTTCGGCCTGCCAGCTGAGCTCCAGCCAGGTGCGCCCCTCCAGGCTGCGAAAGCCGAGCTGCAGGGTGTGGGCATCGGCCTGCTGGGCTTTCTCGAAGCGGCTGGGCACCAGCCGCGGCGCCAGTTCCGCCAGCACCGCCCGCAGGGTGGTGACATCCATGGCCTGGAGGGGCAGGGGGGCCATGGCGGTGATGGGATGGGCTCCAGGGGCGCTCCTACTCTGCAGGCCCGTGGTTGACGCAGTGATGGGTGCCCCCGCCGGCAGGCTCTTTCTGATCACCGGCCCCAGCGGGGTGGGCAAGGGCACCCTGGTCACGGCGCTGCTGCAGCGGCATCCCCAGATCTGGCTCTCGATCTCTGCCACCACCCGCGCGCCCCGCACGGGTGAAGTGGAGGGGGAGCACTACTTCTTTATGGCTCGCGATGGGTTTGAGGCCACCGTGGCCCAGGGCGGTTTGCTGGAGTGGGCCGAATTCGCCGGCAACTGCTACGGCACCCCGCGCCAACCGGTGGAGGCCCAGTTGGCCTCTGGCCGCCCGGTGTTGCTCGAGATCGAACTCGAGGGGGCTCGCCAGGTGCGTCAGAGCTTCCCGGCAGGCTTTCAGATCTTCATCAAGCCCCCCAGCTTTGAGGAGTTGGAGCGCCGTATCCGCGGCCGCGCTACGGACACTGAGGAGGCCATTGCCAAGCGCTTGGAGCGGGCTCGCGTGGAGCTGGCTGCCGAGGGGGAATTTGACGCGGTGCTGGTGAACGGCGATGTCGAAACGGCCCTGGCCGAGCTGGAGCAGCTGATGCACCTCGGCTGAGCTGTTGTTGCTCGATCGGGCTGACCATAAAAAAGCGGCCCATTGGGGGCCGCTCAATGATCGTGGATGCCGTTCACATCGGGTGGAACAGCAGATCAGGGAAGAACCGGTTGAATTCGATCAGGATGCCAGCGGTAACGGTGAACCAGATGGCTGCGAAGACCGGGGCAGTGGTGAGGAACTTCTTCATCGGGGAAAGGCTGTGTTGAAGGGCCTGATTGAGGAGCGATATGGGGCCGCGATCAGCGGGGAGACACGGTCACCTTGTCGTCAGACTCCAGCAACTTGCCTTTGGTGAGCTCACCAAAGGCGGCGAGGGGCCAGGTGGCAGCAGCAATGGTGCTCTTGATGGCGAGAGGCAGATCAATCTGGATCTCCTTCATCGCAGCATCCTTCTCGCCGCGGATGGCCTTCAGGTAGTTACGACCAGCCCAGCCGATGCAGCCTGCGATGTAGAGGAAGGCGATGCCAGGAATCATGAACTCGCCGGCGTGGCTCCAGCGGCCGTCCACGATCAGGTGGGGCAGGCCGTCGGCGCCACAGAGGGCCTGGCTGTACATCTCGAAGCGGGCCTTGGCCTGCTCGGTGGTGGCTCCGCTGGCGCGCTGCTGGAAGCGGGCGCTCTCAGCGCAGGGAGTGAGACCTGCCACATCGGCTTTGGCCACAGGGGCGAAGCCGAAAATCAGCAGGGCAGAAATCAGAACGGCAAAGAGGCGGCGCATCGGGTCCAGTGCTGGATGGCGTGCTGGGTAGACACCTGCAGCACGGCAGGATGTCACTTGCGGACAGTAAGGGAGCCCTCCAGAACTGATGCCCACGCTGCTGGCCCTCGAAACAAGTTGTGACGAGTCCGCGGCTGCGGTGGTGCGGGATCAGCGAGTGCTGGCGAGCGCTGTGGCCTCCCAGGTGGAGGAGCACGCCCGCTTTGGCGGCGTGGTGCCGGAGATCGCCTCGCGGCGGCACGTGGAAGCGCTCCCCGCCTTGATCGAGCAGGTGATGGCCGAGAGCGGCGTGGCCTACGCCGAACTCGATGCGATTGCCGCCACCGCGGCTCCTGGCCTGGTGGGGGCCTTGTTGGTGGGGTCCATCACGGGGCGGAGCCTGGCCCGGTTGCATGGCAAGCCCTTTTTGGGGGTGCATCATCTGGAAGGCCATCTCTGCTCGGTCCACCTAGGCACCCCCCTGCCGGAGGGGCCTTACCTGGTGTTGTTGGTGAGCGGAGGCCACACGGAGATGATTCGGGTGGATGGTCCTGGGGCTTACCGGCGCCTGGCCCGCAGCCGGGATGATGCCGCTGGCGAGGCCTTCGACAAGGTGGCTCGGCTGCTGCAGCTGGGCTATCCCGGCGGGCCCGCCATTCAGGCGGCGGCAGCGGGGGGCGATCCGCGGAGGTTCCCCCTGCCCAAGGGGCGTGTCTCGCGGCCCGAAGGGGGCTTTCACCCCTACGACTTCAGCTTCAGTGGTCTGAAAACGGCTGTGCTGCGCCTGGTGACCCAGCTCAGGGCCGAGGAGCAGGCCGCCGGTGGCCCTGACGGCACGGCACCCTTCCCGCTTGCGGATGTGGCCGCCAGCTTTGAGCAGGTGGTGGCGGATGTGCTGGTGGAGCGCACCACCCGCTGTGCCCGTGATCAGGGCCTCGGCACCCTGGTGATGGTGGGGGGTGTGGCGGCCAATCGGCGGCTGCGCGACTCCATGGAGCAGCGCTGCGGCGCGTTGGACCTGGCGTGGCGGGTGGCCCCGCTGGCCTACTGCACCGACAACGCCGCCATGATCGGCGTGGCGGCGGAGCAGCGGCTGCTGGCTGGCGGCCGCAGCGATGGTCGGCTGGCGGTGGCACCGCGCTTGGCCCTCGAGGAGGCAGTTCTGCTCTATGGGCCTCAGGCCCCCTTCTGATCTCCCTAGGCTCTTGAGACTCAAAGGCAGTTGCAATGGCCACCGCCCAATCCCGGGACACGGTCGAGGCCGGGCCCGAAGAGATCAACGAATGGAAACGGGGCTTCACCCCCCAGGCTGAGATCTGGAATGGCCGGATGGCGATGCTGGGTCTATCCGTCGGCCTTGGTGTGTTGCTGGTGGTGCGCCTGTTCGGCGACCTCAGCGCTGCCCACTGAACCCCGGCGATCCAGGCTCAGGTTTTGCCCCTGAGGGCCTGAGCCAGTTCGTTGGGCTTGAGGCTCTGGGCGATCGCATCGCTGGCGCTCACGCGGCCGTCTTCCACCAGTTGCAGCAGGGCCTGGTTGGCCGTTTGCATGCCATCGAAGCCGCTGCGCTCCATGATCTGTTCAATCTCCTCGAGCTCGCCCCGCTGGATGTAATCGCGGCAGGCATCCGTGTTGATCAGGATGTCGTGGAAGGCAGCCCGCTGGCCATCCGTTGTTTTCAGCAGCCCCTGGGCGATCACCCCCAGCAATGACTCCGCCACCGCCCGCCGCACCGGTGGCTGCTCGGCGGGGGGGAACATCCCGAGGATTCGCTCCACCGTGCGCACGGCTGAGTTGGTGTGCAGGGTGCCGAAGACCAGGTGCCCCGTCTGTGAGGCCTCCAGGGCTGTGGCGAGGGTGTCCTGGTCGCGGATTTCCCCGATCAGGATCACGTCGGGGTCTTCCCGCAGGGCTGCCCGCAGGGCGCTGTGGAACTGGCGGGTGTGTTGCCCCACCTCCCGGTGGCGGATCAACGACTCCCGGCTTTGGTGCACGAATTCCACGGGATCCTCAATCGTGAGGATGTGCCGCTGCATGGAGCTGTTGATCCAATCGATCATCGCGGCCAGGGTGGTGCTCTTGCCCGAGCCGGTGGGACCGGTCACCAGCACCAGGCCCTTGGGGCGTTCACATAACTCCCGCAGCACGGCCGGTAGCCGCAGCTCATTGAGGCTGGCGATCGTCTGGGGGATCATGCGCAGCACCATGGCTGGCCCCCGCAGAGAGTCCATCAGGTTGATGCGCACCCGCACGAACGGAAACGCGTGGGAGCCATCGAAGTCCTTGTTCTTCAGGAAGTGGTCGATCTGGCTGGGGGACAGCATCTCCTTCAGCCATGCGTTGAAGGTGGCGCTGTCGGTCACGGGCCAACCGGTGCGCAGCATGTCGCCTCGGGCTCGGTAGCGCGGTTCTTCGCCCACTCCCAGGTGCACGTCGGAATAGTTCTGCTGCTGGGCCAGGCGCACAATCCCCTCCAGGCTGGGGGGGATCGCCCCATTGGCCGGTGCCGCTGCTGCTGCTGCCGGAATCACCGCTGGCGTTGTGGGGGGAAACAGGCCAGGGGGAAACAGCGCATCAGGACTGGCCATGGACCTTGCCGGCGGACGATGTCCCTCAGCATTGCGGGGAAAGCCCGACCTGTGCCTGTAACGCGGGAGGCATCTTTAGGATCCGCCTGGATGCAGCACTGTCTTGATCACGCCCCATAACGTCTGCATCGTGCTGGGCACCCGGCCCGAGGCGATCAAGTTGGCGCCGGTGATTCAGGCCTTCCAGCAGGCCGACGACTTCAACACCCGCGTGGTGCTCACCGGTCAGCACCGGGAGATGGTGGCCCAGGTGATGGAGCTGTTCGGCCTTCAGGCCGATCACGATCTGGCCCTCATGGCCCCCAAGCAGACACTCACCCACATCACCAGTGGTGCCTTGCAGGGGTTGCAGGCGGAGTTTGAGCAGCACAAGCCGGATCTGGTGCTGGTGCAAGGCGATACAACCACCGCCTTCGCCTCGGCCCTGGCCGCCTTCTATGCCCAAATCCCCGTGGGCCACGTGGAGGCTGGCCTCCGCACGGACAACATCATGGATCCCTACCCAGAGGAGGCCAATCGGCGGCTGATCTCCCAGCTGGCGCAGCTGCACTTTGCGCCCACTGAAGTATCCGCAGCGAACTGCCGCGCCTCTGGCGTAGTGGGGGAGGTGTGCATCACCGGCAACACCGTGATCGATGCGCTCTTGCTGATGGCTGAGAAGGCACTGCCGTTCGAACTGCCCGGCCTCGATTTCGACAAGCAGCGCGTGATTCTGGCCACGGTGCACCGTCGCGAGAACTGGGGTGAGCGCCTGCAGGAGATCGGCCGCGGCTTCCTGCAGGTGCTTGATCGCTTCCCCGACGCGGCGCTGTTACTGCCGCTGCACCGCAATCCCACCGTGCGTGAACCGCTGCAGGCCCTGCTGGGGGATCATCCGCGCGCCTTCCTCACTGAGCCGCTCGACTACGACCGCCTGGTGGCCGCCATGCGCGGAGCCACCCTGCTGCTCACCGATTCCGGCGGATTGCAGGAGGAGGCGCCGGCCCTCGGCAAGCCGGTGCTGGTGCTGCGCCGCACCACGGAACGCCCGGAGGCGGTCGATGCCGGTACCGCCAAGTTGATCGGCACTGATGCGGCCGACATCCTGCGGGAAACAGCGTTGTTACTGGAGAACAGCGAGGCCTATGAGGCCATGGCACGGGCCCACAATCCCTTCGGCGATGGCCAAGCCAGCGCCCGCATTCTCGAATCCTGTCGCCGCTTCCTCCAGCAGCCCAGCTCCCAGCCTTAAGGCATGGGGCCGAGCCCCTTCAGGATTTGGCCCGCTTGTTCTTGGCCCAGGGAGGGAGGTCGATGAACACGCGAGCGCCAGGCTTGAGGCCATCGAGGATCTGAGTGTCACGGCCGCTGCTGGCGCCGAGGGTGACAGGCTGGAAGGTGGGTTGATTCTTGGGGCCCACCAGCAGCACTCCAGGGCGTCCCTCTTCCGTGACCACCGCCACCGTGGGCACCAGGGTGCGAGCCGCCAGTTGGCCGGTGTTGAAGTCAATGTCGGCGGTCATGCCGATGCGCAGTTCCGGCGGCGGCTTGAGCAGTTGCAGCTTCACCTCGAATGAGGTGACGTTGTTGAGCTTTTCGGCTCGGGGCGCGATCTGGCGCACCCGGGCGGCGAAGCGGCGGTCGGGGAAGGCATCCACCCGCACGCTGGCTGGCTGGCCCAGCTTGAGGCGCCCAATGTCGCTCTCGGGCACCTTGGCAATGGCCTCGAGGCCTTGGGCCAGTTCCACGATCGAGGAGCTGCTGGCCCCGGCACTGGCGCTGGCCGAGGTGGTGGGAGTCACGAAGGCACCCGGATCGGCGAAGCGGGCGGTGATCACCCCCGAGAAGGGGGCGCGCACGGTGAGCTCGCTGCGTTCGATCTGCCGCTGTTCCAGCCGTTGCCGAGCAGCTTGCATGGCGGCCAGGTCCACCAGATAAGTGCTGCGGATTCGGCTGTAGTCGGTCTGGCTGATGGCCTTTTGGCTGTAGAGGCCCTTGTTGCGTTCCAGTTCGCTGCGGCTGCGCTCCAGCTGGGCCTTTGTGGAATTCTCCAGGGCTTGGAGTTCCTGCAGGCGATCGCGTAGGTCGCCGCTGTCCATCAAGGCAATCGGTTGGCCGGCCACCACAGAGTCGCCCTCCTCCACGTAGAGCTCCTGCAGCACTCCTTGGCGCTTGGGGCTCACGTTCACGCTGCGGTAGGCGCCCAGCTCGCCGCTGGCGGTGATCACCCCAGGTAGGGCTCCTTCCCGGGCTACCACGGTGTAATCCGCCAGGGAGGTTTGCTGCTGGGCAGAGCGGCGCTGTCCCAGCAGGCTGGTGCCCGCCACCACCACCACGGTTGCGGCCAGCGCGCCAGCCCAAAGCCGGCGGCGTTTCAGCCAGCTCAGTCTTGGGGAGGCAAACGCGTGCTTGCTGCCAGCGGCCGGCTCGGATCCCTCGCGCTGGGGAGCGGGTTGGAGCATGACGGAAGGAATGGGAGGTCGCCGGCGCTCGTTCCAGTCTTCCTGGTCGCGGCGTCAACTGTGGCGGCCAGTGGGGGTGGATCACCGGCGGCCCGTAGATTCCAGCCATGCTCAAAGCCGGAATCGTCGGTCTGCCCAATGTCGGCAAGTCGACCCTGTTCAACGCCCTGGTGGCCAACGCCCAGGCCGAAGCCGCCAACTATCCCTTCTGCACGATTGAGCCCAACTCGGGCATCGTGTCGGTGCCGGATCCCCGCCTGCAGCTGCTCTCCGACGTGAGTGGCAGCAAGGAGATCATCCCCACCAAGGTGGAGTTCGTGGATATCGCCGGCCTGGTGAAGGGGGCCAGTCAGGGCGAGGGCCTGGGCAACAAGTTCCTGGCCAACATCCGCGAAGTGGACGCGATCGTGCACGTGGTGCGCTGCTTCGAAAACGACGACGTGATCCACGTGAGCGGCTCGGTGGGCCCGGCCCGCGACGCCGAGGTGATCAACCTGGAACTGGGGCTGGCCGATCTCTCCCAGGTGGAGAAGCGGCGCGAGCGCCTCAAGAAGCAGGTGCGCACCAGCAAGGAGGCCCAAACCGAAGATGCCGCTCTCGAGCGCATCCAGGCGGTGCTGGAGCAGGGCGGCGCCGCCCGCAGCGTGGAGCTCAGCGAGGAGGAAGCGGCGATGGTGAAGCCCCTTGGGTTGCTCACCGCCAAACCGATCATCTACGCCACCAATGTGAGCGAAGACGATCTGGCCACAGGCAACGCCTACTGCGAGGAGGTGGCGGCCCTGGCCGAGAAGGAAGGCGCCGGCACGGTGCGCATCTCGGCCCAGGTGGAGGCCGAGCTGATCGAGTTACCCGAGGAGGATCGCGCCGAATTCCTGGCGGGCCTGGGGGTGGAGGAGGGCGGCCTACAGAGCCTGATCCGTGCCACCTACACCCTGCTGGGCTTGCGCACTTACTTCACCACCGGCGAGAAGGAAACCCGTGCCTGGACCATCCAGGCCGGCATGACCGCCCCCCAGGCCGCCGGGGTGATTCATACCGATTTCGAGCGGGGCTTCATCCGCGCCCAGACCATCGGTTACAAGCAGTTGCTGGAGGCGGGCTCCCTGGTGGAGGCACGCACCAAGGGCTGGCTGCGGGCCGAAGGGAAGGATTATGTGGTGGCCGAGGGCGACGTGATGGAGTTCCTGTTCAACGTGTGAGCCGCCCTGGGGCAACGGTGCGGAGGTGGCAGTAGGCCCCAGAATGGTCAGAAATCCTGTGGACCCGATGACCGCCCAGCAGCCTTCCACCCCCGCGGGTGCTCCCGCTGGCGATTCTCTCCATCCCCACGACTTCGACGTTCAGAAGGAGCTGCACCAGCAGATCCGCAACGATCCCGACTACGACGACTGGGAATACGGCACCGAGCCCCTACCCCATGAGGCCTGGGTGGCGCCGCGCAACGCCGAGAAGAGCGCCTGAGCTTCAGCGCCTGGCATGCCTGTTGATCGGTCCCAGCAGGCCCAGGCCCAGCAGGCAGGTGGTGGCCACCAGCAGCCACAGCACGGCTCCATGCCGGTGACTGTCCAGCAGCACGCCTGCTACCAGCGGTGCGCCGAAGGCGCTGATGGCAAAGCACTGGGAGAACAGGGCCATGGCGAGCCCTTGATGGTCGGGGGGGCTGAGTTCCACCACCGCCTCGGTGGCGATCGGTAGAAAGGCCGCTTCCCCCAGGGCGAGGGGCAGTTGGGCCAGCACCACCAGGCCGATGCCGTGGCTGCTCAGGGCCGAGAGGGCCAGCAGGGCGGTGCCGATGGCCATGCACACCAGGCTCAGTTTCAGACCCACCACCACGGGCTTTTCGGCCAGGGTGCGGCCAACGGGCCATTGCAGCAGCAGCAGCAAGCCCAGTTGCAGGCCGATCAGCAGCGCGCTGATGCTCTCCGGTTGGGCCGCCCGCTCCAGCCCGCCCCGCACCAGATCCAGGGGCAGGGCGCTTTGCATCAGGGCTGGAATGGCGGTGGCGACCACCGACAGGGCCAGCAGCGGCAGCAGGGGTGGCAACCACTGGCCCCACGGGAGCCTGACGCCGCCGGTGGGGCTCGCCGCGGGGCTGGGCAACGGCCGGCGCAGCAGCAGGGTGGCCACCACCACCAGGCAGAGCATGTCCACCACGTAAATCCCCCGCAGCCGCCCCTGGGCCGCCAGCACGGCACCGCCCAGGGCCCCGCTGGCAATGCCGAGGGCATCGGCGCTGCGGGCCAGGGCGTAACCCCGGGCTGAGCTCAGCGGCGCCGAGCTCAGGGGAACCGCCAGTTCAATGGCGGGCCAATACAGCCCCATGGCTGTGCCCAGCAGCAGTTGGCCAACTACATACGCCATAAATGTGTGGGCCTGCAGCAGCAGGCCATCCCCGAGCAGGGCCGTGGCCGCTGCCAGCAGCACCGGCAGCGAGCAGTTCAGGCCCCGATCCAGCAGGGCCCCGCTGGCGAAGCGGCCCGCCGTGCCGGTGAGGGCGGCCAGGGCCAGGCCCAGCCCCACCGACGCGGCGGAGAAGTGTTCCCGGTGGAACACCATCGGCGTGAGATAGAGCACGCCACCAGCGCCGATGCTCGCCATCAGGCGAACCATGGCCAGTTCCCGTAGCGGCGCGGGAAACTGGAACCACCAGCTTCGGCTTGCTGACTCCCTCTGTGGCTGTCCCAACGCGCTGTCGCCGCATCGCCGTAGTGGTGCGCAGTCTGCTCGTCAGTTCATGGCTTTGGGCTGCTTTGCCGTTGCCGGCCTGTGCCGCAGACCAGCTGGAGTTGCGGCTCGATGGTCTGCATGTCCCGGTGGACCTGCGGGAGCTGGAGGCCTGGAGTCGGGATCCCCGTCGTCCTCAGGGTGATCTGGGCGTCTGGCTTGCCCTGATCGAGCCCAACAGTCGCGACGATCTGCTGCGGCTGTTGCGGGCCCCCCTGGTGCGCGATCGCTCCCTGGGTCAGCAGCTGCTCAACAGCTGGGCGGGTCAGCGGGTGCTGGAGGAGGTGGGGGATCTCATCAGCACCGACCAGGGCAACGCTGCGCCGCTCCTGCTGACCTCCTTGCAGCAGTTACTCGCTACGCAGCCGCAGGTCACCACCATCGAGCTCTTGCGGGCCGTGCCCAGCCAACGGCTCATTCTTCACTTGGATGTCCTGCTGGAGTTGGCGGCCCAGTGGCGGCACCAACTCCAGCAACAGCAGCAGGCCCTGCAGGCTCTGCGGGCCTTGGCCCTGCCCCAGCGGGGGGCCTTGTTGCCCATTACCGATGGCCTGGCCTTGGAGTCTGCCTCCAGGGCTGAGGGGGCTGCTGCCGCCGCCCAGGCCCCTCAACGGCTGAGCCTGCCGGTGGCCCATCGCCCCCAGCCCCTGGCACTGGAGCTCTGGCAGGCCCGCGAGGTTCGCCCCCAGCAGCCCTGGGTGCTGCTCACCCCGGGCCTGGGGGGCAGCACGGCCCAGCTGGCCTGGCTGGCCTTTGCCCTTCGGGAACGTGGCTGGTCGGTGGTGCTGCTGGAACACCCGGGCAGCGATGAGGCGGCCGTGCGGGACCTGTTGAATGGCCGGCGGCTGCCGCCAGGGGCCGAAACCCTGCCCGATCGCCTGCTCGATCTTCAGGCGGTGGTGGCGGCCCAGCAGCGGGGTCAGCTCCCCCGCCTGGGGGGCTCGGTGGTGTTGATGGGCCACTCGCTCGGGGGGCTCACGTCCTTGCTGGCGGCCGGGCTGCGGCCAGAGCCCGGTCTGCTGCGCCGCTGCAAGCGGGCCCTTGCCGACCTACCGCTGATCAACCTCTCCCAGCTGCTGCAATGCCAGGTGAGCCAGGTGCCCCTGCCACCCCCGGTGCCGCTGGCCCAACCCATCGCCGGGGTGGTGACGTTCAACGGCTTCGGCAGCCTGTTGTGGCCCCATCGCGGTCTGCAGGGGATTGGGGCCCCGGTGTTGATGCTGGGGGGCAGCCTCGACCTGATCACCCCGCCCCTGAGTGAACAGTTGCAGCTGTTTCTGCCCGCGGCCACGGCCAGCAGCCGCCTGGTGCTCGTGGAGGGCGGCAGCCACTTTTCGCCCGTGCGGCTGCGCCGGGGCGACCAGGCCCTGTTCCAATTGGGTGAGGAGTTGGTGGGGGTGGATCCCGAGCGGGTACAGGCTTTGATGCTCAGCTTCAGCAGCGAGTTTCTGCAGGGCCTGAAGCAGCCCCGCAGCATCCCCCCCCAGCAGCGCCAGCTGGGGGGAGTCAAGGCCTATGTGCTGGACGCCCAGGCGGCGCAGGAGTGGCGGGCCTCCCTGCGCGCAGCTCCCTGAGGCCCACGCTTAAAACGAGATGCGGGGATCCAGCAGCGCCACCACCAGGTCCACCAGCACACTCACCGCCACTACCAGGCCGGCCACCACCACCACGATGCCCTGCACCACGGGGTAGTCGCGCTGGCTGATGGCCTCCTGCAGCCGAAAGGCGATCCCTGGCCAGGAGTAGGTGACTTCGATCAGTAAGGCCCCGCCGATCAGGGACGCCACGGTGATGCCCGTGATCGTGAGCACAGGCAGCAGCGCATTGGGCAGGGCGTGGCGCAGGACCACGCGTCGTTCGCTCAACCCGCGGCTGCGGGCCGCCTCCACGTAGTCGGAATCCAGGGCTCGGCGCAGGTTGAGGCGCAGTGCATTGGCGAACACCCCACTCAGCAGCAGGCCGAGGGTGCTGGCCGGCAGTACCAGGTGGCGCAGGGCTCCCCAGAAGGGGGGGCCGCCACCGGCCAGCAGGCTGTCGAGCAGGTAGAAGCCGCTGCCACTCGGGGGCTCCAGGGTGGGGGGAAAGCGGCTCCCCACCGGCAGCCAGCCCAGCCACACCGCGAAGATCAGTTGCACCACCATCGCCGCCCAGAACGGCGGCAGGGCATAGGTGCCGATGCCATAGAGGCGGCCACCGAGATCGAGTTTGCCCTCCGGCCGGGCGATGCCGCTGAAGCCCACCGCCAGGCCCACCACCGCGGCAATGAGCAGAGCCACCAGCCCCAGCTCCAGGCTGGCGGGCAGGCTGCGGCCAATCACGGCGGTGACCGGTTCCTGGTTGGTGAGTGACTCCCCCAACTGCCCCCGCAATAGGTCGGCGAGGTAGTGGCCGTATTGCACCAGCAGCGGCTGATCCAGGCCCAGTTGCTGGCGCAGGGCGTCCCGGGCTGCCTGGGGCGCCCGGGTGCCCAATAGGGCATCGATCGGATCGCCAGGAGCCACCCGCAGCAGCAGGAACACCAGGCTGGCGATCAGCCACAACATCACCGGCACCAGGGCCAGGCGGCTGGCGAGATAGGCCAGCAGATCCTTGCGCCGGTTCATGGTTGCGGCCTCCGCTGCAGGGCCTGCAGCACCAGCCGGCCGGAGCCATCAAACAGGGGAGGGGCCAGCCACGGCTGGGCCCAGGCCCGTGGGGCCACCTGCCACACGGGGATGTAGGCGTTGCCCTGGGCCGCACGCTGCTGGATCGCCTGCAGCACCTCCAGGCGTGCACGGCCGCTGAGGCCCTCGCTGGCCTGGAGTTGCCCTTGCAGGCCAGGCGCGCTCCAGAAACTGCCGAAGCTCACACTGCTGCCCTTGACGCAGCTGTTGCCCTTGGCTGTCTCACAGGCCAGCAGCGGAGCCAGGTACACGTCGGCATCGGGATAGTCCCCCACCCAATCGAGCAGGATCATCGGAAAGGCGCCCTTCTCCAGTTGCCGGTAGGCGGTGGTGGATTCCACCCCACTGATCTCCAACTGCACGCAGTCGCCCAGGTCGCGCTGCAACTGGGCCTGCCAGGTGAGGGCGAACAGGCGATCGGCGGGAACGTTGGAGCGGAACGTGAGCGGCAGGCTGAGCCGCCGCCCCTGGCAGTAGCCGGCCTGGCGGAACAGCGCCCTGGCGCGCTGGGGTTGATAGTCGGGCCAGGATGGCGGGACTGCACCGGGCAGGGGTGGGGGTACCAGCGATCGCAGGGGCGATCGCATGTTGAAGCTCACCCGCTGGCTGATCAGCTCGCGGTTGAGGCTGTGGGCCACCGCCTCGCGCAGCCGTGGATCGTTCAGCGGTGCCCGATCGCTCAGCAGGGTGAGGTAGCCGATCTCCACCGCAGGGCCCAGGCCCTCCACCAGACGGCCCCGGCGCGCTCGCTCCTCCAGGGAGCGCTGCTGATCGCTCTCCAGCCCCTGGGACAGCAACACATCCACTTCGCCGCTGCTCAGGGCCCCGAACAGGGCCGTGGAGTTGCTCAGCGTGACCAGGTGGATGCCACGGTTGCGGGGCGGTTCGCCCCAGTAGCCCGCAAACGGAGCCAGTTTCTGGTGCTGGGGCGTGTAGCCCGTGAGCCGGTAGGGGCCCGTGCCCACGAAGCGGTTGGCCAGGGAGCGCTTGGCGTGGTTGCGGTAGGCCGCCGGTGATACCGGCGTGAGGTTGATGGAGCTCAGTAGCGCCGCCAGGGCGCTGTAGGGACGCTTCAGCTGGAGCTCGAGCTCGTAGGGGCCGCTGGCTCGCACGGTCTCGATGCGGTCGTCCAGCAGGTAGCCGAGTTTGCCCAGCGCGCGGAAGCGCTCCAGGTTGAACACCATCGCGGCGGCATCAAAGAGGGTGCCGTCGTGGAATCGCACATCCCGGCGTAGGGGGATGCGGGCGATGCGGCCACCGGCGGAGAGCTGGGGCAGGGCCGTGGCGAGGCGTGGCAGGGTGCGGCCGCTGGGATCACTGGCGTAGAGCGGATCGCCAACGGCGCTCAGCAGCTGGGTGCCGGCGAAGGTGGTCACATCCACCGGATCCACCGAGTCCAGGCTGCTCTTGTTGGCCACCACCAGCTCGCCGACTGGCTTGGGCGGCAGGCACCCGACCAGCGGAATCATCAGGGCCGCAAACCCAAGACCGATGGCGTGGCGAGGTGCGGGGCGGATGGGGTCAGGCCTGGGCAGGCCACGCAGTTGATGCGGCTGTATTCAAGCCCCTTGGAGCTTGCGGGGAGGACGGGAGTGGCCGGTGGCGGCAACCTGTTGCAGTGAAATTTCAAAAACGGGAGACCCGTGGCGGGCAAGGGGCCAACGGCGCACCCAGCAGCGGTCGTGGCGGTCGTCGACGCCGATCACTTGATACGTGTGGTCGTCGCTTGTGAGCTGGATGCAGTCACCCTGATGCAGCGTCATGGCGTGGCGGGTTGGTGAATCGAAGGGGAAGCGGGTAGGCGTGCGGGAGGAGGTGTTGATGCCACAGTTCCGCGTCGCTGTGCAGTGAAGTGTTCGGCTCGTTACAAAAAAGGGGATGCGTCAGGGGATTCCCATCGAGTGCGGCGCTTCAAGCGCGGCGGTGGATGGAGGCGTAACGCGGGGATTGGGACGAACCGTCTACGGATTTGCTTCCACTTTGCATCAGGGTGCAGTGTTGTTGCCAGGGACGGTGTTCCCTACAACGTGCGCAGACAAGCCGCCACGCTCTCCACGTCCGTGAGGGCCTCAATCGCGCCCAGGGCCGCGCGGAAATGGGCCTCCGGTGCCTCGTGGGTGATCACCACGATCTCGGCGGTGCCACTGCCGCTGGTTTCGAATTGCACGATCGATTGGATCGACACCTGTTTCTCCCCAAAGCAGCTGCCGATCTTGCCGATCACGCCGGCCTGGTCGCCGGTCTGCAGGCGCACGTAATTGCGGTGCTGGGTCAGGCCGGCATCCACGAGCCGGCACTGGCGCCAGCGATTGGCCGCCAGCAGCGGATCCAATCCAGCATTGGGCCCGCCCACCTCGCGGATGCTGGCGATGTTGAGGATGTCGGCCACCACGGCAGAGGCGGTGGGGCCTGCTCCGGCGCCAGGGCCGTAGAACATCACCCGGCCTACTGGGTCGCCCTCCACCAGGATCGCGTTGTTCACGCCATGCACGCCCGCCAGGGGGTGTTCCTTGGGCAGCAGCGTGGGGTTCACCCGCACATCCAGCTGCACCGTGCCATCGGGATCGGTGCCAAGGAACTGGGCCGTGGCCACCAGCTTCACCACGTAGCCCAGCTGGGCTGCGTAGTTCACGTCGCGGGAATGGAGCTTGTTGATGCCCTCGGTGGGGATGGCGGCCCGTTCGATCGAACCGCCGTAGGCCAGGCCCGAGAGGATGGCGATCTTGTCGGCGGCATCGCCGCCCTCCACGTCGGCGGCGGGATCGGCTTCGGCATACCCCAGCTGCTGGGCATCGGCCAGCACCGCCTCGTAGGCCGCACCCTCATCGGCCATGCGGCTGAGGATGTAGTTGGTGGTGCCGTTGATGATGCCGCTCACCCGCTGGATGCGGTTGCCACCCAGGGATTGCTTGAGGGGCTCGATGATCGGAATGCCACCGCCCACGGCGGCTTCGATCAGCACATACACGCCCTTGGCGGCGGCCGCGGCGGCGATCTCCTCGCCGTAGCGGGCAATCACGGCCTTGTTGGCCGTCACCACCGGCTTGCCGGCGGCAATCGCCCGCAGAATCAGGCTGCGGGCGGGCTCCAGGCCGCCCATCACCTCCACCACGATGTCCACGGCAGGGTCGTCAACCACCGCCTCAGGGTCGGTCGTGAGGATTTCGGCCGGCAGCTCCACCGGCCGAGGGCGGCTGAGATCCCGCACCGCCACCCGCCGCAGGGCCAGCTCGCCCACCAGCGGATGGCGCCCCTCCGGGCTGGCCACGATGCCGGCCACACCGGCGCCCACAGTGCCGAGCCCGAGCAAGCCGATGCCGATGGTCATGCCTGCGTGTCCGTGAAAGCGGCGATCCTAGAAATCTGAGCGTCAGCCGTCAGCCGTCAGCCGTCAGCCAGAGCCTGGGCCTGGGCCTGCATCATCTTGAGGATGTTGAGGAAGCCGTTGGCCCGCGATGGGGTGAGGCTGCCCTGCAGACCGGTGTCTGCCAGGAAACTGGGATCGAGCTTGGCGGCGGCGCTGGGCTCGAGCCCCTCCAGCCCCTCGATCAACAGGGCCAGTAGCCCCTTGGTGATGGCGGCATCCGAATCGCCCTGCCAGTGGAGCTTGCCGTCCACCAGTTGCCCCACCACGTACACCTGGGACACGCAGCCCTTCACCTTGAAGGCGTCATTGCGGTAGTCGTCCGGCAGAGGTTGCAGTTTCTTGGCCAGCCAGAGCACGTACTCGTAGCGGCGTTTGGGATCGCTGGTGGTCTTCAGCCGCTCAACAATCTGATCGAGCTTCTCGCTGCCGGTGGCCATTAACGGGGGCGTCGGATGCGCTGCAGTCCGAGCAGCATGGCAGCTGCTCCGAGGCCACCGAGACCTGCAAGCGAAGCCAGGCCCAGAGGGCGGGCATGGTGCTGGCTCACCCGATCGAGTTGGGCCTGGCCGCCCTCCACAGGCATCTCCAGGTAGTCGCGATGGCCTGCGCCGCCATCCACCTGCACTTCCCAATCACCACTGGCGCCTTTGGGCAGGGCAAAGCTCAGTTGCCCCTGTGCGTCGGTGCGCCCCACCTCGATGGGGGCACCACCGGGAGGCACGAGGCGGACCACGGCGTCACGGGTGGGTTCGCCGCTCGAGAACTGGCTCTGCAGCATCAGCGCCTCACTCAGGGCCTGCAGCCTGGTGAGACTGCTCTCGATCCCGTGGGCCCGGGCTGTGGCCGGCGCGAGCATCAGGCCGAGGCCGAGCAGGGGGGCGATCAGCTGGCGGGACATGGCGTGAATCTCAGGAGGCGGACCAGCGGCTGCCGGTGCTCTTGGTTTTACCGGCCTGCACCATGCGCACCATCGAACTCACCATCATCGACAGGGCGTCCGAGGGTTCATTGCGGTTCTTTAGTTCGGAGGCCAGTACCTGCTCAGCGGCCGTGCCTGCGGAGAGCCTGATGCTGGGTCCGCGCTTGGTGGTGCTTCCGGCGCGACTCGCGGCAGTGGCAGACAGGAACGCGTCGTTGGCCTGAAGATCCACTGCGGCTGAGCTGTTCGATGCTCTGATCCTGGCAAATGGCCGTGATTCGCGCGCGGATCATGGGGGGCCGTTACACAGCTTGCAACCTCAAGCCGATGCGAGCTTCAGCCAGTGGAGTCCGGTTTCATCCAGCCAGCCGTGGAAGGGAATGTCCCAGGCGTCCCGGGGTAACCGCTCCACCAGGCAGCCGCTGGGCAGCACCGCCAGGGCAGGGATCGCTCGCCACGCCGGATCAGCCCGCAGGCGATCGAACCAGCCACCGCCATAGCCCAGCCGGATGCCCGCGCGGTCGAAGGCCAGGGCCGGTGCCAGCACCAGGCCCAGGTGCTCAGGCTCCAGCAGCGGCCCTGTGCTCGGGGCCGGAATGCGGGTGTCGTCCGGCGTCAGGGGATCGCCGGGCTGCCATGGGCGGTAGCGCAACCGCCCGGCCTCGATGCGGGGCAGGGCCAGGCGCCCCTGCAGGGGGGGGTGTTGGCTGAGGGGCCGCAGATCGGCTTCCCCCGGCAGGGGCCAGTAGAGCCCAAGCTTGCGGTCTGCCGGGATCCAGTTCGCTAGGTGCTGGGCCGCCAGGGCTCGCAGGGGTGCCTCTGTTGCCGCCAGCAACGCCCCACGTCGGGAGCGGTAGTGCTGGCGCAGGAGGGGCTTGGTTGGGGCGGGCGGCTGTGGGTCCAAGGCTTCAGCGCTGGAACCAGCCGGTGAGCGCCACGGCTAAGGCATCGGCTGCATCGTCGGGCCGGGGGGGATCGCTGAGGTTGAGCTCACGCATCACGGCGGCCAGCACGTCGTCCTTGTCGGCGTGGCCATGGCCGGCCAGGGCCAGCTTGATCTGCATGGGGGGGAACTCCACCACCGGCACCCGGAAGCGGGCCAGGGTCATCATCACCACCCCGCGGGCCTGCACCACGGAGATGGTGGTGCTGGAGCGGTAGAAGAAAAACTTCTCCACTGCTGCCAGCTGGGGCTGCCAGGTGCGGATTAGCACCCGCAGATCCCGGGCGATTTCCACCATGCGATCGCCTTCGCTGGTGCCGGGATCGGTGCGGATGATGCCGCAATCGAGCATCTGCTGCATGCCTCCGCTGGTCTCGATCACCCCGTAGCCAACGCGGGCCAGGCCTGGATCGATGCCGAGGATGCGCACTAGGCGGCGAGGGCCAGCTCGAATTGGCGGCGATCGCTGGCTTCTGCCCGCTCGAACACCTTGCAGAACACCTTCACCACCCGGTCGCCCGAGTCGATCTGCTCGAGCGGATCCTTGCGCAGGCGGTGGCGCAGGCAGCAGGCGGCCACCCGGGCCACGTCGTCCTCGGTCACTTCCGTGCGGCCCTCGAAGGCGGCCAGGGCCCGGGCGGCGCGGTTGGTCACGATGTCGCCCCGCAGGCCATCCACATCCAGCTCCCCACAGATGGCGGAGATGCGGATGCGCAGGTCGTCGTCGATCTGCACATGCGGCAGGCGATTCTGGGCTTCCACCACCCGGGCCTGAAGTGCATCCTGGGTGGGCTGCACGCCGTTGTTGAAGCCGTCGGGGTCGTTGTCGAAGCTGGTGCGCTGATCCACCACCTGTACCCGCAGTTCGGGATCGCGCACGGTGCGCACCTCCACGCTCATGCCGAAACGATCGAGCAGCTGGGGCCGCAGTTCACCTTCCTCGGGGTTGCCGGAGCCAATCAGCACGAAGCGGGCCGGGTGGCGCACGCTCACGCCCTCGCGCTCCACGGTGTTCCAGCCGGAAGCGGCCGAATCCAGCAGCACGTCCACCAGGTGGTCGTCCAGCAGGTTCACCTCGTCCACGTAAAGCAGGCCGCGGTTGGCCTTGGCCAGGAGGCCTGGCTCAAAGGCCCGCACGCCCTCGCTGAGGGCCTTCTCGATGTCGATGGTGCCGCAGAGGCGGTCTTCTGTGGCGCCCAGGGGCAGGTCCACCATCGGCACCTGGCGCTTCTCGGTGGGCAGTGCCTCGCCGTGCTCAGCCCGCTGGCGCACCTCGGCGCTCTGGAGATCCGGATCCTGGGGCGAGCTGTTGTAAGGATCGCCGGCCACCACGTCGATCTCGGGCAGCAGGTCGGCGAGGGCACGGATGGTGGTGGATTTGCCGGTGCCCCGGTCGCCCATGATCATCACGCCGCCGATGCGCGGGTCGATCACGTTGAGCAGCAGGGCCAGCTTCATCTCCTCCTGGCCCACGATCGCGGTGAAGGGGAAGACCCGGCGCTTGCGGGCTTGCGTCACGGTTGGCTGCTGGCTGGGTTTGCTGGCGATTGTTTCACAGGCAACAGGCTCAGCACCTGGGGCGGGGTGGCATCGGCCGGGTAGATCAGCCGCACCTGCAGCTGCCGCTGGGCCCCGGGGGCCAGGCTCACCGTGCCCAGGGCCGGCCCCTGCTGGCCGGCCCGTTGGATCAGGTGGAAACCGCGCCGGCCCATGGGTTTGCCGGTCTCGTCGTCCAAGCCACTCACCTCCACCGTGCCGCGGAACATCACGGCCTTAGCCGGGGTGGTGTTGAAGCGCAACCCGCCCAGGGGCTGGTCGGATTTGAGCGGTGATTCCAAGGCCAACTGCAGCTGCAGCGGGGCCTTGCTGTCGTTGCGCAGGGGGATGGAGAGGTCGTACTCCACGCCGTAGTTGCCATGGGCCGCCCAGGCGGTGCCGGGATACAGGGCCTGCAGTTCGGCGGTTTGCACCTGGCCGCTGCCCAGGCTGCCCCGCTCCAGGGAGCTGATCGGCCAGGAGATGGGGGCGCGGGAGGCGCTCAGCCAGCGCTTGCCGGGGTCGGTGAGGCTGGTGCGCCAGATGCTGCCCACTTGCACGCCGCTGACGCGTGAGTAAATCAGCTGGCCCTTGCTGCCCCGAGGTGTTGGGGTGTGCTCCTTGGGGCTCAGGGGGCCGTCCAGCATGGGGGCCCAGCGCTCCGGCGTGGGTGGCTGGTCGCCCGTACCGAAGGCCGCCAGCGTGGCCACACTCACCGGTCCGCTGCTCTGCAGCCGCAGCTGCAGGTTGCGGCCATTCAGCAGGGGGTCCAGGCCCTTCACCGGCAGGGGCAGCACCACCAGGGTGGTGGCCCGGTTCGGTGGCAGTTGCCACTGATCCGGCAGAAGCGGGTTGCGCTGGCGGTTCAGCAGTTCCGTGGCCACCCGGCTGCCGGGGCCCGAGAAGGTGCTGCCGTCCTGGGGCAGCAGGGCGGGCAGGGGCAGGAATGGCGCCGATGGCTGAACCCGGTCCGTGGCCTGGGACAAGGCGGTGGATCCAGCCAGCAACCTGAGGGTCACGGGCTCGGTGCCCCGGGGTTGGGCCAGCACCGCCAGCCACAGGGTGGAATCGAGGCTCTCGGGCTTGCCGGCGTACACGTGGTGGCTGAACAGGTCGAAGCGACCGTTGAGGGCCACATCGAGGTGGGCTTTCGGTTCAGGCCGCCCGGCTGCTGGGAACGTGGACAGCAGGATGCCCGGCGCGGTGATCAGCTCCGGGTTGTTGTCATTCACCACGAGCACCCCGTCCAGCGCGCCCGGCAATGGGGCCACGGTCTGGGGGCGCACCAGCGTGGAGGGGGCGGTAGGGGGCGGTGTTGCCGCGAGCAGCAGGGGAGGAATCATCGGTTGGTCACTCGGGGCTTGGACGCGTTTTTGCTAGGGCTGATCAGTGTTTTCGCCACTTCTGCCGCCATGGCCCGGATCAGATCGGTGGAGCGCTGATCGTTGAAGGGGCCCTTCACCATGAAGGCCGCCACGGCCCGTTGCCCATTGGGTAGTTCGATCAGGCCGCCATCGGCGTAGGCAATGCCGATGTCACCGGTTTTGTTGAGCACGGTGACGCCATGGGCCAGCAGGTCGCTGTCGGGATCGGGGGAATCACCCCCCAGGCCCATCAGCAAGCCCAGGGGCAGGAGGGTGTTGGTGCGGGATTGGCCCATAACCCCACGGAATAGATCCCGGGCCCGCGGGCTGAGTTTTTCGCCGGTGTCCACCAGGGCGATAGCCCGGGCCAGGTCGTGGGAACTGGTGGTGTTGGTGCCGTCGAGATCCGGCAGCCAGTTGTTGATCACGGTGGCGCTCAGACCCAGGGCCTGGAAGCGGGCGTTGAGGGCCGTCTTTCCCCCGAGCCGTTTGATCAACAGGTTGGTGGCGCTGTTGTCGCTCACCCTGATCATTTCCATGGCCGCCTCGTAGAAGGGGAAGCGGGTGCCGAGGGGTTTGCTGGCCATCCAACCGGCACCGCCTCCCATCACCTCCTTCGTGAGCGGCAGGGGTTCGTTCCAGCGCAGTTTGCCGGCGTCGAGATCCTCCAGACCCGCCAGCAGGATCGGCGTCTTGATCGAGCTGGCGGCCGGCAGGGGAAGCTCCGCCTGGAGCTGGGCGAAGCGGCCGTCGTCCAGCACGAGCAGGTAGCCACTGGCCTTGAGGTCCTTGTGAACGGCGGCCAGTTGCGCCCATTTCTGGCTCAGGGCCGTGAGTTCGCTGCGGGGTTCAAAGCGCCCGAGGTTGAGGCCCCGCTGCAGGGGTTGCAGGGGGGCAGGGGCGCTGGGATTGGCCCTGGGCATGTCCACGGCGCCCTGGGCCAGCCGTGGCGCCAGCAGCTTCAACACTGTGCCGCTGATCAGCCCGAGCCCCACGCCCATCACCAGCAGGCGCAACACCAGCCGCAGAGGTGGTCCCCAGGCGTTGCCGTTGCCAGGGCGAGGGGGGCGACTGGAGCTCACGCTGATCGGAACGGGATCGGGCCAGACCTTAAGAGGTCTCTCTGGTGGCTGCCCAGCGCAGTTGGCGAACCATGCCACGCACCAGGGCCACGTCCTCGTCGCTCACCTGGGCCCGTTGCAGCAGGGCGCGCACTTTGGCCATGCGGGCGTGGGCGGTATGGGGATAGAGGAAGCCCACATCCAGCAGCAGCGCTTCGGCGTCGGCCAGCGCCGCCTCGAGGTTGCCCCTGGCACTGGGTTCACCGGCCAGAACGGGCCCTGGAGGCATGGCCGGCGCCGGGGCCTGGCGCTGTTGCTGAAGCTCGTGCAGGCAGATCGCCACGGCGTGGGAAAGGTTCAGCGAGGCGTAGGCCGGGCCGGTGGCGATGCGCAGCACCCGTCCGGCTTGCAGCAGTTCATCGTTGCTCAGGCCCCGGTCCTCCCGGCCGAATACCAGGGCCGCTGCCGTGGGGGGAGCCTCGGTGCCGCCATCGGAATCCTGGCCGGCCAGCAGCCAGCGCAGCCCTTCCTGGGGGGGGCTCAGGGGCAGGCCCTCCTGCTCAATGCGGCCACTGGTGGCCACCACCCGGCGGCAATCCGCCACGGCCGAGGCCAGGTCGGTGAACAGGCAGGCCTGCTCCAGCAGCCAGCCCCCATGCACGGCCATGCGCCGCGCTTCCTCCCCCAGGTGATCGCAGCGGGGCGCCACCAGGCGCAGCTGATCGATGGCGAAGTTGGCGCAGAGCCTGGCCACGCTGCCCACATTGAGGGGGCCCGCCGGCTCCACCAGCACCACCGCCAGCGTCACGAGAGCTGATGCAGATAGGCGAGCAGGTCGGCCATGGCCTGGGGTTCCGGCTGGAAGCGGGGCATTGGCGGCGTGCGGCCACTCACCACCTGCTGAATCAGCTGACGGTTGTTCTTGCGCTCGGCCACGCCATGCAGGTTGGGGCCCACCAGCCCCTGGGCGGCAATGCCGTGGCAGCCGGCGCAGTTGATCAGAAACAGCTGCTCCCCGCGCTCCATCGAGCCCCCCAGCTGCAGCGTGCTGCGGGTGTAGGGATCGCTGCGGGCTGCCGGCAACGCAAAAGCCAGCACCAGCACCACACAGGCCGTGGCCAGCAGCACCAGGGCGGAGATCAAGCCCCGCTTGGGGCCGTCGATGGGGGTTGGCGTTGGCTCTGCGGTCACAGTTGTTGCGCGGTGGTCACACTGCCCACCCGGGCCGTGGGAGAATTGTGCAACGCCTACCGGTTGCACCAGACCCATGATCGAACCCCTGCTCTGCGGCATCGTGCTCGGTCTGATTCCCGTGACCCTCACCGGTCTGTTTGTGGCTGCCTGGAATCAGTACCGCCGTGGCAGCGCCCTGGGGGGCTGACCCATCGGGGCCTCGCTCTCAGCTCTGCTGCAGCATCAACACAGAGCTGGTGCCGTAGCGCTTGTGCTTCACCGCCATCCAGCCTGAAGGAACCTCAGGTTGGATTGCGGTGGCGTGTTCCCAGATCATCAGGCCGCCAGGCTTGAGCCAGCTTCCGTCCGCCACCGCTGCGGCCACCGCGCCGTAGAGCCCAGCGCTGTAGGGCGGATCGGCATAGATCAGATCAAAGCCCTGGGCCATCGGGGAGCCCCCACAGCGCTGCTGTGCCCCCGCCCCCAGCCAGCGCAGCACCTCCTGTGCCACCACCTCTACGGGCACGGGCTGGGGCAACCCCCTGGCCACGGCCTCGAGATTGCTGCGGGTTGTGGCCTGCATGCGCCGATCCTGATCAATGGCCACAACGGCTGCCGCCCCTTTCTGCAGGGCCTCGCAGCCCATCACACCGCTGCCACAAAACAGATCGAGCCAGCTGGCTCCTGGCAGTTCTGCGGCCAGCATGTTCATCACAGCCAGTCGTACCCGGGAGGGCGTGGGCCGCGCCACGCTGCCGGGCGGGCTCTGCAGTTTGCGGCCGCCGCTCAGGCGCAGGCTCATGACGGCTTGGCCACCCAGTTCAGCCAGCGTTGCAGCATCTGCTGGCCCGCCAGGCTCGATTTCTCCGGGTGGAACTGGCAGGCGGCTACGGCGCCCTGCCAGAGGGCGGCCGTCACGGCGACGTCGCCGAAGGCCACCCGGGCGGTGATGCAGGCCGGATCGCTGGGCACGGCGGCGTAGGAATGCACGAAATACACCCAGGCAGGAGGGGCTCCTTCGGGCAGTAGTGGGCTGGGGCTGGCGGATAGCAGGGGTGCCCAGCCCATGTGGGGAATGGGATGGCCCGGACTGCGGGGCAGCGCGGTGACGCGCCCCCGGATCAGGCCCAGGCCCCTGGCGCTGCCCTCATCGCTGGCATCGAACAGCAGCTGCAAGCCCAGGCAGATGCCCAGTAGGGGCCGACCAGCAGCGCACCAGGCCTGAATGTCTGGGACGAGCCCCGAGGCCTGCAGCCGTTCCATCGCTGGATCGAAGGCCCCCACGCCCGGCAACACCAGGGCTGCACAGGATGCCATGGCGGCAGGGGAGTGCACGGTTGTCACCTCGGCCCCCAGCCGCTCGAAGGCCCGCTGCACCGAGTGCAGGTTGCCCATGCCGTAGTCGATCAGGCCGATGAGGGTCATGGGCGTGGTGGTGTGACGCAAAGACGTTGGCCAGGTTGCTCGATCGCGGCCGCGGCGGGCAGCTCCAGGCCGTTGAGGCGGTCGATCAGGCGATAGAGCAGGCCCATGCGGCGCTTATCGAGATGGAAGCGCAGGCAGGGCCGCAGGATGCCGTGGGCATCACAACTCTCGCCCTGGCTGATGGCGCCTTCCTCCACCAGGGCGTCGAAGTCATGGTTGAGGCTGTCCAGTGTCTTGGCGGAAATGGCGGTGTGGAGCAACAGCTCCATCACGTCTTCAGCGAACTGGGCAGTGTGGAACACCCGGTAGAACTGCGAGACGTGATCCATGGCCTCAGCGGCGCTGCGGGCCTGCTTGAGCAGGGCGGTGTCCTCCGCGGAGATCAGGCCGCGGTTCACCAGCACCTTCTGCATGTCCTCCAGCCAGCTTGGCCAGAAGTCGTCGCCGGCCGGAGCGAGCATCACCAGGGGAATGGGCGGGGTGCGCCCCGTTTGGATCAGGGTCAGCGACTCGAACAGCTCATCAAAGGTGCCGAAACCGCCAGGCAATACCACTAAGGCATCGCTCTCCCGCAGGAAGAACAGCTTGCGGGTGAAGAAATAGCGGAAGTGCAGCAGGCGGCCATCGCAGCCGCTCACGAAGCGATTGGCGTGCTGCTCAAAGGGCAGCTCCACATTCAATCCAATGCTGTTGTCACAGCCTGCGCCACGGTTCGCCGCCTCCATGACGCCGCCCCCCGCGCCGGTCATTACCTCAAAGCCTCGTCGCACGGCCTCTGCGGCCAGCTCCTCGGCCAGTGGGTAGGAGGGGTCAGAGGGCTGGGTTCGTGCCGAACCGAACACGGCCACCTTGCGGGTGTGGCGGTGGGGCTGAAACACGTGGAAGCCGTCGCGGATGTCGGCAAGGGCGCCGCTGATCAGTCGCCACTCATCCAGATCGCTGCTGGTGCGTGAGATTTCCAGCAAACTCACAATGCTGCGCTCAATGGCGCGGCGCTGGGGATGGCCCTGCAGCAGCACAGCCAGGGCCTCCAGCGGACTTTGTCCCGAGGGAGCGACGGGAGAACTGGTGGAACTCAGAGGAGGTGATCAGAGGTATTTGGAGATGGTGCCCGCCAGGGTGGTCTTGGGAACAGCACCCACCACCGTGTCCACCTTCTGGCCACCCTTGAACACCATCAAGGTGGGGATGCTGCGGATCCCGTACTGACTGGCCACGTTGGGATTCTCGTCGGTGTTCAGCTTGAACACTTTGATCTTGCCCTCGAATTCCTTGGCGATCTCATCAACGATGGGAGCCACCATGCGGCAGGGGCCGCACCAGGGGGCCCAGAAGTCCACCAGCACGGGCACATCACTCTTGAGCACGTCTTGCTCAAAGGAGGCGTCGGTGACGGCAGCGGCGCTGGACATCCGAGGAGGGATCAGGGTTTTGGGAATCTAGCAACGCTGTTCGGCGTTGCATGCAACCACCCTTGAAGTCGTAACCGTCGCTGTCGTAACCGTGGGTGGTTGCTGGTTGGTGGGGGCAGGGGAATACAAAAAGCCCGGACGCGCCGGGCCAGGGGGTGTGAGGAGTGTGTGGGCCGAAGCCCGCACGCCTCGAGGCTAACGCCGGCGTTTACTTGCCCATGCCCAGCTGCTGGGCCTTTTGGTAAACCTTGCCCTCGGTGAGCAGCGAGGGGGCTACCACCACCTCAACCTGTTGCATCTCCTTGAGGGTGCGGGCGCCGAGGGTGCCCATGGAGGTCTTGATGCAGCCCAGCAGGTTCTGGGTGCCGTCGTCAAGGCCGGCGGGGCCGCGCAGGATCTTCTCGAGGTTGCCGGTGGTGCCCACCTTGATGCGGGTGCCACGGGGCAGCACCGGGCTGGGGGTGGCCATGCCCCAGTGGAAGCCACGGCCGGGGGCCTCAGCGGCCCGGGCGATCGGCGAGCCGATCATCACGGCATCGGCGCCGCAGGCCAGGCACTTGCAGATATCACCGCCGGTCACGATGCCGCCGTCGGCCACGATCGGTACATAGCGGCCGCTCTCGCGCTGGTAGTCGTCGCGGGCGGCGGCACAGTCCGCCACCGAGGTGGCCTGGGGAATGCCGATGCCCAGCACCCCGCGGCTGGTGCAGGCGGCACCGGGGCCGATGCCCACCATCACGCCGGCGGCGCCGGCGCGCATCAGCTTGAGGGCCACGTCGTAGGTGACGCAGTTGCCGATCACCACGGGCACGCCAAAGTCGCGGCAGAGGGCTTCGAGATCCAGGGTTTCCTGGCCCTCGGGGCCGACGTGCTCGGTGCTGACCACCGTGGCCTGCACGAAGAAGAGGTCAGCGCCGGCCTCGGCGATGGCCTTCCCGAATTTGAGGGCCGCCACCGGGGTGGCGCTCACCGCGGCGATGCCGCCCTGCTCCTTGATCTCGGCAATACGCTGGCGGATCAGGTCTTCCCGCACCGGTTGGCTGTAGAGCTCCTGCATCAGGGGCACGAACTCGTCCTTGCCCACCGCGGCAATGCGGTCCAGCGCCGGGTTGGGGTCGTCGTAGCGGCACTGGACACCCTCCAGGTTGAGGACCCCTAGGGCACCCTGCTTGGTGAGTTCCACGCACATGCCCACGTCGACCACGCCATCCATGGCACTGGCGATGATCGGGATCTCACGCGTGATGCCGCCCAGGGTCCAGCTGCTGTCCGTCACCGCGGGATCCACGGTGCGGCCACCCGGCACCAGGGCAATTTCATCGATGCCGTAGGCGCGGCGAACGGTACGGGAGCGGCCGAGCTGAATGTCCACCGGAGACCTTGACGCAATCGGGCCAAGCTATCAACCGGCCCGACCACCCACTCCCTGCCAGGGGAGCTGTTCTCAGCGATTGCCGCGAAACGCAGCCCAGCGGCCTTTCACGTTGGCGATCACCTTCTCGCGGTCGCTGCTGCGCACCAGATTGCTGAGGCCAAAGCGCACCACGGCCACCAAGCCGGCGAGTTCCAGCAGGCCTGGCACCAGCGGCAGGCTGTCCAACACCCCCAGCAAAGCGCCGTAGATGCGCAGCACCAGCAGCAGGCCGATCAGGCCAGCGGCGGCTGTGAGCGGTGTGCGGGATGTCTGCCAGAGCTGCTGCAGCTGGCCGCTGGCGATCCACTGGCGCAGCTTGTCCAGCAGCAGGTCCCACTCGCCGCCTTCCGCGTCGCCACCGCTGGGCCGTTCCAGGGCTGGCACCTCCAGGGTGCTCACCACCGTGGGCACCTCGGGTACGGCCACGGGTGCAGGAGTGGGCTCAGGGGCTGCCGGTTCAGGAGCTGCCGGTTCTGGGGCTGCCGCGATCAGCGGTTCCGGAGTGGGTTCGGAGGCGGGCTCTGCCTCCGCCGCAGGGCCACCCGGGTGCACAACCTCCATGGCTGGAGCCGTCTCGGTGGCGAGGGGCTGCTGGAGGGTCGGTTCAGGCTGCGGGTCTGCCGGCTGCTCCACCAGTTGCTCGGGCTCTTGCTCCGGCTGCGGCAACGGGGAGGAAGCGTCAGCCATGGGTCCGCAGTGGATTCAACGATGGGGGAGCTTACGGCCGTTTCCCTGCTCTGGGCGGTGCGGAGAGCCGATGCATCAGCCTGGTCATCCCTCCAGGGGCACCAAGGCGGGCCGCTGGCTCAGGGGCAGCAGGGGGAGGCGCAGGGGGAACTGTCCGGATTGCAGCTGATTGCACAGTTCGGTGGCGATGGAGGCGGCCAGGCGCGGACTGTGGGCCGGAGCGCAGCGCAGCGGGCGCCCATTCAGCGGCAGGTTGCCCTGCTTGAGCTGGGCGTAGCTGATGGAGCCAAAACTCGGTTTGATCCGGCGCGGAATGGCAAAGTCCAGCACCGGGGCTTCCAGGTCTGCATCCGTGCTGGCCACCTGCTGGGCCACGCTCCGGTTGATCAGGGGAATCGGCGCGGCGATGGCCACCAGCAAACTGGTGCCGTGGCCCTCCATGGCAGCGGCGCGCACCCACTCTGGCTGCAGGGCATGCAGGTTGACCTCCAGGCTGCAGCTCATGCCTGGGCTGGCGGCATGGCCATTGGCCAGGCGCCGGACCGCCGGATTGTGGCCGCTGCCGCAGCCGGTGACCCAGCCGATCGCTCCCCCCACCAGCACCGGTGAACCAGGGCCCAGCAGCGAGAGGCCCGGCATGGCCAGCCCGATGCTGCCACTGCCGCTGCAGCTGTAGAGGGCCGTGGCGAAGGGCCCCAGCAACGGCCCCCAGGGGGTGCGGGTGACCCCTTCCGCGCTGCTCACCGCCACCACGCCGTTTTCGCTGATGCCGCGGTGGAGCAGCAGCCGGCCGGCACCGATGCGATCAAGGCTGAGCCTGGTTTCCAGCTCCTGACGCGGCTGCAGGGCCGTGGGGTCTCCGCTGGCACTGAGGGGGAGATCGTGCCCCGCCAGCAGCGAGGCCAGCACTTGGGCGCCTCCTCTTCCCAGGGGCAGCACCAGATCCGTGCTGCCGTGCCCGCCGATGCCCTCGGCTCCGCCCAGCCGAAAACGGCGGATGCGGATGGGGGGATCGCTGGGCCCCAGCTGCAGCACCAGGCTGGCCTGGTCGTGGAACTCCGCATTGGCGGCCACCACCACATCTGTGGCCTCGAAGGCCGCCGTGATGCCCGCTGCGGCCACCTGCTCCTGGAACGCCGCCACCGTGCAGACCCGCAGCGTTCCCTGCCGCTGGCGCTCCTGCAGGTCCACTTCAGTCCGCGGTGACGAGGTCATTGGCGGAACAGTCGATAAAATGCGTTCTAACGAAGGCGGTCTTGAATGGCGGATCCAAGCGGACCCGGAGAACTGACTCCCGGAGACTCCGACGGGCGGATCATCCAGGCGGACCTGCGCAACGAGATGTCGCGCTCCTATCTGGAGTATGCGATGAGCGTGATCGTGGGCCGGGCCCTGCCCGATGCCCGCGACGGCCTCAAGCCGGTGCATCGCCGCATTCTTTACGCGATGTACGAGCTGGGCCTCACCAGCGACAGGCCCTACCGCAAATGCGCCCGTGTGGTGGGTGAGGTGCTGGGTAAGTACCACCCCCACGGCGACACGGCGGTGTACGACGCCCTGGTGCGGATGGCGCAGGACTTCTCCATGCGCATGCCCCTGATCGATGGGCATGGCAACTTCGGCTCGGTGGACAACGATCCGCCGGCGGCCATGCGCTACACCGAGTCGCGGCTGCGGGCCCTCACCACCGACAGCCTGCTCGAGGACATCGAGAGCGAGACCGTCGATTTCATCGACAACTTTGATGGGTCCCAGCAGGAGCCCACGGTGATGCCTGCCCGCATCCCCCAGCTTCTCCTGAACGGCTCCACGGGCATCGCCGTTGGGATGGCCACAAACATCCCACCCCACAACCTCACCGAGCTGATCGACGGCCTCCTAGCCCTGATCGCCAACCCAGACCTCGAGGACCGGGCTCTGACGGCACTCATCACGGGGCCGGACTTTCCTACCGGGGGGCAGATCCTCGGCCGGCGGGGGATCCGCGAGATGTATAGCACCGGCCGCGGCTCGGTGACCATGCGCGGCGTGGCCCAGATCGAGACCGTGGAGGGCAAGGGCCGCCCCGACCGCGATGCGGTGATCATCACCGAGTTGCCTTACCAGACCAATAAGGCGGGCCTGATTGAGCGCATCGCCGAACTGGTGAACGACAAGAAGCTCGAGGGCATCGCCGACATCCGCGATGAATCCGACCGCGATGGCATGCGGATTGTGATTGAACTGCGGCGGGATGCCTACCCGCAGGTGGTGTTAAACAACCTGTTCAAACTCACCCCGCTGCAGAGCAATTTCAGTGCCTACATGCTGGCGCTTGTGAAGGGGGAGCCGGTGTTGCTCACCCTGCGCAAGATGCTCGAGGTGTTCCTGGAGTTCCGCGTTGAGACCATCGAGCGCCGCACCCGTTACCTGCTGCGCAAGGCCGAGGAACGCGACCACATCCTGCTCGGATTGCTGATTGCGCTCGATAACCTCGACGCGATCATCGCCTTGATCCGCAGCGCGGCGGATACCGCCACCGCTCGCCAGGAGCTCCAGGACCAGTTCGGCCTCAGCGAGATCCAGGCTGACGCCATCCTGCAGATGCAATTGCGGCGTCTCACGGCCCTGGAGGCCGACAAGATCCGCCTGGAGCATGAGGACCTGCTCGCCAAGATCACCGATTACAAGGACATCCTGGCCCGCAAGGAGCGGGTCCTGGCCTTGATCACCGAAGAGCTGCAGGCGATCCGCACCCGCTACGACTCGCCCCGTCGCACCGAGATCCTCGACCTCGAGGGTGGCCTCGAGGACATCGACTTGATCGCCAACGAGCGCTCGGTGGTGCTGCTCACCGAGAACGGCTATCTCAAGCGGATGCCGGTGAGCGAATTTGAGGCCACGAGCCGCGGCACCCGTGGAAAGGCCGGCACCAAGAGCCAGGGTGAAGAGGCCGTGAAGCTGTTCATCAGCTGCAACGACCACGACTCTTTGCTGCTGTTCAGTGATCGCGGTGTGGTGTATTCCGTGCCGGCCTACCGGGTGCCGATGTGCAGCCGGGCGGCCAAGGGCACGCCGATTGTGCAGCTGCTGCCGATTCCGCGGGAGGAATTGATCACCTCGCTCCTGGCTGTGAGCGCCTTCGAAGACAACATGGTGCTGGTGATGCTCACCAGCGGTGGCTATGTGAAGCGCACGCGGCTTTCCGCCTTTGGCAATATCCGCTCCAACGGTTTGATCGCGATCTCCCTGGAGGAGGGCGATGCCCTTACCTGGGTGCGCCTGGCCCTCCCCGGCGACAGCGTGTTGATCGGCTCCCGCAATGGGATGACCATCCACTTCCGCCTCAGTGATGAGGAGCTCCGTCCCCTGGGCCGCACGGCCCGCGGCGTTCGTGCCATGAACCTGCGGCCGGGCGATCAGTTGGTGAGCATGGATGTGCTGCCCGTGGAACTCGCCGATCGGGTGGAAGGTGCCGCCGCTGGCGAGGAGGACGACGGGGACAGCGAGGAGCTGGCTCCCAGCGAAGGCCCCTGGGTGCTGGTGGCCTCGGCCAGCGGCCTGGGCAAGCGGGTGCCGGTGGATCAGTTCCGTCTGCAGAAGCGGGCGGGCATGGGCCTGCGCTGCATGAAGTTCCGGCGTGATGGCGATGTGCTCGTGGGCCTCAAGGTGCTGGGGGCCGGTGAGGAACTCCTGCTGGTGAGCGAGCGGGGTGTGATTGTGCGCATGCAGGCCGATGCGGTGCCCCAGCAGTCCCGGGCGGCCACCGGCGTTCGGCTGCAGAAGCTGGATTCCGGCGATCGTCTCTCCGAAGTGGTGCTGGTGCCCCCCGCTCCCGAGGAGACTGAGCTGGAAGCCCCTGCGGCTGCCATCGCCAGCACCGAGGCCTGAACGCCGATGGCGGTCGAGTTCTGGATCGCCAACACGGTGAGCGACCTGATTCAGGGGGATGTGCTGGGCCTGGGCACCACCTCCAGCATCGACAACGGCGAACTCACCTTTCTGCAGCAGCCCGGTGGCGACACCACGATCTGGAAATGCCAGGCCAGTGATGGCGGCATCCGGGCCCTCCGCTCCCGCGGCCACCTGCACCACGAGTACCCCGACACCACCCTTGAGCAGCTGGAGCGCCTGGTCCTATACCCCCTGCAGCGCATCCACAACCGTGGGGCGCTGGATGTGAGCGATGTGGGGCCGGGCCAGCACCGCCTGGAGGTGTTGGCCGATCTGGAGCAGCAGATCCTGGAGGCGGCGGGCCTGCAGGCCAACAACAGAGCCGTGCTGGAGCTGGCGCTGTGACGGAGGCTGCGGCGCCAGTGGATGTGCTGGTGATCGGCGCAGGGCCCGCTGCCCTCTGTATTGCCGGCGTTTTGGCCGAGCGCGGTGTGGCCGTGCAGGGTCTGGCGCCGGACGACCCTGCCGCTCCCTGGCCCAACACCTATGGGGTCTGGGGCCCTGAGGTGGATGCGTTGGGCTTGCAGCATCTCCTGGGCCATCGCTGGAGTGACACCTGCAGTTACTTCGGCGATGCTCTCGCCAGCTCCGCCGTGCAACACGGCATCGACTACGGCTTGTTCGACAAAACCGCCCTGCAGCAGCACTGGCTTGAGCAGTGCCAGGGCGGTGGAGTGCAATGGCAGCGTGGTGTGGCGGCATCAATTGAGCACGATGCCCGCGGCTCCAGGGTGCTCACCGCGGATGGCGCCTTCATCGCGGCCCGGTTGGTGATCGATGCCAGTGGCCACAGGGCGGCCTTTGTGCAGCGTCCCGATGAGGGGCCGGTGGCAGGCCAGGCCGCTTACGGCATCGTGGGCCGCTTTTCAGTGCCGCCGGTGGATCCCGGGCAGTTCGTGCTGATGGACTATCGCTGCGATCACCTCAGTGCGGCGGAGCGCCGCTGCGGCCCGCCCTCCTTCCTCTATGCGATGGATGTCGGTGAGGGGATGTTCTTCGTGGAGGAAACGTCCCTGGCACTGGCGCCAGCGGTTCCTTACGACCTGCTCAAGGACCGACTGCTGCGGCGATTGGCTCATCGCGGGGTCGATGTTCTGGAGGTGCAGCACGAGGAGCACTGTCTGTTTCCGATGAACCTGCCGTTGCCGGATCTGCGGCAGCGGGTGCTGGCCTTTGGCGGTGCCGCCTCAATGGTGCATCCCGCATCGGGCTACATGGTGGGTTCGCTGTTGAGCCGGGCTCCTGCCCTGGCGGAGGCGATCGCCGCTGGATTGCGTCAGCAAGACTTACCGGCGGATCAGCTGTCGCACCAGGCCTGGCAGGCCCTTTGGCCCCTCGAGCTGCAACGCAAGCATGCGTTGTATCGCTTTGGCCTGGAAAAGCTGATGCGCTATCCGGAAGATCAGCTGCGGGCCTTTTTCGTCACCTTCTTCAGCCTGCCGGCGGAGCAGTGGTTTGGCTTCCTCACCAACACCCTCAGCCTTCCCCAGCTGATTGCCGCCATGCTGCGGTTGTTTATTGCGGCTCCCTGGCGTGTGCGCTGGGGGCTGATGCAACAGCAGGGGCGCGAGCTGGCGTTGCTGGGGCGGTTGATCAGGCCATAAGGTCCCCAATTGGCTGTTCCCTTGGGAAGGGTTGGTGGTGTTTTGCGACCTCCCGCTCTCCAGCTATTGGGTTGAGCCCGCACACGAGCTCCCCTGGCCAGCCGTGCAGCCAAAGCAGTGGTTGCCCCACTGAATGGCGCGGTCCTCGAGATGGTCGGCCGTGATGGTGGCAATCGTTGGATTCGTTGTGTTGCCAACCTGGCCGATTGGCAGATGCAGCATCTGGTTGAAATCGCAGTCGTAAAGATGACCGTCGGGCGCTACGGAGAGGGTGTCGCGGCACATCAGCCCGCAGAGCGCCGAGGGGTTAAAGGCCTCCTGCAGCACGCTTAGGTAGTTCGATATTTGGCCTTCGTTGTCCAGTTGTTGCAGGAAGCGGGCAATGGGCATGTTGTTCAGGCCGATCAAGTTGTCGAAGCTCACGCCAGCCTCGGCCTGGAGGCGCTGTTTCCAGGCCCGTTCATCGCAGGCCGTGAGGTGTTGCAATTGGGTGCCGCTGGGATTGCTCATCAAGGTGAGCGGCAGGTTGGGATGGCCCTGGCCATAGCCCAGGGCATTGAGCCGATGCAGCGCTTCAATCGAGGCCTCCCAGGTGCCCTCACCCCGCTGGGCGTCGGTGGCGGCGGCCTCGGGCTTGGGCAGGCTGGCCACGATCTCCACCTGCTGCTCCGCCAGGAAGCCGGCCAGATCGGCCAGGGCCGGCAGCAGCAGAACCGTGAGGTTGCAGCGGTCGATCACGTGGCAGCCCTGGTCGCGTGCAGCTCTCACCACCTGCCGAAACTGCTGGTGGAGCTCCGGCGCTCCGCCGGTGAGGTCCACCACGGCGGGCCGCAAGCGTTGGATCGCCGCGATGCACTGCTCCACCACCACTGCGGGCATCTGGGTATGTCCCTGATGGGGACCCGCCTCCACGTGGCAATGGCTGCAGGTCATGTTGCAGAGCTTGCCCAGGTTCAGCTGCAGCACCCGCAAGCGGCCCCGGCGGGGCACCTGCAGGCCCCGGTCCTGCAGGTGGACAACAAATCCGGCCCCAATGGGAAGCCCCGCTCCCAGCAGATCTCGTTGCTCTTGGGGTTCCAGCACGGGCCGGGGGATGGTGGTCATGGGGCAGGCAGCCGGGCCCAGTCGGCCGCGTTCACAAGGGGGAACAGACCATCTTCGCGGGCCACGGCCTCCAGCCAGTCCGCAGGGGGAGGATGGCCGTTGTCGATGGCCTCCAACAGTCGCCAGAAACGGGTGAGGTGCCGCTGGATGCGTTCGCGGGCCAGTTCGGTGGTGGTGCCGGCCCGCAGGATGAAGCTCCAATCCGAGCTCTGGGACAGCAGAAGTTCGCGGGCCGCCTGATCCAGCAGGTTGCGGGCTTCGGCATTGCCGACTCCCTTGGCCACCCGCGCCACCATGGCCCGGGAGGCACGGTGCCACTCGGGGATCACCCAGGCATTGCTCTCGTTTAACCAGTAGTGGTGGTAGCCCCCTTGCCCCCAGCTGGAGGGGGAGGGCTGGCAGAGCTGCAGGGCATCGCCGCGGCTGAGGGTCTCTCGCAAGGTCACCAGGCCCACACCCGCTGCCGGGGCCTGGCGGAACAGTTCTCCCAGGAATTGCGGTCCTTCAAACCACCAGTGGCCAAAGAGCTCCGCATCGAAGGGGGCCACCAGCAGGGGGCGCCGCTCCATGGCGGTGCCCAGCCCCTGTAGGTGCTGGGACCGACCCTCCAGGTAGTGGGCCGCGTCACGGCGGACAGAGACCAGGGCAGCCGCGGGTTCGTAGGCCTGTTTCTGATCGAGGGGGCACTGACGCCCGCTCACCCGGTGCAGCTTGAGGCCGAGGGGCCGGGGGCAGTCGATGCCGCGCTGGCTCAGTTCCTCTGGGGGCAGATCCCAGCCCAGGTCGCGGTGGAACTCGCGGTAACTGGCATCGCCGGGGTAGCCCTCGCGAGCGCTCCACACCGGCAGGGTGGATTCGCTGTCGCGGGCGAAGAACGCCATGCCCGCGGGGGTGCAGATGGGGGCATACACCCCGTAGCGGGGACGCGGCAGGCCGTGCAGCAGGCCGTGGGCGTCAAGGATGGCGTAGCGCAGCCCGCAGCCCACCAGCAGTTGATCGAGCCCCTCGTAATAGGCACATTCCGGCAGCCAGATCCCTTGGGGGCGTGCCCCCAGCAGGCGTTCGTGCTCCCGCACCGCCGTGAGCAGCTGGGCCCGCACCGCTTCAGGACAGTCGCGCAGCAGGGGCAGGTAGCCGTGGGTGGCGGCACAGGTGAGCAGATCGAGCACGCCCGCCTGTTGCAGCAGGCGGAAGCGGGGCAGCAGATCGCCGTTGCAGCTTTGCCAGATGGCGGCCGTGTGCTCCAGCCGCTCGGCCAGGGCGGCGGTGGCCGCGCCATGGCTGCTGGGAGCCTGCTGCAGCAGCTCCAGCCGCACCGTGAGCCACGGCGCGAAGCGTCGGCTGAGCTCCGCGCTGCTCAACAGCGACAGCAGGGTGGGCGAGAGGCCCAGGCTCAGCCTTGGGCTCTGGGCGGGATCGGCGGCTGCCGCCTCCAGGGTTTCCAGCAGGGGGATGTAGCACTCGAGCAGGGCCTGGAAGTACCAGTCCTCTTCCAGGGAGCCAGGCTCACTGGAATGCACATAGGGGAGGTGCGCGTGAAGCACCAGGGCCAGGTCGCCGGCGGCCAAGGGCCCACCTCGCAGTTCAGCAACTTTAGGTGCAGCTTCTAGGCTCAACTTCAGTGATGGGGTGCCGATGCAGCTGGCTCTGGCGGTCGATGGCCACAGCATGTTCTACGTCCAGCAGAAGCTGGGCTGGTTCTTCGACCCGCGCCGGCTGCTGGAGTACGCCACGGCCACCCCTGGTCTGGAGATCGGCAGTGCCTTCTGGTACACCGGCCTGAAGGATCCCACCGACCAGCGGCCCTTCCGCGATGCCCTCACCAGCCTGGGCTTCACGGTGCGGGCCAAGCCCCTGCGGGAATTCGGCAACGACCCGGAGCAGCGCCAGTTCGCCAGGGCCAACCTGGACGTGGAGATCGCCATCGACCTGATGGCCGTGGCCCACCGCACCGATGAGGTGTGGTTGCTGAGCGGCAGTCGCGACCTGGAGCGCCTGGTGGAGGTGCTGCGGGCCCGGGGCCTCAAGATCGTGGTGATGAGCACCGATGGCATGGTGCCGCGCGAGCTGCGCAACGCCGCCGATCGCTTTGTGGATCTGGCCAGCCTGCGGCCCCAGCTGGAGAAAGCCGAGGCCCTCCAGGCGCCCGTGTTCAGCCGCTCCAGCTGACCACAGCAGGCCGGCGCCACGCCACACCCCTAGACTGGGGCTAACTCATAACCATTCCGACTTGTAGCCGCCATGGCCCGCGATCCCGGCCGGGTATTGATCTTCGATACCACCCTGCGCGATGGGGAGCAATCTCCTGGCGCCAGCCTCAATCTTGAGGAGAAGCTGGCGATCGCTCAGCAGCTGGCTCGCCTCGGAGTGGACGTCATCGAGGCGGGCTTTCCCTTTGCGAGTCCCGGTGATTTCAATGCGGTGCAGCGCATCGCCGCCGCGGTGGGCACGGCCGATGGCCCGGTGATCTGCGGCCTGGCCCGGGCGGCCCAGGGCGACATCAAGGCCTGTGCCGATGCCGTGGCCCCCGCTGTTCACAAGCGGATCCACACCTTCATCGCCACCAGCGACATTCACCTCGAGCACAAACTGCGCAAGAGCCGCGCCGAGGTGCTGCAGATCGCTGGCGAGATGGTGGCCTACGCCCGCTCCCTGGTGGACGACGTGGAGTTCTCCTGCGAGGACGCCGGCCGCTCCGATCCGGAGTTCATGTATCAGGTGATCGAGGCGGCCATTGCCGCTGGGGCCACCACCATCAACATCCCGGACACGGTGGGTTATGCCACCCCCGCTGAATTCGGGGCTCTGATCGATGGCATCAACCACCACGTGCCGAACATCGATCAAGCGGTGATCTCGGTGCACGGTCACAACGACCTGGGCCTGGCCGTGGCCAACTTCCTCGAGGCGGTGAAGAACGGTGCTCGCCAGCTGGAGTGCACCATCAACGGCATCGGCGAGCGTGCTGGCAATGCCTCTCTCGAGGAGCTGGTGATGGCTCTCTATGTGCGTCGCAGCTATTTCAATCCCTTCCTGGGCCGTCCGGCTGAGAGCAGTGAGCCGCTCACGGGCGTGCGCACCGAGGAGATCACCAAGACCTCCCGGCTGGTGAGCAATCTCACAGGCATGGCGGTACAGCCCAACAAGGCGATCGTGGGGGCGAATGCCTTTGCCCATGAGAGCGGGATTCACCAGGATGGTGTGCTCAAGAACCGCCTCACCTACGAGATCATCGACGCCCGCACGATCGGTTTGGCCGATAACCGGATCTCCCTGGGCAAGCTGAGCGGCCGCAGTGCCTTTCGAGCTCGCCTGGAGGAGCTGGGTTACACACTGGAGCGTCAGGCCCTGGATGATGCCTTCGCCCGGTTCAAGGAGCTGGCGGATCGCAAGCGCGAGATCTCCGATCGCGATCTCGAGGCGATCGTGAGTGAGCAGGTTCAACAGCAGGATGAGGCTGCCTACAGCCTCAAGCTGGTGCAGGTGAGTACGGGCACCAACCTGCAACCCACGGCCACTGTCACCCTGGTGAACAGCGATGGCGCGGAGCTCACCGAGGCTGCCATTGGTACAGGGCCCGTGGATGCGGTCTGTCAGGCCCTCAACCACCTGGCGAGGGTGCCCAATGAGCTGGTTGAGTTCTCAGTGAAGAGCGTCACCGAGGGCATTGATGCCATGGGCGAGGTGACCATTCGCCTGCGGGCCGATGGGGTGCTCTATTCCGGCCACGCCGCCGACACCGACATCGTGGTGGCTGCGGCACAGGCTTTCGTGAATGCCCTCAACCGCCTGGTGGCAGGTAGCCAGCGAACGCCCTTGCATCCCCAGAAGGGGCCCCTGCCGGTGGGGGATCTGGCGCCCGCCGACCGACCACGGCTCTGAACCGGTCCGAGAGTTTGTCGTTATGAGCGAACCCACCAGCGGGAGATCCAGCAGCCTCGCGGCCAGTGCCTTGCAGCTGGTGCTGTTGTTGCTGGTGGCCCTGGCCATGCTGGTGCCCCTGTTCTGGCTGGTGAGCACCTCGCTGAAGGGCCCCGCCGAGGACATTTTCACCACGCCGCCGGCCCTGCTGCCCAGCCAGCCCAGCCTGGAGGCCTACGGGCGCTTGTTCCGCGATAACCCCATGCTGGGCTACATCGTGAACAGCACCATCGTGAGCGGGCTGGCGGTGCTGGCCAACCTGCTGTTCTGTTCCCTGGCGGCCTATCCCCTGGCGCGGATGCGCTTCGCCGGCCGAGGGTTAGTGCTGGCCCTTGTGGTGGCCACGATCCTGATTCCCTTCCAGGTGGTGATGATCCCGCTCTACCTCTTGATGGTGCAGCTGGGGTTGCGCAACACCCTCTGGGCCCTGATCTTGCCCCAGGCGGCCACGGCCTTCGGCATCTTTCTGCTGCGTCAGAGTTTCGCCGGCGTGCCGGTGGAGCTCGAGGAAGCGGCCCGCATCGATGGCTGCACCCCTGTAGGGGAGTGGTGGAACGTGATGATCCCTGCTGCCCGGGCCGATCTCATCACTCTGGCGATGTTTGTGTTCATCGGCACCTGGAGTGATTTCCTCTGGCCCCTGGTGATCCTCGACGACCCCAAGCTCTACACCCTGCCCCTAGGGCTGCAGCAATTGGCCAGCAGCTTCTCGCTCGACTGGCGACTGGTGGCGGCGGGATCGGTGGTGTCGATCCTGCCGGTGCTGCTGCTGTTCATTGGCCTGCAGCGCTATATCCTGCCCAGCGCCAGCGGCGATGCCGTGAAGGGCTGAGGGCTGCGCTACGAAGAGCGTCTTTATCCGTTGTGGCTCGGATCAGCGCTGGGCCCAAGCCCACACCAGCAACACTGCATAGCCCCCCAGGCTGGCCAGTTGTAACAGCACCTCGAGTCGCTCAGCCCGCCGTTGCATCGGAGCGGCGTTGCCTGTGGCGTACCGGTCCATGACGTTGGCGCACCAGATGAATTCGCAGAAAAAGATCAGCGTCACCAGATAGGAAAACGCATACAAGCCGTCGAGTACCGTGAGGTATGGCAGGGAAGGCAGGCTGTCGCGGTAGGCCTGTTGCATGAACACCAACGTCAGCAGGACGACTGGTGGAATGGCGAGGCGCTCTGAGCTGAAGCTGGAGCGCAGATTTGGGGTGAGAAGCATCACGGTCATCGTGATGGCCAGGGGCATCAGCCACTTCACCAGGGCTGCCCAACCAATCGGCTGGTAGGTGAGCTCCATTCTGACTCCCTCGGTCTCGTTGTAGAAGCGCCAGCTGGCGAGTTTGTAGCCATTCATGTTGGTGCGCTTGCTAACGCCAGAGCCCTCTTGGATGGCCTCCAGGCGAATGGCTGGTGGATCGGCAATGGCAGTGGGAAAACTTGGATCAGGTGCTAGGTGGAGTGTCAGTGGTAGGGCACCAAAGGGATAGCTGCGATAGTCGATCTCGTCAGAATAAAAACTGCCGTTGAAGCGATAATTCTTGCCCAGATTGTTTCCCACGCGAATTGCGCCGCTTGTTGGCTCCACCGCAGAGTTCCATGGCTGCACCATGTTCTGAAAGCGCAGCAGGCTGATCGGATCGATTCCGGCTGCGAGCCACTGCCCCATCTCTGTTTCCGGCGCTGTCACCTGCAGGGTGCCTTCCACCGTGTAGGTCTTGTCACGGGAGGAGAAGCCATAGACGTTGTCCACATCCATCGACACGGACAAGGGGACCAGGCTCGGCTGCGTGGGTAACGGTGTAGCGGCCTCACAGGCCTGGGGCCATGCCACCAGGAGTGCCATGGAGAGAGCCAGCAGCCAGCCTGCTGCCCAACGCCGCCAGGATGGTGTGTGGGGCTTGATGACCCGTGGTTGGTGCTTGAGCACGCCTGCGGTCTGGTGTCTCACGCTTGTGCTGGCGGTTGGCTTCGCAGGGCTAGGGCCCGTCGATGACCCCATGCTGCCGACGTCTTGAGGCGTTGGCCTCGCTTGCTCTGCTGGATTCTGCCAATCTTGCGAGGTGGAGTGATCCCGGCCTCCTGATCCATCGGTCCAGTTGTATGCCGTCCTTGCTGTTTCGGGTCTGGCCGCGCTCGATCGGAAATCAGTGCCTGGTGATGCTGGCGCTGGGGGTGACCTTTGGCTTGGTTTGGCCTGGAGCCACTGGAGCACTCCAGCCCTTGGCTCGCGTGTTTCTGCAGGCGTCCCAGATCGTGGTGATGCCCTTCTTGATCTGTGAGTTGGTGGTGGGTTTCGGTGCGTTACGGCCGGGGATGCTGCGCAGTTTCGCCCGTTCCGGACTGCTGCTGTTGCTTGGGCTGTGGATCACTGCCGGTGTGGTGGTGATCGTGCTGCCCCAGTTCCTGCCCCCACTGGTCACATCACAGTTCTTCCATTCTGGTTTGTTCGAGCGGCCGGAACCGGTTGATCTGCTGGGTATCTACCTGCCAGATAACATTTTTAGTGGTCTGGCGGACGATAACTTTCCCGCCGTGGTGCTGTTCAGTTCAGTGCTCGGGGTGCTGCTCCAGGGCATCGATAACAAGGGCCGGCTGCTCGAGCCTCTGGAGGTGATGCGCCAGCTGTTTGCGCGCCTCAACAAGCTGGTGGCTCGCGTCATTCCCTACGGTATTTTTGCCCTGACGGCTCTCAATGTGGCGCGGCTTGACTGGCCGCAGCTGTTGCGCATTCAGGGCTTTTTTCAGCTCTCGCTGGTGGCCTTTCTGCTGCTGAGCCTGCTGTGTATTGGAGCGGTCCTGGCGCTGACCCCCTTGTCACCAGCGGCCCTGTGGCGCTGTCTGCGCGGCCCCCTGGCGCTCACGGCCAGCAGTGCGAACTTGCTGATTGCCCTGCCGCTGTTGGTCACCAACCTGCGCCAGGAGTTGCCGGTTGCACTGGATCCCCAGCAGCGTCATCCCGAGGCTGTTGATGAAATCGCTCCCCTGGTGTCGCTCGGATTTGCCCTGCCCACCTTGGGGCAGGTGGCCGCCCTGTGGTTCATCCCGTTTGCGGGCTGGTACGTGGACCAACCGCTTCAGCCCAGCGAAACAGCTCGGATGTTGCTCACGGCCATCCCCGCTGCTGTGTCGGGCCTGAAGGCGGTGATGCGCCAGGAGTTGCAGACCCGTGGTTTGCCCATGGACCTGCTCCAGCTCGTGTACATCAATGGTGAGTGGCTCTACCGCTTCGAGAAGGTGTTGGCCCTCGAGGGGTTGGTGGTGCTTGCGGTTCTGCTGTATGCACGCGTGGTGGGCGCCCTGCGGCTCAAGCCCCTGCGGCTGCTGGGCATCCTGTTGGCCTCCGCCCTCCTGCTGGCCGGCCTCGGCGCGGCGGCCCGTGCCCATTTGGCGCGATCCCTTCAGGGCACCTACCGCAATGACCAGAAACTCCTGGGTCTGCGCTCCGCAGCCGCTCGCCCGCAACCGGCTGCGCTCCGCCAGCTCATCCCTGAGCCTGTTTCCCTGGCGGCGATCCTCGAGCGCGGTGTGCTCCGGGTTGGGGTGCGGGCCGATGGTTTGCCCTGGGCGTACCGCAACGCCCGCGGTGAGCTGGTGGGCTACGACATCGATCTGGTGGAAGGCCTTGTGCGCAGCCTGGGGGTACGGCTCGAGGTCCGTGAGGCGGGCCTGGAGGCCCTCGAGAGCTGGCTGGATTCCGGCCGCATCGATCTGGCGGTTGGCGGGATCCAGACCAGCCCACAAAGGGCGGTGCGCCATCAGTTAAGTCAGGGCTACCAGCGGGTGCATCTGGCCCTGGTGGTGCCCGATGCCAAGGTGGCCCTGGTTCAGAACCTGCGCGAACAACCCCTAGGCAGGCCCCTCGTGCTGGCGGTGAGTGATCCGCAACTGCTCACGGGCGACCTGAGGGATCAGCTCCGCAGCGAGCTGGTTGGACCCTCGGGCCAGCTCAGTCTGCAGCTGTTGCCCCTGGCAGACAAGCGCCAGTTCTTCTCTGCCGCCGGCCAAGCCCGTTTCGATGGGTTGCTCACCTCGGCGGAAGCTGGATCGTCCTGGGCCGTGCTGCACCCGCGGACCAGCTTGATCGCCCCCTTTGCAGATCGCCTTGCGGGGGAGTTGGTGTGGGCGATTGCCGGGGATGACGTTGCCCTGCGCCGTTACATCAATGCCTGGCTGGCCCGCGAGCAGGCCCGCGGCCAGATGGAGGCGCTATTCAGCCACTGGGTGCGCATTCAGGGCTGAGCCTTACGCCTGTGCCATCGCCAGCAGCCCCTGGGTGAGGCGATCCAGGGCCTCCTGCAACTGGGCCTCATCGAGCATGCCGTAGCTGAGTCGCAGGCAGCAGCCGCGCAACCCGAAGCTGCTGCCGCTCACCAGGGCCACCCGGTGCTCCCGGATCAGTCGTTCCATGGCCCCATTGCTGCTGAGGGGCATGCTCACGTTCAGCAAGGCATAGAAGGCCCCCTCCGGTGGGGCCATCAACCGCCAGGGTGCCTCTGGTTGCTCGAGGGCCTGGAGCACTTGGGTCCGCCGCTCCGCCAGGGTGGCGATCCGTTCCAGACACCAGCCACTGCCCGCCTCGAGGGCGGCCACGCCGGCGTGCTGGGTGAGCTGGGGAGCACAGATCAAGATCGTGTCCTGCACCTTGGCCAGCTCCGCCATCAGCGCTTTGGGGGCCGCGGCGTAGCCAAGGCGCCAACCCGCCATGCCGTGGCTCTTGGAGAGGGAGCCGAGGGTCACGGTGTGGGCCCCGCTACCGGGGGCACTGGCGGGGCTCCAGTGCTGGGCGGTGCCGTAGCTGAACAGGGCATAGGCCTCGTCGCTGATGTGCAGCAGGCCTCGCTCGGCGCAGAGCTGGTTGATCGCCCTGAGCACCTCGGGGGGAAACACGGCCCCGCTCGGGTTGTTAGGCGACACCGTCACGATGGCGCGGCTGCGGGGGGTGATCGCGGCCGCCAGCCGCTCTGGATCCGGGATCACCCCCGCCTCCACCGCCACCGGCACCCCGCCCGCCAGGCGGATCGCCATCGCGTGGTTGAAGTAGTAAGGCACCGGCAGGATCACTTCATCGCCGGGATCACACAGCACCTGCGCCACGGCGTTGAAGGCCATGTTGCTGCCGGCGGTTACGAGCACCGCGCTGGCCCCCAGATCGATCCCGTGGTGGTGGTGCAAGTGGCTGGCGATGGCGTCCTGCAGGGGCGGCAGCCCCTCCACCGGGCCATAGCGATGGACCTGGGGATCGCTCTGCAGGGCCTGCTGGGCGGCCGAGATCACCGCCTCCGGTGGGCCCCAGCCCACCATCCCCTGGCCGAGGGAGAGGGTGCCCGGGGTCTGCGCGATCAGGGCCCCCATCACGGGGATCACGGGGCTCTGCACCGCCGCCAGGCGCCGGGCGGCGGAGGGGGCGGTGCCGCTCATTCCGGAGTGAGGGGCTGGGATGGGGCCTTGGGTTTGGCGGGAGTGGGCGCCGGCGGCAGGCCGGCATCCGCGGGTGGCAGGCTCAGCTCGGACCGACTGCGGATCTGCTGCCGCAGGGCCTCCTGCTCCCGGCTCAGGGCCTGCACGGTGGTGTCGAGCGTCTCGAGCCGCTGCAGCCGCTGCACCGTGCTGCGCAGCTGCTCCTCAAGGGCATTGGTGCGGCCGAGATCGTTGGCGTTTTCCAGGGTTTGTAGCCGGTTCTGCAGGGTTTGCAGCCGTTGCCCCTGTTCGCGCACCTGCAGTAGCAGCACCACAAACAACACCGCCACCAGGGCGGTGAGCCCCGCCCCTCCCCAACGCATCCAGTTGGGCAGGGCCCTGGCCAGCTCAGGTGTCTGGGGGCTGGATGCCATGGTTCGGCGGATCTGCTCAACCAAGTCTGCGGGCTCATGGCCTGCTTGGCGAGCCCGCATGCCTGGGCCCCAACCGCTAGGACAGATCGAGCCGATCGAAGCTCCGTTGTCGCTCGCCCAACTCGACGCCTTTCTGGCCCACGCGCGTTCCACGCCGGACCTGGCGCAGCGGTTACGCCAGCCCGTGGAGGTTGAGGAGCTGTTGGCCCTGGCCGCCAGCCATGGGTTTGTGCTGGAGGAGGCCGATGTGATCGCCGCCCAGGTGCGGGCGGAGCAGGAGCTCAGCGATGCCGAGTTGCAGCGCCGCGCTGGCCTGGAGGCCCGCAAGCTGCGCAGCTTCATCCCCGGCTGAGGGACAGGCCCCATGGATCAGGAGCATGTCTGCGACTATCCGCGTCCACCCGCCCTGGTGCCCTGTACTGACCATGTGGTCGTGAAGGTGCTGGGCCAGCTGCTGTGTGACACCCATCACAGTCTGAGGGTGCTGGAAACCTTTCATCCCCCCACCTACTACCTGCCACCCGAAATGATGGCGCTGTCCTTGTTGCGGCCAGCCCCTGGACGCAGCTTCTGCGAGTGGAAGGGGCTGGCCCACTACTTCGATGTGGTGGTGGCCGGCCAATGCCTGCAGCGGGCCGTTTGGCAATACCCCGAGCCCACACCTGCATTTGCATCTCTGGCTGGTTGGTATGCCCTCTACCCGGCCCAGATGGATGGCTGTTGGGTGAATGGGGAGCGGGTGATTCCCCAGCCGGGTGGTTTCTATGGCGGCTGGATTACGTCTGCCGTGGTTGGACCCTTCAAGGGGGATCCTGCCCATCCTCAGCTGATTTAGAGCGATAGAAAGCTGGCGCCGTGAAGCTGGCGTAATGGCCTTCATCCCTGAACCATAGCCCTGATTCCTGCTTCAGGTCTGCGGGGTTCAGTTGCCACTGCTGCGTCAGATAAGCCGCAAAGTTCGGTGGGCTGGTAAGGGGAGCTCCATCCCAGAACACCACCGCAAAGCGAAGGGCCCGCACCAGATAGCCACCGCCTTGGCGGGCTTCAGGTTCTTCGATCGCCTCTTCCATTAAATGGGTGCGAAAGGGTGCTGCACCCTTGCCCTCGAGGGGATATTTGTGGAAATAGAGCGCTCGAGCCCGGGGGAAAATCGGGCCGGGTGCCAGCCGCAGTAGATCCTGGAAGGCCGTGTCAAACGATGTCATCAATGGCGGCTGTTCTCAGGTTCCGAGCAGGCGGCAGCCGATCTGAATGCGGCCTTCATCCAGCAGCCGACCGAGCTTCAAGGCCGTGGCTTCCTCCTGGCGATTGAAGCTGGCTTGATGCCGAGTGATCCAGGCGATTTCTTCAGCGGTGATCACGCCTGTGGAGAGGCTTTCCAGAAACACTTCGCCGACGACCATGGCTGTGTAGCAGCTCTGGTGGAGACGCTATCGAGCCCATCGATCCTGACCTTGCCGTGCAATGAGTTGTTACCCACAGGATGGAATGCCACTCTCGGCAAGGGCCAGGCTTTAGGTGGTCTGCTCGCGGTGAATGGCCAGGGCCGCCACGACGCCGCCCGCAAATCCCGACACATGGCCAATCCAGCTGACACCGGCCGGCGAGGCAAACGGCAGCAGGCTGGGCAGCACGCCTCCCCAGGTGATCAGGCAGAAGCCTGACAGGGCCAGGGTGCTGAGCCGCCGCTCCAGAAAGCCGATCACCATCAGGTAGCCGAGCAGGCCGTACACAACGCCGGAGAGGCCATGGCTGCCCTGGGGCCAGACCAGCCATACGGGAATCGCGCAGGCATACACGCCAAGCCACACGGCGAGGTAATCGCGACGGCTCTTGGCCAGCACCAGCCAGGAGAGCGGCAGGAATAACAGGCTGTTGCTGAGCAGATGGCTGAAATCGCCGTGGCTGAAGGGCGCCGTGAGCACGCCCACCAGGCTGCCGCCGCTGGCTAAGGGGAGCATGGGCAGGTTCCAGTGACCGCCGAACAGCAGTTGGTCCACCAGTTCCTGCAGCCAGGACACTGCCAGGATCAGAAGAGGCAGTGTCAGCCGAGCTGGAAGCCAGCGGCCCATCACAGAGGGAGGCGGGAGTTGGAGATGATTCTGCTCACCTCTCGCGGGCGAATCTCGTGGAATCCACCGGTGCGCGCGAGCATCTGATGGGCCCTAACGGTGGCCGCTGGGATGGCACGTTCATCCGCTGTGGTGCCGATGGCCAGGAGCAGGAGCGCTTCCCCACCAGCCTGCAGGTGACGGACAGCGGCGGTGCGATCGAAGCCGCCCTCACCTACTGCCACACGGGCCAGGTGCGCAGCATGCGTTTCCAGGAGCCCCCGCCCGAGATGCAGATTGCCCCCAGCGGCCACTGGAGCCTGGGGCCTGATCGCATTGGCCCGTGGCCCTGGTTCGCGGAGCTGTGCCTCGTGCACGGGGATCGGCGCCGGCGGGTGGTGCTGCGCCATGGCAGCGCCGATCTGGAGACGTTTGTGCTGGTGGTGGAGGCGCGTCCTGGCGTTGCAGATCCAGCTCCAGAGCCGCCGCTGGCGGTGCCGTTGCTGGGGCCAGGCCATTGGTGCGTGCAGCCTGGGCTGGAGCTGGTCACGGTGATGGGGCGGCAGCTGGGGGATCCTGTGGCCTGTCTGTTGCGCTGGCAGCCTGAGCCGGGGATTGCGTTGGAGCTGGTGCGTCGCTACGGCGCCAATGGTCTGCTGGAGCCGCTCAAGCCTTGCTGAAACGCCAGGACACTCGGATCCCCGTTGGCAGAAGCAGCATCCGCGAGCCTCCATAGATTGAGGCTTTCGCCGGTTCTGCCATGACGTTCTTTGAGCTGCTCTGGCAGGGCGAGGGATTCAGTGATGCCGGTGATCTTTCCGAGGCGCTGGCTGGATTTCAGGAGGTGAAACCCAAGGAGCTGAGCTGGCAGGAGGTTTGCGCCGATCCCAGCTACGCCCCCACGATCCGCCGCTATCGCTCCTTCGAGGCCTTCCTCGATAACGAGGACGAACTCGAGACGATCCTTCCCACCGCGGAAATGCTCGAGCAGGCCTGCCCTGCGGGGACTGGCGCCGAGGCTGAGGAGCCGTCACCTTGAAGGGATGGATTCCCTGCCACCCGGATTTGCGCCGGATCCCCACGCTTGGGGAGCGGAGGTGGTGGTGATGCATCCCACCCGTCTTGAAGATGTGCAGGAGGCCGTGATGGCCCTGCGGGATCACGCCACCGTGTTGCTCAACCTCAGTGCCATGCCCGCGGCGGAGGTGCAGCGGGCTGCGGATTTCATGGCGGGCGGGGCTTTTGCCCTGGATGGCCAGCAGCAGCGCCTGGGTGAGCGGGTGTTTCTGTTCGCTCCCCATTTCGTTCAGCTCAGTCGGGCCTGAGGTGCAAGCTGGAGGCTCGAATGGACGCGGGCAGGCCATGCAGGCAGCGGAGCTGGATCTGGTGGCGGCGACGCCCGTGAATCACCTCTGGCCCCAGCTGGTGGAGCGCCTCGGCAGCGAGCGGGCTGTCCAGGCCGCCCGCCAGGCCCTGGATCTGCAGGCCATGCGCGGGCAGCCCGGCACCCTGCCGGTGTTGCTGGTGGAAACCTGTGGCGTGGGTCTGGTGGAGCGTGCCCAGTTGCGGGTGGCCACCGGCCTGCCCCTGCCCGAGGATTCCGCTGGCTTGCTGCTGTTCAGTCGGCGAGAGGAAGCCCTGCAGCTGGTTTGGGTGGAGGGCGGCCCCGCGGGGGATTTCAAACCTCGAAGCGACAGTCCGGCTTCAGACCGGGCACTGTGAACTCCATGAACCAGAGGTATTCGCGGCTGCGCCAGCCCAGGTCGAAGGGTTCGGTGGCCTGCCACTCCTCCCTGGTGAGGCCGTAGGCCGCCTCGAGGAAGGGGGGCACCAGGGCTTCCACCGCCTCCTGGCCTGGTTCGCCTTCGTCGAAGAGTTTTGCGGTGTAGATCGCGGCGAAGATTTCATGGTCTTCATCGCAGATCACCACTTCGAAGCCCTCGCCGCCGCTGGCCGGCAGGGTGTGGAGCTCGAAGTACTCGTCCCGCTCCAGTGGGTCGCTTGGGGCCTGGTCCAACAGGGCTGCCAGGGCCTGCTTGAAGCGATCCAGTGCCATGGCCCTGCTGTCTGCTGCTGGCAGTGTGGCCAAGGCGGCGGTCCCTGGCCACCGGCCAGTGGCGTTTGGCGTTCGTAGTCTGGGCTGCAAGGCCAGGAATCCCGTGCCGCCTTTCCCCGATTACCCCATCCCTGGGGATGAGGACCAGCGCCTGCGGGATTTGCAGCGCCATGGCGTGCTCGATACGGCCCCAGACCCCCACTTTGATCGCATTGTCCAGTTGGCCAGTGAGGCCCTGGAGATGCCGATCGCGCTGGTGTCGCTGGTGGATCGCGATCGTCAGTGGTTCCTGGCTCGCCATGGTCTGGCGGTGAACCAGACCCCACGGGAGATGGCCTTTTGTGCCCATGCCATCGCGGCGGATGGGGTGCTGGTGGTGCCCGATGCCCTCGCCGATGAGCGCTTCAACACCAATCCCCTGGTGCTCACGTCCCCCCACGTCCGCTTCTACGCCGGCGCGCCGTTGCAGTCGTCCGAGGGACACAAGCTCGGCACTCTCTGTGTGATCGATCAGAAGCCCCGCAGCCTCAAACCGGATCAGCTGGAGATGCTGCAGTTGATGGCGGATCTGGTGATGCGGGAGATCGAATTGCGCCAGGTCAGCAGTCTCTGTCCAGTCACGGGGCTGTTCAACCGGGCCAGCTTCTTCCGCTTGGGAGAGCAGGAGATGGAGCGGGCCCGCCAGCAGGGGCATGGGCTGTTCCTGCTCAACTTCGACATCGACGACTTCCGCCAGATCAATCAGCGCTGGGGACACCAGGCCGGTGATCAGGTGCTGGTGGATGTCTGCAAGCTCACCCAGCTGCGGCTGCGGGAGCAGGATCTGTTCGGCCGCATTGGCGACGAGGAGTTCGCCGTGCTGCTTGTGGATGGCGACGACAGCAGTTCCATGGCCATGGCCGAGGCCATTCGCAGCGATGTGGCAGCCATGGGTGGAATCTTCAGCCACTCCGATTACCACCCCCAGATCAGTGGTGGGCTCACCAACCTGGTGCCATCGGACCACAGCTTTGCCGATCTCTTCTATCGGGCCGATCAGGCCCTCTATTTGGCCAAAGGCAACGGCCGCAATCAAATTGCTCGTTTGATTGCGGAGTGAAGGGTCTGTCGCCGGCTCTGGAGGCCGCGCTGATCGCGGTGGATGCTGATCTACTGGTGGTGAACAAGCCCTCCGGACTGCTGTGCCAGCCGGGGCTCGGCCCGGCCCTGGCCGATTCCCTGCTCACCCGCCTGCACGGCACCTGGCCCACCGCCCAGCTGGTGCATCGCCTGGATCGCGACACCTCCGGCCTGCTGTTGCTGGCCCTCACCCCGGAGCTTCACCGGGCCCTGAGCGGCTTATTTGCCCAGCGGCTGGTGTGCAAGACCTACCGGGCCGATGTGGCCGGTGTGCCGCTCGAGCAGGCGGGCAGCATCACCCTGGCTATCGCCAAGCGCAGCCATCGGCCTCCCCTCTACGGCCCGGATCCAACGGGCAAGCCCTGCCGCACCGATTGGCGGTTGCTGGGGGCGGCGCCGGATCAGGGTTGGAGCCGCCTGGAGCTCACGCCCCACACCGGCCGCTCCCATCAGTTGCGGGTGCACCTGGCCGCCCTGGGCCATCCGATCCTGGGGGATCCCCTCTATGGCTCTCCCCGAACACCCCAATCGGATCGGCTGCGGCTGCATGCCAGTGGCCTGGCGTTCCAGCATCCCTTCAGCGGTGAGCCGCTGCAGTTTCAGGCCCACTGCCCCTTCTAACTGTCCCTTCTGAGCGCCCATCACCGTGAGCCCCCATCCCCCCGCCATTGCCGCCCTCGGCTATGTGGCCGCCAGCCTCACCACCGTGAGCTTCATCCCGCAAGCACTCAAAACCATTCGCAGTGGCGACACCCGCGGCATTTCCCTGCGCATGTATGCCCTGTTCACAGCCGGTATCGCCCTTTGGGGGGTGTATGGCCTGCTTACGGGGGATGGCCCGTTGATTGCCGCCAATGCCATCACCCTGGTGACGGCCGGCCTGATCTTCGAGCGCAAGTTGCGGGCTGTGTTGGCCGCACGGCGTTGATGCTGAGGTTGGCTCAGCGATTGCGGGGAGCTAGGCCGCTGCCACGGCGCAATCCCCTGATCCAACGGCTGCATGGCCAACGCAGTCCCAGGGCTGCAGCCGCCACCAGCAGCCCCACGGCGCCTGCGGGGCTCGCCCCCATCCAGGCCGTAAGTGCCAGCCCCAGCCCCGCCAGCACCAAGCCGATCTGGTTGAAGCGCTGCAGTTGCCGCAGGGCACCGGAGCAGCTGCGGCAATGGCGGGTGTGGGCCTCGTAGCGATCCATCAGCTGGTCGCGGTTGAGGCGTGGCGTGAGCGGTTGTCCCGGGAATGGCTCACCGGCATAGCGGTTCTGCCAGTCGTGCAGCGCACGCACATAGCGATCGGCGCTGGTGGCGAGAAAGCAGTTGCGATTGGCCGCTTTGCTGCCACCGCGCTGCTCCAGCACCCGTTCCTGCCAATGCAGGAACACCTGGTCGTCTTCCAGCACGGTGTGGTTGCCGATGTGCTGGAGCCACTGGGGCCGCAACCGCAGCAGCCGGGCCGGCAGGGCCGACTCGAACTGAAAGGGAAAGCGGGCAAACAGCCGGCATTCGCCCCGGCGGATCGGGGTGGCGTACACCACCGTGAGAATCCGCGCGAAGCCTTTCGCGGTGAGGTCGTGCCACATCAGGCCCGGCGCCGAGAAGGTGGTGAGCTGGCTGCCGAGCTTTCCGCTCCGGGGGCCTTCCTGCCAGAGCCCCGTGAACCCCTGTGGCCCGAAGCTGGTGAGATCCAGTTCCACCGGGCCGGCATTTTCCCGCCGGCTCACGGTGGCGTGGTGGGTGAAGGGCACATGGCTCACGTCCAGCACGTTCTCCAGCAGGGTGAGGGCATCCATCGGCAGGTCGCGGAAGGTGTCCTGCACCAGCCAGCCCTCCTCCTCCAGCACCGGCACCAGCGGCAGGGTTTCCAGGCTGGCCAAGGCTGGCTCTCCCGCAAACACGAACAGCAGCCCCTGGGCCTCAGCTGTGGCGTAGTGGCGGCACTGGCTGCGTTGCGGGCTGGGGCTGTTGGCTTCGGGCGCCTGGGGGATGGCGGTGCAGCGGCCCTCGCCGTTGAAGCTCCAGCCGTGATAAGGGCACTCCAGCTCTCCAGCTCCGTTCAGTCGCCCCTCCGAGAGGGGCACAAGCCGGTGCGGGCACACATCCGCCAGCGCTCGCCACTGGGCGCTGCTGCGTTCGAACCACAGCACCAGGTCCTGGTCCAGCAGGGTGAAGGGCGTGGGCCGGGATGGATCCAGGTCTTTGAGGTAGGCCACCGGATACCAGGCGTTCTGCCAAAGGCTTGGCTCCATGGATCGCGTTGTCATCAGGCGCTGTAGCCCTTGCGGGCAGGGATGGGATAGGGAATGCGGCGATGGCGCATGCGCCGCCACACCCGCACAAAGGCCCGCACCAGCAGTTCCAGTTCCGCAAGGCTGAGGCCGCTGCTGGCCAGTTGGCCGTCCTGCCAGCGGGCATCCACGATGCGGCGCACCATGGCCCGGGCTTGCTGTTCGCTGGTGTCGGGGGGGAGGGAGCGCAGGGCCGCTTCACAGCCATCGGCCAGCATCAGCACGGCCGTTTCACGGCTGCGGGGGTTGGGGCCGCGGTAACGGAAGGCATTTTCCGGCACCTGGGGATCCCGCCGGCGGGCCTCGTGCAGGAAGTAGCCCATCTTGAGCGTGCCCTGATGCTCGGGGATGAAGTCCGCCAGGGGTTTGGGCAGGCGGTACCGGCGGGCCAGCTTGAGCCCTTCATCCACATGGGCCTGCAGGATGCCGGCGCTGAGGTTGGGATCGTCGAGGCTCTCGTGGGGGTTCTCGCCGCTCTCCTGGTTCTCGATGAACCACTGGGGACCGTGCAGTTTGCCCACGTCGTGGTACAGGGCTCCGGTTCGAATCAGGTCCACATCCGCCTGGATCGCCCGGCCCCCTTCCTCGGCCAGGCCGCAGATCATCAGCGTGTGTTCAAAGGTGCCCGGGGCTTCGCAGGAGAGTCGCCGCAGCAGCGGGCGCTCTAGATCGGCCAGTTCCAGCAGGCGGGTGCGGGTGAGCAGATCGAAGAAGCTCTCCACCATTGGGCTCACCAGCAGCACGCCCAGCAGCAGGCCCCCCAGCAGCAGGGCTTCACCGGGGAGGTCGGCACTGATGGGTAGCTGGCCATTGCCCTCGCCGCTGGCTGCCGCCAACTGGAGCAGCAGCCACTCCGCCGCCAGGGCCCCCACCGGCAGCAGCAGCGCCAGTTGGAGCAGCTGGGCGCGGTTGCGCTGGCGGCCTGCCAGCACGGCCGCCACCACCGCCACGCCGGCCGCCACCAGGATCCGCTCGTCATTGAACTGTGCCATCGGCAGCGGCCAGAGCAGGCTGGCCATGGACAGCCAGGCCAAACCAGCGGTGGTGCCGAGGCCCTGGGTGAGCAGCAGCGTGGGGGGGACCAGCAGGGCCAGGGGGCTCGCGGCTCCCCCCAGCCAGAGCTTGAACCCCTGCACAACCAGCAACATCCCGAGGGCCAGCAGGGCCTGGCGAGGTTCCAGGCTGGCCCGGCGGCGCCGGATCAGCAGCACCATCACGCCACAGGCGGCCATGGCCTCGCTGAAGTGCAGCAGCCAGGCCCCGATCAAGGGCCGACGGTTCACCAGGCCGAAGTAATCGAGCACCGCATAGGCCTGGGGGCTGATGGGTTCACCCTGGCGGGTGATCAGTTCGCCCTGGCGCACATTGATGGTGGGGATGCCCTGCTGGGTGAGCAGTTCTTCAATCAGTCGCTGACTCAGCCCTGCATCGATGCGCAGGTTGGTGCGCCCCTGCAGGGAGCTCGCCACCACGCGGCTGCCGAGGCTGCGGCCCGGTTCCCCCAGGTTGTCCAGCTGCAGCTGGGCAGCGTCTTCCAGCTGTTGCCGGGCCACACTCCCCACCACGCCCTGTTGGAGCATCCGTCGCTGCACCTGGCGCAGTTCCGCCTGCCAGGTGTCCAGTTCGGCGGGGGGCAACTGGCTCAGCCAGTCCCGTTCCTGGGGGCTGAGATTCAGGGGAGCCACCTGCTCCTGGCGGCTGCCGGCCAGGCGGGTGATGGCCTGCAGCTGGCGGTCGAGCCGCTGTTCCAGCTCCTGGCTGATGCGCGGGTTGACCACCTGCACGTGGGTCCGGGGGCCCAGCTGGGTGCGGCGCTGGTCAAGGGCGTCGGAATCCACCACCGTGGCGGCCTTGGGGGCCCGCGCCGTGAAGGGGGCGGGGATGCCGGGCCTGAGGCTGGGCTCAACCAGCCAGGGCCAGCTGGAGACCAGGGCCACCAGCACGCACACCAAGGTGATGGCCACGCTGTCGCGCCATCGCCAGGGGGCCAGCACCTGGCGGGGCATTTCCAGCCGCAACAGCTGTCGCCAGAGGCGATGGGCGGGGCCCGGGCGCGTCACCGCAGCGGCGAAAGGGATGCCCAAGCTAGCGATGCCCAGGCATGCTGAAGCCAGATGTGCCCTTGACGCTCCATGGCCACACGTCTGGACGGCCGCCAGCTGGCGGCGGAGATTGAACAGCGCCTCTCGGCCGTGGTGGCGGAGCGCCTGGTCAAGGCCGGACGGCCTCCGGGGTTGGCGGTGCTCCGGGTGGGTGACGACCCGGCCAGTGGGGTGTACGTGGCCAACAAGGAAAAGGCCTGTAGCCGCATCGGCATCACCAATCTGGGTGCCCATCTGCCTGCCGACACCCCGGCGGCCGAGCTGCTTGCCACGATTCAGCGCCTCAACGCTGATCCTGCTGTGGATGGGATCCTGCTGCAGCTGCCACTGCCGCCTGGGCTGGAGGAGGGGCCCCTACTCGCCGCCATGGATCCCCAGAAGGATGCCGATGGGCTTCATACCCTGAACCTAGGTCACCTACTGAAGGGTGAACCCGGGCCCCGCAGCTGCACTCCCGCCGGGGTGATGGCGCTGCTCGCCGCTGGCGGCGTGGAGCTGGCCGGCAAGCGGGCGGTGGTGGTGGGACGCAGCATCCTGGTGGGCCAGCCCATGGCGTTGATGTTGCAGGCGGCGAATGCCACGGTGAGCGTGGCCCACTCCCGCACGCAGAACTTGGCGGAGCTCACCCGCCAGGCCGACGTACTGGTGGTGGCGGCCGGGCGGCCCCGCATGATCGGCGCTGAGCATGTGCGGCCCGGCGCCGTGGTGGTGGATGTGGGCATCCACCGCAAGCCTGAGGGCGGGCTCTGTGGCGATGTGCGCTACGAGGAGGTGGAGCCCATCGCGGCGGCCATCACCCCGGTGCCGGGCGGGGTTGGCCCGATGACGGTGACCTTGCTGCTGGTGAACACCGTGGCCAGCTGGTGCCAGCGCTGCGGCCTGGATCAGCCCCTGGCAGACCTGTTGCCCTGACTGTTGCGGGCTTACGGCCTGGGGCGACGATCGGAGGGCACCGCCTGAGAGAATCCCTCCGAGACCAGCGGCCCCAGGCCGAGCCCCCATGACCGCGGCGGTGAGCACCACATTTGACTTCGCCGCTTATCTGGAGGCGGCCCGCGTGCGGGTAGAGGCGGCCCTTGATGGCTCGCTCGGCCCTGAGCGCCCCGAATCGCTGCGGGAGGCCATGCGCTACTCGCTGCTGGCGGGAGGCAAACGGCTGCGGCCGATTCTCTGCCTGGCAGCCTGCGAGCTGGCCGGCGGCAACGGCGATCTGGCCCTGCCCACGGCCGTGGCACTGGAGATGGTGCACACCATGTCGTTGATCCATGACGACCTCCCCGCCATGGACAACGACGACCTGCGCCGGGGCCGGCCCACCAACCACAAGGTGTATGGAGATGCCAACGCGATCCTGGCCGGCGATGCCCTGCTCACCCGCGCGTTCGAGATGGTGGCGCTGCGCAGCCCCGGCGTGCCCGCCGAGCGGTTGCTGGCGGTGGTGGGGGAGCTGAGCCTGGCCTCCGGCGCCCCTGGGCTGGTGGGCGGCCAGGTGGTGGATCTGGAGTGCGAGGGCAAGGATGTGGACCTCGACACGCTCGAATACATCCACCTGCACAAAACCGGTGCCCTGCTGCGCGCCTGCGTGCTCACCGGTGCCCTGATCGCCGGCGCCTCCGAGGATCTGCTGGCCGCCCTGCGCACCTACGCCCGCGGCATCGGCCTGGCCTTCCAGATCATCGACGACATCCTGGACGTGACGGCCAGCAGCGAGGTGCTCGGCAAGACCGCCGGCAAGGATCTCACCGCCGACAAGACCACGTACCCCAAGCTGCTGGGCCTGGAGGAATCCCGCCAGCGGGCCGATGCCTTGGTGGCAGAGGCCAAGGCCGCCCTCGCCCCCTGGCAAGAGAGCGCCGCGCCGCTGCTGGCCCTGGCCGACTACATCACCAACCGCGATCGATGATCCTCTCTTTGTTGGATAACGGCGTGATGTGGTGGGGCCTGGCAGCCTGCGGCCTGGCTCAGCTCTCCAAGCTGCTGATCGAGCTGGTGGTGCACCGGCGCTGGCGGCCGGCGGTGCTGGTGGAAACCGGTGGCATGCCCTCCAGCCATTCCTCCCTGCTCACCGGCACCGCCGCCGGCATTGGCTGGCAGCAGGGCTTTGACAGTGGTTTGTTTGCCCTGGCGGTCACCATGTGCTTCGTGGTGCTCTACGACGCCGCCGGTGTGCGCCGTGCTGCCGGCATCACCGCCCAACGGGTGAACGGGCTGCCCGACGGCCTCTGGGATCCCCATCCCGACGGCCCTCAGGGCGATGCCGCCCCCCAGTTCAAGCCCCTGAAGGAGAACCTCGGGCATACGCGGCTTGAGGTGCTGATTGGTGCGCTGCTGGGCCCCCTGGTGGCCCTGCCGGGTCTGGTGCTGGTGGGTTCACCCTTGGTTCTGGCCCAGCACTGGGGCCTGCTGCCCATTGGCTGAGGCGCCGCGGCAGGGGCTGACGCTTGGTCAGGAGGCTGCCGCCGAGGCCTTTGCCGCCTGGTTGCAGGCTCCCTACGACGGCACACCCTTCGTGTTGAGTGGCTATGCCGGCACGGGCAAGACCTACCTCTCCCGCCATCTGCTGGAGCGGGTGGAGAGCACGGGTCTGTGCTGGACCGTGGTGGCCCCCACCCACAAAGCGGTGGGGGTGATCCGCCAGCAGCTGAGCCTGGCTGGGCTGCAACCCACCTGGTTTCCCTCCACCATTCACCGCCTGTTGCGGCTCAAGCTCAAGCGCCAGGGGGATCTGGAGCGCTGCGAGGAAACGGAGCAAACCGCCGGCTCCCTGGAAAACCTGGGGCTGGTGCTCGTGGATGAGGCCTCCATGGTGGATTCCACCCTGCTGGAGATCGCCCTGCGCTGCGCCCATCCCTTTCGCACCCGCCTGGTGTTCGTGGGGGACCCGGCCCAGCTGCCCCCCGTGGGGGAGCCCCAGAGTCCGGTGTTTGGCATGGGCCGTGCGGCCACGGCGGCCCTCACCGAGGTGGTGCGCCACCAGGGCCCCGTGCTGCAGCTCGCTACGGGGCTGCGCAACGGCCGGCTGCCCTGCCGTCAGCCGCCGGTGTGCCCGCCGGTGCGCACGGCCCAGGGGCTGGTGGCGATTGCTCCGCGGCAGGAGTGGTTGGCGGCGGCCCAGGCCGCCCTGCGGCGGGCCGCGGAGCTCGATAACCCCGACCACGCCCGCATCCTCTGCTACACCAACCGGGCCCTGGAGCAGCTGGTGCCCCTGGCCCGCCGTGCCATCCATGGCGAGATGGCCGACCAGCTGCCGGTGCTGCCCGGGGAAGTGCTGATTACCCGCTCTGCGGTAATGGCCCCCGCCTGCCGGGCTGGAGAGGAGGCGGCCGAGGAGCCCGACATGGTGTTGGGCTCCAACCGGGAACTGGTGGTGCGGGACGTGACCCCCGATCGCTGCGACCTGGCGGATTTCGGGGTGGGGGCCGGCGATGGCTGCCTGCCCGCCGTGATTGACACCCTCACCGCTGAGGTGGAGGCCGGCGAGACCCGCCTTGCCCTGCGGCTGCTGCCGCCGGCTGGCAGCGCGGCCCGCCGGGATCTCGATGCGGTGCTGCAGCATCTCCGCCAGCAGGCCCGGGAGGCCGGCAAAAAGGATGGCCGCGGCCTCTGGCGCCGCTACTTCCTGGTCCGCGATGCCTTCGCCTCCCTTGGCCCGGCCGCCGTGCTCACGGTGCATCGCAGCCAGGGCAGCACCTTCGGCGAGGTATTCATCGCCGGCGATGTGTTCTGGCCGAGCGATGCGGTGCTGCGCCGCCAGCTGGTGTACGTGGCGGTGAGCCGGGCCAGCCAGGCGGTGTGGCTGGTGGCCGATGCCCGGTCGGCGCCAGGCAGCACCACCGATCGGCAGCTCTGGGCCGATGGGCTCGGCCCGGGCATGTGAAGCTCAGCCCAGCTGCAGCCCTTCGATGCCCTGCCAGCCCAGGTAGCCCGCCAGCACCAGGCTGAGGCCCCCCACCAGCACATCGCCGTTGCTGAACAGCAGCTCTTTGCCTTTTTCGAGCAGGGGCACCACCTGGTGGCGGCCGATCACCACCGCCAGGAAGGGCAGCAGCAGCGCCAGGCTGGAGGCCACGGTGAAGCCAGCGGTGTAGAGCACTTCCTGGGTGCTGGTGAGGCCGGCGGAGAGCAGGGCCGAGGCCGTCTTGGCCATCAGAAACAGGTCGTCCGGGCTCACGGCCTCAATGGCGCAGCTGGCCCCCAGCAGCAGCGGCAGGGGCATGGCGCAGAAGCGATCCAGTTGCCGCGTCCAGCCCGGGGGGGCCTTGCCGTCTTCGCGGCTTTCCAGCAGTTCCTTCATGCCCAGGGCCAGCAAGGCCCCGGCAGCCAGCAGATCCAGGCCGGTGCGGTGGCTCGAGCCCTGCTGCATGGTGAGCAGCAGGCTATGGCCCACCGTGAGCAGCAGGGTCACCAGCAGGGCGATCGTGGCCAACCAGCTGAGCAGCAACAGACCACCGCGCCGCAGGGGGTTTGGGCCCAGCAGCAGCAGCATCAGCCCGATGTGGATCGGACTGATGCTCACGCCACTGCCATAGGCCAGCAGCTCGGCCCAGAGGCTGGGGTTGATCATTGCTGGAGTGCGAGCGAGGGGGCCGTTTAGGTGTGTAGTCCCACCAGGTTGTTCAGCTGACAAGTGGGTGTGAGGTCGTCATGGTCCGGGTGTCACCGCCGACCCACTGACCTCACATCCCATGCATACCCACCCGAATGCTCGGCTGACACCCCTCGGCCGTGAACGGTTGCTG
>CALRUA020000005.1:0-173136 GCA_943371215.1 Cyanobium sp. NIES-981 | reverse complement strand
TCCAGACCTCAACCGAGCGGAGCCGGTGGTTGCCCCGCTATCTGGCGATCTATAACGGCCGCAGGTGTCATATGGCCCTGGCTGGCCGCACCCCCATTCAGCAGCTCGGACTGTTGCGGGCTACTGAATGACCTGGTGAGAAAACACAGCTAGGACTGCGACAGACCATCGACACTCCCGCCATGACAGGCCTGCATCGGCACCGCTGGGCCCTCGCCCTGACCCTCCTGGTGGTGGGGAGTGAATGGACTGGCGCCACGGCCTGGGCCCGGCCGAACCCAGGGGGGTTGGGGGGCCCACGTTCGGGTCTGGGCGTACGGCCTGGCGCCGGCGTGGGAGCACCGGGCGCTGGCGTGTATCGCGGCGTAGGTGCACCAGGCGTGGGGAATTGGGGACGCGGTGGCTACTGGGGCGCACGCACCTGGAACACCGGCTGGTACCGGGTGTCTCCCAGCGGCTGGGGCTGGTGGGGTCCCAGCGCAGCGGCCTGGGGCATCAGCAGCCTGGCGACCGCCGCCACCGTGACCAGCCTGGTGAATGCCGCCACCCAGCAGCAAACCACCCTGATCGTGGTACCGCAAACCAGCATTCAGCTGGACTACAGCTCCGTGCAGGGGATGGCCCCCAGCAGCGCCACGTTCCGCTATGCCGTGGCCGGCGGCGCCGATCAACTGGGTCAGGTGGAGTGCAAGCAGGGCCTGCTCAATGGCTTCGCCCCCACCACAGCCGATCAGGCACAGCTGCTCAATGCCGTGTGCCAAGTGGCCTACGGCGCGGCCTGAATCCCTCACTTCAAGGTCAGCGTGGCGCCCTGTCTTGGCGGTGGCGCCAGGGTTAACTCGGCTCCACTGAGGGGCCCGTAGAGGTGAAGCAGAGCCTGCTTGTACTGCGATTCGGTGATCACCTCCTCATCCACCAATTGGCGCAGATTCTCCATGCGCGTGCGGATGATTGCATCCTTGAGCAGTGGCTGGCAACTGAACGACTGATGACTTCGCGCTAAGGGAATGTTCACGCTCACCATGGCCAGCAGCGAGCTCTGATTGCCGATGGAGGCGTTGCCACTGGACTGGGACACGCTGACACTGTTGCCCCATTGATCGGGATAGGCCCCAGCGGACACACTGAGATTCGGCAAGGCTCCACCATCGGAATTGCAGCGCACATTGCCCAGATCAATCGACACCCGAGAGCCCTGGGGAAACTGCTGATTGGGAGCCAGATAGATCTGGGCTAGGGCGACTTGCGGGCCGAGGCAGATACAGCAGGTAACCAGCGGGAGCAGATCCGAACGTGAAGCAGGCCTTGCAGGGATGTACCGCATACATAAAACGTCTGATTGGCTGTCCCCACGCTGTAGGGGATCACACGGCTGGCTCCAGGCCCCAGGCGAAACACCGAAGGGCGCAGGCGAATGAGGCCCTCGGCCTCGGGCACGGGCAAGGGGTTGAGGGCCGCCGTAAGGCGCCCCTGCACCTGGCGCTCTGGAAACACCTGTAACGCAACCCGCATCACACGGTCGCTGGTGTTGGTGACCTGCAGCTGGCCGCGCCGGCTTTCAAGCCGCATCGGAGCAAGGCCGAGGGCCATGGAGCTGCCGGCCAGCAGCAACCCCATCGTTCCGAAGCCCAGACCCAAGGCGATAGCCTTATTTGGTGCCATCATCGGTGCACGTCACTGTGGCAACAGCGCTATAGGTGCCGTTGGCAAACTTGCTGTTACTGGCTGTAGTGAAACGCACATGTACATCGGCCTTGGCAATGTTCCCATCCGCATCTAGCTTCAGAGTTTGAGCCTTAGGGTCGTAGGCCCCACTATTGAGCTTGAGCTCACTGCTGTTGGGTGTGGTACCTCCTGTAAGTACTGGAGGATCGACGACCACGGCACCTGTGCTGCCAAGGTTGCTCACTACAGCAATCGTTCCTGGGGCACGCGTGCCAGGGAAGTTACCTGACTCCGCTGAATCAGAGGTGATCATGCTCCGCTTCCTCCCCACGGCCACGGAACCACCCGTGGTTGTGACATCACAGAAATTACTGACCACCGTGGGGCTGAATTCAACCTTCTGAACCCCACCGACGGTGGCGGCCATCAACGCGTTGGGAGCAAGCACCACGGAGAGTAGGGCTGCATGACAAAAGCGCTGACGACGCTGAATCAACGGAGGCATGGCGTGGAAGGCAAGACCAGCCGGCTGAGTCTCACCAGTGGGGAACGCCAATGCCCTGGCGTGGCGCTGATCTGCTGAGCAAGGGAGCAAGATCCACGGCGCTGTGCTGCGCTCCCTGGTTTCAGCCCAGCATCCGCACGCGCATCATCGCTTTGGTGGCCTGCTGGCTGATGGCCTGACGACTCACACCGCGGTGCCTGGCCACCACAGCAGGTTTCTCCACCTGCAGTTCCAGCAGTAAGGCCATGTCGTCTGGGAGGGCAGCCTGCAGCGGCCGCAGGCGCAGATCCAGATCGAGCTGGTGCAAAGGGTCGTCCTGGGGGGCGGCCAACAGCTCACCCAGGGGGCTGTTGTCGTCGCCAACGGGGGCATCGAGGCGGGCCAGGTGGCTCACAGCCAGCGCCGCCAGGGCCCGCTCCCGCTCACTTGGGCTGAGGCTGCTGGCCTCCCCCTGCAGCATGCGAGCGCTGAGCTCACTCACATTGGACGGCACCCGCACCAGGCCGGCACTGCCCAGCCAGCGATGGATCGACTGACGAATCCACCAGAAGGCGTAGGTGGAGAGCCGATAGCCCTTGGCAGGCTCGAACTTTTCGATGGCGTGGGTAAGACCCAGGGCGCCTTCCTGCAGCGCGTCCTCCATGGCCAGGCCGCGCTGATGAACGGTGCGCCAGTAACGCTTGGCCACGGCCATCACCAGGCGCAGATTGCTCTGCACCATGCGATCACGGGCCTTCAAGCCCCGTTGTTTCACCGCCGCCGGCGCGCCCTCTGGGCCACCGGGCCAATCCAGCCACTCCCGCACACTGCGGCCAAGGGTGAGTTCCTGGGCGGCGGTGAGCAGGGGAGCCGCGCTGCCAGCGGCTTGCAGCCAACGGCCCGTCGAATCGGTCATGGGGGTTGGCTTCCGAGCAACTCGGACGGGGATCCCCCACATCAGAGTCACGCCGGAGCATCGGCGCCACAGCCAGGGGGCGAAGTGCGGAGATCAACGCAAGCCATAGGCGGCTGAAGCGCCTCTCAGTTACTTCACGGTTCGTTACGACACTCGCCAGACTTTGGCCATTGACGCCAAGTCCATGGCCACCCCTCTCCCCCTGGAAATCGTTGCTGGCGTGTGTGCCGCCACCCTCACCGTGGGCTTGCTGCGCCAAGGGTCCATGGCCGATCCAGCGGCCGCTGCTTCCGCCGGCTGGCGTTGGCCGCTCAAGCTGCGCTCGGCACTGCAGGGCTACCTGATGGGTCCAGGCCTGCTGCCGAGCCTAGGGCTACTGGCACTGCGCCTGGCCATCGGCGTGATGATGATCCACCACGGCCAAGACAAACTCGCCGACCCGCAGAGCTTCGCCACCAACTACGTGGCTGCGCTGCATCTGCCCTTTCCGCTGCTGATGGCCTACGCGGCGGGCTACGCGGAAATCCTGGGCTCCTGGCTGTTGATTTTCGGGTTGTTCACCCCGCTGGGTGCCCTGGCCCTGAGCGGCACCATGGCTGTGGCGGGCTACCACCACATCCTCACCAGTGGCCTTAACATCTACGTGCTGGAGCTGGTGGTGCTCTATCTGGGCGGCAGCGCGGCGGTGCTGCTGGTGGGCCCAGGCCGCTTCTCCTTCGATGCCGGCATCGCCGCGGAATGGCTCGAAACCAGCCCGCAAGCCGATGGGTACGTGGACGAGGCGTCTGGCACTAGGGGTTGGCTGGCTGGTCAGGGCTGAACACCGTGGCGCTCGACAACTCGGTGAACCCCTCGTCGTCCTGATCATTCACCGCAAAGGCTGTCCAGGTGGCGAAGGGCTCCGGCTTCGCCACCTGGAGGGGCCACTCGATCCGCTTGCCCGCCAGGGTGATGCCCACGCAAGTCAGGAAATGGTCGTCGGCCATCAACGACCAGAGCACATGCAGGGACTCGCGGGCATAGGGAGTGGGCTCGTCCTGAACAGGGCGATCCGCCAGGAGGCCCGGCAAGGTTTCAATCTGGCGTTGGTTCTCCCAGCGCAGATAGCGGCCGCTGTCGGTGGGATAGAACCAGCAGGTTTCGTTGCCGGCATCCTGCAGGGGAAAGCGATCGAGGCACTGGCAACTGGTGATCTCGAGGGGCGGGCCTGAGATCGGTGCGGCAGTTTCCAGAGCTGTGCCGCTGATGGCGTACACACCCATCCACAGGGAGGGCACATCGAAGTGGGGCACCAGGCAGTCGCAGTACCACTGGCTGACCGTGCTCGGCAGATCACCACTGGCTTTGAGCAGGCCGCGATCCACATCCGAGTGCAGGTTGTCGACGCAGGGTTCGGGTGCGGAGCAGAGGCGCAGAGCCACACCACTGCGCAATCCCCGTTTCTGGGCCTGCAGGAGCTGATCCCAGCTCGCCTGATCCCCCGGCAGGTCTGCAGCTGGTGCCAACACAAAAACCAGGGCGTGAACCACAGAAGGAGAGTGGAGAAGGGAACAGGGGCAATGGACAAAAAAACCCGGACGGCAAAACCATCCGGGTGCGTGACTCAGGTGCCGCGAAAACGCAGGGCTCAGCCCAGACCGATCTGAGCGAGGACGCCCTGACCGGTGAGCAGCTCGGTGCCCAGACCGATCACGAAGCCCAGCATGGCCAGGCGGCCATTCCAGGTTTCAGCGAAGGCAACAAAACCGAAGCGGGAGGAGGAGTCGGCCATGGCCATCGTTTCAAGAAACTTTAAGAAGAGTAAAGGATTGCCATGGGGGGTCGCGGTATCGAGCGATGCAGTGCCGTGACGCCACAACGAAGCCCGGAGCGAGAGCCCCGGGCCGTTGAGGTGTGCTTGTTGGCGTTGTTGCTTGCGGTGTGATGGCGGAGCTGCCGGCGCTGGCACCTGGGGCCAGGTGACAAGTGGGGCTTCCCGTGGGGTCCGGGGCACCTAGGGCGATGCAATGGACGGCGACAACGTCACACGCCAGGGAAACCAGAGATCCGTCGAGAGTGTTGGAGCAGGGGCCGGATCGTCAGCGCGCTCCTGCCTGGTGCTCAGGGGGGGTGTCGTCCATCAGTGGCGCCTCCGAATCCCGTTGCAGCCAGCATCAATCGGCCACCGCGCCCTGGCAAGCCATGCTGCACAGCCCGCATCCTCTCTTCACCTGGCCACACAGCACTTCATGAAGGCAGCTTCACCGCTGGGAGGCCTACTGCTTGCGGTGTGGCTGGGCTTGGTGGGCTGCAGCTCGGGGCGCAGCCAGCCGCTTCGAGCCGTGGTGCTGTCGATCGGTGATGGCGACACGATCCGCGTGCGCCAGGACAAGCGAACCGTGACGGTGCGGCTGGCCTGCATTGATGCGCCCGAACTCGCCCAGAGCCCCTACGGCGCCCAGGCCCGCTCCGATCTAGCGCGGCGGTTACCGCTTGGCACGGCGGTGACCCTCAACATCCACACCAGGGATCGCTACGGCCGGCTGGTGGCCGAGGTGTTCAGCGAGAGCAACCTGGGCCTGGCGCTGGTGGAAGACGGCCAGGCCTTTGCCTACCGGCGCTACCTGGGCAGCTGCAATGCCCGCGCCTATCTCGATGCCGAATCCAGGGCCAGCCGCCAGCGCTTCGGGGTGTGGCAGCAGCCCGGCGGCATTCCCCGGCCCTGGGAGGTGCGCCGCCAGCGCCGGGGCTGAAGGTGTTGGGCTGATGCAGGGCCACAGTCAGGAACACGCCAGGGCCAGCCGATGAACATCGTTCTGCTCCATCAGACCGACTGGATCGCTGACGCTGTGGCCCTGGTGCGGGATCACCGCGCCGTGCACATCCGCGAGGTGCTGCGAGCCCAGGTGGGCGACAGCCTGCGGGTGGGTTTGCTCGGCGGGCTCTGCGGCCAGGGGGTGATTGAAGCCCTGGATCCGAGCGGCGTGCGGCTGAGCGTTCAACTCAGCGAGCCCCCGCCGCCCCGGCATCGCTTTGACATCGTGCTGGCCTTACCGCGCCCGAAGATGCTGCGCCGGATCCTGCGCCAGTGCGCTGAGTTCGGCATTGCCAATCTGCACCTGATCCACAGCGCTCGGGTGGAGAAGAGCTACTGGCAGAGCCCGTTGTTGCAACCAGCCAGGGTTGAGGAAGCTCTGGTGGCGGGATTGGAGCGATCCCGCGACACGATCGCCCCCAGGGTCCATCTGCACCGACGGTTCCGCCCCTTTGTCGAAGACCAGCTGCCGGGGCTATGTCTGGACCGTCCCTGTTGGCTTTCAGACATGGGTGCGCCAACCTCGCTTGCGGAGGCACCGCCGGTGCCGGCGATGGTGATGATCGGCCCGGAGGGCGGCTTCGTGCCCTTTGAAGTGCAACTGGCCGAATCGGTGATCGCGCAGCGCGTGGGTTTAGGCGAGCGGATCCTGAGCGTGGATACGGCCCTGACCACGGTGCTCGCCCAGGCGCTGCCGGGGGTGTGCTGATGCGCCCATCCCGGCTACTGCCTTTGATCGCTCTGCTCAGCGCCAGTGCCGCGGTGGCACCGGCGCGGGCCGACAGCACCTCTGCCACTTGTGTGTTCAGCCGCCACGACCACACGGTCCCGCTGGAGCAGGGGCCCTGCACGTTCAGCCAGCGCCAGGGCAACGTGACCGTGCGCTTCGGCGCGCAGGATTTCAACTTCCCCAGCGCTGAACAGAACCGCACCTACCAACGCAGCGCTAGCAGCGAGGGCATCCGCTTCAACCGGGAGGGCAACTACACCCTGCAGGTGCTCTGGCGCATGGCCCAGGCGGCGATTCCCAAACCGCCGGGCTGGGATACCGACAATTTTTTCCTCGGCCGCTGGCAGGGCGAGAGCACAGCGGGCCAAGCAGTGATCGGTGTGCTCACGGTGGAGCCGAATCGGATCCGCTGGGGTAACAAAGCCAATGGCGTCTGCGACAGCGATTACAGCGTGCAGCAGCTGCCCTGGGGCCGCCACGGCCGCTACCCCGATCAACTGGTGACGCCGAGCCAACCCACGGATCTGGTGTTCGGCGTGGCTCGGCTGACGCTGCAGCCCGGCCCCTGCCGCACGGGGGATGCGGTGATCCAACTCGCGATGCCGCTGGATAACTCCAGAGCTCTGGAGGTGGTGACCTACGACGCAGGCGGACGCCTGACCGGCCAGTACGGCGCCTTCACGCCGCTGCCCTCCCGGAGGCCGTGAGCCTTCTTCTGTCTTCACCCCACTGCCGCCTCAAACCGCCAACCCCATAGCTGTTAGCCACGCCGCCGGGATCTCCCGCTCCAGCCGCCAGCGGATCGCCATCGGCCGCTTGCCCTCATGACTCTCATTGGGCCAGGTCGCGGAAGCGGGTGGAGGGAGAAAAGAAGGCTCCGCCTCACCGCCTGACGAGGCTGCTCGTCAGGACAGAACGGTCTTCAGCTGAAGAATCAATTGTGGTAATTCCACCTGGATCACATCCCACACCACATCAAGAGCGAGCCTCACCTCCTCGGGGATGCGGAGGCCTGCCTACCACCAGGAGGTGTGGTCCCTCAGGTGGGGGATGTGCTGCATCAGGCCAAGTTCGAGGATACGTCTAGAACAAGCAGCAGCGGAGACGCCTCCATGCGCCATGCCCGATGGGCCCAGCTTTGGGCTCTTGGACTAATCAGTGCCATCGCCATTCCCGTGGCCGGTCGGCCGGCGGCAGCGGCGGACTGTTCCAACCCCAGTCGGCTAACTCCCCAGGAACGCACCCTCTGCAGCGCGGAGGGCGGTGAGAGCGGCGGCGTTCGCGCGACAGATGGCGGCACTGGCCTGCTGGTAACCGAGATCACCACCGATCTGGACTGGAAAAACGCCAACAAAGCCACAATCCCCTGGTCGAAGGTGGTGAAGATCCGCTCGGCCCTGGACGGCACCTATGAGCTGGCGGTGTTCGACCGCGACTACAGCTCAGACTTCAGCACCGGCGCCAAGGAAGGTGTCGCCACCAAATGGACCATCGACACCCTCAAAGGCGTGGTGTTCGCCGCCGGTGGTTGCGGCTTCTGGACCTGTACCTATGGCCGCGGCACGGTGGCCGATCTGCCCGATGTGGTGGAGCTGCACACCAGCGGCAAGAGTTACCGGCTCTATGGATCGAACGGGGAGTTCGCCATCCCGCAGGCCATCATCGACGATCTGCTGGCCGCCGGGACTGGAGCCTCGCTCAACCTCAAGCTGATCCGCGGCTCCACCGGCGGCTCAGTAGTGCCGATCGGTAAGGGCACCATCGCCTCGCTGCAGCAGCTGTACAGCAAAGCCATCCAGACCTGGCAGAAGCCGGCGATCTCCCTGGCGGCGCAGAGCGTGAGCGGCGGACCTCTGAGTGTGGAGACGATCGCCACCAGCTCCCTGCCCTCGGTGGTGATGCTCAAGAACGACCGCAGCGTCGGCAGTGGCTTTGTGATCGCCGCCAACGGCCTGATCCTCACCAATCGGCATGTGATCGCCGGGGGCAGCCGGCGCTTCCAGATCAGTGCCGAGGGCGGCATCAAGACGGAGGGCGAGGTGATCTATGTGGATCGCAAGCTCGACTTCGCGCTGGTGCGCGCGGAGGGGCTCAATCGCCTCAAGCCTCTGCCGCTCTGCTACGCCAGCTACCCCAAACCTGGCCAGGCCCTTATAGCGCTCGGCTCACCACTCGGCTTGGCGGGCACCGTGACCCAGGGCATCGTCAGCGCCGTGCGCGCCCCCAGTGGTGACCTCAAGGACACCGCTCCCAACTACGTCACCCTGATTCAGACCGACGCCTCGATCAGCCCCGGCAACAGCGGCGGGCCACTGCTCAACAGCAGCGGCGAGGTGGTGGGCGTGAACACCTGGGCCCTGCGCGGCGACGACGGCCGCGCCCAGAACGTGAACTTCGCGATCTCGATCGTGGACTTGCTCAAGTCACTGGAAGCGCGCAGCCCGGGCCTGATCAAGGGCGCCAACGCCTGCGGCAATCAGATCGCCACCAAGTGAGCCAAATCCCCCGAGCAGGGGATGAACGGAACAACAGCCAAGCCACCGCCATGACCAACCTCTCCGCTACACGCTTCCCCGCCAACCCCGCCGACGCGGAGTTGCGCACCCACTACGACGCCATCCGCTCTGCCCTGGTCAGCGTGAACATCTCGCGCGGGATCTACCGCAGCCAGAGCGAGAAGCGTGGTGTGGTGATCGCCGAGCTGCAGCGGGAACTACAGGAACTCGAGACCGACCTGGGCAACGAGGCCAGGGCCAAGGCGCGGCTACACGCCATGAACAGCCGCCTGGTGCAGGTGATCCGCGACCTGGAAGCCACCGGTGATGCCATCGCTGAAACGGTTGAGGCAAGCGAGCAGCAGAGCGGCTTCTGGCTCGTGCGGATGTTCCAGGAGCTGGTGCAGCTGGCTCGCCAGTGGCGCTCGGTAAAAGCCAAGGCTGCTGCTATCGCCAGCGAGTCGAGCCAGCTAGGCCCCGAGGCCTGAGCCATGGCAAGCGCCTCCCCCTCGATTGCCGACCTGCTGGAGGCCACCTCCCGTGAACTAGCCGGCACCGATGCCCGCGTCTACCGGCGGGTGGATACGCACCTGAAACGCACGGCCCAGGCGATCGAGGAACTCAGGAGCCCAGTCAGCGCTTCTGGAGGAAATGCCCTATCCCTGCTCGGCCGGGGCTCATTTCAGCAGCAGAGCGTGGCCACCCTCAAGGGCCTATGCAAGCAGCACGGGATCAAGGGCTTCAGCAAGTACAAGAAGGCTGAACTAGCGCGGCTCCTCGAGCAGCATGGGGTAGAACCACCGCCCAGGCCGTTGGAGAGCTTCACGAAGAAGGAGCTGATCGCCCTGGTGCGGCAGCTGCTGGGGGAGGTGTAGGAGATGGCCACCCAGCGTTACTCCGTTACCCCCCACCCCATCGACACCCTGCTGACGTGGGTGAAGAGCGGCGAGATCGCCATTCCCGAGATCCAGCGGCCGTTTGTGTGGGAAGCCACCAAGGTGCGCAACCTGCTCGACTCCCTCTACCAGGGCTTCCCGGTTGGCTATTTGATTGCCTGGCGCAACCCCACGGTCAAGCTCAAGGACGGCACCACCTCTGCCGGCAAGCGCATCCTGATCGACGGGCAACAACGGGTGACGGCTCTGATGGCCTCACTGTTGGGGATGGAGGTGCTCACGAAGGACTACGAACGCGTACGCATCCGCATCGCCTTCAACCCGCTCGCCGGGGAAGACGAACCGAGCTTCGAAGTCAGCAACCCTGCCATCGCCAAGAATCCTCTCTGGATTCCAGACGTCTCCAAGCTTTTCCAGACGGATGCCGATCTTTTCGAACAGACGGATTCTTATGTTGCGCGCAATCCGGAGATTGATCGCAACCGTGTTGGCAAGTCGCTGCAAAGGCTCCTGAAGATCGTGAACAACTCTGTTGGCCTGATTGAGCTGGCAGAGGATCTTGATATTGAGACTGTTACCGAGATTTTCATTCGCGTTAACTCGGCCGGGGCGGAGCTGTCACAGGCCGACTTCGCCATGTCGAAGATCGCCGTCAACGAGACCTATGGCGGCAACACGCTACGCAAGGCCATCGAATACTTCTGCCACCTGGCGATCTCTCCAGACTTCTACTCCCAGATCGACAAGAACGATCCGGAGTTCGCCAAGTCGGAGTTCCTGTCCAAGATGGCGTGGCTCAAGGACGTCAACGACGACCTCTATGACCCCACCTACACCGACATGCTGCGGGTGGCGTTCACCTCGGAGTTCGGTCGAGGCAAGCTCCAGGATCTGGTCGCCTTGTTGTCAGGCCGGAACTTCGCCACCAAGCAATACGAGGAAAGCATCGCCGAGCAATCGTTTGCAAAGCTGAAGCAAGGCGTTCTTGCCTTCATGAGCAAGACCCACTTCGATCGGATCATCATGATCCTCAAATCGGCGGGGTTTGTGACCAGTGATTTGATCCGCAGTCGAAATGCCATCAACTTTGCCTATATCCTTTATCTGAGAGGCCGTCGGGAGGGCCTTCCAGCCGACGACATCGAAAGCCTGGTGCGGCGTTGGTTCGCGATGTCGATTCTCAGGGGTCGCTATTCCGGCAGTCCGGAAACGGCTTTTGACTTCGATATCCGCCAGATTGATTCCCAGGGCCTGCAGGCCTATGCGGAAGCCGTGATCGAGAACGAGCTCCCCTCGACGTTCTGGACAGGGATGCTGCCTCAGCTGATGGACACCTCGTCATCGACGAGTCCCTATTTCATTGCTTACCAGGCGGCCCAGGCTCGGTTTGGTGATCGGGGCTTCCTTTCGGCCGGCATCACCGTACGCGACTTGCTTCTGAACCGCGGTGATAAGCACCACGTATTCCCACGTAAACATCTGCAGCGGGCAGGAGCCTCCAGGAGCAATTACAACCAGATCGCTAACTTCGTGATGGCCCAGAGCGAGATCAACATCGCGATCGGAGACAAGGCGCCTGAGGACTACTTCGCGGAGTTGCGCGAGCAAGTGAACGGTGGTCCCAAACGGTATGGCGGCATCACCGAGGCGGCAGAGCTCAGGGTCAATCTCACCATGAACTGCTTGCCCACAACGCTGCTGGATGGCGATCCCTTGGACTACAACGCCTTCCTTGTGGAGCGCAGGCGCCTGATGGCCGAGAAGATCCGTCAGTGGGTGGCGGTGCTGTGAGCACCAACTTCTCCCAGCTGCGTCGCTACGACGAGCAGCTGTTCCGTCTCGGGGTTCTGGCAGAGCGCTACTTCCCCGATGATCCGAACACGGCGTTGATCAAGCTGCGGCAGCTGGGTGAGCGGCTGGCCCAGCAGGTGGCCTCCCGTTTTGGCGTGTTCACCAGCATTGAAGAATCCCAGCTGGCCCTGATCCGGCGCCTGGAGCTGGATGGCCTGATCGAGCGGGAGGTGGCGGTGCTCTTCCACGACCTGCGCAAGAACGGCAACGCCGCCACCCATGGGCTCCAGGGCGACCATGCCAGCGCCCTGAGCACCCTCAAGATTGCCTGGCAGCTGGGGGTGTGGTTCCACCGCAGCTTCGGCGATGAGGAGTTCCGCAGCGGTCCGTTTCGCCCCCCTCAGCCCCCGGTTGATGACAGCGAGGAGCTGAAGCAGGAACTGGAGCGGCTGCAGGCCGCGCTCGAGTCCTATCGGGCCAACGAGGGAGCGATCAGCGAGCAGCTCAGTGTGGCTGAAGCTCAGCTGCAGCAGGCGTTGGGCGAACAGCAGCAATGGGAGCAGCTCGCCGAGCAGGTGGAGGCCGATAAGTCCGCCCTGGCCGCCCAGCTCCAGGCCCTGCAGAGCGCGGCCGCCCAGCAGCCGGCAGCAGTGGCCACGGGATTGCGACAGGCGGCCCGCGCCGCGGCTGGGGCGATCGAGCTGGATGAGGCCGCCACCCGCCAGCTGATCGACGAGCAGCTGCGCCAGGCCGGCTGGGAGGCCGACACCCAGACCCTTCGCTACGCCGCAGGAACCCGCCCGCAGAAGAACCGCAACCTGGCAATCGCCGAATGGCCTACCAGCAGCGGCCCTGCCGACTATGTGCTGTTCGTGGGGCTCACCGCCATCGCTGCGGTGGAAGCCAAACGGGCCATCAAGGACGTGGCGGGCGTGCTGCCCCAGGCCCAGCGCTACTGCCGCGGCTTCCAGCCCAGCGCAGAAACGGAGACGGACAGCGGGGGCTGGGGCCCTGCCGGGGAGTACCGCATCCCCTTCGCCTTCTCCAGCAATGGACGGCCGTTCCTGCGCCAGTTGCGCACCCGCAGCGGCATCTGGTTCCGGGATCTGCGCCGAGCTGAGAATCTCGCTGGCCCCCTGGACGGCTGGTATTCCCCGGAAGGGCTCCAGGCTCTGGCGCGGCAGAACGTGGCCGAGGCCGACGAGCAACTGCGGCGCGAGGGGTTCAGCTATGGCTTTCCGCTGCGCCCCTATCAGCGGCGTGCGATCGAGGCCACCGAAGCCGCAATCGGTGATGGCCAGAGGGAGATCCTGCTGGCGATGGCCACGGGCACCGGGAAGACCAAAACCTGCGTGGCCCTGATCTACCGCCTGCTCAAAACGGGGCGCTTCCGGCGGGTGCTGTTTCTCGTGGACCGCTCTGAGCTGGGCACGCAGGCCGCCGATGCCTTCAAGGAAACGCGGATGGAGAGCCTGCAGAGCTTCGCCGACATCTACGGCATCAAGGAGCTCGGGGAGCGGGTCACCGAATCCGACACCCGGGTGCAGATCGCCACCGTGCAGGCGATGGTGCAGCGCCTGCTGCTCGGCAGCGAGGACGAGAAACCCACGGTGGACACCTATGACCTGATCGTGGTGGACGAGTGCCACCGGGGCTACCTGCTGGATCGTGAGCTGAGTGAGCGGGAGCTGGGCTTCCGGGATTTCAACGACTACGTGTCGAAGTATCGGCGGGTGCTGGAGATGTTTGATGCCGTGAAGATCGGACTCACGGCCACCCCGGCGTTACACACGGTGGAGATCTTCGGCCAGCCGGTGTTTGTGTACAGCTACCGCGAGGCGGTGGTGGATGGCTATCTGGTGGACCACGAACCACCCGTGCTGATCTCTACGGAGCTCTCCAGCGAAGGCATCCTCTGGGCGGCCGGAGAGGAGGTGAAAACCTACGATCCGCAAACCGCTCAGATCGAGCTGTTCACCACGCCGGATGAGCTTCGCTTCGAAGTGGAGGCGTTCAACCGGCAGGTGATCACCGAGCCCTTCAACAGGGTGGTGTGTGAGGTGCTGGCGAATGAGCTGGATCCACTGTCACCGCAGAAAACGCTGATCTTCTGTGCCGCCGATGCCCATGCCGATCTGTTGGTGCTGCTGCTGAAGGAAGCATTCCGGGAGCGGTACGACGGTGTGGAGGATGACGCCGTGGCCAAGATCACCGGCGCCAGCGATAAACCGAAGGAGCTGATCCGCCGCTACAAGAACGAGGCCTTTCCCAATGTGGCCGTCACGGTGGATCTGCTCAGTACCGGAGTGGATGTGCCGGCGATCTGCAACATCGTGTTCCTGCGCCGCATGAACAGCCGCATCCTCTACGACCAGATGATCGGCCGTGCCACCCGCCTGTGTGACGCCATTGGCAAAGACAGCTTCCGCATCTTCGATGCGGTGGGCATCTACGATGCCCTGCAGGGTTTCACCCAAATGCAGCCGGTGGTGGCGAACCCCAAAATCAGCTTCAGCCAGCTGCTCAGCGAGCTGAATGCCACCGAAGGCGAGGACAGCGAACTGGTGCGTCAGCAGTTGATTGCCAAGCTGCGGCGCAAGCAGCGGCATCTCAGCGAAAACACCGAGGCCCAGTTCAGGCGGCTCACAGGGGAGGAACCCGCTGAGTTCATCACCCGGCTGCAACAGCTGCCGATTGCGCAAGCCCGGCGCTGGCTGAGCACGATCTCCGGCCTGGGGGAGCTGTTGGATGCGAAGTGGCAAGGTCCGGCCCAGCCCCAGTTCCTCTCCGAGCACGACGACAGCCTGCGCTCGATCGAGCGTGGCTACGGGGCCGCCACCCGTCCGGAGGACTACCTGGAGGGCTTCACAGCCTTCGTGCGCGACCCCGGCAACGACCTGCCGGCCCTCACCACCGTGCTGCAGCGCCCGTGGGAACTCACCCGCAAGGATCTGCGGGAGCTGAGGCTGGCCATCGATCAGCGGGGCTACAACGAGGCCACCCTGGCCACCGCTTGGCGCGAAACCACCAACCAGGACATGGCCGCTTCGATCATGGGCTACATCCGCCAGGCGGCCCTCGGTGATCCGCTGGTGCCCTACGAGCAGCGGGTGGAGAAGGCCCTGCAGCGCATCCTGGCCTCCAAGCCTTGGACGACGCCCCAACGCCAGTGGTTGCAACGCATCGCCAACCAGACCAAGGCGATCACGATCGTGGATCGCGAAGCACTCGACGACGACGCCCTGTTCTTCAAGCGTGAGGGAGGCGGCTGGCCACGACTGGACAAGCTGTTTGGCGGTGAACTGGAGCAGGTGCTGCACCGCTTCAACGAAGCCGTTTGGGAGGCGGCATGAAACCGCGGGCTCGGTCTAGACTGGGTATCGATCGCCATCGGAGGAAAGCCATGCGCGCCAAGCTCTTCCGCAACGGCCGCAGCCAGGCGGTACGCCTGCCGGCCGAATTCCGATTTGAGGGAACGGAGGTGGAGGTGCAACGTGATCCTGAGAGCGGCGCCGTGGTGCTGACGCCGGTGCGGCCATCGGCCAGCGCCTTGCTGGAGCGAAGGGATGCGTTGCTGCAGGAGCCTGGCTTCCGGGCCGAACTGGATGCGTTGTTCGAGGGGTTGCACGACACCCGTCCTGCCGATCCGGTGGACTTCCCCTGATGGCTTCGGGGAACGTGAGGTTGATGCTTGACACCAACGCCGTGAGCGCCTTTCTCAAAAAACGCTCGCCACGCCTGGATACTTGGGTGCGTGAGCAACGTTGTTGCCTGTCGTCGATTGTGGCGGCCGAGATCCGCTACGGGCTGGAGAAGCTGCCAGCGGCGGCGCTGTTGCAAGAGCTGGCGGAGGCCACCCTCGAGACCCTGGAGATCCTGCCCTGGTCGGAAGCGTGCACGAGGATCTATGGCCGGCTGCGGGCCGATCTCGAACGCCATGGGAAGCCGTTGGCGGCCATGGATCTCCTGATCGCCAGCCATGCCCTCAGCGAAGGCTGCGCCCTGGTGACGGCGGATCAGGCCTTTGCCAACGTGGCCGAACTCCACCTGGAGGCCTGGTGATGCCCACAGCCACCCACGACATCGTTGCCAAGCTCTGGAACCTCTGCAATGTGCTGAAGGACGACGGGGTGACGTATCACCAGTACGTGAGTGAGCTCACCTATCTGTTGTTTCTGAAGATGGCGAAGGAAACCGGCACCGAAGCCGGAATCCCCGAGGAATGGCGCTGGGATGAGCTGGAGAAGCTCTAGGGCCTCAAGCAGCTGGAGCACTACAAGCTGCTTCTGCTGGAGCTGGGTAGCAGTGAAAGCGGCAGCTCACCGCTTGTGCAGGAAATCTTCGCCAATGCCAGTTCGTTCATCCGCAAGCCGGTCACGCTGAACAGGCTGGTGAGCGAGATCGACAAGCTGGATTGGTACAGCGCCCGCCAGGAGGGGCTGGGGGATCTGTATGAGGGGCTGCTGCAGAAGAACGCCGAAGAGAAGAAATCCGGCGCGGGGCAATACTTCACGCCTCGGCCGCTGATCGACTCGATGGTGGCGGTGATGCAGCCGCAGCTGGGGGATGTGATCCAGGATCCGGCAGCCGGCACGGGCGGTTTCTTGATTGCGGCGCAGCGCTGGATCCGTGAGCACCAGGATCCAAGCCTGTTGGATGAGAAGCAGCAGAGGCAGTTCTACGAGCGCACGTTTTACGACATGGAGCATGTGCAGGACACGCACCGCCTGGCGCTGATGAACCTGATGCTGCATGGGCTGGATTCGCTGCCCGGCCAGGGCGGCATCCGCTATGGCGACACGATGAGCAGCGATGGCGAAGGTCTACCGCCGGCGAGCCTGATCCTCACCAACCCGCCGTTCGGCACAAAGAAGGGCGGTGGATTGCCGAGCCGTTCCGATTTCACCTTCCCCACCAGCAACAAGCAGTTCTGCTTCCTGCAGCACATCTATCGGGCGCTCACGCCCGGCGGCCGGGCGGCGGTGGTGCTGCCCGACAACGTGCTGTTCGAAGGCAACGTGGGCAAACAGATCCGCGAGGACCTGATGGACAAGTGCAACCTGCACACGATCCTGCGCCTGCCCACCGGTATTTTCTACGCCCAGGGCGTGAAAACCAACGTGCTGTTCTTCAATCGCGGCATGGGCGAGAAGGGCAACACGAAGACGGTGTGGGTGTACGACCTGCGGGCCAACATGCCGGCCTTCGGCAAGCGCACCCCGCTCACCCGCGAGCACTTTGCTGATTTTGAGACGGCCTATGGAGCGGATCCGCTGGGGCTGGTTCCGCGAACCGCCACGGGCCCGGACTGGCGCTGGCAGTGCTTCAGCCGCGAGGAGATCGCCGCCCGAGGCGACAGCCTCGATCTGGCCTGGCTGAAGGATGATTCCGCCGAAGACGGCGCCGACCTGCCGGAACCAGCCGTATTGGCCCAGGAAGCGATGCTGGAGCTGGAGGGTGCTCTGGAGGATCTACGGGCGATCCTGGCGGAGCTGGGGGAAGAGGTGGAGGAGTTGGTGTGATGGAAGGGCGGCAGTTGCCGGTGGGGTGGGCTGTAACAACAGTCGGCGAGCTAACCAATGTTGGGCCCAAGAATGAATGCGATGATAAGACGGAGGTGGGGTTCGTTCCGCTTCAAAGGCTCGGCACTTCTTATCTTTCTAGACATACTCACGAGTCACGAATTTGGAAAGAAGTCAAGAAGGGATATGCACACTTTCAGAACGAAGATGTCCTGCTGGCTCGCATCACTCCGAGCTTCGAGAATGGGAAAGCCGGCATCGCCAGAAATCTCCCAAACGGGCTTGGCGCTGGCAGCACTGAATACATAGTCTTCTGCCCCTTTGCTGATGCGTTAGACGCCCGGTATCTTCTAGCCCATTTCAAGACAAGATCCTTCTTGACCAGTGGAGAAATGGTCATGACTGGAGCTGTGGGTCAACAGCGTGTTCCCAAGGCATTCGTACTCGAAAGTCAGCTGCCGCTTGCTCCTCTCAACGAACAGCGCCGCATCGCCGCATCGCCGCCAAGCTTGACACCACCCTGGCTGCTGTCGAGGCCTGCCGCCAGCGGCTCGATGGCGTGGCTGCGATCCTCAAGCGCTTTCGCCAGGCCGTGCTGGTGGCGGCGACGTCGGGGGAGTTGACGCGGGAGTGGAGGGAGGAGAGGGGGCTTGGTCATGAGCCTTTCAAGAGATTAAACCTGAAGGACTTAGTTCAAGAACCTCTGCGTAATGGCAAGTCCGTACGGGATGGAGAAGGCGACTACGTGCTGCGGCTCTCTTGCTTGAAGTCCGACTCTGTTGACTGGTCGGAATCTAAGCGTGGTGACTGGGATGGTATTGATGTAGATCGATTTCTGATTTGTCAAGGGGATTTCTTGGTGGCACGAGGCAACGGTTCCAAAGCTCTTGTGGGAAGGGGCTGCCTGGTCAATGAGCCTCCTCCGAGAATGGCCTTTCCTGACACAATGATTCGAATACGGCCCAATCAGGAAAAGATTCATCCTGTCTATTTGTCCATTGCATGGGAGCATCGCTATACGCGTGATCAGATTGAGGGTTCCGCTCGAACCAGCGCAGGAATCTGGAAAGTTGCTCAGAGTGATCTAGAGGTGATTCGACTTCCGATTCCGGATCAATATGAAGAGCAAGTTGAGGTCGTCCGCCGCGCCCAGCACCTCTTCACCCTCGCCGACCAACTCGAAGGCCGCCTCACCGCTGCCCGCAAGGTCGTCAATCGCCTCACCCCAGCGTTGCTGGCCAAGGCCTTCCGCGGCGAGCTGGTGCCCCAGGATCCCAACGACGAACCGGCGAGCGTGCTGCTGGAACGGATCCGGGCGGCCCGACAGGCGGAGGCTGGTGCTGGCAAGTCCTCGGGGCGCGGGCGGAAGAAGGCTGCAGCCCACCCGGACCAACTCCCTCTGGATGCCGCCCCAGTCCCGCCCGATCTGCTGAGCGGCCTGTTGCGGGAATGCGGCGCCCTCAGTGAGAGGGCGTTGTTGGCGGCTTCGGAGTTGGACGCGGGGAGGTTTCGGCGGCAGCTGGAGCATGAGCTCAAAGCTGGAAATATTCGAGGCACCAATGAAGAGGGCAAAAGCCTGCTGGACGCGGTTGAAGCACCTTGATTCCTTCAGATCAATCCTGCTTGGTAGTAAGCAATTCCTGGTGGATCATCCATTGGTTGGGCTGTCTGAGTGCATCAAACTAGACCTCGCTTCGCTACTGGATTGAGCGAGGCGATTTATCGGCGTAGCTCCTCTCGATGTGCCTGTAAGTACCCCTCCTGCTCCCGGCTGAACGGCCGAATCAGGTTCGCTCCCTCGATCCCCCAACAGCGCAACGCCTCGCGTGCGGCGTCGTGTTCGCAGATCAGCTCACCACCGCTATCGAAGCTGATCCAGTGGCGGTCGAACAGCTTGTCCACATGGGGGGAGAGCAGCAGGCCGTTGGCGCCATCGAGCCGCTCACTGTTGTCGCAGTCGCGCCAGGGCTTGATGTGGCTCGCCACCAGGAACTCCTGCCGCTGCAGCCCTGTGACCCGGCAGGCCGATTCCCGTTCGGCCACCCGATGGCGGAATAGCCCCTGCCCCAGCCGCGCCTTGGTGAGCGCGTCGCGCTCGGTGCTGCTCGGCACCTCGCGCAGCCGTTGCATGTCGTCGAGCAAGGCCGCCGCCGCATCGCCCTCCTCCGCCAGCACCACCAGGTGCACCCGCACCGCGGGGTCGGCATGGTCTTCGATCAGTTTCAGCAGCAACAGCCCCAGCGTTTCGCTCAGCCCCGCCAGGTAAACCCCCTGGTTACCCCGGCCCGTGCTGGTGCTGATCGGGCTGTGGCGTTCGGGCAACAGCGGCTGGAGCAGCTGGAAGAAGGTCTGCGGCACCAGGGGCTGGCGCAACGGCTGCCAATTCACCCGCACCAGCCAGCCTTCCGGGCTCCAGTAGTCGCCCGTGGAGCCAAACTCCGGCGGCTTTGGCGCCGTGACCGCCTCTGTTTCCACCAGACCGATCTGGCTGATGCGGCCCTTGGCATAGCTGAACACCACATCCCCGCGCTGGCAGCGGCTGAGGTTCTCGTAGCTCACATTGCGGGCGCCGTTGGCGTTCGCCTTGGGCGACCAGATGTAGCCACCGTCGGTCTCCTGCCGGTAGGTCTGCTTGTGGTTGACCCACCAGAAGGAGGGCACGGATCCCGTCCTGAGTTGCCTCGTTGTAGCCAAAGGCGTGCTGGCTGTCCTCTTTAGGCCTGATGCTCGGGGATCACCCCCTTCACCCCGCCTCGGAGCTGTTCGGCGTGCGGTTGCGACTGGGGTGGGCAAACACTTCCTCCCCCCGCTGCTGGCGGAACGCAGCGAGACGCTGGCGGCAGAGCTCCAGAAGCTGGTCGTGCTCGGCGTCGCTCAGTTCCTCACCGCCCACTAGGACGTAGGTGCCCTTCTCGCAGCGGGTGATGTCGTTGACGGTGAGCATCTTGCCCACCATGCGCTGTTCAGGATCCGGCGATCCACGTCCTGCGCTGGGGCTGGTAGACGTGTCTCATGCGCATGCGTTCGGCGATGGTCTCGCGCAGGCGCTTGTAGGGGGCGGAGGGGGGTGAGGGCATGGGGAAATCCTGGCGGATGTGACAGGGGGTGGCACTTGTAGACGAGAAGACCATCACCCTCAGATGTACGTCCCACGCCAATCGGCAAGCCCAACCGCGCTACCTACGATGCAACCAGTGAAGATCGGCCAGATCGTGCATACCTACTCCGCCGTGATCGAACGCTGCAGAGAGACAGGTCTGCTTGTGGGCCATGTGCCTGGCTTCCCCGGCGCCCATAGCCAGGGGGCGACGCTCGATGAGCTGCAGGCCAATCTCCAGGAGGTGATCGTCATGCTGCTGGAGGACGGCGAGCCGAGCCTGGAGAGCGATTTCGTCGGCCTGCAGCAAATCGTTGTTCCGGCTTGAACGTGGGCTCGACACCGGTTCTCAAGCCCTCGGAGGTGGTCGGCATCCTGCGGAAACTTAGTTTTGAGCTTGTCCGTCAACGCGGATCCCATCTGCGGATCCCATCTGCAGTTCCGCGATGCACGTGGACGCGGCACCACCGTTCCAGCTCATCAGGGACGCGACATCGCGACACCGCTGCTTCGTCAGATCGTCAAGGACATCGGCATGACCATGGAGGAATTCCTTGGCTACCGCTGAACCTGGCAGCTGCCCATAGCCCTGGGCCTGGACACGATGTGATACACCTCCAGGGCGGAGGTGTCCTACCCGATCACGTTCACGGTGGTGCCATAGCGCCGCAACTGGCGGTCTGCTGTCAACAGCAACATGGGTTCCGTCCTGCTCTGGCACACCAGCAGCCGATCAAAGGGATCGCGATGGTCGCCATCGGCCTCCAACTCCGCCACCGCCAGCAGATGGGCATTGCGAATCGGCAACCAGCGAAAGCCCTGCAGCGGCACCTGGCGTTCCAACTCGGGCAGATCCACCTGCAAGCGGCCGATCGACACCTTGATCGCCATCTCCCAGAGCGAGGCCTGGCTGACGAACACCTCGGCCTCCGGAGCCCGCACGCGCTCCACCACAGGCTCCGGCAGCCGCGGATCGTCATTCAGCCACCACAGCACCAGGTGGGTGTCGAGGAGCAGCCGCGTCACTGCAGCGCCTCAAACAGGCCATCCAGTGGTGCATCGAAGTTGGCACCGAGCTGGATCTGACCGCGCATGGCCCCGGGCGCTGCCACAGGCTGAGCTTGAGCCTGCCAGCGCACCAGCCTTGCAATGGGCACGCCGGCCCGGGCAATCACCACCTCCTCTCCCTGCTCCACCACATGCAGCAGCTGGGAGAGCTGGGTCTTGGCCTGGTGGATGTTCACCGGATCCATGGTGGATCACCTTGAACTTAGTCTTAGTCTAGTCCGACCACGGCGTCGCCCAGCCCCGTGGTTCGTAGGAGAGCCCGCTCGGCCTGGCTCCGCCGAGCGCGCGTTGCCAGCCCTATCGCTCAGGCGGAAGCCTGCATCCCTAGCCTCCACTGATCCCTGCCGGCCAGATCCCGCGAGCCCCGTGAGCACCCCTCCGATCACAACCTTCGCTGAGTTCGCGCAACGGGCCGATTATTCGCTGCTGGAGGCGCTGCAGCCGGATCCGCAGGCCACGGTGGATGGCCACGATCACCGGCCCCGCCAGGTGTTCTCCGGGCATTACGTGCCGGTGACACCCACGCCGCTGCCAGAGCCGGAGTATGTGGCCCACAGCCAAGCCTTTTTCCAGGAGCTGGGCCTGAGCGACGCCCTGGCCCACGACGAGCCGTTCCGCCGGCTGTTCTCCGGCGACATCAGCGTGGCGCGGGAGCCGATGCGCCCCTATGGCTGGGCCACCGGCTATGCCCTCTCGATCTACGGCGCTGAATACATCCAGCAGTGTCCGTTTGGCACCGGCAACGGCTACGGCGACGGCCGGGCCATCTCGGTGTTTGAAGGGCTGTTCAACGGCCAGCGCTGGGAACTGCAGCTCAAGGGCGGCGGCCCCACGCCCTACTGCCGCGGCGCCGATGGCCGGGCCGTGCTGCGCTCCAGCGTGCGTGAGTTTCTGGCCCAGGAGTTCATGCACGCCCTGGGCGTTCCCACCTCCCGCTCGCTAACGCTCTATGGGTCCGGCGCTGAAACCGTGCGCCGGCCCTGGTACGCCCCGGGGTCCCAGTCGTTTGATCCCGACATCCTGGTGGACAACCCAGCGGCGATCACAACCCGCGTGGCGCCGTCGTTTCTACGGGTGGGGCAGCTGGAGCTGTTTGCCCGCCGCGTTCGCCGCCAGGCCCATCCGGGGGCGCTCGAGGAGCTGCGCCGGATCGTGGCCCACCTGATCGAGCGCAACTACCGGCCGGAGATTGATCCGAGCCTGGCCTTCAGCGATCAGGTGCTGGAGCTGGCCCGCCTGTTCCGAGGCCGTCTCACCGCGTTGGTGGCCCACTGGATGCGGGTGGGCTACTGCCAGGGCAATTTCAACAGCGACAACTGCGCTGCCGGTGGCTACACCCTCGACTACGGCCCGTTTGGCTTTTGCGAACGGTTCGATCCCCGCTTCCAGCCCTGGACCGGTGGCGGCGAGCACTTCAGCTTCTTCAACCAGCCGGTGGCGGCGGAGGCCAACTTCCAGATGTTTTGGTCGGCCCTGCGGCCGCTGCTCGAGGGCAACACGGAAGCCCTGGCCAAGCTGGATCAGATCCGGGAGGGCTTTGCCGAGGCGATGCAGCAGGAGCTCGAGGCGATGTGGGCCTGCAAGCTGGGCCTGGCCGCCCCTGATGCCGCCCTGGTGAACGAGCTGCTGGAGCTGATGCTCCGCTCCCAGGCGGATTACACGATCCTGTTCCGCCGCCTCTGCGACCTTCCCGAGCAAGCCTCAGCGCTGCACGCGGCCTTCTACCAACCCAGCTTCGAGCAGCTCGATGCGCAATGGCAGAGCTGGCTGCAACGCTGGCGCGATCAGATCAACGCCAACGGCAACCTCAGCGAGACATCGGCCGCCATGAAGCGCGTCAACCCCGCCATCACCTGGCGTGAATGGCTGATCGCACCGGCCTACGAACAGGCGGCGCAGGGAGACACCAGCCTGATCCAGGAACTGCAGGCGGTGTTCAGCCATCCCTACGACGATCCTTCCCCGGAACTGGCAGCGACCTACGACCGCCTCAAGCCCCGGGAGTTCTTCAACGCCGGTGGGGTGTCGCATTACAGCTGTTCGTCGTGAATTGATCACCCAACCCCTGCATGCGCGGCAGCAGCAGAGCCAGCGCCGAGGCCAGCAACAGCACAGCCGCCAGGCCAGCGAGCGCCAGGCCATCGCCGCCGGGCCGCAGCATCAGCCGGCCCATCACGATTGGTGCCAGGAAGCCGCCGATATTGCCCACCGAGTTGATCCAGGCGATGCCGCCTGCCGCCGCCCGGCCGCCCAGGAACTGTGACGGAATCGCCCAGAACGGTCCCAGACAGGAGAAGGTGGCGGCGGTGGACACGCTGATCAGCGCCAGGCGCACCAGGCCGCTGCCGGCGATGGCCAGGCCCAACGACACGGCCGCCACCGCCAGGGCCATCGCCACATGCAGGCGCTGCTCTCCGCTCCGATCGGAGGAGGCGCCCACCAGCAGCATCGCGGCCACCGCCAGGGCATAGGGAACCGCGCTCACCAGATTGGCCAGCACCGGTGAGGCCACCGCCGGTGACAGAGCCTCGGCCACAAAGCGCGGGATCCAGAAGCTGAAGCCGTAGAAGCCGGTGGCGATCGCCAGGTAGAGAACGCCCAGCAGCCAAAGCCGAGGTTGGCGCAGGCCCGCCAGCAGGCCATGCACCTGCCGGCCGCTGCCCTGGAGTTGGATCTGTTCCTCCTGCAGCACCTGCTCCAGGGCTGAGGCCTCCTCAACCGACAGCCAGGGCGCCTGATGGGGCCGGTCGGGCAGACGCCGCCAAACCACAAAAGCCAGCACGATCGCCGGCAGGGCCTCCAGCAGGAACAGCCAGCGCCAGCCGGCCAATCCGCCCACACCATGCAGCGACAGCAATCCCGCCGAGATCGGCCCCCCCAGAAGGCCCGCCATCGGGATCGCCAGCATGAACCCCGCCAGGGTGCGGGAGCGCTGCGCGGCCGGCACCCACTGGCTGAGATACAAAACGATGCCGGGGAAGAAGCCCGCCTCCGCCACGCCGAGCAGCAACCGCAGGCCATTGAACTGCTGGGCGTTGATGATGAAGGCCATCAGGCCAGCCACCACCCCCCAACTGAGCAGGATGCGGCCGATCCAGCGGCGCGCGCCCACCCGCTCGAGCATCAGATTGCTGGGGATTTCAAACAGCACATAGCCGAGGAAAAAGATGCCGGCGGCGACGCCGTAACTGGCGGTGGTCAGCCCCAGATCTGCGCTCACGCCGGCGGCGGCGAACGAGATATTCACCCGGTCGAGATAGGCGACCAGATAGAGCACGAATAGAAACGGCAGCAGGTGCCGGCGGATGCCGACCAGCGCGCGATCGAGGGGAGCGGAGGACAAGGACGCGCTGCTGCAGAACGGAGCACCCAGTCTCGGTGCGGCATCAGGATCTGCCAACGGCAGCATGCGGGTGGCGCATCCACTCCAGGGCCATCAGCATCGAAGAACCGTGCGCCGGGCCGATGCTGGGAGCCTTTCTCTGGGGCGCCTTGGCGACCTCATCCCTATTGCTGGGCGGCCTCCTGGCCTGTGCCATGCCGCTGCGGCGACGCACGCTTGGATGGCTGATGGGCTTCGGAGCCGGCACGCTGCTGGCCGCTGTGTCCTATGAGCTGGTGTTCAAGGCGGTGCAGCGCTCCCCCGGCAGCGGCGCCTCGGCGATCGGCTTCTTCGCCGGCGCCCTGGTGTTCTATGGCGGCGACCGCTGGATCGCAACGCTTCAGCCGGAGCAAGAGCAGCTCGGCGCAGGGCTGGCGGCGCCAATGGTGCTGGGGATCATCCTCGACGGGATTCCGGAATCGCTGGTGATCGGGCTGGGCCTGTTGGAAGACAACGTGGTCAGCCTGGGCATGCTGGTGGCGATCTTCCTCTCCAACCTGCCGGAGGCGGTGGCGGGCACGGTGGGGATGAAGCAGAGCGGCTGGAGCAGCCGACGCATCCTGACGCTGTGGCTGCTGATCGCCGTGGCCTGCGCCATGGCTTCGGCGGCGGGCTACAGCCTGTTCAGCCAGGTGCCGCCAACCTGGCTGTCCTGGATCCAGGCCTTCGCAGCCGGGGCGATCCTGGTGATGCTGGCCAACGCGATGATCCCCGAGTCCTATGACCACGCAGGCAAGCCGGCGGGGCTGTTCACTGTGCTCGGCTTCTTCGTGGCGGTGGTGATGATCGCCGCCGAGGCGGGCGGGGCCACGGCGGGCGGCTAATGCCCCGGGGATCCGATGCCTCAGCAGCCATGCTGGCGCCAGCTCCTCCGACCAGCTTCTGCTGCGGCGAGCCTTTACCCAATGCGACCCACCCTCCGCCGCCAGCTGCTCCACCTCGCCGCCGATCTCTCGGCCCTGGTGCAGAACCCGGACGATCTGGGGCACGGCTTCGACCTGCTCACCCGCAGCTACTCCACCCCAGTGGCCGATGCGGCCCGCGCCTCCCTGCGCAGCTGCGTGGCGATCGCGCCGCTGCTGCGCGAGCGCTACTGGGGCCATTGGCCCAGCCAGACGGCGTTGCTGGCCATGCCCAGCGGCAGCCTCGGCCATGGCTATGCCAGCTGGTTTGCCGATGCCGGCGGGCAACCGCTGCCGGATCCCCAGCTGGCAGAAGGCACCGATGGCGACGACATCTGGCTGCACCAACGGGTGCGCCACACCCACGACCTCTGGCATGTGGTGTGCGGCTGCCCACCCACCGCCGCCGGGGAAGCGGCATTGAGTGCCATCAACGTGATGCAGCTGCGCTGGCCCGGCAGCGCCATGTTGTTGGGGGCCGATCTGCTGCACCGCTGCCTGGAGGGGCCGATCCCCGGCGAGGTCGACGTGGGGCAGGCGGTGGCCTATGGCCTTGAGCTGGGCCGCACCTGCAAGCCGCTGCTTGCCCAGCGCTGGGAGGAGGGATGGCAACGGCCGCTGGCCGCGTGGCGTGAGCAGCTGGGGATCGCCAGCCGCGTGGAGCGTTCCCCCTTCACCGAGGACCGTACCAACCCCGTTTGACGCGGTTTTCAGGTTGACGAGCGTCTAGGCGGATGGCCGACGGGCGGCGATGACGGGTAGCAGCTGCCGCATCGCCAGCGGCTGCAGCACCAGATCGACCAGCACCACCACAAAGATCAGGTCCAGCAGCTGGGCGGCGAGGGGTTCGACAGCCGCCGCCGCGATGCCCCGCAGATGGGGCAGTTCCTCGGTGAGCGACACGGCCAGGGCCAGGGGCACGGCAGCCCGCACACCGCAACCCGCCACGATCAACCGGTCGCCGCGGGGAAAGGCCGGCGGTCGAAGGGCCAGCCACACCCCCACCAACCGGGCCAGGGGCAGCACCAGCGCCAGGCCCAGCCCCACCGGCAACACCGTGAGCAGCGCCTCCGGTTGCACCATCAGGCCCAGCAGCAGCACCGTGAGTTCGGCGGCGGTGTTGAACGGCTGCATCACGCGCCCCAGCGCCTGCTGCTCGAAACGGTCGATGCGGTAGTGCCCGTTGGAGAGGCACACCCCGGCCAGAAACACCGCCAGCAGGCCGCCGCCGCCCAGCAACTGGCCGAGGCCAAAGGCCACGAACGCGAGGGCTACAGCCACCAGCAGGAGCTGCTGGTCGGTGCGCACCAGTCGATCGATCAGCCGCGGAGCCAGGCCTCCCACCGCAACCCCGGCACCCAGCCCGGCCAGCACATGCAGGGCCAGCGCCCCCACCTGCTCCGGCAAGCGGCTCGCCAGGGCCGCATGCAGCGACTGGTGCTCCCCATGGGCCTGGCCCTGCAGGATCGCCGTCGCAAAGCCGAAGCACAACAGCGCCATCACGGTGCTGAGGGCCGCTTCAAACTCCAGCAGATGGCTGAGGCGGCCACTCACGTTATGGCGCAGGGCCACCAGCAGATCCTCCAGGGCGCCGCTGTCTGTCGCCGCCAGGCAACACACCATCAGCCAGACCACCGCTGGCGGCAGCCCCCCCGGCAGGCCAGGTGCCAGTAACAACAGCGCCAGGCCCGCGATCAACACCGTGATCAGCAGGCCCAGCGTGCCCAGCCGCAATCCGGCGGCCTTCATGCCACGGATGCGGCGCAGATCGGTTCGCAGCCCGGCATAGAACAGCAGCAGCGCCAGGCTCACCAGATGCAGCGTCTCGAGCTGCAAGGGGCCCAGGGGCTGGCTGCGCGCCAGTAGATCGCTGGGGATGGCGAGACCCAGCAGCAACACGCCCACTGCCCCCGGTAAGCGCCAGCCTGCCGCCAGCCGATCGACGGCCAGAGCCGCCAGATAGATCAGCCCCAGTCCGAGGAAAAAGCCGCGCGGTAACAGGGTTCCAGCCAGATGGGCGTGGGTTTCGGGCGGGGGGGTGAGCAGCATCAGCACCGGCAACACCTACAGCTCCAGTGCAGGAATCCTCGCCCCGCATGCCAGGGCGCGACGATGCAACACGTTCGCCGCTGCCAGGCCCTCAGCCTGCTGAGCAGCAACGCGTCTTAGCCCATGCCGATGGGGCGGTTCAGGATCTAGGGGAGAGCGGACCAGGCGCCGCCACCACCAGCAACCCATCCCGCGGGCTGGGGCTGGGGATCAGCGCCAGGCTGAGGTCCTGGTTGGGTGCGAGCCGCAGCTGGCCCTGGCGCAGCAGGCCCACCGCCATCAGCCGGATCTCCAGCTCCGCCAGGGCCTTGCCCAGGCACACCCGATCGCCGCCTCCGAAGGGCAGCAGCGTGAGGCCGTTGTTGGGTTCGAGATGGCGCTGGGGGCGAAAGGCGTCCAGGTCGTCGGCCCCGTGGGCACTGAGGCGGTTGGAGGCTGCCAGGGCCACCTGCACCACCCGCCCAGTTGGCACCAGCACCCCAGCGAGCAGCAGCTCGCGCGTGGTGCGCCGGAAAAAGCCGCCCACCGGCGGGTTGAGGCACATCACCTCCTGCACCACCGCCGTGAGCCGTGGCGTGGGCTCCCCATCAGCCGGCGGCCAGGCCAGGCCGCTGATCTCCTCTTGCAGCCACGCCATCACCTCCGGGTGCTCCAACAGCGCCGCCATCAGACAGCTCAACGAGGAGGCCGTGGTTTCGTAGCCGGCGAACAGCAGTAGCAGCAACTGCTCCACCAGGTCGTCGTCTGTCAGCGGCAGCCCCGCTTCATCCAGCCCGCCACTGAGCAGATCCAGGCCGCCGGTGGGCCGCTCCCGGGCCCGCTCCAGCACACCCCGCAGCCGCTGCAGCAGCCGCGAACGCGCCTGCAACGCCCGGGCGAAGGGGCTGCCGGGTAGGGCGATCGGCACCGAAAACAGGGCCCGCGTCCAGATCTCAAAGTCGGCGAACAGGGCCTCGCTGTCGCCCCGCTCCAGGCCCAGCACCACGTTGGCGATCACCGCGAAGGCGAAGCGCCGCATACGCTCCGCCAGGGCCACCGGCTCTCTGGCCGCCCTCAGCTCCGCCGCCAGCTCCTCCACCAGATGGGTGATCGCCGGGCTGTAGCGCCGCAGCGCGGCCGCCGAAAACAGCTGGCCCACCACCCGCCGCCGGGCACGATGATCGGCACCATTGCGGTTGGCCAGCGAACGGCTCCCCAGCAGCTGGCGCACGCTTTCCGGCCACCAGCCCTCCGTGGCTTCGGGCTGGCTCAGCAGATCGGTGATCGCCTGCTCGCCGCGGATGAACACCAGCGGTTGGCCCAGCAGTTTGGTTTCGAACACATCGCCGTAGCGCTCGAAGCGGCCGCGGGCGAAGTCCGCATCGCGGAAGAAGGCCAGCGCCTCCAACACGCCGCTGATGGCGCCGGTGCTCGGCAATGGGCGAGGGGAGGGGGGCATCACAACCTGCAGAGTCCGTGGGCACTGATCACCCCCTCATCTCCCCGCGACACGGTGGTTGTTGCTGCCGTGGATGGCGAAGATGGGGTCGGTGTTGAACGCAAACAACTGTTTGCCAGCGTCTAACGCAGCTTCATCCTAAGAAGCCGCCCAGCAGCGAGCGGGCCGAAGGTGGGGCCCCATGACCCTTTCTGGCCCAGGCAATCCAACCGGCTGGACTAGCGTTATGGGGCTCGCAATGACGCCTCCCATTTGACGACCGTAAGCGTCATCACGCCGACCCGGCTCTTACCGGATCGTTTGCCCATGTTGAGCGATTTAAATCGCAGCCTCGCGGAAAATAGCTGCAGCATCGAACATGTGATCGTCGTTGATGGCAACGGCATCGAAGCCCTCCCCGCGGAGCTTGCGGCCAACGCCACCGTGATCGCATCGGCCCGGCCCATTGGTCAGGCCGCAGCTCGGAATCTGGGGTTGCTTGTGGCACGGGGTGAGTGGATCACCAGCGCCGACGATGACGACTGGCTCTATCCGCGCTCCATCGACCAACGCCTGGCGGCGATCGAGGGCCAGAGAGGGGCCTTATGGGCAGCGGGATATTGCACTGACGACCTCAAGAATGATCCCGCTATTGTGTCCGCGGGACCATGCCTGGCAGGTGATATCTGGCGCGCATGGCCATCCCCCCATGATCCCATTCCCCTGGGCCCAACCACCCTGCTGGTGGAGGCTGCCTTGCTCAAACGCGTCGGTGGCTGGATGGGCCTGCCTCAAGGCGAAGATGTGGGCATGATGATCGCCGTCACCAGTAGTGCCCCAGGCGTGTTGATTGCTGATTACGTGTATCACATCCGCCTTCATGTTGGGCAGATGACGAAAGCCGCCTGGTTCGATGATTTGGAGCTGTTGTCGCGCCGCTCAGCCTGGGAGCGCGGCCAATCCATTCTCGCTCAGCAGCATTACGGAAGCACCTCGGTGCCTCTGATCCGCCAGCGCATGGTGAGCCTGTGAGTCCTAATGCCCTGCCGCCGATTGCCGGCCGTGAAGCCGAGATCCTGGCCCTGGTGCAGCAAAACCAGCCCGTATTTCTGCCCAACACCAAGCTTCAGCTGGAGCAGATCGGCTCAGCCTTCGCCTGTGCCCTGCACATGCACCAGCCCACGATTCCGGCCGGGGCCAGCGGAGAGCTGATTTCCCATCTGCAATACATGCTTGATCACCCCGCCGAGGGTGATAACCACAACGCCGAACCCTTCGCCCAGTGCTACCGGCGCCTGGCCGAGTTAATTCCCCAGCTGATCAGCGAAGGCTGCAACCCGCGGATCATGCTGGATTATTCCGGCAATCTGCTCTGGGGGTTCGAGCAGATGGGCCGCGCCGATATCCTCGACGCCCTGCGATTTCTCGCCTGCGATCCCGCCATGCAGGCCCACGTGGAGTGGCTGGGCACCTTCTGGAGCCACGCGGTGGCCCCCTCCACGCCGATCCCCGATCTGAAGCTCCAGATCCTGGCCTGGCAGCAGCATTTTGCGGCCCTGTTTGGAGAGGCGGCCCTACAGCGGGTGAAGGGCTTCTCGCCACCGGAGATGCACCTGCCCAACCATCCGGACACCCTCTATGCCTTCGTGAAGGCCCTGCGGGAGTGCGGCTACCGCTGGCTGCTGGTGCAGGAACACAGCGTAGAAAACCTCGATGGTTCCGCCCTCAGCCACGAGCAGAAGTACATCCCCAATCAATTGGTGGCGCGCAGCTCCAGCGGCGACACGGTGAGCATCACCGCCCTGATCAAAACCCAGGGCTCCGACACCAAGCTGGTGGGCCAGATGCAGCCCTGCTACGAAGCCCTCAGCTTGGGGCTGATGCCCCTGGGCGATGGCACCATTCCCGCCCTGGTGTCCCAGATCGCAGACGGCGAGAACGGCGGCGTGATGATGAACGAATTCCCCGAGGCCTTCCTCCAGGCCCATCGCCAGCTGAAGGGCGATGGCGGGCGCACGGTGGCGATCAACGGCACGGAATACCTCGAACTGCTGGAGGCCGCCGGTGTCACCCCTGAGGCCTACCCCCGGATTCAGGCCGTGCAGCAACACAAGCTGTGGCAGCGCCTGGATGGACCCACCAGCCCGGAAGCGGTGCAGGCCGCCATCGGCGCCCTCCAGGCCAGCGATCCCAGCTTCTCGATGGCCGGCGCCTCCTGGACCAACAACCTCAGCTGGGTGGAGGGCTACACCAACGTGCTGGAGCCGATGAACCGCCTCAGCGCCGCCTTTCACCAGCGCTTCGATGCGCCGGTGGCCGCCGACCCCGCCGTGACCCGCAGCCAGCCCTACCAGCAGGCCCTGTTGCAGCTGCTGCTGTTGCAAACCAGTTGCTTCCGCTACTGGGGCCAGGGCACCTGGACCGACTACGCCACGGAGATCTACCGCCGGGGTGAGGCAGCGCTCTCCTCCTCGATCCGGTAGTACAGCCGATCATCGGAGCAGCACAGATCGGCGTAGTAGCGCTCGAGCACCGCATGGGCCTCGTCGTAGCTCGCAAACACCTGGCCGGTGATGGCGTCCTGGCCGCCATCGTCCCGCTGGATCCGGTAGTGCCTGGCCATGCAGCACCTCTGGGTTGTGGGCCTCCCTAGCCTGCAGCCATGGCCAGCGCTGAACCACTGCCGCCCTGGCGGCCCCTGCTGCGGGGGGCGCGCGAGCGGGAGGGGCGCTCACCCCAGGCCCGCTGGTTGCAGCTCGCCACCGTGGCGGCCGATGGCACGCCGCGGCTGCGCACCCTGGTGTTCCGGGGCTGGGCCGGCGCCACGGACCTCGATCTGCTCACCGATGGCCGCAGCGCCAAGGCCACCGAACTGCGCCACCAGCCGGCGGTGGAGCTGGGCTGGCTGCTGCCCAAGGCCCGCTGCCAGTTCCGCCTCCGCGGTGCAGTACTGAACCTTGCGGCCGAGCTGGAGGCCAGCGAGCGGCAACGGCACTGGCAAGGCCTCACCCCGGGGGGCCGGGCGCTGTGGGGCTGGCCGGCACCGGGCGAGCCGCTCGATGGCGAGGCCTGCTTCCCCGCCGAACTCGGCGATCAGCTGCCGATCCCCCCCTGCTTCCAGCTGCTGCGCATCGGCCTGGAGCAGGTGGAGCTGCTGGAGCTCACCAACCACCCCCACCGCCGCCGCCGCTGGTGCCGCGAAGATGGCTGGGCGGAGCAACGCCTCAATCCCTGACCAGCCCCCGCTCTGATGCCCCACCACGCCGAGCGCCCCACCAAAATCTGCCCCGTTTGCCAGCGCCCCTTCCAGTGGCGGAAAAAGTGGAAGGACGTGTGGGACGAGGTGCGCTACTGCTCAGAGCGCTGCCGCCGCCGCCGACCAACCAGTTGATGAACCTGAACGCCAACCTCCACCAGCGGGTGGTTCTGGACACCAACGCTATCCCGTGGACGCCCTCACCGATGGCTGGCGTGGAGCGCCGCATGCTTGATCGCGAGGGCGGCGAAGTGGCCCGCGCCACCTCGATCGTGCGCTACGCCCCCGGCAGCAGCTTTGAGCGCCATGGCCATGGCGGCGGCGAGGAGTTTCTGGTGCTCGAGGGTGTCTTTTCAGACGAGCTGGGCCACTACCCCGCCGGCACCTATGGGCGCAATCCGGTGGGATCCAGCCATGCGCCCTTCAGCCAGGGGGGCTGCACGATCCTGGTGAAGCTGCAGCAGATGCACCCGGCAGACCAGCAGCTGGTGGTGATCCACACCGCCACCAGCACCTGGGTGCCGGGCCTGGTGCCCGGGCTGGAGGTGCTGCCCCTGCACGCCCATGGCCCGGAACATGTGGCCCTGGTGCGCTGGGCGCCAGGCACGGTGTTTCAGCCCCACAGCCACGCCGGCGGCGAGGAAATCCTGGTGCTCGAGGGCGTGTTTCAGGATGAACACGGCACCTACCCCGCCGGCAGCTGGCTGCGCAATCCCCACGGCAGCATCCATCGGCCCTGGAGTGAGGCCGGCTGCACCATCTGGGTGAAGACCGGCCACCTCAACCCGCTCTCTGACCCTTAGGAAGAGGCCGACCTCTGCTGGCTGATGGCCCAGGTGGTGGCGGCCTTCTGCGTGTGCCAGGCCTGCAACAACTGCTTCGCCAGGTGCTGCAGTTCCGCGGGATCCACAGAAGCATCGATCACGCGGTTGAAGCGCTCGATCTCGAATTGCTGGGCGATGGAGAGATCAATCGGCATGGACATGGCGTCACTCCCGATGGGTGAGGCCAAGGTATCCAGCAGGCACAGAACGGGTGTAGCGAGCACGACCAGGCCAGTCCACAACAGCATTGCAAGTTGTAAAACGCCCATCTCCATAAGTTTCGCCAATGGTATTGATGAGCAATTGCCACCCCTCCCCATGCGCCTCAGCTGGCCCCAGCATCTGCAGGCCGCTCGCACCATCGAGCTCACCGGCGATCAGCACCGCGGCACCTCCCTGGCCCTGATGGGTCTCTCCCTGCTGCTGCTGGCCGAGGATCTGCTGGAGCTGGAAAGCGATCCAGCTGGCCCCAGCAACGGCCCACGCTGATCCCCTGGGTCAGGTGTCCGCCGGGTTCAGCACAACCGCCAGCGGCACGCCAAAGCTGAAGATCGCCGCCCCCTCCTCAGCCTGCGCCGGGAGCAGGGCCACCAGGGGCAACTCGCGATCAGCAAAGCAAGCCCGACTTTTCACCACGAAGGCAGCACTGTCCTCCACGCTCCACAGGGCCTTGCCCTGCTCGGCCCGCTCCTGGCGATAGGCCTCGAAGGCCTCCTCAAAGGCCTGGCCATCGCGTGAATCCGTGGCGCAGATCTCAAACGCCTGCTGGGCATCGAGGGATTCGAGCAGTTGGAAAAACCGCTTGAGTTCAGGCGCCGCGATCGTGCTGGAGGCCTTCAGCACCGAATTGATGGTGCCCACCCGGGCGGGGATCAACCGCGCTGGCTGCTTGCGGCCATCGATCACAGCCACGGGCAGGGAAAGGTCCCAGGCGCCCTGCTGCGCCATGGCGGCGGCCACATCACGGATCTCCAGGCGCAGCTCGCGCAGCAGCGCCTGGATACGGGGAAGCGATTCCATGGCTGGAGCGTACCCATGGGTCGCAGCCCGGGGCTGGCCGTTGCCAGGCTGAACGCAGACCTACCCCCGTCGCCATGCCTACCGCCATCACGCCGCCCCTCAACCAGGAGAGCCTGCGGCAACTATTCACCAAGCCTTACGGGGTGGCGGCACCCACAGCCGAGCAATGGCGACAGGTGTATGCCGAGAACGTGCATTTTGAAGACCCCACCCAGTGCAAGGACGGGGTTGACGCTTATATCGTGGCCCAGCAAGGGTTGGTGCAGCGCTGCGACGATGTGTTCCTGGAGGCTGGGGCCGTGGCCCTCGATGGCGACACCGCCTTCGTGGAGTGGCGCATGGGCCTGAAGATCAAGGGCATTGAATTCATCTACCCCGGTGCCAGCCGCCTGCGCTTCGGTGCGGATGGCCGAATTGTGGATCATCGCGACTATTTCGATTTCGTGGGCCCCACGTTTGAGCCGGTGCCGGTGGTGGGCGGTTTCGTGCGCTGGCTGTACAAGCGCTTTGTGGCCTGACGATCCCTCCATCCCCCGCGGCCATGAAGCGCCCCACCCTCTACCTGGCGTCGCCCTACGGCTTCTCCGCCCATTGGCGCAGCCGGTTGCTGCCGGATTTCGTGGAGGCCCTGGAGGCCCTCGGGCTGGAGGTGTGGGAACCCTTCGCCCGCAATGGCCAAGTGGATCTGGCCCAGGAGGGCTGGGCCTGGCAGGTGGCCCAAGCCGACCTGCAGGACGTGCGCGAGGCCGATGCCTTCCTCGCGATCGTGAATGGAACGCCTCCCGATGAAGGCGTGATGCTGGAACTGGGAGCAGCCATCGCCCTGGGCAAGCCCACCTTCCTCTACCGCGACGACTTCCGCCGTTGCAGCGACTCCGAGGACTATCCCCTCAACCTCATGGTGTTCAGCGGCCTGCCGCGCAGCGGTTGGCAGGCCTATCTCTACGGCTCGATTGAGGAACTGGCCGACCCCGCCAAGGCTCTGATGCGCTGGCGGCAGGGCCTGCAGGCCTGAACCCACCCAGCTGGAGCACCGATGCAAAAACAAGATCCATTTCCTAGCCTTCCGGTGCTGATCGCCTGCCCCAGCCCATGACACGGGTGCTGTCCCTCGCCGCCGTTGCGGCCGTTGGCCTGCTGACCAGCTGCGGATCTCCTGATCTCAAGGCCCTGCAGAAGATCGCCTGCGAGCAGGCAGCCGCCTCGATCGACCTGCAATCGATCGCGCAGATGGATGCGCTGCGCAAGGCCCTCGGTGTGGCACCCGATGTGGACCCAATCAACTACTGCCGCTCCCTGGGCGCAGTGATGGAACCGCAGGGACAGCAGGACACGAAGGAGTCCCCAGAGGGAGCAAACGAGGGCAGCTCAGAGTCCAACTGAGGCACGGCATGAAGCAGTGCCTCTGAATTACCCCGATTTGGGGACACAGAATCAGGGTCTCTGATTTCTAGGGTGTATCCAAGCTCAAATCCGTGGGTGATGCCGTGGCCCATGTCATCAATCAACAGTTTCATACCAGCCCCCCTGTGGAAACCTGCATGGGACGCACCTGCATGAAATGGAGCGCTGATGGAGAGCTCACCGACCTCGATCTTCAGCTGATCCTGCAGCGGCTTGGCCAGGTGGATCACCAGATCTCCAACGACCTCACCAAGAACCGCCGTTTGCCAGTGGCTTCAGGTTGTCCATAGCCTGAACGCTGCTTGCCTCTGGGGTCGATGTCGTTCTTCGTGAAGCTCACGGATGCCATCGCCAGCCATCAGTCGTTGCTGATCGCCGGATTGGATCCCAACCCCGAAATGCTCGAAAGCTGGAATCGCCAGCGGGGCATCAACACCGGCTCCTTTCTCTCCCAGGCACGCCGCTGGTTGAAAGCGGTGATCAATGCCACAGACGAGCACATCTGTGCCTACAAACCCAGCCTTGGGTTTTACCAGGCCCTGGGGCCAACGGGCCTGGAGCTGCTGCATGAGGTGCGGGATCTCGTGCCGCGATCCATTCCGTTGATCGTTGACTGCAAACACGGCGATCTCAACAGCTCCAGCGCCCTGGCCCACTATCTGTTTGAGGAGCTGGGAGCCGATGCCGTGACCCTCTCGCCCCTACCGGGACAGGACATCGCCGCGCCGTTTCTGCTCCATGGCGGAAAGGGCGTGGTGGTGACGTGCCACAGCTCCAACCCGGCCTCCCGTGTGGTGCAGCACTACCCCAATGCCAGCCAGCCCCTGTATCTCGAACTGGTGCGGGAAGCCCAGCGCTGGGGCACACCGGAACAGGTGCTGCTGGAGATCGGCACCAGCGAACCCGACATCCTGGCCAGGGTGCGCCTGGCGGCTCCCTCCCGTTTCGTGATCCTGCGCAGCCTCTGGGCGGAGGAGCAACGGCTGGAGGCCCTGCTACGGGCAGGGCTCACGCCCGCCGGCGATGGCCTGCTGCTGCCGCTGCCCCAGAACCTGCTGGTGGGGGAGGGGATCGGCGCGCAAGCCCTGCAGCTCAAACAGACGGTGAACACCATGCGGCAGGCCTACCTTGAAGGCCAGGCCCAGGCCGGCACCTGTGCCCTGTGGCTGCCGCCGCCGCTCGAGCCCCCCGCCGATCCATCAGAGGCACCGAGCGACGACCTCGATGCCCTGATCGTGGATCTGTTTGACATCGGGTGCCTGCTGTTTGGCGACTACGTGCAAGCCTCCGGCGCAGTGTTCAACTACTACATCGATCTGCGCCAGATCATTTCCGATCCCAACCTGTTCCACCGGGTGCTGCATGCCTACGGCGAGCGCATGCAAGGGCTGCTCTTTGATCGCATTGCCGGCATTCCCTACGGCTCCTTGCCCACGGCCACGGGCCTCTCGCTGCAACTGAAGAAACCGCTGATCTATCCCCGCAAGGAGGTGAAGGCCCATGGCGCCCGGCGCCTGATCGAGGGGGATTTCAACGGCGGCGACACCGCGGTGGTGGTGGACGACATCCTGATCACCGGTGGCAGCGTGCTCGAGGGGATCGCCAAGCTGGAGAGTTCCGGCCTCGTGGTGCGGGATGTGGTGGTGTTTATCGACCACGGCGCCGCCGCCCGCCAGCGGCTGGCCGATGCCGGCTACCGCACCCATGCCGTGCTGGAGCTGGGCCAGATCACCAGGGCCCTGCGCCAGGCCCAGCGGCTCACGGCCGACCAGGCCGCCAGCCTGGGCCGCCATCAATCCTGAACAATCAGAGGGGTGTGGCGGGCCTCGATCAGGGCCTGCACAAAGCGGCGCCGCTGAAAGCGGGTCCAGATGTCAGCGGCTTGAAAACCAGGGCGAGCCTGGAAGCGCTGCCACCACTGGCGCAGATCCTCCCGCTCCAGCAGCGGCAGCTCGCCGGCCATGCTGAGACGGGCCAGCAACACCGCCACCACGATGTCGGCACTGGAGAGGCGATCCCCGAACAGCCCGGCCCTGGCAGCCGGGGCCGGCAAAACGCGCAGGTAGCCCTGCACCTGCTCACGCATGGCCGCCAGCGTGCGAGCGAGGGGCTCCTCGCTGAACGTGGCCAGCCGTTGGCGATCCTGCTGGGCCTTGGCCCGCAGGGATCCGCCGCCATCCGCGGCCTGCGCCGCCCGGGCCTCCAGGCTGCGGCTCAGCCCCCCCAGCACCCGCTTCACCACAGGCAGCAGCAAGGGCTTGGCCACCAGCAACTTGCTGAAGGTGAGTGTTTCAATCGAGATGGCGTAGTGATCAGCCACCACCTGGCTGATAGCCGGGGCCAGGGATGCATCGGCATCCAGCCAGGCATCGCCAGCCTGGTGGGCGCTGAAGGCGAGGATCTCAGCACTGTCCGTGAGCAGCAGTCCGGGGCCCCGCAGGGTGGGCACGGTCATGTGGGGGTTGAGCTGGCGGTAGGCATCGCTCAGCTGCTGCTTGGCCAGGTGGATATCCAGGAGCCGGCTTGTGGTCTCCACCCCCGCTTCCGCCAGGGCCAGGCGCGCCACCATGGAGTAGTAGGAGGGCGCAGCGTGAAACAGCTCCAGCACGGGCGTCTCCAAACCTGCCCCGAGGGTGATGCATCGGCGGGCCATACGCCAGGGCCAACGCAATCGCTGAAAGGGTCGGGATCGCTACCAACACCCCCGCCCATCGGTGGTGTCATAACCGCAGCGGTTCATGCCGCTGAGCACTCCAGGGTGCAAGAGGGACCCCAGGCGGACCACAGGTCCGTCTTTTTTATGGGCGCGCGGTGCGGGAGGCTGGAGCCCATGCATGAGCCTGAGATGCCCGAAACCCTGTCAGCCCTCAGCCGCTCCTCCAACCGCCGGCAACGCAGCAGCAGTGCCGATGAGGGCTCCGACCAGAAGGGGTTTGGCGGCAAGGCCGGGGCCAAGGGGAGCCGCCGCAAGTCAGGCAAGAAACGCAGCCCAGCCCTCAGCAAGGCCGATTGGGGACCCCTCGGTAAGCACCCCGACCTGGACGCGATCGTGGCGCGCCAGCGGCTGCACCTGCCCCTCTCCGGCCGGCTCACCGAGCCCCAGGTGACCCGCGCCTGGAAGGAGGCCGCCGCCGAACACCATCCGGATCGCGGCGGCCTGCACGACACGATGCAACTCGTGAATGGCGCCCGCGATCTACTTCTGTGCCGTGGCGTGTAACAACTCCAGGCCAGGCCCCTGTCAGCTAAGGCTGTAGGCCAGTTCCAGCTGCAGACGTTCCGCCAGCTGGGGATCGATGGCGCGGAACTGCGCCAGGGCCCGATGGCGCTGCTGCGCTTCAAGCGGACGCAGATCCGCCAGGGCCAGCTCCACGCAGCGTTGATCCAGCTCCCGATTCACGTTGCATCTGCAGCGAACGGATGCAAACGCTCTTCCAGGCCTACAGCCAGCGGCCATGGCCAGATGAGCAGCTAGCCCCTCGCCCCTTGTCGCCCCTGCCGCAGAAACGCAGTCGCGGCGATTGATCAGCAACGCTGAGCGATCGGCTTTTCCCCAGCTCCATGGGGCTGTTTTCCACAGCCGCTTCAACTGAGACCCATCCCCCCAGCACCAGCCAGCCACCGGGGTGGGGAAAGCCGCGCAGGCCTTGACGCCATGGGCCAAACCGTTGTGGCGCCACCGCAGCGCCAGGCCAGTCCGCCAGAGCCCAATCCAGTCGGCCAGTCGCAACTGGCGTCTCATGCAGATGCTCCGCGACAGACGGCTTTGACGATGCGGGATGGTTGTGGCGTCATGGACCCCCTAGCAACGAACGCATGAAGCAGATCCCCGACCACGCTCCCCCATTCGTCAGTGTCGAGAACCAGTTTCCGGAGGACCTGTACGACGCCATGCGGGAGTTCGTGCGGGTGCATCCGCAGTGGGACCAGTACCGGCTGATGCAGGCGGCACTGGCGGGGTTTCTGTTTCAGCACGGCAGTCAGGACCGCGCCGTAGCGCGCCACTACCTCGACGGCCTGTTTCGCCGCCACGACGCCCCTCTCGCCCGCTAAGCCGCGATGATCACTCCGGCCGCACTGCCTGTTCAGCCCAAACCCAGGCCTGGCTACCCCGGACTTCGGGGCCCGGAAGTGCTGCTGATGGCCCCGACCACCATGGCGGAGGCCGAGCAGCTCATCGAGGCCGTGCGCAGCAACCGCACGATCGTGATCAACCTCTCCGCCCTACCCGAGGCCGCCGGCCAGCGGCTGGTGGACTACGCCTGCGGCGGCATGGCAGCCATTGACGGCCAGTCTCATCAGCTTGTCCTTGGCGTGTTCCTGTTCACCTCCGGCGTCACCAGAGTGGAAGCGGCCTGAGCGCTGCATGCCGATCGTTTCCGTTGACCAGCTGAGCCGCACCTACCGCGTTGCCGACCGGCAACCCGGCCTGCGCGGCAACGTGGAGCACCTGCTGCGGCGCCGCCATCGCGACGTGGTGGCGGTGAAGGACGTGAGCTTTGCGGTGGAGCCCGGCGAGATCGTGGGCTTCCTCGGTCCCAATGGAGCCGGCAAAACCACCACCTTGAAGATGCTCACGGGGTTGATCCATCCCTCGGCTGGGTCCGTGCAGGTGGCGGGCTGGGCGCCAGCCCCGTTTCCTCGAGCAGATCACCCTCGTGATGGGCAACAAGCAGCAGCTGATCTGGGATCTGCCGCCGCTGGATTCCTTCCGCGTCAATGCGGCCGTTTACGGCATCGACGACAGCGAGGCCAAGCGGCGCATCCACGAGCTGGCCGACATGCTCGAGCTCGGCGAGGAGCTCACCCGCCCCGTGCGCAAGCTCTCCCTGGGCCAGCGCATGAAGGCGGAGCTGCTGGCCGCCCTGCTCCATCGCCCGGCGGTGCTGTTCCTCGATGAGCCCACTCTCGGCCTCGATGTGAATGCCCAGGCACGGGTGCGGGATTTCCTCGCGGACTACAACCGCCGCTACGGCGCCACTGTGCTGCTTACCAGCCACTACATGGGCGACATCACGGCCCTATGTCCGCGGGTGCTGCTGATCCACCAGGGCCGCCTCTTCTACGACGGCTCCCTGGAGGGACTCACCACCCGCCTGGCCCCCCAGCGCGAGGTGCGCCTGGAGCTGCGCCACCTGGCCAACGCAGAGGAGTTCCAGGGCTATGGCGAGCTCGAATCACTGCAGGGCCACCAGGTGCGCTTGCTGATCCCCCGCGAGCAGCTCACCCAGCAGGTTGGTGCGCTGCTGAGCCGTTTCGACGTGCTCGACCTGGAAGTGGGCGATCCCCCCGTGGAGGAACTGATCGGGCGGCTATTTCGCCAGGGGAGCGTGGCGTGAGGCGCGCCCTGCGGATCGCCCGGGTGCTGCTCGCCACCCAGTACCCCTACATGCTCGAATACCGCGCCGAGATCGCCCTATGGGCCCTCTCCGGCGTCCTGCCTCTAATCATGCTCGGGGTGTGGCAAGGGTCTGGCGGCGCCGTGGCGGCCGGCCTGAGCACCCAGCAGCTGAGCCACTACTTCATCGCGGCCTTCGTGGTGCGCCAGTTCACGGTGGTGTGGCTGATCCACGTGTTCGAGGAGGACGCCCTGCAGGGCAAGCTCTCTCCCTACCTACTGCAGTCTCTGCAGCCCCTCTGGCGCTACCTGGCCGCCCACATCGCCGAGCAGGCCACCCGGATCCCGTTCGTGGCGTTGATGCTGGCGGTGCTGGCGCTCGTGCAGCCCACCGCCCTGGCGCTGCCCTCACCCGGGGCCCTGCTGCTGGGCCTGCTGGCCATCGGCGCGGCCTTCGCCCTGCGCTTCCTGCTGCAAACCATGGTGACCATGCTGTGCTTCTGGAGCGAGCGGGCGGCGGCGCTGGATCGGCTGCTGCTGATTCCCTACCTCTTCCTCTCCGGCCTGGTGGCCCCGCTCGACACCTTCCCGGCACCGGTGAAGCGCTTCGCCCTGGCCACGCCCTTCCCTTACATGCTGAGCTTTCCGGCCCAGTTGCTGGCGAGCATGCCCGTGAATGCAGCCGCTGGCTTCGGGGCGCTGACAGCCTGGTGCGCCCTGCTGGCACCGATCGCCTGGCTGCTCTGGCGGGCAGGGGTGCGCCGCTACGGAGCGATGGGGGCCTGATGCCGGTGCCCCGGAACCGTTACTGGCACAGCCTGGGCCGCTTCTGGGCCACGTCCCTGGCAGCGGAGCTGGAATACCAGGCCAACATGGCCATCGAACTGCTCGCCGTGGTGGGCAACCTGGCCGGCAGTCTGTTCGTGCTCGCCCTGCTCTATGGCCGTGGCAGCAGCCTGGGAGGCTGGAGCTGGAATGAGGCGCTGGTGGTGCTCGGCGTGTACACCCTGCTGGATGGGTTCACCAGCGCCGTGCTGCAGCCCAACCTCAGCAAAATCGTGAACCATGTGCAGACCGGCACCCTCGATTTCGTGCTCCTGAAGCCAATCGACAGCCAGTTCTGGATCTCGACCCGCAGCTTCTCCCCCTGGGGGCTGCCGGGCCTGGCAGCCGGAGCAGGGCTGATCATCTGGGCCGCCAGTCGGGCCGGCGCCAGCTGGGAGGCCAGCCGCGTGGCCCTCATGGGGCTACAGCTGGCGAGCAGTGCGGCGATCCTCTACAGCCTCTGGTTCATGCTCGCGGCCCTGAGCATCTGGTTCGTGAAGGTGTGGAACGCCACCGAAGTGTTGCGCTACGTGCTGGTGGCTGGCCGGTATCCCGTGAGCGCCTATCCAGCGGGCCTGCGCACCCTGTTCACCCTGGTGTTGCCTGTGGCCTTTCTCACCACCGTGCCGGCGGAGGCGATCCTGGGCCGCGTCAGCGGCAGCTGGGCCCTCGCCAGCCTGGGGGTAGCAGCGGCCGCCCTGGGGCTGAGCCGCTGGTTCTGGCAGTACGCCCTGCGGTCCTACACCTCCGCCTCCAGCTGATTCAGCCCCGCAGGTGGCGGTTCCAGGTGGCGGCCGAAAAGCTGTTGCCGTTGTCGCTGGCAATCGCCACCACGGCCTCAGGCGATGCCGCGGATGCCACCAGAGCCTTCAGGGAAGGATCGCTTTCCATCTTGGCCACAAAGGCATTCAGCTGAGATTTGGACATGGGTGCAACCCGATGGACCCTCCACAGCTAGCCAGAACGCCAGAAAAAAACCGCCCCTGCGAGCAGGGACGGTTTCGAAGAAGCGAGAACGCTTATGGGCTGGTGATCACCAGCGGTTGCCGCCGCCGCCGCCGTAGCCGCCGCCACCACCGCCGCCGCCGTAGCCGCCACGGCCACCGCCGCCGCCGCCACCACCGCCACCGGTGCGGGGCTCAGCTTTGTTGACGCGGATGCTGCGACCCATCCACTCGACATCCTGCAGATCGTTGATGGCCTTGGCCTCATCGGCCTCATTGGCCATTTCAACGAAAGCAAAACCGCGCTTGCGGCCGGTGTCGCGGTCAAGCGGCAGGCTGCACTTGCTCACCTGGCCGTACTCGGCAAACAGGTGCTCGAGATCTGACACTTCGGCGTCGAAGGACAGATTCCCTACGTAAATCGTCATGAACCAGAAAGACTATGAACCGACTCGAAGGCAGCTCTGGAGAAAGTGGTGAGCTTGCTAAAGAGAACTCTTTGAATCTGTCTCACCCTACCACCTTCTGAGACGTTTGGCCTGTGGGCGTGCTGGCACCGCGACGCTCAAATGCCTTCTCATGCGTGCAACGCTGCAACACCACCAGGATCCGTGCAGCCGTGATGCAGGCCAGGGGCCACGACAGCCACCATCTCCAGGTCGTGGCTGCGGCCTTCCATGACCCCGCCACCATCGAGTCGATCACGCCCCTCGGCAGCGGCAACGTGAACGACACGTATCTAGTGCGCGCGGGCGGCCGCCACACGGTGCTGCAGCGCATCAACACCCAGGTGTTCCACCAGCCCCAGCTGGTGATGCAGAACCTGATGGCCCTTGGCACCCACGTGCAGGCGCGGCTGCGCCTGCCCTTGCCGGCCCTGGAGGGTCGCCGCTGGGAGCTGCCGGAGGTGATCACCACCCGCCATGGCGGTGCCCCCCTCTACGCCTGCAGCCAAGGCGGCTTCTGGCGCACCATCAGCTTCATCGCTGCAGCCCGCAGCGTGGACGTGATCGAGGGCCCCGAACAGGCCCGTGAACTGGGTTTCGGCCTGGGCATGTTCCACCTGCTGATTAGCGATCTGCCCGCCGACCAGCTGGCCGACACCCTCGAGGGCTTCCACGTCACGCCGCTCTATCTCGAGCACTACCGCCAGGCCCTGGTGCGCAGCGAGGTGGAGCGCTGCGCACGCACCGACCACTGCATCGCCTTCATCCGCAACCGCGAGGCCTTCGCCTCTGTGCTTGAAAACGCCAGGGCCCGCGGCGAGCTGAAGCTCCGGCCCATCCACGGCGATCCGAAGATCAACAACGTGATGCTCGATGGGGCAAGCGGCCAAGCCGTGGGCCTGGTGGATCTGGACACCGTGAAACCGGGCCTGATCCACTACGACATCGGCGACTGCCTGCGCTCCTGCTGCAATCGAGCCGGCGAAGACACAACAGACCTCGCAGCGGTGACCTTCGATGCCGACCTGGCGGCTGCCATCCTGGAGGGCTACTTCTCTGTTGCCAACAGCTTTCTCAGCGATGCCGACATCACCTACATCGTGGATGCGGCCCGCTTGATCAGCTTCGAGCTGGGCCTGCGCTTCTTCAGCGACTACCTGGCCGGCAACACCTACTTCAAGGCCAGCTACCCGGAGCACAACCTCAACCGGGCCCTGGTGCAGTTCCGCCTCACCGAGAGCATCGAGGCCCAGGAGGCCGAGCTACGGACCCTGGTGCAGCGGCTGCGGCAGCAGGCCGTGGTGGCCTGAGGAACCCCATGCCCACCGTGCCCTTTCGCCTCCAACCCTTCAGGCCTGATCCGGCCCTGGCCGGCCTCGTGCTGGCCGGTTCCTACAGCCTGGAGCAGGGCTACCTGCGCATCCACTACCGGCTGAGCGGCAATCTCGAGGCCCTGCAGATCCCCCTGCCCTGCCCCACTCCGCAACGCCGCGATGCGCTCTGGCAAACCACCTGCTTCGAGGCCTTCGTGGGCGTGGCCGGCAGCGAGGACTACTGGGAACTGAACCTCTCGCCGGCGGGCCACTGGAACCTCTACCGCCTCGATGGCTACCGCTCTGGCCTGCGGCCCGAACCGACCTGCTCGGCCCTGGTGGTGACGCGCCAGGAGGAGGTGGATGCCCTAAGCCTGAATGTGGAGCTGAACCTCAGCAACCTGGTGCCAGCTGAAACAGCCCTTGAACTCTCCCTCACGGCCGTGCTGCAGCAACGCGATGGCCTTTGCAGCTATTGGGCTCTGCATCACGCCGGCAGCGAGCCCGACTTCCACCGCCGCGACAGCTTCATAGCTGCGCTGTAGCGGTGAGAGCAGAAAACCTGGAAGGGCTCCGGATGAACCACCACCCTGAGCCCCTGCCCGAAGGCAACGTCATCGTGAAATGCCGCTCCACTCCCATCATGGGCCCTGGGCGGCACACGCAGCCCCAGCCCACCAACCGACTGACACCAGGGAGCCCAGGGGAATCGCCGTGGCTCCGCGGGGTGAGCTACTGAAATAACAGTCTTTGTCGCTCACCCACTGCAGGGAGGAGCACCTGATCAGCCTGTCGAGCGTTGAGGCAGCGGTCCTTAGCAGGGCACAAGGGGGGCTCAGCCGCTAGAACCCACCCATGCACGCCCTCTCCCTGCCCACCTGGTGGATCCATGTTGCCTCCGTCCTGGAATGGGTGCTGGCCATGTTGGCCATTCAGCGCTGGGGGCTGAGCCGGGGTGAACGGGCCTGGAGCTGGCTAGCCCTGGCCATGGTGCCGGCGCTGGTGAGTGCCATGGCGGCCTGCACCTGGCATCTGTTCGACAACGCCGCTGAACTGAAGGGCTTGGTGGTGCTGCAGGCCGGCACCACCGCCATCGGCAACGGGGCGATGGCGGTGGCCGCCTGGAACATCTACCGCCAGAGCCGGCTACAGCCATGACGGTAACGGCCCTGCTGGTGCAACTTGCCAGCATCGATCCAGCCCCCCTCTTTGCCCTTTCACTCTTCCCCTATCTGGCCTTCCTGTGGTGGAGCTGGAAGAGTGGGCGCTTTCCCCGGCTAGCCCTGATCGGCTTTGGTGTCACCCTGGTGTTTGTAGCGGCCACCATTGCAGCGGCCCTGGTGGCCGAGGCCCAATACGGGCGCCAGCTGGCCGATGTGGATGTGCTGCATGGCGGTGCCGAATCGCTGCTCACAGTGAGCAATCTGCTGGTGCTGCTGGGCTTCAGCGGGATGGCCAACAGGCAGGAGAAACCAAGCGAATGAAGCAGCTGCGTGCTTGTTGGTTGCTGCCCCTGGCGCTTCTGCTCACGGCCCCTGCAACGGCGGCACCGGTGTTACGGGTGGGTGTGCTGGAAGGGGCCCAACCCTGTTCGTCCCGCGCCGAGGGCACCTGGCAGGGCCTGGCCGTGGATCTATGGAACACCGTGGCGGTGCGCAGCGATCTGCCCTTTGTGCTGGAGGGCAGGGCCAACGCCGCTGAGCTACTGGAGGACACCCAGGCAGGCCAGCTGGATGTGGCCGTGAGTTGCCTCAATGTGTCGCCAGAGCGGGTGGGGATCTACCGCTTTTCGGTGCCGTTCCAGGAAATGGGCCTGGCCGTGATGGTGAAGCGCAACCGGCTGGAAGTGGGCCAGGCCTCTGTGCGCGCCCTGCTCGCCCCCGACCTGCTGAAACTGCTGGGGGGCTATCTGCTGGCCATCGCGATGGTGTCCTGGCTGCTGTGCATCTGCGAGGGCCACGGCCAGGCCAACGCCATCGAGATCCAGGGGCTCCGCCGTACCTACGCCAAGGTGTTCCAGATCCTGGCCACCGGGCCTGGAACGAACACCATCGCCGACACCACCCGCGGCCACGCCCTGGTGCTGCTCAGCTACCTGATCCGCATCGTGACCGCCTCACTGCTCGTAGGCGCTATCACGGTGAACGTGGTGCAGCAACCCCGCTCCGTGGGCAACCGCCCGATCCGTAGCCTTGCCGATCTACAGGGCCTGCGGGTGGCTGTGAGGCCCGGCAGCGTGAGCGAGGCCATTCTCAGAAACCTCAATAGCCAGTCGCTGGCCAATCGCATCCAACTGATCCCCCTGGGAACGGCCAGTGCAGCGCCACAACTCCTGCTGAGCGAACGGGTTGATGCCGTGCTGGCAGACGATCTGCAACTGCAATACGCCCTTGCCGCCAGTAAGGATCTTCGGCTGGAACTGGTGTTGCAGGGGCTGATGCCGGAATCCCAGGCCTTCGCCTTCACCCCCGGGCTCAATGAGGTCACAGCGGATCGCATCAACCGGGCCATCACTGAGCTCAAACGCACCGGCGCGGTGCAGCAATGGCGCCAGGAGGCGATGAACAAGTCTTAAGCGCAGGTGGCCCTGGGCGAACTCTGCTCGGAAGATGAAGTGTCGCCAAGAATTCGATGATCGCTCCCCTGCTGGCCATCGCCCCCGCTTCCCTCTCCTGGTCGCCCAAGGTGGCGCTGGTGATGATCATCTGCAACGTGATCGCCATCGGCATCGGCAAAGCCACCATCAAATACCCCAACGAAGGCGCCCAGCTGCCCAACGCCGCGCTGTTCGGCGGCATGAGCCACGCGTCCCTGCTGGCCACCACCTCCCTCGGCCACATCTTCGGCATCGGCGCCATCCTGGGCCTGGCTGCCCGCGGCGTGGTCTGAAACACCCTCCAAGCAGCAGGCGTAGCCCGCTCACCCAGCGCAGCAGGCCCCTAGCGGCCTGCTTTTTTTGGGCCTCAACCTCAACGCCACCCCAGCAGGTAAGGCAACACCCGCAGGCCGTAACGCTCGAAACGGTAGTGGAACAGCAGAGCGGAGAGATCTTCTGCTGAAGCCTGGGCTTGAAGACCCGTGAGCAGTTGTTCGAGACGATCGTCTGCCCTGGCATCCCGCAACCCGAGCCAGGTGCGCCGTGCCAGCCGCCCGCTCAGCGTCCAACGGCTGCCCAGCGTGCGACGCAGCGCGCGGGGATAGCGCCGCAGGGCAAGGGGTCGTCCGTGCAGGGCCTCCAGCAACAGGGGCGCCAACACCCGGCTGCTGGCCATGGCGTGGCGAATACCCTCGCCCCCCAGCAGATTCGCCGTGCTCACGGCATCCCCAAGGCCCAGCAGGCGGCCCCGCTGATGGGGCTCCCGCCGCCGGACCGAGCTGCGAATCAGGCCACCGTGGCGATCGAGCACCTGGGCCTGGCTAAGCCCTAGCCGATGCAGCAGCCCATCCAGGAGCGGCTTCAGGGCGGGCTGGGGCCGATCCGGATCCAAAAGCCGACACACACCCAACTTCAACACACCGGGCTGCATCGGGAACACCCAGCCGTAGCCCTGGGGAACCCAGGTGCTGCCCATCAGAAAACTGAGCCGATCGGCCCAGGGCTGCCACTGCTCCGGATCCACCTGCAGCAACCACTCCACGCCCACCCCACTCACCAGGGGGCCATGGGCTGGGGAGGGGTCACCCAGCAAGGCCCGCTGCTGGCCCGTGGCATCCACCAGCCACTGGCTCTGCACCCAGCGGCATTCGCCCGCCACCGATCTCAGGTGGGTACGGATGCCCTGGGCCGCCGGTTCGGTGCCCTCAGCCCGCCAACCCAGCTGCAGCTGGGCACCAGCGGCAACCGCCTGATCGGCCAGCCACTGGCGCAGGCCGCCGAAATCCAGCACGGCGCCCAGGGGTTGCTGTTGGCTGGAACTCCATTCACGCCGCTGCAGGCCGGGGCCCAGCAGCAACCAACGGCTCCATTCGCTCGCCACCACCGAGGCCGGTAAGCCGAAATGCTCCACGGCCGCCATGGGAAGCGCGGCACTGCTGAAAGCGGCCCGGCGCAGATCGGTGAGGGGATCCACCAGCAGCACCGAGGCTCCAGCTGCAGCCAGCAGCCGGGCCAGCTCAGCGCCGGCCGGGCCGCTGCCTGCGATCAGCACATCAACGCAGGCGGGAGGCGGGAGGCCCTGGGTGTCAGACACCCACCGGCTGGCGCTTGAGGGAACCGAAGCGATTCAGGATGCTGTCGGTCATCTGGGGCGGGGTTAGGCCCAGGGCCTGCTTGCTCTGGTCAGGGGTGGCATGGTCCACCAGCACATCAGGAATACCGATGCGATACACGGGCACCAGCACGTCGTGGTCGTTGAGGGTTTCCACCACGGCGGCACCGAAACCGCCCGCTAGACAGCCCTCCTCCATGGTCACCACCTTGCCGATGCGCTTGGCCATCGGCAGGATCAGCGCCTCATCAAGGGGGCGCAGGAAGCGGGCATTGATCACCGCAGCCCGAACGCCCTGCTCCTGCAGCAGTCCGGCCGTGGCCATGGCTGGGGCCACCATGGCGCCGTAGGCCACGATCAGCAGGTCGTCGCCGTCGGCGAGTAGTTCCCCGCGGCCGATCTCTAGGGGCTCCCAGCCCTCCTCCATCAAGGGCACACCCTCGCCTTCACCGCGGGGTATGCGAAGGGCACAGGGGCCGTTGTGCTGCAGGGAAGTCACGAGCATGCGTTGCAGTTCCGCCTCATCCTTTGGCGCCATCACCGTGAAGTTGGGAACACAGCGCAGATAGCTGATGTCGTATTGACCCTGGTGGGTGGGGCCATCGGCCCCCACAATGCCGGCCCTGTCGAGCACGAACGTCACGGGGAGGTTCTGAATGCCCACGTCGTGGATGAGCTGGTCGTAGGCGCGTTGCAGGAAGGTGCTGTAGATCGCGCACACCGGCCGGAGGCCCTCACAGGCCATGCCGGCGGCCATGGTCACGGCATGCTGCTCGGCAATGCCCACATCGAAATACTGGTGGGGCCGAGCCTTCTCGAGCAGGTCCAGGCCCGTGCCGGTGGCCATGGCGGCGGTGATGCCCACCACCCGGGGATCCTGCTCGCAGATCTTGATCAGCGTCTGGCCAAACACCTTGCTGTAGCCCGGGGGTTTGGGCTTGCTGGAGGGGTAGGCCTTGCCGGTGGCCAGATCAAAGGCGCTCTGGGCGTGGTAGCCCACTTGGTCGGCCTCGGCGTAGGCATAGCCCTTGCCCTTGGTGGTGGCCACATGCACCAGCACCGGCCCCTCATGCTCATGGGCCTGCTGGAACACCTTCACCATGCCAGCGATGTCGTGGCCATCCACGGGCCCCATGTAGGTGAAGCCCAGCTCCTCAAACACCGCCCCGAGCTTGGGCACCGCCAGGCGCTTCATGCTCTCTTTGAGGTTCTTGAGCTCGGTGGGCAGCTCGCCGTGCAGGAACGGCAGGTGTTTGATCGCCTCCTCAGCGTTGTCCTGCAGGAACTGCAGCGGCTTGCTGTGCCGCATCCGATTGAGGTGGGTGCTCAGGGCCCCCACCGGCGGGCTGATCGACATGTCGTTGTCGTTCAGCACCACCAGCAGCCGGGTTTTCGGCAGATGGCCGGCGTGGTTGATGGCCTCCAGGGCCATGCCCCCCGTGAGGGAGCCATCCCCGATCACGGCCACACATTTGAAGTCGTCACCCCGCTGGTCGCGGGCCAGGGCCATGCCCAGGGCGGCGGAGATGGAGGTGCTGGCATGGCCGGCACCGAAGTGGTCAAAGCTGCTCTCGCAACGCTTCAGGTAACCGGCAACGCCGTCCTTCTGGCGGAGGGTGTGGAAGCTGTTGTAACGGCCGGTGATCAGCTTGTGGGGATAGGCCTGGTGGCCCACATCCCACACGATGCGATCGCGGTCGAGATCAAGAGTTTGGTAGAGGGCGAGGGTGAGTTCCACCACCCCCAGGCCAGGCCCCAGATGGCCGCCACTGGTGCTCACAACCTCCAAGTGACGCTCGCGGATCTGGCGAGCGATGCCCTCGAGCTCAGCGGTGCTCAGGCCATGCAGCTGATTCGGATGATTCAGCTCGCTGAGATGCATGCCCTATGTCCTGCGCCTTAATGCGAGGCAATCTACGCGTTCCGGCCCGGGCGTTGGCGTCAAAAAGATCCCTCAGCAGCCCCTGGAACGGCCAGCATCAGAGGCTTGTCACACTGTGAGGATGACCGACGCCTGCACCCCGGCCACTGCTCCCTGCCCGGACATGCTCCAGCGCATCCTGCGGGCGCGTGTCTACGACGTGGCGATTGAATCGCCCCTCGACCTGGCCCCGAACCTGTCGCGGCGCCTGGGCAACACCGTGCTGCTCAAACGGGAAGACCTGCAACCGGTGTTCAGCTTCAAACTCCGCGGGGCTTACAACAAAATGGCCAGCCTCTCTCCAGCAGAATTGGAGCGGGGCGTGATCGCCGCCAGTGCCGGCAACCATGCCCAGGGGGTGGCCCTCGGTGCCCAGAAGCTGGGCTGCCGGGCCGTGATCGTGATGCCCGTCACCACCCCCGAGATGAAGGTACGGGCCGTGGCCGCCCGCGGCGCCGAGGTGGTGCTGCACGGCGACAGCTACGACGATGCCTGCTCGGAGGCCTACCGGCTGGCCGAGGAGCGGGGCCTCACCTTCATCCATCCCTTTGACGATCCCGAGGTAATCGCCGGGCAGGGCACCATCGCCCTGGAGATCCTGCGGCAGTGCTCCGAACCACCCGATGCCATCTATGTGGCGGTGGGCGGTGGCGGCCTGATAGCCGGCATCGCGGCCTACGTGAAAACCCTGTGGCCCCAGGTGGAAGTGATCGGTGTGGAACCGGTGGATGCCGATGCCATGACCCGGTCCCTGGCCGTGGGTAAGCGGGTGAAGCTGGAGCAGGTGGGCCTGTTCGCCGATGGCGTGGCCGTGCGCCAGGTGGGTGCCCAGACCTTCGAGCTGGCTCGCCACTACGTGGACGCCATGGTGACCGTGGACACCGACGCCATCTGTGCCGCCATCAAGGACGTGTTCGAGGACACCCGTTCGATCCTGGAACCGGCCGGCGCCCTGGCCGTGGCTGGCATGAAGGCGGATATCGCACGGCGAAAGCTGCACGGAAAAACACTGGTGGCCGTGAGCTGCGGCGCCAACATGAACTTCGATCGGCTGCGCTTTGTGGCCGAACGCACCGAGATCAGCGAAGACCGCGAGGCCATGTTGGCCGTGGAGATCCCGGAGGAAACCGGCAGCCTGCGACGCTTCTGCACCCTTCTAGGCAACCGCAGCCTCACGGAATTCAGCTATCGCCTGGCCGATCCCAAGCGGGCACACATCTTCGTGGGTGTGCAGACCAGTGGCTCAGCCGATGAGCAGCAGCTGATCACCGATGTGCAAAACGCCGGCTTTGCCTGCCTGGATCTCTCCAACAACGAGTTGGCCAAGCTGCACCTGCGCCACATGGTGGGGGGGCGCCTGCCCGCCAGTGCCGCGGAAGCCGCGAGCCAGGGGGAGGAACTGCTCTATCGCTTCGAGTTCCCCGAACGGCCGGGAGCGCTGATGAGGTTCCTCACCAGCCTGCATCCCAACTGGAACATCAGCATCTTTCACTACCGCAACCACGGGGCGGACGTGGGGCGCATTGTGGTGGGCGTACAGGTGCCGCCAGCGGAAATGGGCGAGTGGCAGAGCTTCCTCGATGGGCTCGGCTATCAGTTCGAAAACGAAACCGAGAACCCCGCCTACCGGCTGTTTCTCGGCGAGGTGGCCGCTGCCGTAGGGGTGGGATAACTTGCCTTCCATACCGAGCTGGAAAACCTGAATGTCCAGCAAGGCCGAGATTCAGCCCCAGAACACAGCCCTCTCCCTGCCGGCGCGCATGGAGGCGATCCTTTACTTGAAGGGCCGGGCCCTCACCCTCGGGGAGCTGGCCGACATTGCCGCAGTGAGCCGCGAGCAGGCCGAGATAGGGCTGATCACCCTGATGGCCGACTACGCCCATCGCGACACCGCCCTGGAGATCCGCCAGGAAGGACAGCGCTACAGCCTGCAGCTGCGCGACGGTCTGGGCGATCTGGTGCAGAACCTGCTGCCGGTGGACCTGTCCACCGCGGCCCTGCGCACCCTCGCCACCATCGCCCTCAAGAAGCGCATCCTCCAAGCGGATCTGGTGGAGCTAAGGGGCTCCGGCGCCTACGACCACATCAAGGAACTGCTGGCGCAGAACTTCATCGAACGCAAGCGCCAGAGCGAGGGCCGCTCCTACTGGCTCACCCTCAGCGAGAAGTTCCATCGCACCTTCTCGGTAAAAACCGAGGAATTGGTAGCGGCCAAACGGGCGATCACGGCCCACAATCAGCCAGACCTGGAGCAGGCCGCCTAAGCCCTCCATAGAGTTGTTCTTCGATCCCCAGAGCCCATGGACGTGTTGAGCCAACTGCTGAGCGTGCTCGCTAGCACCCTGGAGATCTATTCGCTGATCCTGCTGGTGCGGGTGCTGCTCACCTGGTTCCCCAACCTGGACTGGGGCAATCCGGTGCTCTCCACGGTGAGTTCGATCACCGACCCCTACCTGAACGCCTTTCGTGGGCTGATTCCGCCGCTCGGGGGGCTCGATCTCTCAGCAATCCTGGCCTTCCTGGCCCTGAGCCTCGTGCAGCAGCTCCTGGGTGCCGCCAGCGTGAGCGTGCTGAACGCGGGCTACTGATCCGCCACGGCCTGCTCCAGGGGCAGCAGATCGTCGAACTCTCCAGCCCGGGTGCGCACCGGAGCGCTAAAGCCACGGGCCTTCACGTTGGAAAAGCTGAAGGGTCCAGGGGTGCCGGCCGGCACAGCCAGGCGCAGGGCAAAGCCTGATGAACCAGGGGCGACATCACCGATGGAGCCCACCCGCGAGCGGTTCTGCAACACCGGCTCGCCGCTGGCATCGAGGATCTGGGCAAACACGTCGGTATCCACAACCGGCTTGCGGCCCGGGTTGATCACCGTCCCCCGAAGCACGAAGCAGCTAGCCCCACTGGGGCGGCGCAGCTGGGGTTGGGCCCCGATGTCATCGGCGGGGCAGGGATCGAGGCTCACCTCCGACACCGTGAGTCCCGCAGCCTGGGCCGGAGGGGCCAGGGGGCTGAACACGATGAACATCATCAGCACCAGGACGTAGAAAACGCGTTTCACCGGTGGTCGCCGCTGCCGGAGATCACGTTACGGGCGGCGCGGCTAGCGAGTTTGACGAGATTGGCCTCGGCGATCTCCGCCAGCTCGAAATTCAGCTCACTGGCCAGTTGGGCCACATACCAGAGCACGTCCCCAAGCTCCAACTTGAGGGCCTCGCGCACCTCAGCTGAGAACTGGCCGTCCTGATCCCGCAGCACCTTCTTCACCTTGTCAGCCACCTCGCCGGCTTCACCGCACAGCCCCAGGGTTGGGTAGATGGGATTGCTGCCCACATCGGGGTACTTCGCTGTGGTGCGAGCCCCCTGCTGATACGCGTTGAGATCCATTGGCACAACTGGGCTGGCGGCCCACGATGATAGTGTCGCAGTCAACTTTGGCCCCGCCGAATGGCCCTGCCCGATCTCACGCGTCGCACCAAGATCGTGGCCACCATCGGCCCTGCAACCGAATCTCCCGAGCAGCTGCGCGCGCTGATTGAGGCCGGGGCCACGACCTTCCGGCTCAACTTCTCCCACGGCGACCACGCCGAGCACGCCGCCCGGGTCGCCACCATCCGCCAGGTGGGCCACGAGCTGGGCATCCACGTGGGCATCCTGCAGGACCTGCAGGGTCCCAAGATCCGCCTCGGCCGCTTTAAGGATGGCCCAATCACAGTGGCCAAGGGGGATGCCTTCACCCTCACGTCCCGGGATGTGGAGTGCAGTCAGGCCATTGCCACCGTCACCTACGACCGCCTGGCCGATGAGGTAGTTCCCGGCAGCCGCATCCTCCTGGATGACGGCCGCGTGGAGATGGTGGTGGACCGGGTAGACCAGGGCCAGCAGACTCTCTATTGCACCGTCACCGTGGGTGGCGTGCTCTCCAACAACAAGGGCGTCAATTTCCCGGACGTTCAACTCTCCATTCGCGCCCTCACCGACAAGGACCGCACCGATCTGGCCTTTGGCCTGAAGCAGGGGGTGGACTGGGTGGCCCTCAGCTTCGTGCGCAACCCCTCCGACATGCTGGAGATCAAGGAGCTGATCGCCGGCCACGGCTTCAGCACCCCTGTGGTGGCGAAGATCGAAAAGTTCGAAGCCATCGATCAAATCGATGCGATCCTGCCCCTCTGCGATGGGGTGATGGTGGCCCGCGGCGACCTCGGCGTGGAAATGCCCGCCGAGGAAGTGCCGCTGCTGCAGAAGGAGCTGATCCGCAAGTGCAACGCCCTGGGCATCCCGGTGATCACCGCCACCCAGATGCTTGATTCGATGGTGAGCTGCCCGCGGCCCACCCGCGCGGAAGTGAGCGATGTGGCCAACGCCATCCTCGATGGCACAGACGCCGTGATGCTGTCCAATGAAAGTGCCGTAGGGGACTTCCCCGTGGAGGCTGTGGCCACCATGAGCCAGATCGCGCGCCGCATCGAGCGCGATTATCCCCACCGCAGCGAGACCAGCCAGCTGGCCTCCACCATCCCCAACGCCATCAGCCAGGCGGTGAGCTCCATCGCCCGCCGGCTTGAGGCCTCCGCCATCCTCACCCTTACCAAGAGCGGGGCCACTGCCCGCAATGTGAGCAAGTTCCGCCCCTCCACCCCGATCCTGGCCATCACCAGTGAAGTGGATGTGGCCCGCCGCATGCAGCTGGTGTGGGGCGTGAACCCGCTGCTGGTGCAGCAGGAGAACTCGGCCACCAGCACCTTCACCATTGCCATGGGGCTCGCCCAAGAGATGGGTGTGCTCAAGGAGGGCGATCTGGTGGTGCAAACCGCCGGCACCCTGCCGGGAGTGAGCGGCTCCACCGACCTAGTGAAGGTGGGCATCGTCAGTGCCGTCCTGGGCCGGGGCCTGGGCATCGGCAGCACTTCCGTGAGCGGCAAGGTGTGTCTGGCTACCACCCCTGAAGAGGCCGCCGCCATGCAGAGCGGCGAAATCCTGGTGGTGAAGGACACCACTGCCGATTTCCTCGACGCCATCCGCAAGGCCCGGGGCGTGATCGCCGAGGTGGGTGGAGCCGAAAGCCACGCCGCCACCATCGCCCAGAAGCTCGGGGTGCCCGTGATCGTGGGCGTTGCCAACGCCACCGCCGACCTGCGCCACGGTGAACTCGTGACCCTCGACACCCGGGAGGGCGTGGTGCACCGCGGTGCCCGCAACCACACCATGGCCTCCCGCTGAGCTAGCACCGGCAGCACCGCCCCTTTCTGGAGCCCCCATGGCCGCCAAGCTCCCCCTGCGTGAAACCGTGGGGATGGCCTTGAACACCCTCAAGGCCAACCGCTTGCGATCCCTGCTCACGATGCTCGGCATCGTGATTGGCAATGCCTCGGTGATCACCCTGGTGGGGGTGGGCAAGGGGGCCCAGAACCTGGCCGAGGGGCAGCTCAACACCCTGGGGGCCAACGTGCTGTTCGTGGTGCCCGGCAACAACGACAGCCGCCGCCAGGGCATCGACTTCCCCAAGACCCTTGTGCTGGAGGACGCCGAGGCCATCGCGGAACAGGTGCCGAGCGTGAAGCGGGTGGTGCCCCAGATCACGCTGAGCTCAGTTCTGCAGGCGGGATCCAAGAGCTCCACCGCCACGATCTCCGGCATCACACCGGACTTCATCACAGTGCGCCGCTTTGATGTAGCCCAGGGTCGCTTCATCGATCAGCGCGATCTGGAGGCAGCCCGCAACGTGGTGGTGATCGGCCCCGACCTACGCACCAAGTTGCTGCCGGTGGGATCGGCCATCGGCAAAACCCTGCGCATCCGCGACCAATCGTTCGAGGTGATCGGCGTGATGGCCCCCAAGGGGGCCGTCTTCGGCCAGAACCAGGACGAGGCGGCCTACATCCCGCTCTCCACCATGGTGAGCAAGCTCTCAGGCCGCGATCCCACCTACGGCGTCAGCCTCAACTTCATCAGCGTGGAGGCGAAGGATGAGGCCAGCACCGGTGCGGCCAAGTTCCAGATCACCAACCTGCTGCGCCAGCGCCACAACATCCTGCGGGAGGACGATTTCGCCGTGCGCTCCCAACAGGACGCGCTCTCGATCGTGGGCACCATCACCGGGGGCCTCACATTGATGCTCGGCGCCATCGGCGCCATCTCCCTGCTGGTGGGCGGCATCGGCATCATGAACATCATGCTGGTGTCCGTGAGTGAGCGCACCTCGGAGATCGGGCTGCGCAAAGCCGTGGGTGCCCGCAGCAGCGACGTGCTGGCCCAGTTCCTCGTTGAGGCCCTGGTGCTCTCCAGCCTGGGCGGAGTGATCGGCAGTGCCCTGGGCCTATCGGCCGTGGCTGCCCTGGGAGCCCTCACCCCCCTGCCCGCTGCCATTGGCACCATGAGTGTGCTGGTCACCGTGGGGCTCTCCGGCTCCATCGGCCTGATCTTCGGGGTACTGCCCGCCCGCCGCGCCGCCCGGCTCGACCCAATCACGGCCCTGCGCAGCCTCTAGGGCAGGCCGCTACCGCCAGGCCCCACAAATGTCGAAACCAGCAGAAAGAAAAGCTTAAGAACCGTTCAGGCTGCCCAAACCGTGTTGGATGCAACCATCGCGGCGCCGGTAGGTGAGTTTATTAGCCGTTCTGCATAGGACGGATTCCCTTGGCCCAGCTCTCCTGCGGCTACCGCAACGGCACCGATCGCATGGTGATCGTGCGTTGCATCGGCCCGGATGAGTTTTTTCTCGAACGGGTGGTGTTCCCCTTCGAGCTGCTCAGCTTCCTGGCGCCTCCCGGCAGCGTGGTGGAAATCTGGACCCACGGCCTGGGCGGACCTGAGCTGATGGAGAGCCTGCCGGTGGAACAGCTGTCGCTGGAGCCCGGTGAACCCAACGCCCCCACGGGCACGGGCCCCCGCACCCTCAGCATTGCGCCCGATCCTGAGAACAGCAGCGAGCCGGCGGACTGGCAGGAAGCGGTGTAGCACTCAACTGCGGTGGAGGCAGCCCCGGATCGGCGAGGGCTCGCTTTACACTTGTTAAACATCCAGATCCGGATTTCCACTGCCATGAATCAGCGCTGGCGCACCATCGCCCTCTGGGTTCTTCCCATCGGCGTGGCGTTGTTCCTCGGCTGGCAGGTGCTTGGCAATGGCGGCAGCAGCCGCTTCAGCCCCGCTGGCCCCACGGTGGCCCCCCGCAATGCGGCGGTGGCCCGCATGAGCTACGGCCGCTTCCTCGATTACGTCGATGCGGGACGCGTGACCGCCGTGGACGTGTTCGACGGTGGTCGCAGCGCCGTGGTGGAAGCCGTGGATCCCGATCTCGACAACCGCGTGCAGCGGCTGCGCGTGGACCTGCCTGGCCTCGCCCCCGAGCTGGTGAACAAGCTCAAGGATCAGGGCATCAGCTTCGATATCCATCCGCCTCGCAATGCTCCGCCAGCCCTGGGACTGCTGGGGAACCTGCTATTCCCGCTGCTGCTGATCGGCGCCCTGGTGTTCCTGGCCCGCCGCTCCAACAACATGCCCGGCGGCCCTGGCCAGGCCATGCAGTTCGGTAAAACCAAAGCACGCTTCGCCATGGAGGCGGAAACGGGCGTCAAGTTTGACGACGTGGCTGGCGTGGAAGAGGCCAAGCAAGATCTTCAGGAAGTGGTGACCTTCCTCAAAACCCCGGAGCGCTTCACCTCTGTGGGAGCCAAGATCCCCAAGGGTGTGCTCCTTGTAGGCCCGCCAGGTACCGGCAAAACCTTGCTGGCCAAAGCCATCGCCGGTGAGGCGGGTGTGCCCTTCTTCTCGCTCTCCGGTTCCGAGTTCGTGGAGATGTTTGTGGGCGTGGGCGCCAGCCGCGTGCGCGATCTGTTCAAGCGCGCCAAGGAGAACAGCCCCTGCCTGATCTTCATCGATGAGATTGACGCCGTAGGACGCCAGCGTGGCGCCGGCGTGGGCGGTGGCAACGACGAGCGGGAGCAGACCCTCAACCAGCTGCTCACCGAGATGGACGGCTTCGAGGGCAACAGCGGCATCATCATCATTGCCGCCACCAACCGGGCCGATGTGCTCGATTCGGCCCTGTTACGCCCAGGCCGCTTCGACCGCCAAGTTCAAGTGGATGTGCCGGACATCAAGGGGCGTCTATCCATCCTCAATGTGCACAGCCGCAACAAGAAGCTTGCTGAGGACGTGAGCCTGGAGGCCATCGCCCGCCGCACCCCCGGGTTCTCCGGCGCCGATCTGGCCAACCTGCTCAATGAGGCCGCCATCCTCACGGCCCGCCGCCGTAAGGAGGCCACCACCCTCGCCGAAATCGATGACGCCGTGGACCGGATCATCGCCGGCATGGAGGGCAAGCCTCTCACCGATGGCCGCAGCAAGCGCCTGATCGCTTACCACGAAGTGGGCCATGCCCTGGTGGGCACCCTGGTGAAGGCGCACGACCCCGTTCAGAAGGTGACCCTGATCCCCCGCGGCCAGGCCCAGGGCCTCACCTGGTTCTCCCCCGATGAAGAGCAGATGCTCGTGAGCCGTGCCCAGTTGCGGGCACGCATCATGGGCGCCCTGGGCGGCCGTGCGGCCGAGGATGTGGTGTTCGGCTACGCCGAAGTCACCACTGGTGCTGGCGGCGACATTCAGCAGGTGGCTTCCATCGCCCGCCAGATGGTGACGCGCTTCGGCATGAGCGACCTGGGTCAGGTGTCCTTCGAGGCGGGCAACCAGGAGGTGTTCCTTGGCCGCGACCTCATGACCCGCAGCGACGGTTCCGATCGTCTGGCCAGCAAGATCGATGATGCCGTGCGGCAGATCGTGCAGAGCTGCTACGCCGACACCGTGAAACTTGTGGCGGAACACCGCGAGTGCATGGATCGCGTGGTGGAACTCCTGATCGAGAAGGAGAGCCTCGATGGCGACGAATTCCGCGCCATCGTGGCCGAGTTCGCCGAAATCCCCGAGAAGGAACGCTTCTCGCCATTTCTCGAGCGTGCCGCCAGCCCCACACCGGCCTGATCAGGCCTAGGACGACAGGCCAACAAAAAGCCCGCGGTTCACACCGCGGGCTTTTTTCATGACCTCATCGTGCCTGGGACAAAAGGCTCAGACAGGCCGTACGGGCCGCTTGTCGATCACCTTGTCGATCAAGCCATACTCCACGGCCTCAGCCGGCGACATAAAGAAGTCGCGGTCAGTGTCTTCCTCAATGCGTGGCAGGGGCTGACCCGTACGGTCAGCGAGCTCTTGGTTGAGCTTCTTCTTGAGATAAAGAATCTCGTCGGCCTGAATGCGGATGTCGCTGGCCTGACCGCGGGCGCCCCCCAGGGGCTGGTGGATCATGATCCGCGAGTGGGTGAGGCTGCTGCGCTTGCCCTTGGCACCCGCACAGAGCAGGAAGGCGCCCATGGAGGCGGCCAGGCCTACGCACACGGTCTGCACATCGGGCTTGATGTGCTGCATCGTGTCAAAAATGCCCAGGCCGTCGTAGACGGAGCCGCCCGGGGAATTGATGTACAGGAAGATGTCCTTGTCGGGATCTTCCGCCTCCAGGAACAGCAGCTGAGCCACGATGCGGTTGGCGGATTCAGCCGTCACGGGCTCGCCCAGGAAAATGATCCGCTCTCGCAGCAGGCGGGAATAGATGTCGAACGCCCGCTCTCCTCGGCCCGACTCTTCGATCACGATCGGGATCATCGACACGGAGAAGGCAGCGGCTTTGCGGATCCTACTGAGAGTGGGGCATCTACAGCGCTAGGGTCGCCCCACCTTGAACCCTTGAGCGTGGGCGCCAGCCAGACCGTTGCCGACAGCAAGCGGGCCTTTCATGCGGCGTTTCCCCATGTGATCGCCCCCCTCTACCGCCGCCTGGTGGACGAACTGCTGGTGGAGTTGCACCTGCTGAGCCACCAGAAGGGCTTCCAGGCGGATGGCCTGTTCGCCGTGGGGCTCACCCAGGTGTTCGACAGCTTCTCCAAGGGCTACAGGCCTGACGAGCAACGTGAACCCCTGTTCGCCGCCCTCTGCAGCGCCAATGGCTTTGACCCCGCGCAACTGCGCCAGATGGCCGCAGACGCGGTAGCCAGCGTGGGGCACCACAGCCTCGAAGAAGTGAAGGGCTGGCTCTCCAACCGGGGCGAGGGAGCCCCAGCCCCAATCGCCGGTCTGCTGTCCGGCGTGCAGCGCTCAGACTTCCACTACTCACGACTCGTGGCCGTGGGCTTGTTGAGCCTGCTGCAGAGCGCCCGTGGCGCCGAAGCCCTTGAGCCCCAGGCCCTGCGCAGCGCCGCCCACGACATCGGGGAGGCGATGGGCCTAATCAAGGACCGGGTGGACAAGGACCTGGGCCTCTATGCCACCAACATCGAGAAGATGGCCCAAGCCGTGGAACTCGTGGAGGAAACCCTGGCCGCCGATCGGCGCCGCCGGGAGCGGGCCGAGAGCCAGGGTTCATCTGCAGAAGAAGCCAACTAGGGCTTCAAATCCAGGCGCCCCGCCAGAGCGCTCTGGCGCTCACCAGCACGTCCACTGGCCGTGCGCCCCAGCAGCTGCAGCTCGGCGGAACGGCGCACCACCAGGGGCAGGCTCTCGGGCAACAGCGAGGCCTTCACCATGGCCTGGGGGCGAAGTCGCAGGCGCCAATCAACCAGGGGAACAGTGGCTGACACCGAGGCTTGGGTGGGGACGGGCCCGAGAAATAGCAGCAACTGGGGGGCGCCAGAAGCCTGGAACCAGCGCCAGCCGCCAACCACCATGCCGTCCTCTCGGCTCCAGGTGCTGGTGGGCAGGGTGGTAGCCGGGCCTGGCGCCAGCAGGGCCTGGCCGGTAGGGCCCAGCTCCTGCTCCATGAGCCCTTGATCGAGCAGCGCCTTGCGCAGGCCGGCTAGCAGGGACAACCATCGCGAACGATCCGTTCCCACGGGCACCTGGAGCTCAAGCCCTGCCTGGAAACGGCCTGTGGGCACGGCCCTCAGCCGCAACTGGAACGGCGTGCTCTCCAGAAGCGTGAGCTGCTGCGGACCGAGGCCATAGGTTTGTGCCAGGGATTGGCGCACCAGCTGGCTGCTGAGCAGTCCGCGGGTGAGCAACTCCAGGCGCCGACCCTGAAACTCCAGCAACAGGGGAGCTGGCAGGGGTTGCAAAACCGGTTCGGTTAACGGTGTGGGGGCTCGAGACAGCAGCCCCTCAGTGGCATCGGCCTCCCCCTGCCAGAGCAGGGCCTGGCGCTCGGAACGCAGCACCAGGCAACCATGCTGCAAGCTTTGGACCACAGGAGCAAGGGGGCCAAGCATCTGGCCCAGGGCCGTGCCGTTCCAGAGCACGGCCTCCCGCTGACGCAACTGGGCGCTGCAGCGGTGCTCCATGCCCCGCGGGGCACGGCGGGTCACTTTGAGCTGATCCTGAAGCAGCTGGCGCGCCAGGGGGTCAGGTGCCACCACCAAGAGATCATCCACCCGCAGGCCATTGGCAGGAAGGGGGAGGTTGGCTGGAGCGTTCAACACCAGGTAGGCGCCTGCATCCCCATGCCCCCCCCAGAATTGCCACCACAGGCGCCGTTGCTGGCGCCACAGACGCTGGGCCGAGGCCTCGCCCAGGCGCTGGCTCCAGAGGGGAGGAACGGGTTGGTTCGCCGCCGAGGCAAAGCTCTGGACCATCGCGCCAGCCCCCACCAGCCGGTCCAGGCCCAAGGCATTGCTACGGGGAAACAACCCGAGAACCAGGGCCGGAGCCACCACCAGTACGGCGGTTGAAAGGGTGGTGAAGCGCAGGGGCAGCTTGCTGAGCTTCAGGCGCATGCCGGCTCTCCGTAGAGCGTGGTGCGCACCCGCACAGGCCGCCCCAGGGAGCGCGCCGCCTGCTCCAGTTGCTGCGGCGATTGGCAGGTGCCGCCCTGGGCCCCAGCCATGGTGGTGATCGACTCCTCCATAAGCGTTCCACCGAGATCGTTGCAACCCCAGCGCAGGGCTTCCGTGGCTCCCTCCAGGGTGAGCTTCACCCAGCTGGGCTGATGATTCACAAACCAGGGCCCCAGAAGGAGGCGAGCCTGGGCAGTGAGGGCCAGCATCGCCCCGCGGTCGGGCTGATCACGACCCACCCGCTGGCGCAGCGGGGCAGGTGCAGAGGCCCCGATGAAGGGAAGCAGCACGAACTCGGTGAAACCAATCTGCTGATGCTGCCAGGCCCGTTGCTGCAGGGCCACAAGGGTGAGCAGGTGAGCGGCTCGATCGGCAGGGTGTTCCAGGTGACCAGCCATCAGCGTGGCGGTACACGCCAACCCCGCGGCGTGCACTTCGCGGATCACCGCACACCACTGGCGGGCCGTGAGCTTCTCAGGGCAGAGGCGGCGGCGGATGCGCTCACTGAGCACCTCGGCGGCGGTGCCGGGAACAGAGCCCAGGCCAGCCTGCTTCAAGGCCGCGATCACCTCCGCAAGGGGCAGCCGGTCCTGCTCGGCGATGAACAGCAACTCCTGGGGAGAGAAGGCATGCAAATGCAGCCCAGGGGCCGCATCTCGGCAAGTGTTCAGTAGCTGAACGTAGTAGTGAAGTGCAGAGCCCTGGAGGCGCGCCTCTGGATTCAAGCCGCCCTGCAGGCAGAGCTCCGTGGCTCCGAGGGCCTGGGCCTCAGCCGCTCTGGCATGCAGGAGCTCAAAGGAGTGCCAGTAGGCACCTGCCTCGCCGGGATCCCGGCGGAACGCGCAGAAGCTGCAATGCTGCAGGCAGTAGTTGGTGAAGTTGAGGTTGCGATTCACCACGTAAGTCACCGCATCCCCCACCAACTGCTGGCGACAGGCATCGGCGGCGTGCCGGAGCGAGGAACTGGCAGTGGTCTGCAACAACGCCAGGGCCAGGCGGCCAGCGTGCTCGGAAGCTGGGTCTTGGCGGACAGCAGCATCCAACTGGGTCTGGAGCTCGGGGCTCCAAGCTGTCCCGGGAGGGTTGGCCTGGTGGGGGGGAGGCACCAACAGGTACCTCGATTCCTCCCAGGCCCAGAAGGCCACCGGCTCAGGCCGGGCGGCCTGGAACAAGGGCGTCAAAGCGGAGCTCTCACAGGCTCGTGATCAACGGCGGGCCTTGGTGACGGCCTTGCTGGCCATCCGCACCGGTTGTTGGCGGCGGCGGCGATCACGCCACTCGATCGTGGAGAGATAGATCACACCCCCACTGACGAACACCAGCAGGGAGGTGGCCACGATCGCCAACACATTGTTGCCGGTGAGGGCGAGGTCGGTCACGGGAGCTGCTGCCAGGAAGCTCAGAAGTTCAGGGTGCCGTCGCCATTGCGGCCCCACACCACCATGGCGATCGAGAAGCTGAACAGAGCAGCGAGGGAAGCCCAACCCACGGTGATCAACATGGCGTGAGAAATTCGTGTGGATGCAGTTTACCCAGCCTGGAGGCCCTGAGAGGGCCAAGGCCACCCCTTCGATGTCCTGTTCTGTTGTTGACCGTCATCCAGCCGTGCTGAAGCCCCCCCTGCAGTCAGTTCAGAGCACGTCCTCCAACCCCGGTGGGCAGGCCGTGATGGAACGCCAGCGGCTCCAGCAGCCGTACCCCACCGCACGGGTGATCGTGCTGGACGACGACCACAACACCTTCCAGCACGTGGTGGAGGTTCTGATGCGCTACCTCCCCGGCATGCAGCCAGACCAGGCCTGGGAGCTGGCCCACCAGATTGATTCCACGGGCTCAGCCGTGGTGTGGAGCGGCCCGCTCGAGCAGGCCGAGCTCTACCACCAACAGCTGGGGGCTGAGGGCCTCACCATGGCACCTTTAGAGCGGGGCTGAAAAAGCAAAACCTTCAATTCCTGAGGGAACGGCAGATCAGTTGGAACAGCGGCCGGGTGCGCAACCGCTGCTGCTCAGCCTCCAACACGAAGCTCATGATCCGGCCCGAGCAGACAGCCACGCCCCGCAACAGCTGATCCCCCTCGTCCTGAACGCTCACCAGTTGCACCGGCCCCCCGAGTTCATCGGCCAGGCGCTGGCCGATCAGGGCATGGCGCCGATCGGGTGGGGCAGGCGCAGCCATGACCATGGACGAGAGGAGGATGTGTCTAGCAGGGTTCCCTAAGGTTGGCCAGCTCATGCCACGCCAAGCCCATGGGCAGGTTGGTGATCACCCACAGCACCTACCTGGACGGGCTGATCCCACTGCTCCGGCGGCTGGTGCGCAGCCCTGAGATCGACACCATCACCCCCGCCGTGATCTCCCGCGTAAGGGGTCGAGCTCCGGAACTACGCCTACGGGTTTCCATTCCCATTACCGGAGGCTGGAAACTGGTGGCACGCCGAGGGAGCAGCGCCCAAGAAGTGTTCGTGGTCACCGGCCTGGATCAAGCGGGTCTGGAAGCCCTAATCGCGCGGACCTTGCAGAGCTGAGGTCCTGACCCCTTGGCGCAAAAAGGGTGGTACCCCAAGAAATCAAAATAGGGTCAACCAACAGCGGGGTTGGCGGGCCGGCTGAACCACGCTATTCAAAGACACCTCAAACCAAAAGATACAGCAAAACAAACCAGTCTAGAACCAAAAAGAAGGTCTCCATGGTTGATCAGCTATTAACCCAGCAGTCCTAAACAAGAAAAGCATTGCCGACGTGGAGTAAATCCGCTGAACGCGAAGAGAAGCGATACAGACACATGCCCAAATCCTGACCAGTCTCGGCCAGCCTTTTCATTGTCGCGAATCACTCACAGAGCGATGCCTTCAGCCCCAACAATGCGATAGATCTTTCCACAGGCGGGAAGAAAATCCAGTGATAGCTCCCCAAAAGTCAATTGCGACGATGCAGTGGCATGCGGTCAAACGGTCAATTGCAGCTGCATTCAGTCGCGGGCTCAGGGCACGCCCTCGAAACAACTAGCAACGCACCGACCATTAACGCAGCAAATTCACTGAGCTATAGCCGTAGACCCAGTCGAACGTCAGTATTCAGCCTGCTATTCAACATCCATGGCAAATTCGCAGGTCCAGTCCTGCCCCCTGCCAACCAGCCCTAACAGAGTTAGCGGTGCAGATCCTTGTGGGCCTAGGTACCGACAATCGACTGGAAGCCCTCTTGGCTCAAGCACCCTCAACGGATGCAGTTGGACAACGGGGGCAGACGCAGACTGGTGATGGGCATGCAGCCGACCCTGCTTCTAAACGTTGGCAATCTCCACCTTTAAGACCTTAAAGAGATCACATCGACTCAAAGCTCGGCCGCGCTCCGAGATGGATATTTGGGTGCAAACCAACAGATTGATCGCCGCCATTGGCATCCATATCCGGACACGACGACGCAGCTGAGACCGACTGGTCCTATGAGAGCGCAACCCCTAAGTCTGGCCTCAGTTGCCGGTGGCCGGGGGCTGAACGTTGGGGCAAGTGGCTCCATTGAAGCGGCTGGCGATGCGCTGGTTGCCGGTGGCATAAATCTGCTGAGCCTTAGCCGGATCGCCAGATTTCACAGCATCGCTGAGCTTGCTGGCAAAACGGGCACAGGCTTCATCCAAGCTGATGGCCCGGGCAGGAGCACCACAGAAGCCAAGCGCAACAACAGCCACGGCGAGTGCAAAGGGTCTGGTCATGTCGTGCGTCAATTTGTCAGTCGGATTGTCAGTCGGCCTGTCAGTCCGTTAAACCCTAAGAACTGACAAGACTCACTGCGCTGGAAAAGGTTGGACCACCGTGCCGTGTTGCCCCAGATTCCGACCTGGATAAACCAGAAGGGGAATCAGAGCGGAGATTCGTTTCCGGCTACGAGGCCGGTCTACGGCACTATCGCGACAGACGCCCCAAGTCGAAAAGGGAGTCAGATCAGAAAACTGTAGAAGGCAGTCACCAACACAGCAGTCCGGTTGAATCCTAAGCCCCCTGCTGGGGATCCGGTCCAGGGGGTAGGGGCCAGATCTGCCTCACCTGCTCGAGGCGTGCCATGGCCTCCTGGCGGCGAGCCGCACTCTCTCCTTCGCGCAGCAGCACGGTGATGTGGCCCAGCTTGCGGCCGGGGGCCGCTCCCTGCTTGCCGTACCAGTGCAGATGCGCATCAGACAGGGCCGTCAGCGCCTCGCGCTGGGGGGCGTAGTCGCTCTCGGACACTTCAAAGCCCAGCAGATTCACCATCAAGGCACCAGGCACCACCAGCTCTGGTTCCTGGGCTTGCTCGCCGGCCACCACGAGCAGTTGCTGATCAAACTGGCTGAGGTTGCAGGCCTCAATTGTGTAATGGCCGGAATTGTGGGTGCGGGGCGCCAGTTCGTTGACCATCAGGCCCCTGGCCCCATAGAAAAACTCGATCGAGAGCACGCCCACATAATCCAGAGAGGTGAGCAGCGAGGCGGCAATGTTGCGCACCCGCTGCTGCAGCCCGTGGTTCGCCTCCAGCGGTGCCAGCACCCAATCACACACCTGCTGGTGCTGATGGGTCTGCACCAGGGGAAAACACACCACCTCCCCTTGGCGGTCCCGGGCAGCCACCAGCGCCAACTCCTGGTCGAAGCTCACGAACTCCTCCAGAATCCAATTGCCGACATCCACCCGCTGCAACAGGGCCTTCAGCTCCGCGGCTGAGCGAATCAGGGCGGTGCCCTTGCCGTCGTAGCCGCCACTGGCAGCCTTGGCCATCAACGGGAAGCCGAACCCATCAGGCAACTGCACATCGGGGCTTGGGGCAACAGCACCGCCGGGAGCACCCGTCGGTACCGGCGGCATCAGCTCTGGAAGGGGCTGCTTGTGCTGCACCACATCCAGGGGAATCCAGCGCGGCGAAGGCAGATTCAGCCTCTGCAGCAACTCCCGTTGGCTGCGCTTGCACACCAGGGGCTTGAGGGCATCCAGGCAGGGCACGAAGTGAATCCCCTCAGCCTCCAAGGGAACCAGACCCTGAAGATCGACCCACTCATTCTCAAAGCTGATGGCAGTGCAGCCCTGGGCCAGCCTCCGGGTGGCGGCCACATCGCGCACATCCGCCTGCACTACGCCGGCCGCCAGGGCAACGGCCGGATCCTGGGGATTGGGGGTTTGCACCTGCAGGGAAACGCCCCGCCGTTGGGCAGCCTGCGCCAGCATCCAGGCCAGCTGGCCTCCTCCCACAATCCCGATCGAAGCGCCCATGCGCCGGCAGGTCAATCAACCACCATCGCATCTCCAGGCCCTTCAGGAGAGGCAAGCCGTTCAGCTGAAACCTTTGTCGCCGGCGAAGGCGAAGCGCACCAGGCTGAGCAACAGCACGATCACAAACAGAGCCAGGCCAACAGTGCAGGCGTAGCTGATCTCCAGTTCGGCGAAGGCCTGGTCGTACACGTAGTACACGAGGGTCTTGGTGGCATCCGCAGGTCCGCCCTGGGTCATCAGGTACACCTCCTCAAACACCTTGGTGGCTGCGATGGCGGAGATCACGGCCACGAGGGTGAGGTAGGGGCGCAGCAACGGCAGGGTGATGTCGAGATGCTTCCGCCAGCCTTCGCTGCCATCCAGCTCGGCGGCCTCGTAGAGATCCGGCGAGATGCCCTGCAGGCCAGCCAGAAAGATCACCATGTAGTAACCGAGGCCTTTCCAGAGCGTCACCACCATCACCGAGGGCAGGGCCAGCAGGGGATTGGTAAGGAAGCCGATCGGCGAAAAGGCAGGCCCCAGCAGCGCGCTGAGCCAGCCGTTGATCAAGCCGGTTTCGGCATAGAGCCAGCGAAAGGCGATGGCCGCCACCACGATCGACACCAACACCGGCGTGTAGAACGCGGCCCGAAACCAGTGGATACCCGGGAGTTGTCGGTTCACCAGCACCGCCAGGGCCAGGGCCCCAAGCACCACCGGCGGCACCACGCCCACCAGATAGAGAAGGGTGGTGCCGAGCACCTTGAAGAACATCGGATCCGCCAACAGACGGCGGATATTGGCCAGGCCCACGAACTGCAGCGGTTCGCTCACATCCAGGCCGCTCTGGGTGAAGCTCATCACCAGGGCCATGGCCGCGGGGATCAGCACCGAGAGGCCGATCAGGATCAGGCCCGGTGCCAGGAAGCCCCAGGCGGTGGCACTGCGGGTGGTGGCGGGCATCGACAAACCGGGGCCGGTAGGGGCGAGTTAAGGCCATTGTGGGAGATCTCTTGGGATCAGCCAGCAAGGTGGTGAGCCGGTCTGCCGCGGAGGTGAACCAAGCCGATCCGCTCGAGGTGCTGCAGCGGGTGTTCGGCTACAGCGCCTTCCGTGGCCCCCAGGAGGCGATCGTGCGCCACGTGCTGGACGGTGGTTCCGGCCTGGTGCTGATGCCCACCGGCGGCGGCAAATCGCTGTGCTTCCAGGTACCCGCCCTGTGCCGCCCAGGGCTGGCGGTGGTGGTGTCGCCCCTGATCGCCCTGATGGACGACCAGGTGGCCGGGCTGCGCCAGGCGGGGGTGGTGGCCGCCGCCCTCCATTCCGGCCTGAGCGCTGAAGAGGCTGCGGCGGTGTGGCGGCAGCTCGAGGAGGGCAGTCTGCAATTGCTCTACGTGTCGCCCGAGCGGCTGCTCGCCGGGGATCTGCTGGAACGCCTGGCGGCCGGCGTGGCCGGGGGAAGGCCCCCCAGCCTCTTCGCCATTGATGAGGCCCACTGCGTCTCCCAGTGGGGCCACGATTTCCGGCCCGAATACATCGCGCTGGGCGTGCTGGCCGAGCGCTTCCCAGAGGTGCCGCGGTTGGCCCTCACCGCCACGGCCGATCCGCGCACTCGCACCGAGATCATCAAACGCCTGCAGCTGGAGAGCGGCCAGGTGTTTCTGGCCAGTTTCGATCGACCCAATATCCGCTATCTGCTGCGGGCCAAAGAACAGCCCGGCCAGCAGCTGCTGGCCTTTCTCCAGGAGCAGCGGGGCCACAGCGGCATCGTGTACGCCCGCTCCCGCAGCCGGGTGGACAACCTCACGAGCCAGCTCCAGGCGGCGGGGTTCGAGGCGGTGGGCTACCACGCCGGCATGGAGGCGGCCCGGCGCTCGGCAGCCCTGGAGCTGTTCCGTAGCGGCGGCAGCACGGGCGCAGTGGTGGTGGTGGCCACCATCGCCTTCGGCATGGGCATCGACAAACCCGATGTGCGCTTCGTGGCTCACGTGGATCTGCCGAAGAGCCTGGAGGCCTACTACCAGGAAACCGGGCGTGCCGGCCGCGATGGCCTGCCGGCGGTGGCCTGGATGCTGCACGGCCCCGGCGATGTACCCCAACTGCGCCGCTTCATCGACGACTCAGCCGCTGCCGAGGAGCAGAAGCGCATTGAGCACGGCAAGCTCGATGCTCTGCTGGGGTTCACGGAGGCTGCCGGCTGCCGGCGCCAGGTGTTGCTGCGCCACTTCGGTGAGCAGCTGGGCGAGCCCTGCGGCAATTGCGATGGCTGCCTGGAGCCACAACAACTCGCTGATCTCACCGTGCCGGCCCAGAAACTGCTCTCGGCCGTGGTGCGCACGGGCCAGCGCTTCGGCGCTGCCCATCTGGTGGACGTGCTACTCGGGGGCAGCACCGAGAAGATCCGCCAATTCAGCCACCACGACCTGAGCGTGTATGGCATCGGCCGCGAGCTCGACCGCAGCCAATGGCGCACGCTGGTGCGCCAACTCACAGGACTGGGCTACCTGGAGCCCTTGCCCGAGGGCAAGGGTGGGCTGCAACTGGGTCCGCAGGAGCGGGTGAGGCCCCTGCTCAGGGGTGAGATCAGCCTGGAGCTCCCGCTACCGCCCCCGCAGCGGGAGCGCCGGCGCGGTAGCGCAACCCGCAGCGAGGCACAGGTAGAGGTGGAGGTGGACGGCGGGCTGGTATCAGCGCTCAAGGCCTGGCGGCTCGAACAGGCACGGCTCCAGGGGGTGCCGCCCTATGTGGTGTTTCACGACCGCACCCTGATGGAGCTGGCGGCCCGCCGGCCCTGCGATCGAGACGAGCTGGCGACCGTTGGCGGCATCGGGGCCGCCAAGCTGGAGCGCTACGGCGAGCAGCTGCTGGGTGTGCTTCATGGCCATGGGCCGATGAAGCAATGAGGCAGACGCCGCTTCGATCCGCGGGAGTGCTGAACCTGCTGGCCACGCTGATCGCCTGCCCGCAGGTGTGGGCCCAGCCCCCCACGGTTCAGGAGGCGGTTGATGCCGTCATCAATGTCGACAGCGTGCTCTGGGGGGTGCAGCAAGGTGGACAAGCACCAAGCCTTCTCTGGCAAAACCAGGCGCAATTGGATCTCGGCGTGCGGCTGAGTCCACCTGCGGAGCCCACCCAGTGGCGGGGCCAGGCCGCCCTGCGTTGGCGCACCTCCGATCCCCACCAGGACCCTGGCCCGTTGATCGGATCCAGCGGCCTGTTTGATCCCTCGGACTATGGCGCCGGCACAGGGGTGCGCCTGATGAATCTGACTCTGGCGATGGAGACCGAACGCGTCAGCCTTCTGGCTGGCTGGATCCAACCCCAACAGCACTTTCTCCAGCAACCCCTCTCCAAGTTGGTGCTGAACCATGCCGTTCTCAGCGCCAAGGGGGTTGGCGGCAACATCCCCTTTGTCTCGAGCTTCTCAACCTGGGGTGGGCTGATCAGTTGGCGTCCGCGCAACGGAGGGCACATCAAGGCGGGGGGGTTCATGACCTATCCCGATGCCACCGCGTCGTCCAACAACGGCGCGTGGTTCGGCGGCAACCCCAACCAACCGGGAACCAACCGCATGGGCGGCTTGGTGGAAGCTGCTCACCCCATCGCGCTGGGGCGCCAGCGGCTGCCGGGACTGGTGGCCGTCGGTGGCTACGTGTACGACGGTGCCGGCGTGCCCGCAACACCCACGGCGAATCAGGGCACCCAGGTGGGTGGGTATCTCCAATGGGATCAGCAGCTCTGGAGCGATCCCCAGGGCGCTGGCCGGCGGGTGGATGTCTTTTCAGTGCTCAGCGCCGCTCCGGCTTCCAATAACACCTACCCCCTCTATGGCCATCTGGGGCTGGCCATGAGAGGGCCGCTCAGCAGTCGACCGCAGGATCTGCTGATCACCACCGTTGCCATGGGCTCGTACGCCAGAGCAACGCCGGATGCAGCCGCCACCAGCTCACTGATCAGCGAACTTGGCTATCAACTGGCCCTCGATCAATGGGGGCACATTGCCCTGTATCCCTTTGCGCAATGGGTGGTGCGTCCGAATGGCACCGCCAACCAGCCCACGGCTGTGCTGGCTGGGATTTCAGCTCGCCTTCGCTTCTGACCAAGGCAGGCCCGGGCCAACCAAGCGCCCAGGTTTGTCAAGCTGCGGCTGGTTCCTCCTCCGCCATGGTCAGCCCTGCCTTTCTGCATCGCCGCTCGCCCGTGTTTGCAGGGCGCGCCATGGCCACCTCCAGCTCGCCCCTGGTAACCCGGGTGGGCCTGCGGGTGTTGGAGCAGGGCGGCAATGCGGCTGATGCTGCTGTGGCCATGGCCGGGATGCTGGCGCTGGCCGAACCAATGATGAGCGGCCTGGGCGGCGACACCATGGTGTTGGTGTGGTCGGCGAAAGACCAGCAGGTGTTCGGCCTCAATGGCAGCGGCAAGGCCCCGAGCGGCGCCAGCCTTGAGCTGGCGGGGCCAGTTCCAGTGATGCCGGAGCACGGTGCGGCATCGGTGACCATTCCAGGCGCTGTGGATGGCTGGTGCACGTTGCTGGAGCGCTTCGGCACGCAGTCGTTGCAGCAGCTGTGGGAACCGGTGATCGCCTACGCCCGGGAGGGCTATCCAGTGGGCGAATCGATCGCCGGATTCTGGGGCGTTGGCGCCGCACTGATGGGGAACAGTGCATCGGCGCAGCTGCGCGAGCTGTTCCTGCCCGATGGCAGCGCACCGCAGCCCGGTCAGCTGATGCGCCTGCCACAACTGGCGACCACCCTGGAGCGCGTGGCCCGGGAGGGCCGCCAGGGCTTCTACGAGGGGCCCGTGGCCGAAGCGATCGCCCACACGCTCAGCGCAGGCGGCGTGCCCACCACCGTGGCCGACGTGGCCGCCCAGCAGCAAGGCACCGAATGGGTCGAGCCTCTGACCGTGGGCTACCGCGGCAGGGCGGTGCTGGGACTGCCGCCCAATAGCCAGGGGGTGGTGGCTCTGCATGCCTTGGGCATCCTCGACGGCCTGCCGCTGGCCTCGATGGATGAGGCAGAGCGCCTGCACCACCAGATCGAAGCGATCCGTCTGGGCTTTGAGCTGGCGATCGACGTGGTGGGTGAGCCCACCCCCGAGATGCTGGCGCAGGTGCGGCAGGCCCTCAGCCAGGACGGCCTGGCCGCTGCCCGCAGCCTCATCAGCAATCGAGCCCGGCCAGCTACCAGGCCGCAGGGGGCCAATTCAGGGGACACCAGCTACGTGTGCGCCGTGGATGCTGAGGGCAATGCTGTGTCGTTGATGACCAGCATCTGCGGGCTGTTCGGCTCAGGTCTGGTGGCGGGCGAGACGGGCGTGCTGCTCAACAATCGGGCCACGCAGTTTTCCAGCCAGCCCGGCCATCCCAATGCCCTCGCGCCCGGCCACCGACCGCGCCACTCGATCCTGCCGGCGATGGTGCTGCGTGATGGGCTACCTGAAGTCGTGATGGGCGTGATTGGCGGCAATGCCCACCCCCAGGGACTCACGCAGATCCTCGTGAACGCCCTCGATCTGGGCATGAATCCCCAGCAAGCAGTGGATGCACCCCGCTTCAAGTTGATCATGCAAAGCGGGGCAGTGCATATCGATCCGCAGATCAACCCGGAGGTAGGCAACGAACTGGTGGCCCGCGGCCATCAGCTCGGCGATTCCTATGGCTTCATGGGCTTCAAAGGGGGTGCCCAGATGGTGCGCATCCATCGCGATCCCCAGGGCCAGTGCACCAGCCTGGAGGCTGGCGTGGATCACCGGCTCGATGGGGTGGCGCTGGGGTTCTGAGGGGAGCTGGGCTGCGCATCCAGCAGGACCCGCACCTGGTGATCATTCCAGCCCTCGCCGCGCCAGCGCTCACCCAGGGCTGCCGCGATCGCTGCCACCAGCAACAGCAGCGGCAGCAGGGCTGGATCACCTTGAAGGGTGAAAACGAAGGCGGCGCAGAACAGCGGCGCGCCATGGGCCGCGGCAAACAGGGCCGTGGCCCCCACCGCCGCCAGCTGGGCCAGATCGTGGCTGGTCAGTCCGGGCAGGCCCTGCAGCGGACTGATCAGCAGGGCACCAAGACTCATGCTGTCGTGCATCAGACCACCGGGAGCCCCCAGGGCCAGGCTGAGCACACTGGCGAGCAGCCGCCACAGCCATAGGAGCGGGGAGCCCACGGATTCACCGGAGAGGGCCGCTGCCAAGGAGAGGGAGCCATCGTTGAGGCTGAGGCCGCCACTGACGAGCGCTAGCAGCGTGAGGCTGGCGGCCAGCAGCAGCGCCCCCACCAGCCTCCACCGCGCTAGCAAGCGTTTCACCGAGGCCGCCGCCGGCAGTAGCAAGCGCGCGAAAAGGGCTCCATCAGCGCCACCAACCAGGGTGAGCAGCACGATCCAGCCCCACAGCCCCGGTGCCAGGGCCCCGAGTTCAAGACCCGGCAAGCGGGCCGGCTGGCCCATGGTGGTGGCCAGCAGGGTGCCACTGCCTGCCAGCAGCAGCGACGGCAGCACTAGCGGCAGGCCTGTGCACTTGCCCAGCTCTTCCAACCCGTAGGCAACGGCCAGCAGGGGCGAGCGAAACGCTACCCCCAGCCCGGCCGCACCACCGATCACGGCCACCAGCTGCGGCGGGAGGGAGGCCAGCAGTTGAAAACCTGGCCAACAACGGCGGATCGCCAGAAGCACGCTTGCCCCAAGCGCCACCGATGGCGACTCCACCCCCACGGCCAGGCCCCCCAAGTGGGTGAGCAGCATCAAGGGCAGCCGCCGCAGCTGGGTGGTGAGGCTGAGCTGCTGCAACCAGACATCCTCACGCGCGCTGCGCTCGCCCTGGGATGCGCGATCGAGGGCGAGCAGGGCAGCCGTGCCGCCACCGCGACCAGCGGCCAACGGGCCCCAGGCCAGAAGCACCAGCAGAGTCGTGGCGGCGAAGACCAGCAGACAGCCGAGCAGCGGCTTGGGTTGAACCACCAGCCAAAGCGCTTGCTGCAGCTTGAAACCGAGTTCTGAGAGAGCCTGGTAAGGCCACAGGAACAGCCCGAGCAGAAGCCCCAGCAGCAGCCAGCCGCTCAGTGCAGCAGGCCACGGTGAACGGAGGCCGTTCATGGACAGCTCACCAGGCCATGGCCCGCCTGCTTCCAGTTCTGAAAGCAGGGGTTGCGGACATCCAACACCAGTGGCTTGAAGAGATCGTTGCGCTGGCCATCAATGAGCTGCTGTTGGTTGATCCAGGTACCCGTGGCCGGCACCACCGTGCGGTAACGCACCACGTCCGCAGTGGCAGCGGCTGTGAGGGTGGGGGTGTGCACCACCGGTTCAGGGCCATAGATCCCTGCTGCTGTGGAGGCTCCAGCGCGCCGCCCGCCACTCACCAGCCAGAACTGGCCGAGCTTGGCGGCCAAGTAGGGATGAAGATCGGCTCGGCCGGTGGGTGGATCGCTCACCGCGTAAAGCCTGGGATCGATCTCCACCTTCAGCGCCGAGGGATCACCGGAAGGCACCGCCAGTACATCGGTGCGCAGGGTCTGGTAGAGCCCCGTGACCTCAGTCACGGCCAGGTCGGCGGCCGTGGCCAAGCCGAGGCGCCCTAGCGGCGTGGCCACCACCAGCGGCGCATCACCAGAGGTGGCCCAAGCCTGCTCGGCAGCGCTGAGGTGAGTGGCGCGGTAGCGACCCAGGATGGTTCCGGCCGGACCCGCCAACGCCACGGTGTGGAACACCCGGGAGCCATCGCGCTCGGGATAGCTCCCCACCAAGTAGCCGTTGCCAGCCTTGGCACGCTGGGCCAACAGCTGTTCAAAATCTCCCCCACGCCGCTCGGCGCGGCGATGAATCTCAGCGGCGCTCAGGCCGCGTGGCAACGCGGAGAGCTCTGGAAGCACCAGCAGCTCCTGGGCCTGAGGTTGGCTACTGGCCAGGTGTGAGGCATCGCCCGTCCACTGGGCAGCTGCCAACTGCACCGGGCGCGTCGTTGGCGTGGCCGTGCTGTCCACCGGTGCGCGGCGCAGGGCCAGCAAAGGGTTGTAGAGCGAAGGCCGGCGGGCGGCCAAGCGTTGCTCGCGCACGGCATCGGCTTCGGCCGGGATGATTGTGGTAGGAAAGATGCCGTTCAACCCGGGCGGCAGTGCTGCGGGAGGCACAACCGGTGCCTGGACGAGTTTGCGGCCCTGGGGTGACCAGATGCTCGAGCCACCGTTGTAATAGAGCTGGCTGCCATTGATCGGATTGCGCTCAATGCCGCTGCGGGTGGCGCCAATCACCCACACGCCGTTGAGGGCACTCATGTGCTGCACGTTGGCCACGGTGGAGTGATTGCCTTTCGCCTGAGCCGGCGGCGTACCGGGCATCACCCGATCGGACACCGAATGCCAGCCGATGATCTGCGCACCGCGCAGGGCGGCCAACCGGTCGTACTGCCAGTAGGTGTCGTCGTAGCAGATGATCAGGGCGATGCGACCGATCGGTGTGTCAAACACACCCACATCGGTATCACCGGGGCCGAACAGTTGCACGTCCTGGCCATTGAGGCCGTTCTTGCGGTATTTGCCGATAATCCCCTCAGGACCCATCAACACAGCAGTGTTGTAAAAGATTCCCGTGTTGGCGTCCTTTTCGGCGATGCCTACGCTCATGAGCATCCCTGTGCGCTTCAGCACCGGCAGCAGGGCCTCGGTGGCCCGGCCCGGGATGGTGTCCACAAAGGGTGCCAGCTGGGCGGGATCGGCAAAGTCGTAGCCGCTGATCGCCGTTTCGGGAAACACGGCGTACTGCACCCCCTCGGCCGCAACGCGCTCAGCTGCCTGCACCAGACGGCGGATGTTGCCATCGCGATCGCCCCAAGCAGGGATGAAATCCACAGCGGCCACCTTCACGGGCCGGCTCCCCACCTGGGATCTCCCCACCTCGCCTCTGGCCGGCAGCATCAGCCCAGGGCTCAACAGGCCGGCCAGGGCCAGACCGAGGGAACCGGCGGCAATGCGCTGGAGGAATTGGGTCGACATGGAGCTGGGGATCGCAGACTCTGCCGGTGAGGCGACTGCTCACCCGCCCCAAAGGATGTCAGCACCTGGGGCCAAGCGCTCGGACCCTGGGCGAAGAACACACGCCACCCTCCTACACCTGCAGGGAGGGTGGCCTGGAGCAGGCAGGGATCGCCGTGGAATGCCTTGATGATCGGCCGTGCCTTGCCCTGATGGAGTAGCTGGAACGCGAGAAGCCTGAAACCAGGGTTCCGAGAGCAGCACCGCAACCAGCCGCCCTGTTGCGACCATTGCGATAGTGCAGAGATTTCCGCCGATCAATGCGCAACCTCACCTGGGACGCCTTTGATCAAGCCGTGGAGCAGATCGCAGCGAAGTCCTCGGGCTTCAACGGGATCTTCGGCATCCCCCGCGGCGGACTGGTGCTGGCCGTAGCCCTCAGCCACCGCCTTGGGCTTCCCCTGCTGGCAGAGGCCAGGGCGGGCTGTCTCGTGGTTGATGACGTCTACGAAACCGGGCTGACCGTGGGGCCCTACAAGCACTTGGAAAACAGCCAGGTGGTGGTGTGGGTGAGCAAAGCCGAGCCCCAGTGGTGGCAAGCCGTGGAGATCACTGACTCGAGTGAGTGGATCGTGTTTCCTTGGGAAAGTGGCGCAGGGGCATCTGCTGATGAGCAGCGCTACCGCGCCTCACGCAGCTGAGCCTTCACGAGCACGCCACGGCCCAGTTGTGCCCCCGTAGCCTCAACTCCTCTGGCCGCCCCACCACCCGTCATGACCGTTGCCGCCGCGTGCCCCTCCCGCACCATTGAGGTGGCCCTGAGCGCCAACCCCTATCCGATCGTGATCGGTGACGGCAGCCTGCACCAACTGGGAGAGCAGGTGCGTAGCCGCGGCTTTAAGGCCGGGACCAAGGTGCTGGTGGTGACCAACCCGGTGGTGCACCAGCACTACGGTGACAGCGTGCTGGAGAGCTTGATCGCCAGTGGCTTCGCGGCCAGTGACCTGGTGATTGAGGCGGGCGAAGACCAAAAGACCCCCGCCACGGTGTCGCAGATTCACGACGCCGCCTTTGCCCGCAAGTTGGAGCGGGGCTCCCTGATCGTGGCCCTTGGCGGCGGCGTGGTAGGCGACATGGCGGGCTTCGCCGCCGCCACCTGGCTGCGGGGCATCGCCGTGGTGCAGGTGCCGACGACCCTGCTGGCCATGGTGGATGCCGCCATCGGCGGCAAGACCGGCGTGAACCACCCTGGCGGCAAGAACCTGATCGGGGCGTTTCATCAGCCAAGGCTTGTGCTGATTGATCCCGCCACCCTCTCCACCCTCCCGGAGCGCGAATTCCGGGCCGGCATGGCCGAGGTGATCAAGTACGGCGTGATCGGCGATGCGGAGCTGTTCAACGATCTGCACACCGCCGCCGAGCATGACCCCGATGCGGGCCTGGCCAGCCTGGCCAGCGTTGGCGCCAAGCGGTTGCAGAGCCTGCTGGAGCGCGCCGCCGCCGCCAAAGCCCAAGTGGTGGCGGCCGATGAACGGGAAAGCGGCCTGCGGGCGATCCTCAACTACGGCCACACCCTCGGCCACGTTGTGGAAGCCCTCTGCGGCTATGGCGCCTACCTGCACGGCGAGGCCGTGGGTCTGGGGATGATCGCCGCTGGTGAGGTATCCCTGGCCATGGGCCTCTGGAGCCAGGACGATCAGCGCCGGCAGAAGGCGGTGATCGCCGCCGCCGGACTGCCGATGGCCTGGCCCGATCTCGATCCCGATGCCGTGCTCGAGTGCCTCCAGGGGGACAAGAAAGTGCGGGATGGCAAGGTTCGCTTCGTGCTGCCCACCGGCCTTGGCACGGTGGAGATCCGCGATGACGTGAGCGCCGCCACCATCCGTTCGGTGTTGGCCGCCTTGGGCTGACCGTTGGACGGGCGCTAGTCCAGGGACGGATCCTGCAGGAACAGGGGCATCACCCCGGTGGGACCCCGCGAGAAGGCCAGCCAGCGGAAGTCCCCCAGGGCCATGGGGTCCACGAGGCGCAGCAGCGCTTCCCGGCGGCTGAGCAGATCGGCGAGCTGGCCACCGGATTGGTGCTGCAAGCCATGGAGCCGCTGGGCCAGGCCGAGGGCCAGCAGGGCCTCGCCCTGACGCCGCTGCCCCAACAACGACCACCCCGTGGCATCCCCTGCAGCCACCAGGCTCTCGATGCACAGATGAGCGGTGAGATCCCAATGGCCGGGGTCCTGGAGCGGATCATCGCTGGCCTGCTGGCCGCGGTAGGCCATCAGGGTGCCGTTGGCGCGCTGGGGCGCGTAATAACGCCAGGCCTCATGGGCGTAATCGATCACCAGCAAACAGCCAGCGCTGAGACCCCCCGCCGCGGCTTGGAGCCAGGGCTGCAGGCCCGGATGCAACTCCGTGGTCCAACCGGCAGAGCGCTGGGGATTGGCCGGCAAGAGCCCCAGGGCTGTGAGTGGCGCCTCGGCCTGCGGCCCCAGGGGTTCGCCGGGCACCAGCCGCAGCAGGCCCTGGTGGAGTTCCAGCAGTTGCTGGCGCCAGTGCGCCCCGTCCCAGACAATCCGCTCCACCGCAAGGGCATCGAGCACCTCATGGGCCAGAACCACCCCCAGTACGGGGGCGGCTGCCAGCTCCCCCAGGCCCACCCATCGGCAGGGCAGGGGGCAGGCGGCCAGGCGCTGGCGCTGGCGGGCTGCCATGCCCGGATTGGGCTCCACCAGCACCAGGGAAGTGCGGGCCGCCAAGGCGGGCCAGTTCTCGGCCAGAGCCTCGGCCAACTGCAGGGCTAAGTCGCCTTCTCCCGGTCCGGTCTCCACCAAGGCCAGGGGCTGGCCCGGATGCTGGTCAGCCAACTCCTGCAGCCACTGAACCAGCTGGGGAGCCAGCAGGGCGGCGAAATCGGGGCCGAGGGATGGCGAGGTGGCGAAATCACCGCGGGGGCCCACCTGCAGCCGGCCGCTGCCATAGGCACCGTGTTCAGGATCGTGCAGGGCCCAGTCCATGTAGGTGGCAAACGGCACGGCGCCACCGGCCTGCTCCAGGCGCTGAGCCAACCAAGGGGGTGCAGCCGGAAGGGGAGTCACGGGGATGGGCTCAGCTCAGGGAGAATGCTGGCCACTGAAGCAGTTGCCATGGGCCCGCGGGAGTTTCTTCGTCTGACTCTCCAGCGGGCCTGGGCGCGAGCCACTGCCGGCCTGCTCACCACCGTGCTCGGGCTGGCCCTGCTGCTCAACCTGGGTGTTTCTCCTGCGGCGGCCTACGACAATCCCGATCTGCTCCCCGATCACCCCACGCCGGTGATCGACCTGGCCAAGATCCTCACCGACCAGCAGCGCAGCAGCCTGGAGCAGCACCTCAACGAGGTGGAGCAGCGCAGCGGCTGGAAGTTGCGTGTGCTCACCCAGTACGACCGCACCCCCGGCCTGGCGGTGAAGGAATTCTGGGGCCTGGATGAGCGCAGCCTGCTGCTAGTGGCCGATGAGCGCGGCGGCAACCTGCTCAATTTCAACGTGGGTGATGCCCTGTTCGCCCTGATGCCGCGCACCTACTGGGTGGAGCTGCAAACGCGCTTCGGCAACCAGTACTACGTGCGCGACCACGGCCAGGATGCCGCCATCGTGGACTCCCTAGCGGCGGTGGAAACCTGCCTCGACCGGGGCGGCTGCCAGGTGGTGCCAGGGCTGCCCAATGAGCAATGGGTGCTCACCCTGGCCACCTCGGTGCTGGGGGGCCTGATCGTGGGATTTGCGGCCTATCCTCGCAAGCCGGAACACAGAGTGGAGTGGGCCTGGGTGCTGCTGCTCTCCCCCCTGTGGGTGATTTTGTTTGGTGTGTTTGGGGTTGCCCCGATCGTGACCCGCACCCCCGATCTGCTGCCCCTGCTGCGCAACGCCCTGGGCTTCGTTGGGGCCATCGCTGTGGCCTACCTGATCGCCCAGAACACCGTGGGCAAGGCCAAGCTCAAGGACGGCGAGACCTGACGCTGATCAGATTCACAGGGGTTTGCTGCGGGGGCCCATCGCTTCAAGCGCTTCGAGTTTGCAGCGCAGGGATTCCACCGGTAAGCAACGCGGAGCCTGGGCCACGGTTGCCGGCATGGCAGCACCGGCACGCAGCTCCGCGAGGTTGCGCTCATAGAAGCTCTTGAGCAAGGCGTAGCGCTGCACGGGCTGGCCGTAGTAACTCCGGCCGGCCAACGTGGGGAACGAGGCCCACTCCGGAGCCAGCTTGGCGGCCAGATGGGGGGTGAACTCACCCCGATCGGCCAGCGCAAGGGCACCGCGGCGCTGGATCAGGAACAGGGCTGCCTGATCTTGCACGTGGGGACCAAAGCCCTGCAGGCGCAAGCTGCGACTGGCCAGGGCCCAGGTGAACGGCATGAACTGGTAGGCGCCGGCAGCGGCGCTGGCGTAGCCGCCGGAGTAGTTGACCCGATCGGGGTGACGTTCCAGATGGTGAGCCAGACCCCCGCCAAACATGATCCGATAGCCCAGATCTTCACCCCGGGCCCAGGTGCCCTCGGCAAAGCGAATGGTGTTGAGCAGGGCCCTCCGCTCAGGGGTGATGGGATAGGCACTGCTGGCTGCAGCGGTATCCGCCGGCGCAGCGGCATCACGCAGGGCAACCCTGGTGGGTCGCGGCGCCAGTTCGAGGGAGGGAGCGAGAGCGGGAGCGGAGTCTGTCGGGGGGACCTCCACCTGATCAGCCGCGGCCCGGACAGGCGCCTGAGGCAGAAGCAGGGAGAGGGAGCAACCCAGCGCGATCGAAGCCGGTACAAACGGGCTTGGGAGGCGGCGAAGAGCAGAACTCAGCAAACCATGCATCGCGAAGAACTGCCGTCCCGCAGCAACTGGCGCATGACACCATTGAATGGCGACAAGCGCAAGTTCAACCGACACATCGATTGAGCCAGACGGTTTCGAAGACGAAAGCGGTGGCGAAAAGACTGGGGGACGGATTAACCAGATTCAGACTCAGCACGACTTCCATACCACAAGGGAAAGAGGTCGTGAAAAGACGCATTAAAGAATTGGTTGGCAAGAGTTTGCCAAACAAATCCCCCAGATGAAATCTTGTCAGTGACAGTCACACAGGTGTCCACCTGTAATGAACAATACATTTGGCCAGTTGCACTCAGCGAAGCCGGCTTCAGTTCAGAACAGCGAAACGGCGAGATTGATCGCCGCTGAGATAGCGCAGATATGCGGCAGTTGCACTCAAGCGGTGAACTGCAAGGCCAGCTGGCGCAGCAGCACCGCGGCTTGCTGGTGTCCCTCGGGGTCGAGGGCTGGGCCCGTGGCGGGCAACAGGGGCTGGTCGAGCTGCCAGTCGCCGGCGAGCAGCTGGGTTCGTGTGAGCAGCCGATGAGGGGCGTGGCGCTGCAGGGCCGCCTCCAACAGCGGGGCTTCAGCAAATCCTTCACGGTGCACCAGATGCAGGCCCACCCCAAGGGCCATGGCCTCGCAGAAGGTGCTGTAGCCCGGTTTGGTGATGATCCGGCCGCAGAGGGGCATGAGGTCGAGGGGCCGCAGCTGCTCAGGCATCAGGTGAACGTTCGGGGCCGCAGCAGCTAGGACCGGATCGCTGGCCAGAAAGCGGTACTGGGGCCAACGGGCAAACAACTGGGGATCCAGGGCAAAACCCATGCCGCCAAAACCCACCATCACCGTGCGGTCCCGCGGAGCATCGAGCTCCAGGCTGCTGGCCAGGTCTCTGGCCGCCTGGCGAGGCCGCCCTGCGGTGATGCCCACGGCGTAGTGGGGCAGGCCCCAGTCCATGGGCATGGCGAAGGGGCAGCGGATCACGGCCTGGCCGCGGCGGTAGAGAGCCAGAGCGCGGTCCGCCCAGATGCTGAAGGCACCCCCCATGGGGCGGTAGATGGCATCCCAGCCGAAATTGCCCATCCACACCAGAGGCGCCCCGATCGCAGCCGCCAGATCGGCGGCCGCAGGTGCCACATCAGCGAGCACCAGAACCGGTTCGTCCTGCTGCATCAGCCAGTGCGCCTCGCGTTCCAGCTGGGCAGGCAGGGCTGCCTGGAGCTGATCCAGGGCCGTGAGCGTGGCCGGACCATCGGCGCCGAGGGCGTCCGCCTGAATCACCCCCACATCCCAGCGGCAAGGGCGCAACTCAAACGGCACCGGACCAAAGGCCAGCTGCAGAAATGCCTCCGGGAGCGGAGTGGAGAGCACCAAACGCCAATCGGGCTGCAGCTGGTGCAGGGCCGTGAGCACCGACGCCACCCGCGAGCCATGGCCAAAACCATGGCCACTGACGCAGGCGAGGATCAGCATGGCGCGAGCTGCTTGGCGGCCAGCGGCGCAGCCAGCACTTGCCGGTAGAGCAGCTCACCCTCCGGGGAATACCAGCGGTGGCTCACCTCCCCCAGCTCACCATCGCGAAACACGGCCCAGCTGAAATGGCGCAGGGGCCGGCCGCGGTCGTCGGTGCCGTGGCGGGGCACAAAGGCCGTGTTGAGGTAGGCGGTTCCTGCCCGATCCCGGCAGAAACTCAACCGGTCACCTTGGCCCCGCTTGAGCCGGTGGTGCATGTGCCCAAACACCACGAGTGGCACGGGCCGGCGACGGCGGATGCGCTCAATTGCCAGGGCCAGGTCCTGATCGCCCCAGTCGCAGGCGGGGGGCTTCCAGTCGCGGCCGCAGGGATCCCCAGCGGCACTGCCCAGCCCCGTGGGACCGCTGTGGGCCAGCAACACCAGGGGCAGGCTCGGGTCGGCCGCCAGGGCAGCCGTCACGATGCGCGACACAGACTCCTCCAGGCTCACCGGCCCGAACACCGCCTGGGCCCCCTGGTTGAGATGAAAGCCGCCTCCGGCACTGGCGGGACGGCCACCCACCACCGCCAGGCCCGGCGGCCGCAACTCCCGCAGCCCCCAGCCGCAGTGGCGATCGCCCAGGGCCGCCAGCTGGCGCTGCAGGGTGCGACCACTGGAATCACGGCCAGTGTCGTGATTGCCGAGCACGCAGGCCAGGGGCAGCTGCAGGCGCGACAACCGGGCCGGAATCTGCTGGTGGCCGTCGCTGAGATCGCCCACCACCAGGAGCGCATCGGGGGCAATCAGCTCGAGCAGGCGCTCATCAGTGGCGTCCCACTGGCCGTGGAGATCTCCGGCGATGGCAATGCGGAGATCTGACAACCTGATGCCTAGGCTCTTGCCATCCTGCACTAGCTGAGGATTCGGTTGGTTTTCGCGGCTGCTCAGAACACAGCGTTGGGTGCCCAGGGCAGCAGCAGAAATCCTGCGGCAGGCTCCTGCCCGCCCCCCGCCGAGCTACCGGCGGCCATTGCTGCGCTCAAGCACGAGCGCAAGGCCGTGATCTTGGCGCACTACTACCAGGACCCCGCCATCCAGGACATCGCCGACTTCATCGGCGATTCCCTGGAACTCTCCCGCAAGGCCGCCGCCACCGATGCGGAGGTGATCGTGTTCTGCGGCGTGCACTTCATGGCCGAGACCGCCAAAATCCTCAGCCCAGACAAAACGGTGCTGCTGCCGGATCTCGAGGCGGGCTGCACCCTGGCGGACGCTTGCCCCGCCGATGCCTTCGCCAGCTTCCGGGAGGCCCATCCCAACCACCTGGTGGTGAGCTACATCAACTGCTCAGCAGCGGTGAAGGCCCAGAGCGACCTGATCTGCACCAGCAGCAACGCCGTGGATCTCGTGCAGCAGCTGCCGGCCGATCGACCGATCCTGTTCGCCCCGGATCAGAACCTGGGCCGCTGGGTGCAACGCCAGAGCGGCCGGGAGCTCACCCTCTGGCCCGGCAGCTGCATCGTGCACGAAACCTTCAGCGAGCAGGCCCTGTTGCAGCTCAAGCTCGAGCACCCTGGAGCCGAGGTTCTGGCCCACCCGGAGTGCCAACAGCACCTGCTGGACCTGGCCGATTTCATCGGCTCCACCAGCAAGCTGCTGCATCGAGCCGAGGCCAGCGCCGCGGAGAGCTTCATCGTGCTCACTGAGCCGGGGATCCTGCACCAGATGCGCAAGGCTGTGCCCCACAAGCCGTTCTTTGAGGTGCCGGGCGCCGATGGCTGCAGCTGCAATGCCTGCCCCTACATGCGGCTGAACACCCTCGAGAAGTTGTGGCAGTGCCTCCACAGCATGGTTCCGGCGATCGAACTGGATGAGGCCATGCGTCAGCGGGCGCTGCTGCCCATCCAGAAGATGCTGGAGATGAGCCGCTGACGCGGGGCCATGCCCCTCCCCGCCGACGGCCTCCTCACCCTCACCCCCCAGGGCCTCTACTGCCGCGCTGCGCAGGCCTGGATCGACCCCTGGCGGCCGGTACCCCGGGCCCTCATCACCCACGCCCACGCCGACCATGCCCGTGCCGGCTGCGGCGAGTACTGGGCCATTGCCAGCAGTGAAGCCATCCTGCGCCAGCGCCTGGGACAGGACATCCGCTTGCTGCCGGTGGACTACGGGCAGGTGCTGGCCATCGGCGAGGCGCGCGTGTCGTTCCATTCGGCCGGCCATGTGCTGGGCAGCGCCCAGATCCGGCTCGAGGCCGGCGGTGAAAGCTGGCTGGTAAGCGGCGACTACAAGCGCTGCCCCGACCCCAGCTGCACCCCCTTTGAGCCCGTGACAGCCGATGTGTTCATCACGGAGGCCACCTTTGGGTTGCCGATCTACCGCTGGCAGAGCGGCACGGCGGTGGCCCACCAGATCCAGAGCTGGTGGCAGCAGGCGCCCGATCGCCCATCGGTGCTGTTTGCCTATGCCTTCGGCAAGGCCCAGCGGCTGCTGGCGGAACTGGCCGCCATCGGCGTGCAAGACGAGGTGCTGCTGCATGGCGCCGTGCAGAACCTGATGGCCAGCTACCGAGAGGCGGGGGTTGCCATGCCGCCCACGGCGCCCCTGAGCAGCCTGCCCCGCGGGGCATCCCTGGCGGGCCGGTTGCTGATCGCCCCCCCAGCCGCCCAGCGCGGCACTGGCATGCGCCAGCTTGCCGACGCCCAAACGGCCTTCGTGAGTGGCTGGATGGCCGTGCGCGGCGCGAGGCGGCGCCGGGGCTACGGACGCGGCTTTGTGCTCAGCGACCATGCCGACTGGGGGGGACTGGTGCGCACGGTGCAGCAGAGCCGCGCCCAGCAGGTGTACGTGACCCACGGCCAAAGCGACGTGCTCGCCCGCTACCTGCGGGAGGTGGAAGGCATCAGCGCTGCGCCTCTGGCCGGGCACTTCGAAGCCGAACGCAGCGGCAATGACGAGCAGGCGGAACCATCGTGAGGCAATTTGCAGCCCTGTTCGACGACCTGGACCGCACCACCGGCACCAACGCCAAGGTGGAGCGGCTGGAGCACTATTTCCGTTCCATACCCCCGGGCGATGCCGCCTGGGCCCTGGCCCTGCTGCTGGGCAAACGGCGCCGGCGACTGATTAGCGGCCGCCGGTTGCGCGAAATCTGCCAGGAAGCCACCGCCCTGCCCGACTGGCTGTTCGAGGCCTGCCACAGCCAGGTGGGGGATTCCGCCGAAACCGTGGCGCTGCTCTGGCCCCATCCCGCGCCCCAGGCCACGAACGAGGCCGATGCCCTCGAAACCTGGATGGCCGAACGGCTCCCCCAACTCGCCGCCTTGGAGCCCACCGCCCAGGCTGAGGCCGTGCGTCACTGCTGGGCCTCCCTGACAGCCAGTGAACTGCTGCTGGTGAACAAACTGCTCACCGGTGGCTTTCGGGTGGGCGTCTCCACAGGTCTGGTAACCCGCGGCCTGGCGCGCAGCGCCGGGCTGGATGAAGCCCTGCTGGCTCACCGGCTGATGGGAGGGTTCGAACCCTCCGCCGCGGCCTTCCAGGGCCTGATCGCGCCGGTGGGGGAGGGCGAGGAGCTATCGGGGCGGCCCTATCCCTTTTTTCTGGCCAGCCCCCTGGAGCCTGGCCAGCTGGCCGACACCGCGCCGTCCGAGTGGCAACTGGAATGGAAGTGGGACGGAATCCGCGGCCAACTGATCCAGCGGAGCGCGGGATCCAGCCTGTGGAGCCGTGGAGAGGAGTTGATCAACGAGGCCTTCCCCGAGCTGATCAACCTGGCCTCCAGCCTTCCCCAGGGCACCGTGCTCGATGGCGAAGTGGTGGTGTGGCATCCGGAGGCTGAGGCCCCTGAATCCTTCGCCAACCTGCAGCGGCGGCTGGGCCGCAAGGCGCCCAGCAAGGCCCTGCAGCGGGAATGCCCGGCCGCCTTTGTAGCCTACGACCTGCTGGAGCGCCAGGGCGTCGATGTGCGCACCTGCACCCTGAGGGAGCGGCGACAGTGGCTGGACCAGCTGCATCAGCACTGGAGCGCCACAGCCCCCACCGAGCTGCAGAGCCGCTGGCGGCTCTCCCCCTGCCAAGCCCTGAGCGACTGGCAGGCGCTGGAACCACTGCGCCTGCAGGCCCGCCACAGCAAGGCCGAAGGCCTGATGCTCAAGGCCCTGAACTCCCCCTACCTGGCGGGCCGGCGGCGGGGCCACTGGTGGAAGCACAAACTGGAGCCACTGAAACTGGATGCGGTGCTGCTCTATGCCCAGGCCGGGAGCGGTAAGCGGGCGAACCTCTACACCGATTACAGCTTTGGGCTCTGGAATGAGGCCGGCGAGTTGGTGACCTTCGCCAAGGCCTACTCCGGCCTCGACGATGGCGAGATCCGCGAACTAGACCGCTGGATCCGCGCCCATACCCGGGAGCGGTTCGGGCCGGTGCGGTCGGTGGAGCCGCTACAGGTGTTCGAGTTGGCCTTTGAGGGCCTGCAAGCCTCCAAACGCCACAAGAGCGGCATTGCCGTGCGCTTCCCCCGCATCAGCCGCTGGCGCCGCGACAAGCCAGCCGCCGAAGCCGACAGCCTCGCCTCGGCTCTGGCCTTGATGGAGCCGCGGCCTTGAGCGTGCTGGCGCCGATCGAGGCCTGGTTTCAGCGGCAGGGCTGGACCCCGATGCCGTTTCAGCGCCAGTGCTGGCAGGCCTATCTCGCTGGGGAGAGCGGTCTGCTGCAGGTGCCCACGGGGTCTGGCAAAACCTATGCCGCAGTGATGGGCCCCATCGCCGAGATGCTGGCGGCTCAGGCTGGGCAGGAGAGCCAGGCCAAGGCGGGGCACAGCCTGCAGTTGCTGGTGCTCACCCCCCTGCGGGCCCTGAGCCGCGATCTGGCCCTGGCCATCGAGCAACCCATCAGCGCCATGGGTTGGCCACTGCGGGTCGCCATCCGCAACGGCGACACCAGCAGCCATGAGCGCAGCAAGCAGCTCAAGAGCCCAGCCCAGATCCTGATCACAACGCCGGAATCGCTCTCCCTGCTGCTGGCGAGCAAGGACGCCACCAAGCTGTTCGGCCAGTTGCAGGCAGTGGTGATCGATGAATGGCATGAGCTGATGGGCAGCAAGCGGGGCACCCAGACCGAGCTCTGCCTCAGCTGGCTGCGGCAGCAGCGGCCCCAGCTGCGCACCTGGGCCATCAGTGCCACCATCGGCAACCTGGAGGAGGCAGCCCAGGCAGCCCTGGGCCGCGGCCAGCCGCGCATCGTCCAGGCGGCCCTGCAGCGAACAACGGCGATCCGCAGCCTGCTGCCCGACTCGATCGATGGCTTCCCCTGGGGCGGCCACCTCGGACTGCGCATGTATGAACAGCTGGTGGCCGGCCTGGATCCGGCGGTGAGCACCCTGCTGTTCACCAACACCCGCAACCAGGCCGAGCGCTGGCACCAGTGCCTGCGGTTCGCCTGCCCCGAGATGGAGGGGCTCCTCGCCCTGCACCACAGCGCCATCGACCGGGCCGAGCGGGAGGCGATCGAAGCCCGGGTGAAGGCCGGTGAGCTGCGCTGGGTGGTGTGCACCAGCTCCCTGGATCTGGGTGTGGATTTTCAACCCGTGGAGCGGGTGGTGCAGATCGGCTCCGCCAAGAACCTGGCCCGCCTGCTGCAGCGCGCGGGACGCAGTGCCCACACGCCGGGAGGCACCTCCCAGGTGCTGTTCATGCCCACCAATGCCCTCGAACTGCTGGAACTGAGCGCCATGCGGCGGGGATTGGCCGCAGGGCTGGTGGAGCACCGCCGGCCGCCCCAGCTGCCGCTGGATGTGCTGCTCCAGCACCTCGTCACCTTGGCCTGCGGCCCGGGTTTCCTGCCCGAGGAGGCCCTCACGGCGGTGCGGAGGAGCTGGAGTTTCCGCCAGCTCACAGACGCGCAATGGCAGTGGTGCCTCGCGTTTCTCGAACACGGCGGCCCATGCCTGGCGGCCTACCCGCGCTACCGCAAGCTGGTGCGCTGCCGCCTCGAGGCCGGCGATGAGCCGGCCGCCGCTGGCGAGCCGTTCCGCTATCGCGTGCTCGACAAGGCCATCGCCAGGCTGCATCGCTTCAACATCGGCACGATCACGGCCGATCGCTCCGTCACGGTGCGCTTCGTGCGGGGCGCCGTGATCGGCCATGTGGAAGAGGCGTTCATTGGCCGGCTCAAACCTGGCGATGTGTTCTTCTTCGCCGGCCGCCAACTGGCGTTCGTGCGCCTGCGCGAGATGACCGCCATGGTGAAGGCCACGGCCAAAAAGAGCGCCACGGTTCCCGCCTGGGCAGGCGGCCAGATGGCCCTCTCCGACCTGCTCAGCCAGCACCTGCGGGCCGAGGTGGATCGCTGCGCCCGGGCCTTGGCCGGCAACGCTCACCTGGACAGCCCTGAACTCCAGGCCCTTGAGCCACTGCTGCAGCGGCAGGCCAACCTCTCACGCCTGCCGCGCCAGCACCAGCTGCTGCTGGAAGTGTGCCGCAGCCGCGAGGGCAGCCATCTGTTCGCCTTCCCCTTGGAAGGGCGCTTCGTGCACGAGGGCCTCGGCTTCCTCTGGGCCTGGCGCCTGGCCCGCCATCGCCCCAGCACCATCACCGTGTCGGTGAACGACTACGGCTTTGAGCTGTTGGCCCCCAAGGGCTACCCCTTTGATGAACTGCTGGAGCTCCACGGCGACGATCTGTTCGATCTCAGCCAGCTCGAAGCCGACCTGGAACAGGCCGTGAACCTCTCGGAACTCTGCCGCCGGCGTTTCCGGGCCATCGCCCAGGTGAGTGGTTTGGTGACCCAGGGCATGCCAGGCCAGAACAAGACCGGCGGCCAACTGCAGATCAGCGCCGCGCTGTTGTTCGATGTGTTGACGAAACACGAGCCGCAGCATCTGCTGCTGGAGCAGGCCCGGCGCGAGGTGATGCAGGAGCAACTGGAGCTCCATCGCCTCGAGGAGGCGCTGACACGCCTGGCCGGTAGTGAACGGTTGCTGGAGCGCACCAGCAGGCCCGGCCCCCTGGCCTTCCCTCTGCTGGTGGAGCGCCTCAACAGCCGCATGAGCAACGAATCACTGCTGGAGCGGGTGCAGCGGCTGATCCGCGAGGCGGAACGGGCCGAGACCCACTGACCAGAACGGCCGTACTATCGACGCAGATGCACACACGCGGGCGTGGAGCAGCAGCCCCTGTTTCTGGCGGTGCAGGTGGGCGACCTGGTGGCCGTGACGGCCGGATCGGACTGGTGGATGGGCCACGTGATCCACCGCGAGGGCGGCGCCCGCAGCAGCGACCCCTCGCTGTTTCAGATCGCCTGCGTGGACAGCGGCGTGATTCGCACCGTGAATGCGGATGCGGTGGTGGCCATCGTGCAGCGGTCAGGAACGCTCCAGACGGCGCACAATCACAGTCATCAGCACCAGGGATCCGGCCAGGGCAATCAGCAAGGCAATCGTCATGGCGGAGCGAGGCGGATCGGCTGATTATCCCTGGCCTGGGGCCAGCCCCAGCGACACGACGACCGACAGGCCGGTGTTCGTGTACGGCAGCCTGAAACGGGGTGAACCCAACCACCACTGGATTGCCGCTGGCACCTACCTCGGCGAAGCGCAGCTGCCGGGCGCTCGGCTTTACGACCTGGGGCCCTTTCCGATGGCCGTTGCCAGCGGCGATCCAACCGACACCATCGCTGGCGAGCTCTACGCCGTGACGCCGGCGGTGCTGGCTGCCCTGGATCGCTTCGAAGGGGTGCCGCGGCTCTACGAGCGGCAGGGCTGGCGCCTGGCCAGTGGGAGCCAGGCGTGGGTCTATGTCGGACGGCAACGCCAGGTGCGCCATGTGGCCTGCATCACCTCGGGGATCTGGCAGGGTCGAAGCCAACCACCCGGCTGAGCCAGCCCGAGAGCCCATGCGGATCTGCCTCATCGCACCGCTTGCTCTAGTGCTGGCCGGCATCGGGGCCACGGCCGCTGTGGCCGCTGACACCCGCCGCGACTGCCAGAGCTGGGCCAGCGCCAGTGGCTCCACCAAGGCCACCATCGCCAACGGCATCGGCAGCGAGCACCTGCTCACCAAGGCGCACAAGCTGGCGGAAGCCAAGCCAGGTGCCAGCGAGAGCCTCTACCGCAGCAGCGACATCCGACGCCTCTGCCGCAGCTACTAGAGGGCCACCAACCAGCGCCCCCCCAGGGCCAGCAGCAGCGCCAGGGCCGTGGAACTCAACCAGGCCAGCCGATTGGTCTGCAACATCCGGCGCAACACCACCACGGCGGCACGGAACCCCAGCAGCACGGCGGCGCTCTGGCAGAAGCCGATCACATGGGGGTCGGCACTCCAGCGGGGCAGTGAGGCGGCCCAAGGCGGAGCCAGGGGGGCCACACTCACCGGCAGCACCAGGCCCGCTTCCGCCATGCCGATGGGGAGATGGCGCGCCAGCAGCAGGGCCCACACCAGGGGCAGCAGGCCGTAGAGCGTGCGCCGCAAGCGCGGGGCCGAGAAGAAGGGCCTGGCCAGCAGAAACAACCCCGATGGCAGCGCCAAGGCCAAACAGGCAAAGGCCAGCCGGGGCAGCAGGGGGCCCGCCACCAGGCTGGCGGGGGCCAGGGGCAACCAGCCGAGCAGCCGCTGCCAGCCGTGCAGGCAGAGGTCGCCAGCCAGCACCAGCAACAGGCCGGCTTCCCCCCGGGGCACCTCCATCTCGCGCTGCAGATCGGCGGCGGGGGGGCGCAAGGCCAGCTGCACCGAGCGATGGGGACAGGCCTGGGCACAGGTGAGACAGAGCACGCAGTTGCGGTTATCACCGAGGTGGGCGGGATGGGTGCCGAGCGGGCACCCGGCAGTGGCCAAACCCTCCCCGTCGGCCGCCCCTCCCTTGAAGCAGGCGTAGGAGCTGCAGCTGCCGCTGCAGGTGCCCACCTGGGCCCGCAACTCCAGGATCGAGAGCTTGGCGAACAGACCGTTCATGCCCCCCACTGGGCAGAGGTAGCGGCACCAGAAGCGTTTCTCAAAACGCAGCGAACCGATCACGGCACCCGTCGTGATCAGCAACAACAGACAGCTGCTCAGCCAGGCGGTGTTGAGCAGGTTGGCCGTTTCCTCCCAGATCAGGATCGCCGCGAAACCTGCCGCCAGAAGCGGTGAGGCCCAGTCGTCCGTGTTGCCGCGGGGCCAACGGGCGGGCTGCCAGCCCAGGGCTGTAGCCAGCCGCTGGCTGATCTCACCCCACACCATGAACGGACAGAAGGAGCACCACAGCCGGCCCACGAGCGGAAAGCTCAACAGGATCAAGGGCCACCACCAGGCCCAGAACAGCGTGAGGGCCCCGTTGTGGGCGCGGTCCTGCGGCCCCAGCCACAGCCACAGGTTCACCAGCACGAACAGCCAGCTCACCAGGCCGAACAGCAGCCCGTTCCAGAGCCATGGCGCTCGCATCAACTCCCGCAGGCGCGGCTTCCAGCGCCAGATGTCGAAGCGGAAGCGCTGCTGGCGGGGGGACGTCCAGAACACATCCTCCGGTAGGGCCGTGGGGAGCACCGCGGCCTCGCCATCGGCCTGGCGCCGCGCCTGCTGCAGCGCCCGATAGATCAACATCTCCAACTCGCGCAGGTTGTTGGGAAAGTCGTAAATCTGCAGCCGCTTCACCACCGCCTCGGGCACCTCCGGCGGCTGATCCCAGCCCAGCTTGCGGCTGCGCTGCCGCACGCCGTAGCGCAGCCATTCGCCCAGGTCCTGGCGGCGGACCCGCAGCGGCGGCACACGGATCAGGGTGCAGGCCCGGTCGAAACTGGGCATGGACGCCTCGGACGTGAAGTACACCCGGCCTGTGAACTGCCGCTCATGGCTGTCGGCTCCAGGGGCCTGCCAGCGACCGTTGCGGGCGAGCTGCAGCAGCGCCGGTTGCAACTCCGCTGGCACCTGGTCGAGCTTGTCGATCAACAGCGAGCCACTGCCCAGGGTGTCCAGCAGCGATCCCTCGCCGTCGGCGCTGGCGGTGCCGAACAGCTCAGCGCCATCCGGGCGCAGGAGCGCGCCATCGAGCTGCACGAGCAGCTGGTGGCGATCCGGGGAACCGAAATGAATCAGGGCCGCCAGGTTGTCCTTCTCCAGGCCCGGCTCACCGGAGATCAACACCGGCTGGCGGTTCCGGTCGTCAGAGGCATGGCGCACGGCCTCCCGCAGCGCCTTGGCATAGCGGCTGCTACCCACCACCCCGCGGCGGGTGCGACCCACGATGTGCGGGGCCAGGCGGAGCAGAGCGGCCTGCTGCTCCTCCCGTTGCGCCGCCAGCTGCTCCTTCACGGTGCCCGAGCCACTCAGCTCAGTGTGATGGCGTTGAGCCATCCGGGGCCGATGATGCCCCCAGCTCAGCCGACCCCCATGGCTCTGACCCTCTACGGGAGTGCCCGCAGCCGGGCCGCCATGCCCCGCTGGTACATGGCGGAAAAGGGGATCCCCTACCACTGGGCGCTGCTGGACCTGGAAGCCGGCGAGCACCGCGAGGAGCCCTTCCTCGGCATCAACCCCTTCGGCAAGGTGCCGGCCCTGGTGGACGAGGATCCAGCCGTACCCGGCGGCCGCCTGCAGCTGTTCGAGAGTGGCGCGATCCTGCTGTACCTGGCGGAGCGTTACGGCGGCGAATGCAGTACCGCCGCCGAACGGGCCCTGGCCCAGCAATGGGTGCTGTTTGCCAATGCCACCCTGGCCACGGCCCTGTTCGTACCCTCCAGCCGCGAGCGAGAATTTCCGCGCCTGATGACCGTGCTGGACCGCCTCGTGGAGGGAGGCAAGCCACTGGCAGGCCAGCACTGGGGTGTGGCCGACTGCGCTGTGCAGGCCTACCTGGCCTATCTGCCGATCTTCTTCCCCCAGATCGACCTGGCCCCCTTCCCCAACGTGCAGGCCACCATTGCCGCCACCCAAGCCCGGCCGGCCTACCAGGAGGTGATGGGCCAGCGGTGAGCGAGCTGCACTGGCACGGCCATCACCTCAACCTGCTGGGCGACTGTGCGCTCTGGGATCCCCAGCAGCAGCTGTTGCTCCTGGCGGACGTGCACCTTGGCAAGGCCGAGACCTTCCAGGCCAACGGGATTCCACTGCCCAGCGACGGGGATGCGGCCAACCTGAACCGGCTGTTGGATCTGGCCCACCAGCTGCGCCCCAGGGAAGTGCTGGTGCTGGGCGACCTGATCCACAGCCGCCTCGGGCTCACCCTCAGCCTGCGCCAGAAACTTGCTGCCCTGCCCGACCTACTGGGCTGTCGCCTCACCCTGGTGGGCGGCAACCATGAACGGGGCAGCTGGCTCGAGGGGCTGCCAGCGGCTCCCTCCCAACAGCGGGGTGTGCTCTGGCTGAGCCATGAACCGGAGCCGCCGCCGGGCGATCCACCCCTGCTGAACATCTGCGGGCACCTGCACCCAGTGGCCCTGCTCGGGGGTGGGGCCGATCGGCTGCGCTTGCCCTGCTTCGCCCTGGATCGCCCCGCCCAGCGGCTCCTACTGCCGGCCTTCGGCAACCTCACCGGGGGGCACCCCTGCTCGCCACAGCTGCAGCGCTGGGTGATCGCCGATGGCTGTGTGATGAGCCTGCCATGAACAGCCCGTAGATTGATGCACCGTTGCCGCTGATTCGGAGCAGATCCGAGGCGGCCTCCCACGCCGAGTGCCCACTCTGGTTCGCGAAACGCCTCCCACTCCGCACCCGCCTGTCCGGCCGCTGTGGCGCCGCAAGCGTTGGCTCACCATCGGCCTGCCTCTAGGGGCTCTGGCCTTCCTGATTGCGATTGCCCCCCCCCTGCCGGACCGTCGCAGGGTGAACAACCCAGCCACAAGCACAGCGACGGACGCAGCCAGCACCGAAGCGTTCCGCTACCTGCCCAACGATCAGGTTTACGCCCTCGATTTCGACCCCCGCAAAGTGCGGCTGGATCTGCTCGAGGGCTGGGACCGGGAACAGGAAGCCTTCAACGACAGCTCAGCCCTGGGCTACGTGTCCGGGCCGATGTACGAGCGGCACGTGAACAACAGCGGCCAGGAGATCACGGTTCCCCTGGGCGACATCAAACTCGGTTCGCGGGTGTGGCGCGGTCGTAACCGCACTGCCGCGCGCCAGCGGGCCTACGTGGGCATCCGCCATGACGGCCGCGTGGACTTTGGCTATGGCGAACTGACCCCCGAGCGCGCCGCCAACTACGACAGCTTCATCGGTGGTCTGCACAGCGTTTACAACGACCTGGAGAGCCCTCCGCCCGAGTACAAGGGCGCCTACAGCATCTCAATGGGGCAGCAGATCCGCTACTTCCTGCCGCGGATCCGCATGGTGATCGGCCTACGCAACGATGGCCGGCTGGAGGTGCTGATGAGCCGCGATGGGCTCACCCTTGAGCAGACCAAGGCCCTGGCCAGGGAGCGCGGGCTACGGGCGGCTTACCTGCCCGACCACGCCTCGAAGAGTCGTTTCATCATCCCGGGAGTGAAGGGCTTCAGCGACGCGGACGCCAACTGGATCAGCGGGGGGGCCACCAGCTTTGTGCACGTGCCCTACCTGCTGCGGTTGAGCCAGCGGTCGCTGCCGCTCCAGGGCAATCTGCTGGCCAGTCTCACGCCAAGGCTCAACAACAACGGCTGCGGCAACCCACTGCAGTGCGGGCAGACCCTGGGAGGGCAGATCGTCGACCGGGCCCTGGCGGGCTTCAACCGCTTGATGGAGCAGGGAGTTGAACCAGTGGCCCGGTTGATCTGGGCACCGAAGGGCAGCAAGGATCCCAACCGCAGCGCCTTGCGCTCGCCCCTGCGGGAGCCACCCATCACCGCCGACCCGATGGCCCTGCGGGAATTGCAGCAGAGCGATGGGGATCAGAGCAGTCCCGAGGAGGGGTTGCCCCTGGCACCGGATCTGCCGCCACCACTGCTGCTGCAGGAGGGGGAGAGCCTGCCCGCCGACCCCGATGCCACCACGGCCGACCCCGCAGCAGAACCCCAACAGGTTGATCCAGCAGCGGTAAGTCCCAGCGAGGTGGATAGCGCCTCGAGGGAAACCACGCTGCCAGTGCCGCCACCCCCTCTGCTACCGCCGCCGCCCCTGCCTTAACCGGCAGCAGCCAGGGCGCGCACCACGTCGCCGCGGGTGAGAACACCCACCGGCTTCTTCTCCCCATCCAGCACAAACAGGCGCTGGGTGCTGCTGTCGTGGAGCTGCTTGGCAGCGGCGGGCAGCTGGGTGTCTGCGGGGCAGGTATGGGGGTGCTTGCCCATCACCTCACCCACGGTGCTGCCCAGAACCTGGTGCACCTGCTTGTCCCACTGCAGGGGATTGCGCAGATAGATCACCGAATCGAGCAACAGCACATACGGACCGGCGTCAAAGCCGCTCTCCCGCACCATCAGGTCCTGCTCGGTGAGCTCACCCACAAGGGCGCCACTGGCATCCACCACCGGCAAACCGCTCACGTGGTGCTCACTCATCAGCTGCACCGCCTCCTGCAGCGGGGTGGCTGTGCCCACGCTCAGCACCGGGGAGGTCATCACTTCGGAAACGCGTCGTTCGACGACCATGGCCAGGATTGCTGCTGGCGACATTGTCACCCGCCGGGCAGACGGAAGAATGGGGCCACCCGGCCGAGGATCGATGTCGAAGAGCCGCCGCCTGGCCGATGCCCTCACCGTGGGCCGCGCCGCCCTGGGCTTGCCTCTGATCCTGGCCCTCAGCGGCGGCGGCCAGGCCCTCGCCTGGGCACTGCTGCTGCTGGGGGGCTTGAGCGATGCCGCCGATGGCTGGCTGGCGCGCCGGGCCGGCGGTGGATCCGTGTGGGGCGCTCGGCTCGATCCCCTCACCGACAAGGTGCTGATCCTGGCCCCACTGCTGTGGCTGGGGGCACAGGGGGCACTGCCGCTCTGGGCGGTGTGGCTGCTGCTGGCACGGGAACTGCTGATCTCCGGCTGGCGGGCAGGTCAGGGCAGCGGCGGCCCCGCCTCCTGGAGCGGCAAGGCCAAGACGATCCTGCAATTCGCCGCGCTGCTGCTGCTGCTCTGGCCCAATGGCTGGGGCGCCGCTCTAGGCAACGCCAACAGCTTCGGGCTGCCCGGGATGCTGCACCTGCTCGGCTACTGGCTGTTCTGGCCGTCCCTGGCGCTGGCCCTCAGTTCAGCCTGGGGATACCTGCGCGCCGAGCAGCGCTGACGCTCAACCCGCCAGCAAAGCCTCATCGGAGCTGAAATCCGGGCTGGTGGGCATGTGCCTGGCGTAATCGTTGGTGAAGCTGTCGGCGAGGGAGCGCTCAACGTCGAACACCGGCGTCCAGGCCAGCTCCCGCTGCACCCGATGGATATCGGTGAGGAAGTGGGCCAGCCGCAGGGGAAAGGCCTTGCGGGCCTTGGGATCCAAACCAGCGGGATCAAAGCTGCGAATCTCCACCGCAGCCGGATCCTTGCCACAGGCACGGGCAGCGGCGGCCACGAGCCCCCGGAAGCTGATGCCCTGGGCACTGCTGCAGTTGTAGATGCGGTTGGCGGCGGCATCCACGCCAATGCTGCGGGCCATGGCGGCCGCCAGATCGTTCACGTGGCCCAGCTGGGTGATGGTGTGGCCGTCGCCGGGCAGGGGCACAGGCCGGCCGTGCACGATGCGGTCAAAGAACCAGCTCTCTACCGGGTTGTAGTTGCCCGCTCCCACGATGTAGGTGGGCCGAAAACTGGTGAAGGGGATCCTCTCGGCCTGGAGCCAGGCCTCGGTGTCGAGCTTGCCGGCGTGGCGGCTCTGGGGATCAGTGGGGGAGTCTTCCGTGAGGGGCCAGAGCACGCTGTCGGCGTACACACCCGCCGAGCTCACGTACACAAAGCGATGCGCCGGGGCTCCGGTGCGCTCCACCACCGCGCGGCTGTCCTCCACGGTGCGGCCGGAGCTGTCCACGATCACATCGAAACGGCGACCCTCGAGGGCCGACAGACCGGCGGAGCTGGTGCGATCGCCGCTGATGTGCTCCACGCCTGCCGGCACGGGGTTCTTGCCGCGGGTGAACAGGGTGAGGGCATGGCCCTCGGCCTGGAGCTGGGCCACCAGCGGCTTGCCCACAAAGCGAGTGCCACCCATCACCAGGATCTTCACGACAGGCCTTGCGGAACTGATGGCCATTCAAGCCGCTGCCCCAACGGATCTGGTGGCCCCACACTGGGACCACATCCAGACGGCCGGCCTGATGTCACGCTTCGCCGAATTGCTGCGTTCCCTCAACAACCTCAAATTGCTGGCGGCCATCGGCCGCAGTGGCGGCGATCTGAGCAACGTGGCCGACCTGGTGGACAGCTTCCTGGACAGCCCCCAGATGGCGGACTGTGTGCGGCGCTTCCGGCAGGTGCCCGGTGGGGCTGAGCTGATGGACAGCCGCTATCCACCCCTGCAGCCCGACATCGAGCTGCTGCTGCAACTGCCGGCGGAAAGCCTCGGCCATCAGTACGCCAGCCTGATTCGTGGTCTCAACTACGACCCGGAGTTCTTCCGCCCCCGGCCCACCACCACCGATGCCCAGTGGCTCACCCAGCGGGTGGCCACCACCCATGACATTCACCACGTGATCAGTGGCTTCGGCACCGCCCCGGAGGGCGAAACCGGCGTGCTGGCCATCACCGCCGCCCAGATCGGCTTCCCGGCCTACGTGCTGCTCACCAGTGCCAGCCAACTGGCCAGCTTCCGCTTCCAGACGCAACGCTTTGAAGCCCTGAGCCGCGCCGTGGCCCACGGCATGGGGATCGGCCGGCAGGCCCACTGCCTGGCGGCCGTGCGCTGGGAAGACGGCTGGGAACGGCCCATCAGCGAATGGCGGCAGGAGCTGGGCCTCCTCGATACCGCCGACGCCGCGCCCTATGGCCTCGGCCAACAGCTCACGGCATGAGCACAACCTCGCGGGTGCCGCGCCATTGGACCGCCCAAGCGGCAAGCCTGGGCCGCAGTAGCGGTTATCGCCACTTCGCCCTGCTGGGGGAACGGGGCAAGGGGGCCGAGCGTGCTGTGGAGCTGGAAGCGGTGCTGCAGCGCAGTTTCCGGCTGGTGGTGCCGCTGCGGGAACTGCGCAATCGGCGCCTCTGGCAGCCTGGCTGGCAACAGTTACCCACCCCCGCCGCCATGCAAATCATCCCGGCCATCGACCTGCTCGAGGGGCACTGCGTGCGGCTGCATCAGGGTGACTACGACCAGGTGACCCGCTTCAGCGACAACCCGGTGGCCCAGGCCCTCGCCTGGCAGCGCCAGGGGGCTCAGCGCCTGCACCTGGTGGACCTGGACGGCGCCCGGACCGGCCAACCCGTGAATGACAACGCTGTGAAGGCCATCACCGCCGCCCTCGACATTCCCGTCCAACTCGGTGGCGGGGTGCGCAGCGCCGAGCGTGCCGAGGAGCTGTTGGGCTGCGGCCTTGATCGTGTGATCCTCGGCACCGTGGCTATCGAGCAACCCGACCTGGTGCAGCGCCTGGCCAGCCGCTATCCCGGCCAGGTTGTGGTGGGCATCGACGCCAAGGACGGCCTGGTGGCCACCCGCGGCTGGATCGAAACCAGCAGCGTCAAGGCCACGGAACTGGCGAAAAGTTTTGAAGGCACTGGGGTTGCCGCCATCATCAGCACCGATATCGCCACCGATGGGACCCTGGCCGGCCCCAACCTGAATTCCCTCCGGGCCATGGCCGAGGCCAGCAGCATTCCTGTGATCGCCTCTGGCGGCATCGGCACGCTCGAACACTTGCTCTCGCTGCTCTCCGTGGCTCCCCTGGGCGTGGAGGGGGTGATCGTGGGCCGGGCCCTCTATGACGGCACCGTGGATCTGGCTGAAGCGTTAGCCGCCGTAGGCCCCGAGCGACTCCAGGACGCAGTCACTTCGCCGAGCGGCTCTATAACGGTGTAAGAGATACGGCCAGTTCAGTGCCTGCCACGCAAGCCAACCCGGGGGTTGACAGCGCCTACCTGCGCTGCCGGGACCTCGGCATGCGCCTGTCACGGCAACGACGCATGGTTCTTGAACTGCTCTGGGACGAGAAGGATCACCTCAGTGCCCGTGACATCTTCGAGAAACTGAACGCCAAGGGGCGCAACATCGGCCATACCTCGGTGTATCAGAACCTGGAGGCCCTCCAGAGCGCTGGAGTGATCGAGTGCCTCGATCGGGCCAGTGGTCGGTTGTATGGCTACCGCAGCGATCCCCACAGTCACCTCACCTGCCTGGAATCGGGAGCCATCCAGGATCTGGATGTGGAACTCCCCCCCGAGCTACTGGCCACGATCGAAGAGCTCACCGGCTTTGCCATTGAGGGTTACACCCTCCATCTCAGCGGTCGCCGCCGCCGCTGAGCCCTGGAGAAACGGGCCCTGACTGGTTACCTTGTGCCCTAACCATCGCCGTCTCCAACCCCGTGCCCAAGGCCCAGGTCGCACCCCAGCTGCTGATCCTGGCTGACCCGCTGCTGCGGGAGGGCTTGATCCGCCTGTTGAGCGCAGCTGAGCCAGCAGGAGGTCGCTATCGAACCGCCGGCGGCCCCGATCAACTGGAAGGGGTCCCCCATCTGTTGCTGTGGAGTGCACCCTCGAGCCTTCCTGCTGAAACCCTGGCCGCGGAACTCCACCACCTGCGGGAACGCTGGCAACCCGCGCCGGTGCTGCTCCTGCTGCCGGCGGATGCCACCTATCCGAGCAACTGGCTGCTGCAACTGCCTGCCGAGGGCCTGATCCAGCAGGGTGACATCGCGGCTGAAGAGCTGCAGGCCGCTGTCCAAACCCTGCTGGATGGGGGACGCGTGGTGGAGCTGCGCCCCCTGGCCGCCAGCTCCAGCGAGCCCCAGCAAGCCCTGGGACTCGGGCAATGGCTGCTGCAGAGCGGCCTGGTGCAGATCGATGCTGAGCAACGCCGCTGTGAGCAGTGGCTGGAACTGGCGGCCCCGGGCGGGCTCAGCCAGCTCCTGCTGCTCGGACGCCTGCGGGAACTCACCGTGGCCCGGCGCCTGTTGCTCTGGCTGTGGGGGCCGGTGACCATGGCCTTCACCGCCCCAGCTCCGACTCAAGCCGCTGGGCCCCGGGTGAGCGGGTCCCAGCCCTCCGGCGTAACGGCCATCACCCTGCGGGAACGCACCGCTGTGGGGGTTTGGCAGGCCATCCAGGAGCGTCTAGTGACCGCCACCCAAGCAGGACTCAATAATCACAGCGGCCAGCTGCTGGCCCTCGAAGGCCTGACCCAGGAACACCGCCGCGACCTTCTGCTGGCCCTGATCAGCCAGCTGGATCTATTGATCACCCGGCTTCGCCACGACCAACTGCGCGGGGAGCAACTCGAACAGCGCTGGCAGAGCCTCCAACCCGAGCTGCGCCGCCTCGCCCTACGCCAGATGGCAGGGGAATACGTGCAACTGCCCCAGCAGGGCAGCCTGCTGCCCGTGGCCGACACCCTGAGCAGCAACGCCGATCTTGATTCCGTGGACCCCGAGCTGCCCGCGCCCCTGCCGATGCTGGCGGCCCTGGTGCAGGCCCAGCCCCTGCTGGTGGATGGCCGCCTGCTGGCTCCGGATGAGCCCCAGGCACTGCTGCAGCTGGAAGCCCTGATCAGCAACTGGCTGATCCGCAGCGCCGAACTGATCAGTGCCGAGTTGCTGACCTGTTGCAGCAGCTGGCCCGAGCTACGCCGCTACCTACTGGGCCGCGACCTGCTGGCCACCCGCAATCTGGAGCGGCTGCGCAATCAGCTCAATGCCCAGCAGCGCTGGGGCAGCTGGTTTGAGCGGCCGGTGCAGCTCTACGAGAGCCAACGGCTGCTCTACAGGCTCGAGGCAGGCGCCATCACCCCGCTGACGCTCACCGAACCCCGCGATGGGGAGCTGCGCCAGCTGGGCTGGGTGCAGCAGCTGGTGACCCTCGCCCTCGAGAGCCGCGATGCCCTGGCGCCTCAACTCCAGGCCCTGCTGCGACGACTGGGGGATCTGGTGGTGGTGGTGCTCACCCAGGTGATCGGGCGGGCCATCGGCCTGGTGGGCCGCGGCATTGTCCAGGGCATGGGCCGCAGCATCAGCAGAGGCTGAGAGCCACGGGTCACAATGGCCGCAATGTCGGTCTGTTCCGTTTGATGCCCGGTTTCCTGGCACGGTTTCTGAAGCGCTGCACCGCCTTCGCCCTGGTGCTGACGATGGCCCTGACTGCGGCCTTGGCCCTGCCGGGCTCTGCCCAAGCCGCCCGCGACACCAACAGCTACGACGGCAACATCTACGCCCTCTACGCCGGCAATGGCTCCCTGGTGCCACCCCGCGGCACCCTGGCGGATGCCATGGCCGAGCACCGCCCCATCGTGCTGGGCTTCTTCCTCGACGACAGCGCCGCCAGCAAGCAGTACGCCATCGTTTTCAACGAGTTGCAGCGGCTCTGGGGCCGCACGGCCGAGTTGATCATCCTGCCCACCGACCCCCTGCAAGGGCGCCAGGGCGATGGACCCACAGACCCTGCCAGCTACTGGAAGGGGTTGATTCCCCAAGTGGTGGTGTTCGATCAGAACGGCAAACCGGTTCTCGATGAGAGCGGCCCCGTGAGCATCGATGCCATCAACGTGGCCCTCACCCAGGTGACGGGCCTGAAGCCCCAGGGCGACGTGAAGCTCAGCCTCAACCTCGAGGTGAACGAGCTGAACAGCGAAATCGTTCCCTCCAAGTGACCCCTGGGGCCATGGCCAACGGCAATCGCAGCTCAACCGTCAGCGGCGCCACCCGCCTCGAAACCGACAGCCTCGGGGCCATTGCGGTGCCCAGCGAGCACTACTGGGGAGCCCAGACCCAGCGCTCGATCCGCAATTTTCCCTTTGGCCAGACCATGCCGCTGGCGGTGGTGCACGCCTTTGGCCAGCTCAAGGCGGCCTGCGCCGAGGTGAACCGCGACTTGGGCAAACTCGATCCCAACCTCTGCACCGCCATCGTGAGCGCGGCCGAGGAGGTGGCGGCTGGCGCGCTGGACCCCGAGTTCCCCTTGAAGATCTGGCAGACGGGCTCGGGCACCCAGAGCAACATGAATGCCAACGAGGTGATCGCCAACCGGGCGGTGGAAGCCCTGGGGGGTGAATTGGGCAGCAAGAGTCCCGTGCACCCCAACGACCATGTGAACCTGAGCCAATCGAGCAACGACACCTTCCCGGCGGCCATGCACATTGCCGTGGTGCTGGAACTGGAACAGTGCCTGATTCCAGCCGTGGAAAGCCTGAGCACGGCCCTGCAGGCCAAGGCCAGCGCCTACGCCGAGATCGTGAAGATCGGTCGCACCCATTTGCAGGACGCCGTACCCCTGAGCCTCGGCCAGGAATTCAGCGGCTACGTGGCCCAACTGCAGCTGGGGCTCGAGGCAGTCCGGGCCACCCTGCCGCGGGTTCGGGAGCTGGCCATCGGCGGCACGGCGGTTGGCACCGGCCTCAATGCCCCGAAGGGCTTCGGTGAGGCGGTGAGCCAGCGCCTCAGCGCGCGCCTGGGCACCCTATTCACCAGTGCCCCCAACAAGTTCCAAGCCCTGGCCGGCCACGAGGCCCTCGCCAGTTGCCACGGCGCGCTCACCGTGCTGGCCGGCAGCCTGATGAAGATCGCCAACGACATCCGCTGGCTGGGCAGCGGCCCCCGCTGCGGATTGGGGGAACTGGTGCTGCCGGAAAACGAGCCGGGCTCCTCGATCATGCCGGGCAAGGTGAACCCCACCCAGTGCGAGAGCCTCACCATGGTGGCGGTGCAGGTGATGGGCAACAACACCGCTGTGCAGATGGCAGCCAGCCAAGGCAACTTCGAATTGAATGTGTTCAAGCCCCTGATCGCCCACAACCTGCTGGAGAGCCTCGAGCTCCTGGCGGGCGGCTGCCAGAGCTTCCGGGAACACTGCATCGAAGGCCTCAAAGCCAACGAGCCCCGCATCGAGCGGCTGCTCAACCAGAGCTTGATGCTCGTCACCGCCCTCACCCCCGCCATCGGCTACGACCGGGCCTGCGCCATCGCCAAGCACGCCCACAAGCACGGCCTCAGCCTCAAGGAAGCCGCCCTGGTGCTCGGAGACATCAGCGCCGATGACTTCGACCAGTGGGTGCGGCCTGAGCAGATGGTGTAACGCAGCCGCTCATGCCCAGGGGGTGGACTGGGCATCAGCCGGCTCTACGCTCCCGCAAAACCGATGGAGCTGGCGTTGCACCCCCTGATTGCGTTCCTGCTGATCAGTGCCCTGATCTTCGGGCTGGCCCTGCTGTGGCTGGAGAGCCGCCACCGTCTAAGGCCTGCCTCACCCCTGCAGATCAGCACCAGCGGCTGGAAAGTGCAGAGGGAGGGCGATAGCCAGGTGGTGGTGAAGGGATCGATCCAGATCCACAACCCCCATGCCCGCATGGAGGTGTTCGTGCCCGAAATCAGCCTGCAGCCCACACTGCTGGGCCGTGGTGATCTCTCGGCACTCACGATCACCAGCGACATCACACCCCGCCATCCCGATGAGGAATCGCGAGCTGATGGCTACTGGTTCGCCTACATCGTGAAGGGAAACAAGACCACCCAGGCTGGCGTGAGCGTGAGCATCAGTGGGCCTGCGGGCAGCGATCTGAAGGCCCTGCTGGACACCCTCTGGCTCGAGATCCTCTGGGTGAACTACGGCCCCTTCGGACGCCTGCAGCGCCGTGACGGCGTGCTGATCCCCTTGCGTAAACCGGCCCCCGCCAACCCGAGCACCGCCAGCTGGCGCCAGGGAGACCACTGCTCGGTGTTGCCGATTCGCACCCATCTGCTCGGCACCCTCGACGATCCCACCGAGGTGCTACGTCACTACGCCGGGGCGGTTCTGCAACCCGGCGATGTGCTCACCATCGGCGAGACCCCACTGGCGGTGATGCAAGGTCGCTATCACCATCCCGCCACGGTGGAGCCGTCGTCACTGGCACGTCTCCTCTGCCGCGTCTTCCACCCCACCAGCTCCCTGGCCTCGGCCTGCGGCCTTCAGAGCCTGATTGACGATGTGGGTCCTGCCCGGGTGCTGTGCGCCTGGTTGGTGGGGATGGCCCTGAAGCTGGTGGGATCGAAGGGGTGGTTCTATCGGCTGGCCGGCGAGCAGGCCCGCCTGATCGACGACATCACCGGCACCACCCCCCCTTACGACCAGACGATCGTTCTGGGTCCTGACCAGCCCGCCGCCATCTGCGCCCGACTGGCGGCCGACCTGGGCGTGGCGGTGGCCGTAGTGGACGTGAACGACCTGGGCCGAGTGAAGGTGCTGGCTTCGAGTCCTGGCTGCGACGAAGCGCTGCTGCAGCGGGCGCTTCGGCCCAACCCGGCGGGCAACGCCAACGAGCGCACGCCCCTCGTGCTGGTTCGCCCATAACATTGCAACAAGCCCTCCTGCCTGGGCGGCCCTCCTCCAGGGACATGCCCGTGCCGCAGCCCGTGCCGCCACCTGTGACGCCGCCGCTGACGCCGCCACCCCTGCAGGTTGAGCCCTTGCGGGGCTGGCATCTGCCGCTCCTGCAGGACCCCGCCTTTCAAGACCTGCATCCCCTGCTGCAGCGCGCCCTGCTCCTGCAGGGGCCGGAGCGGCTGCTCCACAGCCTCACGGCCCAGCGGGCCCTGGCACCGATGGTGCTCGTGGCCTATCGCCAGAGCCAGCAGCCCCTGGGTCTGGTGGTGAGCAAGCGCCTGAACCGCAGCGGCAGTTGCTGGCAGCTGCAACACCTGCGCACCTGTGAAGCCGTGCTGGGTGCCAGCGAAGCGGGCCGCATGGCCGTGGAAGCGGCCCTTGTACGGGAGGCGATCCAGCGCAGCCGCAGTGCCGCCAGCTGGATCGCCACCAGCCCCAGCTGCGATGACGCCCGGCTCGCTCTGCTGCGTCAACAGGGCTTCCAGCCTCTACGGCGTGAAACCTTGTGGCGCTGGGAGCCCTCCAACAGTGGCCAGGCGGTGGATCCGGATGCTGTGAAGCTGCCCGCTGAGCTGCAACTCCGGCCCCTGAACAGCCGAACCGCCTCGGCCATGTGGCACCTGGAACAGGCGGCCCTGCCGGCCCAGCTGCGCCAGTTGCTGGATCGCCGGGTCGAAGACCTGCTGGACCAGAGCCAATCGCCCAGCCTGATGTTGATCGATAACAGCAGGCAGCAGGCCGTGGCGGGAGTTCGCCGGCTGCGCCACAGCTCCCGCGGCATCCCCGAGCTGGAGCTCAGCCTGCACCCGGGCTGGCAGCACCTGCAGGGCCCCGCACTGCAATGGCTGCTGGAACAAGGAGCCACCGGATCGGAGCAAGTGATCGTGCGGAGCGATCTGACCGACGGCGCACGCAGCCAGTGGTTCCAGAGCCTGGGCATGGCGCCAGAGGGCGAAGAGGTGCTGATGGCTCGCAGCGTCTGGCGTCGCCATGCCCCCCAACCCAGCCAGGAGATGGCCCGCAAGCTTGAGGCCGTGCTCGGCCGGCTGCAGCCCCGCCAAGGTCCGATTCCCACGCCGGTGGGCCGCTGGAGCCGCTGATCGATGGTGCCCCCCAAGCCACGCTCAGTGCTGGCCCTCGATGTGGGACGCAAGCGGATCGGGCTGGCGGGTTGTGATGCCCTGGGGCTCACCGTGACGCACCTGCGGGCATTGCAGCGGGGCAAGTTCCCTGCAGACTTGGCTGTGCTGCAGCCCCTGGTGGCAGAGCGGCGCATCACCGCCCTTGTGGTGGGGCTACCCCTGGATGCCACACAGCAGCCCACAAACCAGGCTCTGCACTGCCGCCGTTACGGCGAGCGGCTGGCCCGGACCCTGGAGCTGCCCCTCGCCTTTGTGAACGAATACGCCAGTAGCTGGGCCGCTGCAGAACGCCATGGGCTGCAGGGCGATCGCAGCGGCGCCCTCGACAGCGCTGCCGCCGCCATGCTGCTGGAGCAGTGGCTGGCCGAGGGGCCTGAGCCTGCGCCGGTCCCAGCGGCGACCCCTGTGCTTGGCCCCGGGGAGGGTGCGCAGGCATCCTGAGAAGATCTGCCTCCTCTTCATGAGCTCCGACGGCCCGACTGCGAACGGATCCGGTGATGTGCCCACGGTGCTCGTGCGCGATGGCCAGGGTCGCCATCTGCTCTGCTTCCTCGAGCAGCTGATCCCCCTGGATGGCAACGACTACGCCCTGCTCACCCCGGTGGACACCCCGGTGTGCCTGGTACGCATCGCCGAGGACGAAGACAGCGAGGACGAGGTGATCGAGGAGCTCGATGCGGCCGAATCGATCCTGTCGGTGGCGGAGGTGGTACTCCAAGAACACGACCTCACCCTGGTGCGCTCGGCCGTGACCCTCACCGTGAGCGGCGAACTCGATGAACCCGAGGAACTGGAGGAGGACATCGAGGACGACGAGGACAGCGAGGACACCGACCTCTACGAGATGCTGATCCAATTCCGGGCCAACGAGCAGGAATACGGCCTGTTCATCCCGCTCGATCCCTTCTTTGTGGTGGCCCGCCTGCAGGACGGCGAGGGCGTGCTGGTGGAAGGGGAGGAATTCGAGCGGATCCAGCCCCGCATCGAGGCCGAGCTGGACGAGCGCGAACTCGCCGACGACTGACGCGTGACCCGCTTGTCCCTGACGCAGCTCCTGCAACCCGACTGGGTAGCTCCCGGCACCCTGGCGGAGCTGCCGCTGGAGCATCTGATCGCGCAACGCATCCAGGCCCTGGTGCTGGATGTCGATCGAACCCTGCTGCCCCGGCGCAGCCACCAGCTGCCGCCGGCCATGGAGCTGTGGCTGCGCCGGGCCCAGGAGCACATGCCCCTGCACCTGTTCAGTAACAACCCCTCCCGCAGCCGCATCGGCGGCGTGGCAGACCAACTGGGCGTGGCCTTCACCGCGAGCGCAGGCAAGCCGCGCCGGGGCGCACTGAGGCGCGTCCTGGCTGAGCTGGCCATCCCCCCCGCCCACGTGGCGATCGTGGGCGATCGCGTGTTCACCGATGTCTTGGCCGGCAACCGCCTAGGCCTCTACACGGTGCTGGTGAAGCCAGTGAATCCCGAGGGACAACCCTGCCCCCATGATCGCTGGCAGATGTTGGAGGTGAAGCTGGCCCGGCTGGCCGGTGCCTCCTTGCGCTGACACGGAGAGCGGCCGAGCATGACCACACGACGGGTGATCAAGGTGGGCACCAGCCTGCTGCGGGGAGATGCATCCCGCAGCACCGAGCAGGTGATCGCCGATCTGGCCTCGAGCCTCAGTGGCCTGTGGCAGCGGGGTGAACCCGTGGCCCTGGTCACCAGTGGGGCGGTGGGTCTGGGCTGCCATGCCCTGGGCCTGGCCCAGCGCCCCAGTGAGGTGGAAGCCCTGCAGGCCGCCGCCGCCGTGGGCCAGGGGCGGCTGATGACCCTCTACGACCAGGCCTTCGCCAGCCACGGCCGCTGCGTTGCCCAAGTGCTGCTCACCCGCGGCGATCTGGCGTCACGCCGCCGCTACCAGAACGCCTGCCGCACCCTCGAGCAACTGCTCGCCTGGGGCGTGACGCCGGTGATCAACGAGAACGACACCCTGGCAACCGATGAGTTGCGCTTCGGCGACAACGACACCCTCTCCGCCCTAGTGGCCGTAGCCGTTGGGGCCGATGAGCTGGTGCTGCTCACCGACATCGACAGCCTCTATTCGGGAGATCCCCGCTGCGATGCGGACGCCCGTCCCATCGCCGAGGTGAACAGCCTGGCGGAACTGGAAGCCCTGACGGGCGTGGCCAAAGGGGGCGGCAACTGGGGGACGGGGGGCATGACCACCAAGCTCTCCGCCGCCCGCATCGCCACCGCCAGCGGCATTGCGGTGCGGCTGGCCGATGGCCGCGATCCAGCGGTGCTGGAGGCCCTGCTGGCGGGAGCCAACGTGGGCACCCGCTTCCATCCCAGCCCCCAACCCCTCAGCGACCGCAAGGGCTGGCTGGCCCACGCCCTGCTGCCGAAGGGCAGCATCACCGTGGACCGGGGCGCCGAGCAAGCGCTGGTGCAGCAGGGGGCCTCCCTGCTGGCGGTGGGGGTGCAGCAAGTGGAGGGCCACTTCGCCGCCCGGGATGCCGTGCGCCTGCTGGCCCTGGATGGTCGTGAGCTGGCTCGCGGTTTGTCCGCCCTCAGCAGCGACGACCTGCGCAGCGTGATGGGCCAGCGCGGGCTGGTGATGCACCGCGATCACCTAGTGCTCACCGCTACCGCCACCCCCGGCTGATCGGCCCGGGTCCAAGCACGGGCCCTACGATTCGGCCGAGAGCCCACGGCCCCCATGCGCTTCAGCGACCTGCTCAGCCTGCTGAGCGAAGTGCAATCCGCCGGCGGCCTCCAGCACCTGCCCCATCACCTCGGCAGCGATCCGGAGCTGAAAGGTGCCGGCGCCCTCGATCAGGCCGGGGCCGACCAGCTGAGTTTTCTGGAGCCAGGCAATGCCCTGGCCGCCGCTCTCGGCGGCACGGCCGCCAGTGCGGTGCTCCTGCCGCAACGGGGCGATGAGGCTCCAGCGCTGCAAGAGCAAGCCAGTGCCCAGGGGCTGGCCTGGATCGCCCTGGCGGATCCCCGGCTGGGCTTCGCCGAGGCCCTGGAGGCCATCCATCCCCGTCGGCCCAAGCCTGCAGGCATCCACCCGAGCGCGGTGATCGACCCCTCTGCGGTGGTGGGCATGGGATCCCACGTTGGGGCCCATGTGGTGATCGGCGCCGAGGTGCAGATCGGCTCCAGCTGCACCCTGCATCCCCATGTGGTGATCTACGAGGACGTGCAGATCGGCGAGGGCTGCGAACTCCACGCTGGTGCCGTGCTGCACCCAGGCTCGCGCCTGGCGGCCGGCTGCGTGGTGCACTCCAACGCCGTGATCGGCAGCGAGGGTTTTGGCTTTGTGCCCACCGCCACTGGCTGGCGCAAGATGCCCCAGACCGGCCAGGTGGTACTGGAAGCAGGTGTGGAGGTGGGCTGCGGCAGCACCATCGATCGCCCCTCGGTGGGAGAAACCCGCATCGGCGCTGGCACCAAGATCGACAACCTGGTGCACGTGGGCCATGGCGTGACCACGGGCCAAGGCTGCGCCCTGGCAGCCCAGGTGGGCATCGCCGGCGGGGCCAAGCTGGGCAACGGCGTGATCCTGGCGGGCCAGGTGGGGCTGGCCAACAAGGCCGTGATGGGGGATCGCTCGATCGCCTCCTCCAAATCGGGCATCCACGGCGAGGTGGCCCCAGGCGAAGTGGTGAGCGGTTACCCCGCCATCCCCAATCGGCTTTGGCTGCGCTGTTCCGCCGCCTTCAACAAACTGCCGGAGATGGCCAAGGCCCTGCGCCAGCTGGAGAAGCAGCTGAAGCCCTAACGATCGGCCGGGATCCGTCCAAGGCCTAGCCTCGCGCCCAGCCCTGAAACACCGCCCCTGGCGGTTCCAGCCCCCCTCCTCACCATGACGTCCAGCTACCGGATCACCCTGCTCCCCGGCGATGGCATCGGTCCGGAGATCACCGCGGTGGCCCGGCAGCTGCTGGATGTGGTGAGTGCCAGGCACGGCTTTGAGCTCATCTACGACGAGCAGCCCATGGGCGGCGCCGCCATCGACGCCACGGGTGAGCCCCTGCCCGCCAGCACCCTGGAGGCCTGCAAGGCCTCCGATGCTGTGCTGCTGGCCGCGATCGGCTCCCCCCAGTACGACAGCCTGCCCCGCGAGCAGCGTCCCGAGACGGGCCTGCTGGGGCTGCGCTCCGGCATGGGTCTTTTCGCCAACCTGCGGCCGGTGAAGATCATCCCAGCCCTGGTGGAGGCCAGCACCCTCAAGCGGGAGGTGATCGAGGGCGTGGACCTGATGGTGGTCCGAGAGCTCACCGGCGGGGTGTACTTCGGAACACCGAAGGGCCGGGTCGAGGCCGATGGCCACGTGCGCGGCTTTAACACCATGGCCTACTTCGACTACGAGATCGACCGCATCGCCAAAGTGGGCTTCGACCTGGCGGTGCAACGGGGCGGCAGGCTCTGCAGTGTGGACAAGGCCAACGTGCTGGATGTGAGCCAGCTGTGGCGTGACCGGGTGGAAGCCCTCCATGCCAGCACCTACCCCTCCGTGGAGCTGAGCCACATGTATGTGGACAACGCCGCCATGCAACTGGTGCGCGCCCCAAGGCAATTCGATGTGCTGCTCACCAGCAACCTCTTCGGCGACATCCTCAGCGACGAGGCCGCCATGCTCACCGGCTCCATCGGCATGCTGCCCTCGGCATCGCTGGGGGCGGAGGGACCAGGCCTGTTCGAACCCATCCATGGCTCAGCCCCCGACATCGCCCGCCAGGACAAGGCGAACCCCATGGCCATGGTGCTCAGCGCGGCCATGATGCTCCGGGTTGGACTGCAGCAGGAGGCTGCAGCCACGGCCCTGGAGGCCGCCGTGGATGCCGTGCTGGCCGCCGGCTACCGCACCGGTGACCTGATGGCCGAAGGCTGCACCCAGCTGGGCTGCCAGGCTATGGGCGACCAGCTCCTGGCAGCCCTGGGGGACTGAAACGCCTGGCACCAGGGGCCAGCCCCACGACCTGCCAAACTCGCCGACAGTTCTGCTGATCCCTGCGCATGTCGAAGCGTCATCCGGTTGTCTCTGTCACCGGCTCCTCCGGCGCCGGGACCAGCACGGTCAAGCGAGCTTTCGAACACATCTTCAAGCGCGAAGGCATCGTGCCGGCCGTGGTGGAGGGGGACAGCTACCACCGCTATGAGCGGGGCCCCATGAAGGAGGCCATGAACGCCGCCCTGGCCAAGGGCGAGAACTTCTCCCACTTCGGCCCCGAGGCCAACCTGTTCGACAAGCTGGGCGAACTATTCCGTACCTACGGCGAAACCGGCAGCGGCCAGAAGCGCTACTACCTGCACTCCGTCGAAGAGGCCGCTGAGCACAACGGCCGCCTGGGCACCAACCTGGAACCCGGCCAATTCACCCCTTGGGAACCTATCCCCGCCGGCACCGACCTGCTCTTCTACGAAGGCCTGCATGGCGGCGTGCAGGGTGACGGTTACGACGTGGCCTCCCTCGCCGACCTACTGGTGGGCGTGGTGCCGGTGGTCAACCTGGAGTGGATCCAGAAGATCGCCCGGGACAACAAGGAGCGTGGCTACTCGGCCGAGGCCACAGTGGACACGATCCTGCGCCGGATGCCGGATTACATCAACCACATCTGCCCCCAGTTCAGCCGCACGGACATCAACTTCCAGCGGGTGTCCACCGTGGATACCTCCAACCCCTTCATGATCCGGGATATCCCCACCCCGGATGAATCGTTCGTGATCATCCACTTCCGTAAGGGAGCCCGCGAGAAGTGGGGGATCGACTTCACCTACCTGCTGGACATGATCCACGAGTCCTTCATGTCCAGCCCCACCTCCATCGTGGTGAACGGCGGCAAGATGGGGTTCGCCATGGAGCTGATCCTCACGCCGATCATTCACCGCATGATCGAGGAGAAAAAGAAACTGTCCTGAGGCTCTTAGCCACTAGTGTGGGTCCGTCAGGCGGACCCGGTGAAGTCAGTACCCGTCCCCTCTACGCCCGGTGATCCTCCGTCCTTTGTGATTGCGGGGGCCACTGGGCCTTCCGGTCAAGGCCCACGGCCGGACGGTCGCTCCGAGCTGCGCCTGCAGCCCCGCTGGGATCGCATCAACAGTTCCGATGTGATCGGACGGGCCCGCAGGATTTATTTCACCTACATCGAGCGGTGTCCCAGCGGACTCGAACCCCTGGGTGTCGTCTTGTCGGGCACGGGCCTCGGCCAGGGCCGAGTGGTGTTCGAGCTGCCGGTTCTCCTGCCCGATGAGCAGTACGTGGCGCTCGAACTGGTGCGTGGCCGCACACAGAGACTGCGCAGTACCCGAACCACCTACCGCAGCTGATGAGCTCCACTGCTGTTGTTGCCGTCCTGGCCGCTGTGCTGGGTGCCTGCGTGGGCAGCTTCCTCAACGTGGTGGCCTGGCGCCTGCCCAGGGAGGAATCGGTGGTACACCCCCGCAGCCACTGCCCCCACTGCGGCAGCCAACTGTGCTGGTTTGAAAATGTGCCGCTGCTCAGCTGGATGGTGCAGAGGGCACGCTGCGGCCATTGCGGCAGCGCCATCAGTGCGCGCTACCCCGCGGTTGAGCTACTCACTGCTGGCCTGTTCGTGGCCACGGCCCTGGGAAGCCCCTCTGCCCTGGCCTCGCCCCCCAACTGGATGCTGCTGCTGGCGGGCTGGCTGCTGATTGCCCTGCTCATGCCCCTTACCCTGATCGACCTCGATCACCTCTGGCTGCCAGAACCCCTCTGCCGCTGGGGGGTGCTGGTGGGTCTGGCCATCACGGCCATCGCCGGCTTCAGCCAGGGGGAGAGCAGCGGGCGCAGCCTGCTGCTCGAGCATCTCCTGGCAGCCTGTGGCGGACTGCTGGCCATGGAAGGGCTCAGTGGCCTGGCCCAGAAGCTGATGGGCAAGCCCGCCCTGGGGCTGGGCGATGCCAAGCTCACGGCCCTGCTGGGGGCCTGGCTCGGGCTCAGCGGCGTTGGCCTGGCGGTGCTGCTGGCGGTGCTGGCCGGAGCCCTGTTCGGTGGCCTGGGCCTGCTGAGCGGCCGACTCCAACGCGGTCAGCCCTTCCCCTTCGGTCCGTTCCTGGCCGGTGGCGGTCTAGCCGTGTGGATCGGGGGCAACAGCTTCTGGCTGCAACAGCTGGGCCAATGGCTGGGCTGGGGAGCCCTTTAATGGTCTGACAACCACCTAAGCCCGGACGCTCCCTGCCTCCATGTCGCTGTTCGACTGGTTTGCCGATCGCCGCAAGACCGCACCGGCGGTTCGCAACCCCCAGGAGGTGAACGAGGAGGACGGGCTCTGGAGTAAGTGCCCGGAGTGCGGGCTGGTGGTGTACCGCAAGGATCTGGCTGCCAATGCCAGCGTCTGCAGCGGTTGTGGGCATCACCATCGCATCTTCAGCGAGGAGCGCATTCGCCTGATCGCGGATGAGGGCAGCTTTGAAGCTCTCGATTCTGATCTCTCTCCCACCGATCCCCTGGCCTTCAAGGATCGCCGCAGCTACGCCGATCGCATCCGCGACACCCAGCGCTCCACCGGCCTCAAGGATGGCGTGATCACCGGCCTGTGCACCGTGGAGGGCGTGCCCTTGGCCCTGGGGGTGATGGATTTCCGCTTCATGGGCGGCTCCATGGGTTCGGTGGTGGGGGAGAAGCTCACCCGCCTGATCGAGACGGCCACGGCACGCCGTTATCCCGTGCTGATCGTGTGCGCCTCCGGCGGCGCCCGCATGCAGGAAGGGATGCTGAGCCTGATGCAGATGGCCAAGATCTCCGGAGCCCTGGAGCGCCATCGCCAGGCCGAACTGCTCTACATGCCGCTGCTCACCCACCCCACTACTGGTGGGGTAACCGCCAGTTTCGCCATGCTTGGCGACCTGATCCTGGCCGAACCCCGGGCCCTGATCGGCTTTGCCGGCCGGCGGGTGATTGAGCAGACCCTGAGGGAGAAACTCCCCGACGACTTCCAGACCGCGGAATACCTCCAGGACCACGGCTTCGTGGACCACATCGTGCCGCGCACCAAACTGCGCAGCACTTTGGTGGGACTGCTCAAGATTCACGGATGTGCCAAGGCTGCGTCGGCATGACACCACCGCAGTTCCGCAGCGGATTTGGCAAGTTCCTGGCGGCGATCTTGGCGCTGGCCGTACTCCTGCTGAACCCCAACGGCAGCTGGGCCGGACCTGTGGATTGGCAACCGGTGGCCAGCACCGCCGAGGGCCAGCAGTGGTGGGATGCCGGCAGTCTGCGCATCAGCAAGGCGGGCAACCTCTCGGTGCTCAGCCGCTTTCAGCCGGCGATGCCGCAGCCCGATCCAGGCGCCGAGCAGGGCCGCCCCCAGCGCCCCCCAGCCAGCGATCTCTACGTGATGGAGATCGATTGCGGCCAGAACCTGTTCCGCGACACCTCCATCAATGGCCTACCTCAATGGGGAAGCCAGTGGCAGCCGGCCAGTAACGATGGACTGATCGAGGAAACCATCCAGGCGGTGTGCGCTGCCGGGGCCACCCTGCTGGCTGGATCCTGATTCCTACGCTCGCCATCACCCCGCCGCCGCCGTGATCGACACCGACCCTTCGTTGCAACCCCTGCGGGTGGCCGTAGCCGGCCTGGGGTTTGGCGAGAAAGTGCACCTCCCGGCCCTGTGGGACTGCCCTCTCACCGAGCCAGTGGCCCTCTGGCATCCACGCCGCGAGCGGCTCGATCAAGCCTGCGCGGCTGCCAACCTGCCCGGCACGGTCGAATTCGAAGCCCTGCTGGCCGATCCCCAGGTGGAAGCCCTCGTGATTGCCACCCCACCGGGCCCTCGCTTTGCCCTGGCCCAGGCGGCCATTGCCGCTGGCAAGCACCTACTGCTCGAGAAGCCGGTGGCCCTGGATGCGGCCCAGATCCAGGAGCTACAACGCCAGGCCCTGGAGGCCGGCGTGAGCGTGGCCGTGGATTTCGAATACCGCGCCGTGCCCCTGTTCATGCAACTCAAGGCCCGGCTGGATCAGGGCGCCATCGGCACACCATGGCTGGTGAAACTCGACTGGCTGATGGGCAGCAGGGCCGATGGAACGCGGCCCTGGAACTGGTATTCACAACGGGCTGCCGGCGGGGGCGTGCTCGGATCCCTGGGCACTCATGCCTTCGACACCCTTCACTGGCTGGTAGGACCAGCCCGAAGCGTGGGCGCGCAGCGCAGCATGGCCATTCCCCAGCGCCCTCTGGCCGATGGCAGCGGACGTCTGGCCGCCGTGGATGCCGAGGACATCGCCCTGCTGCAACTGGAATTGGAAGCCGCCAGCGGACGCCGCCTGCCGGCCCAGGTAAGCCTGGCCTCAGTGGCCCGACCAGGGCGCGGCTACTGGATCGAGATCTATGGGAGTGAGGGCACCCTGGTGCTCGGCTCCAGCAACCAGAACGACTACGTCCATGGCTTTCGGCTCTGGCAGGCCCAGGGCAGCGGAGCACTGCAGGAGATCAACACGGATCCAGCACTGGCCTTCCCCAACACCTGGCCCGATGGCCGCGTGGCCCCCGTGCGACGCCTCATGGGCTGGTGGGCGGAGGCGGCCCGCGCCGGCCGGCCGATGGTGCCAGGCCTAGCGGAGGCCGTCCACAGCCAGGCCATCAGCGATCTCGCCCTGGCTGCTGCGGATACGGGGCTACGCCAGGAGTTCTGACAACAAGGCGCCGGTTAGGATCCCCCGCATTCCCCCTCGAGGTCTCCCCCATGGCGCTGGTACCGCTTCGCCTGCTGCTCGACCATGCCGCTGAAAACGGCTATGGCATCCCTGCCTTCAACGTGAACAACCTGGAGCAGGTGCAGTCGATCATGGAGGCGGCCCACGAGACCGACTCTCCCGTGATTCTCCAGGCCTCCCGCGGTGCCCGCCAGTACGCCGGCGAAAACTTCCTGCGCCACCTGATCCTGGCTGCCGTGGAAACCTATCCCGACATCCCGGTGGTCATGCACCAGGACCATGGCAACAGCCCCGCCACTTGCTTCGGTGCCGCCGCCAACGGCTTCACCTCGGTGATGATGGACGGCTCCCTGATGGCCGACGCCAAGACCCCCGCCAGCTACGAGTACAACGTGGCCGTCACCAAGGAAGTGGTGGACGTGGCCCACGCCATTGGCGTGAGCGTGGAAGGTGAGCTGGGTTGCCTGGGCTCCCTGGAAACCGGCATGGGCGAGGCCGAGGACGGCCACGGTTTCGAAGGCAAGCTCGACCACAGCCAGCTGCTCACCGATCCCGCCGAGGCCGCCGACTTCGTGGCCAAGACCAAGGTGGACGCCCTGGCCATTGCCATCGGCACAAGCCACGGCGCCTACAAGTTCACCCGCAAGCCCACGGGTGAAGTGCTGGCCATCAGCCGCATCGCTGAAATCCACAAGGCCATCCCCAACACCCACCTGGTGATGCACGGCTCCTCCTCGGTGCCCCAAGAGTGGCTGGACATGATCAACAAGTACGGCGGTGCCATCCCTGAAACCTACGGCGTGCCCGTGGAGGAAATCCAGGAGGGCATCCGCAACGGTGTACGCAAGGTGAACATCGACACCGATAACCGCCTCGCCTTCACCGCCGCTGTGCGGGAAGCCGCCGCCAAGGACCCCGCCAACTTCGATCCCCGCCACTTCAACAAGCCCGCCCGGGCCTACATGAAGCAGGTGTGCCTGGATCGTTACCAGCAGTTCTGGTGTGCCGGCAACGCCAGCAAAATCAAGCAGCGCGACATCAACTTCTACGCCGGTCTGTACGCCAAAGGCGAACTCGACCCCAAGACGGCCGTGGCGGCCTGATCCACAAACCAGATCCAGACCAACCCATGAAGTCCAAGGCCCCAACTGGGGCCTTTTTTCTTGGCAGCGCGCCCGAAGCTCAACCCTTGGGCGCGGTTGACACCAGCCGATTCAAAGCATCCTGCAAGTTTCGCTCCATCACAAATGTGGTGCCGTCGGTTACCACAACACGTACCAGCGTGGGCAGGTCGTTGTTATTGCTCTGCAGATAGATCGGCTCCACATAGAGAAGCCCTTTTCCAACAGGCAGCACCAGAAGATTGCCATGAATGAGGCGCGAGCCCGCCCGATTCCAGAGGCCAAACTGATAGCTGATCGCAGGATCCTGCTCAATTAGCGAAGACACCTGCTGTGGCCCCAACAACAGGCGCTGCTGAGGGAAGCGCACCAACAACTGCTCGCCGTAATGGGGAGGATCGTTGCGAACCGCCAACCAGCCCACCATGTTGGGGCGTTTCAAGGGTGAGAACGGAAGCAGCAGCACAAATTCGGGCTTGGTTTCGCCGGGCAACTGCACAGTCACGTGGTAAGGGCGCACAGGAGTGTTGGCAGACCCGTAGATCTCCAGGGGGATCGACCACACGTCATCCCCGTTGTAGAAGGTGCGGACATCGGTGACGTGATAGCGCAGCAGCCGCTCGGCCTGAACCTGGAACTGGCTCTGGGGCACTTGGATATGGCCCAGCAGAACCTTCGGCATGGCGGAGAGGGGACGAAACAACTCCGGAAAGGCCCGTTTCCAGGTGCGCAGGATCGGATCGCTGGGATCACTCACGTAGAGCCAAACCTGGCCGTTGTAGGCATCCACAACTACTTTGACCGGGTTACGGAAGTAGCGAATCCCTGAGGCATTGGCGTCGGAATAGGGATAACTGCGGCTCACGGTGAAGCCGTCCAGCATCCAGTACTGGTGGTTATCAGACTCATAGCCCGGGGTGTTCGCCACCCTGGCGGTCACCAGATAGGGCTGGCTCTCAAAGCGCAGGAACGGTGCCAGGGCCTTGAGTCGTTCAGTCACCTGGCGACGCAGCAGCAGTCGCGAGGAGGGGGTTAACGAGCCCGTGAACAAGAGCCGGGGCTCCGGCAGATAGGCGGCGGCCATGAGCCGATCCAGGGGGCCATGGATCGGCACCTCGCCCTGGCCGGTGTAGTGGGAATAGAGGTTGAGGTCGCCCTCCGGATAGTCAAACTCCCGCACCTGGGTGGGGGCGATTACGTAGGAGGATTTGGCGGATCCGAAATACAGCCGAGGCACGCCCACCGGCAGGGCCTTGCGAACCGACTCTGTCTGGAGTCCGAGTTGCGGAATCCCCTGAACCTTGCTGCCACGACCCAGATCCTTCACGAAATACATCGGCAGACCATCTGGCCCAAAGGCATTCACGGTGGAAACCGTGAAGCCATAGCCGTGGGTGAAGACCAGATGGCGGTTCAACCAAGTGCGGGAGTCCTGCGGCAGAGCACCGGTATCCAGTTCCCGGGCAGCGATCAAAACCTGCTGGGAGCCCTGGCGGGCCGGATCCGCGCTGAGGGGATAGCGATCCACGGCCGCTGAAGGGAACCGGTAGTAGAGCCGCAGTTGCTGCAGCTGTCGGTTGGCCTCGAGCAGGGGCTTGCTATCCCAGAGACGGATATTGCTGAGGGTTCCAGGAGCCGCCGCCAGATCCTCGGAGGTGAGTTTCTGGCGCGGCTCCAACACCAGCTGCTTCACCGTCTCGAGGCCGAAGGCCCGGCGGGTGGCATCAATGGAACGGCGCAGGTAGGGCATTTCAACCACGAGCTCCCGCGGTTGCACCCAGATGCGCTGCACCAGGGGGGCCACGATCCACTCGGCAATCGGCACCGCCAAAGCCGTGAGGGCCAGGGGCAACAAGGCCCCACGCCGGAGCCAGTTCCGGGGCAGGGGAACCAGTAACCCCAAGCCCGTGAGCAGCAGCAGGGCGGAGAGCAGCAGCCGCAGGGGCAGCCGCACGTGCAGGTCGACAAAACCGGCACCTGCGGCCACCCCACTGCCCTGCACCATCAGGTCGAAGGGGGCCAGGGCGTTGCTGAGGGCCGCCATCAGGGCCAACACCGCCAACTGCGGTTGCAGCACCCGCTGCTGCTGGCGGCTGAGCCCTGGGAAGCGCAGATCCGAGAGACTGGAGCCCTCGCTGAAGGTGAGCCAGAGGCAACCGGCCAAGCCCACGATCGCCTGGGCCATCACCACACTCACCAGCAAGTGCAGGGCTGGCAGCTGCAGCACCGTGAAGCTGAGGTCGAAGCCAGTGATCGGATCACGCTCCCCAAAGGGAACCGCCAGGAGTGCAGGCAACCAGAGGCTCCAGCCCCTTGCCAGGGCCGTGGCCGATCCCGCCAGGGCCGCCGCCAGGGTGATCCGCAAGGTGATGAGCGGCCACAGCAACAGGGGCAGCAGCAGGGCAGCCCCCAGGCCGAGCACCAACCAGGGGGGCAGATCCGCCAGCACCGGGATTCCGGTGATCACCTGCCCACTGAATGGTGCGGCGATCAGGTCTTTCGCCTGCACCATGAGGTAGGTGAAGCCTCCTGCCAGCAGCACCAGCAGGCCCACCAGCACAAAGGTGAGCAGGCGCGGGCCGAGCACCACCAGCGGGGCTTCAGGCAGAGCTTTGCGCGCGGCCTCCTGGCGCAGCCTCCAGCAACGGCTCAACTGCTGCAGCTGGAGGGGAACCCCGAGGCCCATCACCACCACAAAGGCCAGCACCTGAAGCAGCCAGCGGCGCATCACCACGGATTCGGCCCCGAACTGGGCGAACCATTGGCGCTCGATCCCCAACCGGGGCAGCAGCACCAGCGCCCCCAACAGCAGGGCCAAAACCCCCACCGCCCGCAGCCAGCCGGTGATCGGGTGTACGGAGGAGCGCAATGCGGTGCCAGTCACCCAGCGAGGCTAGGCAAGCACCCCCAGAGGTCAAGCCACAACAGCGCTCCATCGATACCCGACCTCGGGCATCGGAGAATAATGGGCGCCCACGGCGGCACTGCTAGCTTCCTCACCACCTCCAGGGCGTGATTGTGACGGCCACTCTCTCTCGCTCCACCTTCACGGGTCTGCGCTGCAAGGAATGCGGCCATCCCTATGAAGCTGGCGCCCGTCACGTCTGCGAAGACGTTTGCTTCGGCCCGCTCGAGGTGGTGTACGACTACGAGGCCATCCGGAACCGGGTGAGCCGGGCCACCATCGAAGCCGGCCCCGCCTCGATCTGGCGCTACCGCGATTTCCTGCCGATCGAAGGTGACCCCATTGATGTGGGCACCGGGTTTACCCCCCTGCTCAAGGCCAACAACCTGGCCAAGCGCCTTGGCCTCAACAACCTCTATATCAAGAACGACGGCGTCAACATGCCGACGCTGTCCTTCAAGGACCGGGTGGTGTCCGTGGCCCTCACCCGCGCCCGTGAGCTGGGCTTCACCACGGTGAGCTGCGCCTCCACCGGAAACCTGGCCAACTCAACCGCGGCGATCGCCGCCCATGCCGGGCTTGATTGCTGTGTGTTCATCCCTAGCGATCTGGAACTGGGCAAGGTGCTCGGCACCCTGATCTACAACCCCACCCTCATGGCGGTGAAGGGCAACTATGACCAGGTGAATCGCCTGTGCTCGGAAGTGGCCAACACCTACGGCTGGGGCTTCGTAAACATCAACCTTCGCCCCTACTACTCGGAAGGCTCCAAAACCCTGGGCTACGAGGTGATCGAGCAGCTTGGCTGGCAACTGCCCGACCACATCGTGGCGCCGCTGGCCTCCGGTTCCCTGTTCACCAAGATCCGCAAGGGTTTTGATGAGTTCATCAAGGTGGGGCTGGTGGACGAGAAGCACGTGCGCTTCAGCGGTGCTCAGGCCGAGGGCTGTTCCCCAATTGCCCAGGCCTTCGCCGAAGGCCGGGACTTCATCACCCCGGTGAAACCAAACACCATCGCCAAGTCGATCGCCATCGGCAATCCGGCCGATGGCCCCTATGCCATCGACATTGCCAACAAAACCCGGGGCAACATTGCGGCCGTGAACGACACGGAAATCATCGAGGGCATCAAGCTCCTGGCTGAAACGGAGGGCGTGTTCACCGAAACCGCCGGAGGCACCACCATTGCGGTGCTCAAGAAGCTGGTGGAACAGGGCAAGATCAACCCCGACGAGAGCACCGTGGCCTACATCACCGGCAATGGCCTCAAGACCACCGAGGCCATTGTTGATTCCATCGGCGCGCCTTACACCATCGAAGCCCAGCTGGACAGCTTCAACGCCGCCTGGCAGCAGGCCCAGGCAGCCCTCAAAGGCTGAACCAGCACGCCGTCGCCGCAGCCCCAGCTTCGATCCCCCCATTCGATACTCCCCCCCGCCATGGCCGTTCAGGTTCTGATTCCCACCCCCCTGCAGAAATTCACCAACGACGAGGCCAGCGTCGACCTAGAGGCCACCTGCGTGGACACCCTGATCGATGCGCTGGAAGGTCGCTACCCGGGGATCAAGGGCCGCCTCTGCGATGAAGGCGGTAAGTTGCGCCGCTTCCTCAACGTGTACGTGAACAGCGAGGACATCCGTTTTCTGGACAACCAGGCAACCGCCCTCAGCGATGGCGATGAGGTGAGCATTGTTCCCGCCGTAGCCGGCGGCTGAGCCATGGCCCCGGCCTTGTAGCCATTGCCGCAGTGGCCAGATCGGGAGGACGGCTCAATAGGGTGATCTCAATCCAGGGGTGACGCGATGACTCCAGCACCGGATCGTGCAGCAGCCATGGCCATGTCCCCGGTCGTGCCTGCAGCTCCCGCAGGCAGCAAGGCCCTGGTGTTCGATTACCGCCAGGCGGCAAACCCGGTGCGGCGCGGCCTCACCGAGCCCATCCCCTATCGCCAGTGGGGGCCAGAGCTGCATGCCAGTGGTCCCAGCGCCGTGATTCCCTTGGACCTCAGTGGATCCCTGGGGATCAGCGGCCCAGCCACCAGCCCAGCCCTGGCAGCTCATTTCCTACGGATCGAGGCCGGTGAGGGGGTGAAGGCAGCGGCACCAGCCACTAGCTCCCTGTTCTATGTGCTCTCTGGCCAAGGTCGCTGCGAGCGCAGCGCCGAAGCGGCTAGCCCTGCCGTGAGCCTTGCCTGGCAAGCCGGGGATCTGTTTGTGTTGCCAGCAGGAGCCGCTCCGCTCTTGGAGGCCGACACCACCAGCGTGCTGTACTGGGTGAACGATGCGCCCCTGCTGTACTACCTGGGCGTGCAGCCCAGCCAGCCCCGCTTCGAAGCCACCCACTACCCAGGCGAGTGGTTGCTCGCCGAACTGGAGACCCTCGCCGCTGACCCCAGCAGCGCCAAGAGCAACCGGCTCAGCCTGCTACTGGCCAACCGAGATCTGCCGTCGACCCGCACCGTGACCCACGTGCTCTGGGCCATGCTCGGCATGGTGCCGGCAGGAGCCACCCAGGGCGCCCATCGCCATCAATCGGTGGCGCTCGATCTGATCGTGGACTGTGATCCCGGGTGCTACACCCTCGTGGGCACCGAGCTGAATCCTGATGGAACGATTCGGGATCCCCAACGTATCGACTGGGAGGCAGGCGGTGCCTTCATCACACCACCTGGCCACTGGCATGCCCATGGCAATGAAAGCGGCCGCACAGCCCTGCTGTTGCCCATCCAGGACGCCGGCCTACACACCCAGCTCCGCAGCCTGGATATTCGGTTTACCTAGGGCTGGCTGGCTGGCTGCGCCACGAAAACCTCGGGAAGTGGACTCAAGCCATTGAGGGAGCCCCCATGGCGCTCCACCACCACCTGGAACTCCTCACCCTCGATGGTCTCCTTCTCGATCAACAGGTTCACCAGCTCATCCATGAGCTTCCGACGCGGGCGCAGCAGCGCCACCGCCTGATCCAGAGCAGCGGTGGCCAACTGCCGCACCTGCTGATCGATGCGATTGCCGGTTTCCCGGGAGTAGTGGGGCTCAGAGCGCAACCAATCACGACCGAGGAACACCTCGCCGCCATCGGCCTCTAGGGCCACCGGCCCCAGGGTGGAGAAGCCGTAGCGGGTCACCATCTCGCGGGAGATGCGCGACACCATCTCCAGATCACTGGAGGCGCCCTGGGTCACCTCGCTGGGACCAAACACCACCAGCTCCGCCGCCCGGCCACCCATGGCCACCACCATGCGGGCCCGCAGGTAGGCCTTGCTGATGAGGCCCGAGTCCAACACCTCCTCATCGGGCATGGTTCGGGCGAAACCGCCGATGCCGCCGGCCCTGGGGAGCAGCGTCACCTTGTCGAGCTTGTCGGCTGCGGGCAGCAAGGTAGTGAGCAGGGCGTGACCCACCTCGTGGTAAGCGATCAGGCGCTTTTTCGCGCTGTCCTGCAAGGGTGCCGCCGTGAGACCCATGGTGATGCGCTCCAGGGCATCGCTAAGGGCCTGATCGTCGATGGTCTGCCGGTCGCGGCGGGCCGTGAGGATCGCCGCTTCATTCAGGAGGTTGGAGAGATCTGCCCCGGAAAAGCCCGGGGTGCGACTGGCCCAATCGGCCAGGGATACCTCAGGACCGAGGGGACGGCTGCGAGCATGCACCGAGAGGATGGCCTCCCGGCCCCGTCGATCGGGAAGGTCCACGTGGATCTGACGGTCAAAACGGCCAGGACGCATTAACGCGGTATCGAGCACATCGGGGCGGTTGGTGGCCGCCAGCAGGATCACACCGGAGTTCTCCTCAAAGCCGTCCATCTCGGTGAGCAGCTGGTTGAGGGTCTGCTCCCGCTCGTCGTTGCCACCACCGATGCCAGCACCGCGCTGGCGGCCTACGGCATCGATCTCGTCGATAAAGATGATGCAAGGCGCCTTCTCCTTGGCCTTGCGGAACAGGTCGCGCACGCGGCTGGCCCCCACGCCCACGAACAGCTCTACAAACTCCGAGGCCGCCATCGAGAAAAACGGCACGCCAGCCTCACCGGCGATGGCCCTGGCGAGCAGCGTTTTGCCGGTGCCGGGGGGGCCCACTAGCAGCACACCCTTAGGGATCTTGGCGCCCACGGCCGTGAAGCGTTCCGGCTCCTTGAGGAAGGTCACCACCTCCTGAAGCTCTTCCTTCGCCTCATTGATGCCGGCCACATCCTCGAAGCGCACCGCCACGGCTCCTTCGGCCTGAACTTGGGCCTTGCTGCGACCGAAGCCCATGGCCTTGTTGGCCACCTGGGCCGAACGGCGGATCAACAGGCTGAGCCCGCCGAACAGCAGCAGCAACAGCAGCACGTTGGCCACCAGGCCAGCGGTGGCTTCATCTTTTCGGTCATCGCGCACTGTGAGGGGCACGCGAGCCTCCTGGGCAGTGCTCAGCAGCTGCTGGTCGTTGCTGAACACCGGCACCGTGACGCGCCGGCCATCGGCATAGGTAACCGCAACCTCGCGGCGGGCCGTGGAGAGCTCCAACTCCTTAATTTTGCCGCTTCGCAGCTGTTGCAACAGCTCGCTGTAACTGGGCGGAGGCGATTTGGACAGGCCCAAATCCCGCATCAGACCAGGGGCCTTCGTAGGCGGATCGCCGGCGCGTTCCGAAGGGGGTTGAACGCCGTTGCTCACAGGGATCTACCAGTGGCCCGAGCTTAGCGATTTGACGAAAGGGAGGACGGCAGCGGAAGATCTTGGTTTGGCAGATCGAGAGCGGGATGGCTGTTCCCAAGAAGAAAACGTCTAAGGGCAAGCGCAACCAGCGCCACGCCACTTGGAAGGGCAAGGCAGCTGTGGCCGCCCAGAAGGCTCTCTCGATCGGCAAGGCCGTGCTGAGTGGCCGCGCCCAAGGCTTCGTCTACCCCGTGGCTGAAGAGGAAGGCGACGAGGCCTGATTCTCGCGAGCCCCCTCGATTCGCTCTAACACCTCAGCGCCGCTTCCCTCCCAGAGGCTGCGGCGCTGCCCATCCAGCACGCGAACCCAATCCGCCCGCTCCAGAACTGGCCGTTGATAGAGCCAGGGAGGTAGGGAGCACAGGCTGGCTCGCACCACAGCACTGAGCGCGGTGGGGGCCATCCAACCGCCGCCGCGCTTCCGCTGGCGTGCCTCGGCCTGAAGGCGCCAGCGCCGGGGCAGCTCCCAGCGCGCCGGCCAGAGCACCATCTGCAGATCCAGCTGATCCCACAGCGGCTCATAGGCCTTCAGTTGCTGGTTCCAGTGGCGTAACCAACGGCGCTCCAGCGCAGACACCTCCTCGAGGCCCTGACCGCTCAACAGGCCAGCCTCCAGAGCCCCTGGATCCAAACAACAACAGCCCACCAGCCAGCCCTCCAGTAACAGGGCATCGGCCTCGCCATGCCAATCGGCAACCCGATCGCCAGCGCCGCCCCGCAGGGTTTTGTCGAAGCGGGGCAGCACCAGCTGCCCCGGGCCTTCGGCGCGTTGGGCCCGCCACTGCTGCAAACCATGCTGCAGCCTCTGCGGCTCATGGCTCCCGGGGGGCACCCGGGTCACACCGAAGGGATTGCCCGCCATGGCCCGCTGCCGCTGCTGCCAGGGCAGATAGGCGTCGTCGATGGACACCACGGCTAGGCGCAGCCCAGCCTCAGCGCACACCTCCTGCAGGTGGCGCGCCAGGGTGCTCTTACCTGCCCCGACAGGTCCATTGAGACCAATGAAGGGGCGCTCAGCCCGGCTCACCCGCCCGATGAGCTCGGCCAGGATCCAGGACTCGAGGCTCATGAGCCCAGCTTGAAGGCCTCCAGCATGAGCGCGTACACGACGCCGATGCGCAGGTTGTCGAGCATCACCCAGCCAAGGGCCGGCTGACCCTTCACCAGACGTCCGCGCAGACGCACCACCAGTTCCACCAGCAACACCGTGATCAACACCACTGTTGGGCGGCCAAGCTTCTGAAGCCAGTAGGCCGTGAGGTTATTGCCGGCGTAGAGGCCCAGCAGTAGGGCCAGCAGGCCCAGGCTGCGGCGGCGCCAACTACCGCGAAAACCACCAGCTAGGCCCGTGGCCACCCGGCGCTGGAGCCGATCGAAACGGGTGGCCTGGATGGGCAGTGGACTCATGGCCGCTGCAGCAGCTGCTGCAGGTAGGAGAGCGTGATGTGGCCATCGGGGCAAGCGGGGCCGCGCAACAGCACACAGGGGGAACCGGGTTCACCCAGGTGATCCACCATCGCCGCAGCCGCGCTGAACGCCTCCGCGGGCTCGGCCGCACTGGAGGCACTGCGGGTCACCAGGGTGCTGAGCCCGGCATCCAAGGCCGCCCGCAGGCCATTGCCGGAATCCTCGATCGCCACAGCCTGCGCAGCGTCGCAACCCAACTGCGCCAGGGCGAATCGGTAGGCCTCGGGATGGGGCTTTTTGCAGGCGACATCCTCCCCACACACCCAGAAGCGAAACAACCGCTCCGAGCGTGGCAACACCTGCTCCAGCAGGGCAGAAACCGCGGCGCGACCGCTGGTGGTGACGATCACCTGGGGAATTCCAGCAGCGGCGGCAGCCTCCAGGAGTCTGGCCACCCCAGGACGCAGGCCCAGGCCACCCCCCGCCACCAGGGCGCCGTAATGGCGCTGCTTGGCGGCTTGGAGCGCTTCCACACGCGCGGTGCTGGGGGCTGCACCTTCCACCTCCTGGAGAAAGGAGCGCAGGCGCTCCCGCCCGCCGCTGATGGGCAGCAGGGAGAGATAGGTGGAAGGATCCCAGCGCCAGGGCAAGCCAGCCTCGGCCAAGGCGCGGTTAAAGGCGAGCCGATGACCATCGAGCTCGGTCTCGGCGAGGGTGCCATCCACATCCCAGAGAAGCGCCGCGGGAAAAGGCACCGGGCCATCACAACCGTGGCCAGGAGGTTAGGGCGCTGGATCGTCCCGTCATGACGCTGCAGGATGGACTCCTGTTGGGCCGATGGTGTTGCTCTCCCCAGCCCCCGAGCAACGCTGGCAGCTGCCCGTACCGGCGGTTCCGAACCCTGAACTGCAGGGCCTGGGGCTCAGCGAACCTCTGCTGGCCGTGCTGCAGCGGCGGGGCCTGGGCAGCCGTGAAGCCATTGAAAACCTGCTGGAGCCAGCCGAGGCGCCCGATCCCACCAAGCATTTTCCAGATCTGAAAACCGCCGTGAAACGCCTGCGTCAGGCCTGCAAGGGCGGCGAGGCGGTGGCCATCTGCGGGGATTACGACGCCGATGGCATGACCAGCACGGCCCTGCTGGTGGGGGTGCTGCAACGGCTTGGGGCAGCACCGGTGGCTGCCATCCCCAGCCGCCTCGACGATGGCTATGGCCTCAACAGCGCCATGGTGGAGCGGCTGGCTGGTGAGGGAATCCGGCTGCTGGTGACGGTGGACAACGGCATCGCCGCCCGCGAGGCCCTCGAGCGGGCCAAGGCCCTCGAACTGGATGTGGTGCTCACCGATCACCACACCCTGCCGGCCGAGCATCCGCCCTACCTGGCCCTGCTGCACCCGGCCTGCACCCCGGAGGGCTCGCCGTACCGAGGGTTGGCCGGGGTGGGCCTGGCTTACTTGCTGGCGGTGGCCCTAGCCAAGGCCTTCCGCTCGGAGGAAGGGCTGGCCATCGCCCTCGATCTCTTCTGCATCGGCACCATCGCCGACATGGCCCCGCTGCAGGGGGTGAACCGGCGCTGGCTCATGGACGGGCTGCCACGGCTGAAGGCCAGTGCCCTGCCGGGATTGCAGGCGTTGCAGCAGCTCGCAGGGCTGGACGACGTTCCGGTAGATGCAGGCACCGTGGGCTTCCAGATCGCCCCCCGCATCAATGCGGTGGGACGCCTGGGCGACCCCCAGCTGGTGGTGGAGCTGCTCACCACCACGGACCAGGACCGCGCCCTCGATCTGGCCCGGGAGTGCGAAGCGCTGAACCGTCAGCGGCGGGAACTGTGTGATGCGATCGAAGCGGAGGCGGTGGCCCTGGTGGATGCCGATGGCGCCCAGCGGAGCCCCTTCCTGCTGCTGGCCCAAAGCCACTGGCACCACGGCGTGATCGGCATCGTGGCGGCCCGGCTGGTGGAGCGCTTCGGGCTGCCGGCGGCCCTGCTGGCAAGCGAGGGGAATGGTCGACTGCGCGCCTCCGTGCGGGCCCCCAAGGGGTTTGCGGTGGACCAGGCCCTGCAGCAGTGCAGCTCCTTACTGGAACGCCATGGCGGCCATCCGGCCGCCGGCGGTTTCACCGTGCTGGCGGAGCGGGTGGCGGCCCTGCATGAGGTGCTCAACGGTATGGCTTCGCTCTGGCTCCACCACCAGGGCAGTGGCCTGGTGGTGGAGCCAGAGGCTCTGCTGCGGCTCGATCAGATCGACCGGGGCCTGTGGCACCAATTGCAACGGCTGGAGCCGTTTGGAATCGGGAACCCCACCCCGATCTTCTGGAGCAGCCGCTGCCGGGTGACCCAGCAGAAAGAACTGCGGGGCGGCCATCTCCAGCTCATCCTGGGCCAGGGCGAGACCAGGGTTCGTGCCGTGGCCTGGCGCTGGCAGGGGGGTTGGAGCCTGCCGCAGCATGTGGATGTGGCCTACAGGCTGCGGCTGAATCGCTGGCAGGGGGAAGAACGGCTACAGCTGGAGCTGGTGGCCCTGCGGGAAAGCGGCGCCGATGCGGTGCGTCTGCAACGGCAGGGGCGCACCTACTGGGTAACCAGGGACGGGGAGGGCCTGGTGATCCGCAATGGCGCCGGCGATGAACTCCGGGGCCTGGCCCTGGCGGGAGAGGGCCTCAGCGCTGACCATCCCCAGGCCGATCACCCCTACGTGCAAGCCCTGATTCAGGACGCCGCCATGGCCCTGGGACTGGTGGCCTGAGACAGGCCACGGCCGTTAAAAACCCCCTGGTTCTCGAATGGGAGAGCCAGGGGGTTGGGCCCCAGGGGCAGGAGCTGGACGCTCGAGAAGCTTCAGAGGGCGCCGCGGCGGTAGAAGAGGATGAAGATCACGGCCGGTCCGGCAATGGTGATCAGGAACAGAGCAGCGAAGTTGGCGATCAGATGGAAGTCGATTCCCATGGGAGAACGCCTCAGCGGCTGCACAAGTCAGCACCAAGCCTACGGTCCGTGGTGGACCTCCCCTGGGAAGCTTGCGCCGCACTGTGACGGCTTGTCACAGCCACAGGGGTTGCCGCGATGAGCACAGAACTGCACTGGCGCTGCATTAGCGGCTGCGGCTCCTGCTGCCGCCTGGATCCGGGTGAACGGGAGGAGGCCCTTGCCGCCCTCACCGAAGAGCAACAGGAGCAATACCTATCCATGGTGGGCCCGGATGGCTGGTGCATCCACTTCGATACAGGCTCCAGCAGCTGCCGCATCTACGAGGAGCGGCCGATGTTCTGCCGGGTGGAGAACCTGGCCAGCCTGTTTGAGGTTCCAGCGGAGGACGCCAATGCCTTCGCCATCAACTGCTGCCGCCAGCAGATTCGCAGCGAACATGGCGGCCGTGGCATGGTGATGCGACGCTTCGAGCAGGCGATCCGGCAGCCCCCCGAACAGGCTTTCTGACCTCCATGTCCCAGGACCCCGCGGCAACCGACACCGTCTCAGACACCGAAAACGACACGGCCGCCGATACGGCCGCAGCCGCCAGTTTTGGTGCTGTCTTCCTCACCACCTTCACCACAGTCTTTCTGGCGGAACTGGGTGACAAGACCCAGCTGGCGGCGCTGCTGCTGTCGGCAGAGTCGGGCCGGCCAGTGATCGTGTTCATTGGAGCCTCTCTGGCGCTGATCAGCTCCAGCCTGGTGGGGGTGCTGCTCGGCCGCTGGCTGGCCCGGGTGCTGCCCCCGCAGCAGCTGGAGCGGCTGGCAGGCATCCTGATGATCGGCCTCGGCCTTTGGCTGGGCCGTCAGGCCGCTGTGAGCATGCTCCCCCTCGCCTCCTGAGCGCCATGCAACTCCCCCTTCTGGCCTCCACCTTCGCCACGGTGTTTCTGGCTGAACTCGGCGACAAGACCCAGCTGGCCATCGTGACCATCAGCGGCACCTCCAACCGGAGTGGGGCTGTGTTTGCCGGCAGTGCGGCCGCCCTGGTTCTGGCCAGCCTGCTGGGGGCCGGCGCCGGCGGCTCCCTCTCGGCGGTGATTCCCCCCAATGCTCTGCAACTGGCCGCCTCCATTGGCTTTCTTGTGATTGGACTGCGGCTGGTGATCAAGTCAGGACAGAGCGACGACAGTGCGGAAGACACCGCGACCACCAATCCCTAAAGTTCCGGTGTTGGCGCTAGCCATCGGGGCGTTGTTGCCGTTCCGATAGCCCATCGCTCGACACGCACTCCAGGGGCCCCAACAGCCGCTACCGCGCCCTCCCAAACCGCCAATGAAGTTCACGGTCGCCGACCTGATCGAACAGCTGCCCGCCGAGGCGCAGCTCCCCGTTGCCAAGCTCGAAAAGGCACTGGGGCTGAGTGCCAAGGCCGACAAGGACCAGCTCCGCATCGCCCTGACCGGCCTGGTGCGGGTTGGAGTTCTCGAGGAAAGCGACGACGGGGTGGGCCGCATTCAGGACGACGGCCTTATCACGGCGCGTCTTCGCTGCAGCAGCAAGGGCTTCTGTTTCGCCCTCCGGGACGACGGCGGCGAAGACATCTACATCCGCGACAACCAGCTCAACCACGCCTGGAACGGCGATCGGGTCCTGGTGCGCATTACCCGCGAGGGCGGTCGGCGGCGCTCCCCCGAGGGGGGAGTGCAGTGCATTCTCGAGCGCCAGACCACCAGCCTGCTGGCCCAGGTGGAGCAGCAGAACGAACGCCTCGTGGCCGTGCCCCTGGACGATCGGCTGTTGACGGCCCTTGAGTTGCCGGACGGCGATGCCAAGCACCTGAAACCCGCCGATGAGGCCGTGGTGGAGGTGCAGGTGGATCGCTACCCGGTAGGGCAGCTGGCCCCCCAGGGGCATGTATCCCGCAGCCTGGCGATCAATGCGGGGCCGGAGGCCGACCTCGACCTGCTGCTCACCAAGCATGGGCTGCGGGAACGCCCCGCGGCACCAAAGACTTCGCTCAAGACCCCAGAGCCGAAGGATCGCGACGACCTCACCGCCCTGCCCACGCTGCTGTTGCAGAGCTGGAGCGGCTCAGAGGCGCCGATCTTGCCCGCCGTGTCGCTCGAAACCACCGACACCGGCCTGCGGCTCTGGGTGCATGCCCCGGCCGTTGCCGAGCGGGTGGGCTTTGGCAGCGCCCTGGATCTGTTCCTACGGGAGCAGGCGGAAGCCCTGTGTGTGGGTCCCAGCTGGCTGCCGCTGCTCACCCAAGCCCTGAGCAAGGCTGCGGCCTTCAAGGTGGGAACGGCGGAGGCCGCCCTCTCCGTGGCCCTGGAGCTCAGCAGCGATGGGGCCCTGGAGCACTACCGCTTCTGCCGCAGCACCGTCAAGGCTGACGGACTGGTAGAGCCCAAGGCCCTGCAGGCCCTGGCGGAACGCAAGCCCAAGGCCCGCACCACGCCCGCGGCCCTCAAGGCCGTGAAGGACGTGCTGCCCCTGCTCGAACAACTCGTGGAGCTGGCGGCTCTGCTACGCCAACAGCGGCTTGCCGCTGGCTCCATCGATCTCGCCCTGGCCATGCCGGCCATCGACGGCCTGGGTGATCTCGCCATCCCCGAACCGGATGAAAGCCGCCAGGGCTGGATGGTGCAGCTGGATCCCTGCAGTGACCCCATGGGCCTGCTGCGGGAGTTGATCCTGCCGGCCCATCGGGCCCTGGGTCGCCACCTGGCCGCCCTGGAGTTGCCGGCGATCTATGCCCAGAACCCGGCGCCGGATGCCGAGGCCGTGAACGAAGTGGCCAAGGCGGCCCTGGCCCTGGAGATCCCGTTGGAGCTCGCCGCCGATGGCAACGCCACGGCCCAGGAACTGGCCGTGGCGTTTGCCGCAACCGACCGCTGCCGCGTGCTGCAGCAGCAGCTGAAGGACCCCCTGCGCCCCGTGACCCTGGCAACGGAACCGAGCGCCAACATGTTGGCCGGGGATCCGGTGGCCTTTGCCCCCTGGTGCTGCCCCGCCCTCCACTACGCCGATCTGTGGAACCAGCACGTGCTCGTGCTGCTGCTCAGTGAGGGCAAGGACCGCCCCTCCGTGCGCCACAAGACCCGGGTGGACATCGCCGGTGACAGCAGCCACGGCACCATCGACTGGCCCCTGCTCGCCCCGAGCAACCTCACCCCCGTGGAGGAAGCCCGCAGTGGGGCCTTGCTGCACCGGCTGAACACCCGTTCCCGTTTCGCCATCGACCTGCAGGCGGATGCCCTTGCCATGGCCCAGGCCCGTCAGGCCGAGCCGCTGGTGGGCCAGACCCTCACCGGTGTGATCAGCGGCGTTCAGAGCTACGGCTTCTTCGTGGAGGTGCCCCCCTCCCAAGTGGAGGGGCTCGTGCATGTGAGCTCCCTCAAGGACGACTGGTACGAGTACCGCTCCCGCCAGAACCGGCTGGTGGGCCGCAAAAACCGGCGCACTTACATGCTCGGCGACCAGGTGGAGGTGATCATCCAGAAAGTGGATGTGCTGCGCCACCAGATCGACCTGGCCGTGGTGCTGCCCGAGGGCTACGAGGAGTACGACAAGGGTGGCCACGCCGACCACGAACCCGGTGGCGACGACGAGTTCAGCGGCGACGAGGCCTGATTGGTACCCCCCACAGCAGGCACCGATCCGGTGGTGTTGGCGGTATCCGGCGCCAGCGCCCAGCCCCTGGCCCAGCGGGCCCTGCAACTGCTGCTGCAGGCCGGCGAGCGGGTCGAGATGGTGGTGAGCCGCGGTGCCATCGGGGTTTGGCAAGCGGAACTGGGCCTGCGAGTTCCCAGTGAACCCGAGGCCCAGGAGCGGTTCTGGCGCGAGCGCACCGGCACCAGCGGCGGCGAACTGCGCTGCCGCCGCTGGAACGACCAGGCCGCTGGGATTGCCAGTGGCAGCTTTCGCACCCGCGGCATGGTGATCCTGCCCTGCTCCATGGGCACGGTGGGACGCATCGCCGCGGGGGTGGCCACCGATCTGGTGGAGCGTGCAGCGGACGTGCACCTCAAGGAAGGACGCCCGCTGGTGATCTGCCCGCGGGAAACCCCCTGGAACCTCATTCACCTGCGCAACCTCACCGCCCTGGCGGAGGCTGGGGCACGGATCGCCCCACCGGTGCCCGCCTGGTATCACCAGCCCACCAGCATCGACGACATGGTGGATTTTCTGGTGATCAGGGTGTTCGATTGCCTGGGCTACGACCTCGGCCCCCTGCGCCGCTGGAGCGGCCCGATTCAGTCCTGAACCCGTGTTGCAACGTTTCCTGCTGCTCCCCCTGCTCACCCCGCTGCTGGCGGTGCTGCTGGTGGGCGCCCTGAATCCACGGCCCAGTGCCAGCCTGCAGCTGCTCACCTGGCGCAGCCCCGCCTGGCCCGTGGGCACCTGGATTGCGGTGGCAGCGGCCGCCGGTGCCGGCCTCAGTGCCGCGGGCACCGCCCTGGCCCTGCAGGGCGGTGCCGCCCCCCCCCCCAGCCGGCAAGTGCGGCGCAGTGGCGGCAACGCCTTCCGCCAGGAGGAGGGGAGCGAGCCGAGCGGCGGCAGCCGCCAACGGGAACCCGAAGTCTCAGCGCCCGTGAACTGGGGGGGATGGGCCGGTCCCAGCCGCGCCCCCGCCGAGCCACCGCCCACGGTTTCGGTGCCCTTCCGGGTGATTCGCAAAGCCACAACAGTGGCAGCACCCACCGCTGCGAACAAAGGTTCCAGTGAGGCTGGCAGTGACGGAGACGGCTGGGATTCATCGTCCAGCGACGACTGGTGACGAATCGGCCGCGGGGCATCCCTAAAGTTCGGACCAGCGTTCTGCCCGAGGCCCGCGACGGTGACCGATTCCGCCAGCCCCGAACCCGCCGCCTCGACGGCCCAGGCCTCCCCGGCCAAGGCCGTGAAGCCGCCGGCCCCTGAGGATCAGCCCTTCGCCGACTTTGTGCCCAACCTGCTGATCCCGGCCCTCGCCAAGGAAATCAAGGCCTACGGCGGACCGGACACCACCCTCAGCTTTGAGCAGGGTCCGATGCCTGTGGTTGGTAGCAGCTGTTGGATGGTGAAGGGAGTGCTGCCAGGGGCCCGGCGCTTCTGGCTCTGCTTCACCAGCGACGCCATCAGTTCGGCGAAAACCATCGCGGTGGCCGAAGCCGGTGCCGAGCCGACGGTGCTCGAGTCATTTCTGATCGATGAAAAGAAAATGACCCTGGCCCTGCTGGTGTCGCGCCTCGTGCAGCGGCTCAACGGCCAGAAGTGGTTGGGTGCCAACTAGCCCGGGCTGAGACCGGACTGTTTACAGAGCACCGGCGAGGACGCCGGGGCTCCTACGATGCTGCTCCGTCCATAGCTGCGACACCCGATGGTGCCCCCCACAGCCGTTGCTACCCCCGCCATCGGCACCCCCGAGGCGCCGGCGATCAAGGACCCTGTGAAGGACACGATCCTCACCCCGCGGTTTTACACCACGGACTTCGACGCCATGGCGGCGATGGACCTTCGCCCCAATGAGGCGGAGCTCGAAGCGATCTGTGAGGAGTTCCGCAAGGACTACAACCGCCACCACTTCGTCCGCAACGAGGAGTTCGAAGGCGCAGCCGACAAGCTTGACCCCGACACCCGGCGGGTGTTCGTGGAGTTCTTGGAGCAGAGCTGCACCTCCGAGTTTTCTGGCTTCCTGCTCTACAAGGAATTGAGCCGTCGCATCAAGGACAAGAACCCGCTCCTAGCCGAGTGCTTCGCCCACATGGCACGGGATGAGGCCCGCCATGCCGGCTTCCTCAACAAGGCCATGAGCGATTTCGGCCTGCAACTCGATCTCGGCTTCCTTACCGCCAGCAAGGCTTACACCTTCTTCAAGCCGGCCTATATCTTCTACGCCACCTACCTGAGCGAGAAGATTGGCTACTGGCGCTACATTGCCATCTTCCGCCACCTCGAAAAGAACCCCGACAGCAAGATCTTCCCGATCTTCAACTTCTTCGAAAACTGGTGCCAAGACGAGAACCGCCACGGCGACTTCTTCGATGCCCTGATGAAGGCCCAGCCCAAGACCGTCACCGGCCTGCGGGCCCGGCTGTGGTGCCGCTTCTTCCTGCTGGCGGTGTTCGCCACCATGTATGTGCGCGACGTAGCCCGCAAGGAGTTTTACGAGGCCCTGGGACTCGATGCCCGCGAGTACGACAAGTACGTGATCGCCAAGACCAACGAGACCTCCGCACGGGTGTTCCCTGTGGTGCTGAACGTGGAGCATCCCCGGTTCTATGAGCGCCTCGAGCGGCTGGTGAGCAACAACAACGCCCTGGCCAAGGCGGATGAGGGCACGGCCCCGGCCCCGATCAAGCTGCTGCGCAAGCTGCCCTACTGGGCTGCCAATGGCCTGGAGATGGCCAAGTTGTTCCTGATGAACCCGATTCGCAGCGAGCAGTACCAGCCAGCGGTGCGCTGAGGTCTCACCAGCCGCCGGCCTTGCTGGCAGATCCCGAGGGCCCTGGTCACTGCGGCCAGGGCCTTTTTGCTAGGACCAGTCCTGGCTTTCACCCTGCACTCTCCCAACGCGTGGTCGTTTCCGCCGCCTCCCCAACCGGAATTCCGGCCGGGTCCCCCGGACCCCGCACCGATCAGCTCAATCACCTTTGGCAGCCCCGGCTGGAATCCCTGCTGGCCGCCGGCCGAGCAGCGGGAGCCGACCTGGTGGAGGTGTTCCTGGAGCGCACCGACCACATCGGCGTGTTGGCCGAACAGGACACCATCACCAGCGTCAGCCCCGCCTTTGGCATGGGGGCTGGCATCCGCGTGTTCCGCGGCGACCGCGACGGGTTCGTGAGCACCAACGACCTCAGCGATGCCGGACTGCAGCGGGCCCTCGCGCAGGCCCTGGGGATGCTCGGACTGCAACGCAGTGACACCGCCCTCAGCAGTTTCGACGGCCTGGCCAACCTGCGCGACTTCGCAGCCACCAAGGCCGACTGGCTGGCCCGTTGCCCCGAACTCCAGGAGGCCACCGCCAAGCTGTTGGAGGGCACCGGTCTGTTGGAGCGGCACGGCGCCCACCTCCAGGCCCGCCGCGGTAGCTACGCGCGCGACTGGCAGGAAGTGCTAGTCGCGGCCAGCGATGGCACCTTTGCCCGCGATGTGCGGCTACACCAGTCGGTGGGGTTGAACGTGCTCGCCGCTGATGGCGACCATCGCGCCGGCGTGGGCCGTCGTTACGGCACCTCCGGCCGGCCAGACGACCTGCGCCACTGGAACGCCGAAGCCAGTGCCCAGGAAGTGTGCGAGAGCGCCGGCACCATGCTCTACGCCGACTACGTGGAGGCCGGCCAGTTGCCGGTGGTGCTGGCCAACCGCTTCGGCGGCGTGATTTTCCACGAGGCCTGCGGGCACCTGCTGGAAACCACCCAGGTGGAGCGAGGCACCACACCCTTTGCCGAGAAGGTGGGGGAGCCCATCGCCCATGAAGCGGTGACCGCCATCGACGAGGGCCTCACCGATGGAGCCTTCGGCTCTCTCTGCATGGACGATGAGGGCATGGAAGCCCAACGCACCGTACTGATCGAAAACGGCATCCTGCGGCGCTTCATCTCCGACCGAGCCGGGGAACTGCGCACCGGCCACGCCCGCACGGGCAGCGGTCGCCGCCAGGGCCACACCTTTGCCGCTGCAAGCCGCATGCGTAACACCTTCATCGCCGCCGGCCCCCACACCCCAGAACAGCTGATCGCCTCGGTGGACAAAGGGCTCTATTGCAAGTCCATGGGGGGCGGGAGTGTTGGCCCCACCGGCCAGTTCAACTTCGCTGTGGAGGAGGGCTATTTGATCGAGAACGGGCAGCTCACCAAGCCGGTGAAGGGTGCAACCCTGATCGGTGAGGCCAAAGAGGTGATGCCGCGCATCTCCATGTGCGCCAACGACCTGGAACTCGCGGCCGGATTCTGTGGGTCCGTGAGCGGCAGCATTTTCGTCACCGTGGGGCAACCCCACATCAAGGTGGATTCGATCACCGTTGGGGGTCGCTGAGCATGACGGCCACCATTGCCAACGGCACTCCCACCAGCGCTGGACTCCAGGCCGAACAGCTGCGCAGCAAGCTGGAGAAACTCGCCACCAACGCCGGCATCCGCCAGTGGGATCTGGGTGCCGCCTGCAGCACGGACACCTCCGTGCAGGTGGATCGCGGCGAAGCCAAGCAGATGAAAGGCGCCCAGCGCAGCTCCATCACCGTGCGGGTGTGGAACGACGCAGGCCTGGTGGGCATCACCAGCACCTCCGATCTGTCCGATGACGGCCTGGAGCGCGCCCTGGCCGGCGCCCGCGATGCCAGCGCCTTCGGCAATGCCGACGACACCCCCGCCTTCTCTCCCCTGGCCACGGCTCCCGTGGCAGCCCTGGATCAACCGATCCACGAACCCCAGGGCATCCTCACGCTGCTGGACACCCTCAAGGACGCGGAACGCCAATTGCTCAATCGCCATGCCGCGATCGGCACCGTTCCCTACAACGGCCTGGCCGAGCGCAGCAGCGAGCGCCTCTACCTCAACAGTGACGGTGCCTGCCGCCAGCAACGCCTGAGCACCGCCAGCCTCTACCTCTATGCCAGGGCTGAGGAAACCGGCCGCAAACCCCGCAGTTCAGGCGCCGTACGCCTCGCCTATGGCGCCAGCGATCTCGACATCGCCGGCTGCATCAACGAGGCCGCCGAGCGCACCATCAGCCACCTCAACTACGCACCGATCGAAACCGGGCGCTACACCTGCGTGTTCAGTCCTGAGGCATTCCTCGATCTGATCGGTGCCTTCAGCAGTCTGTTCAACGGCCGAGCCGTGCTCGACGGGGTGAGCCTGAGCAACCGGGGCTCAATCGGCGAACAGCTGGCTGTGCCCTTCCTCGACCTCCACGACAACGGCCTGCACCCAGGCAACATCGGCGCCTCGGCCTTCGATGGCGAAGGCACTCCCACCCAACGGCTCTCCCTGCTGGAGGGCGGCACGTTGCGGAACTTTCTGCACTCCGAAGCCACCGCCCGCGCCTTCGGCGTAGCTCCCACCGGCCATGCGGGCCTGGGGGCCAAGGTGTCGGTGGGCCCAGACTGGTTCGAGATCGGCCCCACCCCTGGCAGTGGCGGTGGCCAACAGGGCCTGGATCGCTACAAGGCGGGCGAGCCGATCGTGTGGATCGACTCGCTTTCGGCCCTGCACGCGGGAGTGAAGGCCAGCCAGGGCTCCTTCTCGTTGCCGTTCGATGGCTGGCTGGTGAAGAACGGCGAGGTTCGCTCCGTGGAAGCGGCCACGGTGGCCGGCGACATCCGCACCCTGCTCAAGGCGATCGTGGGCTTTGAAGGGGAGGCCAAGATCACCCCCGATGGGCTCTGCCCGATGGTGTGGGTGGAGGGCCTGTCGATCACCGGCGAAGCGTGAAGATCCTGTTCTGGGGAACGCCCGCCTACGCCGTTCCCAGCCTCGAGGCCCTGGTGGAGGCAGGTCATCAACTGGTGGGGGTGGTCACGCAACCGGACCGCCGCCGGGGGCGGGGCAAGCAGCTGATGGCCTCCGCAGTGAAAGCCAGGGCCCTGGACCTCGGTATCCGGGTGTTCACCCCGGAACGGATCCGCCGCGATCCCGAGTGCCAGGAGCAGCTCGCCGCCCTGGAGGCCGACATCTCCGTGGTGGTGGCCTTCGGCCAGATCCTGCCGCCGGAGGTACTGGCCCAGCCGCCCCTGGGCTGCTGGAACGGCCATGGATCGCTGCTGCCCCGCTGGCGCGGGGCTGGACCCATTCAATGGAGCCTGCTGGAAGGCGATACCCACACCGGGGTGGGCGTGATGGCGATGGAGGAAGGGCTGGATACCGGCCCCGTGCTGCTCGAGAGGGCGATCCCGATCGGCCTGCTGGAGAACGCCCAGCAGCTGGGGCAGCGCCTGGCGGCGCTCACGGCCGACCTGTTAGTGGAGGCGCTGCCACGGATCGCGGCAGCAGGCCCCGGCCCACAGCCTGAGCGCTGGGCGCGCCTGGGGCTGACCCCCCAACCGGAGGAGGGCCTCACCTATGCCCGCATGCTCAACCGGGACGACTTCAGCCTTGATTGGAACAGCTCCGCCCTGGCCATCCACAGAAAAGTGATGGGGCTCTATCCCGGCGCCACCACCAGCTGGCAAGGCAAGCGGCTGAAACTGCTGGTCACCGAACCCCTGGTGCAACGGCTGGCCGAGCAGCTCAGTCCGGAAGGCCAGCTGCTGGCGAAGCAAGGCGGCCAGACCACCACAGAAGTCGCTCCGGGCAGGGTGCTGGCGATCGCCGACGGGATCGGTCTGGTGGTGGCCACCCAGGGCTGTCCGGTGTTGGTGCGAGAGGCCCAACTGGAGGGGAAAACCGCCTCAGCCGGCCCCGCACTGATCCAACAGCTGGGGGCCAGGGTGGGCGACCACCTGGGCCCTGAGCCCCAGCCTTAACGGCCTGGGGCGCGACGGCTGCGGGGAGCAGCGGGCCTGCCCGCCCGTGAGGGGCCGCCGCGGGAGCTGCCACGGCCACGGCCACCACTGAGATCCAGGGGCGGAGCGGAAAGGATAGTGGGCTCAAAACCAGGCACAGCCTGCTTGGGCAGCGGGTTGCCGATCATTCGCTCAATGGCCCGCAGGAGCTCATGCTCCTCGGCAGCCACAAGCGACACGGCGTGGCCGCTGTGGCCAGCGCGGCCGGTGCGGCCGATGCGGTGCACATAGTCCTCCGCCTGGTTGGGCAGATCCAAGTTCACCACGTGGGGCAGCTGGTGGATGTCGATGCCCCGCGCCGCGATATCGGTGGCCACCAACACCCGCACCTCGCCACTCTTGAAGCCCGCCAGGGCCCGGGTGCGGGCTCCCTGGCTCTTGTTTCCGTGGATGGCGGCAGCCTCCATCCCCTCCTTGGTGAGCCGATCGGCGATGCGATTAGCGCCGTGCTTGGTGCGGGAGAACACCAGCACCTGCTGCCAGTCGTTGCTCTTGATCAGGTGGGTGAGCAGGTCCGGCTTGCGGGCCATGTCGCAAGGATGGAGCACGTGCTCCACCGTGGTGGCCGTGCGGTTCTCCGGGGTGGCCTGCAGCTGCACCGGGTTGTGGAGCAGGCCTGTGGCCAGCTTCTTGATCGAGGCCTCAAAGGTGGCGGAGAACAGCAGGTTCTGGCGCTTAGGTGGCAAAAGGGCCAGAATTTTTTGAATGTCGCGGATGAAGCCCATATCGAGCATCCGATCGGCTTCATCCAGCACCAGGATTTCCACCCGGTCGAGCTTCACAGCGTTCTGCTGGGCCAGATCCATCAACCGGCCCGGTGTGGCCACGAGCACGTCGGTGCCGCGCCGCAGACGCATCATCTGCGGGTTGATCTTCACGCCACCGAACACCACATCGGAGCGCAGATCCAGGTGGCGTGAATAGGCCGCCACGTTCTCGCCCACCTGGGCGGCCAGCTCGCGGGTGGGGGTGAGCACCAGGGCCCGCACGAGGTTATTGCGGGCGTGGGGGCCATGGCGCAACCGCTCCAGCATTGGCAGGGTGAAACCGGCGGTCTTACCGGTGCCCGTCTGGGCGGCGGCCATCACATCGTGGCCCGCCAACACCGCGGGGATGCACTGCTGCTGGATGGGTGAGGGGGTGGTGTAGCCCTTCTCGAGCACCGCCTGCACGATCGGGCGGCCCAGACCCAGGACCGCAAAGGCCGATTGGCTGAGCTCGTCCTCAGACACGACCGCCACAGCCGGGGCATGGGAGGGCTCCGATGTCGCGGCACGGGCGAGGCGCCGGGGCCGCGAACGCTGCTCCTGACCCGGAGCTGGGTTGGATGACAGGGAAATCGGAGCTCATCACAGAGGATGGCTTCACCCTAGGCCGCACCCCTGCGTCAGCCCTCGGTGTAGAGCTGGCGGGCTTGCTCCAGGGTGCGCTGCAGGTCGGCATCAGCCAGGTCGCAGGCCTCGGGCCAGCAGCCCTTCAACCAGGCGCGGAATGCAGGCAGATCGTTGCCGTCGAAGAAGCTGTCCTGGGCGGCCAACACCCGGAACTTCAAGAACTCCAGCAGCCGAGCCCGTAGGCGCGCCGGCTGGATCAACCGGCAGCGGCGTGGATCGAGCTCCAGGGCGAAACGATCGGCCACCGCCACGGGGCCCAGGGGCGGTGCCAGCACCTCCAGCAGCGAAGGGCGCTGGTAGTGGGCCCGCTTGGTTTCGGGATGGGGGTAGTAAACCAAGGCGTCCACGGCCTGGCTGGGCAACTGGGAGCAGCGGCGCAGGCGGCAGCCCCAGAAGGAGAAAGTTTCCGGCGGATGGCGATCGGTCCAGAGCAGTTGGGGAAAGCAGTGGTCGGGATCCCGTAGCCGCCACTCGCCTGGACTGAAATCGAGGTTGAGGGTGCCGAGCTGGAAGTCCACCAAGTCGAGCCCCAGTTGCCGGAAGAAGGGCGCCTGCAGGCTGATCGTGCCAGCGGGATAGGGACTCTCTGCCGCCCGTCCCGACGCCACACCATGGCCGGCCACCAGTTGCCCCTCGCACCACACCGGAGCTGCTATGGCCATGGGGTCAGGCAGCGCTGAAGTGGGCGCAGCGCTCACACGGCCCATCCGGCAGCACCGCGCAGCGCAGCAGCGGGGTGCGGGCATTGAACCGGCAACTGGGATCACCGATGACCCAGCGCCCCTCCCACCAGCGGGCATCCGCCGGCCGTTTCTGGGGTTTCACCTGCAAGGCGATCGCCGCCAGCTCATAGCGCCCGGCTCGCAGCTGGTAGCGGTGGTGCCGCTGGAGCACCAGGAAGCTGCGGCCCTCCAGTTCCAGCCAGCGGCCCGGCTGGGGGATGTCCTCGAGATCCAGAAACTCCAGCAAGTGGTTGCTGCCAGCTTGTCGCAACTCAACGCGCATCGATTCAGCAGCACAATTCAGGGATTGATCTCAGCGGGATCAGCCGCCGGATTGCGCGCCGAGAAGCCCCAGAGGAACAACAGCGCCACAAGCAGCAACAGGCCCCATTCCGGCGGCACCAGTTGCGGGGCCACCAGCCGCAGCACCAGCCGCACCCCCACCAACCCCACCGCCAGATAGCCGGCAGCCTCCAGGTGACGAAACACAGCCAGCCAGCGAATGAACAGGGCTGACGTGAGCCTCAGGGCAATCACGCCGATCACACCACCAGCCATCACCAACAGCAGGTTGTCGCTCACGGCCACCGCCGCGGCAACGCTATCGATGGAGAAGGCCAGGTCAGTTACGGCCAGGGTGGCCACCACCGCCAGCAACGGCCGATCCGTGGGAGCGCTGGCCTCGGCCTCAGCAACAGCATCAACCGCCACCTCCGGATCCCCGGCGTTCGAACCGAACCAGCGGGGCAGCAGGTTGCTGCCACTGAGCCACAACAGATACCCCGCCGCCGCCAGCTGCAGGGGCCAGAAATCCAGAACCCAGCTGGCGGCAGCGATCAATCCCAGCCGGAAGACCAGCGCCAGGGCCAATCCGAGGTTGAGGGCCTGGCCCTGGAGTGCCGGAGTGCGCAGACTGCGGGAAATGGCCGCCAGCGCAATGGCGTTATCGGCGGACAGCACCGCCTCCAGGGCCACAAGGAGCGGCAGGAGGGCCAGCAATTCTCCCCATTGATCCGCCCCCTCGATCAAGGGAGACAGGGAGGGAATCGACTCGGCTTCCATCAGATCTGCAGCGGAGGCCGGAAGCAGGCAGTCTAGGAAGCGTGTTCGAGGGCAACTGCCCGATGCAGCTGAAGGCCCGACTGGTGCACGCTGAAGCTGGTCGGCGAGTGGTGCGGGTATCGGCCTGGCACCAGGGTGCCTGTCTGGGCAGTGCCCTGGGGGAGGCGGAGAACGCCGAGGCTGCTGAAGACCGCGCGATCGAACGACTCCAGCAACGGTTGGGGAGCACCCCAGCCGCTACACCAACGCCGCCAGCGGCAGCGGCAACGCCGAGCCACACCCCGCCAGCCCGCAACAGCGGGATTCGGCGCCCCAGTGGGGAAGTGGCGGAAACCAGCGCCCCACTCGAGGCAGCCCCCAGCCCTGAACTGCCCCTACTCGAAGGGATCCAGCAACCGCCTGACGACTGGAGCGATGAGCTGGCGGCATTGGATCTGAACCTGCAACGGCTGGGCTGGGGCCGCGATCAGGAATCCACCTATCTGCAGCGGGCCTTTGGCCATCCCAGCCGCTCACGACTCACCAGCTACCGCGACCTCAGCGCCTATCTCCAAGCGGTGCAACAGCTCAGCCCCGGCAGCGATCCGGGCAGCGCGCCTGTGCCGCTGCGCCGCGCCGATCTGCTCGCCCAATGTGATGGCATGCTGCAGCAGCTCCAGTGGGATGCCAGCCAAGGCCGCGCGTTTCTGGAGGAGCATTTTCAACTCTCCAGCCGACAGCAACTCAGCGACGAACAACTGCTGCACTTCAACATGCTTTTGGAAGAAGAGCTGATGCAAACCAACCAGACTTCCTAAGACATCAGCGTTCTCACCCAGCCTGACTACGGTGAAACAGACGTGTGCAACAGGCCACATTGATGACTACAGAATTAGTCAAACCGTCAACAGCAGTTGGTGGATACTGAAAGCACAATCACCCGAGAAGCCTCCCTCCACCAAACCCAAGATCCACACTGCAGCCGGTGACCGGCCCTGGACACCTCTCGCCGAGCCGGGCGGGGGAACAATCTGCCGCAGAAGCAGATGCGCTCCAGTTCTGTGCTCGATCCCTAAGATTTCAAGAGCAGTCTATATTGATGACTGATCCAGCCTGCACCACAACAGCTCCGAGTCAGCAATAGCAGCTCCGAGTCAGCAATAGCAGCTCCTGCGATGTCACCACTTACACGTGCTGGAATGATGGGCCCAGCCAACAACATGTTAATGCCATACTGAGCAATCAGCTGTTCGAACCAGGTGCCATCGACAGCAACCAACCAAGCACCTGCCCAACCAGCACGAGCCGGATCTGCCAAGCCCCATGCAGGATCACCTGCTGGTTCCAGGCGCTATACCGGGACAACCGTGAATTGCGGGAGAAAACCAACAACCTCGGACACCGCTGAATGCGAACCTCAAGGACGGATCCCATGACAGCATCAGCAGACCGCATATTGGAAACGCTGAACTGACAGATCCACAAGCAAAAACATAGGCGTTACACGTCCGGGCGCAAGGCTACACGCTGAGTTTCAGCTGGTCGGGTCGGATGCTCAGCGTAAGCGACCCCGGCAGGACCCATCACGGACTGAGCCTGGGTGAACTCATCGACAGATTGAGAGGTCGCTGAGCCTGAAGGACCAGAACGAGAAACGTGCGCCATCATCGGCTTGCATCGGGAAGTCAGCCTCGTCGCAGTTGAAGCTGAGGCCATGAATGATGGAATGACCAGCTAAGCCGGCTCCCCCACGCGAATAGGGGTCAATGCGCGCTAGCACTCTTGCCTCTGTGGTTAGCCGACATCTGTATTGACGTCAATCCTTGCCCCATTGACTTCTGCAGATCAGTGACCCAGCTGATCTGACTGCAAAGCCAGCGCATCTACACCAAGGATGACTCCCATACCCCGTATGACTTGCTCGGCGCGCAAACCAGGCAGACCTGCGACAACCATCAGCCGAGCAATTAAATTGCAGCAGATAGCCGTAGATACGTAGCGTCGCTCAATCATTCTTCATTCGTCTCGCGGCCATTGGCAGATCCGTATTTCTGCCCCAGATAAGCCCACTTTTCCACTCACATTCCCCTGCCAAGTTCTCTTGGCCGCTCGGGCTCACTAGGGTCCAAGTGAAGCCTCTGCATACTTGCTTTATGAATCTGCATTTCAATCCACTCGTTCGCCGGCTGAGAGCCACTGCGATTGGGTTGCTGACACCACTCATCATCATGAGCTCACTCCTATGGAGTGCTCAGCCAGCCATGGCAACGCCCAACCATCCGCTCTCGATTCCCATCACATTTGGAGCCATGTCAAAACGAATTGATGCCACTGCCAAAGATGCAGAGGGCAAACTTGAATCTACCTATGGTGACATCAAGGGCGACAAAGGTCATCAGATCAAGGGCAAGGCTAAACAGGTTCAGGCTTCCGCAATGAATGCCGCGGAGGATGTCAAGGAAGGTGCACGGTCCGTCGGCAAGAAAGTTGCTGACGCCACTGACCAGAAGTGACTACCAAGCCCGAATCATCTTGGCGCTGCCATCAGAGGTAGCGCCTTTTTATTTTGGCTTTTCATCAAACTGACATCATGCTGGAAACACTTGTCGTTCTGCTGATTATTCTGTGGGCGCTTGGCCTGCTCACCTCCTATACGCTGGGGGGCCTGATTCACATCCTGCTGGTCATTGCGGTGGTCGCGATTCTGCTGAGGCTATTGAGTGGTCGTCGTATCTAACTCCAGACCAGAACTCACCCCAGTGTCCGACGACAATCTGACCAAGGTTGGCCCGTTGCATCAGTCATTAGTTGACCATTGGAATTCACGCGTGGGAATACCGCTTCCCTGCTCCCTGAGCTGGACTAAGGGCCGTGTGCGTGGCTGTTCCAGAGCAGCCTTCGCGTTCAACGCATCCAGCCGTGATTGGCCTGGCTTGATCACCCCCTGCGCCGGCGGCTGATTGTGAATGCACAGGCACAGGCCTGCTTTCGCTGCCGGGGGCAGGCCAACTGGATGAGCGACGGACGCTGGCTCTACCTCCAGCTGCGCCCCCTGCCCCCATCTGGTGGTTGGCCATCGCGGTGCTGCTCACCTCGTTACACCACGTTGATGCTGGTCTGGAACCGGAGTCGAACAGCGTCCCACCTGGTGTGGAGCGAGCCAAGCTCATTGCCGCGGCAATGGGTTTGAAGCAACTGGGCGCCCAGATCGAGGCGATGCTGATTGGCGTAGGCCTCTTCCTCAAGGACCAGCTCCCGTTTAGAGGCCTTGGCGTAGAGAGGATCGCTGAGGTGGCGGCGCGCCTGGGCATCCACGGCCCTGGAGAGGCCCAGGGGTCGGGGATGCAGCTGCAGCACCCCGCGGCGGCAGCTCTGGGCCACGTGAATGGCCTCGTGGTTGAGCACCAGCGCAAACTCGCGGCTGCCCTTGGCAGGCACATCTGGCCGAATCCGCAGGGTGCGCGCGCGGGGCTCCCATTCCCCGGCAGCCCCTGCCTTGCGAGGGGGCCCCAGCACCACCCTGACGCCGCGGGAACGCAGCTGCATCAGCAGGGCATCGATGGCGCGGCGCTCGGCATCGAACCGAGGCGGGTTCTGCATCAATCGCTTGATCTGCTGCACCGAAAGGGCGGGATCGCCGGCGCGACGCTTATAGACGTAGCGGGTACCGCCACCAGGCAAGGGCTCAGCCCGCGGTTGCCAGCTGCGATCTGCCGCCTCCAGCTGGGCATGAAGCACCGCCTCACGACCACTGGAGAGCGGGTAGTCCTGCGGCCTGAGTTGTTGCGGCGCCGACGGCATCACCGATGGATGCTGCGCCGCGGCTGTGAGCGCCAGGCCACCCAGCACCAGCAGACCGACCAGCGCGGGCAGCGGACGCACCAGGGGAACCCGCTCGAGCGGATCGCCGCAATGACCGCAATGCAGGGCGCGATCGGAACGGCGCTGAACCAGCACGGGCTGGGGGTGGCAATAGGGGCAGCGGTAGCGGGCCATCAGGGCTGCAAGGGCACAACCTGAGTGACATCCACGGCTCGGCTGCCACGCTCTCCGCCAATTCTGGCGCGCGAGCACCCATTCCACTTGCGAGGATGCCCCGCTCAGCAGGTTTGCCCCAATGCCCCTCACCGCCCTGGTGCGTCAACTGCAGCAGGTGACCCTCACCGGGGAGGTGCTGCTGCGCCTGCAACGGCCAGAGCGCCTGCGGCTGAGTGGTGCGGGCCGGGGCGCGCGGGCCCTGGTGAGCAGTGCCCTGGCGGCAGCAGCGGAGGCGCCGCTGCTGGTGATCGTTCCCACCCTGGAAGAGGCGGGACGCTGGGCGGCCCTGCTGGAGCTGATGGGCTGGGACAGCTGCCAGCTCTACCCCACCAGCGAAGGCAGCCCCTACGAGCCCTTTGATCCCACCAGCGAGATCACCTGGGGACAGCTGCAGGTGCTGAGCGAGCTACTCGATGGTGGTGCCGGCAGCACGAGGCGTCAGGCGATCGTGGCCACCGAGCGGGCCCTGCAGCCCCATCTGCCGCCGCCGGATGCACTGCAGCACCAGTGCCTGAGCCTGCGCAAGGGCGACACGGTGAATCTTGAGGAGTTGGCGGCCACCCTCACTCGGCTCGGTTACGAGCGGGTGCCCACAATTGAACAGGAGGGCAGCTGGAGCCGACGGGGCGACATCGTCGACCTGTTCCCGGTGAGTGCCGAGCTTCCCGTGCGGCTCGAGTTCTTTGGCGAGGAGCTGGAAAAACTGCGGGAATTTGATCCCGCGTCCCAGCGCTCCCTGGATGCCATCGAGGTGGTGCGCCTCACACCCACCGGCTACGGCCCCCTGATTGCCGAAGCGCTGCGGGAGTCCATGCCCGATGGGCTGGATCAACTGCTCAGCCCGGAGGCCAGCGACCTGCTGCTGGAGGGAGGAACCCCTGAGGGCATGCGGCGGCTGATGGGCCTGGCCTGGCAGCGGCCGGCCTCACTGCTCCATTACCTGCCCCCCAACACGCTGATCGCCGTGGATGAGCGGCGCCACTGCCTCTCGCACGGCCAGCAGTGGTTTGACCACGCCGCCGATCACCACGGCGATGTGGTGCAGGAGCTGGGGCTGGAGCTGCCACCGCTGCTGCACCGCCCGCCCGCCGAGGCCCTGGAGCAGGCCGAGGCCTTTGCCGGCTTCGATCTGGCGGAACTGCACGAAACCGACAACCACCCCAACAGCTTTGATCTGGCCTCCCGCTCAGTGCCGGCCTACCCCAACGCCTTCGGCAAACTCGCCGGCCTGGTGAAGGGCTTTGTGGCAGAAAAGGCCACGGTGTGGCTGCTCTCGGCCCAGCCCAGCCGGGCCGTGGCCCTGCTGGAGGAGCACGACTGCATCACCCGGTTCGTGCCGAACCCCAGCGACTTCCCGGCCATCGAGCGGCTGGTGGAACAGGGCACCCCGGTGGCCCTGAAAACCAGGGGCACCGCCGAGCTGGAAGGGCTGCAGTTGCCGGCCTGGAAGCTGGTGCTGATCACCGACCGGGAATTCTTCGGCCAGCACAGCCTGGCCGCCACCGGCTATGTGCGCCGGCGCCGCAAGGCCGCCAGCCGCACGGTGGATCCCAACAAGATGCAGCCTGGCGATTTCGTGGTGCATCGCAACCACGGCATCGGCAAGTTCCTCAAGCTGGAAAAGCTGGCCATCAGCGGTGAATCGCGGGATTACCTGGTGGTGCAGTACGCCGATGGCCTGCTGCGGGTGGCGGCCGACCAGCTGGGCAGCCTGGGCCGCTACCGCGCCAGTACGGACGCGCCGCCCGACCTCAACCGCATGGGTGGCACGGCCTGGGCCAAGGCCAAGGAGCGGGCCAAGAAGGCCGTGCGCAAGGTGGCGGTGGATCTGGTGAAGCTCTACGCCGAACGGCACCAGGCGCCGGGCTTCGCCTTCCCCGCCGATGGCCCCTGGCAGAGCGAACTCGAAGACTCCTTCCCCTACGAACCCACCCCCGATCAGGTGAAGGCGATCAGCGATGTGAAACGGGATATGGAGCAACCCCAGCCCATGGACCGGCTGGTGTGCGGCGATGTGGGCTTCGGCAAAACCGAAGTGGCGATCCGCGCCATCTTCAAGGCCGTCACGGCTGGCAAGCAGGTGGCCATGCTGGCCCCCACCACGGTGCTGGCCCAGCAGCACTGGCGCTCCCTCACCGAACGCTTCGCCCCCTACCCGCTCAAGGTGAGCCTGCTCAACCGGTTCCGCACCGCCGGCGAGCGCAAGGTGATCCAGGAAGGCCTGGCCGCAGGCACCGTGGATGTAGTGGTGGGCACCCACCAACTGCTCGGCAAGAGCACCACCTTCAAGGAGTTGGGCCTGCTGGTGGTGGATGAGGAGCAGCGCTTCGGCGTGAATCAGAAGGAAAAGATCAAGGCCCTCAGAAAGGATGTGGACGTGCTGACGCTGAGCGCCACGCCGATCCCGCGCACCCTCTACATGAGCCTCTCCGGCGTGCGGGAGATGAGCCTGATCACCACGCCACCGCCCCTGCGCCGGCCGATCAAAACCCACCTGGCCGCCCTCGATGAGGAGGCGGTGCGCAGCGCCATCCGCCAGGAGCTCGACCGCGGCGGCCAGATCTTCTACGTGGTGCCCCGGGTGGAGGGCATCGAGGATGTGGCGGCCCTGCTGCGGGCCATGATTCCAGGCCTGCGGCTGCTGGTGGCCCACGGCCAGATGGCCGAGGGGGAGCTGGAGAGCGCCATGGTGGCCTTCAACGCCGGCGAGGCCGACCTGATGCTCTGCACCACGATCGTGGAGAGCGGCCTGGATATCCCGCGGGTGAACACGATCCTGATCGAGGACGCCCACAAGTTCGGACTGGCCCAGCTCTATCAACTGCGGGGCCGGGTGGGCCGCAGCGGCATCCAGGCCCACGCTTGGCTTTTCTATCCCGGCGATGCCTCCCTGAGCGAGGCGGCGCGGCAGCGGCTGCGGGCCATCCAGGAATTCGCCCAACTGGGCAGCGGCTACCAGCTGGCCATGCGCGACATGGAGATCCGCGGCGTGGGCAACCTGCTGGGGGTGGAGCAGAGCGGCCAGATGGAAACCATCGGCTTCGACCTCTACATGGAGATGCTGCAGGAATCCCTGGCCGAGATCCAGGGCCAGGACATCCCAGCCGTGGACGACACCCAGATCGATCTGCCTATCACCGCCTTCATCCCCGGCGACTGGATCACCGAGAACGACGAGAAGATGGCCGCTTACCGCGCCGCGGCCGACTGCAGCAGCAAGGAGGCGCTGGTGGAGCTGGCGGCCGGCTGGGTGGATCGCTACGGCGCGATCCCCGCACCGGTGCAATCGCTGCTGCAGCTGATGGAACTGAAGCTGGTGGCCAAGCGCTGCGGCTTCTCACGCATCAAGCCGGAGAAACCCAACATTGCCCTCGACACTCCGATGGAGGAGCCGGCCTTCCGGCTGCTGCGCCAGGGCCTGCCCCAGCACCTGCATGGGCGGCTGGTGTACCAGGCGGGGGCGGGGAGCACCGCCAAGGTGCTGGCCCGGGGCCTGGGGGTGCTGCCGGCCGACAAACAGTTAGAGGAACTGATGGGCTGGCTGAACCAGATGGCGGAACAGATCCCCGGGGCCGATGGCCTCACCGAAGCCCAGCGGGCCGCACAGCTGAAGGCGGCCAACGAGGCTGTTTTGAGCGTTTGATGAGAGATCCAAACAGCCGAAACTGCCTGCGCCGGAAGGCTGAACGCAACCAGCTCAAACCTTCGTTACACTTCATAGATCACACCGGGCTGGCCCATGGGCGAACTAATGGATGTCTCGGGCGGCCTTGAGGGAGGCTTTGGCCTGATTTCAGGCCTGGTGAGTCTTGTCGCCCTCGGCATCTACGCCCTCACCCAGGGCGACACTGGCAACGACGACGACGATTCCAGCCCCGGTGGCGGCCTGATGCAGCCCGTCGGCGGCGCCGCCTGACGAGCCAAAGCGAGGGGGGTGGTCGCGCCCCCTAGCGCTGAAGCGCGGCCGGCAGGTTGGTGGTAGTGGGGTTAAAGGCCTTGGCCTTGGTCACAACCCCAGCGCCACGCACCTGTTTCAGCAGGGTGGATTCCGCCATCCGGTATTGGCTGTCCTTCTTGGTGCCGAGGTCTTCGAGGCGCAGCTTCTGGGCTTCGGCCTCCGTGAGCTTGGCCCGCACATCGGGATCGATGCCGTGTTTGTGGATATCGCGGCCACTGGGGGTGAGGTACTTCGCGATGGTCACGGTCATGCCTGAGCCATCGGAGAGTCCCCTCACGGACTGCACCAGCCCCTTGCCGAAGGTCTTCTCACCCACCAGCACCGCCCGGTGATTGTCCTGCAGGGCACCGGAGAGGATTTCGCTGGCGCTGGCCGAACCCTCGTTCACCAGAATCACCAGGGGGCGCTTGGTGAGGGCCCGACCATTGGCACGCTTGATGTCCTGGATGCCATCGCGGGTCTTGGTGGACACGATGACCCCCTCATCCATCCACTGACGGGCAATGGCGATGCTCGCCATCAGCAGGCCACCAGGGTTGCTGCGCAGGTCGAGCACGTAGCCCTGCACATCCTTGCCCTCCAGGTCCTTCACCGCCGCGGCCATGTCCTTGGCGGCGTTGGCATTGAACTGCTTCAGCCGGATGTAGCCGATCTTGGTGCCATCCCCGGTGGTGTTCACCTGGTGATCCACGGCGTGGAGCTCGATGCGTTCCCGCACCAAGGGAGCCTCCACCACCTTCCCGGCGCGGCGCAGCTGGATGGTCACTTTGGTGCCGGCCTGGCCGCGGATCAACTTCACCGCGTCCTCGGTGGACATGCCCTTGGTGCTCTTCCCGTCGATCGAGATGATCACGTCCTTGGGCATCACCCCGGCCCGTGAGGCCGGTGAGCCCTCTATCGGCGACACCACCACCAGTTCCTTGGTGTCCTTGTCAAGGCTCAGCTGAATCCCCACCCCGGAGAGCTCTCCAGAGGTATCGATCTGCATCTCCTTGAATTCCCGCGGATCCAGGAAGCGGGTATACGGGTCATCGAGGGTGCCGAGCATCCCGCGGATGGCCTCATAGCTCTCCTTAGTGCTGCCGTAGCTCTTGGTGAGCACCGACTTGCGCAGGGTGCGCCACTTCTCAGGGGTGTACTTACCCGTGGTATCGAGATAGTCACGGAAAACGATCTGCCAAGTCTGGTCGATCACCTCCTTGGGGCTATCGCTGATCAGCGACGCCGCACTCGGTCCCAACAGGGGCGGCACCACCGCAGCGGCCATCGCCCCAACACCCACCAGCACGACAACCGGGGCGCGGCCGATCGTGCGACTCATGGCGTGACGCATGGTGCGACCAATGCCCATTCAGCGAGCTCCCAAAGCCCTTTCCTGCCCACAAGCTAGCCCCCACAGCCGAGGTAGGAAGGGCCGGGTAACCGCTATCTCAGGGATCAACCCAGCGGCCATCGTCCTTGATCAGGGCAATCAGGGCCTCCACCCCCTCCGCCTCCGGCACCCGGCGGATCTCCTCGCGGCCGCGATACAGCGAGATCACGCCGGGGGTCTTGCCCACGTAGCCGTAATCGGCGTCGGCCATCTCGCCGGGACCGTTCACAATGCAACCCATCACGGCGATGTCCAGGCCGGTGAGGTGCGCGGTGGCATTGCGCACCTTGTGCAGCACCTCCTCCAGGTTGAAGAGGGTGCGGCCGCAACTGGGGCAGCTCACGTACTCCACCATCGTCTTGCGCAGCCCCAGGGCCTGCAGGATGGAGTAGCAAACAGGAATCTCCTTCTCTGGCGCCTCGGTAAGCGACACGCGAATCGTGTCCCCCAGGCCATCGGAGAGCAACGTGGCAATGCCAGCCGTGCTCTTGATGCGGCCGTAGTCGCCGTCTCCGGCCTCAGTGACCCCCAGGTGCAAGGGGTAGTGGAAGCCCTCGGCATCCATCCGGTGGGCCATCAGCCGGTAGGCCGCCAGCATCACCGGCGCCCGGGATGCCTTCATCGAGATGCAGATGTTGTGGAAGTCGAGCCGGTCACAGATGCGGATGAACTCCAGGGCGCTCTCCACCATCCCCAGGGGGGTATCGCCGTAGGCGAACAGCATCCGCTCCGCCAAGGAGCCATGGTTCACGCCGATGCGCAGGGCCTTGTCCTGCTGTTTGAGCAGGCTCACGAGGGGCTCGAAGGTGTCCACGATGCGCTCTCCGATCGCGGCGATCTCCTCCGGTGAGAACTCGGTGCGATTCGGATCGGGCTTGTCGAACACAAACAGGCCCGGATTGATGCGCACCTTGTCCACGTGGTGCGCCACCTCGAGGGCGATCTTCATGCCGTTGTGGTGCACGTCCGCCACCAGGGGCACTGGCCGGTAGCTGTCCTCCAGGCGCTTGCGGATCTCACCGACGGCCTTGGCGTGGGCCAGGGAGGGCACCGTGAGCCGCACGACCTCGCAGCCCGCCTCGTGCAAACGGCGAATGCCGGCGGTGGCACCCTCGATGTCGAGGGTGTCCTCGTTGATCATCGACTGCACCACCACCGGGTGGTCGCTGCCGATCCACACATCGCCCACCCGCACGCTGCGGGTCTTGCGGCGGCGGACCACCGTGTCAAACCGGGGATCACTGGCCCAGTCGGTGGCAGGAGCGTCGGGGCGGGCCAGGGTGCCGGTCATCGGTAGGGGGCCGGGTTGAGCCGCAAGCCTGTCACAAAGCAACCATCAGCTGGCGGCCTGGAGCTGCACCAGCCGCCGCTGCACGTCCTGGAGGTCATGCCAGGTGAGCCACTTGGGAGCACCCCGTTCCTTGGAAGGATTGCGCAGCAGATAGGAGGGGTGAAAGATCGGCATCAGCCAACGGCCCTCCAGGCTGCCCCCTTCACCCTGACGCCACTGGCCCCGCAGCTTGGTGATGCCTCCCTTGATCCCCAGCAGGCCCTCCACCGCCGTAGCCCCCGCAAGCAGGATCACCTGGGGATCCACCAGAGCAATCTGCTGATCCAGCCAGGGCCGGCAAGCCGCCATCTCCAGCGCGGTGGGCTTGCGGTTCTCCGGCGGCCGGCACTTCACGATGTTGCACACGTAGGCATCGCGATTGCTGTGGATGCCCACGCTCTCGAGCATCAGATCCAGCAGCTGGCCGGAACGGCCCACAAAGGGTTGGCCCAGCTCATCCTCCTGGGCACCCGGACCCTCCCCAATCACCATCAAGCGGGCCTGGGGGTTTCCGCGGCTTACCACCACATTGAGGCGACTGGCTCCCAGGGAACAGCGGCGGCAGGCCTGGCAATCGCTGGCCAACTGGGCCAGCCCCGGATCGCGATCCAGCGGTGCCACCCCTAGGGCCTGGGCAAACAACGGCGCCGACAACAGCTCAGACATGCCAGAGCCAGGGGGCGATGGGGCCGCGATCCTATGGGCCCTCCCCTGCCGCCCGAAGCGTTTCAGCAAACGAGGGAACCAGCAGCAGCAGCCGGTTGCCCTCCGGATCCGCCAGCCAGGCCTCCCAGCCGAAGGGCTCCTGCCGTGGCGCATCCAACAGCTGAGCGCCCAGGCCCTGGGCCTGCAGGATCCAGCAACGCAGGGCCTCGCCATCGCCAGGCCGCTGCAGGCAGAGAGCCATGCGCCCCTCCTGGCGAGGCCTGGGGCGAGAGCGGGAGGGCCCATAGATCTGCAGCTGGCCACCGGCCGGCAGGGCTAAGCGCCAATGACTGGCAGACAGACCGGCTGCGGGCTGCTGCAGCAGCAGGGAGCCGTAAAAGGCCGCCAATCCGGCAGGGTCGTCGGCCGCCAGCACGATCGAGCAGCCCGGCACGGAGGAGGGAACCAAGACAGCCACAGCAGGTGGCAAAAAGTCTGCGCCGAACCAATCGGGGATAGGGCGTAGGGCAGGATGAGATGTATCCCTGGCAACGCTGCGCAGGGCTGCCGTTGTCCGTCGCTGCTCCGAATGCTGCGCCCGTTGTCGCTGTCTGCCCGGGCAGAAGCTCTGCAGCCCTCCCTCACCCTGGCCATTGCCGCCCGGGCCAAGGCCCTCAAGGCGGAGGGGAAGGACATCTGCAGCCTCAGCGCCGGCGAGCCGGACTTCGACACCCCCGCCTTCATCCGTCAGGCTGCCGCGGCCGCCCTGGAAACAGGCCACACCCGCTACGGCCCTGCCGCCGGCGAACCGGCCCTGCGGGACGCCATTGCCGCCAAGCTCAGCCACGAGAACCTGGTGCCCACCAGCAGCGATCAGGTGCTGGTGACCAACGGCGGCAAGCAGGCCCTGTTCAACCTCTTCCAGGTGCTGCTGGGCCCGGGCGATGAGCTGCTGCTCCCCGCCCCCTTTTGGCTGAGCTACCCGGAGATCGCCAAGCTGGCTGGGGCATCGGTGAAGCTGATCCCCAGCTCGGCCAGCGAGGGGTTCCGCCTCGATCCAGCCCGGCTGGAGGCAGCCATCACGCCAGCCAGCAAACTGCTGGTGCTCAACAGTCCGGGCAATCCCACGGGCATGGTGCTCAGCCGGCCAGAGCTGGAGGCCATCGCGGCCGTTCTGCGCCGCCACCCCCAGGTGGCGGTGGTGTGCGATGAGATCTACGAGTTCCTGCTGGCCCCGGGCCACCAGCACCACAGCTTCGCAGCGGTGGCGCCGGATCTGGCCGATCGGGTGTTGATCGTGAATGGCTTTGCCAAGGGCTGGGCCATGACCGGCTGGCGCATCGGCTGGTTGGCTGGTCCGAAAGCCGTGGTGGCCGCCGCCAGTGCCCTGCAGAGCCAGACCACCAGCAACGTGTGCAGCTTTGCCCAGTTCGGCGCCCTGGCCGCCGTGAGTGGCCCGCGCGACTGCGTACAGGAGATGGCCGCCCAGTTCAACGAGCGCCGCGCCCTGCTCAGTGATGGCTTGCGGGCCCTGCAGGGCCTGGACCTGCTGCCCCCCGAAGGAGCGTTCTACGCCTTTCCAGATGTGAGCAGCACCGGCCTGGACTCGATGACCTTCTGCAACCGCTTGCTGGAGGAACAGGGCCTGGCGGTGGTGCCTGGTGGCGCCTTCGGTGACGACCGCTGCATCCGCCTCTCCTGCGCGGCATCGACGGCCACCATCCACGATGGCCTGAAACGTCTGGAGCGCTTCCTAGCCAGCCTCTGACACCAGGCCCGGCAGAATCCAGGGGCCATCCCTTTCATGCCCGATGCTCCTCTCACGAGAACGTTCGGCCGCCGTGCTGGCGGGCCTCTCCCTGGCCCTGATTCCGGCGGCCTTGCCCAGCCTCTCGCCCACCGGCCCCTCGATGCTGCCCCGAGCTGAGGCCCAGCAGAGCAGCGAGCCCAAACCCCTGCGCATCAGCGCCATCCCCGATCAGAAGCCGGAAACGCTGAACCGGCTCTACGGCTTGGTGGCCAAGGAGCTCAGCCGGCAGCTGGGCGTGCCGGTGAAATACGTGCCCATGACCGATTACGCCGCGGCGGTGACTGCCTTCCGCACCGGCGACCTGGATGTGGTGTGGTTCGGCGGCCTCACCGGGGTGCAGGCTCGCCTGCAGAAGCCCAGCGCGGTGGTGCTGACGCAGCGCGATATCGACGCTTCCTTCCGCAGCATCTTCATTGCAAACACCAAGAGCGGGCTCAAACCGGTGACGGCGATCCAGGGGCTGCAGGAGCTCAAGGGCAAACGCTTCACCTTTGGATCGGAAAGCTCCACTTCCGGGCGCCTGATGCCTCAGTACTTTCTGGGCAAAGCCGGCGTGAAGCCCAGCATGTTCGCCGGGGGAGCCGCAGGCTTCAGCGGCAGCCACGACGCCACCATCGCCCTGGTGCAGAGCGGTGCCTACGACGCAGGGGCCGTAAACGAACAGGTGTGGCGCTCCAGCCTCCACAACGGCAAGGCCAGCCGCTCCAAGGTGATGGCCATCTGGACGTCGCCCGGCTATCCCGACTACCACTGGATCGCCCAGGGCAACCTCAACCAGCGCTTCGGCAAGGGCTTCACCACCAAGCTGCAGCAGGCGATCCTGAGCTGGCGGCCCAGCGACCCGGAGCAGAAACAGATCCTCAAACTGTTCGGCGCCCAGCAGTTCATCAAGACAACGCCGGGTGAATACAAACGGATCGAGCAGGTGGGCCGGGAGATCGGCAAGATCCGCTGAATCAGGGCTTCTGACCCCGGAGCTCCTGCTCTGGGGTCAGAATTGCGGGATTCGTTCCTCCCCGCCCCGCAGCATGACCGTGCTGATCGACAGCGTGCTGGTGCTCGCGGGGCTCTTGATCTGGATCCGGGGCAGCAGCGAAAACGATGACGTGTGGTCGTTGTTTCTGCGCGTCTTTGCGGTGGTGGACCTGGCAGTGGTTGTGCTGGGCAACGGCCAATTGCTGCTGGAGATCCCTCTGCTGCTACTGGCCCTGGCGCTGCCCTCCGTGGCCCGCCTGGAAAACGGCCGCCAGAGCCTGCGATGAATCCACGCGGCCCTGATCTGCTGGAGTTAGTGCTGGTGGGCACGATCCTGGCCTTGATCGCCTTCCGATTCACCCACCTGTAACCAGGCAGCATGGGGGCCATGCAAGTGCTCTCCCCCACCACCACACCGCCGGTTCTCGCCCTCGAGGCCATCACGGTGAAGGGACGGGGCAGACCCAGGCTGGATGGCATCACCCTGGAGATTGCGGCCGGTGAACGGGTGGCCCTGCTGGGCCCCAGCGGGGCCGGCAAAAGCACCCTGCTGGCGGTGGCCAATGGCCTGCTGGCCCCCAGTGGAGGGCAGGTGCTGTGGGACCAGCAGCCGCGGGCCCACTCCGCCCGTGGGCGGCGCAGGCAACAGGCCCGCATCGGCACCCTCTGGCAAGACCTGCGCCTGATCGACGAGCTCACGGTGCAGCAGAACCTCAATGCAGGTTGCCTGGCCCGCTGGGGATGGCCCCGGGCCGTGCTCAACCTCCTCCTGCCGATTGACAGCGCTGCCTGCGCCGAGGCCCTGCAGCGCATGGACTTGGACCCGGGGCTGCTCAACCAGTCGGTGGCCGCGCTCTCCGGGGGGCAGCGCCAGCGGGTGGCCATGGCGCGGATGCTGCGCCAAGAGCCCACGCTGCTGCTGGCCGATGAGCCGCTGGCCAACCTCGATCCGCGGCTGGCGGCCGATCTGCTGGAGCTGCTGCTCGAGCAGGCCATGGCACCGCGAGCCCTACTGCTGAGCCTGCACCGCCCAGACCTGCTGCAGGGCTTCGATCGGGCCATCGGCCTCCGAAACGGGCAAATCCAGTTCGATCAGCCCGTGTCGGAAATCGGACCCGCACAGATCCAGCGGCTCTATGGCGCGGAGGGCCCAAAACCATGAGGGCGGCCCCGCCCCTGCTGCTAGTGCTGCCGGCTCTGGTGCTGGTGCCGGTGCTGATGGCCCTGCCGATGCTGCTCCACGGCGGCGGCTGGGAGCTGCTCGGCCAGTTCCTGCAAGGCGCCATCAGCCCCTCCCTGGATCCCCTGGTGCTCAACTCGGTGATCACGGGGCTGGGGATCACGCTGGGCATGGCCCTGCTGGGCTGGGCGGTGAGCCTGGTGCTGGGGTTGGTGCTGGGACTCGCCAGTTCGCGGCTGATCTGGCAGTACCTCAGTGGCACAACCCTGCCGGCGGAGCTGGTGCGGCGCGTCCTCGCCATCCCCCGGGCGATCCATGAACTGATCTGGGGCCTGCTCTTGCTACAGCTGGTGGGGCAACAACCCGCCGTGGCGGTGCTGGCCATCGCGATCCCCTACGGAGCCCTGGTGGCCCGGGTGGTGAGCGACCTACTGGATGCCCTTCCTACACGCAACCTGGAGGCGCTGAGGGCAGGCGGTGCGCCGGCCGCCACCGCGCTGCTCACCGCCCTGGGCCCACCACTGCTGCCGGGAGTCATCAGCTATGGCGGGTACCGGCTGGAATGCGCCCTGCGCAGCGCCACGCTGCTGGGGGTGTTTGGCCTGGGGGGCCTGGGCAACGAGCTGGTGCTGACGCTGCAGTCATTGCAGTTTCACGAACTGTGGACCGGGCTGTGGGTGCTGTTAGCCGTGATGCTGGGGCTCGAGTCCGGCATTGGGGCCCTACGCCGCCGCTGGGGCATGCCCGCCCGCTTTGGCCTGGGGGCCGGGAGCGTGGGGCAGCGGGGGCGGGAATTGGTGCTCACGCTGCTGGCGCTGGTGCCGCTGCTGCTGTGGGTGGGCAATGCCCTCGAGGTGGACCCAAGGGCCCTGCTGCAGTGGCAACCACTGCCTCCCCTAGCGCCCCAAGGATGGGCCTCAGCCCTGGCCCTGCCATGGCCCTCGATGGTGCTGCAAACCCTGGCACTCACCCTGCTGGCCGCAGCCCTCGCCGTGGGGGTGGCGCCGCTGTTGCTGCTGCTCGTGGCCCCGTGGACCTGGGGACGACGGCTGCTGCAACTGATCTGGGCCTTCGGCCGCCTTTGGCCGCCGCCGCTCACGGCGCTGCTGCTGCTCTTCGTGCTGAAACCCGGCGTGGTGACAGCCGCCCTAGCCCTGGGGTTCCACAACCTCGGCATCCTCGGCCGGCTGCTGCTGGAGGGAGCCGAAGCCACGGGCCCCGCCACCGAAGACGCCTTGCGCTGCAGCGGCAGTGGCCCGCGCCTGGCCCTGCTCTATGGGCGCTTCAGTGGCCTGGCTCGCTCCTATCTGGCCTATGGGGCCTACCGGGCGGATGTGATCCTGCGGGAAACGGTAGTGGTGGGGCTGGTGGCCGGCACAGGCCTCGGAGCCCAGCTGCGGGAAAGCCTGAGCTCCTTTGCCTGGGATCAATTGGCGGCGCTGCTAGCGATGTACGTGGTACTCACCCTTGTGGGGGAAGATCTCAGCGACCGTGTCCGCCAGCGGCTGCTGCGTCCGGCCTGACCCCGAGGAGCCGTTCATGCCCGCCGCAATTCCCAAGAAGCTCATCGTGCTGGGGGACAGCGGCGTCTACGGCTGGGGCGACCCGGAGGAGGGCGGCTGGTGCGAGCGGCTGCGGCGTCACTGGATGGGGCTGCCCGGCGGACCGGTGATCTACCCCCTGGGGGTGCGCGGCGATGGGCTGGAACGGGTGGCGGCGCGCCTGGATGGCGAGGTGAGCTGCCGTGGCGAACTGCGCCGCCAGCAACCCCACGGCATCCTGCTGGCGGCGGGACTGAACGACACAGCCCGGGTGGGGCGGCCGGACGGACGACCCCAGCTCGATGCCGAGGGCTTCCTGTTCGGCCTGCAGCAACTACTGGAACGGGCCCGGCTGATAGCCCCGGTTCTGGTGCTGGGCCTCACCCCAGTGCTGGAGGAGCCGATGCCCTACGCCGAGGTGCTCTGGTACTCCTTGGAGCAGGTGCGCCGCTACGAGGGTCTGCTGGAGGAGGCCTGCCTGGAGGCCGATGTGCCCTTCCTACCCCTGCTGGATGCCCTGCTGGCAGATCCCTGCTGGCCCGAGTGGCTCAGCAGCGATGGAGTGCATCTCAACTCGGAAGGGCATCGCCAGGTGTACCAGCGCGTGCAGCGCTGGGCGGCGCTGCTGCGTTGGGCCGAGCTCGAGCCCCTGGCCAAGGCCACACCCCTCAGCTGAGGGAGCCAGAACAGCCCGAGCGGGGGAACCTGGGCCCTGGGCAGAGAGGTGACCGTGAAAAGACGGATGCCTTCCCCCGTGATGTCCCTCTCTCAACCCCAGGCCCACCGCCACAACGCCGCGCTGCTGCAGGCCTACGCCGCCGAGCAGAACCCCGCCCGCCGCCTGGCCCTGCGCAATGGCCTTGTGAACGCCAACCTGCCGCTGGTGCGGCGCGTGGCCTGGCTGGAATCCCAGCGGACCGCCGCTTCCTTCGACGACCTGGAGCAGGCGGGTCGCCTCGGGCTGATCAAGGCCGTGGAGCGCTTTGATCCCCGCCGCGGCACCGCCCTGAGCAGCGCTGCCATGCCCTACATCACCGGGGCTATCCGCCAGTATCTGCGCGATCGCTGTCAGCCCATCCATGGCAGCCGGGGCCTGCGGGAGCTGCATCAACGGGGGCAGGGGCTGCAACAGCAACGCCAGCACCAGGGGCGGGCCCCACTGAGCCACCAGGCACTGTGCCAGCAGCTGGGGTGCTCGCTGGAGCGCTGGCAGGAGGCCCTGGCGCTGCAGAGCGCCCTCCGCATGGGCAGCCTGGATCAGCCCTGCCAGGGAACGGAGGCCAGCGGCGGCAGCCTGGTGGACCTGATCGCCGCCCCCAGCGGCGATGCCTACACCGCCGTAATCACCAGCGACCTGCGCCGCCTGCTCTGGAGCGTGCTGCGACAACTGCAGGCCCCCCAGCGGCGCCTCCTGCTGGGCCGCGTGATCCAGGAACGCTCCTGGCGAGACCTGGGGAATCAGCTGGGATGGAGCGCCAAGGTGGCCCAGCGACGCTGCGAGGCGCTGATGGCCCAACTGCAACAGCAGCTGGAGCCTGCCCTGCTCAGCACCTAGGCCAGACCGAGCCCCACGGCCACCAGCATGGCCAGCAGAGCGGCGATCAGGGTCTGCAGCGCGTTGACCCACTCATTGCTGAGCCAGCGGAAATGGGGCTGCAGGGTGGCGCCGATCAGGCTCTCGATCAGCGTGGCCACGAGCCCCACCAGGGCCACCAGCAGCCAGGCGCCGCCCCCATCCAGCAAGCCGAGCTGCAGCATCACCAAGGCCATCAGGGCACTACCCGCGGCACTGGCGGCAGTGCCCTCGAGGCTGATCGCCCCCTCAGTGCCGGCGGGCACGGGGCGCAGGCTCGTGATCAGCAGGGTGTGCCGGCCCCAGCGCTTGCCGATCTCACTGCCGCAGGTGTCGGCCAACTTGGCGGCGAAGCTGGCCGCAAAGCCGATCAACAGCAGCGGAGTCGGCGCCGAGGGCAGCACGGTGAGTACGGCCAGGGCGGCACCGGTGGCCGCAGACCCCCACACGTTCTCAGGCCCCCGCTGACCACCACGGGCCTCGGCCAGGCCCAGGTCCTGCTTGCGCCTGAAGCCCAGCTTGGTCACCAGGGAGCCGAGCAGAAGGTAGAGCACCACCGCCCACCAACCAGGCCAATCGAGGGATCCCAGCAGCAGGGTGCCTAGGAGGCCGGCATGCACCCATCCCCGCTTGGTGAGCAGCGGCAGCCGTTGGGCCAGGGCGATCAATAGGGCGTTGATCAGCAGGGCCAGCAACCAGTGCCACAGCCGCTCCGGCGAGGCCAGCACCAGGGTCGGCAGCATGGGGTGAGGTCGCACAACAACCGAGCATGTTGCACTGCCCTAAGGGGAGGGCCAGAAGCCCCTGCCGGCAACAGATAATCCCCCCATCGGCTTCAAGATCGGCGCCATGGTCTTCAACCTCAAGGGCAAGTTCTTCCTCAACCTCGACGAGAAGGCCCCGCAAACGGCCGCCGTGGTGGCTCCCGTGCAGAAAGCTCCCGCCAAAGCCGCTGTGAAGGCCGAGGCCGCAACACCAATCACACCTGTACCTGCCGAGCCAGCGCCAGCACCAACTGCCGGCACCAACGTGCTCACCACTGCCGAGGCCATTGCCGCTGAACTGGCGGCCGCCGATGCGGCCCGGGCAGCCATCAGCAACGCCACCTTTGCCCCGGATTTCGTCACCGCCGGTGGTGCCCTGCCGATGCGTCGCCGCAGCGGTGGCGCCAACTTGGCGGGCTTCAAGGCCATGGCCGGCAGCATGTTCGGCAAGAAATGAGCTGAAGGACCTGGCTGGGGATTCAGAAGCCCCAGCAGCCGTGGCGCCAGCTGCTCACCATGGCGAGGGCAGCCACCGCGGCCGTGGAACTGCGCAGGATCCGTGGCCCCAAAGCCACAGGGATCCAACCCTGCTGTTCAGCCTCAGCTTCCTCCCCATCACTCCAGCCCCCCTCGGGCCCGCAGGCCAGCCACAGAGAACTGGGTGGCTGATCAAGCCGCTGCTCCCGTAACACCTCCAGCAGGCTGGCCAATTCCGGCCGCCGGGTGGTGGCCAACAGCCGCAGGCTGTGGGGCGCGGCGGCGGCGGCCACCATCGCCTGGCATGCCGGCTGGGGCTCAGCCACCTGCGGGAGCCACAGCCGCTCGCACTGTTCCGCAGCTTCGCGGGCAATCGCGCGCCATCGCTCGGCCTTGATCTGGCCCAGCACGGCCGTGCGCTCAGCGATCAGGGGCTGAAACCGATCCACCCCCAGCTCCACCGCCATCCGCACCACCACGTCGTAATCCCGCTTCACCACGGCGGCGGCCAACACCAGTTCTGGCCGCGGTGGTGCCGCCCGCTGCAAGGGTGCCTGCAAAGGCTGCTCCAGCAGGGCCCGATCGCGCCCCTGCAGGCGGGCCTCCCAGAGGTTGCCACCACCATCGGTGATAGCCAAGCCATCGCCCGAGGCCAGGCGCAACACCCGGGTGAGATAGCGGCTCTCGTCTGCCGTGAGCACCACGGAGCCTTCCGGCGCTGCGGTGAGTCGCTCCGGGGCGATCAGCAGCCGGCGCCGCTCCTGGGCCATTCAGGCGTCGGCGTCCAGATCGCCGGCCTGGGGGAAGAGGCTGTCGGGGTGGTGCTCCACGGGCCAGTCCTCGTTGATGCCGCCGATCAACAGCTCCTCGATCTGAACCACGTCGCAATTGAGCTGGCGCAGGGTGTTGATCAACACATCCAGTGCCACCGCATCGCTGGTGCCGAGATCGAGCCAGCACCGGGCCCAGTCGTCTAGGTATTCCATCTCGCCCATGTTGTGCATCAGGGCCGGCATGGCCCGTTCCGCATCCTCACCGTCGTAAGCCATCCAGCTCACATCGGCACCTTCCTCGTGCACCTGGAGGTTCTCGGCATTGAAACCGCCGAGCTTGCCGAGGAAGAACCAGCTATCAAACACCGTTTCCACGTAGCTGCGCTCCCCCTGGCCAGGGGGATTGGAGAAGCGCAGCCAGATCCAGCAATTAAAGGGATCGAATTCGCGAAACTTGATCTGCATCAAACCAACCCCTTCCAACCCAAGTCCATCAGAGCCACTCCATCAGACCGTGCAGCCGCCCAGCGGGGCTTGCACCCATCAAACATGCTGGGACCACCATCGGGCCACTGAAGGCCGGCACAGCTGCGCGGATGCTCGAGCTCCGATCCCTTCACTACCAGGCCGCCACCGCCCCTGAGCCGGTGTTGCGGGGCGCCAGCCTGGTCCTGGAAGCCGGGGCCCCGGCCCTGGTAGCCGGGCGCAGCGGATCGGGTAAAACGACTCTGCTGGAGCTGATCTGCGGCCTGGCGAATCCCAGCAACGGCTCGATCCTCTGGAAGGGTGAAGCCCTCAATGCTCGCCAGCGGCGCTGGCTGTGCGGGCTGGTGTTTCAGTTCCCGGAACGCCATTTCCTCGGCCTCTCCGTGGGCCAGGAACTGAAGCTGGGCCAGCGCCGCCTGCCCTCGGAGCAGGTGGAGGCCGTGCTGGCCCAAGTGGGCCTTCAGGGGGTGCCACTGCAGCAGGCGCCCGAACGGCTCAGTGGCGGTCAGCAGCGGCGCCTGGCCCTGGCGGTGCAATTGCTGCGCAACCCCCAGGTGCTGCTGCTGGATGAACCCACCGCCGGCCTCGACTGGTCGGTGCGCGATGAGGTGCTGCAACTGCTGGGGGCACTCAGCCGCGACCGGGTGCTGCTGGTGGTGACCCACGAACCGGAGCTGTTCGATGGACTGGTGGAGCCCGGCCGAGCCTGGCGGCTAGAGCAGGGGCTGCTGGCGCAGATGCGCTGATGAGCCGGAGGCGCTGAATACAGTGCCCTCACTGGATTCGAGGAGCAAGCGGCGGGATGCGAGATCAACTGGTGCGCGCAACCGCTGCCGGGGGCGGCATTCGTCTGGTGGCGGTGAGCACCACCACCTGCCTGCGCTACGCCCGCCAGCGCCACCAGCTCTCCTTCCTCACCACCGCCCTGCTGGGGCGGGCGATGACGGCTGGCCTGCTGCTGGCCAGCTCGATGAAGGTGGCCCACGGCCGGGTGAATCTGCGGATTGCCTCGGATGGCCCCCTGCGCGGCCTGATGGTGGATGCGGGCCGGGACGGCAGGGTGCGGGGCTATGTGGGCAACCCGGGCCTCGAACTCAACCTGGTGAGCGATGCCGATGGCACGCCCCACTTCGATTTCAAACAGGCCGCCGGCACCGGCTACCTGCACGTGGTGCGCGATCTAGGGGAAGGAGAACCGTTCAGCTCCACGGTGGAATTGGTGAGCGGCGGCATCGGCGAGGACGTGGCCTCCTACCTGCTGCACTCCGAACAGACCCCCTCCGCCGTGTTTGTGGGCGAACAGCTCGACAGCAGCGGTATCCGTCACGCCGGAGGGGTGCTGGTGCAGGTGCTGCCCAAGGCCGCCCGGGAACCGGCTCTGGTGGCTCTGCTGGAGGATCGTTGCCGCGAGGTGAGCGGCTTCAGCCAACGGCTAGCGGAATGCGAGGGCAACCTGCAGGTCCTGCTGGAAGATATTTTTCCTGACCTCGATCCCCAACTGCTCGAGGATGCCGAGGCCCAGCAGGAGGTGCACTTCCACTGCCCCTGCAGTCGAAAGCGCAGCGTCAACGCGCTCAAACTGCTGGGCCGAGCCGAACTCAGCGACATCCTTCAGGAAGATGGCAAGGCGGAACTCACCTGCCACTTCTGCAATGAGATCTATGAAGTGAAGGGCGGCGAACTGCAGGAGCTGATTGACGAACTCAGCACTGCGGCGGCCTGAAGTCAGGCCAGCAGCAGGGCCCCCAGGATCAGCAGCACCAGCGGCGGTAGGCTCTGCACCTGCGCCGGGGCCAGGGGCAGGCCCAGGGGGAGGGAAGGGTCGATCGCCCGCAGCAGCAGGCCCCCCAGCACTAGGCCCAGGCTGAGCAGGAGGAAACTCCAGCCCACAGCCGGTAGGAACTTGCCATTGCGCCGCTGCAGGTTCACCGCGGTCATCACAGTGGCAAGGGCCAGCAACAGCTCTGCAGACGTGGCGGGGGTGAGCAGCAGCAGCGCCAGCAACACGGCACCGACCCCAAGGGGAAACCAGCGCTCGCGGCCCACGGCCAGCTCAAGGCTCGGAACCGAAAACTTTGGACGTGGCAGGGAAGGCAAAGCCGGCAGCGCCGGCAGATTGGGCCGTACCGGAGGGCTGGCAAGGGCTGGCCGCGTGGCTTCCCGCTGGGAGGCGTTGAGGGCCGCTGAACTCACCTTGCCCTGCTGGCGCTCCTTCAGTCGGTCCATCAGCACCGCGTCATAGGCGGCCTCCACACGGGCCCGGGCCTGAGGATCCTCCCCCAACTCAGAGAGCCGGTCGCGCTTGGCCTGTTGCACGGCGTCGAAGCTGGCGTCCGGGCTGATTCCCAGGCGTTCGTAAGGGGATGGCAGAGGGCCACCGGCCGCTGGATCAGCTCCCTGGTTCATGCCTGCAGGCCCACAGCGTGGCAACGTGAATCGAGCGTATCGAGGCGCAGCTCAGAACAGGGGCTCACTGTGGTGATAGCCAGCTTCCTGTTGCAGACGGCGGCGCTGCAGCTCGGCCTCTTCGGTGCGCAGCCAGCACCGGCGCTTGAGCAGGGGCATCTGCGGCGGCAGGTGACTGCCCTCCCGCATCTCGACGCTTGAGCTACCAGGAACGAAGTTGACGTAATCGCAGCCCCCGTCTGCACGGGGCCGCACCAGCCAGAGAGGTCTCGCCATCGGGATGACAGGTGCTGTGACCTTTCGTTGTAAACAAGTCTGGCGAGGCCGTGGGGCGACCGTGGGGCGGCAACCCCTACTGGGAAGGCCTAGAGGGCAATCGGCTCCACCCCGCTCACCACCGGGGCCACGGCGCTCAACTCCAGACCGGGGTGATCTTCTGCCAGCTGGTTGAGGTTCCAGCCGTTCTTGAACAGGAGCACCGGCCGGTCCCAGGCATCGCGAACGGTCTTGCAGTTGAAGATGCGGCCCACCTGCTCCAGGGCTGGCCAGCCGCCTACCACCCAGCGGGCCACGGAGAAGCCCAGGGGTTCGATGCGGGTCTGCACGCCGTATTCATTCTCAAGGCGGTACTGCACCACCTCCAGCTGCAACTGGCCCACGGCCGCCAGGATCGGATCGCGCTTGCTCTGGTCGGTGTCGTAGAGGATCTGCACAGCACCCTCCTCGCGCAGTTCGTTCACCCCCTTGCGGAAGCTCTTGAAGGCGGATGGGTTGGGGTTGCGCAGCCAGGCAAAGATCTCAGGGCTGAAGCAGGGAATGCCCTCGTACTCCACCCTGGGGCCGAAATAAAGGGTGTCGCCGATGGCGAACATGCCGGGGTTGTTGAGGCCGATCACATCACCGGGATAGGCATCCTCCACCACCTCACGATCCTGGCCGAAGAGCTTCTGGGGACGCGATAGGCGGATCGTCTTACCGGTGCGGGCGTGCTGCACCGTCATGTCCTTCTCGAACTTGCCGCTGCAGACCCGCACAAAGGCCACACGGTCGCGGTGGCGGGGGTCCATGTTGGCCTGCAGCTTGAACACAAAGCCACTGAAGCCGGGGCGAATTGGATCCACCTCGCCGGCGCTGCTGGTGCGGGCCACCGGCTTCTGGGCCAGCTCCAGGAAGGCATCCAGGAAGGGCCGAACGCCGAAGTTGGTCATGGCAGAGCCAAAGAACACCGGGCTGAGCTCGCCGGCATGCACCAGCTCCAGATCGAGGTTGGCCCCGGCTCCATCCAGCAGCTCCAGCTCCTCAAGGGCCGTGGCCAGCAGGTCCGGTTCCACCAGTCCACTGGTGGCAGCCTGCTCTGCGGACATCCGCTGTTCCTCGCTCTGCTTGCCCCGCTCGGCCCGCTGAAACAGGATCACCTGCTTGCTGCGGCGATCGATCACCCCGCGGAAGCGGTCGCCACTGCCGATCGGCCAATTCACCGGCCAGCAGGCCAGGCCCAGCTCCTGCTCGATCTCATCGAGCAGCTCGAGGGGCTCCCGGCCCGGCCGGTCCATCTTGTTGATGAAAGTAAAGATGGGAATGCGCCGCATGCGGCACACCTCGAACAGCTTGCGCGTCTGGGGTTCGAGGCCCTTAGCCGCGTCCTCCAGCATCACCGCGTTATCAGCGGCCGCCAGGGTGCGATAGGTGTCCTCGGAGAAGTCCTGGTGGCCAGGGGTGTCCAGCAAGTTGATGGTGCTGCCCGAATAGTCGAACTGCAGCACGGTGGAGGTGATCGAGATGCCGCGCTGTTTCTCGAGTTCCATCCAGTCGGAGGTCACCTTGCGCTGCTCGCCTTTGGCCTTCACGGCACCCGCCTGCTGGATCGCGCCCCCGTAAAGCAGCAGCTTCTCGGTGAGGGTGGTCTTGCCGGCGTCCGGGTGGGAAATGATCGCGAAATTGCGGCGCCTGCCCACAGCCTCGGCGAGAGCCGCAAGTTCGGGGCTGGCGGAGGCGCTAGCGGTGGTGTGGGTCGTGCTGCTGGTCATCGGGCCAGCCTGACAGGTGGGGCTTCAGCGGGCCTAGCCCCTCAGGCCAGCTGGCCCCACACCTCGAGGTAGCGATCCTCGAGGGGCTCCACCCGCAGGCCATGGAGACCGGTGGCGGCCAGCTGTTGCTGCACTTCCTCGGGGCGGAACGCTGCATGCAGGGAGGCGACGTAGTCGTGCTGCAGCACCGGCGGTGCCTCTGGCAGATAGCGCTGGCGCAGCTCATCGGCTGCCGCACTGCTGTTGGGACGGCGCAGATCTTTCATATAGATGCAGGCGCCTGGGGCTCCCAACTGCCGCAACGCGTCCCACAGCACTTGGGGGTTGTGGAGGTGATGCAGGAGGCTGTTGCTCACTACAGCTGAGAACCCACCGGCCAGCTCTGGACAGGGAAGCAGAGCCTGCTGGAAACGAAGCCGACCCTCCAACAGGGGCTGCTGCTGCAACCGCTGCCGGGCCAGGGCCAGCATCACCTCGGCACCATCCACCCCCAGCACCGTGGCCTGGCGGTGGCGTTCGGCCAGGCGAAAACTGATGTTGCCGGGCCCGCAGCCCAGGTCGAGAAGCCGCGCCCCCAGTCCGGCGGGGAAGAGCTGATCCAGGCGTTGCACCAGGAACTGATCACCGGCAGAGAAATCGGCCTGGGCGTAGGCCTGGGCCTGCTCCGCCTCATCCATCAATTCGGGCTCGCAGACGCGATCCATGGCAGACACAGGCAAAGAACAGCCCTGGGGCCCTGGAGCCCATCCTCCCCCGCCGATGGTGGCAACCGCTGCTTGCACACCCCACTGGTGGCGTTAAGGTTCCTCCAATGCCTAGTGAAACGCCCACAGTGACCCTGTCCGTTCCCGGCCCAAGCACCGTCTCCAGCAACACTGGTTCCAGCAACGCTGTTCACATCGATACGATTTCCAGCAGCGCCCTGAACGGACCCAGGCCCGATTTTCCGACCACCGCTCCAGCTGCCAACCCGGTGTTCTATCGGACCTACAGCCGCAAGACCGACTCAGGGCGTGAGAGCTGGCATCAGGTGGGCGAACGCAACCTCGAAGGGCTTCGCAAGCTGGGCAACCTCAACCAGCAGGAAGTGGAGTTGCTGCGGAGAATGCAGCAGAAGCAGATGGCTCTGCCCTCAGGCCGCTGGCTGTGGATCGGCGGCACCCCGTGGATCGAGCAGCAGCACAACTTCTCCGGGGCCTACAACTGCACCTCCACCAACCTGGTGGATTGGGAAGCCTTCGGCCTGATGATGGACCTGGCGATGATGGGGTGCGGCACCGGCGCCATCATCGAACCGCACCTGATCTCCCGGCTGCCGGCGATCCGCAACGAGCTGGTGATCACCGGCGTCAGCAACATCGGTGCCACCCCTGCGGGCCAACGCCAGGAGCACACCAGCCACACCATCGAGGCCAACCGGGTTCACATCAAGGTGGGCGACACCCGCCGCGGCTGGGTGGACAGCTACCAGCTGCTGCTCGAGCTGTGCAGCGATGAGCGCTTAGATGCAGCCACCCCCATCGAGATCACGGTGGACCTCTCGGACGTGCGTCCGGTGGGCGAAACCCTCAAGGGCTTCGGCGGCATGGCCAACCCGGTGAAGCTCAAGGACCTCTACGGCCGCGTGGCTCAGATCCTCAACCGGGCTCGGGGCCGGCAGCTCACCTCCGTGGAGTGCTGCCTGCTGATCGATGAGGCTGCCGTGACCATCGTGGCTGGCAACATCCGCCGTAGCGCCGGCATGCGTCAGTTCGCCGCAGACGACCTCTCCGCCGCTGGGGCCAAGGAAAATCTCTGGCAGCAGGACGCCGAAGGCAATTGGCGCATCGACCCCGAGCGCGATGCCCTGCGCATGGCCAACCACACCCGTGTTTTCCACACCCGCCCCGACCGCGCAACGGTGCTCGAGGCGGTGGTGAAGCAATTCCAAAGCGGGGAGGGGGCCATCCAGTTCGCTCCTGAGGCGATTGCACGCTCAAACGCAGACCTGCTGTGTACGCCCGAGCTGCGCAGCGAATTCATCGAGATCTACGTGGATCAGGGCCGCGATGAAGCGAGCCGCTGGCTGACAACCCACCACCCGGAGATCAGCGCGGCCGAACTGGAGCATCGCCTCGGTCGCTACGGCCTTAACCCCTGCGGCGAAATCCTGGGCGCCGATTTCCACTGCAACCTCGCGGAAATTCACCTCAACCGCATCGACCCCGACGACCTAGTGGCCCAGGAGGAAGCCTTCACCGCTGGCGGCTTGGCGGTGGCCTGCCTGCTCAACCACCGCTTTGAGGTGGAGCGCTACCGCCAAAGCCGCGCCTGGGATCCGATCGTGGGCGTGAGCTTCACCGGTCTGTTCGACTTCTTCGTTCATGCCTTTGGCACCCCCTGGCTGAAGTGGTGGGAGGCCGGGCGCCCTAACACCGCTGAAGGCATCACCTTCAAAGCCAAGGAAGCCGAATATCTGGGGCGCTGGAAGGAGATCGTGAACAAGGCGGTGTGGGATTACTGCGATCGCCACGGTCTACGTCGCCCCAACCGCTGCACCACCGTGCAGCCCGCCGGCACCAAGAGCCTGCTCACCGGTGCCTCCCCCGGCTGGCACCCCCCCAAGGCCCAGCGTTTCATCCGCCGGATCACGTTCCGCAAGAACGATCCGGTGGCCCTGGCCTGTATGGACTACGGCTACACGATCGTGCCGTCCCAGAGCGACAAGGACGCGCAAGGCCGCCTGCTCGACGATCCCTTTGATCCCCGCTGCACCGAGTGGCTGGTGGAAATCCCCACGGAAGTGAGCTGGGCCAACATTCCCGGTGCCGATCAGGTGGAGATCAACAACTTCTCCGCCATGGCCCAGTTCGACTTCTACATGCAGGTGCAAAAGCACTACACAGCCCACAACACCTCCGCCACCGTGGAGTTCCGCGAGAACGAGATCGAGCCCCTAGCCGATGCCATTCACCAGGCGATTGAGCAAGGTGAGGGCTATATCTCTGCGGCGTTGCTGGCCCGCTTTGACGCCAACGCCACCTTCCCCCGCCTTCCCTTCGAGCCCATCGATCACGCCAACTACGAACGGCTGCAGGCCGATGTGGTGTTCCGCCGCAGCACCGCTGATTTCTTCGAGGCGCTTCAGCGCTACGACGGCGGCGAACTGATGGAAGCCGGTCCCGCCGGCTGCGACTCCGACAAGTGCCTGATGCCGCTAGCGAAGCCGGAGGGCTGAAGAGACTCAGTCAGATCAACTGCACCGCAAACAGTCCGAGGGGGACAGGCAAAAAGACGAGACAAGCGGAAGTCACTTATTAAGTCATGTCAACAAGTCCCGGGGATTCGTCTCCGGGACTTTTTCTTCGGCAGAAAGGGAGCCACTTTTAAGCCTGGTCGGTCATAGACGAGTGAGCGACAGCGTCCGTGGCCAGCGAGAGCCAAACCCGTCAGCCCACCGCATCAACAGGAACTAGCGCAAACCTCTCCACCGCTCGTAACGGCCAGCCCTTGAGCTCCACAAAGGTCTGTAGGCGCTCCGCTGCCGCCTGGGGAGTCGACACCACGAGAGCCTTCGTCGAATCGTTCGAGAAGGTTCCTTCAGGCGTTAACCAGCGTGGTTTGGCGTGAGCGCGGGAAAAACGCGGGCGAAAACGAACGAGCCAAGCAGCTGATGCCAAAGGGCGTCACGGTTGCCGATCAGAGTAGATTATGCAGGATGTGCAAAGGTACTGCTAGGGACGCGGGTCTCAGGTCGCCAAGCAAAAAGCACGAGTGCCTTCCACTCGCAATCAACGAATCTGCTTACGCGCTGCTGGTGCCAGCATCGACACTGCACCAAATGAGCAGATAGGGCTAATTCTGAGTGCCGTGGTACACAGGCTGACGAAGTCCCCTTGGACTTGATTTTTGTCATGACAAATTCCATGCTTCAGAAGCTGTCTGAAGAAGCGGCTGAGGTTGCTTCCCTTGGAGTGGTGTAAATGCCGAGGCCTGTGATCTGATCGGAGATCAGTGATCAGGCAGCTGCGGCAAATGCAGCTGTTGATTGATCTTGAACCGATTCGCTGGTCTTGTCCAGCTTGGCCATCGACAGTTCTGAGAAGACGCGGCGGCCATCGAGCTGCCATTCCTCCTGCTGCTCCAGCAGCAGCGCACCCACCAGGCGGATGATCGCGGCGTCGTTGGGAAAGATGCCGACGACACGGGTGCGGCGCTTGATCTCCTTGTTGAGGCGCTCCAGTGGGTTGGTGCTCCATATCTTGCGCCAGTGCTCCGGTGGGAAGCTGCGGAAGGCGAGGACGTCCTCCCTGGCCTGCTCCATCAGTGCAGCAGCGGCGGGGAATTTTTCGATGAGCATCGCGATCACCTGATCCCACTGCTGCTCCACGGCTTGGGCATCGGCCTGCACGAACACCGAGCGCAGGGCGGCAGCCACCATGTCCTGACTGCTCTTGGGCACCTTGGCCAGCAGGTTGCGGGCAAAGTGCACGCGGCAGCGCTGCCAGCTGCTGCCCTGGCAACAGCGCGCGATGGCCTTCTTGAGGCCGGCATGGGCGTCGCTGATCACGAGTTGCACTCCTGAGAGCCCGCGCTCGCGAAGACGGCGCAGGAAGGCGGTCCAGAACGCCTCGTCCTCGCTGTCGCCCACCTCGATCCCCAGCACCTCGCGCTGGCCATTGGCAGTGATGCCCACCGCCACGATCACGGCCCTGGAGATCACCTGCTTGCGGGCCTGATCCCGGCCGTGGAGGTACGTCGCGTCCAGGTAAACGTACGGGTAGTGGCTGAATTCCAGCGGGCGCTGCAGGAAGGCCTGTGACGTGACCCCCTTTGCTGCTCCAGTTCCTATGAGAGCTGGTGGGTGATCAGGCCGCTTTCCATTGCTGGAGGACTTCCAGGGGCGTACGCCCCTGAAGAGCCGAATGCGGTCTGTAGACGTTGTACTCGATCCGGTGCTGCTCTGC
>CALRUA020000004.1:0-222710 GCA_943371215.1 Cyanobium sp. NIES-981 | reverse complement strand
ACCACCGAGGCTGAGTCCCAGAACTACGGCTACAAGTTCGGCCAAGAGGAAGAGACCTACAACATCGTGGCTGCCCACGGTTACTTCGGTCGCCTGATCTTCCAATACGCCTCCTTCAACAACAGCCGCAGCCTGCACTTCTTCCTGGCAGCCTGGCCCGTGGTTGGCATCTGGTTCACGTCCATGGGCGTCAGCACCATGGCCTTCAACCTGAATGGCTTCAATTTCAACCAGTCGATCCTGGATGCCCAGGGCAAAGTGCTGCCCACCTGGGCTGATGTGCTCAACCGTGCCAACCTCGGTATGGAAGTGATGCACGAGCGCAATGCTCACAACTTCCCCCTCGACCTGGCCGCAACCGATGTGGTGCCCGTGGCGATGACCGCACCGGCCATCGGTTGATCGGCGCCCGGGCGCCCTGGCGCCTCGAGCCTCAAAAGCCCCAGCCATGGCGGGGGCTTTTTCATGCGTCGGCCTGGTCCGCGGACCAGCCCAGACAGCAGGGAGAATGGCTGGAGCACCCGCTTCCCACTTGGATCAGCACTGGCCCTGGTGGCCCCTGTTGCCGCTCTATCCCTATGGCCGGCGCCGCACCCTCGTGCGTGAGCTGATCCCAGGAGAGCTGTGGAGCTTTGAGCAGCTCCAGGGCGTGTTTTATGTGGCGGTGCCGATCCGCATGAGCGTGGCACGGGTGCGGGGTGGACTGATGCTCTACGCCCCCGTGGCTCCCACCGCTGAACTGCTGCATCAGCTTCGCGACCTGGAGCAACAGCACGGCCCCGTACTCTCGATCGTGCTGCCCACAGCCTCAGGGCTGGAGCACAAGCTGCCCGTGCCGGCCATGGCTCGCGCTTTCCCGCAGGCTGAGGTGTGGGTGACCCCCGGCCAGTGGAGCTTTCCCTTGCCCCTGCCCCTGGCTTGGTTGGGTTTTCCAGCGGGCCGAACCCGGGTGCTTGCGGAGCAGGGCTTTCCCCATGGGGATGAACTGCGCTGGGAGTCCCTCGGTCCGATCGATCTGGGCCTGGGCCGTTTCCAGGAATTTGCCTGTCTGCATCGTGCCAGCGGGGCCCTGCTGCTCACTGATGCACTCGTGGCCATCGGCGCGCAGCCGCCGGAGTTGTTCCACGCCGACCCCACCCCGCTGTTGTTCCACGCCCGTGATCGGGGCGATCAACCCCTGCAGGACACGGCGGAGCAGCGGCGCCTTGGCTGGCAGCGGCTGGTGTTGTTTGCTTCGTACCTGCGCCCAGATGTGCTGGCGGTGCCCCAGCTCCAGGAGCTGTTGTCCCAGGCCTTCAAGCCAGGCCTGCGCAACCCCCGCAGCTATTTCGGGCTCTATCCCTTCCGCTGGCAACCGGGCTGGGAGGCCGCCTTTGCTGGTTTGCTCCAGCAGGGGCAGGCCTGCCTGCAGATTGCCCCTGTACTCGAACGGCTGGTGTTTCCCAGGGCCCGTGGTCCCTTGCTGGCCTGGTTGCGTCGCTTGGCGCAGTGGCAGGAGATCCGCTGGGTAGTGCCGGCCCACTACGACGCGCCCGTGCCCAGTTCCGCAGCCCAGCTGGATGCCTTGGCCCAGGCCATCGAATCGCGCCCTTGGGCGCCAGAGGACGGAAATTGGGCCTATCTGGCCCAGCTCGATGCCCTGCTGTTGCGCAGCGGCGTCGTACCTGAGCAACCCGGTGTCTGAGCCCGGAGCCTGATCGGGATCTCAACCCTCCAGAGCGCCCTGGCTCAGAGCTTGAGCTCGCCGGGGTCGGCATCGAGGTCGCCATCGGCGATCAGGCTGGCCTCCAGTTCCATGCGCTGCTCCATCTGGCGCAGGAAATAGCCAGTCATCATCGCGGAGGCCAACAGGCCGGTTAGGTGATCCCGGCTTGCGGTGATCTTCACATCAAAGTGCTCGCCGGGAAGCATGCCAAGCAGCCCCTGCACGTTGTGGCGAATGATGTCTTGAATATCGCCACTGGCCGAGCGGGCGACCCGCTGCAGAACATCGGGAGACTGCTCCTGCAGATATTGGATCAGCGAATTGCTGCCCACAGCTTCGCTATCACTCGTCAGGAACTCCGGGTTGAACATCTCCGGTGTGCTCCGCTTCACGGTTGCACCCTACCCCAGCTGTTCATCTCGATCGAGACGGGTGAGGTCGGAGAACCGAATCGGGCCGAGCCTGGTCAGCGGCCAGTAGCGGAACACCGCCGTGCCGATCACTTCCGAGGCCGGTAACGGACCCCAGAGATGGGAATCGAGGCTGGCGTTGCGGTTGTCTCCCAGCACCAGCAGTGACCCCTCGGGAACGGTCACAGGACCGAAGCTGTAGTTGATCGGCTCAGGCCGCCAGGGTTCAGCCACCGCTTCACCATTGCGGATCAGGTTGCCGCTTTCAATGGCCACCTGGTCGCCAGGCAGACCGATCACCCGTTTGATCAGCGCGGCCTTCGGGTCGTAGCCCCGCTCCACCAGCGCTGGCGGCGCATGGAACACCACGATGGAGCCAAACGGTAGGCCTTGGCCCAGGTGGGGCCGCACTTTCTCCACCAGAATGCGGTCCTGCAACTGCAGGGTTGGCAGCATGGATCCGGAGGGAATCCAGCGCGGTTCGATCACGGCCCAACGCAGCAGCAGCGCCGCCGCCAACCAGAGCAGCACCGACCGCCAGGCTTTGAAACCGGAGGGGGATGTCTCGGGGGCTTCGCCCATGGGCCGCGGACCATTCAGCATGATCGCCTCATCCTGATCACCTGCCTGTTTCGGTGCCTGCCCCCGCCGTCCCCTGCAGCGCCGAGGCCAACCTGCGGGCTGCCCTCACGCTGCTGCAGGCCTTGCGTGCCCTTGGGCTGCGGCGTCTGGTGCTCTGCCCTGGCAGTCGCTCGGGGCCGCTGGCGGTGGCTGCCGGTCTGTTGGTCCCGGGGGGACTGCAGCTGCTCACGGCGGTGGATGAGCGTTCTGCGGCCTTCCTGGCCTTGGGCCTGGGCCGCGCCGATGGGGCTCCTGCGGCGCTGATCACCACCTCCGGTACGGCCGTGGCCAACCTGCTGCCCGCGGTGGTGGAAGCCGACATGGGGGCCGTGCCCCTGTTGCTGCTCACGGCGGATCGGCCAGCCCGTTTGAAGGGCTGCGGTGCCAACCAAACGGTGAACCAGGAGGACTTCCTCAAGGCCAGCTGTCGCCTGGCTGAATCTGCTGATCCCGAGGGTCTGGCGACGATGCCGGCCACGGCCATCGAGGCCCTGGCCCGTCAGGGCTGGGAGGCCTGTGTGGGGGCTCCGATCGGGCCGGTGCACCTGAACCTGCCCCTGGAGGAGCCCCTCCATGCCGATGCCCCTGCTCTCGCGCGGCTCCAGCGGCTGGCGGCAGAGCCTGGGCCTCTGCGCCGCGCGTCCGGCGCCATCTCCTGTTCAGTCACGCGCCAACCCGGTCCGGATCCCTGGACTGTGCTGGATCCGGACGGGGCCGGTGTGGTGGTGGCGGGCCCCTGGCGCGGCACCGTCGAGCAGCTGCCGCCCTTTGCTGCCGCGCTGCTGCGCTGGCAGCAGCGCACGGGCTGGCCGGTGCTCGCCGATGCCCTCTCCGGGCTGCGCGGTTGGCCTGGCCTGGCCCTGGTGCACGCCTACGACCTGCTACTCGCCGAGCCCCCTGCCGGGCTGGCCGCCCCACAGCTGCTGCGGCTGGGCCCCATGCCGGCCAGCCGCCGCCTGCAGCAGTGGATCGCACAGAGCACCGGCCCGCAACTGCTGATCGCGGAACAGGACCCCCGCAACCTCGATGCCAGCGGCACAGCCACGCTCCGCTGGGCTGGCGGGTTGGAGGCCTGGCTAGAGGCCTGGCCGAACGGCGCCCTCCCCGCGGATGCGAGCCCGGCTGCGCGGGGGCTGGCTGGCCGCTGGTTGGCCGCGGATCAGCGGGCCCAGGCTGCCCTCGATGGCGCCTTGCCTGTTGCGGGCCCTGCCAATGAGCCCGCCCTCGCGCGCAGCCTGAGCCGCCTGCTGCCGCCTGGCTTGCCCCTGATGCTGGCCAGCAGCAGCCCCGTACGGGATTGGGAGAGTTTCAGTGGTGCCGATGCTGCCCACCGACCGGTGTTCGGCTTTCGCGGGGCTTCCGGTATCGACGGCACCCTGTCCATCGCCTGTGGTCTGGCCCTGGCGCTGGGCAGCCTGGTGCTGCTCAGCGGAGATCTGGCCCTGCTGCACGACAGCAACGGCTGGCTCTGGGCCCAGCAGTTGCGGGCCCAGGGCGTGCGCCTCACGGTGATCGTGGTGGAGAACGGTGGCGGCGGCATCTTTGAGCAGTTGCCCATCCGCCCGGAGCCGGGGGCTCCCCTGGATTTCGAGAGGCTGTTTGCCATGCCTCAGGCCGTGAGCCATCCCGCCCTGGCGGCTGTCCATGGGGTGCCCAGTTGCAGCCTGGATGATGGCGATCACCTGGCCACTGCCCTGCGCTGGGCCCTGGAGGAGCCCCTGGCGCTGCTGGAAGTGCGGACGAACCGCCAGCAGGATGCGGTGCTGCGCCAGCAACTGCGCCGCAGAATGGCCTCATTGCCACCGTTTACTGCGCGTTGATCCCCCCGTCTTCCTCCCAGGCCAGCCCCGAGTGGATCCCCCAGGGGAGCTACGAAGACATCCTGTTTGACCTGAGTGACGAGGGCCTGGCCCGCATCACCATCAACCGGCCCCACAAGCGCAATGCCTTTCGGCCCAAGACGGTGATCGAACTGTTTGATGCGTTTTCGCGGGTGCGCGATAACCCGGCCATTGGGGTGGTGTTGTTCACCGGGGCGGGGCCCGCCGCTGACGGCGGCTATGCCTTCTGCGCGGGGGGCGATCAGAGCGTGCGCGGCGATGGTGGCTACGTGGGCGACGACGGCCTACCTCGTCTCAACGTGCTCGATCTGCAGCGGTTGATCCGCAGCCTGCCCAAGGTGGTGATTGCTCTGGTGGCGGGCTATGCGATCGGTGGCGGCCAGGTGCTGCACTTGCTCTGTGATCTCAGCCTGGCGGCGGAGAATGCGGTGTTCGGCCAGACCGGCCCGCGGGTGGGCAGCTTTGACGGTGGCTTTGGGGCCAGTTATCTGGCGCGTCTGGTGGGGCAACGCAAGGCCCGGGAGATCTGGTTCCTGTGCCGCCAGTACAACGCCCAGCAGGCCCTGAGCATGGGCCTCGTGAATGCTGTGGTGCCCCTGGAGCAGCTGCAACAGGAGGGGGTGGCCTGGGGCCGGGAAGTGCTGGCCCACAGTCCCACGGCGATCCGCTGCCTCAAGGCGGCCTTCAATGCCGAAACCGATGGCATGGCAGGCCTCCAGGAGCTGGCTGGCCAGGCCACCCATCTCTTCTATCGAACGGCAGAGGGCCAGGAGGGCCGCAATGCGTTTCTGCAGAAACGGGACCCTGATTTTTCGTCCTCCCCCTGGCTTCCCTAGCTAGGAGTGGCACAGCTCTGCTGATCCGCCGTCGTGCTGCGGTTGCCATTCCCTGCTTGCCGGACCCTGCTGCTGGCAGGGCTTGTGCTGCTGATTCCCAGCCCCCTGCGGGCCCGCCAGGCCGATCCCATCCCCCCACCGGCTCCGGAGATCAGCGATGCGGTGGCCCTGCGTAGCGTGCCCCCCAACCTGTTGCAACAGTCCGGCCGCCAGCTTGTGCTCGACCGGCAGAAACGCCAATTGATGCTGCTGGAGAACGGGAAGCTCAAGCGCCGCTATCCCGCAGCCGTTGGCACGGTGGGCTGGGAAACCCCAGCCGGCAGTTTCCAGGTGCTGGATAAACAGATCAACCCGGTCTGGGAACACCCGGTCACGGGGGCTGCCATCCCTCCAGGCATGCAGAACCCCCTGGGAACCCGATGGATCGGGTTCCACCGCGACTGTTCCGGGCGTCAGGGCTGGGATGGCGAGCGCTACCTCGATGTGCAGGGCTGCACCGTGGCGGGATTCCACGGCACCCCCCATCGCTGGACGGTGGGGCGGGCTGTGTCCCATGGCTGTGTGCGGCTCTACGAAGAGCACGTGCAGGAGGTATTCGAGCTGGTGCAGGTGGGCACACCGGTGACCGTGCTGCCCTGAGGGAGCCTCCTGGATGCCGCCCGTAGTATTGGCGCCACTTGAGCCGGGTCCTGCCATGCGCGTGCTGTTCGCTGCAGCTGAATGCGCCCCGATGGTGAAGGTGGGTGGCATGGGCGATGTGGTGGGCTCGCTCCCCCCCTCCCTTCAGGCCCTGGGTCACGATGTGCGGCTGATGATGCCGGGCTATGGCCGCTTGTGGGCCAAGCTCGACATCCCGGCAGAACCGGTGTGGCGCGGCCACACCATGGGCACGGACTTCGCTGTCTACGAGACGCGCCACCCGAGCAATGGTCTGCCCCTGTACCTCGTGGGCCATCCGGTGTTCGATCCGGAGCGGATCTACGGCGGTGAAGACGAGGACTGGCGTTTCACCTTCTTTGCCAGTGCCACGGCCGAATTCGCCTGGAATCACTGGAAGCCGGAGGTGCTCCATTGCCACGACTGGCATACCGGCATGATCCCGGTGTGGATGCATCAGGACCCCGAGATCAGCACGGTGTTCACCATCCACAACCTCAAGTACCAGGGTCCCTGGCGCTGGAAGCTTGAGCGCATGACCTGGGTGCCCTGGTACATGCAGGGCGATCACACCATGGCTGCGGCTCTGCTCTATGCCGATCGAGTGAATGCCGTGTCGCCCACTTACGCCCAGGAGATCCGTACGCCGGAATACGGCGAACAGCTCGATGGCCTGCTCAATTACGTGAGCGGCAAGCTGCGCGGCATCCTCAACGGCATCGATCAGGACGACTGGAACCCCGCCACGGACGCCACCCTTCCCGCCACCTACTCCGCCGACAACCTCGCCGGCAAGGCCGTTTGCAAGCAGGTGCTGCAGGAGCGCATGGGCCTGGCGGTGAATCCCGAGACCTTCCTGATGGGCATGGTGACCCGACTGGTGGACCAGAAGGGTGTGGACCTGCTGCTCCAGGTGGCCGATCGCGTGTTGGCCTATTCCGACAGCCAGATCGTGGTGCTGGGTACGGGGGATCGCAACCTCGAATCCGGCTTGTGGCAGATGGCGGCGCGTCATCCCGGCCGCTTCGCCGTGTTCCTCACCTACGACGACGCCCTGTCGCGCTTGATTTATGCCGGTAGCGATGCGTTCCTGATGCCTAGCCGGTTTGAACCCTGTGGGATCAGCCAGTTGCTGGCGATGCGCTACGGCTCCATTCCCGTGGTGCGTCGCGTGGGTGGCCTGGTGGATACCGTGCCCCCCCATGATCCACGCCACCACAGCGGCACGGGGTTCTGCTTCGACCGCTACGACCCGCTCGACTTCTACACCTCGATCGTGCGCTCCTGGGAGGCCTTCCGCCATGCCGACAGCTGGCGCGAACTGCAGCAGCGCGCCATGACCGCCAACTTCAGCTGGGAGCGCTCGGCCCTGGAGTACGACCGCCTTTACCGGGAAGTGCGGGGGGTGAAGGAGCCCAGTCCGGATGCGGAGGCCGTGGGGCAGTTCTCCCTCGGCCAGGATGCCGATCCCAGCCGCCAAGGGTCAGACCAGCAGAGTGATGCCCCGGCGCTGGTCGGGGCTGGCTTCCGCAACCCGCTGGCTTTGCTGCGACGCCGCAACCTTGGCTGAGGGCGCCCCTGTTTATGGGTCGTGAGCCCCGGGCGAACCAGCCGCCGCGCTCCGATCTGCCGGCCCCCTATCGCAACCCCTGGATAGCCCTGGGCGACGACCTACGAGCCGTCCGCGCTGATCTGGGCCTGCGGGTTCAGCAGCTCTGGCGGCGCAATGGCGAGGGCTCCCTGCCGCGGCCTCGCTGGTGGCCCACTGAGCTCGGCCCCCTGTTCTGGCCGCTGCTGCTCGCGGCGGCGGTGACCCTGGTGATCGCCGCGGGGCTGGGCGTGCAGCGCTGGCAGGAGTCGCGCGTAACGCCTCCCAGCCCAATGGCGGTTGCTGAGCCCGCACCGGCACGGGAGGCCGAGCGGCCTCGCGCACCAGCTCTCGAACCACAACCTGAACCAGAACCGGAACGACTCCTCGAGGATGACGGACTGGCCCCGGTCGAGCCCAGCACGGGTCTGGACGCCCAAGCGCCCCAAGAGCCCGCACCTACCCCTGCCGCCGATCCCCTGACCTCCCTGCTGCAGCGCCCAGAGGCCAATGGCCTGATCCTGGCGGCCACCGCTGAACCGGCCTCGGGCACCCTGACCCTGCAGGTGCGCAACACCTTCCTGGGACTATCGGCCCTTGAGCAGCAGCGGCGGGCCGATCAATGGCAGCAGTGGGCCCAGGACCTGGGCTACGACCATCTGCTGTTGCGCGATTCAGGCTCTGGCCTGCTGGCCCGGGATGCCCTGGTGGGGACCGGCATGATCGTGCTCACCTCGCCCCGTCCGTCCTGAAGCCGATGCAGCTGAGCCAGTTGATCCAGCACTGGGGCCCGCCCCTGGGCGCGCCCGTGGATGGCACGCAGATTCTGGGTCCGATCTGCACCGACAGCCGCTGCCTGGAACGGGGACAGCTGTTCGTGCCACTGGTGGGCGAGCGCTTCGATGGCCATGGCTTCCTGCCGCAAGCGGCAGCTCTGGGGGCCCAGGCGGCCCTGGTGCAGCGCAACCGCAAGGGGGAGGTGCCGCCCGGCTTGCTCCACTGGCTGGTGGATGACACCCTTGTGGCCTACCAGCAGCTCGCCCTCTGGCACCGCCAGGCGTTGGCGTTGCCCGTGGTGGCAGTCACGGGCTCTGCCGGCAAGACCACTACCCGCGAGTTGATTCGCGCGGTGTTACAGCCCCTTGGCCCGGTGTTGGCCAGTATCGGGAACGAAAACAACGACATCGGCGTGCCGCTCACCCTTCTCAAGAGCGGTGAAGAGCACCGGGCGCTCGTTGTGGAGATGGGCATGCGCGGGCTGGGCGAGATTGAGCGCCTCAGCCTCTGCGCTGAGCCGGACATAGCGGTGATCACCAACATCGGCACGGCCCACATCGGCCGGCTCGGCAGCCGGGAGGCCATCGCAACCGCCAAGTGTGAGATCACCGCGGCCCTCAAACCCGGGGGCTGCGTGGTGATTCCCGCCGGCGATCCCGTGCTGGAAGCCGCCCTGGCTGCGGTGTGGAACGCACGGGTGCGGCGGGTGGCTCTGGAGGGAGAGGGATTTGAATCCCAGGCCGATTGGGTGGGCCGGCTGGATGCCAGCGGCCAGACCCTGGAGGTGGCGGGAGCGGTGCTGCCGCTGCCCCTGGAGGGTCAACACAATGCCCGCAACCTGATGCTGGCCCTCGCTGTGGCGAGTGAACTGGGGCTCAACATCGCTGAATTGGAGCCCTTGCAGGTGGATCTGCCGGGAGGCCGGAGCCGTCGCCTCAGCATCGGCGGAGTTTCGGTGCTCGATGAGACCTACAACGCCTCCCCGGAGGCCGTGCAGGCGGCCCTGACCCTGTTGCACCGGCAACCCGGCAGACGCTTTGCGGTGCTTGGCACCATGCTCGAACTCGGCGATCAGAGTGTGGCGTTGCATTGCCGAGTGGCGCAGCAGGCCCGCGAGCTCGGCCTCGATGGGCTGGTGATCGTGGATGCTGGCCCCGAGGGCCAAGCCATGCTGGAGGCTGCCGCCGGCCTGCCGCGGCTGGCGCTGGTGTCCAGCCCGGCGCAGGCGGTTGAGCCGCTCACTGCTTGGATCCAGCCTGGCGATCAGCTGTTGCTCAAGGCGAGCCGGGGCGTGGCCTTGGAACAGATTCTGCCGCTGCTGGCCACCTGCTGGGCTGAACCGCTGTCCAGGGGCTGAGCCGTCAGAGCTGCACCATCCCGCAGCGCATCCCCTTGAGCACGGCCTGCACCCGGTTGTTCACGTCCAGGGTTTTCAGAAGACGCTTGGTGTAGGTGCGAGCAGTTTCCTCACTCACCACCAGCTGCTTGGCGATCTCCTTGTCCGTCAGGCCACTGGCCAACAGATCGAGCACCTCATATTCCCGGGGCGTGAGCCGCGGGCAGCTCAGATACGGCAGCTTGCCGGTGCGCAGTGAGGGGCTGCGATAGGAGTGGTGGCCCATCACTGCAATCACCGCCGCCTGCAGCGGTTTCTGGTCTTCGATGAAATCGGCCTCGGCTACCACCGCTTCCAGCCACTCCGCATCGCTGTACTCCTGGGGGATGGCATCACCCAAGGCCAGGACCACCACCTTTAGGGAGGGCTGGCTTTGGCGGGCTTTGCGGGCGAGCTCAAAGCCATTACCACTCTCCAGAAAATCTGTGCAGATCAGCAACTCGTAGGGCTCCTTGGCCAGGTAGTGCAGGCAGGAGGCCTCGTCGGTGACGGCGCAGCCGATCAGATTCTGTGCACTAAAGCTCTCGCACAGGCAGCGCAGGAAGAAGCGCCCCTTCATGGCCAGGGCCACTTTGCCCCTCACGGCTACAGACAGCAGCACCTCGTCGAGGTTGCTGCCCTGAAGGCTGTCGAGGTAGGGGGTGAGGTCCATCGATCAAGGACGAACGATGTCAGGCAGCTCGCTCAGGATGGCGTCGAGGAGGTGTCATCCAGATCCCGTCGCAACTGAGCGTAGAGATAATCCGGTGACTTGTACCGGCGAGGCAGGCAGTGGTGCAGAGTGTCCAGCCGGCTCCAGCAGACCGTGCGTTGAATCTTCTTGAGGCTTCGTTTCTCGGCGATCAGTATCTTCATGGCCTTGCAATAGAGCTGATAGTTGGCCTCAAGTTCGCCAATGGTGATGCTCGGGGTCTGGCTCATGACTGATGGGTGCGATGGTCGGCGGTGCTGGCTGATCAGTCGTCGTAGACCCGGCACTCTGGTGCTGCGGGATTGAGATCGCAATAAACTTCGAGCGGGCTAGGGTCTTTCTGTTCGCCAGGATGGTGGGCTTTGTACTCCTCTAAGTCCTTGATTTCGGCCTCGAGATGTCCAGCCTTGGCCTGATCGCCGCTGCGTCGTGCCTGTTCCAGCTCAGCCCGATCCTTGGCGAGATGGGAATCGATGTTCTCCATGGTGAAGGTGCTGAGATTGGCCTCGCCAAATCCTATGGCGTGATGGTGGCTCGCTGTGCTTCACGATGCACTAACAGATCCACCCATACACAAACTGAGATCATTGGCCTGTTGTGATTCTGTTGCTAGGTATTTCTGCTTTTGGCCGTGGCTGAATATCTGTCATGGCCTCGATTCGTGCTCTCTGGTCTTCAGCATGCGGAGCCAAAGAGCACTACCCCCATATGGGGGCAATTCCGGTCTTCCCGGCCTCCGTAATCGCCAGCAGCGGTCTACATCACAGGTCACTTAGGCTTGGTCCCTACTCACCCCGGTCCGCATGACCCTCGACTCCTTCCAGGCATTTGCTTCCCTCGTGGGCTCGGATGCCGCGGTGCGCGGCCAACTGAAGGCCGCTGCCAATGCCGACGAAGTGGTGGGTGTGGCCGCCAGCCATGGCCATCACTTCAGCAAAACCGTGTTGCTGCGCCAGCATGCCGAAGCCCTGAGCCAGGCGCACGATCATGAGCTCGAGGGCATCAACAGCTGGGGCGATGCCCTGATGCACTGCTTCGGCGTCAGCGACAAGGACTGAGCTCAGTCCCCCCCAGCGGCTCAGCCAGCGCTGGGGGGCTGCCAATGCTCTTTCACCAGTTGCTTGGCGCGGCCCAGGGCCAGTGCTCCGGCGGGCACGTCTTTGGTCAGGGTGGAGCCCGCGCCCACGGTCACGTTGGCGCCCAGGCTGATCGGTGCCACCAGCACGCTGTTGGCACCGGTTTTGCTGCCGGCGCCGATCACGGTGCGGTGCTTGTTCACGCCGTCGTAGTTGGCGGTGATGGTGCCGGCACCCACGTTCACCCCAGCCCCCAGGTCGGCATCGCCGATGTAGCTGAGGTGATTCACCTTGGAGCCGGCGCCGATCTGGCTCTGTTTGATCTCCACGAAGTTGCCCACCCGGCAGTCCTCGCCCAGCTCGGCGCCAGGCCGCAGCTGGGCGAAGGGGCCGATGCTGCAGTGGTCGCCCACGCTGGCCTCCCGCACCACGGAGTAGAGCACCTCCACGCCAGTCCCCACCTGTGCGTTTTCCAGCAGGGACCCGGGGCCGATGTGGCAGCCATCGCCAACGTTGGTGTTGCCGCGGAAATGGCACTGGGGCTCCACCACCACATCGCGGCCAAAGCGGGTGCCATCGCTGAGGGTGCAACTGGAGGGATCCACGAAGGTCACCCCCTCGGCCATCCAGTGCTTGCGCAGCCGGTCCTGCAGCATGGCCTCGCACTGGGCCAGCTGAATCCGGTCATTGATGCCGCTGATCTCCTCGGCATCGGCCACCTCCAGGTGCATGGCCGGGCTGAGCATTGCCACGGTGTCGGTGAGGTAGAGCTCCCCCTGGTCGTTGTCGGTGGTGAGCTTGGGCAGCACCGCCGCCAGCTTCGGCCAGTTGAAGCAGTAGATGCCGGCGTTGGTGAGGGTGTTGCGCCGCTGCTCGTCACTGCAATCGCGGTGCTCCACGATGGCGGACACGGTGCCGGCCGCATCGGCGAACACCCGCCCGTAGCCGCTGGGATCGGCCAGGCGCGCCGTGAGCAGTGTCACGGCGGCGCCGCTGGCGCGGTGCTGGGCCAGTAACTGGTGGATGGTCTGCCCGCGCAGCAGCGGCACATCGCCGTTGAGTACGAGCAGATCGCCCTGGAAACCGGCGAGTGGCTCGAGCAGCTGCTGCACGGCATGACCGGTGCCGTTCTGCGGCTGCTGCAGCACGTATTCCAGGCCGGGATGGCTGGCCAGGGACGCCTCCACGCGCTCGGCCTGGTGCCCCACGATCAGCAGCTGACGCTCGGGGTTCAGGGGGCGGCAACTGGCCAATACCCGCTCCACCAGGGTGGCGCCTGCCAGCGGTTGGAGCACCTTGGGCAGCACGCTTTTCATGCGGGTGCCCTTCCCTGCGGCCAGAACGGCAACGGCGAGCATCGGCGGGCAGCGGTAACTGGGCGGGAATCTAGGCGCCGCCCTGGCTCAGGCCTGCAGGCGCTGCAGGTCGTCCCAGAAGTTGGGGTAGGACACGGCCGCTGCCTCTGCTCGCTCCAGGCTGGTGACGCCCCGGGCGATCTGGGCGGCGACCGCTAGGCTCATGGCCACGCGGTGGTCGGTCTCGCTGTCCACGGCGGCGCCGTGGAGCTCCACGCCACCCTGGATGGCCATGCCATCGGCGAACTCTTCGATGCGCGCGCCCATGGCCCCCAGCTGACGGGCCATCACCGCCAGCCGGTCCGTTTCCTTCACCCGCAATTCCTCCGCCCCGGTGACCCGGCTGATGCCCTGGGCGCAACAGGCCGCTACCGCGAGCACCGGGATTTCATCCACCAGGCGCGGGATCAGCTCCGCGCCGATGCTGAAGGCCTGCAGCGGGCCGTGGGTCACCCGCAGGTCGCCCACGGGTTCGCCTGCCACATCGCGGGCATTGAGCAATTCGATGCGGGCCCCCATCTGCTCCAGCACGTCGAGGATGCCGGTGCGGCTGGGGTTGAGACCCACGTTCTCCACCGTGAGGTCGGCGCCGGGGGTGATGGCAGCGGCCACCAGCCAGAAGGCGGCGGAGCTGATGTCGCCGGGCACGATCACCTCCTGGCCCCGCAAGCTGGCGCCCGGGGTGATCGTCACCTCCGTGTTGCCGGCCCCGCCCACGCTGAGTTGGGCACCAAAGGCCCGCAGCATCCGTTCGCTGTGGTCACGGCTCTGCACCGGCTCGACCACGGTCGTGCAGCCCTCCGCCGTGAGGGCCGCCAGGATGATGGCGCTCTTCACCTGGGCTGAGGCGACCGGGGTGTGGATCGTGGTGCCGCGCAGGGGCACCCCCTCAATGGCCAGGGGAGCCAGGTTGCCGCCGCTGCGGCCGGAGATGCGGGCCCCCATCGCACTGAGGGGTCCGCCCACGCGCTGCATCGGCCGGCGCCGCAGCGAGGCATCGCCGTTCAGCACAAAGTGCCGGCCGCTGCGGCCCGCCAGCAGGCCCAGCATCAGCCGCATGGTGGTGCCGGAGTTGCCGCAATCGAGCACATCCTCCGGCTCCTGGAAACCGTCGAGGCCCACCCCCTCCACCAGCACCGGTTGCCCCGCCTCGATGGGCGACACCTTTACCCCCATGGCCCGCAGGCAGGCGGCCGTGCTGAGCGGATCCTCGGCGGGCAGCAGGCCTTCAATCCGGGTGGTGCCTTCGGCAATGGCCCCGAACAGCAGGGCCCGGTGCGAGATCGACTTGTCGCCCGGCACCCGCACCGTGCCCCTCAGGCTGCGGCCAGCAGTGGTTCCCAGGGCGAGCGGCATTGGGGCAAGGCGTCTGGGGCGAGCGTAGGCAGTGGCCGTTGACCCCAGTTACCGCTAACACGTCTTCAGCACTCCCCCTGGCCCGTGGCCGAACACCTCGACGCTGTCTTTGCTTTCCTCGGAGAGATCCAGGCCGATACCCAGTTGCGGGCCAGTCTCAACGAGGTGTGTACCGCCGACGAGGTTGCCGCCATCGCCGCGCAGCGGGGCTTCAGCTTCACTCCAGCCACCTTGCTGGAGCTGTTTCAGCGTTGCAATGAGGCCCCGGTGGCGCGCTCCGGTCTGATGGATGAAAAGTTGATCCGGGTGTATTTGCAGCGCGCGGCCCTCAGCTGAGCGCCAATCTCAGCCCAGCATCAGGCCGCCGTCATTGCTGAGGCTCTCCTGCCAGCTGCGCAGGTCGTAGATCAGTTCCTCCAGGGTGAGGGCCGCCAGTTCTCTCTCCATGGCCTGGTGCAGGCGGCGGCTGAGGCTGAGCATTACCCGTTCCTCGGCGCGCCCAACCTTTTCTGGTTCCGCCTGTTGGCTGAGCATGGGCTGGGCCCCCACCGCCTGCAGCACGGCCCCAACGGAGATCTCGCGAGGATGGCGCTGGAGCCGGTATCCACCCAGGCGCCCCCGTCGGGCCTCCAGCAATTGGGCTCGCCGCAGTTGCAGCAGCAGTTGTTCGAGCATCGGTGCCGGTAGATCCTGCGCCGCGGCGATCTCGTTGACGGAGCGCCATTGCTGCGGGGTTGCGGCAAGTTCGAGCAGGGCCCGCAGGGCCTGTACTCCCGCCTTGCGAAGCATCAGCTGGGCTGGCTGGGTCCCATCCCGGCGAGGCGCTCCAGCACGTGCTCGAGGGTGTAGCCGAACAGGGCGGGATCTGGGCTGGTCTGGCCCAGGTCGTCGAGCCCCAATTCGCTCCAGCGCCGATCGATGCGGGCCTCCAGCTCGGCTGGCCGACTGAGGGGTTCTCCCCAGGGGTGCCGCCGTTCGGGGCCCACTTTCGTGGTGGCATCGATGGCCAGGCGCCCGCCGAGCCCTAGCTGCTCGCTGGCGAAGTCCAGGGTGTCAAACGGGGTGTTCTCCAGCACGAACAGATCCCGCTGGGGATCTACCAGGGCGCTGATGGCCCAGATCACCTGGCGGGGATCGCGGATGTTGATGGCTTTGTCCACCACCACCACGAATTTGGTGTAGGTGAACTGGGGCAGGGCGCTCCAGAAGGCCATGGCCGCCCGCTTGGCCTGGCCGGGATAGGCCTTGTCGATGGCGATCACCGCCAGCTTGTAGCTGAGGCCCTCCATCGGCAGGAAGAAATCCACGATCTCCGGGATCTGTTGGCGCAGGATCGGCGTGTAGATGCGGTTGAGGGCAATCGCCAACATCGCGTCCTCCTTGGGGGGGCGGCCACTGAAGGTGGTGAGGAACATCGGCTGGCGCCGCTGGGTCACGCACTGGAAGCGGATCAGCGGGGAGGGCTCCATTCCGCCGTAGAAGCCCATGTGATCCCCGAAGGGGCCATCGGCCAGCTCCTCGCCCGGGGTGATGGTGCCCTCGAGCACCACCTCGCTGTGGGACGGCACCTCAAGGTTCACGGTTTTGCACTTGGCCAGCCGCACGCCCTCGCCGGCGTACAGACCCGCGAACAGCCACTCACTCAGCTGCACGGGGATCGGTGTGGCCGCCGCCATCACCAGCAAGGGGTGCACGCCGATGGCGATGGCGATCTCCAGCTTTTTGCCCATGGCCGCCGCCTTGCGCAGGTGCCTGGCCCCGCCCCGCACGCTCAGCCAGTGCACGGTCATCGTGTTCACCGATTGGCGCTGCAGCCGGTACACCCCCACGTTGGGTACGCCGGTTTCAGGGTCCTTGGTGATCACCAGGCCGAGGGTGATGATTCCGCCGGCATCGCCGGGCCAGGGGCGCAGCAGCGGCAAGGCATCGAGGTTCACCGCATCGCCCTTGAACACCTGCTGGTGGCAGGGAGGGGTGAGATCGAGATCGGGGCGGGCTTTCACCAGATCCCAGAGCACCCCCCCGAAGCGGGTGAGCTCCTTGAGGCCCTTGGGGGGGCGGGGCTGCTGCAGCAGGGCGAGCCGTTCCCCCAGCGCCTCCAGTTCCTCCGGCTGCTCCATGCCCATGCTCCACAGCACCCGCTCCTGGGTGCCCAGCAGGTTCACGGCCACCGGCATGGAGGAGCCGATCACGTTCTCGAACAGCAGGGCCGGGCCACCGCAACTCAGCACCCGGTCGGCGATGGCCGCCAACTCCAGATCGGGGTCCACCGGAGCGGTGATGCGTCGCAGCTGACCGCGCTGCTCGAGCACCCCGACAAAACCCCGCAGGTCGCGCTTGGCCGAACCCATGGCCGGTAACTCCCGATTGCCTGCCTCGTGGTGCCTACTGTGACGCACCCACCCCGTTGGCGGCGGCCGTGCAGATCTCCTACTTCCACACCTCCGAGTGCGTTCCGGCGCTGAGGCCTCCGGCGGAGGGTGGCCCCGATGCGGCGGTGGTGATCGACGTGCTTCGGGCCACCACCACGATTGCTTGGTCGCTGCAGAACGGTGCGGAGGCGATCGAGGCCTTCGCCGATCTCGGCGCCCTGGATGCCGCCGCCGCTGCTTGGCCCGCTGATCTCCGCCTGCGGGCCGGGGAGCGCGGTGGCAAGCGAGTGGAGGGCTACGACCTCGGCAATTCGCCCCTGGCGGTGACCAACGACCTGGTGGGAGGGAAGCGCATCTTCATGAGCACCACCAACGGCACTCGCTCCCTCGACAGGGTGCGGCCCGTGCCCCTGCTGGTGACGGCCTGCCTGCCCAACCGCACTGCCGTGGCCAAGCGGCTAATTGCCGCCGGAGCCGCCAACGTGTGGATCGTGGGCAGCGGCTGGGAGGGGGATTACTCCCTGGAGGACAGCCTGGCCGCCGGTGCCGTGGTGTCCGCGGCTATGGAGCTGGCGGTGGCGCCCCACGTGGGGGTGCGCTGCGGCAATGATGAGGCCCTCGCGGCCCTGGCCCTCTGGCAGCAGTGGCGCCACGAGCCCGAAACCTGTCTGCGGGCCGCCAGCCACGGCCAGCGCCTGATCGGCATCGGCAACCACGATGCCGACTTTGCCTGTTGTGCTGCGGTGGACACCCTCACGATCGTGCCCACCCAGACCAGTCCCGGTGTGATCCAGGCCGGCTGAGGCCGCGCCCTCTACAGTGCCGACGACGGCGAGAATCCAGCGGTGACAAGCTTTCTGGCGGCAGCGATTCAGCTCACCAGCACGCCGGATCCAGAGTTCAATTTTGCGGCTGCCGAGGAGCAGATCGAGCTGGCCACCCGGCGTGGCGCTGAGTTGGTGGGCTTGCCCGAGAACTTCGCCTTCATGGGCGATGACGAGCGTCGCCTCGAGCTGGCACCCACCTTGGCCGAACGGGCCCAGCGTTTTCTGGTCACCATGGCCCGCCGTTATCAGGTGACCCTGCTGGGCGGGGGCTATCCCGTGCCCGCCGGCGAGCGGCTCACCTACAACCGTGCCGAGCTGGTGGGCAACGACGGCCAGATCCTGGCCACCTACGACAAGATCCACCTCTTCGACGTGGATCTGCCCGACGGCAACACCTATCGGGAATCCGCCACGGTGCAGCCCGGTGAGGCCCTCCCGCCGGTGGTGGAGGTGCCAGGCCTGTGTCGGGTGGGCCTGTCCATCTGTTACGACGTGCGCTTTCCTGAGCTCTACCGACACCTGGCCGAAGAGGGCGCGGACGTGCTGTTCATTCCTGCTGCCTTCACGGCGTTCACCGGTAAGGATCACTGGCAGGTGCTGCTGCAGGCCCGCTCGATCGAGAACACCGCCTACGTGGTGGCACCGGCCCAGACGGGCAGCCACGGCGGCCGCCGCCAGACCCATGGCCACGCCCTGGTGATCGACCCCTGGGGCACGGTGCTGGCTGATGCCGGCGTTGGGCCTGGCCAGGCCGTGGCCCCGATCGATGTGGGTCACCGCCAGCGCATCCAGGCCCAGATGCCGAGCCTGCGGCATCGTCGTCCAGCCCTGTTCTGAGCCGGTGATGCGGGCCTCAGGATCTCGGCGGTTGCAGCTGTCTCGTCTGCTGGTGGCGGCCCTGGTGCCCTTGGGCACCCTGGCCATGGCTTTGCCCGCCATGGCCGGCAGTGCCCTCTCGGCCTGGCGGATCAACCGTGAAGGTGCCCTCGAGTTGCGCACCTCGCCCGACAGTTCGGCCCAGGCCTTCTTCGAAGAGGGGCGGGGCGCTGTGGGGCCACGGGTGTGGATTGATCTCCCCGGCGCTCCGCAGCGCACCCGCACCATTCCCGGCTCGGGAGTGGTGCGCCAGGTGCGGGTGGGCAGGCCCAATGCCAGCACCACCCGGCTGGTGGTGGAATTCCAACCCGGCATCCGCCTGGACCCCCGAGGCCTCAAGTTGCTGGGTACGTCCCGCGATCGCTGGCGCATGGACTTCGGCGCCGTGGCAGCCGGCCTTGTCCCCCTGGGGGAAGGCGATCTCGAGGCCCCGTCCGCGCCTAGCTGGCGGGCGGCGGTCCCTCAGCGGGCCGTGCTCCCCAGCGGCCCCGTGCCCTCGGCGGCCTCCCTGCCGGATGTGCCCCGGGGCCGGTACAAGGTGGTGATTGACCCGGGCCATGGCGGCCCGGATCCCGGCGCGGTGGGCATTGGTGGTCTGCGCGAAACCGATGTGGTTCTGGATGTGAGCCTGCAGGTGGCCCAGCTGCTTCAGGCCAAGGGTGTGCAGGTGCTGCTCACCCGCACCTCCGAGGTTGATGTGGATTTGCCGCCCCGGGTGGCCTTGGCCAACAACAGCCGCTCCGATGCCTTCCTGAGCATCCACGCCAACGCCCTGAGCATGGCCCGGCCGGATGTGAACGGCATCGAGACCTTCTATTTCGAGAGTGCCCGCTCCCGCAACCTGGCCCAGGCTGTGCAGGAGCAGATGCTGGCGATCTCCCCGGGGAGTCCGGATCGGGGGGCTCGGCCTGGCCGGTTCTTTGTGATCCGCCGCACCGTGATGCCAGCGGCCCTTGCCGAGATGGGCTTTGTGACTGGCCAACTTGATTCCGGGCGCCTCGCTGATCCAGCCTTCCGGCGCCGGATGGCGGTGGCTATCGCCACGGGAATCCTGAACTACTTCCTTCAGAACCCATGAGTGAAGCGCCGATCGGCATCTTTGATTCCGGGGTCGGCGGCTTGAGCGTGTGGCGCCAGATCGTGGAGCAGCTGCCTGGTGAATCCACGCTCTACCTGGCTGACCGGGCCCATGTGCCCTACGGCAACCGCACGGCGGCGGAGATCCAGCTGTTCTGCGAGCGGATCACCGAGCGCCTGGTGGATGGTGGCTGCAAAGCCGTGGTGGTGGCCTGCAATACCGCCTCCGCCGTGGCCCTGCGCGGGCTGCGGCAACGCTTCCCCCAGCTGCCGATCCTTGGCCTCGAGCCAGCCGTGAAGCCGGCGGTGGCTCTCACCCGCTCCGGTGTTGTGGGGGTGATGGCCACCCCCGCCACTTTTCAAGGCGAGCTCTACCGCGCCACGGTGGGCCAGCACGCCTGCGACGTGCGCGTGGTGGAGCAGGTGTGCATTGGCTTGGCTGATCTGGTGGAACGGGGGGAGCTGGATGGCCCTGCCTGCGAGGGCCAGTTGCGCCAGTTCCTGCAGCCGATGCTGGCGGCCGGTGCCGACACGATCGTGCTGGGCTGCACCCACTACCCCTTTGTGATCGACACGATCCGCCGCTTGGTGGGTCCGGGGCTGGCGGTGCTGGATCCAGCGCCGGCGGTAGCGCGCCACCTCGGTGAGGTGTTGGTCCATCGCGGCCTGCGCCACCATCAGCTCCAGCCCTGCCATCGCTTCTTCACCACGGGCGATCGTCACGGCTTTGATCAGGCCGCCCAGCGGCTGGTGGGGGTCACGGCCGCCAGCCAGGCACTGAGCTGGACGTGTGAGGGATCGGCCGGCCTTGCGCTTCAGCCCCTCTAAGCCTGCGGCCAGCGGCCTGAGCCTTCTAGGATCACCGCACCGCAGGGGGTCATGGCAACGGTCGCAGAGCTGCTCCAGCCCGTCGAGGCCGACCTCGAGGTTCTGCTCAGCGATCTGCGCAGCCTGATCGGTGCTGGGCATCCGATTCTCCAGGCTGCGGCAGAACACCTGTTCAGCGCCGGGGGCAAGCGCATTCGCCCCGGCATCGTGCTGCTGATTTCTCGCGCCCTCTCCAGTGATGGGGAGCTCAGCCCCCGCCACCGGCGCCTGGCGGAGATCACTGAGATGATCCACACCGCCTCACTCGTTCACGACGACGTGGTGGATGAGGCCTCCACCCGCCGGGGTGTGGATACCGTGCACAGCCGCTTCAACCACCGGGTGGCGGTGCTTGCCGGTGATTTCCTCTTTGCCCAGGCCAGCTGGCACCTGGCCAACCTCGACGACCTCGAGGTGGTGAAGCTGCTCAGCCGCGTGATCATGGATCTCGCCGATGGCGAGGTGAAGCAGGGCCTGTTCCGCTACGACACGGGCCAGAGCTTCGAGACGTATCTCGAGAAGAGCTACTGCAAAACCGCTTCTTTGATTGCCAATAGCGCCCGGGCTGCCGGCGTGCTCAGCGGCCTGCCGGAGCCCCAGCTCGATGCCCTCTATCGCTTCGGGCGCCAGTTGGGTCTGGCTTTTCAGGTGGTAGACGACATTCTCGATTTCACCGGCAGCGATCTGCAGCTGGGTAAACCCGCCGCCAGTGATCTGGCCAGTGGTTACCTCACCGCTCCGGCCCTCTATGCCCTGGAGGAGCGTCCTGCTCTGGCGGGTTTGATTGAGCGCGAGTTCAGCCAGGAGGGCGATCTGGAGCAGGCCCTAGAGCTGGTGCGGGGCAGTGATGCCATCCCCCGCTCCCGGGCCCTTGCTGAGGGATTTGCCAATGAAGCCCGGGAAGCGCTCACCTGGCTGCCAGCTTCGGATAGCCGCAGTGCGCTTCTGGCCCTGCCGGAGTTTGTGCTCAGTCGGCTCTACTAGGCCTCTGGTTCAGGCCAATCCGTCCAGCGGCACTTCCCGCAACGACGTCAGACAGCGGGCCTGCGGCGGGTAGTCCTGGGGGTTGAGACCGCTGGCCATCACCACCATCACCTGGCAGCCAGCCGCCACGGCTGAACGGGCCCCGGCCAGGGAGTCTTCAAAGGCCCAGCACTGGCTAGGTGCCACCCCCAGCCGTTGCGCTGCCAGCAGAAACACATCCGGGGCTGGTTTGCCGGCTTTGAGCTCGGGGTCGTCGCCATGCACCCGCGTGTGGATCGGCTCCAGCCAGGGGTGGGATGCGGCTTTGAGGGCCACCGCCTGCTGGGCGCTGCTGGTGGCCATGGCCATGGGGATCGCCAGCTCGGCGCAGCGGGCTACCAGCTCGGGCGCACCTGGCATCGGTGGCGCCTGTACCAGGAGGGCCTCCGCGATGGGTTGGCGCACGGCCAGCAGTTCATCGCCACTGAGCCTGGGTCCGCCGTCGGCGGCGATCCACTCCAGCACCTGTGCGGCGCAATCCAGGCGTCGCCGCCCCCGCAGGGCCAGCAACTCGGCTGGGGCCAGGCTCCTGCCGAAATGGGCAGCTGCTTCACTCCAGGCCCGGGCATGCAGCGGCTCGGTGTCGAGCAGCAGACCGTCGAGGTCGAACAGGCAGGCGGCGGGTCGAACCATCCATCCATTCTCAACGACCGCAGGCGCGGCCTGTTACAGCAGGGCCTTTGGTGCCTCTTCCTCGCTTGAATAGTCCGCATCGGCTGCTCCCTTGCTTCCCACCGCCATGACAGAGGCCCAGTCCGCTGCCACATCCACGGGGCCCACGATCGAATCGGTGTTGCAGGAGCAGCGGGTGTTTGATCCCCCGGCGGCCTTGGCCGCCTCGGCGCGGATTGGTTCGCTGGAGGCCTACCGGGCTCTGGCGGCCAGGGCCGAGGCTGATCCCGATGCCTTCTGGGGCGAGCAGGCCAGGGAGCACCTGCACTGGTTTGAACCCTTTCACACGGTGCTGGACTGGACCAATCCCCCCTTCGCCCGCTGGTTTGAGGGTGGCCGCAGCAACCTGAGCTTCAACTGCCTTGATCGGCACCTCGATGGCCCCCGGGCCGACAAGACGGCGCTGATCTGGGAGGGGGAACCGGGCGACACCCGCACCTTCACCTACCGCCAGCTGCATGCCGAGGTGTGCAAGGCCGCCAATGCCCTCAAGGCCCTCGGCATCGGTAAGGGGGATCTGGTGGCGCTCTACATGCCGATGGTGCCTGAGGCGGCCATTGCCATGCTGGCCTGCGCCCGTATCGGTGCGCCCCATTCGGTGGTGTTCGGCGGCTTTTCAGCCGATGCCCTGCGCGATCGCTTGATTGATGGCGAGGTGAAGGCGGTGATTACGGCCGATGGCGGTTTCCGCAAGGACAAGCCCGTGCCCTTGAAACCGGCGGTGGATGAGGCCCTGGGAGCCAATGGCGGTGCGCCGAGTGTGCACGCGGTGCTGGTGGTGCAGAGGTTGGCCGGCGCCGGTGGCGACTGCGCCATGCAGGCCGGCCGTGACCACTGGTGGCACGAGTTGGTGGACGGTCAAAGCGCCGACTGTGCGGCCGAGCCCATGGAGAGTGAAGACCGCCTGTTCGTGCTCTACACCTCCGGCTCCACCGGCAAGCCCAAGGGGGTGGTGCACACCACCGCCGGTTACAACCTCTGGGCCCATCTCACGTTCCAGTGGATCTTCGACATCCGCGAGGACGACATCCACTGGTGCACCGCCGACGTGGGCTGGATCACCGGCCACAGCTACATCGTGTACGGGCCGCTCTCCAATGGCGCCACCACGGTGATGTACGAGGGCGCCCCGCGCCCCTCCAAACCTGGGGCCTTCTGGGAGGTGATCCAGAAGCACAGGGTGAGCATCTTCTACACCGCGCCTACGGCGATCCGCGCCTTCATGAAGAGCGGCCGCGCAGTGCCGGATCAGTACGACATGAGCTCCGTGCGGATCCTCGGCACGGTGGGGGAGCCGATCAATCCCGAGGCCTGGATGTGGTACCGCGACGTGATTGGCGGTGGCCGCTGCCCGATCGTGGACACCTGGTGGCAGACCGAAACCGGCGGCGTGATGATCAGCCCCCTGCCCGGTGCCACCCCCACGAAGCCCGGCTCCGCCACCCTGCCCCTACCGGGTATCGCCGCCGACGTGGTGGACCATGACGGCAACTCCCAGGCCGCCGATCAGGGCGGTTACCTCGCGGTGCGGCGTCCGTGGCCGGGAATGATGCGCACCGTGCACGGCGATCCGGAGCGCTTCCGCAAGAGCTACTGGGAAGAGATCAAACCTGCCGATGGCAGTTGGTTGTATTTCGCCGGTGATGGCGCCCGCCGTGACGCTGATGGCTACTTCTGGGTGATGGGCCGCGTCGACGACGTGATCAATGTGTCGGGCCATCGCCTCGGCACGATGGAAATCGAGAGTGCCCTTGTGAGCCATCCCGCCGTGGCCGAGGCGGCTGTAGTTGGCCGGCCGGATGATCTCAAGGGTGAGGGCATCGTGGCCTTTGTGACCCTGGAGGCGGGTCGCAGCGGTGATGACGCCCTTCTGGCGGAACTGCGCAGCCATGTGGGCAAGGAGATCGGACCGATTGCCAAACCCGATGTGATCAAGTTCACCGATGCCCTGCCCAAGACCCGCAGCGGCAAGATCATGCGCCGGATCCTGCGCTCCCTGGCCGCTGGCCAGGAGGTGAGCGGCGACACCAGCACCCTGGAGGATCGCTCGGTGCTGGATTCCCTGCGGGTGTGAGCCTCAGCCGGCCTGCCACCAGCGCAGCAGGCCTTCGGCCAGCTCGTCGATTTGGCGTTGGCGGGCTGGGTCGTCGGCCCAGGAACCCAGCAGGTTCTGGCGTAGGCCCGCACTGGCTGGGGTGAGGTGATCACCCGGGCGTTCCACCAGTTTCGAGCGGTCCTCATGGCGGGCCTGCAGCACCGCCAGCAGCCGCTGGCTCTGATCGAGGCCATCGCGGTTGAAGCGCACCAGCAAGTTGCGGGGCTGGCGGTAGTCGCGGGCGATCAGTCGCAGGGTTTCCTCAGGGGAGGGGCTGAACTCCGTGCTGATGCCCAGCCGTGGCGCCAGTTCCGCCAGCAGGGGCACGCTGCGTTCGGCGGAGAAGTTGTTGAAGCTCAGGGCTGCGAGTGCCGAGCAGCCCCGGCCGTTGTCCGGAGCCAGCAGGTGCAGCTTGCAACCGAGGCTGTGGCCGAGCCTGAGGGCGATGCACTCATCTGCCATGGGCTGGTGCTCCCGCGCCGCTCGGAACAGCTTCCAGGCCTGATTGGCCTGGGCCTGATGATCGAAGCCGGGCACGTAGCTCCAGGCCCGCACGCAGCAGCCCTGGCGGGCAAAGGATTCGAGCAGGCGCCGGTAGCTCACCTGGGGGGTGGCGGCCAGGTAGCTGCCGCCGATGAACTCGATCAGGTGGCGGGGGCGTTGCGGCTGCAGCGTCCAGAGGCTGCCTTGCTGCTGCCAGTTCATGCCTGCTGGAGGCGTTGCAAGGCTGCGATTGCCTCACGGCGATGGGCGGGCCCATCCAGCAGGTTGTTGAACACGTGGCGAATCACGCCGGAGCCATCGATCACATAGGTGACTCTGCCGGGCAGCAAGCCCAGCACGCTGGGCACCCCAAAGGCCTGGCGCAGCTGGTTGCCCCGGTCCACCAGTAGGGGATAGGGAAGGTTGTGGCGCGCCGCAAAGCGTTGGTGGCTGGCCGCGTCATCACCGCTCACCCCCCACACTTGGGCGTTCATGGCCTGCAGGTCGGCGTAGCTGTCGCGGAAGGCGCAGGCCTCCATGGTGCAGCCGGGGGTGTCGTCCTTGGGATAGAAGAACAGCACCAGAGGCTGGCCGCCCAGTTGATCGCTGCGGCGCTCCACGCCGGCCTGATCCTGCAGGGCAATCAGGGGAGCACGGTCACCGGCGGCGAGGGCCTTGGCCACGGGAGCAGGGTTAAGGGTGTTGGCACCCTAGGCAGAGCCTCGCTTGAGCTGGGATCATGGCCACACCCAGGAGCAGGTGATGGCCACGGCCGGCGACGACCCGAACAGGGATCCAGGCAGCGATGGCTCCAGCTCATCGGGCTGGGAGCAGACCGACCTGTTGGCCTTGGTCTCGGCGATGGAACTCCAGGCTCCGGCGCAGATTCCCACTCCAGAACCAGCTCCAGAACCTGGCCCGGAACTAAGTCCAGCCCCAGTGCCGGAGATCTGCCCAGAGCCAGTGGTCCTGGGGCTGCAGCGGCTGCTGATCCTCGATACGGAAACCACAGGGCTCGATCCGGAGCAGCATCAGTGCATCGAGGTGGGGGCGATTCTGTTTGATGTGGCCCACCGGGCCGTGCTGAGCCAGGTGTCGTTCCTGCTGCCTTGCCAGGCCAATCCGGCTGAACTGGTGAATGGCATTGCGGCGGCGGTGACGCAACGGCCCCAGCCGTGGCAGGCGGCCCTGCAGTGCTTCGAGGCGATGCTGGCAGCTGCGGATGCGGTGCTGGCCCACAACGCGTCCTTTGATCGCCAGTGGTTCGGCCAGGGGGTGCTGCCCGCCATCACCAAGCCCTGGCTCTGCAGCATGGAGGATCTGCGCTGGCCGGCGGACCGCCACCTGCGGCCCAACCCCTCGGTGCGGGACCTGGCCCTGGCCTACGGGGTTCCCGTGTGGGCGGCCCACCGGGCCCTCACCGATTGCATCTATTTGGCCCAGGTGTTCGAACGCTGCCCGGAGCTCGAACCGTTGCTGCAGGCAGGATTGGAACCCCGGCAGCTCTACCGGGCTCGCCTCTCCTATGAAGAGCGCCACAAGGCCCGTGAGGCCGGCTTCCGCTGGAATGAGCCGATCCATGGCGCCTGGAGCCGCCGTCTCTCGGAGCAGGAGGCCTCCCTGCTGCCCTTTCCCGTGGTGGCTGTGGATGATCAGCGCTGCACGGCCTGATTTGCTTCAGCAACAGGAAGCTGAACCGGCAGTTTTGTGCCCCAGGGTCCACAGCCTTCATGCTGAGAGCCCGCGGCACCACCCATGGTTCGAGGCGCCTATCCCAGGGGTAGCCCTGGTGGCTCCTGCCTGCATCAACGGGTGCGGCGCTGGCAGGACTGCCGCACATGGGCGCGGCTGATTCGCGAAGCCGAGGCCCTCTGGCACGTGGATGTGCGTGATCTGCGCCGTCTCGGTGCCCTGGAACTCTCCCAGTTGCTGCAGGAGGTGCCCCCGAGCCAGCGCGCGCGGGTGAACCGCTGGTTGGCTTGCTACGGGGTTTCCACGCGGCTCGAGTGAGCCAGGGTCTCCAGGGAGGCCCAGGCTCGTGCAACAGCCACAAAAAAACCGCCCGGGGAAGGGCGGCTCGTGGGTGATAAACCGGTGATTGCAATCGGAGCGACAGGATTTGAACCTGCGACCCCCACTACCCCAAAGTGGTGCGCTACCAAGCTGCGCTACGCCCCGGCGAGAAAGAAATTATCACAGCGCCTTGCCGCTACTGGCCTGGATCCGGCGCAGTAAGCGGGCGGTGAGACGCTCGCGGTTGAGGCCCGCGTAGCCACCCACCCGCAGCTCTCGCGCCAGGCTGCGCAGCTCGGCCAGATTCATGGAGGCGAGCCGCAATTCAGGCACCCGGCGCCATGCCCCGGCGGTGATGGGTAGGGCACTGCCCTGGCGGCCTTCGCCAAAGCGCGACAGGGCTCCCCCGGCCATCCATTCGGGCACCAGCACGAACAGCACGGCGAGCAGGCCATACAGCTCCACCAGCCCCTTGGGCAGGGGGTGGAGCTGGCGCCTGTCGAAGTCGGACGGCTGGGCGGGAGGAGGCGTGGGATCCACAGGCGAAGGAAGGGGTGGCCCGGAGGTCCGAGTCGTCGCTGGAGCCATTGTCCCGCAGGAGGTCAAATCAGGCTGCGCTGGGAGGCAGGGGGCTGTTGGCGCCAGAGCATCGGCGGCTCCTGGGACGGACTCAACCGCACGAACCAGAACACCAGGGCAAACACGAGCCCCAGGGTGGCGATCAGGCCCACAATCACTGTGCGGTCGGGCAGGGGATTCATGCTGGGGAACAGGCAGTGGGGCTCAAACCTGCTCGGTGCGCAGGCACTGAAGACGCTGGGGAAGCCGCTCGATTGTGAGTTCGTCGCCCCGCAAGATCAGGCGCATGCCATCGGCTGTGTAGTGGAGGCCGGGCAATTCGGAGGGCTCACGGAAGAAGGTGCTGCGGTTGCGGCCATTGATCAGGGAGGCCTGGGCGTCATTGCGCTCCAGCACCACCATGCCCTTGTCGCGGCATAAATAGCGATCCTTGATGGCGTAGTCCTCCCACCAGGGGGAGTGCATGGCCTGGGCTAGCAGCGGCGCGATGGCCACGGTCAGCAGCTTCACAGCTGGATGGGGGCGTTCTCCCCCCGCAGCACGCAGTGGCTGATGCTCCAGTCGTAGTGGTGCCACACCGCGTCGGGCAGCTTGTAGTTGCAGCCTTGCCACTGGTTGTCCAGCAGGAGCCCGCTGGGTTGGGCGGAGCAGTACGGGCGGCAGTCGGGCCTGGCCAGGTATTGCTGGTGGTAGGCCTCGGCGAAGAAAAACGGTTTGTTTGTTGCGATCTCGGTGGTGATGGCTCCCTTGCCGTTGGCGTTCAGCAGGGTTTGGTAGTGTTCCCGGCTGGCAATGGCGAGCTGCAGCTGCTGATCACTGCTGGCATAGATCGCGGAGCGGTATTGGCTGCCGGTGTCGTTGCCCTGGGCCATGCCCTGGGTGGGGTTGTGGCATTCCCAGAACAGCTTGAGCAGGTCGCTGAAATCGATGGCGTTCACGTCCCACACCACCCGCACCACTTCCGTGTGGCCCGTACGACCGGAGCACACTTCCTCGTAGGTGGGGTTGGGGCTGAATCCGCCGGCGTAACCCACGGCCGTGCTGATCACCCCCGGCAGACGCCAGAAGCCCTTTTCAGCTCCCCAGAAACAGCCGCAGGCGAACAGGGCTTCGTCCTGGCTGGTGCTGAGCGGTGCCTTCAGAGCGGTGCCCAGCACCAGATGGCGTTCCGAGGTGGGAATCGCCGCAGCGCGGCCAGGCAGGGCTGCTTCGGGGCTCACGAGGCCAGTTTTGTCAGCGCCCATCCCTTGGAAAAGTCCGAACACCATGGGCCATCAGGTGCTGGAGAGCCTAGGCAGGGCCGCCGCTGCCGGTGCCGGGCTCCAGCGAGATGTGGTTGAGCAGCGTGGTGGTGAAGGCGAAGAGCAAAAAGGGAAGCGAGAGCACCAAGATCAGGCCAACGCCTACCAGGGCGAAGATCGGCTTGCTGGCTCCCATCAGGGCAAGGCCCGCCGCCAGGCTCACAAAGATGACCAGCATCCAGATCAGGATCTGGCCGTAGATGTCGCCGAAGGTGAGGGTGCAGCGCAGGCGGTAGGGGGGCACACCGGTGGTCATGGCAGCAGTGGCGCCGAGCGGTAGGTCCAGCTAAGCCATGGCGAGGGCTGTTGTCTGCAGCAGCACAACAAGTCTTAGGTCAAGCCGCCCGGCTCAGCTGCTCCTCAGCCTGCTCCCGCTCCCAGAGGCGGCGGTAGGTGCCGGGTTGCTGCAGTAATTCGCTGTGGTGGCCCTGCTGCACCAGCTCACCATTGTCGAGCACCAGCACCCGATCGCAGGCAGCGGCCGCGGAGAGCTGGTGGCTGATCATCAGGATCGTGCGGTCCTGCTGGCTGCGTACCGATTGGAGAATGTCGGCGGCGGTGTTGTTGTCCACGCTGGCCAGGGCGTCGTCGAGCACCAGCAGCGGAGCCTGCACCAACAGGGCTCTGCCCAGGGCCGTGCGCTGGCGCTGACCACCGCTCAGAGTGATGCCCCGCTCACCCACCAGGGTGGTGTAGCCATCGGGGAAACCCTTGATGTCCCCCTCCAGGCGGGCCTGGATCGCGGCCTGCTCCACCTTCTCCTGGCCGGCCTGGGGATCGCCGTAGCGCAGGTTGTCCGCCAGGGATGCGGTGAACAGATAACCCTCCTGGGGCACCAGGGCCACCTGGCGGCGCAGGCTCTCGAGATCCACCGCCGTGATGTCCATGCCGTTGAGGAACAGGGCACCTGCCGGTACCTCCACCATGCGACCCAGGGCTCGGGCCAGGGTGGTTTTGCCGCAGCCCACCGGTCCCACCACCGCCACCAGCTCACCAGGCGCCAGCCTGAAGCTCACGTTGTGGAGCGCCTCGCGCTCGGCGCCGCCGTAGCGCACGCACAGGTTGTGGGCCTCCACCGCCGCCGCTGCCGGCTGCCCTTGGCTGCTGGGCATGGATTGGGGCTGCGCCGGTGACTGGATCAAGGGTGTGCGCCGCAGCAGCTCTTCCACCCGCTCCAGGCTCACCTGGCCGGTCTGGAAGGTGTTGAGCGTGAAGCCCAGCAGGGCGGTGGGAAACACCAGCCGCTCCACGTAGAGAATCAGGGCTACCAGGTCGCCGATGCTGAGCCGCCCGCTCTCCAGCTGGCCGCTGCCCAGGGCCAGCAGCAACAGCAGGCTCACCGAGGAGATGCCCTCCAGCAGCGGGAACAGGGTGCTGCGGGTGCGGGCCAGGTTGAGGGCGTCGTCGCGGTAAGCGCGGTTGCGCTCGGCGAAGGCCTGGCGCTCGGTGGTCTCCTGGCCGTAGATCTTGATGGCGCTGATGCCGGAGAGATCTTCCTGGATCAGATCGCTCAACTGGGCCAGCGATTCCTGCTGGCGCCGCTGCTGTTTCATCATGCGGCCGCCGAAGAGTCGCACCGTGGCGAGCATCAGCGGGTAGAGGCCCACAGCCGCCAGGCTCAGCCAGGGGTCGATGGTCAGCATCGCCGGCAGGGTGAGGGCATAGGCCAGGGCCGTGTTGGTGAGGCTGAGCACCGCAAAGCCCAGCAGGCGACGCACGTTTTCCACATCGCTGGTGGCGCGGCTGATCACTTCACCGCTGCCGGTGGTTTGCACCCAGCCCGGCTCCTGGCGCAGCATGTGATCGAAGATCTGCTGTTTGAGGCTGGCCTCCACCTGGCGGCCCACGCCGAACACCAGCATCCGAGACCACAGCCGCACGCCGCCCATCACCGTGGCCAGCGCCACGATCAGGGCCGCCTGGCGGATCACATCGCTCACGGCAAAGCCGTCTTGCAGGTCGTCGATCACGCCGCGCACGAGCAGCGGAATCGACACGCTGAGCAGGTTCACCACCACCAGGGCGAGGGCGCCGATCAGCACCGTTCGCTTGTAGGGCCGCAGATAGCGCCGAATCAGGCCGAGACGGATGGCGGCCATTGAGTGCCTGAAGGTGCGGCCAACCTACGGAACCTGGGCGATGCTGGCGTCCACTGCAACTGCCCATGGCTGAGGACCAACAGGCCCATCCCCTCTATGCCACCGACCGCGACTTGGTGGACCAGCTGCTCGCCGCCCAGCAGCCCAGTGACGCCCAGCTGGTGGATCTGGGCCGCTTGTTGATGCGCTACTCCGGGTTTCCCGGGGCGCTTGATCTGCAAGACGATCTGGCCAAGACCCTGCGGCTCTGGGGCCTCAGCCGCGAGGAGCTGCACCAGCGCTGCCGTGCGATCTGGGGGGCGGGCTACAGACCCGGCGCTGAGCTGGCGCCGCAGGCGGTGGGCTCCGGCTTCGACACCGCCGATCAGGACAGCCCCTGATCCGCTCGCACCAGGCCAATCTCTGCTACATCTCCAGCGCCCCCAAGCCCCCTCCATGGCCGCCGCCCTTTCCTGGCCCCCCCTGCTGGAGCAGCTGCTCGGTGGCGAGTCGCTCAGCACGCAGCAGGCCACGGCCCTGATGGAGGGTTGGCTGGCGGAAACCATTGATCCCGTGCTCACGGGTGCCCTGCTGGCTGCCCTGCGGGCCAAGGGGGTAAATGGCGAGGAGTTGGGCGCCATGGCGGCAGTTCTGCGCTCCGCCTGCCCCCTGCCGGGGGATCGGCCGGCCATCCCGCTGGTGGACACCTGCGGCACCGGCGGGGATGGGGCCGACAGCTTCAACATCTCCACTGCCGTGGCCTTCACCGCTGCAGCCTGTGGCGTCAGCGTGGCCAAACACGGCAACCGCAGTGCCAGCGGCAAGGTGGGCTCAGCCGATGTGCTCGAGGCCCTGGGCATCAACCTCCAGGCCCCCGCGGCCCGGGTGGTGGAGGTGCTACCCGACACCGGCGTCACCTTCCTGTTCGCTCCCGGTTGGCATCCGGCCCTGGTGGGTCTGGCGCCACTGCGCCGGGCCCTGGGGGTGCGCACAGTGTTCAATCTGCTGGGCCCCCTGGTGAATCCTCTGCGGCCAGAATTCCAGGTGCTCGGTGTGGCCCGCGCCGACCTGCTCGACCCCATGGCCGAAGCTTTGTCCCGGCTGGGGTTAGAGCGGGCGGTGGTGGTGCATGGCCATGGCGGCCTGGATGAGGCCTCCCTCTCGGGCGCCAGTCAGCTGCGCCTGATCGAGGCCGGGTCCGTGCGGCCCGAGCAGCTCGATCCCTCTGCCCTGGGCCTCAATCTGGCTCCCGCGGAGACCTTGGCTGGTGGCGATCTGGCCTGCAATCAGGCAATCCTGGAGGCTGTGCTGCAGGGCCGGGGTACGGCGGCCCAGCGGGATGTGGTGGCCTTGAACACGGCCCTGGTGCTCTGGGCCGCAGGCCGGGCGGACAGCGTGGCCGCTGGGGTGGCCCCCGCCCTGGAAGCCCTGGCCAGCGGTGCCGCCTGGCAGCGGCTCGAAGCGTTGCGCAGCGCCCTGGCCTGAAGGGCCTTGCGGGATGATGGCTCCCTATGACGACAGCCCCATCCCCGAACCCCGCCCTGTTGGTGCTGGCCGACGGCCTTGTGCTGCGCGGTGAAGCCTTCGGCGCCAGCGGCACCGCCATCGGAGAGGTGGTGTTCAACACCGGCATGACCGGGTATCAGGAGGTCATGACAGACCCGAGCTATTCGGGCCAGTTGGTGACCTTCACCTACCCCGAACTGGGCAACACCGGTGTGAACAGCGCCGACCAGGAGGCCGATGCGCCCCACGTCCGCGGCGTGATTGCCCGGCAGCTGGCGCCCGTGCCCAGCAGCTGGCGCAGCGAGGACACCCTGGAGGTTTGGCTGCAGCGCCACAACGTGGTGGGCATTAGCGGCATCGACACGCGGGCCCTGGTGCGGCACCTGCGCGAGGGCGGTGCCATCAATGGCGCGATCAGCACCGATGGCCGCAGCCCTGAGCAGCTGCTGGAGCAGGTGCGCTCAGCCCCCTCGATGGCCGGCCTCAACCTGGCCCAGACGGTGAGCACCGCTGAGCCCTACACCTGGACCAGCCTCTGCCCTGCCGCCTTTGACCAGCGGCTCCAGAGCGCCCCCGCCATCCCCTACCGCGTGGTGGCGATCGACTTCGGCATCAAACGGGCCATTCTCGAGCGTTTGGCGGCCCATGGTTGTGCCGTAACGGTGCTGCCGTCCAATGCCAGCCTCGAGCAGGTTTTGGCGTTGCAGCCCGAAGGGGTGTTCCTCTCCAACGGGCCCGGTGATCCGGCGGCTGTAACCAGTGGCATCGCCCTGGCCCAGGGCCTCGTGCAGCAGCCGGATCTGCCGGTGTTCGGCATCTGCCTCGGCCACCAGATCCTCGGCCTGGCCCTCGGCGGCAGCACCTACAAGCTGGGTTACGGCCACCGCGGCCTCAACCACCCCTGTGGCAGCACGGGCCTTGTGGAGATCACCAGCCAGAACCACGGCTTCGCCCTCGCTGGTGATTCCCTCGACCCCGCCGAGGTGGACATCACCCACTTCAACCTCAACGACAGCACCGTGGCCGCCCTGGCTCACCGGCGTCTGCCCCTGTTTGGCGTGCAGTACCACCCGGAGGCCAGCCCTGGTCCCCACGACGCCGATCACCACTTCGGCCGCTTCGTGGCGTTGATGGCGGAGCGTCGCTGACGCAACTGATTTGTTGCGGAGCCTCCCAAGCCCGAAACCGTCATTACACTTCGGTCGCTTGTCACGTTTGAGGCCAGTAGCCATCACTGATCTGCAGCGATTGACCGTGTCCCTCAGGGGCGGCTACGAGCAGCAGGACGGCTGTCTGCTGTTCAGCTTCACAGGCCAGCTGGATGCCTATTCAGACAAGCAGTTTCTCGCCTTCATTGCCGATCACCGACCTGCCAAGGCGCAGCCCCTGGTGATCGATCTGAGCCGGATCGATTTCATCGACTCCTCCGGTCTTGGCGTGCTGGTGCAACTGGCCAAGCAGTGCAACGACGCCAAGAACCAGTTCCTGGTGGTGGGCAATGCCCGGGTCGTGCAGACGGTGAAACTGGTGAGACTCGAGGAGTTCCTGCATCTCCAGCCCGATCTCGACACCGCCCTCGGCGCCATCGCCGCCTGAGCCCGGCACGGCCAGCTGGCTGGCCCAGCTCTCGCCTCCAGCTGTGCAGGGGGAGTTGGGCCCTCTGCAGTTGGCCTGGCTCGGCGATGCCGTCTGGGAGTTGCACCAGCGACTGCGCCGCTGCCGGCAACCGGGCCGCAGCGCTGATCTGCACAGGGCCGTGGTGGCCGATGTGCGGGCCGATGCCCAATCGGCTGCCCTGGAAAAACTGGAAGCCAGCGGTGTTTTGACCGTCGCCGAGCTAGAGCTGGTACGTAGGGGACGCAACCGGGCTGGCCGGGGTCCTCGAAAAGGGGAGGCCGGTCTTTATGGCCGTGCGACGGGATTTGAGACAATGGTGGGCTGGCTCTTTCTTCAGGATCCCGGCCGGCTCGCGCAGCTGTTGGATCAACTCGAGGACGCCGACCCATAAACCCATTGCTTGCTTCATATGAGCCCTCGTTTTGATCGCCGCCCTGACCGTGGCCAGGGAGCTGGCGCTGGTGGGGGTGGTGGCTACCGGGGCGGTGAGCGCGGTGGCGCCCGTGGCGGTGGCGGTGGCAAGCCCGGGCGTCCCGCCTACGGCAGCCGTGGGGGGTCCAGGCCCTTTGCCCCGCGAGGCGAATGGCGCCCCGAGGGTGGCGACCGTCCCGAGCGCAGTGACCGGGGGGATCGCCCCGAGCGTGGCGACCGCGCGGAGCGTGGCGGTCGTAGTTCCATGGGTGAAGGCCGTCCCGCTGGCGGTCGCAAGCCCTTCACCCGCCGCCCCGAGGGCGGACCGCGCCGCTTTGAGTCGGGTGGCCGTCCGGATGCTCCTCGCTTCGGTGCCGGTCGGCCTGAGCGGCGTCCAGGTCGTCCGGCTGGCCGTTTCGACGACCGCGGTGCTGCCGGCGGCGGTGGTGCCGGTCGTCCGGAGCGGGGCCCCCGCCCCGAGGGTCGCCGTTTCTCGGCCCCCCGCCCGGATGGCGGATCTTTCCGTCCTGGGCGTCCCCAGGGTCGCCCCCAGTTCGGCGCTCGCCCCGCCTTTGCGGAGCGCCGACCCGCTCGCGACCGCGACCGCGAGCGGGTGATTGCCGTGGAGGTGCCCGTGGGTGAGGTGGGTGATTCCACCCGCTTCAATGCCGGCCCCGCCGACGACCTGATCTGGGGGCGCCACGCTGCCCAGGCCGCCCTCGAAAGTGACCGGCCCATCCACCGCATCTGGTGCACGGCTGAGATGCGTTTTCAGCCGCGCTTCATGCAATTGCTGCGCGAGGCCAAGGCCGGTGGCGTGCTGGTGGAAGAGGTGACCTGGGCGCGCCTGGGGCAGCTCACCGATGGCGCTGTGCACCAGGGCATCGTGCTGCAGGCCGCTGCCGCCGACACCCTCGATCTCGGCACGCTGATCGATGGTTGTCGCAACATCGGCGAGCCTCCCCTGTTGATGGCCTTGGATGGCATCACCGATCCCCATAACCTGGGCGCGATCGTGCGCAGTGCTGAGGCCCTCGGCGCCCATGGTCTGGTGCTGCCCCAGCGCCGCAGTGCCGGTCTTACCGGTTCCGTGGCAAAAGTGGCGGCCGGTGCCCTCGAGCACCTGCCCGTGGCCCGGGTGGTGAATCTCAACCGCTCTCTCGAAACCCTCAAGGAAGAGGGCTACCGGGTGATCGGTCTGGCCGGAGAGGGCAGCGTGTCGCTCACCGAGGCCGATCTCGATGGGCCCCTGGTGATCGTTACCGGTTCCGAGGGTTCTGGGCTGTCGATGCTCACCCGCAAGCACTGCGACCAACTCGTGCGGATCCCGCTGCGCGGTGCCACCCCCAGCCTCAACGCCTCCGTGGCCACGGCCATGGTGCTCTACGAGGTGGCCCGCCGCGGCTGGATGAAGAACATCACCGGGTCCTCGCCTGCCCCGCGGATTGTGCGGCCCCAGCTGGCCACCCCCGAACCGTTGGCGATGTCCGACCAGCTCGAGGCGCAGGAGGACGAGGATTCCTTCACAGCCGAGGAAGCGGCCGTGGCCTCGGCTCTGGTGGCGGAGGTGGTTGCCGAAGTGGCGGCTGAGTTGGTGGCTGAGGTGGCTGCAGAGGTGGCGGTCGAGGCCCCTGCCGCCCCGGCGGAACTCTCCCTGGACCTCAACCCCAGCCCTGCTGCGGGCTTCGCTGGCGACATCCAACTCTGACGCCAGCGGGAGTTGGCCCGGCTACGGCCAACTCTCCAGCCTGTCGGCAGAATGCACACCATCACCACCCGTTGCGATGACGTCCTTGCTCTGGCCCCTGCGCAGTGTTGCCAACGGCCTGGGCCTGGCCTGGTGGGCTCGGGTCGAAACCCGTGAGCCGGACGTCACCTACTGGTTCGGGCCCTATGTGCGCCGGAGCAGCCTGGAGGCGGCCCTGCAGCCTTTCCTGGCCGATCTGCGCAGTGAGGGTTCTGCCCAGCTCAGCCACACCCTCTTGCGCACCCGCCGGGGCGAGCCCCTCACCATTGCCTCCGGTGCTGACTGATAGCGTCGACCCAGCAACGCACCTGAGAGTCGATGGGGATCGCCGAGTGGCGCGAGCAGCTCAAGCGCGGCGAGGTGTCCGCCCGGGAGCTCACCGATCACCACCTCAGCCGCATCCAGGCGGTTGAGCCCTCGGTCCACGCTTACCTGGAGGTCAGCTCGGAGCGGGCCCGGGCCGATGCGGATCGCATCGATGGGCTGCGGGCCGCAGGTGAACCCCTGCCGCCCCTGGCCGGGGTGCCGCTGGCCATTAAGGACAATCTCTGCACCAAGGGCATCCGCACCACCTGTTCCAGCCGCATGCTGGAGAACTTCGTGCCGCCCTACGAGTCCACCGTTACCGAGCGTCTCTGGCAGGCCGGCGGTGTGATGCTCGGCAAGACCAATCTCGATGAGTTCGCCATGGGCAGCTCCACCGAGACCTCCGCCTTCGGTGCCAGCCGCAACCCCTGGAACACCGACAAGGTGCCCGGCGGCAGTTCGGGCGGCAGTGCCGCTGCCGTTGCGGCTGGTGAATGCGTGGCCTCCCTTGGCTCCGACACCGGCGGCTCGATCCGCCAGCCCGCGGCCTTCTGTGGCGTGGTGGGTCTGAAGCCCACCTACGGCCGCGTCAGCCGGTATGGCCTGGTGGCCTTCGCCAGTTCACTCGACCAGGTGGGTCCCTTCACCACCAGCGTTGCCGATGCTGCCGAGTTGCTGCAGGTGATCGCCGGGGCTGATCCCCGCGATTCCACCTGCCTCAAGGCTCCTGTGCCGGACTACCGCGCCGCCCTCAGCCAGCCGGTGGCGGGCCTGCGGGTGGGCATCGTGCGCGAGTGTTTCGAGGCTGAGGGTTTGGATCCCCAGGTGAAGGCTTCGGTGATGGCGGCCGCTGCCCAGCTGGAAGCCCTTGGCTGTGAGCTGGTGGATGTGAGCTGCCCCCGCTTCAACGATGGCATCGCCACGTACTACGTGATCGCTCCGTCGGAGGCGTCCGCCAACTTGGCCCGCTACGACGGTGTGAAATACGGCTACCGGGCGGCCGATGCCGCCAGCTTGGCGGAGATGACTGCCCGCAGCCGCGCCGAGGGCTTCGGCGATGAGGTGCAGCGCCGCATCCTGATCGGCACCTACGCCCTCTCCGCCGGCTACGTGGATGCCTATTACAAGAAAGCCCAGCAGGTGCGCACGCTGATCCGGCGCGACTTCGACCGCGCCTTTGACGCCGTGGACGTGCTGCTCACGCCCACCTCCCCTACCACCGCCTTTGGCTTTGGCGCCCATGCCGAGGATCCCCTCGCCATGTACCTGGCCGACCTGCTCACCATCCCCGCCAACATGGCTGGCTTACCGGCCATCAGCCTGCCCTGTGGCTTTGACCAGGGCGGCCTGCCCATCGGGTTGCAGCTGATCACCGGGGTGCTGCAGGAGGAACGCCTGCTGCAGGTGGCCTACCACTATGAACAGAGCGCCCTGGTGATGCAGCAACGGCCCGAGGCGGCCCTCGTGCCCTGAGGAGCTGCCCCCAGATCTGGTGTCTCTAGTGCCAGCTGCGGCGCTTCGGGCCCTGAGTCTTGCGCCTGAGCCTTAACCTGGGACTAGCGCCGGGCGTCTATTGGCTTTCGTTCCACTTCACAACCACAGCGACTACAGCCTCTTGGATGGGGCCAGTCAGCTGCCGGCCATGGTGAAGCGGGCCGAGGAGTTGGGTATGCCGGCCCTGGCCCTCACGGACCACGGCGTGATGTACGGCGCCATCGATCTGCTCAAACTCTGCAAGGGCAGCTCGGTGAAGCCGATCATCGGCAACGAGATGTATGTCATCAATGGCTCCCTTGATGACCCCAACCCCCCCAAGAAGGAGCGGCGATACCACTTGGTAGTGCTGGCCAAGAATGCGGTGGGCTACCGCAATCTGGTGAAGCTCACCAGCATCAGCCATCTGCGCGGTATGCGCGGCCGAGGCATCTTCTCGCGGGCCTGCATCGACAAGGCCACCCTCACCCAGTTCAGTGAGGGCTTGATTGTGGCTACGGCCTGCCTCGGCGGTGAGATTCCCCAGGCCATCCTCAAGGGCCGTCCGGATGTGGCCCGGGATGTGGCCCGCTGGTATCAGCAACTGTTCGGCGACGATTTCTACCTGGAAATTCAGGACCATGGGTCCCCTGAAGACCGGATCGTGAATGTGGAGATGGTGCGCATCTCCCGCGAGCTCGACATTCCCCTGATTGCCACGAACGACGCCCACTACCTCACCAGCAACGATGCCGAGGCCCATGACGCCTTGCTGTGCGTGCTCACCGGCAAGCTCGTGACCGATGAGAAGCGGTTGCGCTACACGGGAACGGAATTCATCAAGGGCGAAGCCGAGATGCTCGGCCTGTTTGCCGATCACCTCGAGCCCGATGTGGTGGCCGAGGCCGTGACCAACACCGCCAGGGTGGCCGAAAAGGTGGAGGACTATGACATCCTCGGCCGCTATCAGATGCCCCGCTTTCCCATCCCCGATGGGCACACGCCGGTGAGCTACCTGCGCCACGTGAGTGAGCAGGGCCTGCGCGATCGTCTCGAGCTCAGCCCCGAGGTGGCCTTTGACCCGCTCTATGGCGAGCGACTTGATTTTGAGCTGCAGGTGATGGAGCAGATGGGCTTCCCCACCTATTTCCTCGTGGTGTGGGACTACATCCGTTTTGCTCGTGAAAGCGGCATTCCCGTGGGGCCGGGCCGTGGTTCTGCGGCTGGTTCACTGGTGGCCTACGCCCTCGGCATCACCAACATCGATCCCGTGACCAACGGGCTCCTGTTCGAGCGGTTCCTCAACCCTGAACGCAAGTCGATGCCTGACATCGACACGGACTTCTGCATTGAGCGCCGTGGTGAGGTGATCGACTACGTGACGCGGCGCTATGGCGAGGAGAAGGTAGCCCAGATCATCACCTTCAACCGCATGACCTCCAAGGCCGTGCTCAAGGATGTGGCCCGTGTGCTCGACATCCCCTATGGCGATGCCGACCGGCTGGCCAAGTTGATTCCCGTGGTGCGCGGCAAACCCGCCAAGCTCAAGGAGATGATCGGGGCTGAGTCACCGGCGCCGGAATTTCGGGAGAAGTATGAGGCCGATGCCCAGGTGAAGCGCTGGGTTGATATGGCCATGCGCATCGAGGGCACCAACAAAACATTCGGTGTCCATGCCGCCGGTGTTGTGATCGCTGCCGACCCCCTCGACGAGGTGGTGCCGCTGCAGCGCAACAACGATGGCCAGGTGATCACCCAATACTTCATGGAAGACGTGGAGTCGATGGGGTTGCTGAAGATGGACTTCCTCGGCCTGAAAAACCTCACCATGATCGACAAGACGATCGATTTGGTGGCCCAGAGCACGGGTGTGACGGTGGATCCCGACAAGCTCCCCCTCGATGATGCGGGGACCTATGGCTTGCTGGCCCGTGGCGATCTGGAGGGCATCTTCCAGTTGGAATCCAGCGGCATGCGCCAGATCGTGCGCGACCTCAAACCCTCGTCGTTGGAGGACATCTCCTCCATCCTCGCTCTCTACCGCCCGGGTCCCCTCGATGCGGGTCTGATTCCCAAGTTCATCAACCGCAAGCATGGCCGCGAAGCGATTGACTTCGTGGACGCCAAACTTGAGCCCATCCTGCAGGAGACCTACGGGATCATGGTGTACCAGGAGCAGATCATGCGGATTGCGCAGGATCTGGCCGGTTACTCGCTTGGTGAGGCCGATCTGCTGCGCCGCGCCATGGGCAAGAAGAAGAAGAGCGAGATGGAGAAACACCAGAGCGTGTTCGTGCAGGGGGCTACGCAGCGCGGTGTGGATCCGAAGGTGGCGGAAGGCCTGTTTGAACAGATGGTGCTGTTCGCCGAATACTGCTTCAACAAGAGCCATTCCACCGCCTATGGCGCGGTGACTTACCAAACCGCCTACCTCAAGGCGCACTACCCCGTCGCCTACATGGCGGCCCTGCTCACGGTGAATGCCGGCGCCACCGACAAGGTGCAGCGCTACATCTCCAACTGCAACGCCATGGGCATTGAGGTGATGCCACCGGATGTGAACGCCTCCGGCATCGATTTCACCCCCGTGGGCGAGCGCATCCTGTTTGGCCTCTCCGCCGTGCGCAATCTGGGGGATGGTGCCATTCGCGCCCTGATCGAGGCGCGCCTCAGCGATGGTCCGTTCCGCAGCCTCGCCGACCTTTGCGATCGTCTCCCCGGCAGCACCCTCAACCGCCGTTCACTGGAATCCTTGATTCACTGCGGTGCCATGGATGGCCTTGAGCCCAGTGCCAACCGCGCTCAGCTGATGGCGGATCTTGATCTGATCATCGACTGGGCCAGTTCCCGGGCCAAGGATCGTGCCAGCGGCCAGGGCAACCTGTTTGATCTGCTCGGTGGTGGTGCGGACGCCGGGCCAGCGGCCAGTGCCCCCGGCGGTGATCTCAGCACGGCCCCGAAGGCTGCGGCGGTGGCCGATTACCCCCCCACGGAAAAGCTGCGCCTTGAGAAGGAGCTGGTGGGGTTCTACCTCTCAGACCATCCACTCAAGCAGCTCACCCGGCCGATCCAGCTGCTCTCGGCCGTGGGTTTGGGGAGCCTGGAGGAGCAGGCCGACAAGGCTCGGGTGAGTGTGGTGGGCATGGTGTCCGGTCTGCGGCCCGTGACCACCCGCAAGGGCGACCGCATGGCCGTGTTGCAGCTGGAAGATCTCAGTGGCAGTTGCGAGGCGGTGGTGTTCCCCAAGACCTACGCCCGCCTGGCGGATCATCTGATGGTGGATGCCCGCCTGTTGATCTGGGCATCGGTGGATCGCCGCGATGAACAGGTGCAGTTGATCTTGGACGATTGCCGCGTGATTGATGAGCTCAAGTTCCTGATGGTGGAGCTCCAGGCCGAGGAGGCCAGCGACATCACCGTGCAGCACAAACTGCGGGAGTGCCTCAACCAGCACCGCACCGACAAGGACGATGCCGGCATTCGCGTTCCGGTGGTGGCCATGGTGCGCCATCACGATCAGATCCGCTACGTGCGCCTCGGCCACCAGTTCTGCATCAAGGACAGCAGTGCTGCCCTCCACACCCTCACGGCCCAGGCCTTCCGGGCCCGGCTCAGCTCGCCGCTGGTGGCCGCTTGAAGGAACTGCGCAGGCGGGTGATGTTCACCTTGATCTGCTCGAACCCCAGCAGGCTACCGGGGGCGTCTTCCCAGCTCGCGGACAGCACGCCGTAGCTCAGCCCCACCAGACCCAGCAGAAAAAAGCCCCCGGACGTCACCAAGGTGACGGCGGGGGGGATATCGAGGATGCCCTTGCTCACCACCAGATAACTGACAATGAAGCTGGACATCCCCAGCACGGTGGGTATTCCAGTAGCCAGGGCAATGCGCCGGGCCATGCGATTGGCCACGGCTGCTGGAACGCCCTGCTCACGCTTGGTGCGTGGCTTGGCCTGGGGAGGCTGGGGTGCTTTGGGCACCATGCCGCCGCCGCCTGAGTTGCCTGCGGGCAAACCGCTGCGGCTTTTCCCCTTGGCTGCCATCGTCAGCCGCGGATGCCGAGCTTCTGAATCAGGGTGCTGTAGCGCTGCTCGCTACTGCTGCGCAGGTAGCTGAGCAGGCGCTTGCGCCGGCCGATCATCTTCAGCAACCCCTGGCGGGAAGAGAAGTCGTGGATGTTGTTCTGCAGGTGACCGCTCAGCTTGCTGATGCGCTCGCTCAGCATCGCCACCTGAACTTCCACGGAACCGGTGTCGGTGCCGTGGGTTTGGTGGGTGTTGATCAGTTCTTGTTTCTTGGTGGTGTCGAGCGACATGCGCGGCGTCGGGCCCTGACGGTGCAAACAACCAACTTACCGCCTCATGGTCACGCCATCCCTCAGGCCACCTGGCGCGACAGCCAGCGCAGCGCTTCCCGCAACCAGGCCTCACTGTTGGCCTCCTCCGCCAACCCCTGGCCGGCCACGGCCCGCAGGGCTCGGTTGATTTCGAGCGCTTCGTAGCCCAGGGCCGCGAGGGTGAGCTGCAACTCCTCCCGTACGCCGGCCTGCAAGCTGGCGTCCCGTTCGTCCCCCCCGCCCTCGTCGAGGGGGTCCACCAGGTTCAACCCTGCGCCGAAGCGCTCCTGCAGCTTCGTGCGCAATTCCACCGACAGGCGTTCTGCCGTGCGTTTGCCCACCCCTGGCGCTTTGCTGAGCAGCCGCAGATCGGCCTGCACAATCGCTCGCACCAACTCTTCGGTGCTGAGACTGCCGAGGAGCCCGAGGGCCATCTGGGGCCCCACGCCACTCACAGCCACCAGTTCACGGAACAGGTCGCGCTCGTGCCGGGCCTCGAAGCCATAGAGGGTCCAGCTGTCCTCCCGGATCGCTTGGTGCACATGCAGGGTGAGGGTGCTGGCGTTGCCGGGCAGCTGCTCCCAGTGGCGGCGGCCGATCTGCACTTCGTAGCCCACCCCCTGGCACACCAGCAACAGCCCGCAGCGGCTGTTCTGTTGCCAGCGATCGGTGAGTTGCCCTTGCAGCCAGCCGATCATGGGGGAGCGTTGAATCCCATTCATGCTGCCCGGTCTGACAACCCCGGCCTGCCTGCGGCGCCGCTTGGCCAGCTGCTGCGCTCTGTTGCTCTCGCTGTTGATGGCCTTCGGCCTGGCCGGTTGCAGCGGCGTGGGACAGCCGCCCCAGAGGGTGTTGCTCTCGGCCCTTGCGCTTCAGATCGATCTCACCCAGCGCTCGATCGCCAATGCCCTCACCCTGGAGGCCGGCGGTGAGCCGCTGGTGAGCCGGGTGCGGGTGGAATCCCAGCAGGCCATGGCGATTGGCGGCGCAAAGGGGCTGCACCTCACTGGCCGTTTTGATTGGCGCCTTGCCGGCGATCCGATCCGGGTCGATAGCGCCTTCGACCTCTACCTGCAGCGCGGCGAGCGCGGCCAGAGCTGGCGTTTGGCCCGTCCCAGCGGCAGTGCCGATGGCACCACCCAGGACTGGCTCACCTATCCGCTGCCGCTGAAGGGGGAGAGCGCTTGAGGCTCACCAGCATCGCCGCTAGCACCAGCACGGCTCCGGCTACGGTCCAGCCATCGATGCTCTCGCCAAACACCAGCCAGCCCCACAGGCCTGCGAAGGCCACCTGCACGTAGCTGATCGCCGTGGCCTGGGCTGCGGGCAACGCCGTGAGGCCCCGGGTGAGGTACACCTGTCCCACCTGGGTGAACACCCCAACCCCCACCAGCCACAGCAGTTCGCTGGCGGTGGGCAGCACCGGATCGAGGGCCACCAGCGGCAGGGTTAAAGGCAGGGCCACCAGCGGGAAATAGAACACGATCACTAGCGGATGCTCGCTGTTCCCCAGGGAGCGCACACTCACGTAAGCGAGGGACGTGAATAGGGCGCCAGCCAGGGCGATCAGCACCGCCAGCGGTGGCAGGGCTGCCGCACCTTGCAGCAGCCCTGCCGGCTGGGCCACCAGCACCACTCCCGTCCAGCCCAGCGCGATGGCGAGCAACACACGCTTGCCGATCCGCTCCCCCAGCATCAGCCAGGCCAGCAGGGCCGTGATCGTGGGATAGAGGTATTGCAGCACCGTGGCGGAGGCCATGGGCAGCTGGGCCAGGGCTGCATAGACGCACAGCAGGGCAGCGGTGCCGATGGCACCCCGCAGGATCAGGAGCCCCCGTCGTTGGCCCCAGGGATCCACGCCCGCCCGTTGCAGTAGCCACCAGCTCAGGGCCACGCTCACGATCGCCCGGGCCAGCACCACTTCTGCGGCGGGGATTCGCCCGCCAACCTGCTTCACGCACAGTCCCATCAGGCTGAAGGCCAGGGCGCTGGCCAGCATCTGCAGCAGCGGGGCCATGGTTGGCCTGGCATCACTGCTCACGCGTCGCGCTGCAGCTGCATCTGGGTGGGGAAGGGAATCTCGATCTGGGCGTCCGCCAGGGCGATCAGCAGCGCCTGGTTGATTTGATGAATCGCGTTCTTGAATGCGGCCAAGCTGGGGTGGCCGGAATGCAACCGCATCACGATGTCGTAGCTGAACGCGCCGATGGTCATGAACCGGCAGGACTGCAGCTCCACCAGCGGTTCACTGTTTACCACTGAGCGGATCAGATCAGGCAGCCGCTGCAGTTGCTCGACCGTGGTGTCGTAGCTCACCCCCAGGGTGATGGTGGAGAGCCGAACCTGCTCCACCAGCTGTTGCAGCCGCATTAGCAGCGCTTCGCGAACGCTGAGGTAAGCGCTCCAGTCGTGCAGGGTCACCATCGCGAAGCAGATCAGGGTGAGCTCATCGGTTTGGTTCTGCTCGATGCTCACCAGCGGCTCTAGCAGATCCGCACTTCCGGCCACGTGGCGGCGCACCAGCTGCAGGAGGTCGTCCACCTGCTCGGGTGAGAGTTTCTGCTCGATCGTGAGCCGCACATTCAGCGACTGCATCGGTGTGGCGGCGGAATTGGGGCTACGCCGCGAATAGTTCACGATCGTTTCCTCGTCGGCGATCGCGTTGGGGATGGTGATGCGGCTCTCGAGGGTCTGCAGTTCCAGGGAGCGCAGGCCGATCTTGGTGACATAGCCCAGGTTGTCGCCGATCTGGCAGAACTCCCCCACCCGCAAAGGCCGGTCTGTCTGGATGGAGAGGCCCGCGAACAGGTTGCCCAGCAGCTTGGAGGCCCCAAGACCGATCGCCAGGCCCGGCACGGCCGAGAAGGCCAACACGGTGGTGGAGGGCAGGCCGAGCACGATCAGTAACCGGTAGATCAACACCGTGGCCACCAAGCCGCCCAGCACCCTGCACACCGGCATCACCAGGTTGCTCACCCGCCGCAGCTGCAGATCTGTGCCTGACCCACCGCCACGCAGGCGCACCAGCCATTCCGAGATGCTGCGGCCTAGGGCTTCGAACAGGAAAAAGTAGAAGAAACTGCTGGCAACGAAATAGCAGATGAAGAACAGATAGGTCACCACCACCAGCGGAGTGCCGGTGAAGTTCACGTAGTCGTCGATGACGATCTCGCTCAGTCTTGTGAGCGGCAGTATCGGCAGAACGAGCAGGACCCGATACCAGGCCATGTTGTCCTGATGCCAGGCGCGCAGTGATGTCTTCTCGTTGTTTTGCCAGTAGCGGTAGGTGTAGAAGAGTCGGCGGAAGATGGTGAGCACCAGCCAGCCGTAGAGCAACAGGATGGCTAGAACGGCACAGACTTGCAGCAGCGTTTGACCATCGATTGCTGCCTCTAGAACGCGGCGCACATCAGCGGGCAATCTTAGATACCACTTCGGTGCGGCTAGATAGCCCGGCGTGTAGATATAGCCGCTGTAGAGATCGGGAGTGGCGAACGGTTGTTGTACCGCTGCTTTGTCGTGGATTTCGCGATACATCCGGCCGATTTGGCTCACCGTGCCGGCGGAGAACACAAAACCGGGGCTGCCCTCCTGGCCGCTCGCTTCACTGGTGAGGGTGATGGCTGTATCGCCAAGCGTCCAGTTCTGACTTGCCTGGCTGCGTTGGTTGTTGAGCGTTTTGAGCCCCACTGAATCCGGAATCGTGATTGGCACGGTGCTGTGGGTGAACACGTAATCCAGCACCTCCTTGAGCTGCATGGCGGCCTCATCGGCCATGTCGTCGCGCACGCTTTCTGGAAATGTGCTGGCATCGAGCGCCTGCACCGCGAGTTCAAATAGTTGCTGGGCCGCGTCGATCCGCTGGCGCGCCGCCGGACTCCAGAACAGACCTGGGTCCTGTTGAGGATTGCGGGTGGCGAGCTCGAGCTCGTTGGCTACCCGTGCCATCACGGCATAGAAGTTCAGCAGCGTCTCCCGCGGGCTCTCCCCCACCACCTGGCCTAGGGGAGCATCGCTCCAGCGGGCAGCTGCGGCCAGCAGCTCGGGATAGAAGGGCTGCTCACTGAGCGGAATGGCCGGCGGGCCACTGGGGCGCAGCGGCGGCGGGGCTGCCCATAGCGGGCTCCACGGCCCGATCACCATCAGCAGGATCCCCAGCAGCCCTGCCAGCAGTGAGCGGGTCCATCGCTGTGAGCGCCAGCGCGCGCTGCGGCTGTTCACGGCCCCATATCCAGCTGTTGATGCACTCTGGCAGGGGCCGTGGGCCGGTTCCCTTCGGAACCGTCAGAATCGTGCTTCGCTTGCCGTCGCCGCGCCCTTGAGCAGCCCTCGCCTCCATCCCCGCACGATCGAGGCCGTCAAGGAGCGCGCCGACATCGTCGATGTGGTTGGTGAGCACGTGGTGCTCAAGAAGAAGGGGCGCGAATTCGTCGGCATCTGTCCCTTCCACGACGACAAGTCACCGTCGATGACGGTGTCTCCGGCCAAGCAGTTCTATTACTGCTTCTCCTGCGGGGCCGGCGGTAACGCCATCAAGTTCCTGATGGAGCTGCAGCGCAACAGCTTCAGCGATGTGGTGCTGGAGCTGGCGCGCAAGTACCAGCTGCCGATTGAAACTCTGGAGGGCCCCCAGCAGGAGCGGCTGCGCCAGCAGCTCTCCCGCCGTGAGCAGTTACATCGGGCCCTGGCCCTGGCGGCCGGCTGGTTCCGCGCCCAGCTGCGCTCCCCTGAGGGCACCGCCGCCCTGGCCTATCTGCGCGATGGCCGTGGCTTGAGCGAAACCACGCTGGAGGCCTTCGGGCTCGGCTACGCACCCGAACGCTGGGATGGCCTGCTGAGCCACCTGCAACAGGTGGAGGGGCTGGCCCCGGAGCTGCTGGAGGCTGCGGGTCTGGTGGTGCCCCGCAAGGGCGGTGATGGCTTCTACGACCGCTTTCGCCATCGGGTGATGGTGCCGATCGCCGATCGCCAGGGCCGGATCATCGGCTTTGGTGGCCGCAGCCTCGATGGCGGCGAACCCAAATACCTCAACTCCCCGGAAACGGAGGTGTTTGAGAAGGGTAAGCATCTGTTTGGTCTCGACAAGGCCAGCCCTGCCATCCGCAAGGACGACCGGGCCGTGGTGGTGGAGGGTTACTTCGATGTGATCGCCCTCCATGCCGCTGGCATCACCAATGCTGTGGCTGCCCTGGGCACGGCCCTCAGCAGCCAGCAGATCACCCAGCTGTGCCGCTGCTGCGACAGCAAGCGGCTGATCCTCAATTTCGACACCGACGGCGCCGGCGTGCGGGCCGCCCAGCGGGCCATTGGTGAGGTGGAGCAGCTCGCCCTGCAGGGTCAGTTGGAGTTGCGGGTGCTGCAGTTGCCCGCCGGCAAGGACCCCGACGAGTTCCTCCAGCAGCACGGCGCCGGCGAGTATCGCTCGTTGCTGGACTCCGCACCCCTCTGGCTCGACTGGCAGATCGACCAGGTGCTTGCAGGGCGCGACCTGGCCAAGGTGGACCAGTTCCAGCAGGCGGTGACGGCCCTGGTGGCGCTGCTGGGCAAGTTGCCCGCCAGTGCTGTGCGCTCCCGCTATCTGCAACAGGTGGCCGAGCGCCTCAGCGGCGGCCAGGCCCGGCTCGCCATTCAGCTGGAGGACGACCTGCGTCAGCAGGTGAAGGGCCAGCGCTGGCATGGCCGCTCCCAGAAATGGGAGCAACCCGGTGAGGCGGGCCTGCGCGAGCGGGCCGAGGCGGAGTTGCTGCGGCTCTACCTGCACTGCCCCATGCATCGCGGTGCCATACGGGCCGAGTTGCGTCGCCGTGAGCTCGACGATTTCGCCATTGCCCATCACCGCCAGCTCTGGGCTGCCATCGGTGGTCTGGAGGAGGACAACCTCGGCGCTGGCCGCCTCGAAGCGGTGAACCGCGGCACCGATCCCGGCCATGACCTGGCTGATCTCGACCTGCCCAGGCTGCTGGGCGATCAGCTGCTGGTGGAGCAGAGCGCCCTGCTCACCCGCCTCACCCCCTTGCTGGAACCCACCGAGGTGCAGCGCATGGCCTTCTCCCAGGCTCTGCTGCAATTGCGGGGAGCCACGGCGGCGCTCGAGCGGCAGCGCAGCCTCAAGCGTTGCCGCCATCTGCTCAATGCCTGGAGCAGCCAGCGATTGGAAACCCTGGAGCACTGCATTGCCCGGCTGCTGGAGGAATCCCAGACGGAGGAGAACTTCGCGGCTGGTGTCAACACCGGGTTGAGCAACCCCGGCCTCGATATGGAGACCCGCATTGACGCCATGTTTGCCGACCTGAACAGTGATGCCTTGAAGTTCCAGGAGCTCTATTACAACGAGCGCAAGCACGTGACCCATCTGGATCAGCAACGCCGGGCCAGTTACGAGGAAGTAGCCGGTGGGGTGGCCAACAGCCCGATGCAGCAGCCTGATGCCTTGTCGGCCTAAACCCCCTGAATATCTGTTAGGACACAGTCCTGTTCTGCTCAAGTCTGTCGATGGGTCTGCTGTCTCGTCCCGCTGTGGTGGCCGTTGCCGGTGTGCTCGTTGTTGCCACTGCTGGCGGCTCCGCCAAGGCCAACATGATGGATCAGATGGTGATGCACTACTGCAGCAAGGACATGCAGGAGGAGATCACCAAGGCTGGCAAGACAGCCCCCGCCGGCATGATCGAGGCCACCTGCACTTGCGTGGTGCAGCGTCTCAAGGCCCGCGACAGCATTGAGCAGGCCAAGACCTTCTGCAAGGACCAGGCCATCAAGCAGTACGGCCAGATCTGAGCGCCACTTTTGTGTTCAAAGAGCCCATACCGTGGGCACGTCGCTGAGCCGTGTGGTGGCGGCCTGGGAGAGCTGGTCGCGCCGCATGGTCCAAGTGGGTTTCAGGCCGCAGGCGGCCCATTGCACGGTGCCGCTGCCGTAGCGGCGGTTGAGCCGATCCACGCACTGCATCAGGGCGGTGCGCCTCTGTTGTTGCTCCGCTGGTAAGGGCGCCAGGAGGTGGTGCTGCAGTTGCGAGTCTGGCTGCAGCTCCTGCAGCAGCACGCCGGCTTTCTGGAAATGCTTGTGGGGCCGGTACAGCGCCGGCACCAGCTGCAGCGCGGCTGCCAGCAGCACCCCGGTGTCATTGCTAGCCACGGGTAGGACCAGGCTGGCGGCATTGCTGTAGAAGCCGGAGCTGAAGGGACTGGTCCGGGCGAACACCGTGAGCCGGCCGGCTCGCTGCCCCTGGTGCCGCAGTTTTTCCGCCGCCCGCACCACGTAGCTGGCCACCGCTTCTCGCAAGGGTGCCTCCGCCTCGATGGGCTGGCTGAAACTGCGGCTCACGCAGGTTTCCCGCTTGGCGCTGGGGCCCTCCTCCAGGGGGAGGCAGCTGATGCCCCGCAGCTCCTGCTGCAGCCGCAGCCCCACCACGCCGGCCTTGGCCTTGAGTTCGCCGCTGGGCATGTCCCGCAGTTGCAGGGCCGTGGCCACCCCCCGCAGCCGGCACCAGCGGCTGAGTTTGCGGCCGATCCCCCAGACGTCCTCAATGGCCACGCCCGCCAGCCAGTTGGCGGGGTCCTGGCTGCTGCCGAGGTCGAACACGCCGGCGTGTTGGCTCTCCCCCTTGGCGATGCGGTTGGCTAGCTTGGCGAGCACCTTGCTGGGGGCAATGCCGATGGCGATCGGCAGGCCCAAGTCGTGGTGGATGCGCGCCCGCAGCTCCCGGCCCCAGCCATGCAGATCGCCATGGCGGGGCCGGGGCAGACGCCCGAAGGCCTCGTCGATCGAGTACACCTCGAGGTCGGCCAGCCAGGGCTCAAGACTGCTCATCAGCCGCTGGCTCATGTCGCCATAGAGGGCGTAATTGGAGCTGCGCACCACCACCGCCCGGCGCTGCAACAGGTTGCGCAGCTGGAAGGCCGGGGCCCCCATCGGAATGCCGAGATGGCGCGCCTCTGCACTGCGTGACACCACGCAGCCATCGTTATTGGAGAGCACCACCACGGGCTTGCCCAGCAGGGCCGGATCGAGGGCCTGCTCGCAGGAGGCGTAGAAGTTGTTGCCGTCGATCAGCACCAGGGCATCGGCCATGGCTGGTGGGTTCAGAGCGGGTGGATCACGTGGATGGCGACCCCCCAGATCTGCACGTCACCGCACTGGTGCAGCTCGAGCGGTGGGTAGGCAGGGTTGGCAGCCTCCAGGCGCAGCTGGCCCCGGTGCCGGGTGAGGCGCTTGAGCGTGAAGGCCCCATCCAGCACCGCCACCACGATGCGCTGGGGCCGGGGCTCCAGGCTGCGATCCACCAGCAGCAGGTCACCGTGGTGGATGCCGGCGCCGGTCATGGAGTCGCCACTCACCCGCAGGAAGAAGGTGCTGCTGGGATGGCGGATCAGCACCTCGTTGAGGTCGATGCCCACGTCGATGTAATCGTCCGCGGGACTGGGAAAGCCGGCAGCCACGGTGTCCCCCGCAAGGGGCAGCTTCAGGGCGTTGCGCTCCACCCGCAGGGGGCCGAGCAGCTCAGCGGAGCCCAGGCACAGCCGCACTTCGGCAGACGGAACGTCGAGCACGGCCAACCCATCGAGATCCCGATACTAGTACGCGTGTACTGAGAAGTGCTGGGTTGGCCTGGGTGTCCCTTGCGGCTCAGGCGTCCTCCTCGTCTCCTTCGAGGAGCAAGTGCTGGAAGGCCGTGTAGAGCTCCAGTTCCTCGCTGCTGGCCGGCTTGCGCCGCTGCTGGTTGGGCCGCAGTTCGTTGGCGGCCCCGCGGGGCTTGAGGCCGCCATCCGCACCGCCGCTGGAGCCGCCCTGCCGCTGGGCCCGGCGCTGGGCCTCCTGCTGGCTGCGCAACCTGTCGCGCTCCGCCTGCTTGAGGCGATCCAGCAGGTGGGGCGGCACCGTGCCATCGGGGCTCACCAGCATCAGCTCGCGAAACAGGGCATCCGGATCGGTTTCGGTTTCCACCCGGTGACGCTTCTGCGAGGCGGGGGTGTCGGCCGGGCTCGGCGCCTGTGGCTTCGGTAGGGGCTTGGGCAGGCTGCGGCCCAGTTGCTGCAGCCGCTCAAGGCTGCGGGCATCGAAGCTCATCTCAGGGGCACTCCAGGGTGTCCTTGGTGGCGCGGCCGGTCACGGGATTGGTGCCGCTGGCGGAGGCGCAGAGGGTCTTGAGCACGTCGCCGCGGAAGGGCACGTTGGTGAAATCCGCGCCTGCGATCTGCACGTTGTTGAACTTGGTGTTGAAGGCGAAGGCGTTCGCCAGCACCGCGTTGCTGAGGTTGGTGCCATCGAGCACCGCTGCATCGAGCGTCGCGTCACTCAGGTCGGCGCCCGAGAGGTCGGCGTCCTGCAGCTTGGCCCCGAACAGGCTGGCGCCGCGCAGATCGGCCCCGTGGAAGTCGGCGTCGCGCAAGTTAGTGAGGTTGAAGGTCACCCCGCGCAGGTCGCTGCCGGCGAAATCGTGGCCGATCAGCACCTGCTTGGCGTAATCCATGGCGGCCTGGGCCGGCTGCGTGGCGCTGCACAGCAACACCAGCGGCAGGATCAACAGGGCCAGGGGACGCAGCAGGCGGCGCATCATCGGGGTACTGGAGCTGGCGCAACCCTAGGCAGCTCCCGTGGGGACGGGCCGCTGGGAACAGTTCCCGCCGCCCCAGTCGCCTAGCCTCCGCAAGCGCCAAAGCTGCGCCATGGGCAACCCGATCGACAGGGAGACCTTTCTGGCCCGGGCCAAGGCCCGCTTTGGGGAGCGCTACGACTACAGCACCATCGTGTACAAGAGCTTCAAGACCCCGATCAAGATTCGCTGCCGCGAGCATCCGGTGCGGTTGATCGCCATCACCCCCGAGCGCCACCTGGTGACGACCGGCGGTTGCAAGTACTGCCTCAAGGAGTTACGCGGCCAGCTGCCCGGTTGAGCTCGGCCCACGGCTCTGCCGCCGGGGAACCCTCAGGCAGGTTCAGGGCCAGGCCATGTCGCGCACCCCGCAGCAGCGCCAGGGCGATTGGGCCGAGCAGCGCGCTCTGCGCCTGTTGTGCGAGCAGGGCTGGTGGATCTTGGAGCGCCAGTGGCGTTGCCGCTGGGGAGAACTGGACCTGCTGCTACATAAACCGGGGCGCCTGCTTCTGGTGGAAGTGAAGGCGCGCCAGCGCTGCGGGCCCGATGGCTGGGGGGTGGCGAGCCTGGATCACCGCAAACGGCAACGGCTGGCCGCCGCCTATGGCTGCTGGCTGGCGGAGCATGCCGGCTATGCCAACTGCAGCCTGGAGCTGGTGTGCGCCCTGGTGCCCCTGCCGCCGGTTAGGGCATCGGTGCGCTGGATCCGTTGGGAGTAGCGGCGGTGGGCGGCATCTCCGTGTAGGTGACGGTGCAGATGTAGCGGTAATTGCCGGTCCGCACGTTCACTTCGGTGCAACGGCTGCCGGTCACGGTGGCCCCCCGTGGCACCTGTTCCTGGGCTCGTTGCAGGGCATTGCCTTTGTCCCAGATCGATTCGGCTGTCACGGAGCCGGCCCGGGCGGCCAGGGGTAGGGCCGCCAGCAGCAGGGCACCGAACAGACGAGAACAACGGCCGGGGGCCATGGCAAAACGGCAGGGGGCTGGTCTCTGTTTATGCACGGCCGGGCGGCCCGGCAATGTGGTGGGCGGCCCGTGTGCGCCCGATTCGATGACCTTTGCGGCCCACCGCACCCGGAAACGCTTCGGCCAGCACTGGCTGCGGGATGAATCCGTGCTGGGCAAGATCCTGGCCGCCGCCGAACTCCAGCCCACGGACACCGTGCTCGAGGTGGGGCCTGGGCGCGGGGCCCTCACCGAGCGGTTGCTGGCCTCGCCGGCGGCGGCGGTGAGGGCGGTGGAGCTCGATCGGGATCTGGTGGCCGGCCTGCGCGAGCGCTTCGGTGCTGATCCCCGGTTTGAGCTCACCGAGGGCGACGTACTGGCGGTGACGCTGCCCCAGGCCCGCAAGGTGGTGGCAAACATCCCGTACAACATCACAGGCCCGCTGCTGGAGCGGCTGGTGGGGCGGCTGGACAGGCCCGTGGCTGAGCCCTACCAGCGCCTGGTGCTGCTGGTGCAGCAGGAGGTGGGGGAACGGATCCGCGCCAAACCGGGCAGCAGTGCCTTCTCGGCCCTGAGCGTGCGCATGCAGCTGCTGGCCCACTGCGCCGCGGTGTGCCCCGTGCCGCCCCGCTGCTTCCAGCCAGCGCCCAAGGTGATGAGCGAAGTGGTGGCGTTGGACCCCCTGCCGCCGGAGCAGCGGCTGGAACCTGTCCTGGCTCGCACGGTGGAGCAGTTGTTGCGCCGCTGCTTTGCAGCCCGTCGCAAGATGCTGCGCAACACCCTGATGGGCTTGCTGCCGGCCGATCAGCTGGAGGTCCTGGCGCTGGAGGCGGGCATCACCCTGCAGCAGCGGCCCCAGGAGGTGGCGCCCCTGGCCTGGGTGAGCCTGGCGGCGGGTTTGAATCGGCTCACTGCCTGAGGCCTGAATCCATGGCTGAGCTGCTGGTCAGCGCCCCCGCCAAGATCAACCTGCATCTGGAGGTGCTCGGCCTGCGGCCCGATGGCTTCCACGAGCTGGCGATGGTGATGCAGACCCTCGACCTGGCCGATCAGCTCAGCCTTCGCCCCACCGCTGATGGTGGGATCAGCCTCACGTGCGACCGGGAGGATCTGCCCACCGACGGCAGCAATCTGGTAGTGAAGGCCGGGGAGCTGCTGCGTGCACGGGTGGGCCTGCCAGAGCTGGGCGCGGCCATCCACCTGCGCAAGCGCATTCCGATCGGCGCCGGTCTGGCGGGGGGCTCCAGCAATGGCGCCGCGGCCCTGGTGGGCCTTAATCACCTCTGGGGCTGCGGCTTCAGCAGCGCCCAGCTGCACGCCATGGCCGCTGAACTCGGCTCCGATATGCCCTTCTGTATCGCAGGCGGCACCCAGCTGTGTTTCGGTCGGGGCGAGCAGCTCGAACCAGCAGGGCTGGAGGCGGCACCGGTACTGGGGGTGCTGTTGATCAAACACCCCCAGGTGAGCGTGTCCACGCCCTGGGCCTACGGCCGCTGCCGGGAGTTGCGCAGCGACTTTTATCTCGAGGCGGAGGCTGAATTCGAGCAGCGCCGCCAGGCCCTGCGCACGGGGCCCCTGTTGGCCGCGCTGCGCGGGCAGGCCGAGCTGCCCCCGATCCGCAACGACCTGCAGGCGGTGGTGGAGCCGGAGGTGGCCAGCGTGCGGGAGGGCCTGGCCCTGTTGCGCCAGGCCACCGGCGCCCTGGCGGTGGCCATGAGTGGCTCGGGCCCCAGCCTGTTTGCCCTGTTTCCCGATGCCGAGGCCGCTGCTGCCGCCCACGCCCAACTGGCGGCGGAGCTGGCGGCCGCTGACTTTGAGGCCTGGTGCTGCCGTTGCACAGGCTCTGGTGTCACCCTGGGATGACCCCCCGTCCCGTGCCGCTGCCGTGAGCGAAGCCAGCGAAACTGCCAGTGAATCGGCCAGCGAAACGGCCAGCGAAACCGTGAGCACCACCACGGCTGACGCCACCACCCCGCGTCAGCGCAAGGGACCCCTCAGTTTTCTCACGGGCTCGATCACCAGCTTCGGCCTGGGCTGGTGTGCCCTGCAGCTCTCTTACCGGGTGGTGGGCTACTACGCCGAGCATCCTCCCCACTACGACGTGCGCTTTGCCCAGAGCATCGCCACGTTCCTCAAAACCCTGTTCGTGGGGATGACCTTCCTGGCCACCTTCACCTTTGCCTTCGTGGGCCTGGGGCTGTTTCTCACCTTCATCCGCAGTCTGATGCCGGGTTGGAGACAGGCCGAAGAAACTCCCTAGCCTTCAGGGGCGCCCTGCCGCCGGCCATGACCGCCCACGACCTCGAATTGTTGGTGTTGCTCCTCTCGCCCGGCATGCTGCTCTCTGTGCTGCTGCTGGCCACCTTTGCTGCAGGCGGCTGAGATAAGTTGGCGGCACCACCGGTCTTGTGCCGGAATCGCCTTCCCGCCGTGGCAGAGACGCTTCTCTTCAACGCCCTGCGCGAGGCCATCGATGAAGAGATGGCCCGCGATCCCCATGTCTGCGTGATGGGCGAGGACGTCGGCCAGTACGGCGGCTCCTACAAAGTGACCAAGGACCTCTACGAGAAGTACGGCGAGCTGCGGGTGCTGGACACCCCGATCGCCGAGAACGCCTTCACTGGCATGGCCGTGGGCGCCGCCATGACGGGCCTGCGCCCGATCGTGGAAGGCATGAACATGGGTTTCCTGCTGCTGGCCTTCAACCAGATCTCCAACAACATGGGGATGCTGCGCTACACCAGCGGCGGCAACTTCACCATCCCCACCGTGGTGCGCGGCCCCGGCGGTGTGGGGCGGCAGCTTGGGGCTGAGCACAGCCAGCGCCTCGAGGCCTATTTCCACGCCGTACCCGGCATCAAGATCGTGGCGGTGAGCACCCCAACCAACGCCAAGGGCCTGATGAAGGCCGCCATCCGGGACAACAACCCGGTGCTGTTCTTCGAGCACGTGCTGCTTTACAACCTCTCCGAGGACATCCCGGATGGCGAGTACACCTGTGCCCTCGATCAGGCAGACGTGGTGCGTCAGGGCAGTGACGTGACGATCCTCACCTATTCCCGCATGCGCCACCATTGCCTCAAGGCCGTGGAGCAGCTGGAGAAGGACGGCGTGAGCGTGGAGCTGATCGACCTGATCAGCCTCAAGCCCTTCGACATGGAGACCATCGCCCGCTCCATCCGCAAGACCCACAGGGTGATGGTGGTGGAAGAGTGCATGAAAACCGGTGGGATCGGCGCCGAACTGATCGCGCTGATCACGGAGCACTGCTTCGACGACCTGGACGCCCGGCCGATTCGCCTCTCCTCCCAGGACATTCCGACTCCTTACAACGGCGCCCTGGAAAACCTCACGATCATTCAGCCCCACCAGATTGTGGACGCGGCCAAGGCCCTCAAGGCCGGCCAGGTCTGATCACCACCGGATAGTCCCTCAATGGCACGTCAACAGGGGTGGCTCGCCCTGATCCTGGCCCTGGCGATTGCCGCCGGGGCCCTTGTTTTGAATTATCCGCCGCCGTTGGGGCTCGATCTCCAGGGCGGCAGTCAGCTGACCCTGCAGGTGCTGCCGAGTGGCTCAATCAAGAGCGTGCAGAAGGAGCAGCTGGAGGCGGTCAAGGAGGTGCTCGACCGCCGGATCAACGGCCTGGGCGTTTCGGAATCCACCCTCCAGACCGTGGGCGATGACCAGCTGGTGCTGCAGCTGCCTGGCGAACAGGACCCCAGCCGAGCTGCCAAGGTGCTGGGCACCACGGCTCTGCTGGAGTTTCGGGCCCAGAAGCCCGGCACCGAGCAGGAGATGCAGGGGCTGCTGAAGCTGAAGCGCCAGGCCCAGGCGGTGCTCAACCAGCGCCAGGCCCAGGCCAGCGCCAAGGCAGCCGGTGAGCCGCAGGCTCCCAAGGCCACCATCGCCGCTGAAGATCTGGCTCAGGCCCTCACGGGCTTTGGAATCCAGGTGCCCGCCGGCAGCAGCGAAACCGACCAGCTCGAGCTGTTGCTGGCCACGGTGAACAGCAAGATCGTGACCTTGTTCGAACCGGCGCAGCTCACCGGTAAAGACCTGGTGAGTGCCGGCCGCCAGCAGCAGCAGACCGGCACCGGCTGGGATGTGACCCTGGCCTTCAACCGCGAGGGCGGCGAGCAGTTCGCCAAGCTCACCCAGGGCATCGCCGGCACCGGGCGGCTGCTCGGCATCGTCCTCGACAACCGCCCCATCAGCGAAGCCAGTGTGGGCCCCGAGTTCAAGGCGGCTGGCATCACCGGGGGGTCCGCCAGCATCACCGGCAACTTCAGCTCCGAGGAGGCCCGCGATCTCGAGGTGCAGTTGCGGGGAGGTTCCCTGCCCCTGCCGGTCAAGGTGATCGAGCAGCGCACCATCGGCGCCACTCTCGGAAGTGAGAACGTACGCCGCAGCCTGGTGGCCGCCCTCTCGGGCCTGGCCTTGGTAGCCGTGTTCATGGTGGTGGTCTACCGGCTCCCCGGGCTGGTGTCGGTGGTGGCCCTCAGCCTCTATGCCCTCTACAACCTGGCTCTCTATTCGCTGGTGCCGGTGACCCTCACCCTGCCCGGGATTGCTGGTTTTATCCTCTCGGTGGGCATGGCCGTGGATGCCAACGTGCTGATCTTTGAGCGGGTGAAGGAGGAACTGCGCAGCGGTAATTCCCTGATCCGCTCCATCGACACAGGCTTCTCCCTGGCCTTCTCCTCAATCCTGGATGGCCACATCACTGGTTTGATCAGCTGTGTGGCCCTTTTTGCCCTCGGTACTGGCCTGGTGAAGGGCTTCGCCGTGACCTTGGCCCTTGGCCTGGTGCTCAGCCTGTTCACGGCCCTCACCTGCACCCGCACCTTGCTGCGGCTGCTGATGAGCTATCCGGCCCTGCGCCGCTCCACCTACTTCCTGCCCGCGACCCAGCTCCCCGCCTCGAGCGGAAGCCCCGCCTGATGACTGCCTCCTCCGCTACCGCCGGCAGCCCGCTGCCCGCTCCCCGTTTCCGGATCAGCCGCTATCGCCGCACCGCCTGGCTGGGTTCAGGTCTGGCCTGCCTGCTCAGCGTGATCGGCCTGGTACTGAGCTGGCTCAACCCCCAGATCCATTCGCCCTTGCGACCCGGTTTGGATTTCACGGGTGGCACCCAGATTCAGATCGAGCGTCAGTGCGAGCCCGGAGCCTGCGCGGCGATCACCGGCAACACCATCCAGGAGAGCCTGGCTCAGCTGAGCTTGCCGGTGGAGGGAGCGCAGAAGGCCCCCAGCCTCTCCAGCGTTGGCGTGCAGGTGCTGGATCAAGGACGCTCTCTGGTGTTGCGATTGCCTGATCTCGACCCCGAGCAGACCCAGGCCGTGGTGGAGAAGATCGGCGCCCTAGCCGGGCCGCTGAACCCGAAGGGCACATCCGTGGACACGATCGGCCCCACCCTCGGCAGCCAGTTGCTCAAGGGCAGCGTGCTCTCGCTGCTGGTGAGCTTCGCCTTGATCGCTGCTTACATCACCTTCCGCTACGACCGCACGTTCGCCTTTCTGGCTCTATTTGCCCTGGCCCATGATGTGCTGATCACCTGCGGCCTATTCGCCTGGCTGGGCCTGTTGCTGGGGGTAGAGGTGGATTCCCTGTTTGCCGTGTCGCTGATCACGGTGGCGGGCTATTCCGTGACCGACACCGTGGTGGTGTTTGACCGTATTCGTGAGCAGAAGGCCGTGCTGGCCGCCCTGCCGCTAGTGGATCAGGTTGATGTGGCTGTGGATGCCACCCTCACCCGCTCGCTCTACACCTCCCTCACCACCCTGTTACCCCTGCTGGGTCTGATTTTCTTCGGTGGAGCCAGCCTGTTCTGGTTCGCCATCGCCCTCACCACCGGGATCGCGGTGGGCAGCTGGTCGAGCATTGGCGTAGCCCCCACGTTGCTGCCCCTGCTCGCCCGCCGTTGAGCCCCCTCGGCCGCCTTCGCTGGGTTCCCCTGGCGCTGGCCTGTCTGGCTCTGGCCGATCTCAGCGGGGAACTGAGGTTGTTGGCGGATCACTTCACCTGGACGTCGCTGGTGTATGTGCCAGCCCAGCATCCTTTGGCCACGGCTGTGCTGGTGCTGCTGCCTTCACTCTTCCGGCGCTATCGCTAGGTGCGTCACCACCGGTCCATCACCTGTTTCACCACCACCTTTTCCATCACCACCTGCAACACCACCACCAGTGGCAGGGCCAGCAGTACGCCGGGTAATCCGAGCAGAGCCCCCAGGCTCAATTGAGCCATCAGAGCCACCGTGGGCAACAGATTCACGGTGCGGCTCAACAGGATTGGTGTGAGCAGAAACGCCTCGCCGTTCTGGAGGGCCAGGCGCAGGATCAGCACCTGCAGCACTTTGGCCGGAGACACCAGCAAGGCCACTGCCATCGGCAGCAGGCTGGCCACGGTGGGGCCGATGGTGGGCACAAAGGTGAGCAGGCCGCACACCAGGGCACTCAGCAGGGCCAGGGGCACCTGCAGGGCCGCTAGCCCTGCCCAGGTGAGTACGAATACCGTGCTGGCGGAGATGGTCATGCCGGCGAGCCAGCCCCCCAGGGCTTCGCGGCACTCCCGCAGCAGATCACCCATCAGGGGCCGATAGCTATTGGGCGTGGCCGCCAGCACCAGGCGCTGATGGCTGCGGGGATCCAGCACCAGCAGCACCGCCAGCAGCACCATCAACAGCAGTTGGATGGTGCCGTTGGCAGCACCACCGGCCACACCGAGCAACTGGGCACCGATCGGCTGCAGTTTGTCCCAGGTGGCAAAGGCCTGGAGCTGCTGCTCAAGGCTCTCCAGCATGGTGAACCCGCCCACCAGGCGGCCCAGGCGCTGCACCAGGGTTGGCACCAGTTGGGTGAGTTGATTCACCTGTTGTAGTAGTTCAGGCAGCAGCAACTCCGAGAGTTTCCAACCGCCCACCAGGATCAAGGCCAGAACAATCGCCAGGGCTGCAGGGCGATTGAGGCGGCTCACCCGCCGCAACCAGCTCACCGGCACATCCAGGGCCACCGCCAGCACCACGGCGCCGAACAGCACCAACAGCACCCAGCGCAGTTCCCAGGCCAGCAGGCCCAGCACGATCAGGCTGAGCAGCCCCAGCCAGGAACGACTGCTCATCCGGCCAGGCGCTGTTGGCGCCAGGGATCGAGCACGTCGTGAATCAGCACCTCCCGAACCACCACCTGGAGGCTCACCGCTAGGGGCAGGGCCAACAGCAGGCCCAGCGGGCCAAACAGCACGGTGAACACAAACTGGGCGATCAGGGTGAGGCCTGGCAACAAGTTCACCTGGTGATGCATCACCGATGGGGTGATCACATAGCTCTCCAGGTGCTGCACCAGCACGTAGAGGCCCAAGACGGCCAGGGCCTTCCAGGGGGAGGCCAGCAGTGCCACCGACATCGGGAAGATCGTGCTCAAGGTGGGACCCACATTCGGGATCACATTGAGCAGGCCCGCCAGCAGGGCATTGGCCACCACCAGCTTTACCCCCAGGAGAGACAGACCGATACCCGCCAGCAGGGCCACACAGCAGGAGCTGATCAACACGCCACCCATCCAGCTGCTGAGGGCCTCGCCGCACTGCACCAACACCTGGCGGAGGCGGCGGCGGTAGAAGGAGGGCGCCAGCAGCACGGCCGCCTCGCGGTAGGCGATGGGCTGCACCGTGATCATCACCGCTACTGCCACCACAAACAGCAGCTGAACCAGCCCGCTGCCCAGGTTGCCCGCCAGGCCCAGCAGCCGCCCCACCCCGCCGCTGAGGCCGGGGTCAGCCAGGGGCGTTGTCCAGCTCTGCTGCAGCCACTGGAGCGCCTCTTTGCCATAGATCATTCGGCTGCTCTGATCCAGGGCCTGGCGCAGCAGCTTCATCGAGAGCGCAGCCGCTGCAGGCAGCTGACGCAGTAGCTCCTGGAACTGCTGCACAAAAGGGGGCACCACGGCGGCGCTCACCACCACCGCCAGCAGCAAGAGCCCCATGAGAGTGAGCATGAGCGCGAGGCTGCGCCCGCAGCCCAGGCGCTGGCGCACCACGCCCACGAGGGTGCAGAGCGCCATGGCCAGCACGATCGCCGCGAACACGTGGATCAGCACATCCCGCAGGCTCCACAGCAACACCAGTGCTGCCGCCGTTGCGATCAATCCCAGCCACTGGCCGAACTTCAAGCGTCAGTCCTGCTCGTCGTTCTGGGCCTGGGCAGCCTCATCGCTCTTCTTGGCGAATCCCAGACCATTGGTTTCGGCATAGCGCTCGGCAAAGCGCATGAAGCGCTCGAAATCTTCCAGGGTCTTCCAGGTGTAGGTGGCTTCCAGCGCAGCGGGCTTGCCGTTCACAAATCGTGCATTCACGTCGCGGGTCACCAGCTGACCCTCTTCATCGAGCATGTACATGCCACCGATGTCGCCGAGGGTTTCGGGGGCGAGCGCCTGGGGTTGCTCGAACACGAACATCGCCTGGCCGGTCCGGCCATCGCGGGAGCGGGTCATGCGGATGTCGGCAACCACGGGTTCGTCAACACCGCGGAAGAACTGGATCGCCGCCATCGGATGCCCTGGAAAACCTGATCCTAGGGAGTGCCACTCAACCCATCTCGGCCTGCATCAGTCCGGCGGCCAGCAACTGATCTGCGCCCTCGGCGGCGCTGCTGAAGCCCAGCTCCACGCTGCCCAGCACCCTGTCAGCTTCCCCTAGGCCGTGCTGCTGGAGCTCACGGTCGTAGCAACGGTCGTAGTAGTCGAGCATCTGTAGGCAGGCCTCGCTCCAGTCGCGGCGAGCGATGGCCTCGAGGGCCGTCGCGGTGCGCTGTGGCCCCAGGCGCTTGCCGATGCGGCTGGTGGCCTCGGCCAGGGCTTCAGGGTCCTGAACGCCATACACCGCCACCAAGTGGCGCAGGCGTTCCTCGAGGGGGCGCTGGATTTCCAGCAACGGAGCCTCTTGCATCAGGCGCCACAACGCCGCCGGTACGCGACAACGCCCCACCTGCACACTTTCAGCCTCCACCCAGATGGCTGTGGCTCCCGCCTGGGCCCGCAGCACAGCCGCGATCCGGTTCTCGTAGTGCTCGTTGCTGGGCTGGGGCGGCAGTCCGAGGTTTCCGAAGCTGCTGCCGCGGTGATGGGCCAGCCCCTCCAGGTCGAGCACCGCTACGCCTCGATCGCGTAGGGCCAGTAAGAGGTCGGTTTTACCGGTGCCCGTGCGTCCCCCCAGCAGCCGGAGGGGCCATCGCTGCTCCAGCTCGGCCAGCACCCAGCGGCGGTAGGCCTTGTACCCCCCCTCCAGCAGCGTGCAGGGCAGATCCAGGGTGTTCGCCAACCAGGCCACGCTCCCTGAGCGCATGCCGCCGCGCCAGCAGTGGATGTGCAGTGGAGCTCCAGCTGCTTCCCTGCTCCACGCCGTGAGGGAGGTGCCGAGCGCCGCCAGCTTGGGGCCCACCAAGGCCAGCCCCAGTTGGACGGCGTCCTGCCGCCCTTGCTGCTTGTAGGTGGTTCCCACCTCGGCCCGCTCCCCATCGCTGAACAGCGGCAGATTGCGAGCTCCCGGGATGTGGCCCTGGGCGAATTCCGCTGGGGTGCGCACATCCACTACGGGGCCGCTGCCCTGCAGAAAGGCTTCGATCGCCAGCCGCTCTGCCATGGAAGGGGGGTCTCGACTGCCGGTCTGGCCTGACATAGTGGGCCAACGCTGGCTCCCCGTCAGGTCAGCTCGCCCCCATGCTTTCCGGACCCCCCGTCTCCGCTACCGCCAGCGCCGATCAACTGCTGGACCGTTTCCTCTCCAGTTCCGTGCGCCAGCGCCGCAGCCTGCTGGCCCAGGTGCAGGAGCGGAGCGCTGAGATCCGTCCATGCATTCCTGAGCTGCTCGATCGCCTCGATGCCACCGGCGACGATTGGGCCGCAGGCACCCTGATTCAGCTGTTGCTGGCCCAGCCCGACGGCCTGACCGACAGATTCCAAGAGCGCCACCCCGAGGGTTGGCTGGCCGTCAGCAGTGCTCAGGGGATTGATTACGCCCCGCTGCAGCAGGCCCTCAGCCTGCTGCACTTCGAAGAGGCTGACCGCCTCACCAGTGAGATTCTCCGCCAGTTGGCGGGAGCCGCTGCCGTAAAGCGCGGCTACGTTTATTACTCCGAAGTTCCGCCGATGGCCGCGGTCGATCTGCAGAGCCTGGATCGCCTCTGGCTCACCTATTCCCAGGGCCGCTTCGGCTTCTCGGTTCAATTGCGCTTGCTGCGCAGCGTGGCTGGCCGCTGGGACCGCCTCTGGCCCAAACTCGGCTGGAAGATCGATGGCGTCTGGACGCGCTACCCCTCGGCATTCACCTGGGCGTTGAGTGCCCCGGAGGGCCATCTGCCCCTGGTTAACCAGCTGCGCGGGGTGCGCCTGATGGACGCCCTGCTCTCCCATCCCGGTGTGCAACAACGGATGACGGCCTGAGGGCCGCGGGGTAGGGTCAAAACCTGCTGGTGACCCGCTGCTGATTCAGCTGAATGGCGCTGCGTTGGGCTGACTTCATTACCCCATCCACGCTGCACCTCTCGCCCTTGCTGGAGTTGCTGCTGGAGCCCGTCAGGGGAAGCGAGCAGTTGGCGGCCCTGCAGCTGGGTCTGCAGGAAGTGCTGGTGAATGCGGTGCGTCACGGCAATGGCAATGACCCGCGCAAACTCCTGCGCATCCGCCGCATTGTGACCCCCCGCTGGGTGGTGTGGCAGGTGCAAGACCAGGGCTGTGGTTTAGCCCCGGGTGCCCGTTGTAGCCAGCTACCCGACGAGGCTGATGCCGCTTGCGGCCGAGGGCTCTTCCTGATTCACCAGTGCTTCGACGACGTGCGCTGGAGTGCCCGTGGCAATCGCGTGCAGGTGGCGGTGAGGCGGGTTGCCGCCCGCTGATCAGTGGCCGTGGCTGGGACAGCCGGGGTCTTTGAGGCTGCCCTGCAGCCAGGCCAGAGCATGTTCCACCAGGGCGATAGCCTGCTGCCGTTGCGCGGTGCTGCCTCGAACGGCGGGCCCATTGCCCTCGTCAAGCAGCTGCACCAGGGCGGCGGCCAGCTGCTCGGCCCCGCGGCGCTGGGGCTGACCCTTGAGGGCGTGCCAGTCACGGTCGCCGATCGCCAGCTGGCGATGCAGCGCTTCGGCGGCCTCGCGGCTGCCTTTGGGCCAGTGGTTTGGTGAGGCCATGGTCGACGACAGCACTGGACGGACGATCGGGTGTCGGTCCATCCTGACGGCATGCAACAGCAGCCGCGCTCCCCTTTTCAGCCGATTCGCTGGCTGCATCAGCTGGCTGGGCTGATGGCCCAGGTGTCCCAAGCTGAGCGCCTCAAGGCCAGTGATGACAGCCTGCGGGCCAGGCGCCTCCGCCAGCGTATGGCCCTAGCCCAACGGATGCTCGACCCCCTGCCCCAACCGTTGCAGAGCCAGGCCTGGCCAGAGCAGGTGGTGTGGACCGGTCTGCGCTGGGGCGGCCTGGGCCTGCTTCTGGCGGTGTGGCTGAAGCGCTGAGCCTGGAGGTCAGGCCGGTAGTCGAATGATCGGTTGCAGTTCGGCGGGGGTCAGCGGCGTAATCTCGGCCTCTGCGGCGGCACTCTCGAGGGCTGGAGCGCTCGCCGTGTCGGGTAAACGCTGGTTACGGAGCCAGGCCTTGTGCAGCGCCCGGCGACGCTGGTCTTCCGATAGCACCAGACGGTCCGCGGCGGCGGCGGGGCTTTCACCCGGCTGCACGGGAGTGCGAAGGCAGATGCCAAAACCATGTGCCTCCACTTGCACCCGGCCTTCCATGAACATCGTCTGGAAGGTCCAGCCGGCGAGCCAACGGACGCTGAACGGATTTGCCATTCCGACCGCTGAGAGTTCGCACAACCCTATTGAGCTGATGGGCCGGCGCATGGCTTATGTCAGGGCTTGATGGCGCTCCACACCCGGGTCATCAGATGGGACTCGGCCCGGATGCCTGTGAAACCAGCGGCCTGGAGCCTGGCTTCGATGTCGTCGCCGATGAAGTCGCGGTAGTAGGGCTCGTGGAAGACGCGCCGGAAGTTCTCCATCGCCGGCTGGAACTGGGGGGAATCCGCCATCTGCACGGAGTCGGCCAGCACCACCACGCCGCCGGGCTCAAGCACGCGGAAGCAGTCGGCTAACACGTTCTGGCGGGCTTCACCTGGCAACTCATGCAGTAGGAACACACAGGTGATTCCCTGCATGCTGCCTTCGGCGAAGGGCATGGCCTCACCATTGCCCTGCACCAGCTGGGGCAGTTCGTTGGGGAGCTGGCTGAGCCAGCGGTTGGCCTGGCGCAGGTAGGCCGGAGAGAGATCCAGGCCTACGAGCTGGGCCTGGGGCAGCGCTGCCCGCACTTGCCGCAGGGTCCGGCCCGTGCCGGTGGCCACATCCAAAACCCGCAGCTGGCTGGGGCTGCGATCGCTGAAGCGCTTCAGGCCCTGGATCAGGGGTTTGATCACCCGGCGCCGCATCGGTTCAGCGGTGCCGTTGAACAGGATCTCCACCTGCAGGTCGTAGAGCGAGGCCGAGTGGTCGCTCAGGTAGCCGTCTGTTTGGTGGTGGAAGTTCTGTAGGTAGTAATCGGGGTAATCGTCGCGGTTGATTTCCTGAGGCAGGTCATTCACATTCCGCTCGCTGCGCCGGCTCCAGGTGGAGGGCATGTCGAGCCATACGAGCGGATAGCGGCTGGCCCATTCCAGCCATGGGGCGTCGAACAGCAGGGATGTGGGGTAGAGACCCTGTTCGGCCTCCTGCCAGTCGGTGTCCAGCAGGCGGCTGTGGGCGGCCTGCAGGTCGGCAAGCATCTGCGCTGGCACCGGCACCGTTTTCGGAGACCCCTCGGGAGCGAACACCTCCATCAGCTTGGTGCTCACTTCCTTGTGGGCCAGCCCCACCAAGCTCTTGCCCTGTTGCAGTGTCTGGTAGGCCAGCCGGGTTACGGGATCCGCCATTAATCGCAGGTGCGCGCATGCATGGCCTCCATTCCAGCGGATTCGTGGCTGGCCCGTGGACGATCCCAGGGCTCGGCCAGTGCCGGACGTTGGTATCGGTGCGGACTCAGGTCAAGAATCATGGACCAAGCACTGTTCTGGTAGCAACGGCTACAGAATGAATCCAGCGCTTTAGTCCGATTCCCATGAATACTCCACGTTCTTCCCTGGAAGTCGCGATGCCTGCACGGCATAGCGAGCCCAGCTATGTCGCCTGGGTGCGTGCACGGCAGCAGCAGGCCCGGCGACGCGCGGCCCTGCTCTCCACGCTTGTGGCCCACGCGGATCCCAGTGAAGCCGCCGACAACCACGGCCAGGCGATGGCCTGGGCGGAGCAGCACGCCCATCAGAAGCGTTTGCACGACAGCGCCATTGCCCAGCTCCGCCACGGCTGACGCCGGCCAGAGCTGGGTTCACCCTCTGCTGCCTCAGGCGTCGTAGTACATGGTGAATTCGTGGGGGTGGGGCCTTTGGCGCAGTTGCTGCACCTCCTCGTACTTCATCGAAATCCAGTTCTCGATGAAGTCCTCGGTGAACACGCCACCGGCCAGCAGGTAGTCCTTGTCAGCCTTGAGGGCCTCCAGTGCACCGTTTAGTGAGGCCGGAACTGTGGAGATCTTGGCGAGCTCCTCAGCCGAGAGTTCGAACAGGTCCACGTCGGTGCCGTCGCCAGGATCAATCTGGTTCTTGATGCCATCGATGCCGGCCATCAGCATGGCGGCGAAGCCCAGGTAGGGGTTTGAGAGGGCATCACCGGAACGGAACTCCAGGCGCTTGGCCTTGGGGTTCATGCCGGTAAGAGGGATGCGCACGGCGGCGGAACGGTTCCCCTGGGAGTACACCAGGTTCACCGGTGCCTCGAAGCCAGGCACCAGGCGCTTGTAGCTGTTGGTGGTGGGGTTGGTGAAGGCCAGGAAGCTGGGCGCGTGCTTCAGCAGGCCGCCGATGTACCAGCGGGCGGTCTGGGAGAGGTTGGCATAGGTGCCCTCACCCCAGAACAGAGGTTGGCCTCCTTTCCAGAGGCTCTGGTGAACATGCATGCCGCTGCCGTTATCAGCAAAGACGGGCTTGGGCATGAACGTGGCTGTCTTGCCGTATTTCTTGGCAATGTTACGCACCACGTACTTATAGATCATCACGTTGTCCGCGGCGCTGATTAGCTCGGCGAACTTGATTCCCAATTCGTGCTGGGCCGTGGCCACCTCGTGGTGTTGTTTCTCAATGGGAACACCCAGGGCTCCCATGGTGAGCAGCATTTCGCTGCGGATGTCCTGGAGTGTGTCGTTCGGAGCGACGGGGAAGTATCCCTCCTTCAGCTGGATCTTGTAGGCCAGGTTTCCGCCTTCCTCGAGGCGGTCGTTGTTCCAGGGCGCCTCGATCGAATCAACGCTGTAGAAGCTGGAGCCATTGGCGCTTTTGTAGCGCACATCATCGAAGATGAAGAACTCCGGCTCAGGCCCGAAGTAGGCGCTGTCCGCCAGGCCTGTGGAAGCCAGGTAGCCCAGGGCCTTCTGGGCGAGGGCCCGGGGGCAGCGGGAGTAGGGCTCCCCGCTGCGAGGTTCCTGGATCGAGCAGATCAGGCTGAGGGTTTTGTGGCTGTAGAAGGGGTCGATCCAAGCGGTGTTCGGATCCGGCACCATCGCCATATCCGATTCGTTGATGGCCTTCCAACCCCGTATGGAGGATCCGTCAAAGGCCACACCCTCGTTGAAGGCGGCTTCATCGATCAGGTCTTGGCACACCGTGAGGTGCTGCCACTTGCCGTGGAGGTCCACGAACTTGAGGTCAACGAGTTCGATGCCCTCGTCCTTGATCTGACGGAGGACGTCCTGGGCGGTTTTGGCCATGACGTGATCGGGTGGAGGCTGAACGGTGATGCCCGCCTGGAGCTGGGCGTGGCGGGACCGTACGGATCAACAGGGATCAACTATGTATCCGGTGTAACCAAAACCGCGGTGGTGGGCGGCTGGCGCTTCCGTAACCGTTTCTGTCAGATTCGTCAGATCGATCGGCGGGCAAGGGATCTGCAGGTTTGCAGGTGCTAGCTTCCGGCTCAGGTGCGTCGATCCTTCACGCCATGCGCGATGCCATCACCGGTCTGATTGGTCGCTATGACCAGCTGGGTCGCTATTTCGATCGTGATGCGATCGACCGCGTGGCGACGTACTACTCCCAGTCAGCCGTTCGCCTGGCCGCCGTTGAGTTGATCAACCGCGAAGCTGCTGAAATTGTGCGGGAGGCCAGCCAACGCCTCTGGCTGGCAGATCCGGAGCTGCTGCTGCCTGGCGGCAATGCCTACACCACGCGTCGCTGGGCAGCCTGCCTGCGCGACATGGACTATTTCCTCCGCTACGCCAGTTACGCCCTTGTGGCTGACGACAGCACCATCCTCAATGAGCGGGTGTTGAACGGTTTGGACGACACCTACAAGAGCCTGGGCGTGCCCACGGGCCCCACCGTGCGCAGCATCGCCCTGATGGCGGATGTGGTGTGCGAAAAGCTGGCGGATGCCGGCCTGGTGGATGGCTCCACCCTCAATGCCGTTGTGCGGGCCCCCTTCGAGCATCTCTGCCGTGGCCTTGCCGATACCAACGTTCGGGCCCGCTGAGGATCCACCCGCTTCGTAGGCTCCATCCCACCTGATCTGCCCCAGGCCTTGGCTTCCATCACCACCCCCGTGTCCGATCGGCACCGTCTCCAGCTCGGCCCGATCGACACGCCGGATCGTCTGCTGCTGGGACCAGGCCCCTCGAATGCCCATCCCACCGTGCTGCAGGCGCTGAGCCGCACCCCGATCGGTCACCTGGACCCCCTCTACGTGGCCCTGATGGGCGAAGTGCAGGAGCTGCTGCGCTACGTGTGGCAAACCGATAACCGCCTCACCCTGCCGATGAGCGGCACTGGTTCGGCGGCCATGGAAGCCACGATCGCCAACATGGTGGAGCCCGGTGATTCCGTGCTGGTGGCCGTGAAGGGCTATTTCGGCCTGCGCCTCCAGGACATGGCTGGTCGCTATCGGGCCGAGGTTCACACCATCGAAAAGCCCTGGGGGGAAGCCTTCAGCCTCGAGGAGATCGAAGCGGGCCTGAAGCAGCACCGCCCCAAGATCCTGGCGATGGTTCATGCCGAAACCTCCACCGGCGTTTGCCAGCCCATGGACGGCATCGGGGACCTCTGCCGCCAGTACGACTGCCTGCTGCTGCTGGACACCGTCACGTCTCTCGGGGCGGTGCCCCTCTATCTGGATGACTGGAAGGTGGATCTCGCCTACAGCTGCAGCCAGAAGGGCCTCAGTTGCCCCCCCGGCCTCGGTCCCTTCACCATGGGCCCCCGGGCTGAAGAGAAACTGGCCAATCGCCAGGGCAAGGTACCCAACTGGTATCTGGACGTGAGCCTGCTCAATCAGTACTGGGGCAGCGATCGTGTGTATCACCACACGGCCCCGGTGAACATGAACTTCGGCATGCGCGAGGCCCTGCGCCTGATTGCTGAGGAGGGCCTAGAGAACGTGTGGGCGCGCCACCGCACCAATGCCGAGCGCCTCTGGGCCGGTCTCGAGCGGCTCGGCCTGGAGCCCCACGTGCCCCACGCCCTGCGCCTGCCCACCCTTACCACTGTGCGCATCCCCGAGGGCGTGGATGGCAAGGCCTTTACCCTTCACCTGCTCAACAAGCACGGCATTGAAGTGGGTGGCGGCCTCGGCAGCCTTGCCGGCAAGGTGTGGCGCATCGGCCTGATGGGCTACAACAGCCAGCCTGAGAACGTGGATCTGCTGCTCAACCTGCTGGATCAGGAGCTGCCGGCGTTCCGTTCCGCAGCTCCCGTTGCTGCCGCCGCCGCTGCCTGAACCAGCTCTCCAGCTGCAACCCACAGTCCTCGGCTCGGGTGCCCCCAACCACTTGCATGCGGTGGTGGGCACTTGGGTGGTTGGCCAGATCTAGGCAACCTCCCAGGCCACCACGCTTGGTGTCACCAGCGCCGAACACCACCCGCCCCATCCGCGCCTGCACCAGGGCTCCGGCGCACATGGGGCAGGGCTCCAGGGTGACCAGCAGGGTGCAATCGTTAAAGCGCCAGTCCTGCCGTAACCGGGCGGCTTGTTGCAAGGCCACCAGTTCGGCGTGACCCAGCGGGTTCTGGTCGTGCTCCCGGCGGTTGCTGCCCCAGCCAATGGCACGGCCCTGGGCATCCAACACAACAGCGGCCACGGGAATCTCTCCGCCTGCGCCCACCCGGGCTGCGCGGCGCAGTAAGCGCTCCATCCAGGCCTGATCCAGCGGGCAGGTGGGGTTCAGGGGGCTGCGGCTGCTGCCCTGAGATTGCCAGCTCCCCAGACCAGGGACCACGGGGCGAGAGGATGGGGATTCTTGTTGTCTGGCCATTGGCTCCAGCTCCCCAGCCCGAGCCCTATTTCGCCCTGGCGGCCTTCCCAGATCCCACTTCGGCGGATCCGGCCCTGGCGGCTTTCCTGCAGCGGGCCAGTGACCAACTCTGCCGCTGGTGGGCCACTGCGGCGGATCGCCCCCCGTTGCCGGCCTTGAGTGTGCTGCCCGAGGTGGCGCCCCACGGAGCCGGCCTACCGGTGGACACCCTGCTGGCCGATCTGCAGCTGGTGATGGATGGCGCCTATAACCCCTGCCATCCCGGTGCCATGGCGCACCTGGACCCGCCGCCGCTCACGGCCTCGGTGGCTGCCGACTTGGTCTGCGCCGGTTTGAACAACAATCTGCTGGCCGAGGAGTTGTCGCCGAGCCTCTCGCGCCTGGAGCGCAGCCTCACCGGTTGGCTGGCCCGGAGTTTTGGCCTGGGTCCACAGGCGGGTGGTGTGGCGGCCAGCGGCGGCAGCCTCAGCAACCTGATGGCCCTGGTGGTTGCACGCCATCAGGCCGGATTGCAGGGGTGTACCGATGCGGTGGTGTTCTGCAGTGCCGATGCCCATGTGTCCATTGCCAAGGCCTTGGCCGTGATGGGCCTGCCGCCCGGAGCCCTGCAGCCCTTGGCCCTCAACGGGCAGGGTCAACTGGATACGGGGGCCCTGGCCCAGGCGCTCGATCGGCGTGCCCGCCAGGGCCAGCCAGTGTTGGCCGTGGTGGCCACTGCTGGAACCACGGTGCGTGGAGCCGTGGATCCGATTGAGGCCATCGCCTCCCTCTGCCGCCGCCAGGGCGTGTGGCTGCATGTGGATGGAGCCATCGGTGCAGTGTTTGCCCTCAGTGAGCGTCACCGCCAACGGGTGCCAGGGCTGGGCCTGGCTGACTCCCTCACGGTGAACCCCCAGAAATTGCTCGGCATCACCAAGACTTCCTCGCTCTTGCTGCTACGCCAACCGGAGTTGTTGGCCGCCTGCTTTGCCACGGGTCTCCCTTACATGGAGCCCAGCTGGGCCGAGGCCCATGGGGGTGAGTGCGGCCTGCAGGGCAGCCGCCCGGCTGAGGTGCTCAAGCTGTGGCTTGGCCTGCGGCAGCTCGGGATGGAGGGCATCGCGGCCGTGCTCGATGGCGCGGTGGCCCGGCGTGAGCGGCTACAGGCCCTCTTGGAGCCCCTGCCCCTGGATTGTGTGGCCGGACCGTTGCACCTGCTGGCCTTCACCCCCACGGGCACCACGGCGCTGCAGGCTGAGTTGTGGTCAACGCTGGCCCGGCAGCGCTTGCTCGACCACCAGCTCATGCTCTCGCGCCCTCACTACGCTGGCCGCCACCACCTCAAAGCCGTGCTGGGTAATCCCCACACAACGGACACGGAGCTGCTGGCCACCGCCGCCGTGGTGGAGGCGTCCCTTCTGGAGTTATCGGCATGACGGAGCCCGCGAATCTTCCCCATGGGCAAGGCCGGGGCCGCTGGGTGGCCATCGTGACGGGCGCCCTTTCGATCCTGATCGCCGTGGCCTATCTGGTGTTGATCACCGTTCTCGACTCCCGCGGACCGCTGCTGCCGCCCCCGCCTGAGGCGCTCGGGCTCAGCGCTGCGGACGCTGGGGGGGCAGTTGCCGTTCTTTCTCCTGGCGTTGCAACGGTTCCACCACCCGCCTGAGGGCTGCGTCGAGAAATTGACGCAAGGCCGAATCGCGGCGGTTGAGGTCGTATTGCCGCTGCACCACCTCCTGCACGCCGCCATCGCCCCAGTTCTGGTCCTGCTGGAAATAGGTGATGAAGCTGCGGCCGGCGATGCGGGTGAGCCAGCCGGCACCCACAGCCTGCAAGGCTTTGCTGAGCAACAGGGCCGGCAGGTTCAGCGAGAGGGCGCCGCCGATCAGGCTGAGGCCCCCTTTGATCACCCCCAGACTGGCCAGGGTGCGCCCTACGGACACCGCCAGCTCCTGGGCGGTGGCCTTGCTAAGGCTGACGCCGTAGACCCGGGCGATCTCCACCACCATCTGGGCATTGACGGCGGCGGCGCCCAGAAGATCTACCATCGGCAGCGGCGTGACCGCCAGCACGCCCGCACTGATCCACACGTAGCGATCCACGATCGCTTCGGCATCGCTCTGGCGCTGCTCCCCGAGTAGTTGCCGCCCGGCATCGCTGAGCCGGCGGCTCTGCAGCAGGATGTTGTCGGCGATCAGTTCCTCGCCGTCCGTGTGGAGAACCTGGGCGATGCGTCGCAGCAGGGCCTCAATCTCCGCCTGGGGTTGGAGTGGGCGACCACCCGGCATGGGTACGCTCTGGGGAGCGGCGCTGGCGGCAACCACGTCGTCTGAGGCGATACGGCCGGCGGTGCGGCGCCGCAGCAGGCCCAGCAGTCGGCGCTCCTCCTCCTCCCCGCGCAGGTCGCACTTGTTGAGGACCAGGATCAGCCGCTTACCCAGGCTCGCCAGGGCTTCAAACACCGCGGATTCGGCGGCTCGCAGGTCGCCATCCACCACCAGCAGCAACAGATCGGCCTGGGCGGCCTGTTGGCGTGCCACCTGTTCCCGGTTGTGGCCATCCTGGCCGGCCTCGAGGATTCCGGGGGTATCCACCAGGCGCAGGCCCCGCTGCAGATCCCTGAGACGCAGGCGGTAGCTGGTGCACTCCTGCGTGGACCCCATGGCTGCACCCACCTGGCCCACCACCTCCTGCAGCAGTGCTCGGATCAGGGAGGTCTTGCCGGCGGAGCCGGTGCCGAACACCACCAGCACTAGATCGCCCCGTTGCAGCTCGGCCGCCACCCGCGCTCGCTCCTGTTGCAGGGCCGCGCGTTGCACATCGTCGCGGATGCGGGCGAGCAACTGGTCGATCGCCTCGAGGTTCTGAAGGGCTGCTTCCTGGCGATTACCGGGGGGCGGCGGCAGGGCCCCGGGAGCAGCACTGCCGGATTGGCGGCCATGCCGCAGATCCACTAGCCACGGCCAGGCCAGCCGGCTCAACACCAGGGCCCCGCCGCCGAATAGCAACAGGGCCACAGGCCCCACAAGCCAACCCGGCAGCAGATAGCTCATCTGCCAGAGCAGGTTGTTCACTGCCTGCAGCACGGCGGTGATGGCCACCAGAACCACCAGGCCCACACCCAGCCAGATCCAGAGGCGCGGCGGCAGTTTCACGGGGTGGTGGTGCAGGGGACGAGGGTGTCAGCGTGGTGGGCAGGACTGGGTCCTGCAGGCTTACAGCTTGGCGCTGGGCTGCAGGCTGCCGCTACCGGCCGAGCGGATGATGTCGCTCCAGAGGCCTGCGGCCAAGGCGCTGCTGCTGCCGGTGGGTCGGTTGTCGTCGTTCCCCAGCCAGATGCCGATCACCCAATGGCGCTGGGGTTCATAGCCCACGAACAACAGATCGCGGCCCTCGTTGGTGGTGCCGGTTTTACCCCCTTCCATCCCCCCGATCGAGGCCGCTGTGCCGGTGCCGCCCCGCACCACCCGCCGCAACAGGCTCTGCATCTGCTGGGCTGTGGCCTTGCTGATCACCTGGCGCCCAGGTTGAAGCGGCCGCTGGCCAGCCCCCTGGCGGCTGCGGCAGCGTTGGCTTTCGAGCTGGCCGCAGGTTTCCGCATCCGTCAGCTTGCGCACGGTGCTGGGGGGATGCCAGAGGCCGTTGTTGGCCACCGCGGCATAGGCACCGGTGAGTTCGAGCAACCGCACCTCGCTCTGGCCCAGAGCCAGCCCCGGCACCGGCTCGAGGGGAGTGGTGATGCCCAGATCGCGGGCCTTCTGCACCACCTGATCGAGGCCCACCCGCCGCGCTGTACGCAGGGCTGCGGTGTTGCTGGAGCTTGAAAAGGCTGAGGCGATGCTCAGACTGCCGCCGCAGGCACTCCTGAACACCTGCCCCCCCCACTCGAGGGGACCGCAGCCCACTGGGTCGCTGGGCTTGATGCCCTTCTCCAGGGCTGCCAGATAGGGGAAGAGCTTGAAGGTGCTGCCCGGCTGGCGCAGGGCCATGCTGGCCCGGTTGAACTGGCTGCGGTTGTAGTCGCGGCCACCGGCAATGGCCAGCACGCCGCCACTGCGGCTATCCAGCACCACCACCGCGCCCTCACTCACCGACCCCGCCGTGCCTGTTAGCAGTTGCCGCAACCGGCGTTCCACCACCTCCTGCAGCAGTGGATCCAGGTGGGTTTCCACGAGGAAGTTTCCCTCGGCGGCCACATCGGCACCGAGCAGTCCATCCAGATCGCGCCGCACCTGATCGGTGTAAAAAGGCGCCGGTCGGCGTGGTCCTGATCCTGCGCCACGGCAGGCCTGGGGCGAGAGGGCGATGGGCTGGCGGCGGGCGCGTCGTGCCGTGTCCTGGCTGATCTTGCCCGTATCCGCCATCTTCAGCAGCACCGTGTTGCGTGCATCAAGGGCTGCCTGCGGGTTAGTGCAGGGGTCGTAGCCGTTGGGGGAGGGCAGCAGCCCCACCAGAAGGGCTGCCTCCTCCAGGTTGAGCTGTGAGGCCGGCTTGCCGAAATAACTGCGGGCGGCATCCTCAAAGCCCCAACCCACCCCCAGGTACACCCGGTTGAGGTAGCTGAGAAGTAGGTCATGCTTGCTGAATCGGGCCTCCAGCTGCAGGGCCACCAGGAGCTCGCGCCACTTCCGCCGCAAGGTTTCTCCCTGCCCCACCTGCTCGGGATAGAGGCTGCGGGCCAGCTGCTGGGTGAGGGTGCTCCCGCCCTCCAGCACCCGGCCCCCCAGCAGGTTGGTAGCCAGGGCACGGACCGTGCCGATGGGATCTACGCCGGGATGCCACCAGAATCGGCTGTCCTCACTGGCAAGCAGGGCATCTACCAGCACGACTGGGTAGCTGCTAATGGCTCTGTGCTCGCGATGCTGGCTCGATTCGGCGGCATTCAACGGCTTGTTGTTGCCGTCATAGAGGGCGAGGGGGCCCCGCACGCTGGCCAAATTGCTCCGCAGGGGACCTTGCAGCAAGGACAGGCCCAGGCTGAGAAGGCCGCCGGCCGCCACCGCCGCCAGCCCAATCGCCCCCGCTCTGGCCAAGCTGCTTAGCCGCTGCTGGCCTGGTTGATGAAACACCAACCACGGCAACTCTGATCCCGTGCCCGGCCCAAAGCCCACCCGATCGCCATCGGCCAGCAACAGCTCGCGCACCTGCCGTCCGCGCCACCACAAGCCGTTGGTGGAACCTCTGTCTCGTAGCAACCAGTGGCGCCCCTGCAGTTCAAGCACGGCGTGCTGCTTGCTCACGGCGCTGTGGGGCAGCGCCAGTTCACAGCCCGGATCCCGGCCGATGCGGTAGGCACCTGGTAAGAGGGGAATGCGCTGGCTGGGGAGGCCTGGCTGCTGCAGGTCCAGCCAGGCCTCCCCAGATGTCTGTAGGCGGCCCAGGCCGTTAGCGAAGCGGCTGGCCATGGCGCCTCAGCAGGTCAATGGCCAGGCAGACCACCGCCAGGTTGATGGCCACATCCGCTCCGTTAAAGATCGGGAAGGTGAAGGGCACGAATTCCAGAAAGTCCACCACCGTGCCGAGGCGCCAGCGATCGATGCCGTTGCCGATGGCTCCCCCGAGCAACAGGCCGGTTCCGAGCCACTGCCAGCGCCGCAGTGGAGGGCTGGTTTGAATCCAAACCCCCAGGCCCAGCGCCACCAGCAAACTCACAAGCGCCAGCAGGCTGGTGCTGCCTCGCAGCATGCTGAAGGCTGCACCGCTGTTAAACACCAGCTGCATCCGCACCAGACCCGGCAGCAGGGGCGCCCAACCACGGCTGGAGAGGTGCTCCAGGGCCCAGGCTTTACTCAGTTGGTCGATCAAGACCACCGCTGCAGCGGTGGTGAAGGCGGCCAGACGACCACGGCCCGCCGCGCCCAGGAGACGCGTGATCACGACTCCACCAGCAGCAGACGCCGCAGGGGCAGGGCCAGCACGGCCACGGCGCAGCAAAGCAGCAGCTGGGGAATGATCGGCCCAAGGCTGTAACTCAGCAGCAACTGCGGCAGACCACTGCCCCAACGGCCTGCCAGGGTGCCGAGGAGCAGGTTGGCAATGCCACACAGCTGAAGCACCCCGAGGCCGATGATCGCTGCCCCCGCGAGGCTGATCAGGTTGTTCATGCCCTGTTGCTTGCCGAGCCGGCCTGTGAGCCAGGCGGCCGGCAGGAAGCCCGCCAGATAGCCAAAGCCTGGATCCAGCAGATAGGCCAGGCCACCACCGGAGTGGAACACCGGCAGTTGAAACAGACCCAGGCTGATGTAGGCCACACCCGCCAGCATCGCTGCCCTCGGCCCACACACCAAGGCCGTGAGTAACAGCGCCGGCACCTGCAGCGTGATGGGCAAGGGGATCAGTTGCAGGCCAGTGGCAGCTACGCCAGGCCAGGCCGCCTGGACCAGGCCACCGGTAATGATCAGCAGCAGGCCTGCAATGGCACCGCTCCAGTTGGCTAGCGCGCGCACGAAGGGCCGGAGGTTGCGCCCATCCTGCAGGAGAGTGGGGCCTGTGCAACCCCGTTGTCAGCACTGAACCCATGCCGAACCCTGAAGCCTCGCCGGAGCCCGCCGCCCAGGTCATGGCCATCGGCATGGCCGTCCGCCTGGTTCAGGCCCCGTCCTATCTGAAAACTGCCGATCCCATGCCGATGCTGCGGCCGCCCGATCTGGTGGACGCCACAGAGATGGGCCAGGTGGTGGGCTTGCGGGCAGGGGGGCTGCTGGCGGTGCGGTTCCGCCGAGGCACCTTTCTGTTGGACGCCGCACAACTCGTGCGGGTGAACCCGGACAGCTGAGCTCAACCCGCTAGTGGGTGCTTCTGCCACACCCGTTCGGCCGCCGCGATGGCCTGCGCGGGGCCACAGAGGCTCAGGCAGGGCCGGGCCAACAGGCTACGTGCCGCTGCCTGCAGATCTGCCGGGGTGAGGGCTTGGGCTTGCTCCAGGCAGCGGTCGGCGAAATCGAAGGCCAGGCCGTGGCCCAGCACCAGGGCATGCCGGTCTGCCACCTGACTGCAGGTCTGGCGACCCAGGGCCTCCTGGCCACTGAACTTGGCTAGGGCCAGCTCCAGTTCTGCGGCGCTGATCGGCACCTCCAGTAACCGCTGCCACTCATTCAGAAGTTCACGGGTGGCTTCTTCGGCCCGGTCGCTGGAACTGGAGAGGTGGAACACGAAGGGAGCGTCCCCCAGGCGGGCCGGGTGATGCACGCCAACGTCGTAGGCGAGGCCATGCTCTTCGCGCAGTGCCACGAACAACCGGCTCGACATGCCGATGCCCAGGTGGCAGTGGAGCAGCCGCAGGGCCAGCGCCTTGCTGGCGCCCAGCGGCACGGTGGTGGCCCCCAGCATGAGCACCAGCTGTTCCGTTTCGTCGCCACTGGCGGCAAACCGCTCTCCGCTGTGTCCGGCCGGGCCTCGCTGGCGCTGGGGCGCCGCCACGGTCCACAACGGTTGCCCCGCGCCCTCCAGCAGGGCGTCCACATCCATGGGGATCTGGCCGGCCAACACCAGCACGGCTCCCTCGCTACCGAGCCAACGGGCACGGCGCTCTAGAGCAGCGCGATCCAGGGTCTTCAACTCCTGCTCGACCCCCAGAGCGTCATGGCCGTAGGGGCCGTCGCCGTAGAGCTGCTGGCGCAGCTGGTCGTGGGCCAGCTGAAAGGGGTCTTCCTTCTGGCGCTGCAGGGTCTGCAGATTCAGTTGGCGCTCCAGAGCGATCTGGTCGTCCACCAGCCACGGTTGTTGCACCAGTTGCCTCAGCAACGGCAACAGCTGCGGCGCATCCTCACTGGCGCACTTGAGGCTGATCAGGGTGCCGTCCTCGGCGGCCTCGCAGCGCAGCCCAGCTCCCAAGCCCTCCACCAGGTCGGCGAGGGCATCGCCGCTGTAGGGGCCGCAGCCACGGCTGAGCACCCCGGCTAGCAGCTGGGCCGCGCCCCGCTCTCCCGGGCTGTCACCGCTGCTGCCTCCCCGCAGCCACAACTTGGCCGAGAGAATTGCTGGTCCCGGTCGATGCAACAGCCACAGCGGGCACCCGCCCGGTAGCTGGCGGCTCTCCACGTGGGGGTGCAGGGGCATGACAGGGCTCATACGGGCACCGCCCTCAGGCAGAAGGCCTGCTCGGGATTGAGCAGGGGCAGCACCTCCTGGCTCAGGCGAGCGCTGTCCCAGTGCTGCATCCAATCGAGCGGGGCCTGCAGGTTGTGGCGCCGGCCCCACAGGCTGCTGTTGCCCAGCATCCCGGCCACGGAGCCGGCCGCCTCCAGCCCGAAGCGGTAGCCGTTGGCCACCAGGCGGCGAGCTCGCTCCACCTCGGCCTCCTGGGCTGGGTGCTGGCTCAGTTCCTCCCACACGCGCCCCACTTCGGCCTGCACCCGCTCGATCACCTCGGCCTCGCACACCGCCTCCAGCAGAACAAGGCTGCCGGACTCCAGCACGTTCAGGTCGAGGTCAATGCTCTCCACCAGCCGCAGTTGTTCCCGCAAACGCTCCACCAGCCGGCTGCGCCGTCCCTCCGCCATCAGGGTGGTGAGTAGGTCGGCGCCCACTACGGCATCCTGCTGGGCTGCAGCGGGCAACCTCCAGGCCATCAATAGGCGGGCCGCTTCCAGGCGAGGCAGCTCCAAGGTGTGGTCGCCTGGATGAAGAGCCAGGCTGGAGGGTGCAGTGGCGTCTCTGCTTGCCTGCAGGCGGCCAAGGGGAGAAGCCTCCAGTTGCGCCAATAGATCAAGTCCCGCCAGGGGGCCAGCTACCGCCAGACAACAGCGGTCGGCTCTGTAATGGCGCTGGTGGAACCGGACCATGCTGTCCGGTGTGTGGGCCTCGAGGGCCTCGCGCCTCCCCAGGATCGGCAGCCCATAGGCATGGCCTGGACAGGCGCGCCGCAGCAGGTCCTGGAACGCCACTTCCTCAGGTTGGTCTTCGCTCTGGGCCAGCTCTTCGAGCACCACCTGGCGCTCCATGGCGAAATCGCCCGCATCCAGCCGCGGTTGCAGCACCAGATCCAGCAGCAACTCCAGGGCCTTGGCCGCCGCTGCAGGGGGAATCAGCACGTGGTAGTGCACGTCATCAAAACCGGTGGCTGCGTTGCTGTTGCCACCCAGGGCCTCCACCTGCCGATCGAATTCACCGGCTGGCAGCTGATCGCTGCCCTTGAACACCATGTGTTCGAGGAAGTGGGCCAGCCCGGATTCCGCCGTGCTCTCCCAGGCGCTGCCGGCACGGCACCAGAAATCGATGCAGATCACCGGAGCCTGGGGCAGGTCGAGCTGCACCAGCTCCACCCCGTTGCTTAGCTGCTGGCGCAGCGGTTCCGGCAGAAGTGACGCCGCAGGCGAGGGCGAATGGGGCAAAGCCGTGACGGGCTGTGTCGAGACCCGCATTCTGCTGGCAGGATCAACGCTCTGGTGGCTGGGAGATTGCCGATGACCACATCTGCCCTGGGCATTCATCCCCTGGTGGACGCCCTAGCCGACCGCATCCGCGGCTGCTGGGACACGCTGCCGGAGTTGGCCCCGTTGGCGGTGGATGCTGAGCTGGTGGCCATCAGCGGCAGCCTCGATGGCGAGGATTTGTTCATTCGCAATGAACTGCGGCGCAGCCGTGGCCTGCGCAAGCTCCACCTGGAAACAGCGCGCCTGGGCGCCGGGCTGCAGATCCTGCACTGTGTGTTCTTCCCGGACCCCCGCTACGACCTGCCCGTGTTCGGGGCCGACATCGTTGCCGGCCGCGGTGTGGTGTCTGCGGCGATTGTGGATCTCTCCCCCGTCACGGTTCAGTTGCCCGCCGCCGTGGCGGGCCCCCTGGCGGCCCTTCCCCAGCGCCGCTTCAGCCAGGAACGGGAGCTGCCCGAATGGGGCACGATTTTCTCCCCCTATGTGCGTTTTGTGCGCCCCGCCAGCGCAGAGGAAGAGCAGCAGTTCATCGCCGTGGTGGTGGATTTTCTGGAGGTGCTGGCCCAGGCCACCCGTACGACTGAACCGCAGGCGATCGACCACCCCGATACGGTGAAGCGCTACGAGGGGCAGTTGAGCTATTGCCAGCAACAGAAACGCAACGACAAGACGCGGCGGGTGCTCGAGAAGGCGTTCAATCCGCAGTGGGCAGATCGCTACATCGAGGAGCTCCTGTTCGACGACCCGGTGCTGGCGGGGTGATGGCTAGGACGCTGACGCGCCGCCCCTGGCTACTAGCCGGTGGGATTCTGCTGCTGGTGTTGGCCCTGGGGGCCTTACTGCGCAGCAAGCCGGCCGCGAAGCCTCGGCCTGCACCATCGCCGGCCCAGCTGCGGCCGGAAGGTGTCTCGGCCCTCGGCCGACTTGAACCCGCCGGTGATGTGCGCAAGCTGGCCGCTCCGATTACAGGGATGGGCGGCAGTCCCCGCATCACGGAGCTGTTCGTGCAGGAGGGGGATCGGGTGCAGCGGGGGCAAGTGCTCGCCAACTTCGACAACCGGCCGGGCCTTCTGGCCGATCGGAGCCTGTTGCAAACCCGCATCGCCAATCTCAGCCAGCAACTCACGCTGTTGGAGCGGGATACCCGCCGTTACCGGGGCCTCGCCAAGGGTGGCGCCACCCCCACCGGCGACCTTGACAACCGTGAGATCAAGCTGATCGCCCTGCGGGGTGATCTCTCCCAGGTACGGGCCCAGCTCACCAAGGTTCAGGCCGACCTGCAGCTCAGTCAATTGCGGGCGCCCATGGCCGGCCAGGTGTTGCGCATCACAAGCCGCCCCGGGGAGCGTCCTGAGGCCTCGGGGATCCTCGAACTGGGTGCCACCGACCGTATGGAGGCTGTGGCGGAGGTGTACGAGAGCGATATCGACCGGGTGCGGGTGGGCCAGAGCGTGCGCCTCACCAGTGAGAACGGTGGTTTCGACGGCTCGTTGCAGGCCAGGGTTCTGCGCATCAGTCCCCAGGTGCGTCAGCGTCAGGTGCTGTCCACCGATCCCACCGGCGATGCCGATGCCCGGGTGGTGGAGGTGAGGCTGGAGCTGGATCCCAGTGCCGCCGCCAAGGTGAGCGATCTGGCGGGTTTGAAAGTGATCGCTCGCTTCACCCCATGAGCTCTCCAGCGTGAATCCTTTGGCCGCTATCAGTGCCTTCTGGAGGGCACGAGGCATCCCCCTGTCGTGGTTGCTGCTCACCCGTCAGCCAGTGCGCCTGCTGGTGGCACTGGCGGGCATCAGCTTCGCCGGAATCCTGATGTTCATGCAGCTGGGATTCCGCGATGGCCTGTTCGATGCCAGCGTGACGGTCCACAAGCTCTTCGATGCCGATCTGGTGCTGATGAGCCCCCGCACCATGAGCTCCATCAGCATGGCCGGCTTCCCCCGCCGCCGCCTGGTGCAGGCCATGGCCGACGGGGATGTGGAGGGCATCACCCCCGTGCACTGGAACTTCCTGCTCTGGCGCAATCCAGAAACCCGGGCCACCCGCTCGATCCTTGCCCTGGGCTTTGAGCCGGTGGATCCCCTGTTCACCGATCCGGCCTTGGCCCAGAAGGTTCAGGTGCTCAGCCAGCGGGGCCGGGTGCTGTTCGATGAGCGCTCCCGGCCGGAGTTCGGCCCGGTGGCCGATTGGTACCGCCAGGGCCGCACAGTGGAGAGCGAGGTGGGGGGCAAACGGGTTCGGGTGGCCGGCTTGGTGAGCCTGGGCCCCTCCTTCGGTGCCGACGGCAACCTGATCACCAGCAGTGAGACCTTCCTCTCGCTGCTCCCCAACACCCCACCGGGCAGCATTGAACTGGGTCTGATCCGTCTGCGGCCCGGTGCCGACCCTGCTGCCGTGGCCTCCAGGCTGCAGGCAACCCTGCCCAAGGACGTGAAGGTGTACACGAAGGCTGGTTTTGTGGAGTTCGAGAAGAACTACTGGCGCACCAGCACCTCCATTGGCTTCATCTTCACCCTCGGGGCCGGCATGGGCTTTGTGGTGGGCTGCGTGATCGTGTATCAGATCCTGTATTCAGATGTGAGTGATCACCTGCCGGAATACGCCACCTTGATGGCCATGGGCTACAAGCTCACCAGTCTGCTGGGGGTGGTGGCGCGGGAGGGCCTGCTGCTGGCCGTGCTCGGCTATCTGCCGGCCTATGCCACTGGCCAGGGGCTCTATCTGATGATCCGCAATGCCACCCAGCTGCCCGTGGCCATGGACACGCCGCGGGCAGTCACGGTGTTCACCATGATTCTGGTGATGTGCATGGGCTCCGCCACCCTGGCCATGCGTCGCCTGGCGGATGCTGATCCCGCAGAGATCTTCTGATGGCGATTCAGGTGCGCGATCTCAACCACTGGTACGGCAGTGGATCGACGCGCCGTCAGGTGCTGCAGGGGGTCGATCTCGCGGTGGCTGCCGGTGAAGTCGTCTTGCTCACAGGGCCATCGGGCTGTGGCAAAACCACCCTGCTCACTCTCGTGGGTGCCCTGCGCCAGGTTCAGGAGGGGCAGGTGCGCGTGCTGGGCCAGGAACTGGCTCACTCCACCCGTGATCGCCGCCAGCAGCTGCGCCGCTCCATCGGCATGATTTTTCAGGGGCACAATCTGCTGCGCTGCCTCACCGCCGAGCAGAACGTGCAGATGGGCGCTGATCTGCTGCCGGGTCTCGGCTATCGCGCCCGCCGCGATCAGGCGCGCGAGTGGCTGCGCTCGGTGGGTTTGGGCGATGAGCTGAACAAACTCCCGCACGATCTCTCCGGCGGCCAGAAACAGCGCGTGGCCATTGCCCGGGCCCTGGCGGCTCAACCGCGGTTGTTGCTCGCCGATGAACCCACGGCCGCCCTCGATTCCCGTACCGGTCGTGAAGTGGTGGAACTACTGCAACGCCTGGCCCAAGACCAGGGCTGTGCCGTGCTGATGGTGACCCACGATCCGCGGATCCTGGATATCGCCGATCGGCTGCTGCGCATGGAAGATGGCCGCATCGTGGAGGCCAGCTGATGCCCATGGCGCTGACCCAAACCTGACTCGCCCCCCTCAGCTGCACACCATTCAGTAGGGTGGTGGTTCTCCCAGATCTTTCGCCGCCGCTATGGCCAAGCGCCGCAACCTCAAGAAGGAAAAGCAAGAGCGCAATCGCGCCTACGCCCGCAAGTTCAAGAAGCGCAAACTGCGCAATGACGGCCGTGGCGAAGGCGCTGGCAACGGCGTCACCGGTACCGCGAACAATGGTGGCGCTGCCGACTGATCGGTTGCCCCGCGTGTTGGTTCCGTCTTTGGGATCCTGCGGGGTCCCTTTTTTGTGACCTCCCTCGCCTCTCCTCTCCTCCCTCCTCCGTCGACCTGGCCATGTTCCTCAGCGTCGTCATTCCCACTTACAACCGCAGGCCGATCCTCGAGAAGTGCCTGAAGGCCCTGGAGCGGCAGCGGTTGGAGGCCTGTATCAGTGGCTATGAGGTGGTGGTGGTGGACGACGGTTCCACCGATGACACCGTGGCCTGGTTGCAGCGGGAGGCGCCTCGCTACCCCCATGTGCGCTTGATCCAGCAGGACCATGGCGGACCGGCGGCGGGCCGCAATAGAGGCGTTGAGCACGCCAACGGCGACGTGATCGTGTTCATCGACAGCGATCTGGTGGTGACGGAGGCGTTTCTGCTCAGCCATGCCCGCGTCCTTGAGCGGCAGTGGCAACAGGCCGGCAATCGCCTCAGCTTCACCTACGGCGCGGTGATCAATACCGCCAATTTTGAGAGCCCCACCAGCGAGCCCCACAAGCTCCGCGATCTCTCCTGGGCCTATTTCGCCACCGGCAATGTGGCGATCGACCGGCAGGTGTTGGAGTCCAGTGGACTCTTCGATACCCGATTTCGCCTCTATGGCTGGGAAGACCTGGAGCTCGGTGAGCGCCTGCGGCGCATGGGTGTGGTGCTGGTGCGCTGCCCTGAGGCGGTGGGCTACCACTGGCATCCTGCCCTGACCCTGGAGCAGGTGCCACGCCTGATCCAGGTGGAGGGTGAGCGGGCCAAGATGGGCCTTGTGTTCTACCGGAAGCACCCCACACGCAGGGTGCGCTTCATCATTCAGTTCACCGTGCTGCACCGGTTGCTTTGGGAACTGCTCACCCTGGGCGGCCTGGTGAACGAGCGCAGCCTGCGGCCCCTGTTGGCCTGGTTGATCCGCCATGGCAAGCCGGGACTGGCCATGGAGCTGCTCCGCATCCCGCTCAACCGCATCGGTGTGCGGGCACTGTTCGCCGAAGCCCGGGCGGAGGGGCTGGCCTGAGTAACTGCAGGCCATTTGGTAGGGTTCTGGGGTCCATATTCACTCCGCACACCTGCGTGTTTCGGGTGATCTGAGCGTCACCAGCCTCGGCGAAGTCTCCGCCTTGGCTTGCTCCAGATCCCTGGCAGGTGGAGGCGAACCCGAAACCCCTCAAACAATGGCTGTTGTTACCCTCGCCGAAATGATGGAGGCGGGTGCCCACTTCGGGCACCAAACCCGCCGCTGGAACCCCAAGATGTCGCGCTACATCTACTGCGCGCGCAACGGTGTTCACATCATCGATCTCGTGCAGACCGCCGTCTGCATGAACAACGCCTACAAGTGGACCCGCAGTGCCGCCCGCAGCGGCAAGCGCTTCCTCTTCGTGGGCACCAAGAAGCAGGCCTCCGAGGTGATTGCTCAGGAAGCCACCCGCTGCGGTGCCTCCTACGTGAACCAGCGCTGGCTGGGCGGCATGCTCACCAACTGGACCACGATGCGCGCCCGCATCGACCGCCTCAAGGACCTGGAGCGCATGGAAAGCTCCGGCGCCATCGCCATGCGTCCCAAGAAGGAAGCAGCTGTGCTGCGTCGTGAGCTGGAGCGCCTGCAGAAGTATCTGGGCGGTCTGAAGAACATGCGTCGCCTGCCTGACGTGGTGGTGCTGGTGGACCAGCGCCGGGAAACCAACGCCGTGCTCGAGGCACGCAAGCTCGATATCCCCCTGGTGTCGATGCTGGATACCAACTGCGATCCCGACCTCTGCGACGTGCCCATCCCCTGCAACGACGACGCTGTGCGTTCCGTGCAGCTGGTGCTGGGTCGCCTGGCCGATGCCATCAACGAAGGTCGCCACGGCGCCAATGACCAGCGCGGTGGTTACGAGGACGAAGAGGGCTGATCTGCGGCGCGATGCCGCACCCCTCCTGGCCCCCCTGGAGCTTCCCTACGGGGGAGCTCCACATTTTTGATTCCGTTTGAACCCGCCCCAACCGATCCCCAACCCCACCCATGGCTGAGATTTCCGCCAAGCTCGTCAAAGAACTGCGCGATAAGACCGGCGCAGGCATGATGGATTGCAAGAAGGCCCTTGCCGAGTGCGCCGGCGACGCCGACAAGGCCGTCGAATGGCTGCGCCAGAAGGGCATCGCCACCGCCGAGAAGAAGTCGGGTCGCACTGCCGCTGAAGGTGCCATCGGCAGCTACATCCACACCGGCGCTCGCGTCGGTGTGCTGGTGGAAGTGAACTGTGAGACCGACTTCGTTGCCCGTGGCGAGGTGTTCCAGGAGCTCCTGCGCAACGTGGCCATGCAGATTGCGGCCTGCCCCGGCGTCGAGTTCGTGAACGTCGCGGATATCCCCGCCGATATCTCCGAGCGGGAGAAGTCCATCGAGATGGGTCGCGACGACCTGGCCGGCAAGCCCGACCAGATGAAGGAGAAGATCGTTGAGGGCCGCATCGGCAAGCGCCTCAAGGAACTGGCTCTGATGGACCAGGCCTTCATCAAGGACACCTCCATCACCGTTGGTGAGATGGTGAAGCAGGTGGCTGGCAAGGTGGGCGAAAACATCCAGGTGCGTCGCTTCGTGCGGTTCAACCTGGGTGAAGGCATTGAAGTGGAGAAGATGGACTTCGCCGCTGAAGTGGCTGCCATGCAGGCGGCCTGATCCTGGCCTTGGATCCCAACGCCAGCCCCCTGATCGAGGCCAATCGCCAGCTCGTGCTGCTGCTGGAGCGGCAAGAGCAGCTGGCGCCCGGTCTGTATCGCGAGCTGGCTCTCTATCTCCAGGTGCTGCGTGAGGGCCTGCTGCATGCCGTGCAGCAGGCCTGTTTTCATCTGGCCACCCAAGTGGTGCCTGAGCGCTACGGCCAGCTGTCCGGCGAACGCCGCACAGCCCTGCAACAGCGCCTGCAGGGCCTGGTTCAGCGTTGCTGCACTCTGCTCACCGTGGAGCAGCTGATGGGTCTTGCGGCGCAGCAACACCGCCGTGAGCAGCAGCGGCATCGTGCTCAGCGGCAGCGCCTGATCGATGCCCTCGTGGCGGATCAAGACCCCGGGCTACCGGAGGCTTCTCCAGCCTCGACTCCCGGGCCCGCCGCTCCCCAGGGCTCCGTCACCCTGGGCCTGGATCTGCCCTTGTCCGCCGATCTGTTTGAGGCCGGATTGCCTGGCATGGCCGGGGTGAACCGCACGCCAACCGATCGCGAGGACACGGCCGCCAGCCCCCCAAGGGGCGAGGAGCTGGAACTGCTGCAATCGCTGTTTGCCATGGCCGCCGAGGGCCTGGGACAGGAGCCGATGCCCGCCGCCGCCGATACACCCGAGCCGGCTCCGCAGTTGGAGGAGGCATCGCTGCAGTTGTCGGTGGCGTTGCAATCCAACGTCTCCTCTCACGACGAGGCCGTGACCGGCACGCAGCTACCCCGCGATCCGCTGCTGCAGCTGCGCTGGTGGGCTCACCTGGACCAGGCCCTCAGCCGCCGGTTGCGCAACCTCTCCCATGCCGTCAACGTGGAACTGATGCGCTCGGGCCTGGCCCAGGGTCTGTTGCCCCTGAACCTGCTGGATGCGGTGCTGCAGGGCCAAGTAGGGGTGCTGCCGGCCCCCATGAACCTGCTGCGCCTACCCCTGCCCATCCCGGCTGCCGCCTCCGGCACGGCTTCAGCCGAAGTGCTCTCGCTGTTGGTACGCAGCGGTGATTTGGAATTCCAGCAACCGAAATTGCGCACCTGTCGCAAGCGGCTCGACCAGCGCCGGCGCCAATTGCGCACAATGGCCGAGCGCTACCGCTACTGGCAGCGCCGGGTTTCGGCCCTGGAGGCGGAGCAGCAGTGGTTGCAGGACAGTGCCCAACCCCAGAACCCGGCGGACCGGCCCTAGTGCTGGAGGCCTGGCTGCGCCCCTTGCAGCAGGCCCTTCAGCTGGAGGCCGACCGCGGCTTCGACAACCTGCAGGGGCGGCGCGAACGCTTCCACGCCTTTCTGGCCCGGGAGTTGCGGATGCATCCCGGCAGCGTCACCCCACCCCAAGGCCAGGCCCTGGTGGAGCTGGCCGGTGACTTTGATGGCTACCCCGAGCTGACCCTGGCCAGGCGCCAGACCCTGGTGCGACGCAGTCGGCAGCTGTTGCACGAGCTGCACCGTTCCCAGCAGCCCGTGGTGCCGGTATCCCCCCCACGGCTGCGGTTGGTGCAGACACCGGTTGTTGCTCAGGGGATTTATCCGGACACCCCCCTGTCGCAGATCCGGGGGGTGGGTCCGAAGACGGCTGAAAAATTTGCCGTGCTGGGTTTGTTTGTGGCGGCAGATCTGCTGCGCTACTACCCACGCGACTATCTCGACTACGCCAATCTGGTGCGGATTGCGGCGCTGGTGCCCGGGAGTACCGCCACCATCGTGGCCACCGTGCGCCGCACCAACAGTTTCACCAGTCCGCGCAATCCGAATCTCTCGATCCTGGAGCTGCAGCTGCAGGATGTAACAGGCAGGCTGCGCGTGTCGAAGTTCTTCGCCGGCAAGCGCTTCAGTTCGCCTGGCTGGTTGAAGGGGCAGCAGCGCCTGTATCCCCCAGGAGCCACGGTGGCGGTGAGTGGCCTGGTGAAGGAAACCCCCTACGGACCGGTGTTTCAGGATCCGCTGATGGAGGTGCTGGAGAGCCCCAACGCTCCCCTGCAGAGCCGCGACATCGGCAGGTTGTTGCCGGTGTACGGACTCACCGAGGGACTCAGCGCCGAGAAGGTGCGGGCCGCCGTGGAGCCGGTGGTGGGGGCGGCCCTCGCCTGGGGCGATCATCTGCCGCCAGCGCTGCTTGAGCTGGAGGGCCTGATGGCCCTGCCCCTGGCCCTGGCGCAGATCCATCAACCCCGTAGCCAGGAGTCTCTCAGTGCTGCTCGGCGGCGGCTGGTGTTTGACGAATTCCTGCTGCTGCAGCTGGGCCTGCTGCAACGTCGCCGCGAGCTCACCACCAGGCCGGCCCCCCCGCTGGCCTTGCCGACGGTCGCTGGCTCCAACAGCCTGGTGGCCGAATTTCTGGAGCTCCTGCCCTTCCCGCTCACCGGGGCACAACAGCGGGTTCTGGCGGAGATCCGATCGGATCTGGCGGGCGAACAGCCCATGGCCCGCCTGGTGCAGGGGGATGTGGGTAGCGGCAAGACGGTGGTGGCCATCGCCTCACTCCTCACCGCCATCGATGCGGGCTGTCAGGGAGCGCTGATGGCCCCCACCGAGGTGTTGGCGGAGCAGCACTACAAGAAGCTGTGTGAGTGGCTGCCGCAGCTGCATGTCACCTGCGCATTGCTCACGGGATCCACGCCGGCCCGGCGGCGGCGGGAGCTGCTGGCCAACCTGGTCCAGGGCAATCTCAAAATGCTCGTGGGCACCCACGCCCTGCTGGAGGATCCAGTCCGGTTCGCCCGCCTGGGGCTGGTGGTGGTGGACGAACAGCACCGCTTCGGCGTGGCCCAGCGCAACCGCTTGCTGGATAAGGGGCTTCAGCCCCACCTGCTCACGATGACCGCCACGCCAATTCCGCGCACCCTGGCCCTCTCGCTCCATGGCGATTTGGAGGTGAGCCAGATCGATGAGCTTCCCCCTGGGCGCACGCCGATCCGCACCACCATGCTCAAGGCAGGCGAGCGGGAGCAGGCCTACGGCCTGATCCGCCAGGAAGTGGCCCAGGGGCAACGGGCCTACGTGGTGTTGCCCCTGGTGGAGGAATCGGAAAAACTCGATCTGCGTTCGGCCGTGGAGGTGCACCGCCAGTTGAGCGAGGAGGTGTTCCCCGACCTCCAGGTGGGCCTGCTGCATGGCCGCATGCCCAGTGCCGACAAGCAGGCCGCCATTGGCGCCTTCGCCCGCGGCGACAGCCATGTGCTGGTGAGCACCACCGTGGTGGAGGTGGGCGTCGATGTGCCGGAAGCCAGCGTGATGGTGATCGAGCATGCCGATCGTTTCGGCCTAGCCCAGCTGCACCAACTGCGGGGCCGTGTCGGCCGGGGTGCGGCCGCCTCCCACTGTCTGTTGATCAATGACAGCCGCAACGCCCTCGCACGCCAGCGCTTGGAGGTGCTGGTGCACTCCAGCGATGGTTTCGAAATTGCGGAGATGGATCTGCGGCTGCGTGGGCCCGGGGCCGTGCTGGGCACGCGCCAGAGCGGCCTACCGGACCTGGCACTGGCCAGCCTCACCGACGACGGCGATGTGCTCGAGCAGGCCCGCAGTGTGGCCCAACGTTTGGTGGAGCAGGACCCCACGCTGGAGCACCACCAGCCCCTCGCCACCGTTCTGGCTCAGCAACGCCAGAGGGTGAGCCAGGGCGCACGGTTGAATTAGTCACCCGTCGGCGCCGCCCTCCCGCCATGGCCCTGCGTCCCTGGAGTCCGGTTCCCATCCACGACTGTGCCGAGCCCCTGGTGGAGCTCCCCGCGGGGCTGCTGCGGCTCGAGCCCCATCCCTACGCCGCCCTCGGGGCCCCCTATGGAGTGGGTGCCTCGCCCTTCCGGTTGCGATCGACCGTGGTGGAACGTCTGCTCCAGGCTCAGCTGGCGCTGCAGGCTGAAGCTCCAGGCTGGCGACTCGCCATTTTCGATGCCTGGCGGCCCCTGGCGGTGCAGCGCTTCATGGTGGAGCACACCATCGGCGAGGAATGCGCCCGGCTTGGCGTGGATCGCCATCAACCCTCGGCGCAGCTGGACGCGCTGGTGGCGGAGGTGGGGCGCTTCTGGGCACCGCCCAGTGAGGATCCCACCACGCCGCCGCCCCACAGCACCGGTGCAGCGGTGGACCTCACCCTCGCTGATGGCTCCGGAACGGTGGTGAGCATGGGCTCAGCCATTGATGCGATCGGAGCCGTGTCCGAACCAGATCACTACCGGGAGGTTGCTGAATTAGCCCTGGAGCTCTCCCTCCAGCAGCAGGCCCACGACTGGCATCGTCGGCGTTGCCTGCTGCGGCAGGCCATGGCAGCAGCAGGCTTTGCCCAGCACCCCAACGAGTGGTGGCACTTCAGCTGGGGGGATCAGCTGTGGGCCTGGCGCCAGGATCAGCCCCAGGCCCGCTATGGCCGTTGGGTGGAGAGCTGAGAGGCAAGGCTGGGCAGGTTGGCGGCCAGGGGCTCAGCGATCCCGGTCGATGCCCATCGCCGCTGCCAGTTGACTCGCCTGCTGCTTGCTGAGCAAGCCCTTGCTGATGCAACGGTTGAGGCTGCCCACGGCCATATCCCGCTGCACGAGCTTGAGCCGTTCCACCACCGCCGGCGGTTGATCGGCGTAGGCCGCGAGCTGCTGGCGGTAGCCACGCAGCAGTTGTTCCGGCTGGCAGGTGGCCAGATCGGGTTGGAAGGTTTGCACGGGCGAAGCCGGCGGGGGCGGCATTTTCGAATTGACTCGAGCAGCGCCGGCCCCAGCCCAGCTCAGCCCTGTCGCGGTGGCAAAGGCCAGGGCTGGTGCGGCCACCGGAAGGCGCCAGACCGTCATCGCGAGGTGTTTCATGCTGTGGTGAGCAGCTGCTGAACCTGCTCACGGCCCAGCTTGGCGATGTAATCCCCGAAGCTGCGCCTACCGCCAACGGCCTTCCAGCCCAGCAGCAGCGGCTCCAGCGTCGTTTCCAGCTTTTCCAGGGGCATTCGGTCCAAGTAGGGCTCAGCCAGCCGGCTGAGATTCGGGGTGCCCCCCAGCCAAAGTTGGTACTGATCCACGCCGTCACCCACCAAGCCCAGTTCAGCCATGTAGGGCCTGGCGCAACCGTTTGGGCAGCCGGTCATGCGGACGAGGATTGGCTTCTCAATCTCCAGGCGCCGCAATTGGCCATCGAGCCGATCCAGCACGGCCGGCAGGATGCGCTCAGCCTCGGTCACCGCCAATCCGCAGAGGGGCAGGGCGGGACAGGCGATCGCATGCCGGGCCAGGAGGGAAGGAGCCTCCGGAGCATCGATGCCAAGGGCAGCGAGGGCGTCTCGCACACTGCTGCGTTGGGCGGTGCCGATGTTGCAGAGCAACAGATCCTGGTTGGGGGTGAGTCGGACTTCGAGTTGGTAGGTGTCCACCAACTGCCGTAGGCCCTTTTTGAGCTCCCCCTGCAGGCGGCCGCAGAGCAGCGGCAGGCCCACAAACCACTTGCCGGCGCTCTGGCGATGCCAGCCGAGGTAGTCCTCCAGCTTGGTGGTTGGTTCCAGCCTTAACCCCTTGATCGGGTGTGCGAAGTAGTTGCTCTTGAGCTCCTGCTTGAACCAGGCGATACCGCGATCGTGGATCAAATATTTCATGCGCGCGTGCCGCCGGGTCTGGCGGTCGCCGTAGTCCCGTTGCAAGGCCGCGATCGCTTGAACCAGATCGAGTACGTGCTCGGCCGCCACATAACCGAGGGGATCGGCTGTGCGCGCGAAGGTTTCCTCCTTGTTGTGGGTGCGCCCCATGCCACCGCCCACATACACATTGCAGCCCTTGAGGGCGCCGCTGGCATCGGCGAAGGCCACCAGGCCGATGTCCTGGGTGAGCAGATCCACCGAGTTGTCGCCGGGCACCGTCACGGCACACTTGAACTTGCGGGGCATGTAGGTGCCGCCGTAGAGGGGCTCGTTGGCATCGCCGCTGAATACCTTGCCTTCCAGCTGACGGGCACGCACCTTCTTCACAGGTGTCGAGGGTTTGATGCGGTAAGACAGTTCCCCGTCCACCCACAGGTCGAGGTACGACCCCTCGGCTGCCGTTGGTGTGAGCAGATCAGCCACGTCGTCCGCTAGTTGGCGTGCAGCCGGGTAGGCCCCCTTCTCGTAGGGCGCGGCCGGTGCCATCACATTGCGGTTGATATCACCGCAGGCGGCCAGGGTGGAGCCCATCGAGCGCACAATCGTGCCGATCACCTCCTTGAGGTTCTCCTTGCGGATGCCGTGCATCTGAAAGGCCTGGCGGGTGGTTGCCCGTAGGGTCCCGTTGCCCAGGCGATCGGCCAGATCATCCATGGCCAGGTACAGGCTGGCAGGGATTCGGCCCCCCGGGCTGCGCAGACGCAGCATCATCTGCCAGTCCTTGTCTTGGCCCTTGACGCGGTTCTCGCGGTTGTCCTGTTGATAGCTGCCGTGGAACTTCAGCAGCTGCACTGCTCCATCGGTGAAATGGTTGCTGTCGTTGGCCAGCTCGGTGGCCAGGGGCTCCTTCAGATAGCCACTGTCGGCCTTGAGTTGCTCAAACTTGGTGGGCTCGGCTCCAGTGGCGAGGCAGGGCGAGAAGGGCGCTTCGGCCCCGGTGCCCTCTGAGGTCTGCCCTGGAGTCACGGTCACGGCGTCGCCACTTACCTCGCTCGACCGTAGCGAAACGGGCGCAAGGCTTCGGGCGCAGGGCTTTCAATACAGTGCTGGGCTGCCGTGGACTGCTCTGTGTCGACCTTTCTTCTTGAGATTGGAACCGAGGAGCTCCCCGCCGATTTCGCACGCCTTGCCCTGCCGCAGCTGGAGCAGATGGTCCGCTCCGACCTGGCTGAGCAGCGTCTGGGCCATGGCCTGATCCACTGCACCAGCACCCCTCGCCGGCTGGCTCTGCTGGTGGAGGAGTTGCCAGCCAACGCTGCCGATCTCGAGGAAGACCGCAAGGGCCCCCCCGCAGGCCAGGCCTTCAAGGATGGAGTGCCCACCCAGGCGGCGATCGGCTTTGCCAAGCGCTGTGGCGTTGAGGCCGCTGCCCTGGAGGTTCGCGACACGCCGAAGGGCCCATTTGTGTTCGCCCGCGTCCTGGAGCAGGGGCGCTCCAGCGTCGAGGTGCTTGCGGAGCACATACCCCAGTGGATCCAGGCGTTGCAGGGGCGTCGCTTTATGCGTTGGGGCGAGGGGGAAAGTCGCTTCTCCCGCCCGGTGCGGTGGTTGGTGGCGCTGCTGGATGCAGTCGTGATTCCCGTCACGCTTCAGGGCAGTGACCCGCTGGTCCATGCCGGCAACGTGAGCCGTGGCCATCGCCTGCTGGCCGACTCCGTGTTGATCCCTTCCGCCCAGGCCTACGCCGAGACCCTCGCTGCGGTGGGCGTGAATGTCCAACGCAGCAGCCGAGCCAATGCCATTCGCTCCGCCGTCGCGCAGGCGGCTGGCGCCCTGCAGGCCCGTCCCGACCTGCCAGACCACCTCTTTGAGGAGCTTACGGACCTGGTGGAATCCCCTCTGCTGATCGAGGGGTCTGTGGATGCCCACTACCTCGGCCTGCCCGCGGAAGTGCTCAGCACGGTGATGCGGGCCCACCAGCGGTATGTGCCCCTTTACCGCCAAGACGCTGGGGTAGATCCCCTCGCCCTGGACGCCCGCACCAGCCTGTTGCCCACGTTTCTGTTCATTGGCAATGGACTGCCCGCCGCCACCGAGACGGTGCGCCGTGGCAATGAACGCGTGCTCAAGGCACGCCTGGCGGATGCCGAATTCTTTGTGCAGGCCGATCGAGCCGTGCCCAGCATCGACCGCCGCGATCAGCTCGCCAGGGTGACCTTTGCCGAAGGGCTCGGTTCCCTGCGCGATCGGGTGGAACGGCTGGAGTGGTTGACCGATGTGGTGCTCGAGCAGCTGATCTTGAGCCCGGCGACCGCAGAGCATGCCCGCCGTGCCGCGCACCTCTGCAAACACGATCTGGTGAGCCAGATGGTGGGTGAGTTCCCCGAGCTGCAGGGACTGATGGGGGGCAAGTATCTGTTGGCCGAGGGTGAACACCGTGGGGTGGCTCTAGCCGTGCTGGAGCACTACTTGCCGAAGGGCGCTGGCGACCAGCTGCCCAGCTCCGATGCCGGCGCGGTGGTAGCCCTCGCCGAGCGTCTTGAGCTGTTACTGAGCATCTATGCCAAAGGGGAGCGTCCCAGCGGCTCTTCCGATCCCTATGCCCTGCGCCGGGCTGGCAATGGAGTGCTGCAGATTCTCTGGAACCGTGGCTGGAGCCTCGATCTGCTGGCCCTTCTGGAACGGGGCACCGACCACTGGGCCCAGTTGCTGCCCCACTTCCAGGTGGATCCGACTGGCCTCAGTGCTGAATTGGCTGACTTTTTGCGCCAGCGCTTGGTGAGCCTGCTGGAGGAGGAGGGCTTCGATGCGGATCTTGTTCAGGCCGTGGCGGGGGACGGTGTGGCTCTGGAGAGGGTGATCAGAGATCCCGCCGATGCGCGCCAGCGGGCCGAGCTGCTCTCAGAGCTTCGCCGCACGGGGGATCTCGCCGCCGTTCAGGCCGTGGTGACCCGTGCAGCGCGTCTGGCGGACAAGGGAACCCTCGCGCCGGCTGTGCTCAGCGCCACTGAGGTTGTGGATCCTGAACTGTTTGAACAGCCCAGTGAATCCGCCATGCTCGCGGTGCTCAGCCGGCTGGAGCCCATCACCACCGGATCCTCCGCTGATCGCTATCGCGAGTTAGCCGTGGGCCTGAGCGCCGGTGCAGAGGCTTTGGCAGCTTTTTTTGACGGAGATTCCAGCGTGATGGTGATGGCCGACGACGTAGCCGTGCGGACGAACCGGCTAAATCTGTTAGGTGTGCTGCGTAACCAGGCGGCTGTTCTGGCGGATTTCCGCCGGATTTCCGGCTGATCGCAGGTCCGAGCTGCGTAGGCTGAGGCTTGAGCAGGTGACCCAGTGCACCTGAGTGCTAGGGCAATCACCTGATCTCCACCTCTTCCAGCCTCCAGGGCGTCACGACGCTTCCGTTGTCCGTTAAGCCCCGTAGTCGCCGGGACTTCAACCTGGCGGGGTTCCGGCAGCGCGATAACCGCATAGCGGCCTGGCAACTCTTCAGCACCTTGGTGCCCACCGCGGTGCTGTGGGCGATGGTGCCCTCCCTTGCAGCGGCACCAGGGGTCGTACGCCTGCTCCTCCTACCGGTCCTGGCCCTGCTGGTGTTGTTCTCTGCCCGCAGCTTTTCGCTGATGCATGACTGCGGTCATGATGCGTTGTGGGCAAGTCCCAGACTGAATCGCCTCACGGGCTTCCTGCTGGGTGGTGTCAATGCCATCCCCCAATACCCATGGTCACGGGGCCATGCCTTTCATCACAAACACAATGGCAACTGGGAGCTCTATCGAGGGCCCTCAGCGCTGCTGAGCGTGGAGCAATTTCGTAAGCTGTCATCTGCTGAACAGCAGCGCTATGCCCTGACCAGGCATCCGTTGATGCTCTTCCCTGGTGGTTTCTCCTATCTGATCCTGCGGCCGAGGTTGCAGCTTGTGCTCGGTGTGTGGCAATGGGCGAGCACGATGTTGCGGCATCTGGCCACCAATGGATGGCGAGAATTGACAGAGCTTCCCAAGCTCACCAGAGAGTTCCGTTCAAGTCATTGGTACACCGCCGGTGAGTTTTATGATCTGGTGCTCAATAATCTTGTGGTGCTGGGTAGCTGGTGGCTGATGGGTCGCTGGCTGGGCTACGGCCTGTTTTGGTCGTGCTACGCCACGGTGATGACATTCTCGGCAGCAATCTTCATCTGCATTTTCTTCGTACAGCACAACTACCCCGGTTCCTATGCCCATGGAACAGAGGGTTGGAGTTATTTCAAGGGTGCCATTGAAGGCAGCAGCAACCTCTTGCTACCGCCAGTACTAAACTGGTTCTCTGCCAATATCGCCTTTCACAGTATTCACCATCTCTGTGAGCGGATACCCAACTACCGACTACGGGCTTGCCACGAGGCCCATGCCCACCTCTTGAATGGGTGTACCTATTTGCGGATTCGGGATATTCCAGCTTGCTTCAGATTGATTCTCTGGGATAGCGAAGCTAAGCAGTTGGTGTCGATCCATGCAGCCAAGCAAGCTGCTGTCCAGCCATAAAAAAGGAACCAGGTTCAGCCTGGTTCCTGTTGCGAATGACGCATGGTCGCCTCTTCAGAGGCTGAGCGTCAGCCTTTGCCCGCGAGAGCCGGTTCACGCTCGTCGTTCTCGGCTGCTGGTGAGGCTGCGTGAGCAGCCTTCTGCCCGCGCACCTTGATCCCGCCTTTGATGGTGCTCACCGCCAGCATCGCATTCACTTCGGCGTCGTCACGCACAGCGCTGGGAACCGGTTTGTATCCCTGGGGTGCCAGGGCGTTGCCGCGCAGAACAGACCCGAGGGTGAGCAGGGTGAGCTTGAGCTGCTGCCAGGGGTTCATGGTCACCACCCGCTTGTAGAGGTAGCTGTCAAAGGTGAGGCGCTGCACATCTTTGTCATCGCACATCTCCACGAAAGCCTCGCGGGCCGCGTCATTGCGGTAGAAGATGTTTTGCAGGATTTCCAGAACCTTGTAGGTGGCACCGTATTGGCGGTCCCACTTCTTCAGGTATTTCTTGAGATCCGCCTCGCTGGGCACCTTGGTGCCACTAGCGCTCGATTCCACGATCTGCTCCGCACACATCCGGCCACTCTTGGCGGCAAAGTAGATGCCTTCACCAGAGCTCTTGGTCACGTAGCCGGCGGCGTCACCCACGAGAGCCATGCGGCCCACAACCCGGCGGGGACGGGGATGCTCGGGAATCGGGTGGGCTTCCACCTTGATCACCTCACCGTTCACGAGGCGCTTCTTGGCGCGCTCGCGGATGCCCTCCTGCAGGCTCTTGATCAGGGCCTGGTTGTTCTGCATGGTGCCGGTGCCCACCGCCACGTGGTCGTACTTGGGGAACACCCAGGCATAGAAATCCGGAGACACGTCGGTGCCGACGTACATCTCGGCCAGGCTTTCGTAGTACTTCATCTCCTCGGCAGGCAGCTTGATGCGCTCCTGGAAGGCGATGGCTACGTTGTAATCACCGGCATCCATGGCCTTGGCTACACGGCTGTTGGCCCCATCGGCGCCGATGATCAGATCCACCTCAAGGGTTTTGGCCTCGCCGGTGGCCTCACCGGCGGCGTAGTCGGAGTAGGTGAGGGTGTAGGGCCCTTGGCGGTTGGCACCGGTGTCGATCTTGGTCACAAGACCGTTCACCAGGTGAGCGCCCAGGTCGGCGGCACGGTCGCGCAGAAAGGCATCCATCACCTCGCGGCGGCACATGCCGATGTATTCGCCCTCGTTTTCTAGATTGATATCCACCTCGCGGTTGGAGGGGGAGATCATCTTCATGTTGCGGACCTTGCGGTCGATGATCGACTCAGGCAGGTCGAACTCGTCCACCATGCACAGAGGAATGGCACCACCACAGGGCTTGGCGTTATCGAGCTTGCGCTCGAAGATCCAGGTCTGGATGCCGGCCTTGGCCAGCACTTCCGCAGCACAGGATCCGCTCGGGCCGCCGCCCACCACCGCGACTCGCAACATCTTGAAACCCGCTCCGCCAGAAGGATGTTGGGGGGAAGCTAACACTGTTGATTCGTCAGCTGCTGGCGTCTGTGAGCCATCGGCCTACGATCGGCCAACGCCAATGCTGGGGTGAGTCGGTTGCCAAGCGCCGGTCGGGTTCCGTCAGCCCTGAGGGACGACATTCCCCTGGCCCGTCGCACGGTTTCCCCGGCGCTCCGCCGCACGGGCGGCTTCCGCCGAGGCCTGGTGGGCGCCGCCGTGCTGCTCGGTGGCTGTGCCGCTGTGCTGATCGTGTTCCCCCAGCCCCTGCGCCGGCTGCTGGCACCACCCCCTGTTGAAGGCTTGAGCGCCCGCCCGGGTTTGGATGGCCGCCTGCTCGGCCACTTTCCCTATGGCGAGGCCATGGCCGCGGATCTGGTGAGCATTGCCCCAGGCGTGGAGCTGCATGCCGATGCGGCTGAAGCCCTGGTGGCCATGCAACAGGCGGCGCGTGTTGAGGGCATTGAACTGCGCGTTTTGAGTGCCTTCCGTTCGATCGCCACCCAGAAGCACATTTTTTTCGACGTGAAGTCCGAGCGCAACCAGAGCGCCCAGCAGCGGGCTCAGGTGAGCGCTCCCCCCGGCTACTCCGAACACAGTACGGGCTATGCAGTGGATCTGGGCGATGCCCGCAACCCCGCCACCAACCTCTCGGTTGCGTTTGAGAACACGGCGGCTTTTGCCTGGCTCCAGACCCATGCCAACCGCTTTCACTACCGGCTGTCCTTTCCCGTGGGCAATGGCCAGGGGGTGAGCTACGAGCCCTGGCACTGGCGCTTTGAGGGGTCGGCCGAAGCGCTCAAGACCTTTGAGCCAGCCCAGCGCCTGGATCCTTGATGGAGCATCACACCGTCTTGCCGGAGCTGCTCGCTCCCGCCGGCTGCTGGGAGTCCCTCAAGGCCGCAGTGGCCAGTGGCGCCGATGCCGTGTATTTCGGTGTCGAGGCGTTCAATGCCCGCCTGCGCGCCGAGAACTTCCGGCAAGCCGATCTGCCGGAGGTGATGGATTGGCTGCATCGCCGTGGGGTGAAGGGGTTCCTCACCTTCAACGTGCTGGTGTTCCCGGATGAGCTGGAGCAGGCGGCCCAGCTGCTGCTGGCGGCGGAGGCGGCTGGGGTGGATGCCCTGATCGTGCAGGACATCGGCCTGACCCGCCTGGCTCAGCAGCTCACCCCTCAGCTGGCCCTGCACGCCTCAACCCAGATGTCGATCACCAGCAGCGCTGGGGTGTCCATGGCAGCGGAGCTGGGCTGTGAGCGGGTGGTTCTGGCCCGTGAGCTCACCCTCAAGGATTTCCGTCGTATTCGCCAGCAACTGGATCAACGCGGCCTGCCGATCCCCCTGGAAGTGTTCGTGCATGGGGCCCTTTGCGTGGCCTATTCGGGCCAGTGCCTCACCAGTGAGGCACTGGGCCAACGCAGTGCCAACCGCGGTGAGTGCGCCCAGGCCTGCCGGCTCCCTTACCAACTGATTGTGGATGGCGAGGAGCGAGACCTCGGCGATCAGCGCTACCTGCTCTCGCCCCAGGATCTAGCCGCCTGGGACCTGCTGCCCCAGCTGGTGGACGTCGGGATTGCCAGTCTGAAGATCGAAGGCCGCCTCAAGGACGCCACCTACGTGGCGGCTGTCACGGATGCCTATCGGCAGGGCTTGGATCAGTGCAGTGCTGAGAGCCATCTTCAACGCCCCACCGGGGGCCGCTGCGTTGATCCGCCGGAGCAGTTGCGCCGCCATCTCGAGCTGAGCTTCTCCAGGGGGCTCAGCAACGGCTGGCTCGAGGGGGTGAATCACCGCAAGCTGGTGCACGGCCGCTGGAGCAAGAAGCGGGGCCCCTGGCTAGGGCGACTCGAATCGATAGAGCCTGGCGGCTGGCTGGTGCTGCGCAGCCCCACCCCGCTGAAACCAGGGGATGGGGTGGTGTTGGAGGTGGGTTCCACGGACCCACTCCAGCCTCCTCGCGAGGTGGGGGCACGGCTGATGGCAGTGGAGCCCCGTGCCGGCGGACGGCTGGCCCTGAGGCTGGGGCCCGGACGCATCGACACGGCTGGGCTGGGCGCCGGCAGCCCCTGCTGGCTCACCAGTGATCCTCAGCTGGAGAAGACGTTTCAGCGGTTGGCGCAGCAACCGGTGCCGGAGCGGCGCCGGGCCCTGCCCCTGCGCGTGCGGGGCCGCCTGGGCGAGCCACTCATCCTCCGGGTGGAGGTGATGGAGGGGCTGGCCGGTGGGCCCTGGCAGGTGCAATCAGCGCAGCCATTGGAGCCGGCCCGCGGCGCCGGCCTGGATCACGAGCGCCTGGCGCAGCAGTTGGGGCGTTTGGGGGGCACGCCCTGGGATTTTGGCTCGCTGGATGTGGATCTAGACGGCGAGCTGTTCCTGCCGGTGGCGCAACTGAATCAGATGCGTCGCCAATTGGTGGAGCTACTGGCCCCAGCGGCTACCAGTCCCAAACTGCCGGTGCGGACCACGGCGGCCACCAGCGTCACTCCGGTTGTATTGGGCCGAGCCAAGGCTGAGCCTTCGCAGGCGCCCGAGGTTGTGGAGCCGCAACTCAGCGTGCTGGTGCGCAGTCTTGAGCAGCTCGAGGCCCTGCTCGATCAGCCCGTGCACCGCGTGATTGCCGATCTGGAGCATCCGGCACACCTGCGCCAGGCCGTGGCCCTCGGCCGCGGGGTTTGGCCAGGGGGGATCTGGCTCACGGGCCCGCGCATCTGCCGGCCGGACGAACAGTGGAGCCTGGCACCGCTGCTGAAGGCCGAAGCCGATGGCTATCTGGTTCGCAATGCCGATCAGCTGGAACAGCTCACGGCTCTGGCTCCCTGCATGGGCGATTTCTCGCTGAATGTGGCGAATCCACTCACGGCCCGCTGGTTCCTGGAGCGGTGGGGGCTGGAGCGCATCACCGCCAGCTACGACCTAGCCCTCGACCAGCTGCTGCAACTCGTGGCGGGCTGTCCTGCGGGGGCCGTGGAACTCACCCTGCACCAGCACATGCCTCTGTTTCACATGGAGCACTGCCTGTTCTGCGCCTTCCTCTCCGACGGCCACGACCACACCGATTGCGGTCGTCCCTGTGATCACCACACCGTGCTCCTGCGCGACCGCAGCGGCGCGGAGCATCCGCTGCGGGCCGATCTCGGCTGTCGCAACACCCTGTTCAACGGCACCGCCCAGACGGCCGCCGAGGCCATTCCGCAGTTTCGCCGTGCAGGCGTAGGCCATTTCCGCCTCGAACTGCTGCAGGACAGCCCCGCTGATGCCACCCGTCGGGTGGAGCTCTACCGCCAGGCCCTGGCTGGGCAGATCAGTGGTCGTGAGGTGTGGCAACGGGAGCAACTCGATAGCCGTCTGGGTGTCACCCGAGGCACCCTCACCCGCCGCCGATGAGGGCTGAGATACGATGGCGCCATCGAACCGTAGGGGTCATCGGTCTGTCTTCCATTCAAGACGCCTTCTACCAGGGCGTCTTTGCGCGGCGGCGTTCTCAGTAACCGAACAAATCCACGTCCTAGCCGGAAGCTGTACAGCTTTCGTGGGCTTTAAGACGAACCTCCAGTCGATTCCTCATCCGAGTCATCATCGAGACAGCATTTATGAGCGGCGAGCACAAAGGCACTCCGATCCGCAACATCGCGATCATTGCCCACGTTGACCACGGCAAGACCACCCTTGTGGATGCGTTGCTCGGCCAGTCGGGCATCTTCCGTGAAGGTGAAGCGGTGCCCACGTGCATCCTCGACTCCAACGATCTAGAGCGGGAGCGGGGTATCACGATCCTCTCCAAGAACACCGCCGTTGATTACAACGGCATCCGCATCAACATTGTGGACACCCCTGGCCACGCCGACTTCGGCGGCGAGGTGGAGCGCGTGCTTGGCATGGTGGACGGCTGCCTGCTGATCGTGGATGCCAACGAGGGGCCCATGCCCCAAACCCGCTTTGTGCTCAAGAAAGCCCTGGAGAAGGGCTTACGTCCGATCGTGTTCGTGAACAAGATCGACCGCGCTCGGGTGGATCCTGAGCAAGCCGTGGACAAGGTGCTCGACCTCTTCTTGGAGCTCGGCGCCGACGATGATCAGTGCGATTTCCCCTACCTGTTCGGTAGTGGCATGGGCGGCTATGCCAAGCCGGACATGAAGACCGAGAGCGACACCATGAAGCCGCTCTTTGACGCGATCCTGCGCCATGTTCCGCCCCCGGTTGGCGACCCCGAGAAGCCCCTGCAGCTCCAGGTCACCACCCTGGACTACTCCGACTTCCTGGGTCGGATCATGATTGGCCGTATTCACAACGGCACCATCAAGGGTGGACAACCCGCGGCGTTGATCCGTGACGACGGCAGCATCAAGCGTGGCCGGATCAGCAAACTGCTGGGCTTCCAGGGCCTGCAGCGGGTGGAGATCGCTGAGGCCCGTGCCGGCGACCTCGTGGCCGTGGCCGGCTTCGATGAGGTGAACATCGGCGAGACAATCGCCTGCCCGGATCACCCCGAAGCGCTCCCCCTGATCAAGGTGGACGAGCCCACCCTGCAGATGACCTTCGTCGTCAACGACTCACCCTTTGCCGGTAAGGAAGGCAAATTCGTCACCAGCCGTCAGCTGCGCGACCGGCTGCAGCGGGAGCTGCTCACCAACGTGGCACTGCGGGTTGAAGACACCGATTCCCCCGATCGCTTCGCGGTGAGCGGCCGCGGTGAACTGCACCTCGGCATCCTGATCGAAACCATGCGCCGGGAGGGCTATGAGTTCCAGGTGAGCCAGCCGCAGGTGATCTTCCGCACCATCGATGGCACCCCGAGCGAGCCCTTCGAAACCCTCGTGATGGATGTGCCCGAGGAGTCTGTTGGCGCCTGCATCGAGAAGCTCGGCATCCGTAAAGGCGAGATGCAGAACATGGAGAACACAAACGATGGCCGCACACAGTTGGAGTTTGTGGTGCCCTCCCGCGGCCTGATCGGTTTCCGCGGCGAGTTCATCCGTGCCACCCGCGGCGAAGGGATCATGAGCCATTCCTTCCTGGACTACCGCCCCATGCAGGGTGATCTAGAAGCCCGCCGCAACGGTGTACTGGTGTCCTTCGAGGAGGGAACGGCCACCTTCTATGCCCTCAAGGGTGCCGAGGATCGTGGTCAGTTCTTTATCACCCCAGGCACCAAGGTCTACAAGGGGATGATCGTGGGCGAGCACAACCGTCCGCCCGATCTGGAACTGAATGTCTGCAAAGCCAAGCAGGTCACCAACATCCGTTCCGCGGGTGCTGAAGTGTTGGACACCCTCCAATCCCCGATCCAGATGACCCTGGAGCGGGCACTGGAGTACATCGGTCCCGATGAGATGCTGGAGGTCACCCCCGAGTCGATCCGCTTGCGCAAACTCCCCGCCAAGAAAGCCGCCAAGCGCTGAGTACTCCCTCCGCTCCCCACCCATGGATGAGGAAACCAGCCTGATGGCCGATCCCCGTTTTGGGGAGGCCGTCAGGCTTTTCAATGCCGGCGAGTGGTATGCCTGCCACGACGGCTTTGAGGAGCTCTGGCACGAAACCCAGGGGCCTTGCCGCAAGGCCTTGCAGGGTGTGCTGCAAATCGCTGTGGCCCAGCTCCACCTTGAGCGGGGCAATCTCCGCGGAGCCACCGTCTTGCTGGGGGAGGGGATCGGACGTCTCAGGCCCTACGGCACTTCGGTGCTGGGCTGGAGCCTCGATCCGCTTCTGGATGCGGCTCAGCGACGGCTTCGTGTGCTGCAGCAGGGCCGTGATCCTGCGGAGGAACCTGTGCCCCAACTTGTCGTCGCCATGGATCGGGATCGCTGAAATGCCAAACGACCCGGGCTTTACATTGCATCCACTCAGGGTTTGGGGAACAGGGTTGTTTGCACAACAGGGCCGGGTCAACCCCACACGCAGAGCATCCGCAGGGTTACGCCTTGTTCTGGCTGGTGTCAGTGCCGCCAACCTTGTGCTCGGCCCCGTTGAGGTCTGGGCTCAACGCCGCATGCCCGTGATTGCCTCCCCAGTCCCGGCCCCTCCAGACACTGCCCCTGGGATCGAACCTCCACGGCAGCTGGTTGAGTCAGGCGCGTTCAGCTCGTCAACCCCTGAGCCCGTCATGGCTCCCACGGGTCAAGCCCCCGCTCAGATCAACACGGGCCTGGTCACGATCGAGTCCGATCTGCAGCAGACAGATCAAGGCACCGGTGTGGTGACGGCCACAGGTAATGTTCGGATCGTCTACCCCGATCAACGGGTTGTGGCGACGTCCCGGCAGGCTCAGTACTTCAGTAAAGAAGGCCGGGTGGTGCTCAGCGGTGATGTGGACATTGTGCAGGAGGGCGGCAATCTGCTCCGCGCTGACAAAGTGGTTTACGTCCTGGATTCTGAGCGTCTTATCGCCATACCTCCTGAAGGCCAGCAGGTGTTCAGCCGAGTGCGGATCACCACGCTTCAGGCTGAGCAGCCCCCGAAGGCCGTTGTAAAAAAGCAGACTTTGCCTGCGACCAACACCCGGCAGATGTTTCCCATCAGTCCCATGGTCCAACCCGCTGTCCAGCCTGGGGTTCAGCCATGAGCTTGGTGCTGGATCATGTGGCGCTCACGATTGCGGGTCGCCCGCTGGTGAAGGGCGTGAGCCTCAGCCTCAATCCCGGTGAGGTGGTTGGTCTGCTGGGTCCAAACGGCGCTGGCAAAACCACCACATTTAATCTGGTCACGGGTTTGTTGCGCCCAGACGCCGGTCACGTCTTGATGGATGGCCGCGCGATCGCAGACCTCTCTATGCCCCAGCGAGCACGTCTCGGCATTGGTTACTTGCCCCAGGAAGCGAGTGTTTTTCGCACCCTCGATGTGCGTGATAACTTGTTGCTCGCCCTGCAGGAAAGCGGAACACCGAGAGCCCTTTGGCGCGAACGGGTTGAGCAACTGGTAGACGAATTTCATTTGCGGCCTTTTGTTCATCGCCGCGGGTTCCAGCTTTCAGGTGGAGAGCGCCGCCGCTGCGAAGTTGCTCGAGCCCTTGCTGTTGGAGAACAGGGACCGCGTTATCTTCTGCTGGACGAGCCTTTCGCTGGTGTCGACCCTTTAGCAGTCTCCGATCTCCAGGGGTTGATCGGGCGGCTGCGCGAGCGAGGCATGGGGGTTCTCATTACTGATCACAACGTGCGAGAGACCTTGGCCATCACCGATCGCGCTTATATCCTCACGGAGGGAAGCATTCTGGCGAGTGGGCCATCTGAAGACATGGCGAATGATCCTTTGGTCCGTCGTCACTATCTCGGCGAGGGATTCAGGCTGTGAGCATGACGCAACCGCAACTATCTCTGCCAGGGCCTCTACACCGTGCCGTCAATGGCCTGCAACGTCAGTGGATGCGCATCCCGCTGATGGATCGGTGGCTTGCCAACGAACTCGTCGGGCCTTTGCTCTTCGGTATTGCGGCATTCACCACGGTGTCGCTTTCCGTGGGTGTGGTGTTCGAGCTGGTGCGCAAGGTGGCCGAGGCCGGCTTGCCACTGCTTGCGGCTGGTCATGTGCTGTTCCTGCGACTTCCGGGCTTCCTGGTGCTCTCATTCCCGATGGCCACACTGATGGCCACGCTGCTTGCTTACAGCCGGCTCTCCAGTACGAGTGAACTCACCGCCCTGCGAAGTATCGGCGTTGCCACATGGCGGATGGTGGCATCTGGGCTTGTGGTGGCCCTGTTGATGAGCCTGCTTACTTTTGTTTTTAATGATGCGATTGTTCCGAATGCCAACCTTCTGGCTTCCAGTACCCTCGATAATGCCCTGGGTCGAGCGATCTCCGCACAGCGCGGGCAGAATGTTGTTTACTCTCGGTTTGGTCGTGTTCGCCCAAGGGTCGCGGGCGGTGATGCCGGCGAAGGCTTAACACAGTTGTTCTATGCAAAAGAATTCAAAGACGGCCAGATGGAGGGAGTTACCTTGCTGGACTTCTCTCTGGAGTCCCAGCAACAGGTTTTAACGTCAAATCATGCCGTCTGGAACGATGCGAAGGCCATGTGGGAGTTTCGCAATGGACGCATTGTCACCATAGATGGCGAAACAAACTCGACAACCTCCGCCGTTTTTGATCGTTATTACTATCCCTTCACAAGGGCTCCCCTTGAGCGCGCCCAGCTGCCCACTGATGCCGCTCAGATGACCGTCGCCCAGGCTGTACGAGCGGAGCAATTGCTGTTGCAGGCTGGTGATCAAAAGGAGGCTCGCCGGCTCCGGGTTCGCATCCAGGAGAAGTTCGCCTTTCCTGCTATCTGTCTGGTCTTCGGCTTGATCGGCAGTAGCCTGGGGGTGCGCCCAAACTCACGCACCAGCCGCAGCCAGGGATTCGGCATCAGCGTGCTGCTGATCTTTGGCTACTACCTGATGTCCTTCATTTTCAGCTCCCTGGGCGTGAAGGGCACACTGATGCCGTTCTTTGCCGCCTGGACACCCGTGCTGATCGGTTTAGCCGGTGGCCTTGTGTTGCTCAAGCAGGCCAGCCGCTAAACGCCGCTGTGTCGCGGCAGACTGACCCCCTCATCCAGACCTCCCTCTCCATTCCTGTGACCGATCCGGTTCTGTTGCTGGGCCTGGGCGCCTTTGCCCTGTTGCTACTGGCCCTGCCCCTGTCCTTCTGGAGTGTCAGTGGCGCCGGTAAGGGCAGCAATGTCGTGCGGCTGATGGTGGCTGGCGCCAACCTCGGCCTCACGGCCCAGTTGGTGCTGCGCTGGTGGCAGTCCGGCCATTTCCCGATCAGCAACCTCTACGAGTCGCTCTGTTTCCTGGCCTGGGCCTGCACCCTCACCCAGCTGCTGGTGGAGCGCTCCTACCCTTCTCCCTTGGTGGCGGCTGCCGCCACGCCGATCGGGCTGGGCTGTGTGGCCTTTGCCAGTTTCGCCTTACCCGATCAGCTCCAGCAGGCCGCGCCGCTGGTGCCGGCCCTGCGTTCCAGCTGGCTGATCATGCATGTGAGCGTGATCATGGTGAGCTACGCAGCTCTGCTGGTGGGCTCATTGCTCTCGGCTGCGGTTCTGGTCACTGATCGCGGCCAGTCCCTCGAGTTGCGCAGTAGCTCCATCGGAAGTGGTGGCTACCGCCAGGCCCGGCTGGCAGCCGATGGCGGCGCTGCCGGGCTCACCTTGTCCAGCAGCAGCATCTCCCTGAGTGAGCAGCTGGACAGCCTCAGTTATCGCACCATCACCGTTGGGTTCCTGTTGCTCTCGATCGGGATTGTGAGTGGTGCCGTGTGGGCCAATGAGGCCTGGGGCAGCTGGTGGAGCTGGGACCCGAAGGAAACCTGGGCTCTGATCTGCTGGCTGGTGTACGCCGCTTATCTGCACACCCGCCTCAGCCGTGGCTGGCAGGGTCGCCGGCCTGCCCTGGTGGCTGTGGCAGGTTTCGTGGTGATCTGCGTCTGCTACATCGGTGTGAACCTGCTGGGCATCGGCCTACATAGCTATGGGTGGTTCCTGAGCTGACAGGGTCTCAGTCCGCCGCATGGCACCAAAAAAGGGGGGTCAAGCCCCCCTTAGTTCATGGTGTGTCCTGGTCAGAATCGCGATCAGGCAGCCATGGCTACGGGGCGCTTGCTGTTGCGAATGCCCGTGATGGCGTCGGCGTAGCTGGGCTGGTTGAACACCCCGGAGCCGCTCACGATTGCGTTGGCACCTGCCTCGATCACCTTCCAGGCGTTCTCGGCCTTGATGCCACCGTCCACCTCGATCCAGGGGTCGAGGCCGCGCTCGTCGCACATCCGGCGCAGGTCGCGGATCTTCTGCACCTGGTTCTCGATGAAGCTCTGGCCGCCGAAGCCAGGGTTCACGCTCATCACGAGCACCAGATCACACAGCTCCAGGCAGTACTCGAGGGTGTCGAGCGGTGTGCTGGGGTTGAGCACCGCACCCGCCATCTTGCCGAGATCCTTGATCTGGGCCAGGTTGCGGTGCAGGTGTGGGCATGCCTCTACTTGCACAGAAATGATGTCCGCACCAGCCTTGGCGAAGTCGGCCACGTACTTCTCGGGCTCCACGATCATCAGGTGCACATCAAGAGGCTTCTGGGTCACCGGGCGGAGGGCCTCCACGATCAGTGGACCAATGGTGATGTTGGGAACGAAGCGGCCGTCCATCACATCCACATGGATCCAGTCAGCGCCGGCCTCGTCCACGGCGCGAACGTCGTCACCCAGGCGGGAGAAGTCGGCCGAGAGGATCGACGGAGAGATCACCAGGGGCTTGGTGCTCATGGAGGGTCCTGCGGGGCTAAGGGAGTTGAGGATTGTAGGAATTCGCCTGAACACGGGATCCGGCGGGCCCGCGCGGCCACCACTGATACAGTGAGCGGCGCTCAAAGCCTGAGAGCCCCTGCAGCCGCTGGAAGCTGAGCCCCACAGCCCGCTCCCCGCCGCTTCGGCACCGCTCCCCCGCTCAAGCCCCTTCCCCCCGCCGGACTGCTGTGGATCGCACCCTTATCCAGGAAATTCTCGAGGTCGTCGAACAGGCCGCCATCGCCTCTGCTGAGCTGACCGGCCTGGGCAAGAAGGACGAGGCCGATGCTGCAGCCGTGGAAGCCATGCGCAAGCGCATGGGTCAGATCCAGATGCAGGGCCGCATCGTGATCGGTGAAGGCGAGCGCGACGAAGCTCCGATGCTGTACATCGGCGAGGAAGTGGGCAGCGGCACCGGTCCTGGTGTGGACTTCGCTGTGGATCCCTGCGAGGGCACCAACCTCTGCGCCAATAGCCAGCGCGGCTCCATGGCGGTGCTGGCCGCCTCCGACCGCGGTGGTCTGTTCAATGCCCCCGACTTCTACATGAAGAAGCTGGCTGCTCCCCCGGCTGCCAAGGGCAAGGTGGACATCCGCAAGTCGGCCACCGAGAACATCGCGATCCTCAGCGAGTGCCTTGGCCTAGCCCCCAGCGAGCTCACCATCGTTGTGATGGATCGTGCTCGCCATAAGGACTTGATCGCCGAGATCCGCGCCACCGGCGCCCGGGTGCAGCCCATTTCCGACGGTGACGTCCAGGCCGCCATTGCCTGCGGCTTCGCCGGCACCGGCACCCACTGCCTGATGGGCATCGGTGCTGCTCCTGAAGGTGTGATCTCCGCCGCCGCCATGCGGGCCCTGGGCGGCCACTTCCAGGGTCAGCTGGTGTACGACCCCGCTGTGGCGCAGACCTCCGAGTGGGCCGACTACACCAAGGAAGGCAACATCGCCCGCCTCAACGAGATGGGCATCACCGATGTGGACAAGATCTACGAGGCCGAGGAGCTCGCCTCCGGTGAGAATGTCGTGTTCGCTGGTAGCGGCATCACCGACGGTCTGTTGTTCCACGGTGTCAAGTTCGAGAAGGACTGCACCCGCACCAGCTCCCTGGTGATCAGCACCCTGGACAACACGGCCCGCTTCACCAACACCATCCACATCAAGGACGGTGCCCAGAGCATCGCGCTGAGCTGAGTTCACCCCTAGTCAGCGCTATCGAGGTCTGCCTCCATGCACATCGCCGTCGTCGGCCTGAGCCACCGAACGGCCCCGGTGGAAATCCGGGAACGCCTCAGCATCGCTGAGCAGACCATGGAGGACTCCCTCCAGAAGCTGCGGGCGGATGAGCAGGTGCTGGAGGCTTCGATCCTCAGCACCTGCAATCGGCTGGAGATCTACACCCTGCTGCGCCATCCGGAGCAGGGTGTTACAGCCGTGGGATCGTTCCTGAGCGACCATTCGGGTCTGGACCTTGGGGAGCTCACTCCCCATTTGTTCACCTACCACCACGAGGAGGCTGTCGGCCATCTCATGCGCGTGGCGGCGGGTCTCGATTCACTGGTGTTAGGTGAGGGGCAGATCCTCTCCCAGGTGAAAAAAATGTACCGGCTCGGTCAGGAGCATCGCTCCATCGGGCCGATTCTGAACCGCCTGCTCAACCAGGCGGTGAGTACGGGCAAGCGGGTTCGGACTGAAACCAACCTCGGTACTGGGGCCGTGTCCATCAGCTCTGCTGCCGTTGAGCTGGCGCAGCTCAAGGTGGGCCAGGCCCGCGGCGTTGATGATCTCGTGCCCCTGGATCAGGAGCAGATTGCCGTCGTAGGCGCCGGCAGGATGTCGCGCCTGTTGCTCCAGCATCTCCAGGCCAAGGGGGCCAAGGGTGTAGTACTCCTCAACCGCACCGTTGCCCGTGCGGAACTGATGGCTGCTGATTTCCCAGCCCTGCCGGTGCAGTGCCGTCCGCTCACGGATCTCGACCATTGCCTCAGTACCTGCTCGCTGGTGTTCACGAGCACTGCCGCCGATGAGCCGATCATCACGGCCGATCGGCTCTCCAAGCTGAACCGGCGCTCTTCACTGATGCTGGTTGACATCGGCGTGCCCCGCAACATCGCCGCCGATGTGAGTGGGCTCTCCGGTGTGGATTCCTTCGATGTCGACGACCTCCAGGAGGTGGTGGCCCGCAACCAGGAAGCCCGCCGTGAGATCGCTGCCGAAGCCGAGGGCCTCCTGCAGGAGGAGGGGCGCCAGTTTCTGGAATGGTGGGATGGCCTGGAGGCCGTGCCGGTGGTGAACCGCTTGCGCCTGCAGCTTGAAGACATTCGCGAGCAAGAGCTGCAGAAGGCACTCAGCCGCATGGGTCCCGACCTGTCGGCGCGGGAGCGCAAGGTGGTTGAGGCCCTGAGCAAGGGCATCATCAACAAGATCCTGCATACCCCTGTCACCAACCTGCGGGCACCGCAGCCCAGGCAGCAACGCCATATGGCCATGAAGGTGATTCAGGATCTGTTTGAGCTGGAGGACGGATCAGCCGGCTGAACGCCTTCACCAGGCTGGCGTCCATCAGGGCGGATCCCACTGGACCCAAGAGATTTGGGTCAATGTGCTGCAGGAATCGACGCCACGCCTATGTCATGGCGTAGTGTTCTCAAACCCTGAAAGATCAAGGGTGGAGGGGCAATGAAACGCGTTCTGGCCATCATTCTCGGCGGTGGTGCCGGTACTCGTCTTTATCCCCTTACCAAAACCCGGGCCAAGCCTGCCGTGCCCTTGGCCGGCAAGTACCGACTGATTGATATTCCTATCAGTAATTGCATCAATTCCGGCATCAATAAGATGTACGTGTTGACGCAATTTAACAGTGCCTCCCTGAACCGGCACCTCACCCAGAGCTACAACCTCTCGGCTGGTTTTGGTCAGGGTTTTGTGGAGGTGTTGGCCGCCCAGCAGACTCCAGACAGCCCCAGTTGGTTTGAGGGAACAGCTGATGCCGTTCGCAAGTACCAGTGGCTGTTCCAGGAATGGGACGTGGATCACTACCTGATCCTTTCGGGAGATCAGCTCTACCGGATGGACTACAGCCTGTTTGTTGAGCACCACATCGCCACAGGTTCCGATATCAGTATCGGTGCTTTGCCGGTGGATGCGGCCCAGGCCGAGGGATTTGGGCTGATGCATACCGACAACCACGGTCGTATTCGCGAGTTCCGCGAAAAGCCCAGTGGTGAAGCTCTCAAGGCCATGTGGGTGGACACCTCCCGCATGGGCCTCGCGCCGGAGGAAGCCCTAAAGCGCCCCTATCTGGCCTCGATGGGCATCTATGTCTTCAGCCGTGAAACGCTGTTCGATCTGCTCAGCAAAAATCCCAGCTCCACCGATTTTGGCAAGGAGCTGATCCCAGCAGCTCTGGAGCGCGGTGATCATCTCCAGAGCTACCTCTTCGATGACTACTGGGAGGATATCGGGACCATCGGTGCCTTTTATGAGGCCAACATGGCCCTCACTGATCAGCCCAACCCTGCCTTCTCCTTCTACGACGAGAAGTTCCCGATCTACACCCGTCCACGGTATCTCCCCCCCAGCAAATTGCTGGACAGCCAGGTAACCCAGAGCATCATCGGCGAGGGTTCGATGCTCAAGGCCTGCTCCATCCACCATTGTGTGCTCGGAGTGCGGACCCGCGTTGAAGACGAGGTGGTGCTGCAGGACACCTTGGTGATGGGTGCCGACTATTTCGAGTCGAGCGAGGAGCGGGCCGTTCTGCGGGAGCGTGGCGGCACTCCCCTTGGGGTAGGCCGTGGCACCACCGTGAAGCGGGCCATCCTCGACAAGAACGTGAGGATCGGTCGCGATGTGACCATCGTGAACAAGGACCGGGTGGAAGAGGCCGACCGGCCTGAACTCGGCTTCTACATTCGCAACGGCATCGTGGTGGTGGAGAAAAATGCCACCATCGGTGATGGCATGGTGATCTGAGCAGGGAGCGCCCCTGCGTGGGCGCTCTCTCACAGTTCCCTAACGCTGGCAGCAAGCGCCTTTCCGCATGGCCACACTGGCTGTGTCTTCAGCGGTACCGCTCCCTATGGACAAGGCCCACTTCGGTCTTATCGGCCTTGGCGTGATGGGTGAGAACCTCGTGCTCAATGCCGAGCGCAATGGCTTCTCCAGCGTCGTTTACAACCGCACCTACGCCAAAACCGAGGAGTTTCTGGCGGGTCGTGGTGCCGGCAAGCAGATCATCGGCGCCAGCTCCCTCGAAGATTTCGTGGCGAAGCTGGAGAAACCGCGGCGGATCCTGATGATGATCAAGGCGGGCGAGCCCATCGACGCCATGATCCAGCAGATCTCACCCCTGCTCGAAGAGGGTGACCTGCTCATCGATGGCGGCAACTCCCTCTACACCGATACCGAACGGCGCGTGGCCGAGCTCGAGAGCAAGAGCTTCGGCTACATCGGGATGGGCGTGTCCGGCGGTGCCAAGGGCGCCCTTGAGGGGCCCAGCATGATGCCCGGTGGCACCCGATCCGCCTACGACGCCATTGCCTCTCTGGTGTCCAAGATGGCGGCCCAGGTGAACGATGGGCCCTGTGTCACCTACATCGGCCCGGGTGGAGCCGGCCACTTCGTTAAGACCGTTCACAACGGCATTGAGTACGGCATCGAGCAGATCCTGGCCGAGGCCTACGACCTGATGAAGCGCTCTGCCGGCATGGACGGCGAGGCCATGGCCAATGTGCTTGGCCAGTGGAACAGCACCGAGGAGCTCTCCTCCTTCTTGGTGGAGATCACCGAGATCTGTCTGCGTACAAAGGATCCCGCCACCGGTAACGATCTGGTGGAGATGATTGTGGACGCGGCGGGTCAGAAGGGCACAGGTCTGTGGACCGTGGAGAGTGCCCTGCAGATGGGCATCCCGGTGCCCACCATCTATGCGGCTCTCAATGCCCGGGTGTTGAGCTCCATGCGCCCCCAGCGGATGGCGGCAGAGCCCGTGCTGGCTGCACCATCGGGTGCTGTGAGCATCAACCTCGGCTCCCCCAGTGATGCCATGGCACCGTTGATGGACGCCTGCGTGCTGGCTGCGATCGCCAGTTACGCCCAGGGCATGGCCCTGATGAAGGAGGCCTCCCAGCTGCACAACTACAACCTCGATCTGTCGGCCATTGGCCAGATCTGGAAGGGGGGCTGCATCATCCGCGCGCGCCTGCTGCAGCGCATCCAGAATGCCTACACCGCCAACCCGTCCCTGGCCAATCTGTTGGTGGATCCCTGGTTTGCTGAGCAGGTGAATCGCCGCACCGGCGGTCTGCGCCAGGTGGTGGCTGGTGCGGCGCTCGCCGGCATTCCCGTGCCCTGCCTGAGCAGTTCCCTGGAATACATCGACAGCTACCGAACCGCGCGGCTGCCCCAGAACCTGGTGCAGGCCATGCGCGACTGCTTCGGGGCCCATACCTACGAACGGGTGGATCAGCCCGGCAACTTCCACACGGAGTGGATGTGAGATGGCGGGTGCCAGGGGCCAGCTTCCCGTGACTTATCAATTAGAGATCGCTCCGGACCCGGAGCAGCTGGCACGTCTGGCTGCGGAGCGCATGGCCAGCCTGCTCGATCTCGCCCTGGATCAGCGCGACCGTGCCCAGATCGCCCTCTCCGGTGGCACTACGCCAGCAGCGGCCTACCGCCAACTCAGTCAGCAGCATCTGCCCTGGTCGCGGGTGGATGTGGTGCTGGGCGACGAGCGCTGGGTGCCCCGCAGTGATCCTGCCAGTAATGCCCGCATGCTCGAGGACACTCTCCTGGCTGCCGGGCCGGCTCAGGCGGCCCACTTTCATGCGGTGCCCACGCAACTGGAGAGCCCCACAGCCACCGCAGCGGCCTTCGAACAGTTCGTGCGGCAGCTCTGTCCGGGGGATCCACCGGTGTTTGATGTGATGCTGCTGGGGCTTGGCGATGACGGCCACACGGCCTCCCTGTTCCCCGGCACTCCGGCCACCGCTGTGCGCGACCAAGCCGTGACGATCGGGACGGGCAAGGGGCTCGAACGCATCACGCTCACGGCCCCTGTGCTGAGCGCCTCCCGCCAGGTGATTTTTCTGGTGAGTGGTGCGACCAAGGGAGAGGCCCTGCGCCGCTTGCTGGACCCCGACGAGTCGTCCGACCGCACTCCGGCCAAATTGGTGCAGCCCCGCACCCCCGTGCTCGTGTTGGCCGATGCCGCTGCAGCCGCCGGGATCTGAACAGGCCAACCCCCACCCGATGAGCCCAACCGATGCCGCTTCTCCCTGCTGATCCTTCCCCGCTCGTGCTGGTGGCTGGCGATGGATTCAGCGGTTGGCAGAGCCTCAACGACACGATCATGGGGGGGCGCAGCCAGGGACAGTGCAGCGTCAGCTCCGAGGGGCTCGTGCTGGAGGCGGAGGTGGTGGAACAGGGCGGTGGCTTCGTGAGCTGCCGCTCGCCCCAGTTTGTTCCCCCTTTCGATCTGTCTGCCTACAGGGCTCTGCAGCTTGAACTGCAGGGGGATGGGCGTCGCTACAAACTGGCCGTGGCCTGTGCCGATGGCCTGGCCGGCTTAACCGAACTCATCCCAGGGGGCGTGCGCTGGGTGAGCGAATTTGCCACCAACCCCACCGGACCTTCGCTGGTGACCCTGCCCCTCGATCAACTCAAGGCCAGTGTGCGGGCGAAACCCCTGGGGGGCCCCCTGCGCTTTGACCGGTCCCGCATCACGCGCTTGCAGGTGCTGCATTCCAAGTTCGGCGACGCCGGTGGGCTGAACCCCGGCTTTCGTCCTGGCCCGCTGCGCCTTGGGATCCGCTCGATCCGCGCCCTCCCCTGAAAGCGCCCAGTCCTGACCTGATGGAAGACCTCGATCCCACCGGACTGGCTCCGTTCATCGCCCAGCTGGCTAAGGCGGCAGACCTGTGTCTGAAGCCCTATCGCCATGGCGTGCGAATCCATGGCTCCACCCCTGAACCGCTGGCTGATTGCAGCGATTGTTGCTTTCTGATCGAGGCGCGCGACGCCGAGGGTGTACGCCAGGAACTCCAGGATCTGGAGCTGGAGATCTATCGCAGCGGCGCAGAGCTCAATCTGATGCTCAGCACCCGCGCCGATGAGCTGGCTCCCCTGCTGTGGCACGGGAGCCATGCGGTGTGGATGCAGGCAGAGAGCGGCGAGCGCTGTGAACGCCCGGAGAACGGCGCGGCGCTGGAGGCGCTCTGCCGCAGGATTCGGGCCCTGGTGGCTGGGGACTGATCAGAGATCCACCGGATCGGTGACCGCGCCCTTGCTGCTGCTGCTCACCAGACGGGCGTACTTGCCCAGAACGCCCGTCTTGTAGCGGGGCTCGGGCCTGGTCCAGGCGGCACGGCGGCTGGCCAGTTCGGCTGCATCCACATTGAGCTGGATCAGCAGTTGGTTGGCGTCCACCGTGATGCTGTCGCCTTCGTGCACCAGGCCAATCGTGCCGCCCACGGCAGCCTCGGGGGCCACGTGGCCCACCACCAGGCCAAAGGACCCTCCGGAGAAGCGGCCATCGGTGATCAGGGCTACGGAGTCGAGCAGTCCCTGGCCCACGATCGCGGCGGTGGGGCTGAGCATCTCGCGCATGCCGGGTCCCCCCACGGGGCCCTCCTGGCGCACCACCACCACATCCCCGGGGTTGATCTGTTTGTCGAGGATTGCGGCCAGGCAGGTTTCCTCGCTTTCGAACACCCGGGCCGGGCCTGTGATCACGGGATTCTTCACACCACTGATCTTGGCCACGGCGCCCTCCTCGGCCAGATTGCCCTTGAGGATGGCCAGGTGGCCCTTGGCATAGAGGGGGTTGGTCAGGGGGCGGATCACGTCCTGCCCGGCAGGGGGGGTAGAGGGCACATCAGCGAGCACCTGCTTGAGGGTCTTGCCCTCAATGGTCTGGCAATCGCCGTGAAGCAGACCGGCATCCAGCAGCAGCTTCATCACTTGGGGAATGCCGCCGGCATTGTGCAGATCCACCGTCACGTAGCGGCCGCTGGGCTTGAGATCGCAGATCACCGGCACCCGCTGACGGATGGTCTCAAAGTCGTCGATGGAGAGATCCACCCCGGCGGTGCGGGCCACGGCCAACAGGTGCAGCACGGAGTTGGTGGAGCCGCCCACCGCCATGATCACAGCGATGGCGTTCTCAAAGGCCTCGCGGGTGAGCAGATCACGGGGGCGGATGTTCTGCTGGATCGCCTCCGCCAGTACCTCGGCGCTGCGGGCCGCGCTGTCGGCCTTCTCGGGATCCTCCGCCGCCATGGTGGAGCTGTAGGGCAGGCTCAGGCCCAGCACTTCAAAAGCGGCACTCATCGTGTTGGCCGTGAACATGCCGCCACAGCTGCCCGCACCGGGGCAGGCGTTCTTCTCGATGGCGGTGAGCTCCTGCTCATCGATCTTGCCGCCGCTGTATTGGCCCACCGCCTCGAAGGCGCTCACCACGGTGAGATCGCAGGCGCCGAGTTTGCCGGGTTTGATCGTGCCGCCATACACAAAGATGGCGGGAATGTTCATGCGGGCCATGGCGAGCATGGCGCCGGGCATGTTCTTGTCGCAGCCGCCAATGGCCAGTAGAGCATCCATGCTCTGGCCATTGCAGGCGGTCTCGATGGAGTCGGCGATCACCTCCCGGCTCACAAGGGAATATTTCATCCCCTCGGTGCCCATGGAGATGCCATCACTCACCGTGATAGTGCCGAACAGTTGGGGCATCGCCCCAGCCCCATGGGCCGCCGCTTCCGCCCGTTGGGCCAGCTCATTCAGGCCTAGGTTGCACGGGGTGATCGTGCTGTAGCCGTTGGCGATGCCAATGATCGGCTTGTTGAAATCGCTGTCACCGAAGCCCACGGCCCGCAGCATGGCGCGGTTGGGGGAGCGCTGGATCCCCTGGGTGATCGCGGCGGAGCGGAGCATGGGCGGCGATGGAGTCTGTCGGTAGGAACCTACCGACCGGCCTCGATCAGTTGGTGGTGCTCAGGCTCTCGAGCTGACGTCGCACGTCGTCGATGGCTTGGTTGAGCTGGTGCACCTTGTGCTGCAGCTCGCTCTCGCGCACGGGGCGATGAACCTCCAAGGGATCGAGAGCTTCGGAATCATTGCCCTGCAGCTGGGACAGCCGCAGGTTGCGGAGCTGGCGTTGGCGCTGTTGCCGCCGCTCCGTCTCCGACAGGAGCCACCAGGCCAGACCAGCGGCGCCAAGCACGGCGCCGGCCAGGGTGCTGGCCAGAAAGCTGGAGCCGCTCTCGCCTCGGTTGGCCATCGCCACGGAAACTCTCCGATCAGCCTAAGGAGCCACCTCGATCCAAGCCATACAGACGGTCACCGGCGTCACCAAGTCCCGGCACGATGCGATGGGCTGAATCGAGTTCGGCATCAATGCAGCCGGTGTAAATGGTGAGATCGCCGAACCGCTCCCCGAGGGTTTTCAGTCCGGGAGCTGCGGCCAGGGCGCTCACCACCCGCACGCGGGGCCCTGTGACGCCCTTGGCCTCCAGGCGCTCCAGCACCTGAATCAGCGTTCCCGCTGTCGCCACCATCGGGTCGAACACCAGCACTCCCGCATTGGCTGGGATCTGCTCCGGCAGGCTGTCGAGGTAGCAGTGCGCCACCCCGCTGGCCTCATCCCGCACAAACCCCATGTGGGCAACGGCGGCATTGGGCACCACGGATCTGGATCCCTCCCACAGCCCCAGGCCAGCCCTGAGCACGGGAACGGCCAGCATCGGCACCGTGCCATCCACCACCGTTCCCTCCGTGAGGGCGAGGGGGGTCTGCACCTGGACGCGCTGGTAGGGAATCCAGTCCCGCAGGGCTTCATAGGTGAGCCAGCGGCCCAGCTCGGCCATGGCCGTGCTGAACAGGGCTGTTGGCGTCTGCTGATCCCGCAGCAGCGTGAGCCAGTGGCCAATCAGGGGATGGGGCGGCACCACCACCCGCAGGGTCTTGCTCATGGGGTCGCGTTGCGGCTTGCGGCTGCAATAACTTGAGCGGCCCAAGCTAGTTGTGCGGTGCTGCGCGTCCTCCCCCTGATCTTGGGCCTTGTGCTGAGCTGCACAGGGCTGTGGTGGGCTGAGCCTGCGGCCGCCATCACGGCACCGGAACTGCGGGGGCAGCGAAGTGTCCAGGATCTGCAGCCCGACATGCACGGCCGCAACTTGCAACAGAAGGAATTCCTGAAAGCCAAGCTGCAGGGCTTTGATTTCAGTGGTGCCGACCTGCGCGGTGCCGTGTTCAACACAGCGGACCTGCAGGAGGCCAACCTCCGCGACGCCGACTTGGAAGACGTTGTGGCCTTTGCCAGCCGCTTTGATCGCGCCAACCTGAGCGGTGCTGTGCTCCGCAACGCCATGCTGATGAACAGCAAATTCAGCGATGCTGTGATCGACGGGGCCGATTTCACTGACGCCGTGCTCGATCTGCCCCAGCAGAAGGCCCTCTGCGCCCGGGCCTCCGGCAGCAATCCACGAACTGGCGTCACCACCCGCGACAGCCTTTCCTGCCGCTGACAGAGAGCGACTAGATTCCGGGTCCGGTTCTGCTGGTGATTCAGCCAGTGGAGGAAACGGGGAAAGTCCGGTGGGAGTCCGGCGCTGTCCCGCAGCTGTGATGGATCCCGCGGCCCAGGCCACCGGTATCCCAGTCAGAACGCCCGCCGGCCCTCACCTCGATCCCTGGCGTGGACCAGTTCATTCGGATGCCTCTTCCTTCTCAGGCTGCCCCTAGGGCCGCTGTTCTGGCCGCTGGTGGCCTCGGTTTGATCGGTTTGCCCCTGGTGCTGGTGGGACCCGCCCTGGCCCACCACCCCATGACGGCCATGGGTCTGGAGCCCTCGCTATTCAGTGGGTTTTTGAGTGGTCTGGCGCACCCGTTGCTGGGTCCCGATCACCTCGTGTTCCTGCTGGCCCTCGGCCTGGTGGGCCTGCACAAGCCCCTACGTTGGGTGCTCGGGCTGCTTGCTGCAGGCCTGCTTGGCAGCGGCGTTGGTCTGGTGCTGCCGGGTCTCCCGGGAGCCGAGGCACTGGTGGCCCTGTCACTTGTGGTTACTGGGCTGGTGTTGCTCCAACGGCTGCCCTCGGCGCTATTGCTGCCGGCCTTTGCCCTACACGGTTATGTGCTGAGTGGTTCGGTGATCGGCTGGGAACCCACCCCGATTGCCGCCTACTTGCTGGGCCTGCTGCTCAGCCAAAGCGCCCTGATGCTGGCGGCCCTCACCGCCGTGCGGCGCTGGGCTGCAACCCTCGCCGCCTCCAACCTGCGCCTAGCGGCGGGTTTACTCATGGGCGTGGGTGCTGCCTTCACCTGGTCGGCCTTGGTGTCCTGAGATGAGCACCAACAGCCAGGCGCGCCTGCCGGTCACCGTGGTGACCGGCTTCCTTGGTGCCGGTAAATCCACCCTCCTGCGCCAGTTGCTGCTCCACAGCGGCCTGCGTCTTGCGGTGCTGGTGAATGAATTCGGGGAGGTGGGGATCGATGGTGATCTGATTCGCAGCTGCGGTTTCTGTCCAGAAGACGAAGCTGAGAGCCGCGTGGTGGAGCTGGCCAACGGCTGCCTCTGCTGCACCGTCCAGGACGAGTTCCTGCCCACCATGCAGACCCTGCTGCAGCGGGCCGACCAGCTGGACGGCATCGTGGTGGAGACCAGCGGCCTGGCCCTGCCTCTGCCCTTGGTTCAGGCCTTCCAGTGGCCTGAGATCCGCACCCGCACCCGGGTGACGGGGGTGGTGACTGTGGTGGATGGCGAGGCGCTGGCCGCTGGCAGCGTGGTGGGCGATCCCGCTGCCCTGCAGGCCCAGCAGCAGAACGATCCCAGTCTTGATCACCTGGCCGACATCGACGATTTGTTCGCCGACCAGCTGCAGGCGGCTGACCTGGTGCTGGTGAGTCGTGGTGACTTACTGGATGACAACCAACTCGCCTCCGTACGGGGGCGGTTGTTGCCCGGACTGCGGCCGGGGGTGGAGGTGCTGCCGATGCAGCGGGGCACGATTCCTGTGGCGCTGCTGTTCGGCCTGGATCGGACAGGCGAACGTCACCACCACGAGCACGAGCACGAGCACGACCACGACGGCCATGACCATCACGACCACAGCCATGTGGCGATGCAGTCGGCGTGCCTGCGTCTGAACGGCAGCTTCGACCGCCGAAGCCTGGAGTTGGCGCTGCGCCAGCAGATTGAGCAGCAGTCGCTGTTGCGGTTGAAGGGCCGTGCCTGGTTGGCCGGTAAGGCCCATCCCCTCCAGATCCAGGCTGTGGGACCGCGGCTGGAGTGCTGGTTCGACCCTCATACCCCTGCCCAAGCCATCCCGTCAGAGCCAGGGCTGGAAGTGGTGGCCCTGGGTCTGAGCCTGGATGAGCCGGCTCTCCACCAGGCCCTGTTGGCCTTATTGGCCTGAAGGGTGACCTGCGTCTAGTCGAGGGGGATATCCCCCCTCGCACACACGCCGTCCCAACAGAGAGCCTGCTCCTGGTTCCAGGCCGGTATCACAGCCCGGGTGTCTCCTCCACCTGCGCGCAGGCTCACGGATCCGCGGCCGTCGCTGCGGAATTCAAACCGCTCCTGGCCCACATCGAGCCACCAGTGGGCACCCAGCTGCTCGATGGTCATGGTGCAGGCCTGCCAGGGGCCAGCGGCCAGGCGGCATTCCAGGGGAACGCGCATGGGCTGAGCTCCAGCTGGCGGCAGGGAGAGTGCCGCGGCAAGCAGAAGGGTGAGGCGCGCGTCCATGGCCTCGCTGGCAGGGCCTACCTCCAACCTGACCAGCGGCAAGGGCGGGTGGGACTCGGCCTGCCAAGATTTAACAATCCTCGTGGAGCTCAGGTGCCCGTCTTCTCCGCCCGTGTTCTGGTCTCACTGAGGCCATCGGTGCTTGATCCCGCCGGTGAGGCCACGCGTGCAGCGGCGGCTCGCCTTGGCGTCGATGGGGTCTCCAAGCTGCGGATCGGCAAGGCTGTGGATCTGGAGATCGAAGCTGCGGATGCTGCCAGTGCCCGCCAGCAGCTGGAACTGCTCAGTGATCGCCTGCTGGCTAACCCCGTGATCGAAAACTGGAGCCTCGAGCTCCAGGACACCGCAGCCCAGGAGGCTTGATCCATGGCCCTCGGGGTGGTGGTATTTCCCGGTTCCAACTGCGATCGGGACGTGCAATGGGCGGCCGAGGGCTGCCTGGGCATTCAGACACGCTTTCTCTGGCATGAGGAGCGGGATCTCTCAGGGCTGGATGCGGTGGTGATTCCCGGTGGCTTCAGCTACGGCGATTACCTGCGCTGTGGAGCGATTGCCCGCTTCGCTCCCGTGCTGCAGGAAGTGGTGCAATTCGCCGAGCAGGGAGGCCGCGTGCTGGGGATTTGCAACGGCTTTCAGGTGCTCACCGAAATTGGACTGCTCCCCGGTGCGCTCACCCGCAATCACAAGCTGCACTTTCTCTGTGAACCTGCGGAGCTCACCGTTGAGCCTGGAGGTTGCAGCTGGCTGCAGGGTTACAGCAGCGGCGAGGTGGTGACCTTCCCCATCGCCCATGGCGAGGGGCGCTATCAGGCCGAAGCCGACACGCTCAAGAGCCTCGAGGATGGTGGCCAGGTGGCCCTCCGTTACTGCCGCAACCCCAACGGGTCCATGGGCGATGTGGCAGGTCTTACCAACCGCAACGGCAATGTGCTGGGCCTGATGCCGCACCCGGAACGGGCCTGTGATCCGGCCACCGGTGGGGTGGATGGTCGGCGGCTCCTGGCCAGCCTGCTGGGGTGAGCGGTTGTGCGGCGCCGATCCCTGCTAGCTGGGGCTGTCGCGGCGTGGCCACTGATCAGCGGGCGGCATAGGGCCGCCGCCGCCGCTCCCTGGCCACGGCTGTCCGTGGCACCGGCGCCCCTGAAGCCCGGCAGTCGCATTGCGGCAGTGGCGCCTGGCACCTGGCTGGAGTCGGCCGACCCGATGCTGGATCGCCTGCGGCGCCGATGCACAGACCAGGGCTGGGCGCTGCTGACCCCAACGGAACTCTTTGGTCGCTGGCGGTGGTTCTCCGCCAGTGATGCCAGCCGAGCTGCTTCCCTGCAACGGGCCTGGCAAGACACCGGCGTGGACGCCCTGTTCTGTGTGGGTGGTGGCTGGGGCAGCGCAAGGGTGCTGGAGCAGGGCTGGAGTCTGACCTCCAGTCCCCGCTGGTGCGTGGGCTTCTCCGATTGTTCATCCCTGCTGTTGGCCCAGTTGGCGGCGGGCAGCCTCGGGGGCATTCACGGCTGGTTCGGAGGCGAAGAGGCCCAGTGGCAGCGACTGGCGGCACTCCTGCGGGGCGAAGCCGTGGCGCCCTTAGGGGGCCAGGGGGCCGTGGCCGGTGTGGTCCAGGGTCGATTGGTGGTAACCAATCTCACGATCGCCACCAGCCTGATTGGCACGCCTTGGTGGCCCAACCTCGAGGGCTCCATCCTGGTGCTGGAGGACACGGGGGAAGCCCCTTACCGCATTGATCGCCAGCTCACCCAATGGCGGACTGCTGGTGTTCTCAAGCGGGTGGCTGGCGTTGGCCTGGGGCGATTCAGCTGGGCCCAGGAGGAGCTTCTGCCCGGAGATTTCAGCATGGACGAGATCCTGCTGGAACGGCTCCGACCCCTGGGCATTCCCATCGTGACGGGGTTACCGGTGGGGCATGGCCGGCCGAATCTGGCCTTGCCCCTCGGGGTCATGGCACGGCTGGACGGCACCCGTGGAACGCTGAGCCTGCTCGGTTGAGTGGCGGCACAAAAAAAGGGGCCCCTCAGGGCCCCTCTACACACCAGTGGCTGAGCTGAAGGCTCAGTTCACAGCCGCGAAGAACTCCTTGCTCTTCACGGGGTCAGGATTCATGGTCTTGTCGCCGGGGGTCCAGTTGGCGGGGCACACCTCGTCGGGATTGTTGCGGATGTGCTGGAAGGCCTGCAGCAGGCGCAGGGTCTCGTCAACGCTGCGGCCAACGGGCAGGTTGTTGATGGTGCTCTGCATGATCACGCCATCGGGATCGATGATGAACAGCCCGCGCAGGGCAACACCGGCGTCCTCATCGAGCACTTCGTAGGCACGGGCGATGTCCTTCTTGAGGTCGGCCACCAGGGGATAGGCGATATCACCCAGACCCCCGTTCTTGCGATCGGTCTGCACCCAGGCCAGGTGGCTGAACTGGCTGTCCACGGACACGCCCAGCACTTCGCAGTTGCGGCTGGAGAAATCGCTGTAGCGGTCGGAGAAGGCGGTGATCTCCGTGGGGCAAACGAAGGTGAAGTCGAGGGGGTAGAAGAACAGCACCACATACTTGCCGCGGTACTGAGACAGGGTCACCTCCTTGAACTCCTGGTCCACCACGGCGGTGGCGGTGAAGTCGGGAGCTTGCAGGCCAACGAGCCGGGACATAGTCACAGAAAATGGTGGTGTTGGGCGCGGGAGCGACGCCTTCGAGCAGGCTTCTCGAAGGCGGATCGACTACCAGTTGCCATGGCAACAATTTATCACGCTTCCGCGGACTGCTGTTGCCGCCATAGGCTGGTTGTACTCGTCAATGCCTCACGCCAATGGCCTGGGATCCGGCCCTGCTGCGCAAATACAACACCACAGGTCATTTCCGCCTGTTGAATCAGGTGCGCAGCGAGCTCAAGGACAAGCCGCTGCAACGCACCACACGATCCACATCGGCACGCAATGCCAGCGCCGGCTCCCGCTCCCAGGCCCCCAGTACCTCGGCCTCCCAACGGGAGCCACGCTCTGAGCCCCGTACCGAGGGGCGGGGCCAGGGCGTCACCCGCCGCCGGTCCAGCTCCTTCACCCCGGTGGATCTGCCTGTTGTGCCCCTGCTGATTGATCCCTTACTGGATCAGCATGGCTTCGGGCCAGCCATGGACAACGACTCCGACGCGTCATCCTTCAGGGATCGCCTCGACGCGATCGACATGCGCTGATGCCATCAAGGCACCCAACAGAAAACCCTCCGTCCAGACGGAGGGTTAATGCATCCGACTCAAAACCGTGATCAGAGATCAGGGGGGAAGTGCAAGTCTGCGGATGGCTCGGGGGAGACTTGAACTCCCGACCTTGGGGTTATGAATCCCACGCTCTAACCAGCTGAGCTACCGAGCCGCGTCCAAGTGATTGTAGACGATCACTCGGCTGTGGCCTATTCGCGCAGAGCGCTGCGGCTCAGGCTCGGGCGGGAAGGAACTGGAGGGGGTTAACGGCCCCACTGCCAGCTGGAAGAATCTCAAAGTGCAGGTGTGGACCAGTGCTGCGCCCGGTGCTTCCCATGTGGGAGATCATGGCTCCCTGAGCAACCAGTTCGCCGGGGCGCACCAGGATCCGGCTGTTGTGGGCGTAGCGGCTCAGGGAGCCGTCGTCGTGGCGGATCTCCACCAGGTAGCCGTAGCCGCCGTCATTCCAACCCGCGCTCACCACTTGGCCGCCTTTGGCCGCATAGATGGGGGTACCGACATTGTTGGCCACATCAATGCCCTTGTGCATACGCCCCCAACGCCATCCGTAGCCGGAACTGAACACGCCGGTGGTCGGCCAAATCCAGCCCGTGGTGCTGGTGGGCTGGCGGAAGCTGGGCGATTCTTTGCCATCACCGAAGCTGGGGGTGTCGGGCCAGCTGAGGCCACCGCTGCCCGTCGGCTTGAGCCCGAGCACCATGCGACTGCGACCGGGAGCTGACTGAGCGAGCCGGATCTGGGTGCCCACCACCAGTCGGGCGGCTTCGAGGCCGGGATTGAGCTTAAGGAGCTCCGAAATGGTGAGGTTGTAGCGCTGGGCGATCTTCACCAGGCTGTCCCCGAATTTCACCCGCGCGGCGTCCTCCACAGCCGGAGGCCCTGACACAGGGGGGGAACGACGCAGCTCACTGGTGTCAATGGCAGCTAGGTGTTTGGCGCGCTTGCTCGACTGGCTTGGCAGCACCAGCCAGTCGCCCTGGCGGAACTGGTGGTCCTCATTCACCTCATTGAGCTTGGCCAGTCGCGTCTCATCGAGGGCCAGCTGGCTCGCCAGTTGCTCAATATCTGTTTCGGAGCGCACCTTTACCCAAAGGCGATCGGTGAAGGTGGGCAGGGAGGCCAGCAGGGGCTCGGAGGCTGAGGCCTCAGGGGAGGCGTCGGCCAAGTCGAAGGAGGGCCTTGAATCGGCCAGGCCTGGGATGGTCACGCTGGCGACGCCGCCAAGGGCCGTCGCGCTCGCCAGCGTGGTCAATAAGAAGTGGTAAGGCTTCATGCAGGTTCACCCGTCGGACAAAACCCGGTGGAGAAGCCAACATCCCCGGGTCGGGCAGAGAGTAACGGCTGGAACCTTCCAGGGCAAGTCTCCGTGGTCACTGTTTTGGTCGGTTCAGGGCAAAAAAAGGGTGTGAAGGGAGTGGTGCCAGGGATTCTGCCTGATATGCCGCCATCGGGCTTAGCGGAGCTCCAGCTGCCTTAGGGCCTCGAATAGCACCACCCCAACCGCCACAGAGAGATTGAGGCTGCGCACCCCACCTCCGTGACGCACGGACCCCGGCATCGGGATCGTGAGACAGGCCTGGGCGTCCCCCAGCAGCGCCGCAGGCAAGCCATCGGTTTCCCTGCCAAACAGGAGCCAATCGTCTGGTTCGTACTGGATCTGGTGATAGCCCTGCTCGCCGTGGCTGCTCAGGGCCAGCAGCCGTCCGCCGCGCGCGAGGCGGTGCGTGTGAAAAGCCGCCCAGTCGTGGTGGCGCTGCAGTTGAACCCAGGGCCAGTAGTCCAGGCCCGCTCGCTTCACCGTGCGATCGGAGATCTCAAATCCGAGCGGCTCGATCAGGTGGAGCTCGCACTCCGTCGCGGCACAGGTGCGCGCCACATTGCCAGTGTTGGGTGGGATCTGGGGCTGAAACAGAACGATGCGGGGCATGGCGTCAGCTCAGCGGAACGGCATGGCCCAGGGCATGGAGGTCTAAGGCTCGGCCCTGAACCACCAGCCAGGCGGAGGCACTTTGCGCCATCAGGCGCTGTTGCAAGGCTCCGAGGCGATCCCGGAAGAGCCCTCCAATCGCCGTGGCCGGCACCACGCCCCACCCCACTTCCTCGCACACCAGCACCACAGGCAGGGGCAGCTGGGCCAAGGTGTGGAGCAAGTGCTGGCACTCCTGTTCCCAGGCCTGCTCCGAGAGTTCAAGGTGATGGGCCAACCAGGTGCCTAAGGCGTCCACGAGCAGCAGAGGCCGGGTCTGCGGCGGGGCGTCCCGCAGCTTGACCAGGGCTGAGTTCAGGTTGCCGCCCACCTCGAGGGTGGTCCAGTGGGCAGGACGGCGCTGGCGGTGCAGCGCAAGTCGCTGCTGCCAACTGCTGTCATCGGGACGAAGCGCTCCTGTGGCCACGTACACCACGGGCTGGCCGCTGTTGGCGGCCAAGTGCTCTGCCCAGCGGCTCTTGCCACTGCGGCTGGGCCCGCTCACCAGGACAAGGCCAGCTTGGGCCATGGGCTCAACCGCCACCGTTCATGTTGCGGAGGGTGGCCACCGAGGAGGGCGAAACGCGGTTCAGATAGCGGAAGATCCAGTACTTGAAGATTGTGGCCAGCACCACAGGGAAGGTGGCGATGAACAGCATGATGAAATTCTCCTGGTGGGGCAGGCCGAAGTGGTCTTCGATGCCTTCCAGCAGCACGGTCCAGCCTTCAGGACTGTGGAAACCCACGAAGATGTCCGTAAACAGGATGATTGTGAAGGCCTTGGCGCTGTCACTCAGGCCATAGACGGCCTCATCCAGGAACCCGCGCAGTACTTGGATATCCCTGCGCCCCACCAGGCACACCAGCAGGAAGCCAAGCAAACCGGCAAGGTCCGCCAGGATATTTTTCACCGCCTCCATGCCTTCGCCATCGGCGTCCTGCTTGAGCTCCTTGGCCTTCTGGGCCAAGGCCTCATGCATGACATCACGGCTTGGGGGGTCTTTCCCCTCCAGCAGGGCCTGGAATTCCACCTCCTGTTGGAATAGCCGCAATTTCTCAACGGCCTTTTCCTGAAGGTGGGGTTTGGGGTAACTGAGGAAGGGCACCTCGGGAGCAACGCGATCCACCAGCGGTGAAATCAGCACGGTGCGGCTCACTTGCTGCACGATCAGCGGCACGAGAATCAGAAGCAGCAGGATCCGCAGCGACACCAGCGTGGAATCACGGCGACGGCGGAAGCCGGCCACGAGGGAAGCCTCAGCTTCGGGGTCCAGCTGCCGGCGAACCCCGTCGAACACCCCCAGCAGGCTGCGCGGCAACATCTCCGGTGAACGGCTGATGCTGGGCAGACTGCGGCGGCGGCTGTAGCGGCTTGTCACCGTTTCCACCAGCTGGAGTTGGCGGAGTTCCTGGCTGTCGAGCTCGCTGCGGTGCGCCTCGATCGATTCAATCGCCTGGCGACAGATCTCCAGAGCGGCCCGAAACCGGCGCAGCATTTGGGCCTGGGCCTGGCGCGGAATGCTCAGCTCCAGCTCCGGGCGCACGGGGCGGTCGTTGTAGTACTCCAGTTCGAAGCTCTGAATCAACAGAGCTGCCTCGTAAGCCTTCTCAAGGTTCAGGCTTACGTCACTCGTGCTGGCACGGTCGAACGTGCCCATCCAGTCGGTCAACCCCATGGAGTGCTCAGCGGGAGAAGACCCACCAGGTGATCATCGGCACCAGTGTGCCAACCACAAGCAACACCACAACCCAGGTGAAGGCATTGCTGGAGGCTGTTTCCTCCTTGGTGGGGATGTTGGTCTCCATGGGCAGGCGCTCGAGCAGTTGCGGGGGGCCCGGGTCTTCACCCCCCTGCAGCACCACCTCCAGGCGATCCATGGCATCCACGCTGGCCTGGCGGTAGCGAGCCCCTTCCCGCAGCGGCAGCCCCATGGTGCTGATGGCCGTGCTGGAGAGAAGCGTCTGGGGCAACTGCTCCAGCAGGTCTGCGGAGGCCACCACCGCGGCGCTGTTGTTCTGGGACTCGATCAGCAAGAGCAACTGGGAGCGGTTGGGATCCGCGGGGCTCCAGCGCTCAATCAGCTGCTGGCCCAGGGCGTCGAGGCTGACGCCGTAGTCAAGCCGCCGCAGGGTGACCAACCGGGCCTCAATGTGGTCGGCCGCGAAGGCCTGCAGCCGAGTCTCTAGATCCCCACTGGCGGAACGACTGAGCAGGTCCGCCGTATCCAGCACCTGGGTCGCGGGGGGATCGGCGGGGAAGTCCTTGAGGCCCGTGGCCAGGGCCGCTGGGGGCAGCGCCAGGCCAAGCACCATCAGCAGAGCGACCAGCAGAGCGCGAAGCGAACGCAGCAGCACCAGAGTCCAGGGGAAAGCTGCTACCCAGTTTGCCGTTAGCCGGCCAGGCTGTCGCGATTGAGTACGGCAATCACCTCGAGGATTTGCTCGGCCCGGCCCGGCTCCAGCTCCATCAACTGGCCCAGGTGCTGCAGGAAGGTGGATTCCAGGGGGCTCACGTGCTGATCAGCCCGGGTGAGCTGGGCGGCCATGGCCAGGGCGGTTTCCCGTTGCGGCAGGGAGAGCACCGGAACGGCGGCCTGCATCAAGGCCCCACAGCCCTGGCCGCGCACGAGCTCGAGCACCTGATCGAGCAGGTCGCCCATGGCCTCCTCGGAGAGGTCGCGATAGGGCGTGCGGTTCTCCAGTTGTTGCCGCAGGCCCTGGGCCTCGCGGCGCTCCAGCTCACCGTCACAGGCCACGGCCGCCAGTGCAATGGCGGCATAGGCCTGCATGGGTGTGAGCCCTGTGGCGACTGCGCTGCTCAAGGCGGGGGAGGCATCTGCCTGCATTTCAGCAAGCACAGACCTCAGGCGGGGCGATGGTGTGGCTGTGAGAACGTGACGGCATTGCCGACGTTCACCATGGGCCGCTCTGCACAGCTCTGCCTGACGGCCGGCGTGCTTGGCCTGGTGCTGTGCGTGGCCAACCAGTTGACGGCGCCTGCCTTGACGCCCGCGCTGGAACGGGCCGGGGTGCTGGCCAGTTTTCTGGCGGTGGGGCTGATGCTGGTGGCCATCCTCTGGACTAGGGCCATGCCCCTGGCCCCTGAGCGGGTAGACCTCATCGGAGAGCAGGGGCTGGTGCTCGATGGGACCCTGCCAGGTGATCTGCAGCAGGAACTGGCCTGGGGCTCCCAGATGCTGCTCACGGCTACCCCGGCGGCCAGTGTGCTGCTGCACTGGCGCGGCAGAACCCTGCTGCATCGGGGGGTCCTCGGCGAGCAGCCGTTCACGCCCGCGGCGATCACAGCCCGGGCGCAGCAGAGCGGCAAGGCCGTGTCGCTGGTGAACCTGGTGCTCTATCCCGGCCGGGATGAATTCGTAGGGCTGCCACAGGGCATTCCCGCCGTGATCGTTCAGCCGATCGGCAGCAACGGAGTTCTGCTGGTGGGGGGCTGGTCGCCGCGCTGCTTCAGCCGCAGTGATGAAACTTGGGTGGCGGGCTGGGCCGCCAAAGTCAGAATTGCACTGGAGTCGCTGGCTTGCGACGCCCCTGTCCCTGGGAGTTCGGGGGAAGGGTGAACAGCGATTGCACCCGCGCGCCCGGCGAGCTGAATACGGCCACACCGTCCTCCCCGAGCCGTCCCTGCAACAACGCCGATCGAGTGATCTGCTTGTAGGCCTTGCGCTGCAACTCCACGTTGCCCTTGGCCTCGAAACGCCCATTGGGCCAATGCCACAGGCAGCTCTGGGCCCTGAGGCGCTGATCGGGTTGTTGCAGGGAACAGGCCTGGGGGATCAGAACCGTTTCGGCCTTGAGGTCGATGTCGAGCAAGCCACCTTCAACGGCGAGCTTATTGATTTGGCCCCTGAAGGGCTGCTCGCTACGCAGGCGCTCGGCGTTGATGAGCCAGCGGGTGCGCTCGGCCTGGATCCAGCCCTTGCCACGCCTGTCATCGACGCGGACCGGCGCGAGCAGATCCACATACCCTTCCCGCAGGTTGCCGTTGAGGGCGCTGGCCGTTAATCGCTGGCCGCTGGCGGTCTGTTTGATGCGCCGCTCACCGCGCACGGGGCCCTGGGCCACAAGCCCTCCGGCCTCGGGCTTCCAGTCCACGCTGGTGGTGGTGATCACCACAGCGGCCGGTCCCTTGTCCAGCCGGCCGTCCCACTGCTGCAAGGTGGGGCTGCCCCGCAACTCGATGCGGTCGTCCTGAATCAGAAAGCGGGCCGTGCGGGCGCTGAGGCGGGAGCGGCGATCCGTGGCCGTAGGGCGCCGATCGATCAGCATCAGGTCCTGCCGCGGCAGCCAGCGCACCTGATCACCGCTTATGCGCACGGGATTCTTGCCCAGCAAGGTGATCGCCACGGCCCCTTCCAGCTGAATCGCCTCGCCATCGCCCAGCACGGTGCCGCTCTGGGCCGCGATGGAGTAGCGGGGCTTGCCGCGCAGGTAGATCACCCCGCGGGGTTGGCGCACCTGGGCCAACCGCCGGTTGATGTCGTAGCGGGCCTCCGGACTGGTGAGTTCCCAGGCCGGTGCCCCGCGCTTGTCCTGTTGGCGCAGGTTGAGGGAACGGAACACAAAGGGTTCAGGTGCCTCCTTGCTGATCGGCTGGCCGGCGCAGCCCGCCAGCAGGAGCGTGGCGCCGCAGAGCAGGGGGCGCAGTCTCACAGGGGCGTGTCCAGCTCAAGCCGGGCCATCACAGGCGAAGGCTCCGGCAGAACGGCTCCGGGCTCCAGCCCCCCCCAATCCAGCTGCTCCAGCCAGGGGCGATTGTTGTGTCCAGCCGGACCTGAGTCCAGCGGCTCCTGCCCCAGCTGCAGCAACATGCGGCTGGAGAGATCAGGCAGTACCGGAGCCATCAGCACCGCCACGATCCGCGCCGCTTCCAGCACCGCATAGAGCTGGTCAGCCACCTGTTCCCGCGTGCCCTCCTGCTTCATCAGGCTCCAGGGGGCCTGGTCATTCAGGAAGCCGTTGGCGCTGATGGCCAACTGCAAGGTGGCTTCCGCTGCACTGCGGAAGTCCAGGCCGTCGAGGGATCCGATCACCGTGCTGCGGGCTGTCTCTGCGGCGAGCGCCAGGGGGTGGCTGACCTCGGCGGCAGTGGTGCGCGCTGGCACGCAGTCTTCAAACCAGCGCCGGGCCATGGAACTGGTGCGGTTGAGCAGGTTGCCGATGGTGTTGGCCAGGTCGTTGTTCACCAGGTCGCTGAAGCGCTGCTGCTGAAAGTCCCCGTCCTCCCCGAAGGGAATGTCACGCAGCAGATACCAGCGGACGGCATCACGGCCGCAACGCTCCAGCAGTTCGGCGGGGTCGAGCACGTTGCCCAACGACTTGCCCATCTTCTGGCCCTCGCGGGTGAGGAAGCCGTGGCCAAACACCTTGCCAGGAAGTTCAAGGCCTGCTGAGAGCAGCATGGCGGGCCAGTACACCGCATGAAACCGCAGGATGTCCTTGCCGATCACATGCACCGAGGCCGGCCAGCCGTGGCTGAGGGCAACGGCGAGATCCGGCGCGTCCCCGGGCTCCAGCAGAGCCGTGATGTAGCCGAGCAGGGCATCGAACCACACGTAGAAAGTGTGGCCCTCGTGGCCTGGCACGGGGATGCCCCAGGGCAGGTTCACCCGGGAGATGGAGAAGTCCCGCAGGCCCTGCTTCACAAAATTCTCCACCTCCCGGCGGCGACTGGCGGGCTGAATGAAACCGGGCTGGGCGATCAACTGCTCGATCTGCTGCTGATAGCGCGAGAGGCGAAAGAACAGGTTCACCTCATCGCGCCATTCCAGGGGCCTCTGGTGAATGGCGCAATGGGGCGCCGTGGCCTCGGCGGGATCATCCTTGAATTCCTCGCAGGCCACGCAGTACCACCCCTGTTGGCGGCCCTCCACCACATCGCCATTGGCTTCCACCCGGGCGAAGAACTGGGCCACGATCTGGTGGTGGCGGGCATCGGTGGTGCGGATCAGCCGGTCGTTGCTGATCTGCCAGCGCTCCCACAGATCGCGGTACTGGGCACTCACCGCATCGCAATGGGCCTGCGGACTCAGCCCGGCCGCCTCGGCCGTGCGCTGAATCTTCTGGCCATGTTCGTCGCAGCCGGTGATGAAGATCACCGCCTCCCCTTTCAGCCGCTGGTAGCGGGCCAACGTGTCGCAGGCGAGCGTGGTGTAGGCACTGCCCAGGTGCGGCTTGTCGTTGACGTAATAGAGGGGGGTGGTGAGGGTGTAGGTCATCGGCGGGATCCTACGCAGCGCTTCCCCTGGCAGCCTGGGTGGCCACACAGGTGCAGGCGGGTCCATGCCGAGCAACAGCGCGCAGGCCCAGGTGGTGGTGTGGGGGGGAGGCACCGGCGGTGTGGCTGCCGCCCTGCAGGCCGCCCGCGGTGGTGCCGACACCCTGCTGCTCACGCCCGGGCCCTGGCTGGGCGGCATGGTGAGCGCGGCGGGGGTGTGCTGTCCCGATGGCAACGAACTCACCCCCTGGCAGACGGGGCTGTGGGGTTCCTTCCTGCGGGAGCTGCAGCGGCGTGAACCCGAGGGCTTGGACCAGAACTGGGTGAGCTGCTTTGGCTATGCCCCAGCCACCGCCGAAGCGCTGTTGCGGGAATGGTGCCTTCAGGAACCGCGTCTGCGCTGGTGGCCTGATGTGCAACTGCGCTCCATCACGCGGCGTGCCGACCGGCTCGAAGCTGTGGAGATCGAGTGCCAGGGCGAAACCATCCGGGTGGCCCTGCACGTGTTGGTGGATGGCAGTGATCGGGGCGATTGCTTCCCCCTGGCGGAGGCCCCCTACCGGCTGGGCTGGGAAGCCCAGGAACAGTGGCAGGAGCCCAGTGCCCCGCGGGCCGAGGCCCTGGCCACCGACCCCTTCTTCCAGCGCCAGCCTGTGCAGTCGCCCACCTGGGTGGTGATGGGCCAATTAGCCGATGGCCCCCTCCCCACCGCCGCTGGTGAGAGGGCATTGCGAGCGCCGTTTGAGGCGGCCAGCGATAGCTTCGGGCTGGAACGCACGATCACCTACGGCCGCTTACCGGGTGGTCTGGTGATGCTCAACTGGCCCCTGCACGGCAACGACTGGCACGGTGAGCTGCAGCGCGCCTTCGACCCCGACGCGGCTGTACGAGCGGCGCTCTACGCCGACATGCAAGCCCATAGCCAGCGCTTTGCTTCGGCCCTGGAGGAGGCCTCGGCGGGCTGGTTGCAACGGGGGCGCTGTTTTCCGGCCCATGGCAGCGAGGCCTCCAGCGGCGCGTTGCACGGCGCCAGCAATCTGGCCCTGATGCCCTACTGGCGTGAAGGACGGCGGCTGGTGGGGCAAGCGCTGGTGATCGAACAGCAGCTGCTGCCCCAGGCCCCAGGGGAGTCGGTGGCACCACTGCCTCTCGACGCGGCTGGTGCGCTGCAGTCGGTGGCCGTTGGTAATTACGCCAATGATCACCACTACCCAGGTGAGGATTGGGCCTTGGCCCCCAAAAGCACCCGCTGGGGAGGGCGTTGGAGCGGCACGCCCTTTTGCATTCCCTATGGCGCTCTGGTGAGCGGCGGCATTGAGAATCTTTTGGCGGCCGACAAGTGCTTCAGTTCCAGCCACATGGCCAATGGGGCCACGCGCCTGCAACCGCTGATTTTCAACATCGGCCAGGCCGCGGGAGCTGCTGCAGCCCTGTGTGCCATTCGGGGCCTTAACCCTGGCGACCTTCCCGTTCGGGATGTGCAGGACCAGCTGATCAGCGATGATCGGGCGCCTGCTGGGCCCGTTCCGCTGTGGGACACCCCATGGCATCACCCCCTCTGGGCCGAGCGTCAGCGGGCGGCCCTGGATGACCCCTCGCTGGTGACTGGGCAAGGCACCCTCGCCGGCCGCCCTGCGAGGCTCGCGCCCGATCGCGGCCCTTCGGAGCCCAACGAGCGCTTGTGGAGTGGGGAGCTGAGTCCCGATGGCCAGGGCGGTTACAGCTTCCGCAGCGCTCAAGGCCTGTGGCCTTTGATCACCCTGGAGCCAGGGCTTCACCTCTGGCTCCAGCAGCTGGATGGCCCCAGGTCTGTGGAGCTGATCGGGTGCCTCAACCCCTGGGGGCCCTGGCTGAGGGCCTCACGACTGGCGCGCTGAGCGCTGGGCCACGAGCCGCAGCACATCACCATCGGGGTCGCTCTCCTTCACCTGGACCGTCACGCCATCACCAGCAGTGCAGCTGTCATGCACCACCACGGGCAGATCCATGGCCAGCTGATCGAGGCGCACCAGGGCCAAGCCATCCTGGGGACGCAACCAGCGCAGGAACAGGCCCTCCCAGCGCTCGCTGCGGTGCTCCGCAAACCACACCTGCTGCCAGTGGCGCTGATCCTCGCGGCTGATTTGGATGCCCTGGCGAATGGCCGGGTCCAGCTGCTCCAGCAACGCACTCACCTGATCGGCGCTCAGGGGTGAATCCCCCCCCAGCTGGGCGGCCAGCTGCCGCTGGGTGAGCAGGTCGCCATAGCGCCGGATGGGAGAGGTGGCCTGCACGTAAGCGTCGAGCCCGAGGCTGAAGTGGGGCGAAGGCTGGGGCGCAGTGAGACCCCGACTGAGGCCCTTGCGCAGGGCCGCGTGGCGCACGGCACCCGGCGGCAGCTTGTCCAGCTCTGCTGCTGGGGGCAGGGTGCAACTGGGCTGACTGCGGTAGGGAAGGGCCAGGCCAACGTCCCTGCCGTACTCGGCCACAGCCGCTCCCGCCAGAATCATGGCCTCGGCCACCATCAGCCGCGATGGGCTCGGTTCCACCACCTCCAGTTCGGCGTGCTCGTCGCAGCGGCGGAAACGTCCCTCCGGTTGATCCATCAACAGAGCACCCCTGGATTCACGCCAGCGGCGGCGGATCCCCAGCAGACCGTGCAGTTCAGCCAGATCGTCGTCCTGGGGTGGGGCGTACTCGATCAGCTCATCGGCATCCTCATAACTGAGGCGATAGACGGGCTGAATCCAGGAGCGATGCAGGCGCTGCTCAGCAATGGCACCCGTGTCGGTGAGCCGCACACCCACGCTCCAGCTGGCGCAGCGGCGGCCCTGGTGCAGGCTGAAGACCCCTTCAGACAGACAGGCCGGGAACATCGGCACGTTGCCCTGGGCCAGGTAGAGGCTGCTGGCCCGGCGCTGCGCCTCTTGGTCGAGGGCCGACCCCGCCGCCACCAGGCGACCCGGGTCGGCTACATGAATCCAGATCCAACGGCTGCCATCGGGGCACCGCTCCAGGGCCAGGCCATCGTCGACATCGCGGGTGTCCGCGTCATCGATGGTGACGCTGCGCTGGTGACAGAGATCCAGCCGGCCTGGATCACTGGGATGGGGAGCTTCAGCACGCTGCACCAATGCCGCAGCCTCGGCTTCCAGATCCGCAGTGAATCCGGCAGACCAGGTGGTGCCCTCCAGACAGCGCAACTGATGGCGCTGCCACTGCCCCAGATCGGCCAGTAGACGGCGCACATCGCCGAGTTGGGGCGTGCACTGACAATCGAACAACAGGTGACGCAGTTCGGGCGAGAGGCCGGCGCTGGGCTCAGTGGCGAACTCCAGCAGGGCCTCGAGCTGGCGCCGGGCCTCTGCCGGAAGCTGATCGATGACCAGGGGTTGCCGCCGAGCCAGGGTTTGGCGCCACTGCAGCTCATGGCGCTGCCGCAGCACCTCGCCATGGCGTTCACGCCGCAGGTTGCGCAAATCCTGGAGGCTGCGGGGTTGGATGCTGCCCTGTTTGCAGCGGAACAGGTCTTGGTGCTGCAGCAGCAGCCAGGTGGAGGCCAGGGTCAGCGGGTCCACCCTGGCCACGAGCAGCTCGGTCAGCGAGGCGAGGCTCAACCAGCTCTGATCGCCATCCAGAAGCAACCAGGCCGCTGCGAGGTCGCGCCGCGACGGCCTGGCGCCGTCAAGCGCTGACTGTGTGAAGGTCCATGGGGCTTGGGCGATCGATGCTGCGAGATCGCCGTTGCTATTGGAAGGAGTGCTGATCAGTTCAAGCTCGCGAAGCGCCCAGCGCTCCGTCTTGGCTTGAAAGCCGATGCAGAGAGAAGCTTTGGACCCCTGGATCGCGGTGATCAGGGCAAGACATGGCCCGGAACGGGCATGAACGCCAACCAGATCACCAGGATTCAAGGGTCTTCAGGAGGGCATCAGCCCTCGGGATTCACGAAGGGCAGCAGAGCCACGATGCGAGCGCGCTTCACGGCATTGGTGAGGTCGCGCTGTTGCTTGGCGGTGAGGCCTGTCAGTCGGCGGGGCAGGATTTTGCCACGCTCGGTGATGAACTTTTTAAGGAGATCGACGTCTTTGTAATCGATCGGATCGCCGGGCTTGATCGGCGACAGGCGCTTCTTGAAGAAGGAACTACTCATGACTGAACGGATGGGGTTGGGTGCAGAAGGCTCAAATCACACGTGAGAGATCACTTGATCTCTTTGTGGACTGTCGACTTGTTGCAGTGGGGGCAGAACTTCTTGAGCTCTATCCGTTCAGTGGTGTTGCGGCGGTTCTTCTCTGTCGTGTAACGGGACACGCCAGGGGACCGCTTGGCGGGGTTGGACCGGCATTCGGTGCACTCGAGAGTGATCACGATCCGGACGCCCTTGTTCTTAGCCATAAAGGACGTTGCGCCGCTGATGCGATGCGAGTTGACAGTGACTAACGATACCTCCTCGGCTTCCCCAGCCTGGTCCGGGGCCGATCATTAGAGTCACCCTTCCTCTGTCGATCGGGCAATGCGGGTCTCGCTCCAATGGCTTCGGGAGCTGGTGGCCTGCGATTTGCCCCCGGCCGAACTGGCTGAACGCCTGTCGGTGGCTGGCTTTGAAGTGGAGGAGATCGACGATCTTGCCGCCCGGGCTGCCGGGGTGGTGGTGGGATTCGTGGAGGCACGAGAGCCCCATCCCAATGCCGACAAGTTGAGCGTCTGCAGCGTGGCTGTGGGTGCTGCGGAGCCCCTGCAGATTGTCTGCGGAGCCACGAACGTGCGGGCCGGCATCCATGTGGCTGTGGCCACCGTGGGGGCCTATCTGCCAGCGGTGAACCTCACGATCAAACCGGCCGAGCTGCGGGGCGTGGCCAGCAGCGGCATGATCTGCTCCCTCTCCGAGCTGGGCTTGGCGGACAGCTCGGAGGGCATCGTGATCCTCGATGAGCTGCTCGAGCAGCATCCCCCTCTTGGCAGCGCAGTGGGCCCCCTGTTTGGCCTCGATGATCAGGTGTTGGAGCTGGCCATCACCGCCAACCGACCCGACGGGTTGTCCATGCAAGGCATTGCCAGGGAGGTGGCGGCTCTCACCGCGACTCCCCTGACGCTGACTCCTGCCGCCACGGCAATCGCTGCGGAGCCCTTGTCCATCAGCCCAGCGGATCAGAACGCCATGGAAGAGGGCGGCCTGTTCAGCCTCACGGCCCTCTCGGGCCTGCGGGTGGGTCCATCGCCCCGTTGGCTGCAGACCCGCCTGGAGCGGGCTGGGTTGCGGCCCATCAACAACGTGGTGGACATCACCAACCTGGTGATGCTGGAACTGGGTCAGCCCCTGCATGCCTTTGATCGTGATCGTTTAGCTGCACTCAGTGCTGGCCACGCCGATCCCCAGGCGATCGGCCTGCGACCGGCCCATGCCGGCGAAGACTTTGTCGCCCTCGATGGCAGCAGCCAAAGCCTGGATGCCGACGCCTTGGTGGTGACCTACGCCGGCATGCCGGTAGCCCTGGCCGGTGTGATGGGCGGTGCCAACACGGCCGTGCAGGACACCACCACCTCCATCTGGCTGGAGGCGGCGATGTTTGCCCCGCAGACCGTGCGGCGCAGCGCCCGCAGCGTCGGTCTGCGCACCGATGCGAGCAGTCGGTTTGAGAAGGGCTTGCCTCGGGAGATGACCCTCCTGGCCGCCGACCGGGCCGTGGCCTTGTTCCAGGAGATCTGCGGCGCCCAGCTTGAGGGGCGCTGGCTGCATCAGCGCATCGAGCCCAGCCGCCCCGCCCTGGAACTGAGCCGCGACGCCATCCACAATCTGCTGGGGCCGGTGGATCTCGGCGACGCCTACGGCGATCTGCCCGATGCAGACATTGAGCAGATTCTCACCTCCCTTGGCTGCGTGCTGCACGGCCACACGGAGGGGTGGAGGGTGGAGGTTCCCCCCTCGCGGGCGATGGACCTGCAACGGGAGGTGGATCTGATCGAAGAAGTGGCCCGCCTTGTGGGCTACGACCGCTTCGCCTGCCATTTGCCTGACCCCATTGCCCCCGGCGGGTTGAACGCCGGTCAGCAGGCGGAGCGACGCCTGCGACAGGCCCTGGTGCAGGCGGGTCTGCAGGAAACCTGCAGCCTGTCCCTGGGCCCCGCCCAATCGCAACTTCCGCCCGCCGGTGATTTGCCGAGCCAACGGCTGCCCTTAGCCAACCCCCTGCTGGCGGACTACGGCCATCTGCGCGACAACCTGCTGGAGGACCTGCTCCTGGCAGCCCAGCGCAACCTGCAGGCTGGCCGCTCCGGGTTCTGGGCCTTTGAGATCGGCCATGTATTCAGGCCGGACGTCCAGAAGGAACGCCAGAGCCTCCAGCTGGCAGGTGTGATCTGTGGCTCCCGCCAGGCTGAGCTCTGGAGCAGCAGCGGCAAACCCCAGTCCCCCGACTATTTCCAGGCCCGCGGCTTGCTGCAGCGCGCCCTGGCAGCCCTCTCCCTGCCCTGCGAAGACCGCCCACTTCGCAACCATCCCTGGCTGCATCCCGGCCGTGCTGCCCAGGTGGTGGTGGAAGGCCGGCCAGCAGGCTGGTTCGGACAGCTGCATCCAGAGCAGGCGGACGCGTTCGATCTGCCGGCCTACACCTACGGATTCCAGCTGGATCTGCCGCTGCTGCTGCAGGCTGCCACCCGCAGCAACCGCTGGCAGCCCCGCTTTGCTGGCTACCCCACAGTGCCCGCCTCCGAGCGCGATCTGGCCCTGGTGGTGCCCAGCAGCACCGCCAGCCACCAGCTGCTGAGCGCCATCCGCAAAGCCGGCAAACCCCTGCTGGAGCAGGCAGAACTTGTGGATCGCTACGAGGGTGATCAGGTGGGGGCTGGCTATTGCAGCCAAGCCTTCCGGTTGCGCTACCGCGATGCCAAGCGCACCCTCACCGACAGTGAGGTGGACGCGGCCCACCAGGCGATTCGGGTGGCCCTGGAGAAACAGTTCGGCGCGCAATTGCGCGCCTGAAGCTCAGGTGCGCTCCAGCAGAGCCACGGTTTCCACGTGGCTGGTCTGGGGGAAGAAATCCACCGGTTGCACCCGGGTGAGCCGGTAGCGGTCGTCTTGGCACAACAGCCCCAGATCCCTAGCCAGGGTGGCCGGGTTGCAGCTGATGTAGGCGATCCGAGAGGGCAGCGTGGCCACGATCGCCTCGATCGCTTGATCGCTGAGACCCTTGCGCGGCGGATCCAGCAACAGGCCATCGGCGGCCTGCAGGCGACTCGCCAGCACTGACGCCACATCGGCCTCCTCAAACAGGGCCCGCTCAAGGCCATTGCGGGCGGCATTGGAGCGGGCCTGCTCCACCGAGCCGCCGTGCACCTCGAGGCCCAGCACCTGGGCCCCAGCTGCGGCGAGGGGCAGGCTGAAGGTACCGATACCGCAGTAGGCGTCCACGATCGTGCGGTTGGCCAGTGGTGCCAGACCCTCCTGGAGCAGGGGCACGATCCGCTCCGCCTGCAGGGTGTTCACCTGGAAGAACGTGTCGGCTGCAATACGCAGGGCCTGGCCGGCAAAGCGCTCCTGCAGCCAGGGGCGGCCGCAAATCGTCTCTGTAACCGGCCCCATCACGGTGTTGGAGGCCTTGGGTTGAAGGTTGAGGCACACGCCCACCACCTCTGGCCAGCGCTGCTGCCACTGCTGGGCAAGCTCGGTGAGACCAGGCAGAACACCGTGGCTGCTCACCAGGGTGATCAACACCTCGCCGGTGTGCTGGCCCACACGGAGGGCCAGATGGCGCAGGCCCCCTTCGCCACAGAGATTCACATCCACGGGCCAACCGCTGGCCTCCAGGTCGGCCTTGATCGGTGCCACCAGGGCGTCGATGCGTGGATCCAGCACCGGACAGCGGGACATATTCACGATCGTGTGGCTGCCGCGCCGGTAGTAGCCAGCGCGCAACACGCCGGCGTCCGTCCGTTCGAGTGGGATCAGGGCGCGATTGCGGTAGCCCAGACCATTGGCCGCTGGCCATATGGGATCCACGGCCACCTCCAGGTGGCCGATTCGGCGGAGAGCCTGAACGACAAGATCCTGCTTCCAGCTGGCCTGGGCAGCATCGGTGGCGTGCTGCAGAGTGCAGCCACCACAGCGTTCAGCCAGGATGCACGGCGCTTTCTGGCGGTCGGGACTGCTGCGCTCGACGCCCACCAGATCGGCCTCGAGATGTCGCTTGGCCAGCCTGCGCACCCGCACATACACTCGCTCGCCCGGCAGTGCCCCGGGGATAAACACGGCCATGCCCTGCCAGCGGCCCACCCCCTGGCCGTCGTGGCCGATGCCATCGATCTCCAGTTCAAGCTTCTCGCCAATGGCAGCGGGGTGTTGGGCCATCAGCACAGTGCCTATCGCGCAACCCTGACCCTATCGGTGCGTAAACACCTGCGCCGCCAGACCCGGCTCAGAGCCCAGATCTGGATAAAGTGGACAGGCGCAAGGTGGTTTCGATGAGCGTCGTTCGGGATCTGATCCTCCAGGCAGACGATCAACTGCGCTATCCCACCGGCGGCGAACTGCGCTCGATGGTGGACTTCCTCTCGGCAGGTTCGAGCCGCTTGACAGTGGTTCGGGTTCTCACCGAGAACGAGAAGAAGATTGTCGACGAGGCTGCGCGCCAGCTGTTCAGTCGCAAGCCCGAGTATGTGGCCCCAGGCGGCAATGCCTACGGCCAGAAGCAGAGGGCCCAATGCCTTCGTGATTTCAGCTGGTATTTGCGGCTCGTCACCTACGGCGTTCTGGCCGGTAGCACCGAAATGATCCAGAAGATCGGCCTCGAAGGAGCCCGGGAGATGTACAACAGCCTTGGCGTGCCCATGGCCGGAATGGTGGAGTCGATGCGCTGCATCAAAGAGGCTTCCCTGGTATTGCTCAACAAGGACGATGCTTCCGTGGCCGCCCCCTATTTTGATTTCCTGATTCAGGGCATGCAGACCCCCACCTGAGGCAGTTGTCCAGCGTCCATCAGATTGAGCCGGCCGAAGAGCCGGCTTTTTTCATGGCCGGGCAGCATCGCAAGACGATCCCTATAGTCCAGCTCAGGACAGGGAGTGAGACCTGCGACGCGTCGCAGATAAGACATCTGGTTCGACGTAGCTTGTTGCCCCTTGCAACCGGCTCGCGCCCAAGTGGCCCGACCAATCCAAGGCCGTCTTGCAAGACACGCCAGGGTCTCGTGCTGGGGCCCGCATCGCGACACACATGCGACTGACTAAGTCTCCGAGCCGCACACCTGTCAACCCAGTCATCCGTGATGCATTCGCGACATGCGAGCGGGCGCGAAGTTCGCCTGCAAGACTCAGGCCTAGACTCAGAGCGAGTCTTGATCAGGACTACCGGAATCGGTGTTGGCCTGACCTGACCCACGCTCCAGCACTCGCACCTGAAGCACCGAGCTGGCAGGACAGACCTTGGAGCACCCTGCAGGCCCGAAGATGCTTGCGTACCTGTGTCTACAGCAGGTACGCGAGATACAGAAAGCCTGTGGCTACTGGCTTCCTGGCTGTGGCCAAGCTGCTGGCCAGAATGAACATCCGCGCCTGGACAGCCGAGGGGGCAAGGCATCAGGCCCAGACAGTCCTGGATTGTTCATGAAACTGTGGCGGCCCCAACCGTGGCAATGGACAGATCGCACGAATGGAATCGACGATTTTTAAAGCTTTGCCGAATCCGACCCTTTGCCCCTCCGGCCAGCAAGAGAACAAACAACAAGAACCATGAGTCCTGGCTAAGACACGAAATGAGTCCCGGCCTGTGCAGCAGTCAAGTGGCCTGGTTATGCAACTCGGCGGTAGCGCTCCTTGAGGAATTGGTAGGCCTCGTTGAGCCGGCGCATCGCGTCAGCGGATCCACCCGCATCGGGATGGTGCGACTGGGCCTGTTCGCGGTATGCCTCACGAATGTCCTGCAGGGAATAAGGGCGGTCAGCCACCGTGGGCAACTCCAGCAATTTGAGGGCGCCGTGAACCGTCATGGCCTGATCGATCGCCTGGAACGACGTGCCCCGCTTCTGCCGGCTGCGGGCCCGTTGCACGAAGCGGGTGATCAGGGTGGGAACCCGCACGGCCAACGTGTCCCCACTGAAGGGATCCTCGAGAATGCCAGCGGCAACGATCACCCGCGCAAAGCTCACCTCACCATCTGACCAGTCAGGGGCAAACGAGCGCATCACCTGTTGCGTGAGACTCCAGGTGAACGGTCGGCCATCGCTCTGGTCGGACTGGGGCCAGATGTCCTTGGCGAGCCAAACCATGGAGGCCTCCAGAACCGGTGCCGAGGGCGGTTGGCTGTACACGTCCAACCAGTGTTGTTGGGCAGCGCTGTCAGCGCTGCTGAGCTGCTCGCCACTGATCAGAGCAAGGCCCCGCTCGAACTCTGGAGATACTGGCCGGGGATGCAGGCTGCGTCTGAGCTGACTGGACTGGCGCCGCACAAAACCCGGCAGCTGGATGCCCGATCCGGGCGAGTCCCGTCGCTGCCCCAACAGCGGCTCAGTGGTCTCAGTCGAGACTCGCTCCTGGTCCAATCTAGGGACCAGGCTGGAATGAATGAGTACGATTGCCGTTGTCTCATTCAGTGCGCCCGCAGCTGACCGGAGCTCCGCGGCAGGTGCAGTTGCGGGCGCCCCAGCCTGTTCAGCGGAGGTTGGCGGCTCCTGGACCAGATCCACGAGCTCCTGCTCGTCATCAGCGTCATCCTGGCCAAGAACCTCACAGAGCAACCGCTCGAGGATCTGTCCTCGGCTGCGGAGACCCCACTCGGATTTGAGCTGATCGATCGAGTCGATCATCGACTTGCTGAGGTCGAGGGTGATTCGCTTGGTTTCAGATTCCCGCTGACCCACGCGCCGACACTGACCTTGCAGAGACTATCGGCCCATGAGGCTGTTCATGAACTGCTGTTGGGCGTCCACTGCCTGCTGATAACGATCCAGTAGGGCCTGGGACATACGCTCAGGAGGGAGTGACCCATAGCCAGGCTGGGGCAGTTGGGAGCTGTTGACGGGCGGAATCGGGGGAAGGGTATCGAGCCAACCCGGTGCCAACACTGGCGGCCTGGCTGCAGGAGTGGGGATCGCCACAGGAGGCTGCGGGGTCACGGCGAGTCCCGGAGGGGCCGGAGGCGGGGTGCGTTGCCGACTCGTTTGGGATTCGGCTGCGGCCTTGGCGATCAGAATCTGGCGCTCCCGCACCTGGGCCAGCTGCTGGTCTGGTACCACACTCAGCAGGTGACCTGGTGTCGCATCCGCCGGATAGACAAGGCTGACCTTGACCGGATTGTTCTGGCCAGGCTTGAGGTTAAGGGAAGCCAGGGAGAGGCTTTCCCCGGATTTCATGCCCACGTGCACCTCCTGGTAGCCCTCATCGCTACCAATGCCGATCGAGCCGCGAAAGGCGACAAATGGACGTCCACCGTTGGGGGTGGGATGGCTCAGCACGAGCTGGTGGGGCCCGGCACCGGACAGGTTCAGGGTCACATCGAAGCGGACGCCGTAGGTGCCAATGTTGTTGACGGATGAATCCAGCATGCGACTGGCCAGCTGATTCACCTGCTGCTCTCCGGTACCGAAGTTGTGCCGGTTCGTGCTGGTCAGGGGCACATGCAGGGCCCCCTGGCTGAGGTCGTGGTTGAGGCTGGCCTCATAGGCATCGCCAACGGCCACGCCCGCAACCCGCGAGAAGACCGTGCCGTTCTGAATCTGGCCCACCCGGTTCAGGTAGATGCGGCCAGGGGCGAGCCTGCCGCTATCCATCACCGCGATGATGTCCTGGTCGCTCTTGGGGTCCTCGGCAGCAACCACCGCCATCTGAAACGGACCGTCGCTGCGCCCTTTCAGCAACCCATTGGCGATGCCGCGGGCTGGCAGCTGGGTGCTGAACAACACGGTGCGGCTGTAGGGAGGGATGGTGATGGTGTCGGAAAGCTTGTGGTCAAGCTTCCCGCGCAGCATCTGCACAGCCGTGGCGTCCCCGGGGCCAGTGTTCCATGGTCGTGCCCCAAGAGGCTTGACGCCCATCAGGTGGTTGGGCAGGTAGGGAGCCTCAAAGCTGTTGCGCACCGCCCCCTGCTGGAAGCGGATATGAACCGGACGCCCCCCGGGGTTGATCAGGATCGTGGCGAGGGTCAGTTTGCCCCTCGGACCGCCGCCACTGCCCATGCGTCTGCGGTCCTCCGGGTAGTACTTGTGATGGACGTGCAACCCGAACTCACCGTTGAAGGTGTAAGTGGCGTTGGCCAGGGGTTGGTTGGTCTCTGCGGCCAGGGCGGAGCCCGGTGTGGTGCTGACCAGAATTCCCGGTCCATGCACCTCTTCGGGCTGGTTGGAGTGCAGCACCGGCACGTTGTTGAAATTGCCCTTCAGCGGGCGTGCGGTCTGACCGGCCATGAGGGCGACGTAGGCGCGCGCTGGCACGCCGACCAGGATCACGCCACTCACCAAAGCGAGCATCAAGGGCCTCATGAGACCTGTGGGACCAACTGCTCTCAAGATGCGAATGAAAATGGTGTGCGGTGGGATCAGGCTGGAATTGCTTCACCTCCTGATGGACCTGGTGGCGGCAACAACCCTGCCGGATCCTGAAGATCACAGGCTTACCAGGGATTGAGGCCGCGGTGGGCCCTTGACCTACTAGAAACTTCGCGGCCAGGAGAGTCTGGCCGCTAGAACAGCGACTTGCTGACATTTTCCCATGCTGCCGCCGTTCTTTTGCTGTGGAGAGGGTGGAACCGCTGAGCAGTTCCGCCGCCGTCACCAGGAACGCAAGCTGCAAACCCTCACCTTCTGGCGCGATGGTCTTGAGCGTCAGCTTGCGGCGATCAATGCCGCCATCAGCACGCTGCAGAAGCAGATGGGGGAGACAGCAGAGTCCTGAGTTCCGCTAGGCCCCGATGCAGGTGGCGATGCACGGTGCTGGGGCTTACCTGCCAGCGCCCTGCAACCTGCCGCAGGCTCTGGCCTCCCATCACCACCTCCTGAATGGCCTGGCGCGCCTGCTGATCAAGGCGCTTGACGGCTTGCAGCAGCTCGTCGTAGTGCCGCTCACAACTGAGGGGGTTACCGGGTGCGGGAAGATCTGTCTCGTCATCCAGTGACACCATCCGAGCCTTGGGCATCTGCAGCAGTTGTTGCCAGCGCTGCAGGCTGAGGCCACAGGCAGCCCTGAGCTCGTTGTCCCTGGGTTCGCGACCCAGCTCGATCAGCAATCTCTGGCGATGCTGGCTCAGCTGATGGGTCAATTCCTGCTGGCGCCTCGGCTGGCGGATGGCGGGAGCCTGATCCCGTAGGTAATGCAGGATCGCGCCGCGGATGTGGGGTCGAGCAAACACGGCGAAGGGCACCTGCTCAGCACTGCGATAGCGCTCGGCGGCTCGGATCAGGCCCAACAACCCCACCTGGTTGAGATCATCCCGCGACTCGGGGCAGACCCGGGCGTAGTGCCGGGCGATGGGTTGGACGAGGTGCAGATAGGACTCGATGCGGGTATTGCGCCGTTGGATCGTTGACTGACTGGATGCCATAGCGGTGGATGACAGACGGATGTAAAGCGGGAAGCGTGAGCCGACTCCCTTCACCACAAAGCCAGCCTTTGGCTGATGCATGCATCCGTGGAATCACCGAACTTCTGCCGCCACCGCCCCAAGTAACGCCAGCGGGCCATGCCGCTCCAGCCAATCCTGGTCGGAGTGTTCGGTGAGCAAGAGGGAGCCAGCGAAACCCAGGGCATTGACGCTGAAGCCCGCCCAGTGCTCCTTCGTGCGCTGGACGGTCATGAACCACTCGTCATCGAAGAGCAGGTTGTAGGGCTGCCGCGGAGCTGGGTCCTGCTGCGGGGTTCCAAGGTGGAGTGCGGCGCTATGGAGGTGATACAGGCTCGCCAGTTCCGCGGCTGCAGCGTCCACACCTGCTGTGGCCTGCAGGCGTGGGCTGATGCTGTAGCGCCACGGCCAGGGGGGCTGCTCGCCCCGCAACTGGGCCTGGATGCTGGGGGCCAGCGGGCAAGTCACAGCACGGCTGCTGCGGGGTAGCAATTGGAGGTGGCGATGGGGCTGACTAGCCCCAGCCGCGGCACAACTGTTGAAGAACCACAACCCGCCAGTGTCCGCGCCCACCTCCGCGACGGCCCGCCAGTCGGAGCTGCTGAGCCAGCCGGCCTGGGGCTGCCACTGCTGACTGATCAACAGGATGTGCCCCTCCTGGACGGGGTATTTATTCAGCAGGGCCAGGTGGGTCGTACCCAGGCGCTGCACTTCCAGCTCGGGATCCCAGGGCAGAAAGGGATTCGGTTTGGGGCCCGCGGTGCGGAGGTGTTTGGGGGTCTGCGAGAGCAGCCGCCGCAGCACAAAAGGTCCGTGGGCTATCGCCGGCACCAGTTCCGTGCTCAGGGGTACCAGGGCCCCTGAGCCCAGGGCTGAAGCACTGCGTTCCAGCGCGGCTTGCCAGAGCAGCTCGGCTCTGGGGACGCTGCTGCTGGGGAGGTTGCTCACCACAGCTCAACCGCTGCCCGCCCGAAGCCGCGTCAGGGAGGCTCCGGTGTAGTAGCGAGCCAGAATCTGGTTGTAGCGATACCCCTGACGGGCGAGGGCTTGGGCCCCTTCCTGGCTCATGCTGGCGCCGAGGCTGCCATGGGCTTCCCAGCTGATCTGGCTGTTGGCGGCATAGAGGCTCTCCACGATGCCGCCCTGATAACTGAGGATCAAACCGGCTGTCTCTGCAGCCGCCCGCCGCGTGCGGTCGTTGCTGCTCCCGAAGCCCCGGTAGGCCTGCCAGCGGGTGGTGTCGCCCAAGTGCCAGTGCTGGCTAGCGGGGCGGGCCATGTGGGCCAAGGCATAGGAGCGGGCTGCGACAGCCTGGGCCTTGAGGGCCTCCATGTCCCAGGAACTGGGCATTTCCGCTCCAACCACCGAGGCGATGTACTCCTCCAGGGGCAGGTGGTTCACCACCTGGTACCCGCTGCCCTCCTGCACGAGTCGGAGTCGACCGCCATAAGCCTGGCCATTGAGTCGCACCTGCTCACCGGGATTGGTTTCCAGCCAGAGTTCGGCGGGCAGGCCACCAGCGGCCGCCACCGCCAGGGTCTGGTCGCGCCCTCCACGGCGCAGCACCTCACCATCGCGGCGCCGCAGCCACCAGGGTCCCGTGGCACCCAGCTCCAGCTGGGTGCCGGCCGACAGCAACGCCACCCGAATTTCGAGGCTCAGCGGTGTTCCCCTGGCGGGCTCACTCAGGGCCAAGGCTCCCGGCATGCCCGTCCGCTCCGCAGCCACTCCTCGTAGATCGTCCCGGGCACTGGCCCGAGGTGTCGTGTGGGCTGGCGGGGTCTCAAGCATCGCCTCCAGCATCGGCCCGCTGAGGGTTGCTGGGGCGGGCATCAGGCCCTGCACAGCAAAACCGAGCCCCAGGGCACACAGGCCAAGAGGAGCTGTGATCAGCAGCCCTTGCAGACGGACCAATCGCCCCTTGCGAGCGGCATCCCACCAGCGTTGACGAGCCCGTCCCATAGGAGATGGCCAGACCCGGTCAGGCGGACCAGGCCCGCTGCCGGAGATTCGCAAAGCATTCCACCACGGCGTGATGAGGGCTGCCAGCCCACCACCTGCGATCGACCCAGGGTGGCCAACCACCAGGGAGCCACCAGGGCATGGGCCGAACCCGTCACAGGGTCTTCGGGTATGCCCAGGCCTGGTGCAAAGAAGCGCAGCTGATAGTCAGCGGATTGGCCAAGCACCCGGGGGCAATCTGCACTCCCACCGCTGCAGGCCTGCATCAGCACCAGCCCCGGGCGCTCCTGCGCCTGCAGGGCCCCTGGGTCGAATGCCAGAGCAGCGAGGTCCACGGCCTCGTCCAGCAGCGCCACGCGGTAGCCGAGGGCTGAACCCCAGAACTGAAGCGGTTGGCTGCCAATCAAGGCGGGGAGATACTGCGGGCATGGGGTCGGCTGCAGGCCGCCACCGGGCAGAACGAGCGATGCTGTACCGGGTTGATCCGCCAGCAGGCTCACCGCCAGCGCACCGCTGCGGCTGGCCAGGCTGAGAGACATCCCGGGGGCCAGCAGGTCCCAATGCCCCAGCGCAAGGGTGGCTGCCAGGGTGGCGTGGCCACAGAGGGGGACCTCACAGCTGGGGGTGAACCAGCGCAGGGCCCAACCCCCGGACTGTTGCGGCAGCAGGAAAGCCGTTTCCGACTGCTGAAAGCTTGTGGCCAGGGCTTGAAGCCATGGATCTGGCATGGGCTGCTCGAGCAGCACTACCGCTGCGCCATTGCCCTGGAACGGTTGGGCCGCAAAGGCCTCGACCAGCACGGCCCGTAGCCTCTGCCCGCTCATGGCAGCGACCGACCAGTGGCTAACTGGGGCAGTCCTTCGGCCTTGAGCTCCCGTTCCATCAGCTGGCGCACCGCATCAAGTGGCGCGACCTCACCGGCGATCAGCGCTGCCACCTGATGGCTGATCGGTAGGTGCCACCCTTCACGGCTCGCAAGCCGTTGCACGGCCTGGGCGGTGGGTACCCCTTCCACCGTGCCAGCCACCCCTTGCAGGGCCTCAGCGGCGGAGCATCCCTGGGCCAGCTGCAGGCCGAACCGGTAGTTGCGGCTGAGGGGGCTGTTGGCGGTGGCCAGGAGATCCCCGAGGCCGGCGAGCCCGTAGAGGCTGGCGGGTTCGCCACCAAGCGCCTGGATCACCGAGCCCATCTCCAGCAGGGCACGGCACAGCAGAGAGGCCTTGGCATTGGCGCCGAGGCCCAGGCCATCAGAAACCCCGGCGGCAATCGCCATCACGTTCTTGAGGGCACCCGCCACTTCGGTGCCGATCGGATCGCTGTTGGTGTAGAGCCGCAGGCGGTCGGATTTGAGCGCCTGCTGCAACTCTCGGGCCAGCTCGGTATCCCCAGTGGCCAGCACGCTGGCGGCGGGTAGGCCCTGGGCCAGTTCCTGGGCGAGGTTGGGGCCACTCAGCACGACCACCCTCAGGCTGGGGTTCTGCTGCTGCCACAGCTGCGATGGCGTGGAACCCTCCTCGAGGTCGATTCCCTTGCTGCAGCTCACCAGAGGCAATCCCTCGGGCCAGCTGGGCGCTAACGCCCTGGAGAGGCTCCTGACCCCCGCCATCGACACCGCGGCGAGCACCAAGTCGGCACCGGCAAGCACCAGGGCCGGATCACCGCCCTGGCGGCGGCTCCAGCCCTGGATCCTGTGGCCCTGGTCGGCCAGCAGGTCCGCCAAGGTGCTGCCCCAGGCGCCTAACCCCAGGACTCCGATCTGCAATCCCATGGCGCCACTATGCGGCACCAACGGCGTGTTGCTGCAACAGCTCCAGGGGGATCACGCTGAGGGTGTTTTGCTCACAGGCCTCAAGGTCCACCTGTGGGGCCATGCCGTCCTCGAAGGCCTCCAACCAGCGCTTGGCGCACACGCACCAGTGATCCCCAGGCTTGAGGCCAGGAAAGTCGTAGGCGGGCATCGGCGTGGACAGGTCGTTGCCCTGGGCCCGGGTGTAGCTGAGGAAAGCCTCATCCACCACGCAGCAGACGGTGTGCAGACCGAGGTCTGCCCCATTGGTGCGGCAGCTGCCGTCGCGGAACCAGCCGGTCATGGGGGCACAGCTGCACACCACAAGGGGTTCACCGAGCACGTTGAGAGCCGTTTCCACGGGATTGGCCAAGGCAGTGGTGGCCGGAAGTCTGACGAAGGACTGGCACAAAAAGGGGCCAGGAGGTTGACGGATTCGGGGGGGCAGGCGTTAAAGGTCTTTCAGCAGACCCCCCTACATGAGCTGGGACTTCACCGAAGACGCCGCCTTCATGGCCCTGTGTGACGCCTTCAAAGAGAGCGGTGAACACTCGGCCATCGAGTTCCTGGCCAACGGCGAGGGTGCGTTCCACTTCCAGGAACTCACCCAGAACGCCGCCGGCGAGGGCATCGATCTGAGCGACTCGACCGAGCTGGAGGAGTTTCAGCAGGAGGTGATCGAGACCCTCGAGGACATGTGCAGCTGAGTCTCAGCTGTAGAAGAAGGCGATCTCCTTGTCCTTCAGGCCCTCCCACCCTGCAGCCTTCAGGCGTGCATCGAGGGTCTGTTGGTCGAAGTGCTTGCAGCCGGTCTTGACGATCCGGTTGCGCATCGATTTCTTCACACCGCTGCGCGCGCGCTGGCTCTCCAGGTCCATCACCTCGGTATAGAGGCTGATCATCTCGGCTGGAATGGGCGTTCCATCGAGATCGATGCCTGAGGCGATGGCGTCGTCGACGCCGCCGGGACCGGCAATGGCCATGGGTTCGTGATCGGGGCCTCGCGAGGTTAGGAACTGGCGCCGATCAGGCGCTGAAGTAGCGGGCCTGGCTATGCAGTGCCACTAGGGCGGTGGTGCTCTGTTCGGGCTCGAGCTGATCGCTCTCATCCATCCGCAAGCCGATGCGTTCGGCCTCGAGCCAGGCGAGCTGTTGGCGGGAATCGGCCACATTGGGGCAGGCCGGGTAGCCGAAGGAATACCGACTGCCGCGATAGCGCTGGGCCAACACATCACGCAGGGCTTCAGGCTCCTGCTCCCCGAAGCCCATCTCACGGCGGATCCGGGCGTGCACCCACTCCGCCAGGGCCTCAGCCATCTGCACTCCCAGGCCGTGGAAGTAGAGGTAGTCGGTGTATTGATCGGCCTGGAACAGCTCCTGGGCGAAGGCCGTGGCCCTCTCTCCCATGGTCACCGCCTGCATGGGCAGCACATCCGTAGCCTGGAGGGGTGCCGTGGAGGCCTCGGAGAGGTCGCGATAGAAATCGGCAATGCAGTAGCGGTTGCCTGAGCGTTGGCGCGGCAGGGCGAAGCGCCCCAATTCCAGCTGGCGGTTCTGCGGATCGAACACCACCAGATCGTTGCCGCTGCGGCCGCAGGGGAAGTAGCCATAGGCCACCCGCGGCGCCAGCAGACCCTCGCGGATGCAGCGTTCCTTCCAGGCCTGCAGCACGGGCTCGGCCTTCTCGGCCAGCATCGCCTCATAGGCCTCACGGCTCTGCTGCTGGGTCTTGCGCAGTTGCCATTGCCCCGCGAACAGCGCATTGCGATCGAGGTAAGCGAACACCTCCTCGATCGGAATCTCGGCTTCGCTCAACAACCGCGTGCCCCAGAAGGGTGGTTCGAGGGCAGGCTCCTCGGGGACAGCCTCGGAGCGGTGGTCGTTGGGTCCTGCCCCGCTGATGGAGCCACTGGCAGCGGCAGCCGTGAGGGCGGCTTCGGCCTGCGGTTCGCTGGCAGGCTCGGAAGCAGGGGGGGGCTCCAGTCCAAGGCCATCGGGGGCTCCGGCCAGGAAGCCGCCAGCGTTATCCCATTGGCCCGCTTCCCTGGCCGTCACGTAAGCGTCCATGAAGCGGAGGTCGGCAAAGGCATCGCGGCCGTAAATCACCTGGCCCCTGTACACCTCACGGCAGTCCTTGTTCACGAACCGGGGCGTAAGTGCAGCGCCGCCAAGAATCACGGGCACATCGATGCCGGCATCATTAAAGGCGGCCAGGTTGTCCTTCATGAAGGCGGTGGACTTCACCAGCAGACCGCTCATGGCAATGCAATCAGCCTGGTGGAGTTTCTGGGCCTCGATGATGGCCTCAACCGGTTGCTTGATGCCGAGGTTGATTACCTCATAGCCGTTGTTGGTGAGGATGATGTCCACGAGGTTTTTGCCGATGTCGTGCACATCGCCCTTCACCGTGGCGATCAGGAATTTGGCCTTGGCAGAGCGCTTTTGCTGACTGCCATCAGGCCCCTCCAGCTTGTCCATCAGCGGTTCCAGATAGGCCACAGCTGATTTCATCGTTTCGGCGCTCTGCAGCACAAAGGGCAGCTGCATCTGGCCGGAGCCGAACAGTTCGCCCACCACCTTCATGCCATCCAGCAGGAAGGTGTTGATGATCTCCAGAGGCGCATAGGTGGCCAGCCCAATTTGTAGGGCCTCTTCCAGGCCGATGCGCTCACCGTCGATGATGTGCTGCTTGAGGCGCTCCTCCACAGGGAGATCCGCGAGGGAGGGGCCTGAGGCACGGGCCTCCTTCGCACTCACCCCCTCGAACAGCTTGGTGAGTTCGGTGAGGGGGTCGTACACGCACACGCCATTCTCGAAGCGGCGGCGGTCGTAAATCAGATCGCGGCACACCTGCTGGTGCTCCTCGCTGATCTTCACCAGGGGCAGAATCTTGGCGGGGCTCACGATTGCGGCATCCATGCCGGCCTGGCAGCAGTCGTGCAGGAACACAGAGTTCAGCACGATGCGGGCCGCCGGTGAGAGGCCGAAGCTCACATTGCTGACGCCCAGCACCACGTGCACACCGGGTAGATCCGTGCGGATGCGCTGAATCGCTTCCAGCGTGGCCGCCCCGTTGAGGCGGTCCTCCTCGATCCCGGTGGAGATGGGCAGGGCGAGGGGGTCGTAGAAGATCTCGTGGGCAGGGAGGCCGTATTCGAGGGCATCGCGGTAGGCCCGCTGGGCGATGGCGAACTTGCGGTCTGCCGTGCGGGCCATGCCCTCTTCATCGATGGTGCCCACCACCACCCCGGCGCCGTAGGCCTTCGCCAGTTCCAGAACCTTGAAGAAGCGTTCGTCGCCGTCTTCGTAGTTAGTGGAGTTCAGCAGGCACTTGCCGCCAGCCACCTTGAGGCCAGCCTCCATTTTCTGCCACTCGGTGGAGTCGAGCATCAGTGGCAGATTCACGTTGGTGACCAGGCGGCTCACCAGTTCGTGCATGTCGCGCTCGCCATCGCGGCCGACGTAGTCGACGTTCACATCGAGCACGTGGGCGTTCTCCTTCACCTGGCCCCGGGCCACGGCCACCAGGCCATCCCAGTCCTCCTCCGCCAGCAATTCACGCACCTTTTTGGAGCCGCTGGCATTCAGCCGCTCACCGATGATCAGGAAGGAGTTGTCCTGCAGATAGGGCGTGGTGCCGTAGATCGATGCCGCTGCCGGCTCGTAGCTGAGGTGTGGGCGCGGATCGCTGCTGCTCTGCCGGAGCTCGGGGGTGCGCACAGCCCGCCGGGCTGGCTGGAGTTCGCTCGCCAGCTGGGCTAGGGCACCGATGTGCTCGGGCGTAGTGCCGCAGCAGCCACCGATCACCTGCACGCCGAGGTCCTCCACGAAGTGCATCAGCTGCATCTTCATCTCCACCGGCGTGAGGCGGTAGTGGGCCACACCGCCGATGTTCTCCGGCAGGCCCGCATTCGGGATGCAACTCACCACGAAGGGGCTGTGCTCGCTGAGATAGCGCACGTGCTCCTTCATCTGCTCCGGGCCCGTGGCGCAGTTGAGACCCAACACGTCGATGGGGAAGGGCTCAAGAATCGACACCACAGCGGCGATGTCCGACCCCACCAACATGGTTCCGGTGGTTTCCATGGTCACGCTCACCATCAGCGGACGGCGCTGAGCTGTGCTTGCAAAGGCCTCTTCGATGCCCTGCAGGGCCGCCTTGATCTGCAGCACGTCCTGGCAGGTCTCGACGATGAACAGGTCGACATCACCGGCGATCAATCCCTCGGCCTGTTCACGGAACGAGGCCTTGAGCTCATCGAAGCTCACGTGGCCCAGGGTGGGCAGCTTGGTGGTAGGCCCCATGGAGCCGGCCACAAACCTGGGTTTCTCAGGGGTGCTGTAGGCCGTCGCCATCTCACGGGCCAGCTCGGCAGCACGCTTGTTGATGGCGAAGGCCTGGTCCTGCAGGTCATATTCAGCCAGCACGATCGAGGCCGCACCGAAGGTGTCGGTCTCAATCACATCGGCACCCACCTCTAGGAACTGGCGATGCACCGCCTGCACCGCATCCGGCCTGGTGAACACCAGGTTCTCGTTGCAACCCTCCAGAGCCGCACCACCGAAATCCTCGGCGGTGAGATCCATCTGCTGCAAAGACGTGCCGGTGGCTCCGTCGAACACCAGCACCGGGTGATCGGGACTGTGCAATCGCTCCAGGAAACCGATGCGCGGGCGGGATCCTGCCGTGGTCCCAACGGAAACGCCAGTGGAGGCGTGGGGTGCTGTACTGCTGCTCATCAACCGTTCAGGCGCACGCGGGTGACCCAGTGGTCATAGGCGGGATCGCGGCCCTCTGTGATCGCGGTGAGGCGATCGCGGATGGCGTTCATCACCGGGCGATCACTCACCAGATCGGTGGTTTCCACCCGGCGCACTGGGGTCACCTTGGCCGCGGTGCCGCTCAGGAACACCTCATCGGCGACGAACAGCTCGGTCTTATCGACCGGGCGCTCCAGCGTTGGAATCCCCATGGCCTGGGCTAGCTCCAGCACGCTGGCACGGGTAATCCCCTCGAGGATGTCCTGGTCGACGCCGGGGGTGATCAGCACCCCATCGCGCACGATGAACAGGTTCATGCCGCTGGCCTCGCTCACCTTGCCGCGGCTGTTGAGCAGCAGGGCCTCGTCAAAACCGCTTTTCACGGCCTCGGTTTTGGCAAGGGAGCTGGTGATGTAGGCGCCGGAGATCTTGCCGCGCAAGGGCAAGGAGCGGTCCTCCTGGCGGGTCCAGGAGCTGATGCGGCAGCTCACACCCTCCGGCGACAGATAGTCGCCCAACTCCAGGCCGTAGATCAGGAAGTCGGTTTCGATGTTATGAAGGCGCGGCGCGATTCCCAGGTCGCTGGTGTAAACGAAGGGCCGCAGATATACCGGGCAGGTGGGCTGATTGGCCTGCAAAAAGGTGTGGATCGCGCTGTGGATCGTGTCCTCACTCAGCTCAGTGAGGAGCAGCCGGGCGCTCTGGCTCAGACGCCGTGCGTGGCGATCGGCGCGGAACAGCAGGATTTCCCTGGGGTCCGCCGGATTGGGCAGGGCCCGCATGCCGCCGAACGCACCAGTGCCGTAGTGCAGCGCGTGGGTGGCCACGGAGAGGGTGGCTTCAGCAAAGGGAACGCAGCGACCACCGAACCAGGCGTAGGGGAGGAACTGATGCATTACGGGAGTGAGGTGCGGGCGGCGAGGTCGGCTGCGGCGTCCAGATGGCCGCTATGGCCATAGGTTCTGCCATCTTCTCACCGCCACCCGCAAGGATGGGCCCATGCATCGGCTCGCGGCGGTTCCAGGCAGCACCAGCTCCAACGAGGGGCCGGTCTTCATCGAGCAGCCCCCCGCGGCGCTGGTAGTACTCAGCAGCGCCGACACGGATCTCACCGCCCTGGCCGCGCTGCTCGATCAGCGCGGCGACCTGTTGGACGGGGAGACGGCCCTGCGGGGACTGAACCTGTCCGCGCTCCAGCACCCCGCCGTGGTGGACCACTACATCCGCACCAGCCTGCGCGAAACGCGGATCGTGCTTGTACGCCTGCTGGGGGGTCGCGGTCACTGGAGTTACGGCCTCGAACAGCTGCAGGACTGGGCCCGGGCGCATCCCGATCGGCAGTTGCTGGTAACCGCGGGCACCGCGGATGAAGACGCTCCCCTGGCCTCCCTCAGCACGGTGGAGCCGCCGTTGGTGGTGGCCCTGGGCCAGTGCCTGCGCGAAGGCGGACCCGACAACCTCGCTGCGGTGCTTCAGACCTTGGCGGCTCTGCTGCGGGCTGAGGAACCGAGCCCACCGCAGCCCCAGCCCCTGCCCGACCCCAGCCCCTTCGACTGGCGACAGGAGCCAGGCCCCCGCGTGGGTGTGGTGCTCTATCGCGCCCTGCTGCAGGCCGGCGACCTAGAGCTGGCGGAGGCTCTGCTGGCGGCCCTGCGTGAGCAGGGCTTGGCCCCACGGGCCCTGTGGGTGAGTGGCCTGCGGCAGGAGGCCGTGCAACGGGGAGTGGGCGACTGGCTGGCCCATGAACAGGTGCAGGCGGTGCTCTGCACCACCTCCTTCGCCTCCGTGCAGTTCGAGGAGGCAGGACTGGGCGCTCCCCTCTGGGAGCGCCTGGGTGTGCCGGTGCTGCAACTGCTGTGCAGCACCCAGGACCGCGCCAGTTGGCAGGCCAGCAGCATTGGCCTGGCACCGCTGGATCTCACCCTGCAGGTGGCCATGCCGGAGCTCGATGGCCGCATCACCACCCGGGTCGGCGCCTTCAAGGAGGTGCGGGGCAGCGATGGGCGGCTGGCCACCGCACTGCACCACTACATTCCTGATCCCGAACGCCTGGCCTGGGTGGCCCAGCTCACGGCCAACTGGTGCGGGCTGCGGTCCACGCCCCCTGGCGAGAGGCGCCTGGCCCTGGTGTTAGCCAACTACCCCACCCGCAATAGTCGGTTGGCCAACGGCGTCGGACTCGACACCCCGGCCAGCGCGGCCCTGATGCTCGGCTGGCTGGAGCAGGCTGGTTACAACCTGGGGCCGGCCCCCTTACCCAGCGATGGGGACGCCCTGATTCAGCTGCTGCTGGCCGGCCGCACCAACGACCCGGAAAGCGGCCACCGGCCCCCGCTCGCCTATCTGCCCCTGGCGGTTTACCAACACTGGTATGCCCAGCTGCCAGAGCCAGGTCGCCAGCAGCTGGAGCAGCGTTGGGGTCCACCCGCCATCGATCCGAGCCTCAGCACCGCCGGGTTCCCGATTCAGGGGCTGCGCTTCGGCAACCTGTGCCTGTTGATCCAGCCCGAACGGGGCTACGACCGGGATCCCAGCCTCAGCTATCACGCCCCTGACCTGCCCCCCACCCACCTATACCTGGCGCAATACCTGTGGCTGCGCCAGGTGGCCGGCGTGCAGCTGCTGTGTCATGTGGGCAAGCACGGCAACCTGGAGTGGCTGCCCGGCAAGGGGCTGGGGCTCTCCCAGCAGTGCTACCCCGAATGGGCACTAGGGCCCATGCCCCACGTCTACCCCTTCATCGTCAATGACCCGGGGGAGGGCTCCCAGGCCAAGCGCCGCGCCCAGGCGGTGATCCTCGATCACCTCACGCCGCCCCTGGGTCGCGCCGGGCTGCATGGGGACCTGCGAGAGCTGGAGGCCCTGATCGACGAATACTGGGAAGCCACGCAGCTGGGTGCCGAGCGCAGTGACGACCTCCGCCGGCAGGTGCTCCAGCAGCTGGCGGCGCTGCAGCTGCACGACCTCCTGAGTGGCTCAGAGGGAAGCGATCCCCTCGATACCGCCGATGGCTACCTGTGTGAGTTGAAAGAGGCACAGATCCGCACGGGTCTGCACCGTTTCGGGATGCTGCCGGAACGGGCCGCCCTAGCGGAACTGCTGCTCTGCCTGGCCCGGGCGCCAGTGGCTGGCCAGCTGGGCCTCACCCAGGCCCTGGCCGCGGACGCGCAGCTCAGCCTGGATCCCTGGGCTGACCCCGAAGAGACAGCGCTGCCGCCCGAGGACCTGCCGCGCCTCCAGCAGCTGGGCGTGGTGGGGGCTCGGCAGGTGGGGCACGGTGTTGCCTGGTTGGAGCAGCAGGGGCTGGATCTCTGTGGCCAGCTGCTCAGCGATGGGGAACCGGTGGCGCCCGGACCGGCCACTGCCGCTGTGCTGGAGCGCCTGCAACGCACCCTGGTGCCGAACCTGCTCCGCTGCGGCGATGCCGAACGCGCCTCCTTTCTGGCGGCCCTGGCGGGAGAGCGCATCGCGGCAGGGCCATCCGGAGCCCCCACCCGGGGCCGCCCCGATCTCCTTCCCACCGGGCGCAATTTCTACAGCGTGGACCTGCGCGGCCTGCCCACCGAGGCGGCCTGGGATCTGGGGCGGCGTAGCGCCGAGCTGTTACTCGAGCTGCATCTGCAGGAGCAGGGCGAACACCTGCGCCACCTGGCCCTCTCGGTGTGGGGCACGGCCACCATGCGCAATGGCGGCGAAGACATCGGCCAAGCCCTGGCCCTGCTCGGGGTGCGGCCCGTGTGGGACGGCCCCAGCCGACGCCTAGTGGACCTGGAGCTGATCCCCCTGGCCAGCCTGGGCCGGCCGCGGGTGGATGTGACCCTGCGCATCTCCGGGCTGTTCCGCGATGCCTTCCCCCAGCTTGTGGCCTGGATGAACCAGGCCACGGCTCTGGTGGCTGCTGCGGATGAATCAAGCGAAAACAACCCCCTGGCGGCGGCGGCTCGCCTGGACGGCCACAGTTACCGCGTCTATGGCTCTGCTCCCGGCGCCTATGGCGCCGGGTTGCAGGGGCTGATCGACAGCGGCCAGTGGGAGCAGCGGTCTGACCTGGGCGAGGCCTACCTCAACTGGAGTGGCTGGCGCTATGAGGGGCTCGGATCCGGCGATGGGCGGCTGGACGGCCAGGCGGATCGCAGCGGGTTGGAGCAGCGGCTGGGCCAGGTGCAGGTGGTGCTTCACAACCAGGACAACCGGGAGCACGACCTACTCGACTCCGATGACTACTACCAATTTCAGGGTGGTCTGAGTGCGGCGGTGGAATCCCTCACCGGCCAGGCACCCCAGCTGTGGTTTGGCGACCATTCCCGCGCGCAGCGGCCCCGCATGCACCGGCTGGAGCGGGAATTCGACAAGGTGTTGCGCTCCCGCGTGCTGAACCCCCGTTGGATCGAGGGGATGCAGCAGCACGGCTACAAGGGTGGCTTTGAGATGGCCGCCAGCCTCGACTATCTCTTCGCCTATGACGCCAGCACCGGACGCGTTCCCGACTGGAGCTATGGGGCCATCACCGATGGCTGGCTGCTCGATCCAAGCGTGCAGATCTTCCTGCGGCGGGCCAATCCCTGGGCGCTGCGGGACATGGCGGAGCGGCTGCTGGAGGCCCACAACCGAGGCCTGTGGAAGAGGGCACAAAAAAACCAGCTGGAGAGCTTGCGCCAGCTGGTTCTGGAGTCCGAAGCGCTGGTGGAGGGCTAAACCCCCAGCTGGCGCCGCTGCTCAGCTGCTGAGATCCTTGGCCCAGGCCTTGAAGGCGTCAATGTCGCCGGGCTTGGAGGCCTGCTGGCTGATCTGGGGTTGCCCCTGGGTGGAGGCAGCAGCCTCCTTGTCCTTCTTGATGGCCGCTGGACCACCGGGAACATTCACGCCCACGGCCGATCCCTTCATGCGGTCTTCGAGCTCCGCCTTGCTCATCTGTTCGGCGAAGGTCTTCTTCACCGGCTTAGGCACACCGCCGGTGAGGTTGATGTCGGCCATGGCCTCTTCGGTGCCAGGCAAGCCGGGACTACGGCGTTCCGTGCGGGCTTCCATGGACGCCACCTCGTCCACGATCTCCTTCATGCCAGGGCTGCTGGCGGTGCCGGGGAAGGTGCGGCGGATGGTGTTGGAGCGCCGCATGAATTCCACATTGCCCATGCTGCTGGAGGAGTCAGCATCCAGGAAGAAGGCCTCCTCCTTTTGGGCGGGCTTGGCGGGCGTGTTGCCGGTGGTGTTGGACTTCGAACCGAGCAGACGATCGAACAGGCCCATCGGCGTGGAGCGGAAAAGCTACCAAAACCTTAGCGGCCACTGAGCTGCAAGCCATGGGTATCAGTACCGCAACTACGCAAAAGTCCGAGATTGTCCAGCTGACTGGCAATGGCCTCACACACCAGCGGCGAGGGCGCCCACTGCGGTTGCATGGTGTAGTCGTAATAGGCCTCCGCGCCATCAAATCCCAGCAGGGCCGCTGCCTCGATCAGCCGCTGGAAGGGCAGGCGGTAGCGGGCCGGATGGGCCAACAGGGCCAGGCCCCCCACACCCTGGATCCGTCGGCACACCTCCTGGGCCCGCAGGGCTGCGCCGATAGGAGCACTCCCCTGGCAGTAGGGCGCTAGGTCGGCATGGCCGGCTTCAAAGCCGAGGGCGAGCACGTGCACCAGACAGCCCTCCAGTAGGCAACTGATCTCCACGCCTGTCCACAGCTGAGGCACCATGCGGCCCCGCATGGCCTGCTCCGCCAGCCAGGCCTGGAGAGGCTGAATGGCCTCAACGCTGTGGTGGTCGGTTACGGCGAAGTGGCGCAGCCCGAGAGCCATGGCCTGCTCCCCCAACTCTTCAGGCCGAAGACTGCCGTCACTGCAGATGGTGTGGCAGTGAAAGTTGAGCTCACCAGGGCAGCTGCCGGCGTGGACGCCGGCAAGAACCTGGCGCAGGGCCTCAGCTGGCACTGGCTCCGGCCTCACGTTCTGCCCGGAGGCGCCGCCAGCGCGCATAGAACTGAATTGAACCAGCCATGAACACCACGAGCGCCACGATCAACCAGGTGGCGGCACCGGTGGGGAACTGGTTCTTGAACACCACCAGCATCACCACCACCACGAGCAGCAGCGTGGGAAGTTCATTGAGGGCCCGCAATTGCTTGGGACTCCAGCCACAGGTCCCTGCCTGCAACTGGCCCATGAGGCGATAGCAAAAGGCGTGGTAGGCCAGCAAGGCGGCCACAAACCCCAACTTGGCGTGCATCCAACCCTGGTGGAGCCAGGCGGGGTTGACGCTCAGCAGGCCCACGGCACACACCACGGCAACGGCCATGCCCGGGGTGGTGATGATGTTGGCCAGGCGCTTCTCCATCAACCCGTACTGGGCCTGAAACGCCTCGCGTAGGGGGGAGGCGAGCTCCTCTGCCTCGCGGTGATAGATAAACAGCCGCACCAAGTAGAAGAGGCCGGCAAACCACACCACCACTCCCACGATATGGAGCGTCTTGAACCAGAGGTAAGCCTCGGGGGGCAGGGCCGCCAGGGTCATCACCGACCAGAACCAAACAGGCCATCAAGGTAGAGCTCGCACCCTCCGGACGGGCTAGGTCGGGTTGAGAAGCATGGCGGCGCGGTGGATAGCCGCGGAGTGGCGTACAGCCTCCAACTCCTCAGCTGGCAGCTTCTGCAACTGCTTCAGCACCAGGGCCATGCGGGGGTTGCCCCGAAGCTCAGGCTCGTGGCGAGCCAGGAAATCCCAGTAGAGGCTGTTAAAGGGACAGGCGTCCGCCCCGGTGCGCTGCTTTGGGTCATAGCGGCAGTGCTGGCAGTAGGTGCTCATGCGGCGGATGTAATTGCCGCTGGCGGCGTAGGGCTTGCTGGCCAGGCGGCCTCCGTCGGCATAGACACCCATGCCCAGCACGTTCGTCTGCATCACCCAATCGAAACCGTCGATGAACGCGCCGTGGAACCAGGCGGTGAGGGCCTGGGGATCCAGGCCAGCCAGCAGTCCGTAATTGGCCAGCACCATCAGGCGCTGAATGTGATGGGCATAGCCGCGACTCCGCACTTCCCCAAGCACCGTGTCCAGACAGGCCAGGCCACTACCCCCAAGCTGCTCGAACCACGGCGGCAAGGGCTGACTTGCCTTGAAGTGATTCAGCTGCCCGTACGCAGGCCCGAACCAGTGATAGAGGCCATGGGTGTACTCCCGCCAACCAAGTAGCTGCCGGATCACGCCCTCCAGGCTGGCCAGGGGCACTTGGTGCTCCACACCCACCTGCTCGAGCCGGCGGATCACTTCCAGGGGGTGCAGCAAGCCGATGTTCAGATAGGGCGACAGCAGGGCATGCCAGAGGGTGGGCTCACCGCTCACCATGGCGTCCTGATACGGACCAAAACCGGCCAGGCGGGTGGCGATGAAGTGGTCCAGCACCTGCAGGGCTTCGCTGCGGCTGACGCCCCAGCCAAACGGTTCCAGATCCCCAGGCAGGGGCGCCAAGCCCTGGGCCTGTCGGGCGTGATCGAGCTGGCGCACCTTCTCGATCACGGCGCTGGTGATGCCATCGGGCTTGAACCAAAGGGGATCCGGTCCGCGCAGGCCCTTGGGAGGTGATTTGCGGTTCTCGTGGTCGTAATTCCACTGGCCACCGAGGGGCGCAAGGCCCGTTCCATCTGGCTCCATCAGAATCCCAAAGCGGCGACGCCCCTCGCGATAGAACAACTCCATCCGCAGCTGCTTGTACCCCGAGGCCCAAGACGCAAAGTCCTCCCGACTCCATAGAAACGCATTGCTTGGTAGCCACACCAGCGGGACACGTAATTGCATTCGCTCGATAGCTGCGCGAAAGCCGCGATCCTCGGGTTCCATTATGCGGAGTTCTGTAACCCGATTGCTGGCTAGCCAGTCCAACAAAACATCGGAAAAACAGTCCGATTCGCAATAGTCCACACGCCAGCCGTGCTCAGCGAGATCAGCGGCGAAATGGCGCATTGCGCTCCACACCAGCACAAGCTTCTGCTGGTGGTAGGCGCGGCTGGAAAGCACAGAGTTGCTCTCCACCAGCAACACCCGACTATCCTCAGGCGAGGAGGAGCACAAAGCTGCCTGCGATGTACTTAGCTGATCTCCCAGTACCCAGATACCGATAGTCATGAGGTCAGATGGTTGGAATACTGACCGGACATATCGTGCAACTTACGTAGCAGAAAGCTGGCAGGCCTTGCGAGCAATTGCTCGCACATGCCCCCGTTCTACCGGACCGCTGGCCGGACTCAGATGGCCATCACGACAGTCCACAACGGTGCGTTCGTGATGACCCCGCTGATCGGTGATCCGCATGTGGAGCAGAAATGAATGGTTGGTGCCCCTCCTGATCTGGTCGGCACAGACCGGGCCAATGCACAAACCAGGAGAGGCCAACGCGGGGTCCCCCCCTACCAAGAACAGAACCATCCCCAAGGTCAGGCCAAGGCACCTGAGCAGCAGCCCGCGTATCGCCATCATCCGACTCGCTCCAGGGGGCGTTCATTCTCCTGGGCGGTGGCCACCGCTGTGCTCAGAACTGCTGCTTCATCGCCATCGGCCTCAGGGTGGAAGTAGGCCCACACGACCTTCGCTAGTCCCGGACCCATGCCGGGAGCGGCCGCCAGGGCCTCCACGCTCGCAAGCTGGATGGCATCGATCGAGCGGAAATGGGCCAGCAACTCCTTGATCCGCTTGGGGCCAAGGCCGGGAATGTCCGAAAGGCGTGAGCGCTTCATCCGTTCGCCCCGCTGCTGGCGGTGAAAACTCACCGCAAACCGGTGGGCCTCATCCCGCAAGCGACGCAACAACTGCACCCCCAGCTGTTCCGGCTCGCTCTCCAGGGGCTGCTTGGCGCCAGGCACAAACACCTCCTCCCGCTGCTTGGCCAGGGAGCACACCACCAGCTCCTCATCCAGATTGAGCTCCCGTAGGGCCTCCATCACGGCCGAGAGTTGACCCTTGCCGCCATCAATCATCACCACATCAGGCCAGTCATTGAGCCCACCGGTATGCAGGGCGCTGCCTGCGGCCCGGCGCAGCGCCCGCAAATCGGCTCCCTCCGCCTTGGCCTGGGCCCAGCGACGGAATCGCCGGCGCATGATCTCCGCCATGGCCATGAAGTCGTCCGAGTGGCCAGCGTGGATGGAGCTGCTCTGGATCTTGTATTTGCGGTAGTGCTGCTTGGCCGGCAACCCATCAATGAACACCACCTGGGAAGCCACCGCATCACTGCCTTGGATGTGGCTGATGTCGTAGCCCTCGATGCGCCGGGGAGGAGAGGAGAGTTCGAGTAGTTGGGCCAGGTCTTCCGTGGCCAGCAGGTTCTGTTCACTGGCCCGCTGAGCCCGCTGCAGTTCATAACCAGCGTTTCGTTCCACAAGCTCCACCAGATCGGCTTTCTGGGCGCGCTGGGGCACCGCCAATCGAACCTTGCGGCCGCGCAGGTCGCTGAGCCAGTCCTCGATTAGAGCCTGCTGCGGCAGGGGGTACTGCACCAACAACTCGGGTGGGATTTCCACCCCCTCCACTTGGCTGTAGTGCTCCTCAATCACCCGTTGAAGGATCAGGCCAAGGCCCTGCTGCAGGTCAGGACTCGGTAGTAAATCCCCGCCCGCACCCATCTCCGCAGCGGGCAGCCCCAGGGAATCGGCCGTGTAGCCAAGGCGCCCCACGAGCTTGCCAGCCCGCATCTGGAACACCTGCACAGCAGCCACTCGCTCATCGGCCGCGAGGGCGATCACATCGCGGCTGACGGAGCTATCGCCCAGGCTCATCTTCTGGTCAGCCGTGAGGGCATCCAGGCCCTGCAACTGGTCGCGCACCCGCGCTGCACTCTCGTAATCGAGGCGCTCGGCATAGCGCTGCATCTGCTCCCGCAGCAACTCCAGCAACTCATCGTTGCGGCCTTGGAACACCATCGCCACCTGCCGCAGGGTCTGGTGATAGGCATCCGAACTGATCTTCTCCTGGCAGACCCCCGGACAGCGGCCGATGTCGTAGTTAAGGCAGGTGCGCTCGCGATACAGCGGCTGGGGCCGCTGGCGCAGCGGAAACACACGTTTCACCAGGCCAAGGGTGCGGCGCAGCAGGCCCACATCCACATAGGGGCCGTAGAAACGATCCAGAGGTGAGCGGAAACGCCGCCGCCGCGTGATGAAGATGCGCGGGTAAGCCTCACTCCAGGTGATGCAGAGGTAGGGGTATTTCTTGTCATCCTTCAGCAACACGTTGAAGTGGGGCTGATGGTTCTTGATCAGATTGGCTTCCAGGGCTAGGGCTTCCGCCTCGCTGTCGGTGACGATGAATTCGATCTCGCACACCTGCCGCACCATCAGGGCGATGCGCGGGCTGTGGCCATGGCCGCTGCCACTCTGGAAATAGCTGCGCACCCGCTGGCGCAACACTTTGGCTTTGCCGATGTAAAGGATGCGATCCTCGCCATCGCGCATCAGATAACAACCCGGCTCCGAGGGAAGCTCCTTGAGCCGGGCCTTAAGACGGTCCGCTTGTTGCAGCAGGGGGCGCTGACAGGCCCCCGCAGGCTCCGGCAGGGTCACTCAGCCGCCGTATTGCCAGCCGGTGCTGCTGAGTTCCAGAGCTGCTCCATCACGGTGGAGGGTGGCAGCTTTCACCTCGCCGACGAACACGGTGTGATCGCCTGCGGCCACCTCACCCACCAGTTCACACTCCACGGCCCCAAGGGCATCGTTGAGGATCGGCAGCCCGAGCTCCCCCAGGCTGAACGGGGCGGCGTCGAAGCGCCCACCGATGGCCTTCTGGGGTTTGAAGAACACCGCAGCCAGATCCTTCTGGTCTGCTGCAAGCACATTCAGGGCGAACTTGCGGGTCCGCTGAATGATGCCGTTGCTGGTGCTGTCGGCGCGGACGGCCATCACCACCAGGGGCGGCTCGAAGGAGCCCTGGGTCACCCAGCTGGCGGTGAAGCCATTCACCTCATCCCCCTCGGCGACACCGCAGATGAAAACACCGTGGGGGATCTTGCGCAGGAGGGTCTTCTTGGCTTCGGCGTTCAGGGCCATGGCGGCGCTCTCGGGGCTGGCGCCGACTCTAGAAACCCCATCCCCCTGCGGCGCACTCCATAGGATCCTGCGGCCCCGGACATCCCCACAGCAGGGGCGGCAATGAAGGCTCTCTACCCTGGCAGCTTCGATCCGCTCACGCTCGGCCATCTGGATCTGATCGAGCGGGCCTCCCACTTGTTTGACGGGCTGGTGGTGGCGGTGCTGCAGAACCCCAGCAAGAGCCCCTGCTTCAGCGTGGACCAGCGGCTGGAGCAAATCCGCATGGCTACTGCCCATCTCCCCGCCGTAGAGGTGGCTGGTTTTGACGGCCTGACGGTTGACTTCGCCAGGGCCACCGGAGCCGGTGTGATCCTGAGGGGACTGCGGGCCATGAGCGACTTCGAGTTCGAACTCCAAATCGCCCACACCAACAAGAGCCTGGCGCCGCAGCTTGAAACCCTGTTCATGGCCACGGCCACGGCCCACAGCTTCCTGAGCAGCTCCGTGGTGAAGGAAGTGGCACGGTTTGGCGGTCCTGTGGCCCACATGGTGCCCCCGGGAGTGGCCAAGGATCTGGCCAGGCTCTTTAATCGGACATCCCCCGACCAGGTGTGATGACCGAGGCGCAGCTCACCTCCGTGCTGGATCAACTCGATCAGCTCGAGGAGATCGTGCTGGATGGCACCCGCGTGCCGTTCAGCGGTGGCCGTCTCGTGAACGAACAGGACGCCATCGAGGCAATGGATGCGGTGCGGGAAGCCTTGCCGACCCAGCTCGCCAAGGCGGAGGAGCTTGTTCGCCAGAAGGACGAGTTCATCGGCCAGGCGCGCCAGCAGGCGGAGGACATCCTCAACCAAGCCCGCCAGCAACGGGAACAGCTGATCAACAGCCAGTCGATCCGCCAAGAGGCCGAGCGCCAGGTGGCTGAATTGCGGGACCAGGCCCGCCAGCAGTGCGAACAGATGATCGGCCAGGCTCGCCAACAGCTGGCCAAGACGGAGCAGGAGCATCAGGCGCGCCTGGCCCAGATGGAACAGCAGTTCGGCCAGCGCCGTCAGCAGCTGGAGCAGGAATCCCTGCAGCGCCGCCAGCAACTCGATCACGAAGCAAGCGAACGCAAGCGCCAACTGGCCGAGCAACATGAACAGGCCCGCCAGCAGAGCCTGGTGGAACTCGAACAGATCCGCCAAGAATCACTCCGGATTCAGCAGACCAGCCAGGCGGAGGCCGAGCGCTTGCACGCTGATGCCCTGCAATTCCGCCAGCAGACCCAGCAGCAGTGTGAAGCCCTGATCAGTCGCTCCCGCCAGGAGTCGGCCACGATCCAGGAGGGGGCCAACCGGTACGCCGAGCAGGTGCTGGGGGAACTGGAGGGCCGTCTGCAGGACATGGGCAAGGTGGTGGTGGCTGGCCGCCGCGAGCTGGTGCGGCTGCAATCGCTGGATCCCACCTCCTTGGTGCCCTCCAACCCCCCTTCGGAGGCCGCTGCCGTGCCCATCAGCCGGGCCCGGCGTGCCGCAGAGCGGCTGCGCCAGGCCACGGGCGGCCGGGGCTGATCAGCTTGCGGGGCAGAGGCCAGCCACCTGGCTCTGCCGGAGGATCGCGCCGATGGTGGTGTTGGGGGAGCTGGCTCCGTTGGACACCATGCTCACGTAACGGAGGCCATCCGGGGTTTCGAGGATGCCACTGATGGAGCGCACCCCCGAGATGGTGCCAGTCTTGCCTCGGAAACGGCCCTCCAGGTTGGTGCCCCGGTAGAGGTTCCGCAGGGTGCCGCGCTGTCCGGCGATCGCCATCGAAGCGGCGTAGTTCGCGGCATAGGGATGCTGGGCCATGCGCAGCAGCAGGGCCGTGAGGAAACGGCTGGTGACGCGGTTGCCGCGATCAAGACCGCTGCCATCCACCACGGAGACACCGGCCATGGGCAGACCCTGGCTGGCGAGCCACTGCATCGTCACCTGCCTGGCCTGGGCCAGGTCCCAGCTGCCTGCTCCCTGGCGCAGCAGCACCTCAGAGGTGAAATTGTGGCTGTCGGTGTTGGCGAGGCTCAGCAAGCCGTGCATGCCCACGGAGCGTTCCTCGTGCAACAACACCCCGTTGGCGTCGGGTTGCAGGTCTGCCTGTACAAGGCTGATGCTGGAGCTGCCCCCCTGACGGGCGATCTCCTGGCTTAGCAACCGCTGCAAGCGGCTGGGGGGATTGGGCACGGCCATGTCGAGGGCATTGCTCGTGAGCGCCAGGCGGGTGATGGGGGCGCCATAGGCCTCGGCGCGATCCGCCCAGTGCCAGCCCTGGGGCCACCACCGCTGGGAGGGTTCCTCCGCCAGCTGAATCCGCACGGGGCCAGGGGCCTCGCCCAGACCACCACCGGAACCGAGCGCCAATTTGGCGAAGCGCTTGAGCTGAGCCAGGTCGAGATCGGGGTCGCCCTCACCGGTGATGCGCAGGCTGCCATCCGGCTGCCGCCAGAGCCGGGTGGTGAGGCGGTAATCGGGGCCCAGGCGATCCAGGGCGATGGCGGTGCTGATCAGCTTCTGATTGGACGCGGGAATGCGAGGGCGCTGGCCGTTGATGTCTGCCAACAGCCGCCCGCCACCATCGGCCACGCTCACGCTCCACACCGCCGATTCAGCTCCCACCAGGCTGGTGAGCCGTTGCTGCAGGGATGGGCAGCTCACCGTGGACTGCAGCAGGGGCAGACCCACGGGCGGGGGGGCTGCCGGCAGGGAGGTGGCCGTGATCGTGGGGATCTGCGGGTCCCACACCTGGGCCAGGGCTGGGGCCACGGGGAGAACACAGATCCCCAACCCCAGGCCAAGGGCCAGGGGCGAACGGTTGAGCAAGGCCAAGGTCATCTCAGGAGGCCCCCAGCCGCAGGCCCGTGACGGAGCCCATCACCCGAAAGTTCGGCCCTTCCAGCTCCACCGGAGCGCCGATCTTCAGATTCTGATTGCCGAACACCACCCCATCGGCCCCTTTGCGCCCCTCGCCCTCGAGCACGAAGCGGGCATCGAGCGTGCTGAACACCTGTTGATTGGGATCCGGCGCAGAGATCAATTTGCCATCCGGTAGGAAGGCAGAAATCCTGCGGGGCAACGGCTTCACCTCCTTCACGGCCACGCTGCCGTGGGGCTGGTTGCGGATCACGATGGCCACCTTTCCGGATTCGCGGGCGGTGGCGATCAGGGCAGCGGGATCAGCCGCTGGGACCCCCCGGACATCCACGAGCACCGTGACCGGCTGGAGAGCACCGGTGGCTTTGGCCACGGCACCGCTGAGTTTCGGACTCCAGATCACACCCGCTGCCGCCAGGACAACCGCCACAGCGGCTCCGGCATCCACGAGTCCGAAGCGACGGGTGGTTGAGGCCATCAGGGATCAGCAGATGCCGAACAATACGGAGCTAGGCCAGGCGGCACAAGGCTGATCAGCTGCGCAGCCCCTCGATGAAGCGATCCATCGCCTGGAGGCTGCGGCCAACGCCGGGGGCTGCGCCGGCGTCGAGGGCTTCTGCCTGGCGCTCGGCATCGGGCTTCACCTCAAAGCTGGCTACAAAACGATGGCCGTCGGGATCGCGGCGGTAGAGCTGCCAGTCGGCCGGATAGGCGTGCCGCAGGGCCCCTTCGCCTGTGGGAATCAGCGCATATGCATTCTGCCATCCCGAAAGGAAACCCTTGCGGCGCTCTCGGGCCACGCTGCCAATGCCCACCGCAGCATCCTCCAGGCTGCCGTTCAGCAACACCACCGAACCCCGGTGCAGGGCGCACACCTGCTCCACCTCCTCGTAGTCCGCTGGTGAGGGTGCCACGAGCACCAGCAGGCCCTCGCTGCCTCCATCAGCCTGTTGCAACCGCATCTGATCGCGCAGGCTGGCGAACTGGCTGGCGAACTCGGGGGCATCCCGCTGGGCCAGGGCCGTGGCGCCGGCATCGGGAAACAGGAAACGCACACTGGTCTGGCTGGGACTGAGGGCCGCGATCATCCGCAGGGCCACGGGCATCAGCCGCAGGCCCTCGAAGCGGAATTCAGCGGTCCACAGGCCCTTGGCGTCGGCCGCCAAGGCGGCCTGGATGGCCACCAAGGCCTCCGATTCGGCCGTACGCAGGTCTGCGGGAAGCATCCAGATCAGGCTGAGATCGGCTGACCTTAACCAGGGTCAGGTCCCTGCTCAGTCCGCCAGCAGCTGGCGCCGCGCCCGCTCCACCGCGGCAGGCACCAACGCCAGATCCGAGGCGCTGAGCCAGGGGCCAAGGCTGAGCCGTAGGCCGCTGGAGGCCTCGCCTGGTTCGTAGCCCATGGCCTCGAGCACCGGGCTAGGGGAGAGTCCATCGGGATTGGCAGTTCGGCCGCTGCTGCAGGCCGAGCCACTGCTCACCGCCAAGCCTTCCTGCCAGAGGGCACGCACCAACCGCCGGCCCGAGAGGGGCTGGGCACCCGGGCCGGCCACCAGCAGGCTGATGTGGTGCGGCAATCGCCCCGGTGCCCGGGGGTCCAGGGGGTTGGGTCCGCTGAGCCTGAGCCCATCGCAGGCCAGCAAGGCCTCCAGCAACCCATCGCGGAGCAGGGCCATGGGATCCCCCCCACCATGGGCCTGCAGACGAGCCTCGGCCAAAGCCAGGGCCCGGGCCAGGCCGGCCGCCAGCACCACCGGTTCCGTACCGCCGCGCAGGCCCCGCTCCTGGCCGCCCCCACCGATGAGGGGTTGCAGCCGCAGATCGGAGCGCACCAAGAGGGCGCCCACGCCGCGAGGGCCCTGCAGTTTGTGAGCCGCAAGGCTCAACAGATCAATGGGCAGGGCGTTGAAGCGCAGCGGTCGGTGTCCCACCACCTGCACCGCATCCACGTGGAGCGGCACCCCGGCCTGGCGGCAGCGCTCACCCAGCGCCTCAATGGGCTGCACGGTTCCCACCTCGCTCTGGCCCCAGATCACGGAGACCAGCCGGGTAGGGGGTTGGAGCAATCGCTCGAAGGCCTCCATGTCCACCACACCCTGCTGATCCACGGGAATCCGTTCCACCTGCCAGCCCAGCCGTTGCAGCTGATCAGCCGCCGCCAAGGTGGCCGGATGTTCCACCGCTGAGATCAGCAGGCGGGCGGGCGGATGAGCTGCAGCCATCCCGAGCAGCGCCAGGTGAATCGATTCCGTTCCACCAGAGGTGAACAGCACCTGGCTTGCCAAGCAGCCGAGGTGCTTGGCCACCTCCACACGGGCCCGTTCCAACTGCTCCGCGGCGGCCAGGCCGAAGCCGTGCAGGCTGGAGGGGTTGGCCCAGGCCTGGCTCTGGGCGGAGGCCATGGCCTCCAGCACCTCGGCAGCCGGTGGTGTGGTGGCACAGGCGTCGAGATAGAGCGCCGCAGACCCCTGTGTCACGGCATCAAGCGTTGAGGCCGGTGTCGCGCTCGAAGCGAGCCCGCGTGCGGGATTCCAGCGAATTGGTGGCGAGGGCCACCAGATCGTCCAGGGAGCTCGAATTCAGCAGGGCGGCCACCCGGGCACGGGCCTCGGCGCTCGGGCAGGCATCGGGTCGGACACAACCGTTGGCACAGACGCTGGCGCAATCGATCTCGGCCGCTTCAGCCACCACAGCAGGCGTATCGGCAGCCACGGCAGGCGCCTGCCGCCTGGCCTCCGCCACCAGCTCTGGATCCGGAATCAGGCCATCGAACACATGCTCGGCGGGGCCATCCATGAACACCTTGCCGCTGCTGGCATCCCAGTGGATCTGCAAGGGACCACCGGGAAGGTCGAGGCGGGCCTGCCGTTCCGAGAGCCCCAGGCTGTGGCAAGCCACGAGGGTGGCGCAGGCACCGGTGCCGCAGGCCAGGGTGGGACCAGCACCCCGCTCCCACACCCGCATGAGCAGGTGATCCGGGGCCAGCACCTGCACGAAGTGCACATTGGTTTTGGCCGGGAAGCAGGGATGAACCTCGAAGGCGGCACCAAAGCGCTCGAGATCAATCTCCTCCACGGCATCCACCGGGATCACCACATGGGGATTGCCCATGCCGGCAGCCGCCACCGCAAACCGTTCGCCATCCACCTCCAGCTCCCCCTGGGGCAGGCCATGGGGGCCCACGCTGAGGGTGGTGGGCACCTGATCCGGCTCGAGGAAGGGGGCTCCCATGTCCACGCGAATCGTGCCATCGGCCAGTAGCTCCGGCACGATGCGACCAGCCAGCGTGTCGATCTGCCAGGTGCGTCCCGGGCCATCGCCATCGCGATCGGCGAGGAAGCGGGCCAGGCAGCGGATGCCATTGCCACACATTTCCGGCTCGCTGCCATCGGCGTTGAAGATGCGCATACGCAACTCACCGCCGGCATTGGGCGGTAAGGCCAGGATCACGCCATCGCCACCCACGCCGAACCGGCGGTCACACAGGTGTTGCACCCAGGCGGGGGTGAGGCCCAGTCGGTCGTCGGGATCGGTGGCCGTGCGCCCATCCAGCAGGAGGAAATCGTTGCCTAATCCCTGGTATTTGCTGAACTGGAGCACGCGAGGCGGCCTGCGAGGACAGGGTTCGATCCTATGGGGAACCTCTTTGAGCGGCATGGCCAGGAGCTGGACACCTCCCAGCCGGGCATTCGCCAGATCCAGGGCTGGATTCGGGCCCGAACCCTGCTGAGCATCCAGCTGCTGGATGGCACCCGGCTCGAGGGGGTGGTCCGCTGGGTGGATTGCGACTACCTGGCCCTACAACCGGAGCAGGACGGCGATCCAGTGCTGCTCAACCGCCAGGCCGTCGCCCTGCTGCGAGCCCTGGCCTGAACCGCGAAACCAGCTGTGGGAGCATCACTGGCAAGGATCCCAGCCAGCCAGTGAGCGAGAGCAACCGCTACCAACCCCAGGCCATGGAGAGCCGCTGGCAGCAGGCCTGGAGGGCCAACGGGCTGCACGCCACCCCTGAGCTGCAAGAGGGCGATGAGGCCTTCTACGCCCTCTCAATGTTCCCCTACCCCTCGGGGAATCTGCACATGGGTCATGTGCGCAACTACGTGATCACCGATGTGGTGGCCAGGGTGCAACGCCTACGCGGCCGCAAGGTACTGCACCCCATGGGGTGGGACGCCTTCGGCCTGCCGGCGGAGAACGCCGCCATCGAGCGGGGGGTGGATCCCGGCGCCTGGACCGACCAGAACATCGCGTCCATGCGGGAGCAGCTCAACCAGCTGGGCCTCTCGATCGACTGGGATCGCGAACTGGCCACCTGCCACGCCGATTACTACCGCTGGACCCAGTGGCTGTTCCTGCAGTTCCTGGAGGCCGGCCTGGCCTACCAGAAGGACGCCACGGTGAACTGGGACCCGATCGATCAGACGGTGCTCGCCAATGAACAGGTGGATAGCGAGGGGCGTTCCTGGCGCTCGGGAGCCCTCGTGGAGAAGCGCAAACTGCGCCAGTGGTTCCTGAAGATCACCGCCTACGCGGACCAGCTACTCGACGACCTGCCCAAGCTGGAGGGCTGGCCTGAGCGGGTGCGCACGATGCAGGCCAATTGGATCGGCCGCAGCACCGGCGCGGAACTCACCTTCCCGGTGGTCGATGCCGATGGCCACGACACCGCTGAGTCCATCACGGTGTTCACCACCCGGCCCGACACGATCTTTGGTGCCAGCTACGTGGTGCTGGCGCCCGAGCATCCACTGGTGGCCGCACTCACCACCGCAGAGCAAGCCATTGCCGTGGAGGCCTTCTGTGATCTGGTGAGCCGCCAGAGCGAGCAGGAACGTACGGCGGACGACAAGCCCAAGCGGGGCGTTGTCATCGGCGCCCGGGTGCGCAACCCCGCCAACGGCGAACTGATTCCACTCTGGATTGCCGACTACGTGCTGGCCGAGTACGGCACCGGTGCCGTGATGGGCGTGCCCGCCCACGACCAGCGCGATTTCGTGTTCGCCCGCCAGTACGAACTGCCGGTGCGCCAAGTGATCATCCCCGAAGGCAGCGATGAGCACGCCTACGAGGGCGGCGCCTGGACCGAGGCCGGCGTGCTGATTCACTCCGGCCGTTTCGATGGCCTCCCCAGCGTGGAGGCCAAAACCGCCATCGCCGCCGCGGCGGAAGCGGAGGGCTGGGGCCGGGGGAAGGTGCAGTTCCGCCTGCGTGACTGGCTGATCTCGCGCCAGCGCTACTGGGGCTGCCCGATCCCGGTGATCCACTGCGACAGCTGCGGCGTGGTGCCGGTGCCAGCCGAGCAGCTGCCGGTGGAACTGCCGCGAGATGTGGCCTTTTCCGGGAAGGGAGGTTCCCCCCTGGCCCAGCTGGAGAGCTGGTGGCAGGTGGCGTGCCCCTGCTGCGGCAGCCCCGCGCGGCGCGAGACCGACACGATGGATACCTTCATGTGCTCCAGCTGGTACTTCCTGCGCTACAGCGATTCCCACAACACAGGCCTGCCCTTCAACCGCGCGGCGGTGGATTCCTGGTTGCCGGTCGATCAGTACGTGGGTGGCATCGAGCACGCCATCCTGCACCTGCTCTATTCCCGCTTCTTCACCAAAGTGCTTCGGGATCGGGGCCTGCTGGGCTTCGATGAGCCGTTCCAGCGCCTGCTCACCCAGGGCATGGTGCAGGGCATCACCTACAAGAACCCACACACAGGTAAGTACATCGCCCCGGCGGATGTGGCTGACCCCAGCGATCCCCGCGACCCGGCAACGCGGGATCCCCTGGAGACGTTCTACGAGAAGATGTCGAAGTCGAAGTACAACGGCGTCGATCCCGCTGTGGTGATCGACAAGTACGGCGCCGACACGGCCCGCATGTTCATCCTGTTCAAGGCCCCCCCTGAGAAGGACCTCGAGTGGGATGACGCCGATGTGGAGGGACAGTTCCGCTTCCTGCAACGCCTCTGGCGCCTGGTGGACGGAGCCTGCGAGCGCGGGCTGAGCCTGGCCGACGGTGGCGGTGGTGAAGACGCGGTGAAGGAAGCCCTGGCCTTGGCGGCATCCAAGGGTGGTCTGAATGGCGATGAACAGGCATTGCGCCGGGCCGTTCACACCGCCACCAAGGAAATCAGCGCCGACCTGGATGGCGACTACCAGTTCAACACCGCCGTGTCGGAGCTCATGAAGCTGAGCAATGCCATGGCCTCCCACCTGGAGGGCAGCGGCTCGCCATTCGCCTGTGAAGCGCTGCGCACCCTGGTGATCCTGCTGGCCCCGTTCGCCCCCCATCTGGCGGAGGACCTGTGGCTGAAGCTTGCGGGGCGCATGGATCAGGATCCACTGGCCAGCAGCAGCGTCCATTGCCAGGCCTGGCCGCGCGTGGATGCCTCGGCGCTGGTGCGCGACACCGTGGAACTGGTGATTCAGGTCAAAGGCAAGGTGCGGGGAAGCCTGAACGTGCCGGCTGACGCCGATAAGGCCACGCTCGAACAGCTTGCATTGACCAGTGAGATCGCCGCCAAGTGGCTCGAGGGCAAAGCCCCGAGCCGCGTGATCGTGGTGCCGGGCAAGCTGGTGAACCTGGTGCCCTGACCTCCTGGGAGTCGCCGTGATGTCGGTGTTGCGTTGCCTGGCGATGCGTCCTTTAAGGGTGGTGCTGCTGGGTGTTTCGGCCACAGCGGCTCTGTTCAGCACCAGTGGCTGCCTGGGCCAGCCCACCTCCCCAGCGGCCCAGAGAGGAGTGCTTACCATGCCCTCGAATAGGGCTGGAAGGGCCGGCCCAGGGCATCCCTATCCGCAGGTTCCCAGTGGCAACCGTGCCATTGCCGAGCGCCTGGCCTGGCTGGAGCCTGCCATCCGCAATCCGGCGACCCCGGAGACAGACCTACCCCAGCTGGCCCATCAGCAGCAGGTGATCTACCGGCAGCTCAGCCATCAGCCCAGGCTGAGCGCAGAGGTGCGCCGGGCCTTGCCAGCCCGTTGGCATCAGGTGTTCGACCACCACCTGGCCGCGCGCCGTGAATTTCTAGCCATGCACCGTGGCCCCAAGGCCTCCCGGCTACCGGCCTGGCGGATCATTCCGCCTGAACCCGCCGAGCGTCTGTTGAGCCACTACCGCAAGGCTGCTGCGGCCACGGGGATTGACTGGCAGGTGCTGGCTGCCGTGAACCTTGTGGAAACGGGCATGGGGCGGATTGATGGCCTGTCGGTAGCCAATGCCCAGGGCCCCATGCAGTTCCTTCCCTCCACCTGGGCTGAGTCGGGCATCGGCAGCGGCAGCATCCGCGATCCCCATGATGCGATTCAGGCTGCCGCGCGTTATCTCGTGCGGCGCGGTGGGCTCCGGGACATCCGCAAGGGGCTATGGGGTTACAACAACAGCGCGCACTACGGCAAGGCCGTGTTGCATTACGCCCAACTGCTGAAGGACGATCCCCAGGCCTTTCGCGGCCTCTACCACTGGCAGATTCACGTGCCCACCCAGGCCGGCGATCTCTGGTTGGCAGAGGGTTACAACCGCAAGACCCCCATCGCCGTGAGCGCCTACATCCAGCAGGTTCCAGCCAGCCTGCCGTCCCGCTGATCCGCGCCTTGCGCCGCTCAGTCGTGCAGAAACACCAGACTGTCGGGGCGGCCCCAATCGCCTCGGGCATCAATGTGGCGACGGTTGGCACAGAGGTGCCGCAGGATCCAGTAGAGGGGATCAGGTGATTCGAGCCCCATCTGCTCCTGCAGTTCGGCGAGGGTGTGCTCACGCTTGTCGGCCATGCACTGCTCCAGGCGCACCTGCAGATCGAGCAGAGCGGCTGCGGCCTTCTTGCCGGCTTCAACGCCAGGTTGGTGGTAGGCATTCACATTCACCAGTTCGCCATAGAGACCCACCGCCCGTTCAAACAGGGCGATCAGCGCGCCCAAACTGTGTTCATTCAGCCGTTGCATGGTGATGCTGAGGTTCTGCCGCCCCTCCTCGGTGAGGGCCGCCCGGGTGCCCTGTAGGAAGCCATCGAGAAAATCTCCGGGGTTTTCCCCCTCCAGCGGCGGAATGTCACCTGGATCCTCCAGCACCTCCACAAAGGTCACAAAGAAGTTGTCGACCCCATCGCGCAGCTGTTGCACGTAGGCGTGTTGGTCGGTAGATCCCTTGTTGCCATAGACAGCCAGGCCCTGGTGCACCACCTGGCCGTCACGGTCGAGCTTCTTGCCCAGGGATTCCATGACCAGCTGCTGGAGGTAGCGGCTGAACACCTCCAGGCGGTCGCGATAGGGCAACACCACCATGTCTCGCAGGCCCTTGCCGCCACCGGCTGCGTACCAGGCAGCCGCCAGCAGAGCAGCGGGGTTGCACTCCAAATCCGGCTGGCGCGTCACGGCATCCATGGCTTCGGCACCGGCGAGGAAGGCGCGGATATCGCTACCGATCAGAACTCCGGGCAGTAGGCCCACGGCACTGGTGACGCTGGTGCGTCCGCCCACCCAATCGAACATGTCGAAACGGGCGAGCCAATCACCGGATTCGGCCTCCTGATCGAGGCGGCTGCCCGCCATGGTGATGGCCACGGCTTGTTGCATCCAGTTGCCGCCGTGGGCCTCCACGGCACGGCGAGCCTGGAGCATGCCGATATGGGGTTCGGGGGTCCCACCGGATTTGCTCACCGCCACCACGAGCGTCGTCTGCAACCGCTGGCCCAGGGAGGCCAGGGTCCGGCGCATGCCGTCGGGATCAACGTTGTCGAAAAAGTGAAAGGGCAGGCCAGAGCCTGGATCCTGCAGAGCACGGATCATCAGCAGCGGGCCCAACCCCGAGCCGCCAATGCCAATCCACAGCACATCCGTGAACACCCTGCCGGCACCCGGGCCAACAACACCACTGAGCACATCGAGGCCGAACCGTTCAATCCGATCCACTTCGGCACTGATGTGGGCGGCAGCGGCAGGATCAGGGGCGAGCTGAGGTGTACGCAGCCAGTAGTGGCCCACCTGCCGCTGTTCATCCGCATTGGCGATCGCACCGGCTTCTAGGGCGGCCATGGCGGTGAAGGCCTTGGCAAAGCGGGGGCGCAGCTCCTCCAACAAGGCGGTGTCGATGCCCATGCGACTCACATCCAGCCAGAAGCCCAACGCCTCGTCGTGCCAGAGCAGAGCACAAAAACGCTGCCAGAGGTCCTGGGGTCCGACGCTGGTGGGGTTCGCAAGCTGGGTCATGGCCGAGGCAGCGTTGAGGCAGCGCTGGTGAACGCTATTCGCGAAGGTCCCGCAGCGATAGCCCTTGCGAGGAGCTGGAGCCAAAAATGCTTGGTCCGGAACGGGACTGTGTGGACCGCCACACAAGCCGGCTAACACGGCTACGGCGTTTTTGGTTTCTCACCATAAAATCTACTGAAATCATTCGTGATGTCCCCTGGCCTGCCAGTTCCGATCGTTACCGCGTCGGTTCACTCCGGGCCTGATTCGTCGGGTTGCTCTGTCTGCGGGCCTGCTGGCGACGGCGATCTTCATGGGATCCAGTGCTGAACTGCCGGCCCCTTCCAGCGCTGATCAGGGCTCAGCCTCCCGTCGCCACAGCAACACCCCAGGCGTCATCAACGAGCCGCAGGGCCCAAATCCGTCGTCCTTCACCTCAGCCGAACTCAAGGAGCTGCAACGACGTTTTGGCGTGCACGGCCCACAACCGCGTCTGGCCCAGCTGTTCACCAAGGGGATGGATCAGCTCACCCCCCTGCGCAGCCACACGGTGAATCGCCTGGAGGCACTGCAGCCCGTGATCCTCCGGGAGAGCCGGCGCACAGGCCTCAACCCGATGGTGTTGGCGGCGATCCTGTTCGATGAAATGCAGCACGCCAAGCCCGGTGAGGACTTGCCTCTCGCTGCCCATTCCGGCCTGTTCAGCACCCACGGACCCGCCCAGATCGGGCTCAGCGAAATGGTGAAACAGGGGCTGCTACGGCCAGAGGCCTCTGAATCAGAGATTCAGGCAGCCCGCAGTGAGTTGCTCAACCCCGACCGCAACGTGGCACTGTTGGCGGGGAAACTTTGCCGTCTGCTGGCGTTATTAGAGCTTGAGGCACGTCACACCAGCAATGTGAGTGGTGAGTTTCACAGTGCCAAAACTGTAGCCACCCTGGCCTACCTACACAACGGCAAACTGGATTACCCCACGCGAATCTTGCGCTACATGCAGGATCCTGAACTACATGGCCTGATCTACAGCCAGCGCAAGAAGGCTGTGTCGCCACTGATCTAGTTGCCACACCCACTTGCTGGGTCGGCAGGGATCAGCAGAGGAAGCCCAGCGCCGCCAGGCGAATCTGCAGTTGCTGCCAATCAAAACTGCGAGGATCCGCCCGCTCCAGCCCCAGATCTACATGGCGATGGGTGGTGATGTGCTTGGCCGGGATATCGAAACGATCCATCCAGTCAGCCAACACCACGGCCAGAGCGTCGTACTGGGCTGCGGTGTAACCGCTGTGGGCAGGTCCATTGTCCTCGCCATCAAGAGGGGTTTCCAGACTGAGATGCAGGGCGAAGTTGTTCACTGAGCCCGAGAGCTTGGCGTTGGTGACCACCCAGCGACCGTTGAAGGCGGAATTCCCCGCACCAAAGGCCCGCTTGCTGGGATCCACCGCCTGCACGATCTGCCCCTTCTCGCCGATCAGCACGTGATAGCTGACCTGGTCATCGTCATTGGGGTGGTGGGTGATGAAGGTGTTGATGGCGGAGTTCAGGCCATACACCGTCTCGTGAAGGACCACCATCGAGGGAATCACATCAAGACGATTGCCGAAGGCGTCCTCACGGAAGCGGTCGCCGAAGTTGCTGGGATCGATGCGAATGCGCTGCAGCCTCTGCGGCAAGCCCTGGCGAAGGCGGTTGAGGCGCAGCACGAGAGCCCGGTCGTTCACGGAGCACTGGGCACGGAGCGGACTGATCCAGGCTGCCTGGGCCGGAGGCGCCGGGAGTTGCCGGGATCCTGGTAGGAGGGCCGCGGGAGGGCGCAACTGCCGTTGAAGGGCGACGCCGCAGAAAATCAGCAGGGTTGAGCCTGCGAGAACGCCCGCCAAGAACAGCCAACCATGGCGCACCCGCCAGCGGTGCTGCCAAGCAGGGAGGCCGAAGGGCTCTCTCACCAGGGGGCCTCCCACAACCTCAGCCAACGCTGCTGCCGTTCGAGCGCCTCGCTGCTGGCCTGGGGATCCCGGCTCAACTGGTAGCGCTCCACCCGCGGGGGAGCGCACCGCAGGGGCAGGCTGCGCAGCTCCGAACGGCGACAGATCAAGAGCTCCTGGCCGACATCCGTGCGTAGCAGGGGCCCGATCTGATCGTTCTGCCTCACCCGTTGGCCGTCAATGGCCAGCACCTCATCGCCCACCATCAGGCCAGCCATCTCGCCAGGACCGCCCCGCCACACCCTCTGGGCGGTCAAGCCGGAGGGCTCACTGCGGCAGGTGAAGCCTGCCCAGGGAGTAGTGGCCAGGATCGGCTGAAGCTCCAGGCCCACCTCCTGGAGGTAGCCATGCAGATCCGGATCGTCGAGTTGATGGAGCCATTGCGGCAACAGACCCTCGAGATCGGGGGCAGCCGCCGCAAAGGCGGCGATGAGATCCTGTTCGGTGTAACCCCGGCGCCATTGGCCCAGCGCCAGCCACAGCTGCTGCAGCACCGGGGCCAGGGCACTGCCGTGGCGACATAGATGCAAATCGAGGCAGAGGGCCACCACCGCCCCCTTGAGGTAATAACTCACCTGGCTATCAGCCGCATAGGCATCGGCGCGGTAGAGCTTCACCCAGGCCTCCTCACTGCTGGTGGTGAGGCTCTGGACACTCCGGCCAGGGGTGAGCAGGAAGCGGCTCAGATCCTCCCCGAGATCCTCCAGAAGCTGATCGGGCGTGGACAGGCCTGCGCTCAGGGGAAGCAGCTGATCCACGTAGCTGGTGATGCCCTCGGCAAACCAGAGGCTGGGAACCACAGGGGGCTGGTGGTAGTTAATCGGGCACAGCTCCGCAGGCCTGAGCCGACGCACGTTCCACTGGTGCAGGTATTCGTGCGCCACCAGCTGCAGGAACTTGCGATAGCCATTGGGCTTCTCCAGGGCACGCCGGCCAAACACCAGAACCGTGCTGTGGTCGTGCTCCAGGCCGCCATAGCCCTCATCCACGAGGTGGAGCACAAACAGATAGCCATTGCAGGGCGGAGCCTGCACGGCCATCAGGCGGCAGCAGGCGTTACACACCTGGGCCACATCGTCCAGAAGGCTGGGGAATTGCTGCAACAGCCAGTCACCGGTGCCGGGAGCTCCACCCCAGGTGACCCAGCGATGCACAACACCGCCCACGGCAAAGCGATGTTCGCGGTGGGGACCCAGCTCCACGGGGCTGTCCACCAACTGATCAAAATTCGCGGCGACCCACCTGCCATCGCTCTGCTGTGGCAAGGGCACAAAGGCCTGCCAGCGGGGCGGCAGGGAGCAAGAGAAGCGATGCTCTGCCCAGCGCTCGCCTTCCACCTCCAACACCACGGCGGCCAAGGCCAGAAAGCCGTGATCACCATCGAGATGACAGGTGCGCACCGACAGCTCGGTGGCCATGACCCGGTAACGGATCAACAGCTCTCCGGCCTGGGGGTCGGGCTCCACCAGCCAGCAGGCAGGCTCAAGGCGCCGGCAGGGGAGGAAGCGCCCCTGCTGTTCCACCGTGAGCCCCTCGAGGTGACGCACGTAATCGCGCATCAGATAGGACCCTGGCGTCCAGCCCGGGAGCCGCAAGCGCATCACCCGTTGGTTGGGCTGAACCCTCAGGCTGACCGCCACCTGGTGCTGGTGTGGCGCCGAGACATCGAGATGCAGATCAACCACGCCGCTGGTTCAACTCACCAGCTCGATCGTGGCGCCAGGCAGCTGCTCCGCAGCCTGTTGCAACGCCAGTCTTGCGGCGTAGCGGCGGGTGATGCACCCGAGCAGGTGTTGCAGGGAACGGGAGCGGCCCAGGCGCTGGAGATCGCCCACCAGCGCCAGGGTGCCATCGGGTTGGCGAGCCCACCCCAGGGGCGCCCCTTCAGCCACATTCACCTGCAACGTCACCGGCTCATGGTCCTGGGCAAACCCCTTCAAGGTGCCCCCTTGCTGAACGGTGAGTCCCAGGTCCTGCAAAGCGCGGATGAGAACGGTTTCGTCCCGCAGCACGGTTGGCAGGATGGAGAGATGGGACATGGCCCGATGCCCGCTTTTCCAGACCCTAGCGATCTCCAGCGGGCCGTCCAGTGGCCACAGACACCGCTCAGAGCTGCCGCAGGGCCCCGCCGCCTGCGGATCGGGGTGATGGCCTCGGGCAACGGCAGCAATTTCGAAGCCCTGGCCCTGGCCTGCCTCAACGGCACGCTGGCGGCCGAGATCGCCCTGCTGGTGGTGAACAACCCCGGCTGCGGAGCCACCCAACGGGCCCAGCGGCTGGGCATTCCGGTCTCCAGCCTCGATCACCGCGAGTTTGCCAGTCGAGAGCAGCTGGATGACGCCCTAGTGGGAGCCTTCAGCGCCGAACAGGTGGATGTGGTGGTGATGGCGGGGTGGATGCGGATCGTGACCCAGCGGCTGATCGATGCCTTCCCGCAGCGGCTTGTGAATATCCATCCCTCGCTGTTGCCGAGCTTTCCCGGCGTCGATGGGGTCGGCCAGGCCCTGCGGGCAGGTGTGCGGCTGAGCGGGTGCACAGCCCACCTGGTGAGCCTGGAGGTGGATGGTGGGCCGATCCTGGTGCAAGCGGCGGTGCCGGTGGATGTCACGGACAGCCACGAGAGTCTGGCCGCCAGGATCCATGCGCAGGAACATCAGATCCTGCCCCTGGCGGTGCAGCTGGCGGCGGAGCGGCTGGGGTTGTATCCCGCCGCGGCGCTGGACTGACTAGGGGTAGAAAGGCAGCAGCGGCAGACCGGTTTCTGCCGGTATGCCCGCCATCAGGTTGAGGCATTGCACCCCCTGGCCGGCCTGGCCTTTGATCATGTTGTCGATGGCACTCATCACGATCAGCTGGCCGGTGCGTTGATCCACCTGCACCGAGAGCAGGGCGCGATTGGTCTGCCGCACCCACTTGGTGGAGGGGTAGGTGCCCACGGGCAGCACATCCACACAGGGGGCATGGCGGTAGGCCGCTTGCAGCAGGGTGGTGCAATCCTCCGCGGTGAGCCCGGGATCCCGCAGCCGTCCGTAGACCGTGGCCAGCAGACCCCGCACCATCGGGATCAGGTGGGGGGTGAACTGCAGCTGCACGGCCTGGCCGGCGGCGCGGCCGCAGAGCTGCTCGATCTCGCTGGTGTGGCGATGGCCCACCACCCCATAGGGGGCCACGCCCTCGGAGGCCTCGGCCAACAGCAGGTGTTCCTTGGCGGCCCGGCCGCCACCACTGGTGCCGGTCTTGGCATCCACCACGATGCCGCTGGTCTCGATGAGTCCCTGCTTGAGGAAAGGGGTGAGGGCCAGCAGGCTGGCGGTGGGGAAACAACCCGGGGCCGCCACCAGGCGCGCCTCGCGGATCCGCTCCTGCTCCCACTCCACCAGGCCATACACCGCCTCCTTGCAGAGCTCGGCATCGCTGCGGGGAAACTGACGCGCCTCGGTGGCGTACACCTCCTTCCACTGCTCCAGCGCGCTGTAGCGGTAGTCGGCGGAGAGATCCACCACCTTCACACCGCGCTCCAGCAGGCCCGGCACCAGGCCTGAGGCCAGGCCGTTGGGCAAGCTGAGAACCGCCATGTCGGCAGCGCTGGCGATGGCATCCACCTCCGGGCTCTGCACCACCGGATCACCCGGCAGGGGCAGGAACGGCACCAGCTCACTCCAGCGCTTGCCGGAGCTGCGTTCTCCTCCCAGGTAGGTCACCGTCAGGTGCGGGTGACCCTGCAGCAGGCGAAGGGTCTGGAGGCCGCCGTACCCGGTGGCGCCAATCACCGCAACGCGCTTACTGGCCATGCCGGAGTGTCGGGAACGCCAGATCGTACCGGGCTTTATAAAAGTGCCAGCCCTGGGCGCCGGCCGCACCGCCGCCCGCCCCTCGCTGTCCCCGTGAGCCCCGACGACTTGAACACCGCAGAGCTCAGCACCGACTTGCGTTTCGACTCGATCGTGGATGCCCTCGCCGCGATCCGGAACGGTGAATCCATCGTTGTGGTGGACGACGAAAACCGCGAAAACGAGGGGGATCTGATCTGTGCGGCCCAGTTCGCCACCCCGGAGCAGATCAACTTCATGGCCACGGAGGCCCGGGGGCTGATCTGCCTCGCCATGGAGGGAGAGCGGCTCGATGAGCTGGATCTGCCGCTGATGGTGGATCGCAACACCGACAGCAACCAGACCGCCTTCACCGTGAGCGTGGACGCGGGCCCCGAGAAGGGCGTGAGCACCGGCATCTCCGCCGAAGACCGTGCCCGCACCATTCAGGTGGCCATCCATCCCGCCACCCGTCCCTCGGACCTGCGGCGACCGGGGCACATCTTTCCTTTGCGGGCTAAGCAGGGCGGGGTGCTCAAACGGGCCGGCCACACCGAGGCGGCGGTGGATCTCTCACGCCTGGCGGGGCTCTACCCCGCCGGCGTGATCTGTGAGATCCAGAACGTGGATGGCTCCATGGCGCGGCTCCCCCAGCTGGTGGAGTACGCCCGGCGCCATGGCCTGCGGCTGATCAATATCGCCGATCTGATCCGCTACAGGCTCGATACCGAGCGTTTCGTGCGCCGCCAGGCCGTGGCCACCCTGCCGAGCGCCTTCGGCGACTTCCGCGCCATTGGCTACCGCAACGAGCTGGATGGCAGCGAGCACGTGGCCATCGTGAAGGGGCACCCAGAGCAGGCCGAAGCCCCGGTGCTGGTGCGGGTGCACAGCGAATGCCTCACGGGCGATGCCTTCGGCTCCCTGCGCTGTGATTGCCGCCCGCAGCTGGAGGCCGCCCTCAAGATGATCGAGGCCGCCGGTGAGGGCGTGGTGGTGTATCTCCGCCAGGAGGGACGCGGCATTGGCCTGATCAACAAGCTCAAGGCCTATTCCCTGCAGGATGGCGGCCTTGACACGGTGGAAGCCAACGAGCGCCTCGGCTTCGCGGCCGATCTGCGCAACTACGGCGTGGGGGCCCAGATCCTCAGCGAGCTGGGGGTGCATCGCCTGCGCCTGATCACCAACAACCCCCGCAAGATCGCCGGCCTCGGTGGCTATGGCCTGCAGGTGGTGGATCGGGTGCCCCTGGTGATGGATGCCGGCCAGCACAACGCCGGCTACCTGCAAACCAAGCAGGACAAGCTCGGCCACATGATGGGCCAGGCCAGCGTGAGCCAGGGTCCCGCTGCGGTGCTGGCCTGGCGGTGGAGCGGAGCGGGAGAGCCAGAAACGGGCGAGCTGGCGGCCCACCTGCAGGAACTGCAGCAGTGGGCGGCGGAGCTAACCCTGGAGCTGGAACGCGAGGAGCATCCCCGGGTACTGGCCCTGCTGGATCAGCCCGAGCTCGCCGTGTTGCTTCCCGGCAGCGACAACCAGCACCTGGCGGAGGCCCTGCACCGCATGGCCCGCTGGCCCGCCACCGCCAGCGTGAGCCTGCTGCTGGCCCCTGATGCCCAGCGCAGCACCCATCCCAGCAACACCCTGGAAGCCCAGCGGCGCCCCCTGGTGGAACTCGCGACCGATGAGCCCCTGCTGCGACTCAGCCCCGGCACCTTGATGCGCTGGTGCTGAACCAGCAGGGCAGAAGAGGAGAAGAACAGAAGAGCAGGCACAAAAAAGCTGGCCCGAAAGCCAGCCTTTGTCGTGAACAGATCAGCCTCAGTCCTGAATAGTCACCTTGTTGATACGGCTGCCGTTCTTGAGGGCCTGAACCACATCCATGTTGCCGGTGTGGCCGAACACGGTGTGCACGCCATCGAGATGGGGCTGAGCCTCGTGGCAGATGTAAAACTGCGATCCACCGGTGTTCTTACCGGCGTGGGCCATGGCAAGGGTGCCGGCCTGGTGCTTCTGGGGGTTGATCTCGCAGTCGATCTGATAGCCGGGGCCACCGGTACCGGCCATGCCGCGGGCGCCTTCGCGGCTGTTGGGGCAGCCACCCTGGGCCATGAAGCCGGGGATCACGCGGTGGAAGGCCAGCCCGTCATAGAAGCCGTCCTTGGCAAGCTTCACGAAGTTGGCCACGGTATTGGGAGCGTCGGTTTCGAACAGCTCCAGCTCAATCGTGCCGGCGTCGGTGTCCATCACGGCTTTGGTCACGGCGTCTCACGCAAACCTGTTCAGTATGGGCATCCCTCCGGGTTTGCTGAAGCCCGGATAACCGGCGAGGGGCATCCACCGCTCCGGTAAAACAGTGGACCCTGACTGCAGGCCATGGTGGCAACCGGTTCCCTTGATCTATCCCAGGCGCGGCTGGGGGTGCTGGGGGGCAGCGGCCTCTACGCCATGGAGGGTCTGGAGGATGTGCAGGAACTGGTGATCGAAACCCCCTTCGGCCAGCCCTCCGACAGCCTGCGCCTGGGAACCCTTGGCGGCATGGAGGTGGTGTTCCTGGCCCGCCACGGCCGCCACCACACCTTCACACCGACCGAGGTGCCCTATCGGGCCAACATCTGGGCCATGCGCTCCCTGGGGGTGCGCTGGATCCTCTCGCCCTCCGCGGTGGGATCCCTGCAGGAAAGCGTGCGACCCCTGGACATGCTGGTGCCCGATCAATTCATCGATCGCACCCATCAGCGTCCCCTGAGCTTTTTCGGTGAGGGGGCCGTGGCCCATGTGGCCCTGGCGGATCCCTTCTGCCCCAGCCTGTCGCGGCTGCTGGGCGACGTGGCCGACAGCCTGATGCCCGAGGGGCGCCAGCTCCACAGAGGCGGCACCTACCTCTGCATGGAGGGTCCAGCCTTTTCCACCCGGGCGGAATCGAACCTCTACCGCAGCTGGGGGTGCAGCGTGATCGGCATGACGAACCACACGGAGGCTCGCTTGGCCCGCGAAGCGGAGATCGCCTACGCCACCTTGGCCATGGCCACCGACTACGACTGCTGGTATGCAGATCACGACAGCGTGACGGTGGAGATGGTGATCGGCAACCTGCGGGCCAACGCCGAACTGGCCACTCGAATCGTGCGCACGACGGCGGAGCGCATCGCGGCCCTGCGGCCCGCCAGCATCGCCCACCAGGCCCTGCGTGATGGCCTGATGACACCCAAGGACCAGGTCCCGGCCGCGACGCGTCGGAAGCTGGATCTGTTCACCAGCCCCTACTGGGGCCCCGCCGAGGGCTGAGGCCCGTTTAGGCCTCCAGGGCCTGGCGCAGCTGCCCGCCGTGCAAGTGGACGAGCAGCTTGGCCTGATCGGCATCGCAACCGCGCTGGGCCATCAGCAGGGCCAGCTTGACGGAACCCCCGCTCTGGACCAGCAGCTCGCGGCCCTGGTCCCGGGCAATGCCGCCGAGGTCCTGGAGGATGCGCAGGGCCCTGTCCTCGAGTTTGCTGTTGGTCACCGCCACGTCGACCATGCGGTTGGCGTACACCTTGCCTAGGCGCACCATCACGCCGGTGCTGAGAATGTTGAGGGCCATCTTGGTGGCGGTGCCGGCCTTGAGGCGCGTGGAGCCGGTGAGCAACTCAGGCCCTGTGAGCAAGCGGATGTCGATGTCGCAGGGCATGGGCACCTGGTCCGCAGGAACGCAGGCCATGGCAATGGCCAGGGCGCCGATGCTGCGGGCATGGCTGAGGCCACCATGCACGTAGGGGGTGGTGCCGCCAGCGGCAATCCCCACCAGGCAATCGGCTGGTCCAAAACCCCGTTCCATCAGGTCGTTCCGTCCGGCATCGAACAGATCTTCCAGGCCCTCAGAGCTGCGCAACAGGGCGGCGGCCCCTCCGGCCAGAACCCCCTGCACCAACTCAGGCGCACTGCAAAACGTGGGGGGGCACTCGGCGGCATCGAGCACACCCAGCCGGCCCGAGGTGCCTGCCCCCAGATAGAAGAGTCGGCCGCCCTGGCGCAACCGATCTGCGATGGCGTCGATGGCGGCGGAGAGCTCAGGGGCAGCGGCGGCCACCGCCTCCTGGGGGCGTCGGTCTTCCTCACAGAACACCTGCACCAGCTCAGGGGTGGGCAGCTGATCGAGATGGGTACTGAGGGGGTTGGCCTGCTCGGTGAGCAGGTGGCCGCGGCTGCCGTGCACTGGCTCGATCACAGCAAGCCCTCGAGCCGGCGGCGGAAGGCCTCGAGCTCAGAATTGCCACTGCTGATCGGCTCCTCGGCAACAGCAGTGGGCTCGGGCTGGTCCTGCTCGCGCCAGGTGGAGACATCCATGTTTTTTTCCGGGGGAGCAATCAGCAGCCGCTCCTCCGGGGATTGGGGCAGAAAGCCGGCGGGCACGAAGCGGGCCTCGTAGCCAGCGCTGCTGCAGAACTCCTCCATCTCGACGCGATCAAGGGCCTCCACCGTCGGCAGGGGAAAGTCCTGGGCCTCAAGCAGGCCGGCATAGCGCTCGGCGTCGTCCCGTTCCTCAAACAGCAGCACCACGGTGGTGCCGTTGAGTTCAAGGGAATGAATTCCCTCGTTCTCGCTTCCCGCATCGAAGAGAAGCACGTGCACCGCCATGGCCGAACGCGTCAGAGGAGGTCAGTGTCTCACTGATCACCGAACTCCGCAGCCAGCTGCTGCAAGCGTCCATAGAGAGCCTCCTCGGCCTCGGTGAGGGCCTGGGGCACCACAAGGCGAATCTCCACCAGCTGGTCCCCGCGTTCGCTGCCCCGCTGGAGACCCCGCCCGCGCAGCCGTAACAGGCGCCCACTGGAGGATCCCGCCGGCACCCGCAATTGCACGGGCCCATCGAGGGTGGGCACCACCACCGCGCAGCCCAGGGCTCCATCGGCTGGCGAGAGCTCCAGTTGATACAACACCCGCAGGCCATCGATCCGCAGGCCCTCCTCAGTTCGAACCCGTAGTTGCAGAAAGTGATCCCCGCCGCCTGGGGCCACACCTGCCAGCCGCAGACGCCAGCCATCACCGGCGAGGGGCGGCGTCCACACCTCCACGCTGGTGCCATCGGCCAGGTCGAGTTCCACCCGCTCGCCCACCAGGGCCTGCTCGGGGGTCAACGCCACAAGGGTCTCGCTGTCTGAGCTGGCCGTGACCGGGGGTGGCGGTGGCGGGGATGCCGTTACGCCACCGCCGCGGTAGCTATCGGGTTCAGGGTCCGCGCGATCGGCAGCCTCCCGCCCACGCCGATTGTCTGGTGAGCCCTCGTCCTCAAGGGGCCCACGGCGACGCCGTCCGCCGAAGAGCACGTCGAGGTAGTCGTCGAACTCGGGAAAACCAGTGGCGAAGGGATCCAGGCCTGCTGCTGCCGCATCCCGTCCATCCAGGCCCGTTTCCCACTGCTGGCGGCGCAGAGGATCACTGAGGACGGCGTAGGCCTCATTGACCGCCTTGAATTGCTCCTCAGCGTGGGGATCGTTGCCGTTGAGGTCGGGATGCCAGCGGCGTGCCTGCTGGCGGAAGGCCCGTTTCAGGCTCGTGGCATCGGCACCAGGCTCAAGGCCGAGAATGGCCCAGTGATTGATCACCTGGGACGCTGGGGCAACAGGGCTCACCAGGGTCAGTCCTCAGCCCAGGGATCGTCGTTGGGCCGGCTGGGCCGACTCGGCCGCGGGGCACGAGCGGACTCGCCATAGCGATCGTCGTAGCGGGGAGCGGGGTCGTCCCACTCCGCCGACTGGCCACGCGCAGGGGACGCATAGCGACTGGGCCTGGGCTCAGGTTCGGGCTCCCGCTCCCAGCGGGCTGGCGATTCCCAGCGGTTCTGCTCCATGGGGGGCTGATCCCAGCTGCTCTGATCCCAGCTGGACCGGTCCCAACCGCCACCGCCGGCGCCGGCCTGGCGCTCGCTACGGGCCGCCGACCAGGCGGGCTCAGCCCAGGGGTCGCGGGAACGGCCGCCCCGATCCCAGTCATCCCAGTCGTCGTCGGAAAACAGCTCGTCCTTGAGGGAACCGAGTGTGTTTTTGAGACCCTGCAACGGGTTGCTCTCAACCTTGCGCTCGCTGGCCAGGCGGCGATTGAGGCCATAGAGCGCCTCCTGCAGCTGGCTCACGCCCAGCTCGAGTTCGCCGAGGTCGTTGGCGGCGAGCAGATCCTGCACCTCGCGCATGCCGATCTCCACGGCACGTTGCTGGCGTTCAGCACCGTAGGGGCCCAGCTCCAGGGCGGCATCGCGCAGGCGCCGTTCCGCCTGAGCCACCAGGGTCTGAGCTCGGTTGCGACGGTCGATCTCCGCCCGCTTGCGGCGATCCTCGCTGGCCTTCTGCTCGGCCTCCTCAATCAGCTTGGCAATCTCCTCTTCGCCGAGGTTGGAACCGCCCTGGATGCTCACGCTCTGCTGGCGACCGGTGGTGCGGTCGGTGGCGGACACCTGCAGCAGCCCGTTGGCATCGATATCGAAGGACACCTGCACCTGGGGCACCCCGCGAGGGGCAGGGGGAATACCGGAGAGCCGGAAGCGGCCCAGGCTCTTGTTGCCCTCCGCCATCTGGCGTTCGCCCTGGAGCACGTGGATCTCCACCGAGCTCTGATTCGCCTCCGAAGTGCTGAACAAATCGCTCTTGCGCACCGGGATGGGGGTGTTGCGCGGGATCAGCACCTTCATCACGCCGCCGATCGTCTCTAACCCCAGCGACAGGGGGGTGACGTCGTTGAGCATCAAGTCCCGCAGCTCGCCGGTAAGGATGCCCGCCTGCACGGCCGCGCCGATGGCCACCACCTCATCGGGATTCACCGATTGGCAGGGCTCCAATGGCACCAGGGTGCGCACCATCTGTTGCACCATCGGCATGCGCGTGGAGCCACCCACCAGCACCACATCGTCGATGTCCTCGGCCGCTAGGCCGGAATCCCGCAGGGCCCGCTGCACAGGCCGGAGCAGGCGATCGAGCAGGTCAGGGCAGAGGCTCTCAAAGGTGGCCCGCTCCAGGGTGGTTTCGATGTGAAGTGGACCCTCTCCGCCGGTGGCGATGAAGGGCAGGGAGATTGGGGTGCTCTGCACGCCGCTCAGTTCGATCTTGGCTTTCTCTGCCGCCTCCGTGAGTCGCTGGAGAGCCTGGCGATCGCGGCGCAGGTCGAGGCCATGCTCCTGCTGAAAGGCATCGGCGAGCCAATCCACGATGCGGCGATCCCAGTCGTTGCCACCCAGCTGGGTGTCGCCGCTGGTGGCCTTCACATCGAACACCCCTTGGGCGATGCGCAGCACGGACACGTCAAAGGTGCCGCCGCCCAGGTCGAACACCAGCACCCGCTTCACGGTGCTGCGATCAAAGCCGTAGGCGAGGGCCGCCGCGGTGGGCTCGTTGAGGATGCGCTCCACGCTGATGCCCGCCAGCCGGCCGGCATCGCGGGTGGCCTGACGCTGGGCGTCGTTGAAGTAGGCAGGAACGGTGATCACCGCCGCTTCCACAGCCTCACCGAGGTAAGTGGAGGCGTCGTCCACCAGCTTGCGCAGGATGCTCGCCACCAGTTCTTCCGGCGCGTATTCGCGCTCGGTGGCAGGGCACACCACCCGCACATTGCCCTGGTCGTTGGCGCGCACGGTGTAAGGCACCGAGAGGCTGCCCTCCTCCAGTTCGTCCCACTGGCGCCCCACAAAGCGCTTGAGGTTGGCGAAGGTGTTGCGGGGGTTGAGCACCAGCTGGCGCCGGCCCAGTTGCCCCACCAGCAACTCCTGATCCTTGGTGAAGCCCACCACGGAGGGGGTGGTGCGTCCCCCTTCAGCACTGGCAATCACCTGGGGACGACCGCCCTCGAGTACTGCCACCACGGAATTGGTGGTGCCCAGGTCGATCCCAACTATTCGACCCATGCCCGCCGCCGCCTGAGGAGTCCACAACATGGAAGCCCCAAGCTAACGGCACCAGGGCTGGCGTCCATCGGGGCAAGGGGGGAGGGGATCCGCTGCTTTAACCGTTCCTTAGTCTTGCGGTGGGGTCCGGCCCCTAGATTTCGGACGAACCAGAAACCCCATGGCTACGGGTCAGCGCCCCGATCTCTTCGCTCAGCGGCGACGACCACCTGGGGAAAAACTTCTCGATCTCAGTTTCCAAAGGCTCACCGTGGTCCTGGCCTCGCTGGTGGGCCTTGTGCTGCTCGGCATCCTGATCACCGTGCTGGGCGGCTCCCGCGAGGCCATGGGCCAGTTCGGCCTGGGCTTTCTCACCACCTCCGACTGGGATCCAGTGGGCGGCCACTACGGCGCCTTCACGGCCATCTACGGCACCCTGATCACCTCCTTGCTGGCGCTGTTGATCGCCGTCCCCCTGGGGGTGGGAACAGCCGTGTTCATCACCGAAAACATCATTCCGCTCCAGATCCGCCAGGTGTTGGGCGTGATGGTGGAGCTGCTGGCGGCCATCCCCTCGGTGGTGCTCGGCCTGTGGGCGATTTTTGTGATGGAACCGTTTCTGAGGCCAGGCCTCACCGGGCTCCACAGCCTGCTGGGGTGGCTGCCGTTCTTTTCCACCGAACCGCAGGGCCCGGGGATTGCGCCGGCAGTGCTGATCCTGGTGGTGATGATTTTGCCGATCATCACAGCAATTTCACGCGATTCGCTCAACCAGGTGCCGCCAAGCCTGCGCCAGGCTGCCTACGGCATCGGTGCCACCCGCTGGGGCGCGATCCTGCACGTGATTCTTCCGGCTGCCATCTCGGGCATCACCGGCGGCGTGATGCTGGCCCTGGGCCGCGCCATGGGTGAAACCATGGCCGTCACCATGATCATCGGCAATTCCAACAACTTCTCCCTGAGCCTGCTGGCCCCGGGCAACACGATCTCGTCGATGCTGGCCAACCAATTCGGTGAAGCCGATGGGGTGCAGGTGTCGGCGCTGATGTATGCGGCCCTTGTACTCATGCTGCTCACCCTGGTGGTGAACGTGCTGGCCCAGCAGATCGTGCGGCGCCTGAGCCTCAAATACAACTGAGCGCCATGACGTCCTTTCCCCGAGGAGCTCTCACCTACCGGCCTGGTCTGGCCCGCAACCGCTTCAACCAGCTGTTTACCGGCCTGGCCGCCGTGTTCACGGCCCTGGCGGTGCTGCCCCTGGTGCTCGTGCTCGTGTACGTGCTCATCAAGGGCGGCTCTCTCATCAGCTGGCGGCTGCTGAGCGAACTGCCCCCAGCACCGGGTCTGGAGGGCGGTGGTATCGGCAATGCCTTGGTGGGCACCCTGATCGTGACCCTGATCGCCTCCCTGATCGCCATCCCGGTGGGGGTGGGATCGGGCGTGTATCTGGCGGAGTACTCCCGGGGTGGCCCCTTTGCGCGCTTCGTGCGCTTCGGCACCAATGTGCTGGCCGGCGTGCCCTCGATCATCTGCGGCGTGTTCGTTTATGGCCTGATCGTGGCCACGCGGGCCTTTGCGGGCCAGAGCTACAGCGCCTTGGCCGGCGGCATCGCCCTGGCGGTGCTGATGGTGCCCACGGTGATCAAAACCACCGATGAGGCCTTGAAGCTGGTGGCTAATGAACTGCGCTGGGGAGCCCTGGGCGTGGGTGCCTCCAAGTTCGTGACGATCACCCGCATCACCCTGCCGGCGGCCCTGGCACCGATCGCTACCGGGGTTGTGCTGGCCATTGCCAGGGCGGCCGGCGAAACGGCGCCCCTGATCTTCACCGCCCTGTTTTCACCCTTCTGGCCCGATGGGCTGCTCAACCCGATCGCCTCAATGTCGGTGCTGATCTACAACTTCGCGATCATGCCCTACGAGGCCCAGATTTCCCTGGCGTGGGCGGCATCCTTTGTGCTGGTGGTGATGATCCTTGCCGCCAATCTGCTGGCCCGCTGGCTGGGCAAGCTCTCCAGAACCTGAGTCTCCGGACTGAACCGCAGCACCAATCACCTCCTTCAGCCCGATGACCGTTTCCAGCCCCTCCACGATGGCCACCGAGACCTGCATTGCCGTGCAGAACGTGAGCATCAGCTACGGCAGCCAGGAGGCGGTGCGAGGCGTGTACATGGATATTCCCCGCGGCAAGGTGACGGCCTTCATCGGACCCTCGGGCTGCGGCAAAAGCACGGTGCTGCGGGCTCTAAACCGCATGAACGACCTGATCGAGGGATGCTCCCTCAAGGGTCGGGTGCTGTTCGACGGCCACGATCTCTACGCCAAGAACGTGGATCCCGTGGAGGTGCGGCGCCGTATCGGCATGGTGTTCCAGAAACCCAATCCCTTCCCAAAGACCATCTACGAAAACATCGCCTTTGGCGCCCGGATCAATGGTTTCCGCGGCGATATGAACGAGTTGGTGGAGCGCTCCCTGCGGAAGGCAGCGCTCTGGGATGAAGCCAAGGACAAGCTCAACGAGAGTGGCTATGCCCTCTCTGGAGGCCAGCAGCAGCGCCTCTGCATTGCCCGGGCCATCGCCATTGAGCCGGAGGTGATTCTCATGGATGAACCCTGCTCAGCCCTCGATCCAATCTCCACGCTAAAGATTGAGGAGATGATGCACGAGCTCAAGAAGAGTTACACCATCGTGATCGTGACCCACAACATGCAACAAGCAGTGCGGGTGAGTGATGTCACGGGGTTCTTCAACGTGAGCCACCGCGCAGAGGGCGATCGCAAGGTGGGCTGTCTGGTGGAATTCGCGGACACCGAACAGATCTTCAATTCCCCCAGTCAGCAGGCCACCCAGGACTACGTGTCAGGCCGATTTGGCTGACGGCCAACCAGTCGGTACAACAATCCGGGCAGCCATGAAAAAAGCCGCCCAAAGGCGGCTTTTCAAACGGAGAGGGAGGGATTCGAACCCTCGATAGAGTTGCCCCTATACAGCATTTCCAGTGCTGCGCCTTCGACCACTCGGCCACCTCTCCGTGAGGGGCTTTTCGCAACGCCACCGATGGAGATCTCGAGGAGATCAACGGATGACGTGGCTGCGCGGGGCAACGGTGAGAATGTAGCAGTCACCCCCTCCTGCTCTGGATTCCTGCCATGCCCAGCCTGCAGAGACGCAGCCATCCGATCACGGTGCACTGGCGCCAGGAGCAGCGGACGATCCGCCTGGAGGTGCCAGAGGGCGAGTACATCCTGCGCAGCTTTGAGCAGCAGGGTGAACCCTTGCCCTTCAGCTGCCGCAATGGCTGCTGCACCGCCTGCGCCGTGCGGGTTCTCGATGGGGAGATCGATCAACGCGAAGCCCTCGGCCTGTCCCGCGAGATCCGCAGGCAGGGCTACGGACTGCTCTGCGTGGCCAGGGCCACGGGCCCCCTGGAGGTGGAAACCCAGGATGAGGACGAGGTGTATGACCTGCAGTTCGGCCGATTTTTCGGACGTGGCAAGGTGCGTGCTGGCCTACCGCTGGACGACGAATGAACCCGAGCAGCGCCTCCACCTCCCGCCTCTCCGATCAAGCCGCCCTGGAGGCCGCTCTGGATGAGCAGGCGCTCACCGCCCTGGCCGCCGTGGCCCGCAAGGCGGCCGCAGCTGGGGCTGAGGTGTTGCGCCATCACTTTGGCCAGTTGGAACGGATTCGCGAGAAGGGGCGGGCCGGTGATCTGGTCACCGAGGCCGATGTGGCCGCCGAGCAGGCGGTGCTAGCCGTGCTGGGGCAGGACACACCGCAGCTGGGGGTGCTGGCGGAGGAAAGCGGCCGCCGTCCTGGCCAGGGCTCGGGGCTGGAGTGGTGCGTCGACCCCCTTGATGGCACCACGAACTACGCCCACGGCTATCCATTTTTCGGCACTTCCATCGGCCTCACCTGGCGGGGGCAACCCCTGCTGGGGGCCCTGGCTGTGCCCGCCTTGGACCAGCTCTACTGGGCGGCCCCGGGCCTGGGGGCCTGGTGCAACGACACGCCCCTGCAGGTGAGCAGCTGCGACGACCTGAGCCAGTCGCTGCTGGTGACGGGCTTCGCCTACGACCGCCACACCCGGCTCGACAACAACTACGCGGAATTCGCCTACTTCACCCACCGCAACCGCGGCGTGCGCCGCGGCGGTGCTGCAGCGGTGGATCTCGCCTTTGTGGCGGCGGGCAAGCTCGACGGTTACTGGGAGCGGGGGCTCTCTCCCTGGGACCTGGCTGCCGGTGTGGTGCTGGTGGAGCAGGCCGGGGGTGTGGTGTGCGCCTACGACGGTTCACCCGCCTCCCTGGCCGAGGGGCGACTGATCGCATGCACGCCGGGCCTGCGCCAGCCCTTGATTGATGGGCTAGCGGCCTGCAGCCCCCTGACTGGTGCCAGCTTCGGGGCACCGGAACTGGATGGCGCCACCCAGGCCACTCCATAGGATCAACCCAACCTTCCCCCGTTCCGCACTCCCATGGCCCTGCAACCCGCTGCCGGCGCCAGGGACCTCAACCCCCGCGAGGTGGACGGCAACCGCCGCCTCAGCGACCAGCTCGCCGAGGTGTATCGGCTCTGGGGCTATGAGGAGGTGGCTCCACCGACAATTGAACGGCTGGAAACCCTGGCCGCCGGCGGTGGGATCAACGGCCGCGAACTGGTGCGCCTGGCCGCCGATGAGCCCCTGGGCCTGCGGCCTGAGATGACGGCCTCGATTGCTAGGGCCGCCTGCACGCGCATGGCGGGCCGACCCAGGCCGCTGCGGCTGTGGAGCTGCGGCCCGGTGTTTCGCAGTGGTGTCTCCGATTCAGGCGGACACCGCATCGACGAACAGCTGCAAAGTGGTGTGGAGCTGCTGGGTGGCGTGGGGGAAGCCGCCGCCGCCGATGACGCCGAACTGCTGCGGTTGCTGCTGGCCTGCCTGCGCCAACTCGGCCTCACGGCCGAGCACCACCCCCGCCTGCTGCTGGGGCACCACGGTGTGCTCTCCGCCCTGCTGGATCAGGTGCCTGCCCAGCAGCGCACCGCTGCCCGCCAAGCCCTCACTAGCTTTGATCCCCTCGCCCTTGGGGCCCTGGCTCTGCCAGCCCACCAGCTGCAGGCCTTGCAGGCGCTGATGCGGCTGCGGGGCGAGGCCAGCGCCGTGCTGTATCAGCTGGAGCAGCTGCTCGGGCCCTGCACCCTGCTGGATGGGTTGGCGGACACCCTCAGGGCGATCGCCCCGGTGGCGGAGAGCCAGGGGGTCACCGTGCAGCTGGATCCCAGCTTCCAGCCCCACTTTGATCTCTACGACGGCCTGGTGCTCAAACTGGTGTGCCAGGGGGCTGATGCGCCCGTGGAGATCGCCAGTGGCGGCCGCTACAACGCCCTGGTGGGTCGGTTCGGAGGCCCCGCCGCCGGCATGGGGTTCAGCTTTGACGTGGAGGCCATCCGCGATCTGCTGGGTACCGAGGCCAGTGCCAGCCAGCGGCCCGCTCCGGCCCTAGTGGCCTACGCCAATGCCACCTTGCTGCCGGCGGCCCTGGATCGGCTCGAAGCCCTGCACCGCAGCGGGAGCCGTGCCGTGCTGCTCAACCATCCCTGCAGCAGCGAGGCGGAGGCCCAGGCCCGGGCCGCGGAACGCGGTTGCAGCCCCACCGTCTGGGTGCAGCAGTAGGTGGCGGCCCGGGAGTTCCTAGGATCGCGGACTCTCGGCAGCACGTTCCATGGCCCACACGATCCTCACCGACGTCTGCGAAGGCGTGGCGGATTGCGTGGACGCCTGTCCAGTGGCCTGCATCAACCCGGGCAGTGGTGCCAACGCCAAGGGCACGGCCTTCTATTGGATCGATTTCGACACCTGCATCGACTGCGGCATCTGCCTGCAGGTGTGCCCGGTGGCGGGCGCGATCGTTCCCGAGGAGAAGCCAGAGCTGCAGCGGGCCGGCTGAGGCCCGGCTCCGGTTCGGTTCGGAGACCCCTCCACGGGCGCCATTGAGCGGAACGCCAGCTGATCCCTAGGGTTCGCCCGAGTGACGCAAGCTGCCATGCCGGTGCTGGAAGAACAGGGTCAGATTCAGATCCACACCGAAAACATCTTCCCGATCATCAAAAAGGCCGTCTACAGCGGCCATGAGGTGTTCCTGCGGGAGCTGGTGAGCAACGGTGTGGATGCCATCAGCAAGCGGCGCATGGCCGCCATGGGCGGCGACTGCAGCGAGGGCAGCGAGGGCCGGATCTCGATCCGCATCGATCGCGAGGCCAACACCCTCACGATTTCGGACAACGGCATCGGCATGACCGCCGATGAGGTGAAGCGCTACATCAACCAGGTGGCGTTTTCGAGCGCTGAGGATTTCCTGGAGAAGTACAAGCAGGAGAGTGACGCGATCATCGGCCACTTCGGCCTGGGCTTCTACTCCAGCTTCATGGTGGCGAAGCAGGTGGAGCTGGTGACCCTCTCCGCCCGCGAAGGCGCTGAGGCGGTGCGTTGGACCTGCGATGGCTCGCCCAAGTTCAGCCTTGAGGGCAGCGAGCGCAGCGAGCCGGGCACCGACGTGATCCTGCACCTGATGGAGGAGGAGCTCGAGTACATCGAGCCATCCCGCATCCGCACGCTGATCACCACCTACTGCGACTTCATGCCCGTGGAGGTGCAGCTGGAGGGTGAAACCGTGAACAAGCGGGAGGCCCCCTGGCGCAAGAGCTCCCGGGAGCTCACAGACGATGACTACATCGAGCTCTACCGCTACCTCTACCCCTTCCAGGGCGACCCGCTGCTCTGGGTTCACCTCAACACCGACTACCCCTACAACTTGCAGGGGATCCTCTACTTCCCCAAATCCACAGGTCGGGCCGACTGGGAGAAGGGGGAGATCAAGCTCTACTGCAACCAGGTGTTCGTGAGCGATTCCATCAAGGAGGTGGTGCCGCGCTATCTGCTGCCCCTGCGCGGCGTGATCGATTCACCCGATATCCCCCTGAATGTGAGCCGTTCGGCGCTGCAGACCGATCGGCGGGTGCGCTCCATCGGTGGTTTCGTGGCCAAGAAGGTGGGCGATCGGCTCAAGCAACTCCACCGCGACGACCCCAAGCGCTACGCCGAGATCTGGGAGTCGTTGGCTCCGTTCATCAAGATCGGCGCCATGGAGGACGACAAGTTCGCCGAGCAGGTGGCCGATCTGGTGCTGTTCGGCACCACGGCCTCTGCCGGCGAAGGCGACAGCCCCGAGCCCATCCCTGGCGAGAACGGCAAGACCTACACCACCCTGGCGGGCTATCGCTCCCGCCTGGCCGCTGACAACGACAAACGCATCCTCTACTGCACCGATGAGGCAGCTCAGGCCGGCGCCCTGGCGCTGTGGAAGAGCCAGGAGGCGGAGGTGTTGCTGGCCGACACCTTCATCGACACCCAATTCATCCCCTGGATGGAGTACCGCCACGAGGAGCTGAAGTTCCAGCGGGTGGATGCCGAGCTCGACGACTCCCTGCAGGAGAAGGAGAGCGAGATCAGCGATGCTGATGGCAAGGACGTGAGCGAGAAGCTGCGCGACCTGTTCAAGGCTGCCCTGGCCAACGACAAGGTGACCATCCAGGTGCAGGCCCTCAAGGGCGATGGCGCCCCCGCCGCCCTGATCCTGCTGCCGGAGCAGATGCGCCGCATCAACGACATGGGCGCCTTGATGGAACAGCGGCTGCCGGGTCTGCCCGACCACCACGTGCTGCTGGTGAACCGCAAGCACAAACTGGTGGAGGGTCTGATCAAGCTCTCGGCGGGCTCGGTGATCACCACGCCGGGCGGCAGCGCCGGGGGCTCCCCCAGCCAGCAACTGGCCGACGACCTCAGCCGTCATGTCTATGAGATGGCGCGCCTGGCCGTGGGGGGGCTGGAACCCAACCAACTGGCCGGGTTCCAGCAGCGCAGCTGCGATCTGATGGGCAAGCTGATGGAGCGCGGCCTCTGATCGGTTGAGGGCCTGGTTCCAACCCTTGCCAACCTGGGGGCGGTGGCTGCTCGCCACTGTCCTGGCCGGCTGCCTGCTGATCAGCGGAAGCCTGGCCCTAGCCCGGGTCCACAGGCACACCGTGCGGGTGCTGATGCCGGCGCCGTTCGCCGATGCCACGGCGGAGCTGGTGCAGCAGTTCAATCGTGAGCACCGGGATCTGGCCATCGCGGTAACCCGCGGCCCCCTGGAAACCGAAGCCCTCTCCGACCTGGCCATCAGCAGCCTGCTGCTGGGGGATGCCCCCTTCGACCTGCTGCTGATGGACGTGACCTGGACGCCCAAATATGTGGCGGCGGGATGGCTGGAACCGCTGGAGCCCCTGCTCGGCCAGGACGCCCTCAACGGCATGGCCCCCGGCGCCCAGCTGGGCAACACCTTTGACGGCCATCTCTGGCGATTGCCGCTGTTGGCCGACATGGGCCTGCTCTACTGGCGCACCGATCTGATGGCCGCACCACCACGCACCACCTCCGAGCTGGAGGCCATCGCCCGCAGCCTCCAACGGCAGGGAGCCGTGGGCTGGGGCTATGTGTGGCAAGGGCGCCAGTACGAGGGGCTCAGTTGTGTGTTCCTGGAAGTGCTGCGGGGCTTTGGCGGCCAGTGGCTGGAGACCGCGCCGGGCAAGGCGCCGCAGCCGGAGTTAACCGGATCCGCGGCCATCGCCGCCGCTGATTGGCTGGGAGGGCTGGTGCGCCAGGGCATCACCCCCGCGGCAGTGGCGAACGTGTCCGAATCGGAAGCGCTTCAGATCTTTGGAGCCGGAGAGGCGGCCTTCCTACGCAACTGGCCCTATGCCTGGCGCGAACTCAACAAGCCCGGCAGCGCCGTGGCCGGCCGCGTGGGAGTCACCACCATGGTGGCGGCGCCGGGCCAGCGGGCTGCGGCCACCCAGGGCAGCTGGGGCTTCTCCCTGCTGAAGGGCAGCCGCGAGCCCCGGCGGGCCGCCGAGGTGCTGCGCTGGTTCACCAGCCAGCCAGTGGGCCGTGAGCTGGTGATCCGCTACGGCTACACCCCGATCTGGACCGCCCTGCTCGAGGATCCAGACCTGGAGCAGGCCCTGCCGCTGCTGCCGGTGTTGCGCAGGGGGCTCGAGCATGCCGCACTGCGCCCGCTCACGCCCCTCTACGCCCAACTGAGCGACACCCTGCAGCGCCAGCTGTCGGCCCTGATCACGGGGGAACAACCCGCGGCGGAGGCGATGGCCCAGGCCCAGCGCCAGAGTGAACTGATCCTGCAGGCGGCGGGGGAACGGCCATGACGCTGCTGTTGCTCGCTCCGGCGCTGCTGTTGGTGGGGGTGGTGTTCCTGTGGCCCCTGGTGCGCTACGCCTGGCTCAGCGGCCACGCGGCCTCGGTGCTCACGGGCTTGAACGCGGTGCCCAACGGGGGCGCTAACTGGCAACGGCTGCTCAGTGATGGCCGCTTCTGGCAGGACACGTTCCAGACCCTGCGCTTTGCCGGCGCCTCCCTGGCCCTGGAGTTGCTGCTGGGGTTGGCCCTGGCCCTGCTGCTGAATCTGCCGATGCGGCGGCGGGGGGCCGTGCGGGCGGCGGTGCTGCTGCCCTGGGCCCTGCCCACCACGGTGATGGCCCTGGGCTGGCGCTGGTTGCTCAACGACCCCTACGGACCGGTGAACGGCTGGATCCAGGGGCTGGGGGGCCGGTCCTACGGCTTCCTCTCCACGCCCGCCACCACCTGGTTGTTCACGGTGCTGGCGGACGTGTGGAAGACCACCCCATTCGTGGCCCTGCTGTTGCTGGCGGGTTTGCAGGGAATCCCGCCGGAGCTGGAGGAGGCCGTGGTGCTGGAGGGGGCCGGGCCCTGGCAACGCCTACGGCGCCTCACCCTGCCCCTGCTCGCGCCCTACCTGCTGCTGGCCGCCCTGTTCCGCCTGGCCCAGGCCCTGGGGGTGTTCGATCTGATCCAGGTGATGACGGGAGGCGGCCCCGCCAGCAGCACCGAGAGCCTCGGCCTCTATGCCTATCTCAATGGCATGCGTTTTCTCGATTTCGGCTACAGCGCCACCGTGATGCTGGGCATGTTCCTGTTGGTGCTGGCGCTCAGCGCTGGGGTGCTGCTGCTGCAACGCAGCTGGCTGGGGCGGCTGCGATGAGAGGGCCTGGCCCGCGCCTGCTGCTGCTTGCAGCCCTGCTCTGGAGCCTGTTGCCGCTGCTGTGGCAGCTGCTCACCTCTCTGCGCACCCCGGAGGCCCTGGTGCTGCAATCCCCCGCTGGCTGGCTGAGCGGCTGGACCCTGGCCAACTACCGGCAGGTGTTGCTGGGGCAGCCGCCCTTCTGGCGGTATCTGCTGAACAGCGCCCTGGTGGGGGCGGCCAGTACCGGGCTCACCCTGGCCCTGGCCATCCCAGCGGCCTACGGCCTGCAGCAGCAGCAACGCCAGCTGCAGCGGCTGATCACCCTGGGGCTGCTGGGGGCCGCGATGTTCCCCTATGTGCTGCTGTTCCTGGCCCTGCTGGAGCTGGCCCGGCAGCTGGGGTGGGGCAATCAGCTGCTGGCCCTGGCCGTGCCCTATGCGGGCTTGTCGTTACCACTGGCGATCCTGCTGCTGAAGGCCGCCTTTGCCGCCATCCCGCCCGAACTGGAGGATGCCGCCCGCCTGGAGGGGTTGAACCTGTGGCAGCGCCTGCGGCGGGTACTGCTGCCCCTGCTGGCTCCCGCCATGGCCAGCACGGCGATCCTGGTGTTTCTATTCAGTTGGAACGAGTATCCGATCGCCCTCACCTGGATCAGCAAGGCTGAACTGCTCACCCTGCCCACCGCCATGGCCCGCATCGCCGGTTCCTCGGTGTATGCCGTGCCCTACGGGGCGTACGCCGCCGCCACGGTGCTGGGCAGCCTGCCGTTGCTGGCCCTGGTGCTGCTGTTCCAGCGGCAGATCGTGAGCGGACTCACCCAGGGGGCGGTGAAGGGATGAACGCCCAAGGGCCCACCACCACCAGCAGCGGCCTGGAGGTGCAGCAGCTGAGCCGCCGCCTTGGTGATCGCGTGCTGCTCGATCAGCTGTCGCTGCAGGTGCAACGCGGCGAAGTGCTTGCCCTGCTGGGGCCCAGTGGCTGCGGCAAAACCACCACCCTGCGCCTCCTGGCGGGTCTCGACCCCGTGAGCAGCGGCGAGATCCTGCTGAACGGCAGCGCCATCACCCACAAGCCCGCCGGCCAGCGTCAGGTGGCGATGGTGTTTCAGAGCTATGCCCTCTTTCCCCACCTGAGCGTGCTGGGCAACCTGGGGCTGGGGCTCGAAGTGCGGGGCATTCCTCCCATGGAGCGGCGCCGGCGGGTTGGGGCGGTGCTGGAGCTGCTGCAGCTGCAGGGGCTGGAGCAACGCAGGCCGGCGCAGTTGTCCGGCGGGCAGCGGCAACGGGTGGCCCTGGCCAGGGCCCTGTTGCGGGAACCGCAGCTGATGCTGCTGGATGAGCCGATGAGCAACCTGGATGCCCAGCTGCGTGATGCCCTGCGGCCGGAGCTGCGCCAACTGTTGAGCGGCGGCGGCTATCCCGCCATCTACGTGACCCACGACCAGCAGGAAGCTCTCGGCTTGGCCGACAGGATCGCCCTGCTCCACCAGGGCCAGCTGCAGCAGCTGGGTACAGCCCACAGCCTGTATCACGACCCCGCAAACCGCTTTGTGGCCAGCTTCCTGGGCCGGCCAGCCATCAACCTATTTCCCGCCGAGGCCGGGAGGCAGCTGGGGGTCCGACCGGAGCACCTGCAGCTGGTGAGCAGCGGCGGTGTGCCCGTGCAGCTGGTGCGGCGTGAATGGCTGGGCGCCCAGCAGTTGCTGTGGCTGGATGGTGCCCGGGGGCCACTGCGGCTGCTGTGCGCAGCGGACCGGCCCATCCCAGAGCGGCTGGAGGTGGGCTGGCTACCGCAGCACGAACTCTGGTTTATGGAGGGCTCGGGGGAACGCTGCCGCTGAAGGTGCGTACCCCTATCACCCGTTTGGTACGATCCCCCAGTAGGCCAACGCCTGCAATGTTTTTCATCGGTTAAAGGTCATGTCCCGGGTCTGCCAACTCACCGGCAAGCGCGCCAACAACGGCATGGCCGTCAGCCACTCTCACGTGCGCACCAAGAAGCTCCAGCAAGTGAACCTGCAGGAGCGTCGTCTGTGGTGGGCCGAGGGCAAGCGCTTCGTGAAGCTGCGCGTGTCCACCCGCGCCCTCAAGACCATCCAGAAGAAGGGCCTCGGCGCCTACGCCAAGGAACTGGGTGTGAACCTGGCCAAGATCTGAGCCTTCAGATCCCCATCCCTCCACCTTCCGCGAAACCGATGAAGCGTCGCGATCTGCTGCGCGGCATCAGCGTCTCAGCCCTGGGCCTGCTGGCGTTCCCGCCGCAGGCCCTTTCCATTGGCGGGGTGTTGCCCGAGTTGAACCAGCCGGCCCCAGCCTTCCAGCTGGATGGGGTGGTGCCCGGCGAGGGTGCCGCTGCCGGCACCGCCGTGGCCGCGAGCTGCAGCCTCACGGACTTCGCTGGCCAGTGGTTGGTGCTCTATTTCTACCCCCGTGATTTCACCGGTGGCTGCACGATCGAAGCCCGCGGTTTTCAGAAGGATCTGGAGGCCTTCCACCAGGCCGGAGCCCAGGTGGTGGGCATCAGCGCCGACGATCCCGATTCCCATGCGGAGTTCTGCGGCAGCGAATCCCTGGCCTTCCCCTTGCTCTCCGATCCCGCGGGCACGGTGAGCAAGCGCTACGGCAGCTGGATCGCCCCCTTCTCCCAACGCCACACCTTCCTGATCGACCCGCAGGGGGTGCTGCGCAGCAGCTGGGTGGCGGTGCGGCCCAGCGGCCACAGCCAAGAGGTGTTGGCCACCCTCAGGCAACAGCAGGCTGGTCTGCGCGCCTGAAGGTCATCATCCAGCCGGTGCCGGCCCCTTCCACTTCCCAGCGGGGCAGCCAGTTGCGCCAGGTGTAGGCCACGAAGTGACCACCCGACCCCACGAGCTCGTAGCCACCGTGGCGGTTGTCGAGTTCGCCGTAGGGATCGTTGAAGATTCCGGCGCCAGGCCGGTAGCCCACCGCCAGGATCCAGTGGCCGCCCCCTCGGGGGGCTGAGGCCGGCCCATGGTGCAAGAAGCCGGTGGCCACTGGGTAGCCCAGCTGTAACTCCTGCTCCAAGAGGGCACGGGTGCCGTTGGTGTCAAAGCGGGCCAAGATGCCGTAGTCGGCGCAGGCGGCGATCTGGGCCTGGGCGGAGGTGGTGTCGCCGTAGCGACGCACGGTGTTGAGGTAGATGTCGTCGGCGTTGGAACCGAGCAGGGCCGTGGGCCGCAGGTACTTCACCGCCATGGCACAGGTACTGGAAAAACACATGCGCAGGCCCTGGCCAGGCACCTGGCTATCGGTCTGCACGTAGTACTGGCGAACGGGAAGCACCAGAATGGAGCTGGTGGTGAGGGTCAAGGCCTCGAGGCCACTGTCCTTCTGATAGCAAACAACAGCCGTTAGGCCAGCTGGCGGCCGCGCCAGGTCCAGCCCTGTCCCGTACTGGTTTTCCAGATGCTGGCGGGCACAATCGCCGCGATCAGCAGGGCCCCCAACCAGCTGAGCCACCAGTAGCGAATGGGCGTGCCAAAGCGCCACCAGCTCCACAGCCGCAGGGCCAGCAACAGGCTGATGCCCACCAGGGCTGGCGGCAGCCAGAGGGGCTGATGCAGCCCCAAGGCAGCCAGCAACACCCCCCAGGGGGCCGCAAACAGCAGCAACACAACGCCCGCACTGCCGAAGGCCTTGATCCAGTCGCGGTCGAGGCCGAGGAACCAGTTCTTGGTCCAGCCCTCCCACAGGGCGGAGAGGCTGCGGTACATCTGCAGATCCACCAGATCCACCCCCAGCAGGTAGCGGAGCCGCAGGCCAGAGCCCTTGATCAGCCGCGCCAGGGCCAGGTCTTCCACCACCTCGCCGGCCACGGCGGCATGGCCACCGACAGCGCCATAGGCACTGCGGCGGAACAGCATGAAGGGCCCGGCGGCAAAGGCGGTGGGATCGGCGGGGTCATTGCTGCGCTCCATCGGGAAGCCCAGGCCCAGCAGCGTGGCCACGATCGGCTGCACCAGCCACTCCGCCAGGCAGCTGCACTGCAGGCGCGGGGCCAGGGAGAACAGGTCGCTGGCGTGGGCGGTGGCATCCGCCACGGCGGCAGCCAGGGCTTCGGGGCGCAGGCGCACGTCGGCATCGAGAAACAACAGCCACTGCTGGGCTGGATCCCCCGCTGGCCAGGGGGCAGCGGCCGCCACGCTGGCGGCCCAGTTCTTCCCGCACCAGCGCTCGCCCTCCGGCCGCGGACCTGCCTGCAACAGCAGCCGTTCCGGCGTATCGGGGCCCAGGGCCTCGCGGGCCAGGGCATGGGTGGTGTCACTGGAGGCATCATCGATCACCACCAACTGCCAGGGCAGGCCGGGATCACGGCTGGCCAGGGCCGCGCCGATGCAGTCGGCGATGTTGTCGGCCTCGTTGTAGGCGGGGATCACCACCCGCAGGTGCAATGGCGGCGGATCGGCGGGTTCAGCCAGGGGTTCCAGGGGCTTGAGCCGTGGGGCACGGCCCAGCTCCAGCTCCAGCTTGAGCAGCATCAGGACCAGGCCCGCCACGGGGAGCCAAGCCAGCAGCGCCACCGCCCCTTGCACCTGCATCAACCATCCAGCCCGGTGTGCCGCTCCCAGGCTGTCACCTCACTGCGGTAGGAGTCCCACTGGCGACGGCGCAGCTGCTCATAGGCCCGGCAGAACTCCTCGCCGAGGGCTGCCCTCAACACACCATCGGCGGCGAAGGCGTTCAAGGCCTCGCCGAGATCACGGGGCAGCCGGGCTGCATCACCCATGGCCAGGGGCTCGGCGTAGTTGTCATTGTCGCAGCGGGGGCCGGGGCTGAGTTGCCGTTCGAGGCCATCGAGCCCCGCCGCCAGGACGGCTGCCTGCAGCAGGTAGGGATGAACGGCACCATCGGGCAGGCGCAATTCCAACCGCTGATCATCGGGAATGCGCACCATGTGGGTGCGGTTGTTGCCGCTGTAGCTGATGCCCCCCGGGCTCCAGGTGGCTCCGGAGGTGGTGGGCGGGGCCGCCAGCCGGCGGTAGCTGTTCACCGTGGGATTGGTGAGGCAGGCCAGGGCCGGAGCATGGGCGATCAGGCCTGCCAGAAACTGATAGGCCACCGCCGAGAGGCCCAGCTCACCGCTGGGGTCGTGGAAGGCATTGCGACCCTCCCGATCCCACAGGGACAGGTGGGTGTGGCAGCCGTTGCCGGTGAGGCTCGAGAAGGGCTTGGGCATGAAGCTGGCCCGCAGGTCCTGCTGTTCCGCCAGCGACTTCACCATCACCTTGAAAAAGGCATGGCGATCGGCTGTCACCAGGGCATCGGCATAGGTCCAGTTCACTTCGAACTGGCCATTGGCGTCCTCATGATCAGCCTGGTAGGGGCCCCAGCCCAGCTGCTCCATGGCCTCCAGCAATGGGCCGATCAACCCGTAGCGCCGCATCAGCGCCATCTGGTCGTAGCAGGGTTTGATCTGGGTATCGGCCGGGTCGGCGATGCCCTCGCCACTGGCCTCCAGCAGGAAGAACTCCGCCTCCACACCGCTGCGCAGCTGGAAACCCAGAGCGGCCGCCCGCTGCTGCTGGCTGCGCAACAGGCGGCGCGGACATTGGGCCATGGGAGCACCATTGAGGTAGAGCTCGGCGGCCACCCAGCCCACCTCGGGCTGCCAGGGCAGGGGCATCAAGCTGGTGGCATCTGGGATCGCCATCACATCCCCATCCGCCGGACTGAGCTCGAGCCAGGCGGCGAAACCGGCGAAGCCGGCGCCATCGCGGGCCATCGCCGGGATGGCGCTGGCGGGCACGAGCTTGGAGCGCTGCACACCGAAGAGGTCGGTGAAGGAGATCAGCAGAAACTTGAGCTGGTGCTCACGGGCCAGGCTGGCGAGGTCGGTCATGGGGAAGGCGCGAGAACTCAGCTGGCCAGCAGCTGCTCAACGATGTGGCGCAGCTGTTGCTGCTCCGGGGGACTGCTGTGGGGGTTGCCGGCGCGATGGCCCAGCAGGGAATCGATCACGTGCAGGGAGGCGCCGTTGATGCGGTCGACATCCGCAGCCATGTCGTCGAGGGTGAAGTAGAGGTCGCGGTTACAGGCCACCACGGCCGTGCGGGCCGTGATCCGCCGCAGGGCGGCCCCGAGATCGCCACCGGCGGCCACGTCGTGGCTGAGCCAGGTGTCGAGCATGGCGATCAGGTCGCGCGGGTCATGGCGGCGGTAGTGGGGCAGCCAGGTCTGCTCCACGTGCTCCTCCACGGAGGTGCCGATCGTGCGAAAGAAGGGTTGGCTGGCGGCCCAGCTGGCATAGATCAGGGCATAGGTGCGCAGGCCATCGAGCGGTTCCGCCTCGAAGCCGGTGCCGTTCCAATGGCGGTCGGCGGTGAGGGCCTGGCGCAGGCTGAGACAGAACAGGCGGTTGTGGGGAGCGGTGCGCGTGGTGCCGCACAGGCAACAGATCCGCTGCACCCAGTCGGGATGGGTCACCGCCCACTGGTAGGCCTGCTGCGCCCCCATCGACCAGCCATAGATGAGCGGCAGCTGCTGCACCTGGAACACCTCTTCGAGAAGCCGCTTCTGGGCCGCCACGTTGTCGGCGTGCTGCACGACCCAACCCTGCTCCGCCAAACCCATGGCGCCATGGCTGGGGCTGCTGGAGGCACCATTGCCGAAACTGCCGGCAATCACGATGCAGTAACGCTCCGGATCCAGCACAGGGCCTGCGATCCAGGCGAGATCGTCTGGTCGGGCGCCATAGGACGTGGGCACCAGGATCAGGTTGGAGCGATCGGCGTTGAGCTCGCCGATGGCCAGGTAGCTGAGCTGGGCATTGGGGATGGTCTGGCCGCAGGCCAGGGGCAGATCGCCAAGGGGAAAGCGGGCGGTCTGCTGGTTGAGCACAGCGCTCATCGGGGCAGGGCCAGGCCGGGCAGCTGACGCAGCAGTTGGCGGTGCACAGCGATGTAGCCGGGATCCAAGTGCTTCAGGTGGGGAGCCGTCCAGCGGTGGGCCGCAGGCAGGGCGTGGAATGGCAAGGAGGGATAGAGATGGTGCTCGGCGTGGAACGGCATGTTCCACATCAACCAGCGCACCGGAGCGATCGTGAGGGTGGTGCGGGTGTTGGTGGTGCCATCGGAGCCGAAGCTGCAACCGCTGTGCTCCGCCAGCAGCAGCAACCGCAGGAAGGGCTGCCCCACCGCCAGCGGCAGCAGCCAACTCCACCACAGAAAGCCGTTGGCGCCGATCAGCGAGACCAGCAGCAGCAGCCCATACACAAGGAACTGAAGACGCACGGAGCGGCGTACCTGGGGAATCGACTCCGGGCTGAGGTAGGCACGATCGGCGAGATCACCCCAGAGCAGGGAGCCATAGCCGGCGAACTTGCCGGTCCACCAGTGCCAACCGCTCACCTCTAGCAGGTAGGTCCAGGCGGTGGTGGGCACGGGATCCTCCAGCTCGGGATCCAGGCCGGGCTGGTGGGTGAAGCGGTGGTGCCACTGGTGGTAGCGGCGGTAGAAGGTGCTGTTGTAGAAGCTCAGCAGACCGGCACACCAGGCCACGGCGTCGTTGAGGCGCTTGCTGCGGAACACGGTGCGGTGCCCGCACTCGTGCAGCGGAGCAAAGCAGGTGGCCAGGCCGATGCCACTGGCCAACAGGCCCAGCAGGCGCAGCCCCCAGGGAAGGGCCTCCGCTCGCCATAGGAGGCCCCCCACCACGATGGTGAGCAGATGGGAACTGAGCCGGATCCAACCGGGGGCATCCCGCAGACCATTCAGCTCCGCGAGGTGGTCTCGCGCAATCAGGGGTGTGGAGGCCTGTGCCATGGCGCCATCACACCAGTGGGAGGGGAGCGACAGCGGTAGGCATCGCCACCGTTTGCTGGCTTGGCCCTAGCTGGGTTCTCCGCCCAGGCTGTGGAGCTGCTCCAGCAGCTGACGATGCACGGCGGTGGCCTGGCGCATGTCGGCAATGGCGGCGCTGGCGGCAGGCTGGTCCAGGGCCTCTTGCCAGGTGCGCAGCAGGTCGGCGGCGGCGGCCGGCGCGTCAGCCAGATCCCTGCAGCTGCAGCCGAACTGCGTGGCGCAGGCGCGCACCTTGGGGTCGTAACTGAGGGCGGAGGTGGGACTGCCAGAAAGGGCCGCGAGGATCAGGGCATGCAGCCGCATGGCCACCACCAGGCCGGCGCTGCGGAACACCGCCATGGCCTCGCGGGGACGACTGGCGATCAGCTCGCGGCTGCGCCGCTGCAGCGCCTCGCCCACCAGCCCCTGGGCCACCAGCTGGTCCAGCAAACCGGCATCCTGGCCGCGGTGAAAGGGGAGCCACAGCACCTCGCGGTTGTGCTGCTCCGCCAACTGCTCCAGGGCCTCGAGGTAGGGACGCCAGGCATCACCCTGCAGCAGCACCGATGGCCTCCAGCACACCACGATCGGCCCACCGCCGCCGATCCATGGCTGCGGCTCCAGGGCCCAGACCGCATCGGTTCCATGGCCAGCGCTGACGCCGAGGCGACGGGCGAGCTGATCGGATTCAGGATCCCGCCAGCTGATGGCCGTGGCCATGGGCAGCAGGGCGCGCACCAAAACCCGGCTCCGGCGCCGCTTCAGGGGGCCGAGGCCCTGGGCCCAGAGCAGCACCGGCTTGCCCTGCAGTCGCGCGGCGACGATCAAGGCGGCGTAATAGAGGAGGCTGCGGAAACTGGTGGAGTCCTGCAGGAGGCTGCCGCCCCCCAACACCAGGGCATCGCTGGTGCGCAGGGCTGCCAACACCCGCTTCAAACGGCGACGGGGCACCGTGGCCACACCAAAGCGCTGCTGCACCTCGGCCTCGTCATGGGCCGTCACCAGGGGCGCCACGTTCCTGGGCAACTGGCGCAACAGCGCGTCCAGCAGGGCGTCGTCGCCGAGGTTGTGTTCGCCGTAGTAGCCGCAGAGCAGGGCGACTGGGCTCTTCTGGGCTAGCTCGGGCACACCAGAATCAATGGCAGCCCTGAAGCATCGCACCAGGGGCCGTGGGGCCGGCGCCCTTGGGGAGCCTGCCTACATTGCCATCAGCTTCAGCCTCCACACCATGGCCAGCAGTGACGCCCAGCGCCAGGCCCTGATCGCGTCCCTGCGGGAGCGCTATGCCAAGGCCCTGCAACGGGAGGATGCGGAGGCCAAGCAGGCCCTGTTCAAAGAAGCGGTGTATCTCGGCATCCAGCCGGATCTCTTCACGCAGAACGAGCAGCCGTGAGCGAGTTGCTGCTGTTCAAAACCCTCTGGGGTTTCAGCGGCAGCCTGGCCCAGGCTCAGCACCTGGCGGCCGCTCAGGGCTTTGATGGCCTGGAGCTGAACCTGCGGCATCCCTGCCTCACCGGGCTCACGGCCCAACAGGTGCTGGAGGCCTTCAGCCAGGCCCAGCAGGGCTTGATTGTGGAGATCGTCACCGGCGGTGACTACGTGCCGGCCCTCGCACAGGGGCCGGACCAGCACCTCCAGGAGCTGGGCGAACAGCTGCAGCAGGCCCAAGCGCTGCAGCCGCTGCGCATCAGCGTGATTGCCGGCTGCGACGCCTGGGGGCCTGTGCAGCAGCGGGCGTTCTGGGGCGAAGCGGTAGCGCTGGCCAGGGCGGCAACAGCACCGGTGAGCTTTGAAACCCATCGCTCCCGCAGCCTGTTCAACCCCTGGACCATCGAGGACTGGCTGAGCAGCTATCCCGATCTGCGCCTGACGGCGGATCTGAGCCACTGGTGCGCGGTGGCAGAACGCCTGATGAGCCCGGAGCTCACCCCGATCCAGGCCATGGCCGACCGGGTGGACCACATTCACGCGCGGGTGGGCCATGCCCAGGGCCCTTCGGTGGGACACCCCTTTGCCCCGGAATGGGCCGAAGCCCTGGAGGCACATCGCCGCTGCTGGGCCCTGTTCAGCCAGTCGCAACGCCGGCGTGGGCTAACCCCACGCACGATCACGCCGGAATTCGGCCCGGATGGCTACCTGCCCCAGTTGCCCTTCACCGGGCAGCCGGTGGCTGATCTCGAAGAGATCAACCGCAGCCTGGGGGCCTGGATCAAGGCTGGAGCACTGGAGCGCTGAACCCCATCAGCGCCGCGTAGAGCGCCTGGTGCTGGAGGATGCGCTGCTCGAGGCGATGGGGCGGGCCGGGCACCAGACCGCTGGCGTAGCCGATCTGGGCCGATTCCACCAGAAGCCGGTCTTCCTCCAGGAAGCGCAGCACCTCCTCCATCCAGTCGTCTGCTCCGGGGCGAAGGCTGGGATCTCCCAGCAGCCACACCTCCATGCGGCAATGCTGGAGATCGAGGGGAGGGAAGTTGATCACCGCCATGCGGCCATCGGGCCAGAGCAGCAGATGGGTCCAGGGGGCCAGGCCGAAGGTGAGGAACTCACCGCCCGCTGGGTAGGGCGTGGCCAGCAGGGAGCCATGGCGGCTCAGGGCATGGCGGTACTGGCGCACCGGCCCCTGTTCGCGGTGCAGCGTGGTGGGGTGAGCGATGGCAACGTGATAGTCGTCGAGGGTGTTGTCGTGGGCGATTTTCCAGTTGCACTGCAGGGTGCGGCTCCGCTGGGCCAGTAACACCCGGGGCTGATCGAGCCGATCAGCCGCCTCCTCCAGCACGAGATCGAGTTGCTGGTCCAGGGGCATGGGGTCGGCAGCGATGGCCACCCAGATCAGGTTGGCGAACACCTGGCAGGGCAACGCAACCAGGGGCCATTGGCGGCGATCGAAGGGCGCAAGGAAGTCGCCCTCGCGGGCAGCGGCCAGAAGTTCCCCCTGGAGGTTGTAGGTCCAACCGTGATAGGGACAGATCAGACGGCGACAGGCCTGGGCTTCGGCCGTGGGCTCCAGCAGCGCCACACCGCGATGGGGACAGCGGTTCACGAAGGCTGTAAGGGTGTCACCCGTGCGGGTCAGCAGCACCGGCAACCCCTGCACCTCTAGGGCGAGGCTGTGCCCTGGGGGCAGGGCATCCAGGCTGGCGACGGGGTGCCAAAACTGCGTGGCGTAGCGCTCGCGCTCCTGCTGGGCGATGGCGGCTGAGCCATACACGGAGGCGGGCAGGAAAGGCTGAGCCCCGGATGGCGAGAGGGTCATGAGGGCAGGGCCGGCTCCAGGGCGCGGAGCCCCTTGGCCAGGTCTTCGCGCATGGCGAGGAACTCAGGAGACAACCGCACATCCGCCATCGCGGAGCGATCCAGCTGGACATCCACACTGCGCACGATCCGCCCGGGATTCGGCGCCAGGATGTGCACGCGGTTGGCGAGCAGCAACGCCTCTTCGAGGTCGTGGGTGATCAACAGGGCCGTGAGCCCGGTGCGCTGCCAGAGCTGATGCAGGAACTCCTGCATCGATTCACGGATCTGAATATCCAGGGCCCCGAAGGGTTCATCCAGCAGCAGCAGCTTGGGCTCCGCGGCAAGGGCCCGGGCGATGGCCACCCGCTGTTGCATGCCACCGGAGAGCTCCCGGGGCAGACGCCGCGCCGCATCCTCCAGACCCACAACCTCCAGGAAATAACTGGTGCGTTCCCGCACCTCGGAGCGGGAACGGCCCTGGAGCTCCATGCCGAAGGCCACGTTCTGGGCAGCGGTGAGCCAGGGATAGAGGCTGTACTTCTGAAACACCATGCCCCGGTCCGAACCGGGACCCAGCACCGGCTGGCCATCCAGGCAGATGCTGCCGCTGTTGGGCTGGTCAAGGCCGGCGATCAAACGCATCACCGTGGACTTGCCCGAGCCGGAACTGCCCACCAGGGCGAGGAACTCCCCGGAGTGCAGATCAAACGACACGTGATCGAGCACCAGTTTGCTGGCCTTACCATGGCCAAAGCTCTTACAGACGCTGGAAACCTGGAGGTGCATGGCGATCTGTTCAGTTGGCCCAGGAGCAGGTACGGCGCATCAGAAACCGGAAGCCAAGGTCGATGGCGAGGCCGATCAAGCCGATCACAATCAGGCCCACAAAGATCTCATCCGTTCGCAGAAAACGCTGGGCCAGGCTGATGCGTTTCCCGAGGCCCTCGGTGGCCGCCACCAGCTCCGCCACGATCACCAGGTTCCAGGCGGAAGCCATGTTGATGCGGTAGGTGTCCAGCACCTGCGGGGCAATGAAGGGGGCCACCACCCGCGTGAGAATGGGGAAGCCCTTACCGCCCAGGGTGAGGGCTGTTTCCACCAGCTCCCGTGGCACGAACTTCACCGCATCCATGATCATCAGGGTGTTGAAGAACAAGGTGCCAATGAAGATCAACAGCACCTTGGGCAACTCCTCCAGGCCGAAGTAGATGATCAGCAGCGGAATGAAGGCTGGCGCTGGCATATAGCGGATCAACCCCATCAGGGGCTCCAGCAGGCGGCAGATCACCGGATTGGTGCCCATGGCGATGCCCACGGGGAGGGCAACCCCAGCCGAGAGGGCGAAACCAATGAACACCCGTTGGATGCTGGCCAGGGCATCCTTCAACAGGATGCCACTGGACCACTGGGTCTGACCGGCCTGCCAAACCGCTAGGGGCGAGGGCAGGAACAGCTTGTCAACGGCGCCACTGGCGGTGGAGACAAACCAAACAATCAGCACCCCAAGGATGCCCATGAGGCCAAGAACCCAGGGCTGGCTCAGCAGGCGCCGCAGCGCAACTGTTGTCATCACTGGCCCTACTTGGCGTTATTCACGAAAGTGGGGTTCAGCACAGTGCTGATGTCCGGCTTGGTCTTGGCCAGCCCAACCTCCACAAGGAAGGCGCTGATCTGCTCGGCCGCATAGGGCAGCGCAATCATGGTGGTGCCGGGTTTGAAGTTGGCCTGGTTCTGGGCGAGGGTCTGAATCGTGGTGCCCGCGTCGTAGGCCTTGAACTCCGCTTCCGATACCCCGGAACGCTGCACCAGGATGGGCAGGGTGGCAGCCGGATCGTCCTTCATCAGCTTGAGCGTGGCAAACCAGGCATTCACCACCTTCTGAATAGCCTCGGGATTCTTCGCCACAAACTCGCGACGACAGACCAACAGATCGCTGATGGCTCCGGGGTGCTCCTTGGAGGTGGTGAGGGCCTTGCTGCCAGGGCGCTTGAGGGCCTGGGTGGTGAAGGGTGCATACACACCCGCTGCATCCACCTTGCCAGCGGCAAAGGCGGCAGCGGCGGCTCCTGTTTCCAGGGGCACGAAGGTGATATCAGAGGCTTTCAGGCCAGCATCCTTCAGCACCTTGAGCAAAAGATAGTGATCCACGGTGCCCTCCTCGGCGGCCACCTTCTTGCCCTTGAGATCGGCAATGGTCTTGATCTCCTCCGCGGCGATGATCTGGTCATTGCCCGTGGAGTAATCGTTCTGGAGCACCACCTGCAGATCAGCACCACCGGCGATCGAACTGATGGTGTCGTTCAGGGTTTGGCTGTTGCAATCCAGCTGGCCCGCATTCAGGGCGTTGATGGAATCGAGATAGCCATCAAACCACTGCAGCTTCACGCCCACATTGGCTGCACCGAACAGCCCCTTGGCGTCCGTCACGGCCCACGGGAACCAGCCAGGCCAGGCGCTGTAGCCAAGCAGCACATTGGCGGATTCACCACCAGGCTTCTGACAGGCCGTGAGCAGACCTGCACCCAGCGCCGTGAGCAGGGCGAGGGCCAGGGCGCGGCGACGTGGAGCTTTGGATGACAATGTCATGGGAGGGGATAGGCAGGTGAATGAAATCGAACAATCGCTTCAGAAGAACTCCAGGTAGCGTTTCTGTTCCCAATCGGAAACGGCGCAGTGGTAGGACTCCCACTCCTGACGTTTGTAGGTGACATAGGCATCGAACATGGCATCGCCGAATACCTTTTTCGAAAGGGGATCAGCGGCAAAGGCTTCGATGGCTTCAGCCAGCGTGCGCGGCAACATGCCAATACCCCTTTCGGCAAGCTGATCGACGCTCAGGGTGTAGGCATTCACGAGATTGGGTTGGCCCGGATTCCATTGCTCCCGAATCCCCTCCAGGCCAGCGGCGAGAATCATCGCGGCACCCAGGTAGGGATTGCAGGAGATATCGGCAGCGCGGCACTCCACCCGCCCTCCAGGGGAGGGAATCCGCAACATATTGGTGCGGTTGTTATTGCCATAACAGATGAACACCGGCGCCCAGGTGAAGCCGGACATGCTGCCCTGCGCGACCAGGCGTTTGTAGCTGTTCACCGTGGGGGCAATCACGGCGCAGATGGCGGCGGCATGGCGGAGGATGCCGGCGATGAAGTGATCCGCCAAACGGCTCACCGTGCCTGGCGCCCCTGACTCGGAGACGAACAGATTCTGGCCCGTTTCGAGATCCGCCAGGGACATGTTGAAGTGGGCACCGCTACCGGTGCGATCACCGAAGGGCTTGGGCATGAAGGAGGCGATCAAGCCGTGGCGGTGGGCGATCTCCTTGGCCATCAACTTGAAGAAGGTGAGCCGATCCGCCATGGTCAGCGCCTCGGCGTAGTCGAAGTCGGTTTCGAACTGTCCCGGGCCATCTTCATGGTCGAAGGAGTACACCCCCCAACCCAGCTGATTCATGGCGCCCACGAGTTCGTCGAGCCAGGGCAGGTTGTCGAGCAGACCACGAACGTCGTAGGCCGGCTTCTCGAGGGTGTCGCGATCACTGAAGGGCACGGCACGGCCATCACCATCGCGCTTCAGCACGAAGAACTCCGTTTCAATGCCGAGGTTGAAGCGGAAACCCATGGCCGCCGCTTCTGCCTGAACCCGTTGCAGGATGTTCCGGCTGCAGGCGGTGAACGGCTCACCCTGCAGGTGCAGATCACTGGCGAACCAGGCCACCTCGGGCTGCCAGGGCAGCACGGTGCAGGTGGAAGGATCAGGCACCGCAGCCACTTCGTTGTCGCTCACCTCCTGGGGCACGCCATCGAGGGCGGCGCCGGTGAAGAGTTCGGACCCGGCCAGCATCTGGCCGAGATGGGCCAAGGGCACAGCCTTGGCCTTGCTCACCCCATGGAGATCCACAAAGCTGGCCAGGGCATAGCGCACACCCTTGGCCTCCAAGTCCGCCCGCAGGGAGTCGGCGGCCGAATCCAAGGGGGCGGTCATGCGGGCACCAGCACAGGGGCAGATTGATCGGCGCGCAAGGCGGCGCAATTCGCCAGCACCCAGCGGTACCAGGCTTCCAGACCATCGCCACTGGTGGCAGACACGGGCAGAACGGTGCAGCGAGGATTCACCTCGCGGATGTGGGCTTCAAAGCGCTGGAGATCCACCGGCAGGTAGGGCAGCAGGTCGGTCTTGGTGATCAGCACGCAATCCGCCTCGCGGAACATCACCGGATATTTGAGGGGCTTGTCGTCACCCTCGGTGACACTCAGCAGGGCCACCTTGCGGTGCTCGCCCACCTCAAACTCCGCCGGGCACACGAGGTTGCCCACGTTCTCTACCCAGAGCAGATCGAGGCTGGCCGGATCGAGCCGTTGCTGCAGCAAGGACAAGCCTCCACTCACCATCGCGGCATCCAGATGGCAGGCACGACCGGTGGTGATAGGCACCACCGGCACCCCCACCGCCTCGAGCCGTTGGGCATCGAGTTGGGTGGTCATGTCACCTTCCAGCACCGCCATCTTGAGCTGAGGGGCGAGGGCGGTGATGGTTTGCTCGAGCAGGGAGGTTTTGCCGGCACCTGGGCTGCTCATCACATTGAGACAGAGCAGCTGCCATGCATCGAAATGGGCACGGTTGTGCTCGGCCTGGTGCTGGTTGGCAGCCAGGAGGTTGAGCCCGAGGGTGTCCTCTAGGGGCATGTGCATGGGAAGGTCCTCAGGATGCGCTGGCCACGGCCAACGGTGGTGAAGTCAGGGTGTAATCAACGGAGCGGATGCGCAGTTCACGGCCACTCACGATCTCCTCCATCGGATGCTCACAGCAGGGGGAGCGGTAGCCCTGCTCAGCAGACGGTGCATAGGTGCTGGAACACACCAAACAGCGGCCCACCAGGGGCACTGGTTCAATCGCCAAGCGGGCACCGTCCAGCCAACTGCCGCGCACGGCGGCCTGCCAGGTGAACACCAGTTGGTCGGGCTCCACACAGGTGAAGGCCCCCACTTGGAGATGCACGGTGTCCACCATGGGAACAGCGGGCTCATGCCGGGTGCGCCACTCGTTCATCGAGAGCAGCAGACATTTGGTCATGTCAACTTCATGCACGGCCCTATCTCCACTTGCGATCCACGCCCATGTTGCAATCCTTGGAAATCCAAGAGGGCAGCGATTGGCGCGGCAACTGACCACTCACCACCATGTGGGCCATGGTGTCGCAAATCACGCGGGTGGCCATCAGGGAGGTCATGTCACTGATGTCGTAGGGGGGAGACACCTCCACCACCTCAAGGCCGCAGACCGGCACATTGCGAACAATCAGCTCCAGCAGTTTGAGCGCCTCGCGGGGCAGCAGCCCACCGGGTTCCGGCCAGCCTGTTCCCGGCACAAATCCAGCATCGATGCAGTCGATATCGAAGGAGATGTACACGCAGTCGGTGCCGTCGGTGGCCCGCTCAATGGCGAACTTGGCCGCCGCCTCCAGGCCCATCTCGCAGATGTCAGTAACGGTGAGCACGTTGGTGCCCCGTTCCCGGCACACCTTCACCCCCTCGCGGGGCACCTGCCAGCCACCGATGCCCAGCTGCACCAGATTTTCCGCCGGTGCATTGGCCATGTTGGTGGCATGGAACCAGGGGCAGGTGTGCATCCGTTCATCCAGATCGATCTCCTGGGTGTCCACATGCCGGTCGAAGTGGATGATGCCCACCTTCTTATCGCCCAGATGGCGGCACACCCCCCGCACCGTGGGGAAGCCGATGGAATGATCACCGCCGAGGATGATCGGGAAGGCGCCACTCGAGAACACGTGGGCGATGCCCTTTGAGATCTGATCGAAAGACTTCTCGTTGTTGGCGGGAATCGTGAAGATGTCACCCACATCGCAGAGGGTGATCTGCTCGCGCAGATCCACGCCCATCTCGTAGTTGTAGGGGGTGTAGAGCGCCGAAATGCGCCGGATGCCCTGGGGGCCAAACCGGGTGCCGGGCCGGTAGGTCGTGCCGCTGTCATGGGGCACCCCCACGATGGCAACGTCAAACTCGCCAACCCGATTGACATCCTCGATGTACGGGGCCTTCATGAAGGTGTTGATGCCGGCGTAGTGGGGAAGCTCCCCTCTCGAGAAGGTCGAGATGCGGCGATCAACGATGCTGTCGGCAGCTTCAAGGCCGTAGCGAAGGCCTTGATCCACTTCCTGCTGCCAGCCGGTTAACGGCAGGGCGCGCTCTTTTTCCAGGGCGCGCATCCCCTCGCTGGGATGCAGCCGCTCGAAGGCGCTCGAGGCGCCTGACTCTGATGTCATGACGGGAGGGGTATGGAGAGAGCGGTCTCCCGGGCTTTTATCCCTCCGTGCAACCGGCAAAGCCGGCCCGAGCCTCTCGGACCAGACACTTCCGTAAGGAAGCCGGAACCCTAGGCATCACATCCGCTCGATGAGTCTGCGCTGCATTCAGGAACGGCGTGGTGCCATCCACTACGAAATGGAGAATCAGCGCGGTGCCTGATCGTGGGGGTGGTCGTGATCGTGCTGGGCCGCCGGATTGCCCTGCTGCGTGGCCTGCTGATGATCAGGATGGGCCATCACAGAGGAGGCCAGGACCACCGCACAACTGAACACCAGGGCCAGCAGGGTGAAGGCTTTCTGTTGAAGCAAGGAAGGCAAGGCGAAACAACAGGGCGGACCGTACCCAGCCAGGGCCAGCCAACGGGTTACAACCACCACCAAATTGGGGACGCCCTCACCAGTGGCGCGCCAACCAGTTCCGGCGCTATGGAAGGAACGGGTACCCAGCGGGGGGTGTCGCAACCACCAACCGCAACCACAGCTGGACGCTCCAACCGCGGGGCGTCCTTTTCTGGGCTGCCCACTGCGGAAGCGGTGGGCCAACACCTGTCCCATAGGACATCCAACGGCCAGGGCGACTGAACCGCAGCGGCGACGGCCATGCACGGGTTAACCCCTACACCCTCAGACCGGCAACAGGGCCGAGAGGCGGGTGCGGAAGTCGCCCTTGGGCATGCCCCCCTTGAGCTCACCATGAATGGTGAACTCCCCTTCGGGATCGGTCACTACCAGATAGGTGGGCCAGCCCATCCCCTCCTTGTTGGGGTACTGGGCCATGAGCACCTTGCGATATCGGCGGTACACCTCTGTGTCCTGCAGCATCACGCTGACAAAAGTGCAGCCCAGCTCGTCGCACACGGTGGCGTCGTAATGGCTCATGCGATGACAGGTGCCGCAGTCTTCCGAGCTGAATTTGAGAACGTGGAGCATGGGGATGCGGGGCGGCACTGTTGAGAAGTTAGGCCTGGTGCGCCGCTGCGGCACAGCCCGAATTTCTAGGCTGCCTGCACCACCCGGCTCGCCGAGACCCCATGCCCCAACCGCCAAACCCCCAGGACGGCTTTCTCTACGAGCCCATCGAGAAGTTCGGGGAGGGGCTGACCACCCGCAGGCCCTGGAACACCGAGGCCCTGACCGGGGTGGAGCTCCTGAACGGCCGGGTGGCCATGCTGGGCTTCGCAGCGGCCCTGGTGGGGGAACTGCTAAGCGGCAAGGGAATTGTGGGTCAGCTGGCTGCAGTGCTGCACTGGTATCTGAGCTGAGGCCACTGGCTAAGGGGCCAGACCAACACCGGCAAAAAACCAGCCGCCAGCATCAGCTGACGCAAGGGAACACCGAAGAGGGTGGACACCACATCAATGGCCACCGTGGAGGCCGCCACTAGAAGCGAGCCATCGCCGTGATCTTGCCCATCTTCTCGGCATCCAGGCCCTGCAGTTCCTCGAACTGCAGCAGGCCATCTTTCACCAGGCTGGCAAAGACGAACAAAATGCCATCAAGACGGAAGTCGAAACGGCCTTCAATCACGTGGCGCTGAATACTCAGGAAGTCGTGGAGTTGCCACAAAGAATCCACAGACTGCAAGCCATCCACCTGCTGGCGAACGGCCGTGATCACCCCATCAATGGCCCGGTTGTAGGCAACGGCAAAGGCGGCTTTGGCCACTGCCTGTTCCTGATCTGTCCAGCCTGCCAATGTGGTTTCCATGACGAAGACCCTATCGCGTAACAATGGCCTCCGCGAGGGCGGCGGCTGAGGGGTAACTGATGCCAGGCCAGCTCTGGGTAGGCGTGGTGCTCCCAGTGGTAGCCGAAGTGAAAGCAGGCCAGCAGGGACAGCCATTCCGGTAGATCCAAGCTGATGGCATGGTGTGGATCGCCGGGCTGTGGTTGCTGGCGATGGGGAAGATACGTGCCAACCACGAACAGCTGCAGGGAACTGAGCAGGAGGGGAACAGTGCAGAACAGCAGCACATGGCCAGGAGTGGCCACAACTGCTAGCAGACCCCAGCCGCTCAGCAGCAGCAGCATCTGGGGAACAGACAGATAGCCCTTCAGAAAGCGCACATACCAGGCCACCGCGGAAGAGGAACCTTCAGCGCAGAAATCAGGATCTCGATCCGTGCCGGGTGCACCATGGTGGCGCAGGTGATTGGCACGGCAGAGCTGGTAGGGCAAGGCCCCATACAGAGCCAAAGCCAGAGCCCCGAACCGGTGGTTCCAGCCCCCATGGGCCGGCAGCAGTAGGCCATGCATGGCATCGTGCCCGACGATGAACAACCCGGTTTGGCACAGGCTGCGCAGCAGAACCCCCAGCAGCAGCAGCGCTGGGGAGAGGTGGGCCAGATTCTGGCCCAGCAGCGCCACCAAGCTGATCACCCAGGCAGCGGCTATTGCAGCCGCCAGCAGCATCCCCTTGAGGGCTGGGGTGCCGATCAACGGGCGAACTTGAGCAGCTCGGCGGGGGAGGCCAGCAGATCGATGGCCACGAAGTAGATCTTGCCCTCGGGGTTGAGCAGGAAACGCCAGGCCACGTTCATGCCGATGCCAGCCCCGAACCAGGGGGTCTGCACCTTGCCTGTCACCTTGATCTGGGTGTATTCACCATCGGTAGGTTCGGCGTAGCCACGTTCGGGCAGGAGGCGCAGGTTCTGGCAGTCCTCACGGAAGAAGCGCAGGATCGCCTCGGTGCCCACGATCGGCTTCTGGAACGGGGCCTGCAGGGCACCATCCGGCAGGAAGAGCTGAATCAGGTTGTCGAAATCGTTGGCATTGAGCAGATCCATATAGCTGTTCACCGTGGGGTTGATCACCCCCTCGATGAACACCTTCTTGCGCTGCTCTTCGGGCGTAGGAGCCACCACCGGCTCCATCACCCGCTGGCCTTCACCCTTGGCGGGGTCATACCCCATATCCACCACGAAATTGCGCAGCAGGGTGATCTGCTGGCCCTGCTCCACGGTTTTCACGGAGCTCAGCACCGAGGCAGCGTTGGCAGAGAGCTGGTAGCCCTCGGGGATGGGTGCCACCAGGCCGGCGGCCATCCACTGGCCCAGTTGGTACCAGAAGCCGAGCTTGATATTCACCGACCAGGTGGAATAGGTGCGGCCAATGGGGGTATCACTGCTATTGGCCAGGTCACACATCACCTGGCTCTGCTCGGCGAAGCTCATCGCCTTGATCTGGTTAAGCACCGGCTCCGCGAACTGCATGCGGGCAGCCCCAGGGGCTGCAATCGTGATGGTGGAGCCCATTTCGAGGTACGCGTACCAGATCAGCGCCAGCTGGTCTTCGGCGCTGAGCAGGCGGAAACGCGCGGTGATGGCTGGAACCACATCCGCCGAGAGGGTGTCAGGAAAGATCTGGGCAGCCTTCTCAAGCGTGAACATCGGCAACAGCCCCGTTTGTAAAGGAGTTTTACAAACCCTAGGCCATGACCCGAGCAAATTGGCTTTACGGTGATTAAATCCCGCAGCTCAGCCGCTAAGGAGTGCTGGGCTGCAGCAGATCCGTGCCGGGTTGCGGGCCGGCCAGGCTCAGGTGGATGCGCACGCCTGGGGCAGCCTCACGCTCCAGCGGGACACCTGCGACAGAGCTTCGCTGCCATCGATACGGATGAGGCAGCGGCTCAGATCGCCGTGATCCCCCTCCCCCACGAACACGGCCGGAACCCAACCCTTGGAGGAGCTCAGGTAGTCCACCTTGGTGCCGGGTGTGGTGTCGAAATAAGGAGTGCCCATCCGATGAAACTAGGCCGGGAACAACCCTTCGAGCTCGAGATCGTTGCGGCGCAGGAGGGCAAAGATGGTGCCCGCATTGCCCCGGCACACCCGCAGCTCAGGGGTGAGCACGGTGATGTCCAGCCAGGCCGGAAAGCTCTGGCGCACCCCGGCCAACACGTTGGGGCGAACCTGACCCAGCTGGGGGCCGATCCAGCCGCCGCGCTCGAAGGTCACATTGATGCGCTGACCGCCGGCCAGGTCAAGCCAAGCCACCATGCTCACCGCTGCCAGCGCGCCGAGCGGACCCTTGAGACGCAGCAGGTTCAGGGCGCGCTGCCGCAGGGGATCCAGCACCTGCAGGTTCTCGAGCCAGGGGGCCTGCTGCAGCCAGGGTTGGCTGGCACTGCTCCAGCGCAGCTCCCACACACCGCGCAGCAGGTGGCTATCGCGGCTCAGGTTTGCCGCTTGCTCCTGTTCAAGCTGCTCCACCAGGGCCGGAATTCGGCTGGACCGGGGTGCCTGACGCAGCAGGTGCAGCAGTTCATCCATGAAGAAGCTGCGCAATGGCACCCACCAGGGCCATCACCATCAGCACCACACTGCTGAGGAAGCTGATGCCAAACCCGGGCCCCCGTTTCTCCGGTGCCTGGATGTAGCCCACGGCATAGGCAAGACGGCCGGCCACCCAGAAAATGCCCAGCAACGACGCCACATTGGCCTGACTCACCAGGCTGGCCAACCAGAAACAGGGCAGGAAGAACACCAGTTGCTCCAGGGTGTTCTGCTGCACCCGCAGAACCCGTTCAAAATCCGGCGGGCCGCTGGTGGCAGGCGGCATCACCTTGTGCTGGAAGCGGGCCTTGCCCACCAACAGGGCGGTGCCCTGATAGAGCACGAGGGCCGCCACGCTGATCAAGGTGGGGATGGCAAGGCTGGTCATGGGAGGGAGAGCATTCCGATCAGCACCACTGTGGCTAGGTGTGTAGTCCCACCAGGTTGTTCAGCTGACAAGTGGGTGTGAGGTCGTCATGGTCCGGGTGTCACCGCCGACCCACTGACCTCACATCCCATGCATACCCACCCGAATGCTCGGCTGACACCCCTCGGCCGTGAACGGTTGC
>CALRUA020000003.1:0-257631 GCA_943371215.1 Cyanobium sp. NIES-981 | reverse complement strand
CGGTCAGCCAGCCACCCAGCGCCAGATAGGCGGTGGGGAACAGGAGCAGACCCGACCACCCAACAAAAACGAAGCGGTCGCGCTTGAGCCAGTCATCGAGGACGTCGAACCATCCCCGCTGCGGCGCGCGCCCTACAGCGATCGTCATGAGAGCGGCTTCATGAAGCGTTACAGGTGAATGGTACGGGGAACCGCGCCCCTGTGGTGGATGAACCACCGCGGATTCGCCGCAACCAGTCCGAAATAGGTAAAAGCTCTCAGCGAGCCCCCCTCGCCAACGCCATTCGCCAGAGTGGGCACTGGCCGATTTCTGGTTCCCCTGTGTACGTCGTCGAGCTCTCCCTCAAGCTCAGCCCCATGCCCGTTGCCGTGCAGCGCAAGGAGCAATCAGATGCCGAGGCCCTCTACAGCCATGTGAAGCAAGCCATGGAGAGCGGCCATCCCCGCCTGCTGGAGCTCTCCTGCGAGAAGGAGGAGAGCAAGCGGATCGCCCTGTTGAGCAGCGAAGTGGTGGCGGTGCAAACCTATGAGAAGTCGGCGATGGGCGGCGGCAGCAAGCGCCCGGGCTTCAGTTTTGATGACTGAGGCGCCACTGCCTGAGCGCCCTCAGGCCAGCCTGGTGGTGGAGCAGCTGGGCTTTGCCTGGCCCTCCGGCCACACGGCCCTCAACCACTGCAGTTTCAGCATCCCGGGCCCGGGGCTCTGGATGCTGGTGGGCGGCAACGGCAGCGGCAAGAGCACCCTGCTCCGCCTGATTGCCGGCCTGCTGGAGCCCAGCCGCGGCCGCCTGCAGCGGCCGCTCAAGAGTGCACTGGTGTTCCAGAATCCCGATCACCAGCTGCTGCTGCCCAGTTGCGGCAGCGATATCCAGCTCTCCCTGCCGGCAGGGCTCAACGCCCAGCAACGGCGCACCGCCGTGGAGGACGCCCTGGCCAGCGTGGGACTGCCGGGCTTTCGCCAGCGCCCCATCCACACCCTGAGCGGCGGCCAGAAGCAACGCCTGGCCATCGCCGGCGCCCTGGCCAGCCAGGCCCGGTTGCTGCTGCTGGATGAACCCACGGCCCTGCTGGATGAAACCAGCCAACAGGAGGTGCTGGCGTTAATCCACACCCTGTGCAACCGCGCACAGAAGCCGCTCACAGCCTTGTGGATCACCCACCGCCTCGAAGAGCTGGACTGGTGCAAGGCCGCCGCCCTGGTGGAACGGGGCAGCGTGGGCCCCTGGCAACGCGCCAGCACGCTGCGATCGCGACTCACCCCCTTGCGGCCGGGGAGGGCCGAGGGGTAAGTTCTTCGGGTCCCAGTTCAGGGCGCATTCCTCGGTAGCTCAGCGGTAGAGCGATCGACTGTTAATCGATTGGTCGCAGGTTCGAATCCCGCCCGGGGAGTTCTTTCAACCCCAGCCCCACGGCTGGGGTTTTTTCTTGGCCATACCAGGTTCGGGGCTCAGAACCCCCATGCCTCACAACAAACCACCCGCAATTGCAACAGCCCGGGCGGAAGAAAAACTGAAGATTAAGGCAGCCAGCTGCGGCAGAAGTTGCGCCAATTCGCTGACCAGCACTGGATTCTCAGCGGCATTGGCACAGCACCGCGGCGGTGATCGCCTGTGCAACAGCTGAATTTGAAGAGGAGAATGACTGCAATGAACAGCGCACTCATCCATCCCGGGCCAGGAGGTCAGCCATGAAGCCCTGCATCCTTCTGATCGAAGACGACGGTGACATGCGTGAGCTGGTGGCAGGCCACCTCGAACACAGCGGTTTCGACGTGCAGCGAGCCGATGACGGCATCAAGGGCCAGGCCCTGGCCCTGCAGTACAGCCCCGACCTGATCCTGTTGGATCTGATGCTGCCGAAGGTGGATGGCCTCACCCTGTGCCAGCGCCTGCGCCGCGACGAGCGCACGGCCAAAATCCCTGTGTTGATGCTCACCGCCCTGGGCAGCACCAAGGACAAGGTGAGCGGCTTCAACTCCGGCGCCGACGACTACCTCGCTAAGCCCTTCGATCTCGAGGAACTGCAGGTGAGGATCAAGGCCCTACTGCGCCGCAGCGACAGGGCCCCCCTCTCCGCCAAGCACAACGAGATCCTCAACTACGGCTGCCTCACCCTGGTGCCCGAGCGCTTTGAGGCGATCTGGTTCGATGAGCCCGTGCGTCTCACCCACCTGGAATTTGAGCTGCTGCACTGCCTCCTGCAGCGCCATGGCCAAACCGTGGCGCCGTCCCTGATCCTCAAGGAGGTGTGGGGCTACGAGCCGGACGACGACATCGAGACCATCCGGGTGCACATCCGCCACCTACGCACCAAGCTCGAGCCCGATCCCCGCAAGCCCCGGTTCATCAAAACGGTGTATGGCGCTGGCTACTGCCTCGAACTGCCCAGCGGCTCCCAGCTCGAGGAGCTGGCGAGCGTGATCCAGGACGTGCGCCAAACCCGCAAGGCCCCGGCTTAGCCCCCTCAGGCACTCACCGCCCCCGAGAGCTCCAGCAACGCCACCTCCCAAGCCAGGCGTGGCTGCACGAAGGCCCTCAGCTGCCTGCGCAAAGTGTCCAGCCGCCGCTGCTGAGCCGCATTCAGGTGGCGGCGCCACAACTGCAGCTGCCACCAATCCAGCAACCACAACTGCTGTTCCACATCCAGCGCCTCGCAAAGATCGCGGGCCAGCCCCAGGGCCTCCACCGGGCTGGCCGCCAAGGTGCTCAGGCGCTGGGCAAGGCCATCAGGCAGCGCCTGCCACTGCTGCCGGTGCTGCAGCAGTGCCCCTGGGGAGCCGGCCGCCAGTTCCAGCAATTCTGGGGGGTCGGGCCGGGCTGAGGGCTCGTCGTGCGGGGCTGGCGGCACGAGGGTGCGGAGCACCTGCGCGAGGTCCTGAGGGCTGAGGCGAGAGAAGGGAACCGTTTGGCAGCGGGAGCGAATGGTGCTCAGCAGGCGATCCGGGGCAGCGCTCAACAAAATCAACAGCCCCTCACCCGGCTCTTCCAGGGTTTTCAGCAGGGCATTGGCCGCCCCCTCGGCCATCGCCTCCACCGACTCGATCACCACCAGGCAACGGCCGGCCTCCAGGGGCCGGCGGGCTAGGAACTGGGACACCCCCCGCACCTGCTCCAGCCGCAGCTGCGGAGGCGCCTTGCGGCTCACCCCAGCTGCCGCAGCCTGGGATGCCGCCACCAGCTGACCCTTCTCGGCATAGGTGGGCTCCACCCAGAGCAGATCGGGATGGTTGCCCTCCTCCAGCCGCCGCCGCACCGCCGCCGATCCCTGCGGCCCCGCAATCACCCCCTCCAGAAACCGCAGGGCCGCCCGGCTGCGGCCCACCCCATCGGGGCCGGCGAACAGGTAGGCCGGTGCCAGGCGCTGCTGCTGCAGGGCGGCCAGCAGCAGGGTGGTGGCTGGCGCCTGGCCCAGCAAGCCCTCGAACAGTGCGGGGTTGGCTTCAGCCATGGGCAGGGAAACGGCGCTGCAGTTCGGCGCGTATGGCCGCGGACACGGCGGCCGGTGCGGGAGTGGCATCCACACGAGCCCAGCCCCGCTGGGCCGCAAGGGCACCAAAGCCCGCGCACACCCTGGCCAGGAAGGCCTCGCCGCTGGCCTCGATCCGGTCTGCAGGCCGGTGGCCCCGTCGCCGCAGCGACTCGGCCAAGGGCAGCTCCAGCAGCAGGGTGCAATCGGGCTGCAGGCCTCCGGTGGCCATGGCCGCCAGTTGATCGATCAGCTCCAGATCCAGGCCACGGCCGTAGCCCTGATAGGCAGCGGTGGAGCCGGCGAAGCGGTCACTGAGCACCCAGTGGCCCGCCGCCAGGGCCGGTGCAATGCGCTGCTGCACGTGCTGGGCCCGGTCAGCCGCGTAGAGCAACAGCTCGGCGGTGCTGCCGGGGGCCGTATCGCCGGGGGGATGGAGCAGCAACTGGCGCAGAGCCTGGCCCAGGGCCGTGCCACCGGGTTCGCGGGTCACCAGCAAGTCCGCCCCCGCCGGCATCAACCCGCTCTGGGGCAGCCAGGCGCGGAGTTGCTCGAGCTGGGTGGTTTTGCCGCAGCCATCAATGCCCTCCAACACCACAAACCGCCCGCGCGGCAGTGGTTTCAGGCTGGCTGATGCCTCACGCACCACGGTTCAGGAGCAGGGCATTGCCCACCACGGTGATCGAACTGAGGGCCATCAGCAGGGCAGCGAGTGGAGGGGAGAGCACCACGCCGAAGCCTGGCAGCAGCAGGCCCGCGGCGATGGGCAGCACCACCAGGTTGTAGCCGAAGGCCCAGGCCAGGTTCTGTCGCACCTTCGCCATGGTGCGGCGGGCCAGCTGCAGGGCCATCGCCACGGCCTCGAGTCGGTCGCCCAACACCACCACATCGGCGGTTTCCAGGGCCACCTGGGTGCCGGTGCCCACGGCAATCCCCAGATCAGCCGCCGCCAGAGCCGGGGCGTCATTGATGCCATCCCCCACCATCCCCACCAACCCCTGCTGATGGGCCTGGAGGATGTGTTCCAGTTTCTGCTGGGGAAGCAACTCCCAGGCCAGGCCCGCCTCAGGAATTCCCAGGGCGCGGCCGAGCTGCTGCACCGCCCCGCGGCGATCACCACTGAGCACCCCCAGCCGCAGCCCCATGGCATGCAAGGTGGCCAGAGTGGAGCCCGCATCGGGCCTGGGCTGATCGTGCACGGCCACAAGGCCCAGCAGCTCCTGCCCTTGAGCCACCGCCAGCACCGTGGCCCCCTGCTCCCCCTCCTGCTGCTCCCAGCGGCGCCAGGGCTCAGCCCAGGTCACGCCCTGGGCCTCCAGCCACGGGGAGCGGCCCGCCCAGCAGCGAACGCCATCCAGCAACTGCCCTGTGACCCCCTGCCCCGGCTCGCTGCGGCAGTCGTCCAGGGGCAACAGCACCAGCTGGCGTTGTTGGGCCTCCTGCAGCAGGGCATGGGCCAGGGGATGGCGGCTCTGGGCCTCGAGGCTGGCGGCGATCTGGATGAGCCGATCGGCACCCGCGGCTCCCGGTTGCAAGGCAGTCACCAGCGGACGCCCCAGGGTGAGGGTGCCGGTTTTGTCAAACAGCAGGGTGTCCAGGCGGGAGGCGGTTTCGATCGCATCGCCACCGCGGAACAGCACGCCGGCCTGGGCGGCACGGCCCGTGCCCACGGTGATGGCGGTTGGGGTGGCCAGGCCAAGGGCGCAGGGACAGGCCACCACCAGCACGGCAATGCTGAGCTGCAGGGCCAGGGCCAGGGGCGTTTCCGCGCCCATGCCCAGGCTCTGATGGCCGCCATGCAGATGGGCCGACGGGGCAGCGGCCAGCACCTGGGGCCACACCAGGGTTCCCCAGCGCCACCAGAACAGGAAGGTGGCTGCAGCCAGGGCCAGCACCGCCAGGGTGAAGCGCCCCGCCACCCGATCGGCCAGGCCCTGGATCGGTGCCTTGCGGGCCTGGGCCTGCTCCACCAGGTGAATGATGCGAGCCACGGCGCTCTCGGCACCTGGGCGCAACACCTCCACGGTGAGGGTCCCATCGAGATTGAGGCTGCCGGCCGCCAGCTCCGTGCCGGCCTGCGCCTGCAGCGGCAGCGCTTCGCCCGTGAGGCTCGAGACATCCACCGCAGACAAGCCCTGCAGCACCAGGCCATCCACCGGCACCCGATCGCCCGGCAACAGCCGCACCCGATCCCCCGGCCGCAGGGCACCCACCCGCACGGGGCGGGCGGCCATCTCCGGATCCGCCGGATCGCCCAGCAGCAGCAGCGCAGTATCGGGTTGCAGTTGTGCTAGCTCCTCCAGGGCGCGGCCGGTACGACACCGGGCCCGCTCCTCCAGGAACCGGCCCAGCAACACGAAGCCCAGGAGCATCACCGGCTCGTTGAAGAAGCACTGCCAGCCCACCGCCGGCCAGATGAAGGCCACCAGGCTGGCCAGATAGGCGCTGCCCATGCCCAGCCCCACCAGGGTGTCCATGCCCGGCACACCCGCCAGGGCCGAGCGGGCGCCACCCACCAGGATCGAACGGCCAGGGCCGGCCAGGGCCAGGGTGGCCACCAAAGCATGCAGGCGGATGTCTGCCAGGGGCGGGAACGGCAACGGACCGGCCTCAGCCAGGTGCCCCAGCACCGACACCAGCAGCAGGCCTAGGGCCACCACCAGCTGGCGCCAGTTCTGCCACCAGCTACGCCGCTGCTGCCGCTCCGCCGCACTGAGGGGCAGGCTCTCCTGGTCGCGGCGGCGGGCCGCAAAGCCGAGGCCCGCCAGGGCCGTGATCAGGGGGGTGGCGGGATCGATAGCAGGCCCCTCCAGCAACCCAGGATCGAGGCCGATCCAGGCCGTGCGGGTGAGCAGATTCACGCTGGCCTGGCGCACACCGGGCTGGGCCAGCAGCCGCTCCTCCACGGCCCGGACACAGCCACCACATTTCATACCCTCCACCTCCAACAGCAGCGGAGCCACGGAACTGGGCGCCGAAGGAGCCAAAGGGCAGGCCATCAAGGGCTTTCAGGCTAGAGAGTGCAAACGACAGCGCCAGCCCGTGGTACGCGCAGGTGAGGATGGGACCACGCAGCTCCGAATCCCGCCGTGCCCCGCTCCCAGCGCAACGACAACTTCATCGACAAGAGCTTCACGGTGATGGCGGACCTGATCCTCAAGGTGCTGCCCACCAACCAGCGGGCCAAGGAGGCCTTCGCCTACTACCGCGACGGGATGAGCGCCCAGGCCGACGGCGAGTACGCCGAAGCTCTGGACAACTACAAGGAGGCCCTCACCCTCGAGGACGACCCCAATGACCGGGCCTTCATCCTTTACAACATGGCCCTGGTGTACGCCAGCAACGGCGAGCACGAAAAAGCCCTCGAGCAGTACGGCCAGGCCCTGGATCTGAACAGCAAGATGCCGCAGGCCCTCAACAACATGGCGGTGATTCACCACCACCTGGGCTGCATCGCCGAGGAACAGGGCGATGCCGACGAATCCGATCGCCGCTTCGATCTGGCCGCCGACTTCTGGGGCAAGGCCATTCGCCTGGCGCCGAACAACTACATCGAGGCCCAGAACTGGCTCAAGACCAGCGGTCGCGGCAGCGTGGATGTGTATTTCTGATCTCGAGGGCCAGGGCCGCTAGGGCCGATCGTCCGCCGGGTTCACCCCCAGGGCCGCCACCAGGGCTTCGGCCACGCTGCCGGCCTCCAACAACTGGAGATCGAGGCCGGCCGCCAGGCGCCCCAACCCACTGCCCTTGGGCACCACCGCCCGGCGGAAGCCCAGGCGCGCCGATTCCTGCAGGCGCAACTCCAGTTGACCCACGGGCCGCAGCTGCCCCCCCAACCCCAGCTCACCGATCAACACCGTGCCCGGGGGCAGGATCAGATCCCGGTAGCTGGCCACCACCGCCGCGGCCACGCCCAGATCGGCCGACGGCTCCTCCACCTCCAATCCACCTGCCACCGCGAGGTAGCAGTCGAAGCGGGAGAGGGGCAGGCCCAGGTGCTTCTCCAACACGGCCAGGATCTGGTGCAGGCGATTGGTGCCGATGCCCGTGGCGGTGCGGCGGGGGCTGGCATAGCTGGTGGTGCTCACTAGGGCCTGCAGTTCCACCACCAGCGGCCGGGTGCCCTCACAGGCCACGATCGTGGCGGTGCCGGCACTGGGTTCATCGCTGCCGAGGAACAGCTCGCTGGGATTGATCACCTCCGCGAGTCCCTGGCCGCGCATCTCAAACACCCCCAGCTCGTGGGTGGCGCCAAAGCGGTTCTTCACCGCCCGCAGCAGGCGGTGGGTCGCAAAGCGATCGCCCTCAAAAGTGAGCACCGCATCCACCAGGTGCTCCAGCACCTTGGGGCCGGCCAGCATGCCCTCCTTGGTCACATGGCCCACCAGCAGCAGGGCCGTGTCCTGGCGCTTGGCGATGCGGGCTAGGGCCGCCGCACAGTCGCGCACCTGGGCCACGGAGCCGGGCGCACTGCTGAGCTCGCCGTCGTGGAGCGCCTGAATGCTGTCGATGATCGCCACGGCCGGCCGCAACGCCTCCAACTCCTGCAGCACCAACTCGAGATCGGTTTCCGCCAGCAACTGCAACGCAGCCCCGGGCCCATCGGCCTCGGACCCGCCGGCCTCCAGGGGATCCGCCAGGCGCCGCCAGCGCAGCTTCACCTGCTGGGCCGATTCCTCCGCGCTCACATAGAGCACGGAGTGGCGTGCCGCCATGGCCTGGGCGCTCTGCAGCAACAGTGTGGATTTACCGATCCCGGGATCGCCCCCCAGCAACACCAACGAGCCCGGCACCAGGCCACCGCCCAGCACCCGATCGAGCTCGCCGTAGCCGCTGCTCAGGCGCTGCAGCGGGCGATCCCCCACCGCATGGATGGGCTCGGAACGGCGGGCCTGGGCAGGGATTGCCGCCTCGGTGGCGGTCGCCACGGGGCGCCGGCGACGGGTATCGGTGGCCGCCGCCACCTGCTCCACCAGGCTGTTCCAACTGCCGCAACTCGAGCAGCGTCCGAAAAACTGGCGGGTCTGCGCACCGCAGCTCTGGCAGACGTAGGTGGTGGTGGCGCGCGCCAAGACGGTGTATGAAGAAAGGTGGCTTCAGGTGAACCCAGGGGCCCGCCGACCTTTTCAGTAGGTCGAACTACTTAACCCGCCTGGTCAGAGTGGCGCAATGACGGCCTCAGCCCCCGCCAAGGAAACGATCCTGGTCGTCGATGACGAAGCCAGCATCCGGCGCATCCTCGAGACGCGCCTATCGATGATCGGCTATCAGGTTGTCACGGCTTGCGATGGCCTCGAGGCGATTGAGGCCTTCCGGCGCACCAGCCCCGATCTGGTGGTGCTCGACGTGATGATGCCCAAGCTGGACGGCTACGGCGTGTGCCAGGAGCTGCGCAAGGAATCAGACGTGCCGATCGTGATGCTCACCGCCCTGGGCGACGTGGCGGACCGCATCACCGGCCTGGAACTGGGCGCCGACGACTACGTGGTGAAACCCTTCAGTCCGAAGGAGCTGGAGGCCCGTATCCGCTGCGTGCTGCGCCGCGTGGACAAGGACCAGGCGGCCGGAATCCCGAACTCCGGGGTGATCCAGGTGGGTGAGCTGCGGATCGACACCAACAAGCGCCAGGTGTACCGCGGCGAGGAGCGCATCCGCCTGACAGGCATGGAATTCAGCCTGCTGGAACTCCTGGTGGGACGCAGCGGCGAGCCCTTCAGCCGCGGCGAAATTCTCAAGGACGTGTGGGGATACACCCCCGAACGGCACGTCGACACCCGCGTGGTGGACGTCCACATCTCCCGGCTGCGCTCCAAACTGGAAGATGACCCTGCCAATCCCGAGCTGATTCTCACGGCTCGTGGCACGGGTTACCTGTTCCAGCGCATCGTTGAAGCCGTTGCCCCCGAAGCCAACTGACGCCCCAGGTGCTGGCCCGAACGCCCGTCGTTCGCGGCCCAAGGCCATTCGCCGTCTGGTGATCTGGTATCGCCGCAACGCGGCGGTGACAAGCCTGGTGGGCACCGCCGTAGGCACCGCTTCCGCCGCCGGCCAGGTAGCTGGAGCCGCCGGCAATGCTGCCGGTGCCGCGGCCAACGCGGCCGGCGCTGCCGCCAACGCCGCGGGGGCCGCCGCCAACACCCTGCTGCAACCGCTGGTGTTCGATCCCCTGCGCCGTTTGCAGCAGGGAGCCGGTGGCAGCGGCGAGCTCGCCATCAACGACGCCGATCGCCTCTGGGTGGCGGTGGATGGCATGGGCGGCGACTACGCGCCTGGTCCGATCCTCGAAGGCTGCCTGCGGGCCGTGCAGCTGCTGCCCCTGCGCATCAAGTTCGTGGCCGAAACGGCCATGGTGGAGGCCGCCGTGGCCAGCCTCGGGTTGGCGGATGAGCTCCACACAGCCCAGCGGAACGGCTTGATCCAGATCGTGGCCAGTGGGCCCTCCGTGGGCATGGATGAAGAGGCCACGGTGGTGCGCAAGAAGCGCGACGCCAGCATCAACGTGGCCATGGACCTGGTGAAGCAGGGCGAGGCCACCGCCGTGTATTCGGCCGGCAACTCGGGCGCCGTGATGGCCTCAGCGATCTTCCGGCTGGGGCGCCTCAAGGGCATCGATCGCCCCGCCATCGGTGCCCTGTTCCCCACCAAAGACCCCGCCCAGCAGGTGCTAGTGCTGGATGTGGGCGCCAACATGGACTGCAAGCCCGGCTATCTGCACCAGTGGGCGCTGCTGGGCAACATCTACAGCCGTGATGTGCTGCAGGTGGCCCAACCCCGGATCGGCCTGCTCAATATCGGCGAGGAGGAGTGCAAGGGCAACGAGCTGGCCCTCAAGACCTACCCCCTGCTCCAGGCGGAGAGCCGCTTCCACTTCGCCGGCAACTGCGAGGGGCGTGACGTGCTCTCGGGCGCCTTCGACGTGGTGGTGTGCGACGGCTTCACCGGCAACGTGTTGCTGAAATTCCTGGAGAGCGTGGGCAGCGTGCTCCTCGATGTGCTCAAGGCGGAATTGCCCCGTGGCCGCCGCGGCAAGGTGGGGTCCGCCTTCCTCATGAGCAACCTGCGGCGCATCAAGAAACGCCTCGATCACGCCGAGCACGGCGGAGCGCTGCTCCTGGGGGTGGATGGCATCTGCGTGATCGGCCATGGCAGCAGCAAGGCCCTCTCGGTGGTGAGCGCCCTGCGCCTGGCCCACTCCGCCGCCAGCCATGGCGTGATGGACGATCTGCACCGCCTCAGCGAGACCCCAGGCGTGGCCGTGGCCTGTGGTTGACTGAGCCCACCTGTGGGCTGAACCGGTGTTGCTGGGCCAGATGGGCACATACGGGATGGCCCTCGTGGGCAGCGGCAGCGCCGTACCCGCCATCAGCATCTCCAACCAGCAACTGAGCGAGCGGGTCGACACCAGCGACGAGTGGATCCGCACCCGAACGGGCATTGGCGCCCGGCGGGTGTGCTCGCCCGAGGAGCCCCTCACCCTGCTGGCCACCCGTGCCGCATCGGCGGCCCTGGCCCATGCGGGGTGGAGTCCGCAGGATGTGGACCTGATCCTGCTGGCCACCTCCAGCCCGGACGATCTGTTCGGCACCGCTCCCCGGGTGCAGGGCGCCCTGGGGGCCAGCAATGCCGTGGCCTTTGATCTCACCGCCGCCTGCAGCGGCTTTCTGTTCGCCCTGATCACCGCCAGCCAATACCTGCGCAGCGGCGCCATGCGCCGGGCCCTGGTGATCGGTGCCGACCAGCTCAGCCGCTGGGTGGATTGGGACGATCGCACCACCTGTGTGCTGTTCGGCGATGGGGCCGCCGCCGTGGCGGTGGAAGCCTGTTCGGAGGCCGACAACGGCCTGCTGGGCTTCCGCATGCGCTCCGATGGCAGCCGCAACAGCTGCCTCACCCTGGCCCAGACCGACAGCCGTCAGGCCCTGCTGGGCAGTGTGACGGCCCAGGTGGGGGGCTTCGCGCCCCTGCGCATGAACGGCCAGGAGGTGTACAAGTTCGCCGTGCGGGAAGTGCCCGCCGTGCTCAAGGAGTTGCTGGAAGCCACCGGCACCAGCGCGGAGAGCTTGCAGTGGCTGCTGTTGCATCAGGCCAACCAGCGCATCCTCGATGCCGTGGCCGATCGCTTCCAGATCCCCCATGAACGGGTGCTGAGCAACCTGGCCAGCTATGGCAACACCTCCGCCGCCACCATTCCGCTGATGCTTGATGAGGCGGTGAAAGATGGGCGGGTACAGCCCGGCCACCTGATCGCCAGCAGTGGCTTTGGCGCAGGCCTCAGCTGGGGTGGCGCCCTGTTGCGCTGGGCTGGCCCGCAGGGCTGAACCAGTCCCGCGGCCTAATCTCCCCCCCAACGTGCAACGCAAGTGGCCATGGGCATTGCCTGGGTGTTTCCTGGACAGGGATCGCAGAAGGTCGGCATGGCCGCCGGCGTGCTGGAGCTGCCCGGCGCCCGCGAGCGCTTTGCCGCGGCCTCGGAACTGCTGGGCCGTGACCTCCCGGCCATCTGCGCAGGCGAAGCCGACGGTGCACTCAGCGACCTCAACGACACCCGCAACACCCAGCCGGCCCTGTTCGTGATCGAGAGCCTGCTGGTGGATGGCCTCAAGGCCCAGGGCCGCACAGCGGATGTGGTGGCGGGTCACAGCCTCGGGGAGCTGGTGGCCCTCTATGCGGCCGGCGTGTTTGACGTGACCACCGGACTGGCCCTGATGAAGACCCGCAGCGAGCTGATGGCCGCCGCCGGCGGTGGGGCCATGACAGCCGTGATGGGATTCGATCGCAGCGAACTGGAAGCCCTGGTGGCCGCCCACGACGCCGTAGTGATCGCCAACGACAACAGCAGCGCCCAGGTGGTGCTCTCCGGCAGCCCCGAGGCGGTGGCAGCGGTGAGTGGCGCGCTCACCTGCAAACGCGCGATCCCCCTGGCGGTGAGCGGAGCCTTCCACTCCCCCTTCATGGCCGAAGCCGCCGCGGCCTTCAGCACCACCCTGGAGGGGGTGGCCTTCAGCAACGCCAGCATCCCGGTGCTGAGCAACACCGACCCCACCCCTGAAACCAGCGGCGAGGCCCTCAAGGCGCGCCTGCGCCACCAGATGACCACCGGCGTGCGCTGGCGCGAAACCATGGAACGCTTCAGCGCCGATGGCCTGTCCACCGCCGTGGAGATCGGCCCGGGCAACGTGCTCAGCGGCCTGATCAAGCGCAGCTGCGAGGGTGTGAGCACCGCCCAGATTGCCGGCGCCGCCGACCTGGGCCTGTGAGGCGGCTTCTGCGCGGCCGCCGACCCGCCGACCCACCAGCGCTGATCCGCACCCCGCGCCCCAGCCTCACCTACCGGATCGTGAGCTACCTGCTGGTGTTCCCGATTTACAGGCTGCTGTTCCGCGGCCGCACCGCCGGCAATGCCAACGTGCCCATGGAGGGGGCCTTGGTGGTGGTGGCAAACCACGGCTCGCACCTGGATCCACCGCTGCTGGGCCATGCCCTGGGCCGCCCGGTGGCCTTCATGGCCAAGGCGGAACTGTTCAGGGTGCCGCTGCTCGGGCCAATCATTCGCGCCTGCGGCGCTTACCCGGTGGCCCGCGGTGCCAGCGACCGTGAAGCCATCCGCACCGCCACCGACCGCCTGGAGCAGGGCTGGGCCACCGGCGTGTTCATCGATGGCACCCGCCAGGCCGATGGCCGGGTCAATGATCCCCAGGCTGGTGCCGCCCTGCTGGCGGCCCGGGCCGGCGTGCCGCTGCTGCCGGTGGCCATCATCAACAGCCACAGGGCCCTGGGCACGGGATCCAGGCAGGCCCGGCTGGTGCCCGTGCACATCCGCATCGGCACGCCGATCCCCCCTCCGGCCTCCCGCAAACGGGCGGATCTGGATGCCGCCACTGCCGCCTGCCAGGCCCAGATCAATGCCCTGTTGGATCAGGGCCTGATCAGCGGCCCTGCACTCCCTCCAGCAGCGGCCCGAAGTGCTCTGCCGCCCAGCGCTTGAGGTCACGGCCCGTGAACACCCACAGGGCGGCGCGGGCTGCATCACCCCACACCTTGCGCTCCCCTTCCGGGATGCAGCGGTTGCCGCAGGGCACCTCCACCGGCGTGAGCGCAATGCCCCGGCTGCCCGCCACGATGCGGCCCACCAGCAGGGCCCGTGGCATGTGATCGCGGCTGGTCACCAGCAGCACATGGCGCACCTTGGCACGCTTGAGTTCATCCACCACGGAGGTGAAATTGCTGAGGGTGTCGGTGGCGCGGTAATCGAGCTGCACGCGGCCCGCATCCAGCCCCTGGCGCCCGAACTGCCAGGTGGCGTATTCGGGGTTGCTACCGCCGCTCACCAGCACCGGCAGACCATCGCGCTTGGCCAGCTCTCCGGCCACCCGCTCCCGCTCCACATCTCCGCCCAGCACCAGGATCAGCTGGGGTGCCGGCGCGGGGGGCAGCCACAGCCCACGGGACAGCCACAGCAGCGGCACGGCCGCCAGCAACACCCACCAGCGCAGCCCCCCGGAGCGACGGGGTCGCGGCCGGCGATGGCGGCGGCGCTGACGACGATCAGTCGTCACAGACCATCCACCGGGCTGGTGGGATACAGGGGCAGCACCGGTTGCCACGGCCCCGGCAGCTGGGCGGCGGCCGCCCGCTGGCCGAGCTGCAGCAACTGCAGCACATCAGGCTCCGGGTCCACCACCGCTGGATGCCGAGGTTCAGCGGGCAGGCCATCGCCACCCCGGAACAGACGCGGTGGCTCCAGTTCCACCAGATTTCCAGCAGCGTCGGGGCCATAGCAACCCGCCACCACCCCACGCCGCGGCAACTCTTGGGTGAGCCAGAAACGCGGCACCTCTGCCATCACCTGGCCAGAAGCCGCCAGGCGATGGGCCATCAGCAGAAAACTGCTGTAGCCATGCAAGGGGATGGACAGTTGCTGGGCCAGGGTGCGGGCAAACACCACGGTGAGGCGGGTGCCGGTGAACCCTCCCGGACCGGTGGCCACCACCAGGCGGCCGATCCGGGGCCACTGGTCCGCAGGCAGCAGCTCCTCCACACAGACGAGTAAGTCGTTGGAGAGCCGGCGCCCGAGGGGAAAACTGGCCACCTGGGCCGGGTGGTCGTCCGTCAGGGCCTGAACCGCAAGGGCGAAGGTTTCACTGGAGCTGTGCAGCGCCAGCAACAACGACGGGCCGCTCATGTAGGCACCGCCAGGCCGGGCCGCAGGCGCTGCCAGCGGCCCGGTTCTGCCTCGAAGCTGGCACAGGCGCGCACATCCCACTCCACCCCCACCTGGTGGTGAGGCAGCGTCATCACCTGCACATGAATCCTGGGGGCGTCCGGCACGAAAGAGGGCTGCGGCGTCAGGTGGGGCACGCCATGCTGCCGTTCCACCGCGTGGTAGGCCTGGCACTGGTCGACCCAGCGGCAGTCCACGCAGATGCACATGCCCGGAGCCGGTGCGGATAGCCCCATTGTGACCCCTCCCGGCGCCAGGAGGGATGCCACGGCTGATGCGGCCCTGGCCTGGCAGCGCCTGGGAGCCGAGGGATGGCCCGTTCCCCGGGAGGCCTTCCCCGCTGGCACCGCCCTAGTGGGAGGGGCCGTGCGGGATGCCCTGCTGGATCGGCTGGGCCATAAGCCCGACCTCGACCTGGTGGTCCCCACGGATGCCCTGGCCCTCTGCCGGCAGCTGAGCCGCCGCCATGGCGGCAGCACCGTGGTTCTGGATGCCGAGCGATCCATCGCGCGCCTGGCGATCCGGGGCTGGAGTGTGGACCTGGCCCGACAGGAGGGACCAAGCCTGGAGGCGGATCTGCGCCGGCGGGACTACACCGTGAACGCCATCGCGCTCCCCCTCGAGCCCAACGCCGCACTGCTGGACCCCACGGGAGGCCTGGGCCACCTGCAGGAGGGCGCGCTAGTGGCGGTGAGCGAGGCGAATCTGCTCGACGACCCCCTGCGCCTGTTGCGGGGGCTGCGGCTGGCCAGCGAGCTGGGATTTGAGCTGGACGCCAGCACCTGGGCCTGGATCCAACAGCACCATGGCCGGATCGCCACGGTGGCTGGGGAGCGGGTGCTGGCGGAACTGCAGAAACTGGCCGGCGCTCCACAGGGTCAGCGCGGACTGCAGCAGACCCTCCACTGCGGCCTGCTACAGCCCTGGGCGCCCCCCGGCACCAGCCAGGCAAGCCCGAACGCGCTGGAGGCCCTCACCCCCGCCACGGCCCTGGCCGCAGGCCTGAGCGCCGAGGAAACCCTGGAGGCCTTGCCCCTGGCCCGACTGGCGGCCCTGCTGGACTCCCAGGCGCTGCAGGCCCTGCGCAGCAGCCGCAAGTGGCAGCAGCGGGTCGAGCGCCTGCGCCACTGGCAACAGCGGCTGGGCGCCAAGGCTCCTGCCGCCGCCGCCGCCCTCCCGGAGACCGATCGGCTGCAACTGCACCGGCAGTTAGAGGCCGATCTGCCCGCCCTGATGCTGGGCTGGCCGCCGGAGCAAGCCCAGGCCTGGCTCACGCGCTGGCGCGACCCCAGCGATCCCCTGTTCCATCCCCGCGCCGCCCTCGATGGCAGCAGCCTGCAGCGGGAGCTGGGCCTACGCCCCTCCCCACAGCTCGGTGCACTGCTGGATCACCTGATGCTCGAGCAGGCCTTCGGGCGGATCCACAAGCGAGAGCAGGCCTTGGAGCAGGCGCAGGTGTGGCTCACATCCACCCGCGGCAGTAGCGACATGGCACCACGCCGTGATTAACTTCATGCGCAAAGGCGTTACCAACGACCTGATTCGCGCCAGTTAGGGCACCGCTGCATTCTCCACACCGGATTCATCTGCAGCACTGAATCGACGGGATCGCCTTCCACCGCAGGCGTCCACGTCCAAACAACACGTCGAACACGGAAGTCGGGATCTCGGCACGCCGCGTCAGTCAGTGACCCCGACCAGCCAGAACTCTTCCCCCTTCCCTCTCCCCTGATCCCATGAGCGTTCGTCTGTACGTCGGCAACCTGCCGCAGAACTTCGAGGCCAAGGAACTCGATGCGCTGTTCGCCTCCGTGGGTGAAGGCATCCGCTTCAAGGCGGTCCAAGACCGCGAAACCGGTGCCGGCCGTGGTTTCGGCTTCGCCAACGTGGACGACGAGAAGGTGGCGGATGCCGTGATCGAGCAGCTGAATGGCCGCGACTTCGGCGGCAACAACCTGCGCATCGAGCGCTCCGAGCGCCGCGACGAGCGTCGCGGCAACGATCGCCGCCCTGGTGGAGCCCCCGGCAGCATCCCCGTAGCCCGCAAGGCCATGAACAAGGTTGTCCACAGCGACAGCGTCGAGGAAGGTGCTCCCGATCCCCGTTGGGCCGGGGAACTGGCCAAGCTCAAGGGCCTACTCGACAACCAGAAGGCTGCGGTCTGAGCAGGTTGGGGCGGTCAAACGGTCGCCCAATCAACAGCCCGTCAACACAATCCCCCACCAAGAACCTGGAGAGCCAGTTCTTGGTGGTTTTTTTGCTTAGGGAAGTAGGGCGGCGAGGGCGATCACGCCCACGAAGATCCCCAGGAAGAGAAAGCCCATCTTGGTCATCTTCGACTCGTGGTCTTCCATGCCTTGACCAACAGACTTGGTCAGGTCGTCACGAAAGCTGTCGAAGGCGGCAGCCTTCTCATCAGGAGTGGGATCGTTGCGCATGAGAGGGAATCGAGAATAAACAGAACTGGGGCCTCAGCCGCGGTGGAAGAACCAGTAGGCCCCAACAGCCAGAGCCAGCATCAACACGATCGGCACGCCGATCGCGGCCATGCCGTTGTGGCTCTTCACCACCCGCGATTCGTGGGCCACCACGGCCTCGCGGATGCTGACCTGCATCTCCTCCCGCAAACGGGCCAGCTCAGAGTCCAGGGATTCCTCACTGAACAGCTCCCGCAGCCGATCGAAGGTGCTCTTGCCAAGAATCAGACTCTTCTCCGGATGGGCGTAGAGGATGTCCATCAGCTCCTCCCGATCAATCTGCATCAGGTCAACTGTGGAGGCGACACGCGCATTGGACGTGCGAACGCGGCCATCGATCACCTCAACCTCACCAAACACGCGGCCAGGCCCATGGGATGAGTCCACACCCTCGCCGGTTTCCGGGTAGGGCGTGGTGAGCTCGACCTTGCCGGAGCGGACCAGATAAACGCTCTCGCTCGGATCGTCGACTTTGTAGACGTACTCTCCAGCCTGCAAGGTGACGCGGCGCATCCCGAAGTGGGTCGTGGCGATCGGATGTTAGTGGTGCGCTCCGCCTAAAGTCTGCCAACTTGCCAACATTCATGGCCGCCACGAGCCCGCAGCAGGGTTTTCCCTGGGTGCAGCGCTACCGCCCCTGGCTTATCGGTGCCCTCATCAGCGGTGCGGCCGTTGTGGGATGGAGCGTGACCCGCCCGAAACCCGCGCCCAGTCCCAAGGCTCCACTGGTCCAGCAGGTCACCGCCCTGGGGCGCCTCACACCCAATGGCGGCCTGGTGAAATTGGCTGTACCGGCCGGCACAGCCGGTGGCAATGAGGTGGTGGATCGCTGGTTCGTGAACGAAGGCGATCCGATCAGCAAGGGACAGCTACTCACCCGTCTGAGCAGCTACGGCCAGCTCAAGGCCATGCTCGATCAAGCTGAGTCGAATCTGGTCTCCACCCAAGCCCTGCTGCCGTTCCTGAAGATCAGCAAGAGCCGCGGCAGCCAGCTCTATGCCGACGGCGCCATCTCCGAAGAAGAACTGGCCAAAACCTCCGCCAGCATCATCACCAAACAGGCCGATATCGTCGGAGCCCAAGCCGCGGTGGTCAAAGCCCGTCAGCAGCTCAACGCCGCCGAGATCCGTTCGCCCCTCGACGGCAACCTGATCCGCATCTACAGCTGGCCGGGCATGAAGGAAACCGACCAAGGTCTTGCACTGATTGGGCGCACGGACCAAATGCAAGTGTGGGCGCAGGTGTTCCAGAGCGATGTGGCTCGGCTGTCCCTCGGCCAGGGGGCCACGGTTCGACCTGAGAGCGGGGGCTTCAAGGGGACCCTGCGGGCTCAGCTGGAATCCATCATCGGCGTGGTGTCTGACCGCGACCTTTTTGCCACCAACTCCAACAACGACGTGAATGCCCGGGTGGTGCTGGTGAAGCTCAACCTCAATCCAGCCGATCGCGAGCGGGTCTCTCGCCTCAGCGGCCTCAACGTGACCGTGCGCTTCGATCCATGAGCTGGCTCCGGCGCCTGTTGGGCGGCCTCAACCTGGCCGACCTGCCCCTGGCCTGGCTTCAGCTGAAGCGACAGCCCATCCGCTATCTGGTGGCCGTGACCGGCATCGGCTTCGCTGCGCTGCTGATGTACATGCAGCTGGGCTTCCAATCTGGACTGCTCGACAGCGCCACCACCTTCTATGAGGCCCTGGATGCCGACCTGATCCTGATCAGCCCGGCCACACTGAACAGCGGAAACTTCCAGCAGTTTCCCCAATCGCTGCTGTTCAACGCCCTCGGCGTGGAGGGCGTGAAGCAGACGATTCCGCTGTACGTGGCCAACGTGAACGTGCAGAAACTGGACGGCGTGAAACCCACCAGCCTGCGATTGATCGGCTACGACCCGGATACCCAGGCGTTGAAGCTCCCCGATGTGCTGGCCCAGGCGGGGGTGCTCAAAACTCCCAACTATGTGCTGTTCGACACCCTGGGCAACCGCAACACAGGCCCGATCGCAGCGGCGGTGCAGAGCAATGGCCAACAGGAACTGATCCTTTCGGACTTCACCAAGACCTTCAGGGCGATGGGGCTCTTCCGGCTCGGATCCACATTCGCAGCTGATAGCAACCTAGTCAGCAGTGATACCACCGCCATCCAGCTCGCCTTCCGGCAGATCAACGTGGGGGAGATTTCCATGGGGCTGATCCGCCTTGATCCGGGCGCCAGCGCCGCTCGCGTTCAACGGTTCCTGCGCCAGCAATACGGCCGCGAGCTGCAGGTGCTCACCAAGGCCGAGCTCATCGCCCAGGAACGCGATTACTGGAACACGGCCTCATCGTTCGGGGTGATCTTTGGCTTCGGCACGATCATGGGCCTGCTCGTTGGAGGCGTGGTGGTGTACCAGGTGCTCTACACCGATGTGAGCGACCACCTCAAGGAGTACGCCACTCTCAAGGCAATGGGATTTGCAGACAATTTCATCCTCATTATCGTCGTTCAGGAAGCTTTTCTATTGGGGGTTTCCTCCTTTATCCCAGCCACCATCATCAGCACCGGCATGTACGCCTTCCTAACTGCTGCTTCCGGCATCCGCATCGAGATGACTTCCGACAAAACTGCATTGGTCGGCGCCCTGACGCTCGGCGTGTGCGCCGCCTCCGCGGCAATCGCCATTCGACGACTTAAGGATGCAGACCCTGCTTCGGTATTTTAAATCATGCAGGATCCGAACAGCACCAAAACCCCTGTGATCTGCACATCAGATCTTCGCCACAGTTATGGAGAGGGCGAGCTCCGAAGCGAAATCCTGCACGGCCTCGACTTCGAGGTGTATGCAGGAGAGGTCACCCTGCTGGTTGGTCCCTCCGGCAGTGGCAAGAGCACCCTGTTGACACTGATCGGCGCCCTGCGATCTGTGGAAGAGGGTTCACTCAAAGTGATGGGTCAAGAGCTTCGGGGAGCCGACGAAGCGTCTCTGGTGGCTATCCGCCGGCGGATTGGCTTCATCTTCCAGAGTCACAACTTGGTCTCGTCCCTCACGGTGCTTCAAAACGTCCAGCTGTTGCTCCAACTCAATGAGCGAGATCCGAAAGCTCGCGTGGAGAAAGCCTGCAATCTGCTGGAAGCCGTTGGGCTAAGTCACAGGCTCCACCATTACCCAGATGAACTTTCGGGCGGCCAGCGACAGCGCGTCGCCATCGCCCGGGCGCTGGCACCGGAACCTGAATTGGTACTCGCCGACGAACCGACGGCGTCACTGGACAGCCAATCCGGCCAGGACGTTGTCGAACTGCTGGGAGACCTCTGCCGACGAAGACGCAGCGCTGTTCTACTGGTTACCCATGACCTACGACTGTTGAAGGACGCGGATCGTATTTGGCGCATTGAAGATGGACGCGTCAACCCTTGGCAACCTGACCTCGCCACAACCACCCCATGACCCCCAACATCTATCCCTCGAACTGGCAAAGAACCTGGTCATGGCAGGGGCATTCGATCTCCTACATCACCGGACCCCATGACGGCACCAGCGAGACCTCCGTGCCTAGTGCTGTCATCCTCATCCACGGGTTTGGGGCCTGCAAGGAACACTGGCGCCACAACGTTCACGCACTGCGGGGTGAGAGAGAAGTCTTCGCCATCGATTTGCTTGGTTTCGGCGAGAGCGACAAGCCCCGCTCATGGTTGGAGGGAGAACTCCAAGAACCGGGCAGCTGTCGTTACGGCATCGACCTCTGGGCCGATCAAGTGGTCGACTTCGTAGACGAGATCGTGCGAGGCCCTATTCAATTAGTAGGCAACTCCATCGGTGGTGTCGTTGCTCTGGCTGCTGCCGCCAAGTTGGAGCAACGGGGACATGCCGCCAGAGGCGTCGTGTTGATCGACTGTGCCCAGCGTGCCCTCGATGACAAGCGCCTGGCGGAACAGCCCCCTCTACGTCGCTGGGGCAGACCGTTGCTCAAGTCCCTCGTCCGCCAACGTTGGCTCACTGGAAGCCTGTTTCGCCAACTGACGAACGCCGTTGTGATTCGGAAGGTGCTTCAGCAAGCCTATCCAACCAATCAGAACATCGACGACCAGCTCGTTGAGCTGCTGCTCCAACCGGCAAGACAGACAGGGGCCAGTGAAGCCTTTCGCGGCTTCATCAACCTCTTTAACGACCGCATCGCCCCTGAGCTTCTGGCGGACCTAGACACCCCAGTGCGCATGATCTGGGGAGCAAGCGATCCCTGGGAACCCATATCGGAAGCCAGACGTTGGAGCACCTACACCTGCGTGCAGGGGCTAGTCGAGCTTCCCGGCCTGGGGCACTGTCCCCACGATGAAGCACCGGAGCAAGTGAATCCACACCTGGCCGCAGCCCTCAGACATGGCGACCACTGAAATCCAGACTGCGTCGGGATCACTGAGAATGTTTTTTCTGCCTGAAATCGTTTGCGGGCATGGAAGCGTATCGCAGAAATATCAGCAACAAGCCATTCCAAAAAGCTCTAGTGATCCTTGAAAAACACAGTCACAGCAATGACTCCTGGAGATTCAGGGTTGCCAGTGAAGAGGGTGAATGCTGATCAATGCGCGAGGGGCTCTCGGCAATGGGCAAAAGCTGGTAGCGATACGCCCAAGAGACCCGACGGCTTGCACAGCAGGTCAAGCCATACAATGCACACAAACTAGGTCACCAAAGTGCTCAAAAAGCTCACAAACCCACTCGGGGTAGTATTTTTCACCCTTTTACTCGACAAGCTCGGGGAGAACATTTTATTCCCGCTGCTGCCATTTTTACTGGCTGCCTACAACCCAGATGCTTTAACCATCGGCCTAGTAGCCTCTGTTTCAACCTTTTTCAGCACACTTGCATCTCCCATTACCGGAGCCTTCGCAGATAGCTCTGGGCGAAGGCCGATTATCCTCGCATGCATCGGCCTTAACGTAGGAGCACTTCTACTTTTTGGCTGGGCTAATTCACTGGCCCTGATTCTCGTCTCAAGAGCCCTAACTGGCGTTGCGATGTCGAGCAATGGAGCCCTTCAAGCCTACATTACTGACATTTCAACAACCGGTAATCGTGCCCGGAACCTTGGATTGATAGGCGCCGCATTCGGGCTAGGTTCAATTTTTGGCCCCGCCCTAGGAGGAGCACTAGTTGGCTTTGGAGCCAAAGTGCCGATTTTTGTCACAGCAGGACTAACAATCTATAACTTTGCGACAGCCTTCTTCTTTCTAAAAGAATCCAGGCACATGGTTACAGGCCAGAAGCCTGAGAAGAGGAAAGTGAGCCTCGTCAAACCTGTCATCGACATACTCACCACCCCAGTCATAAACAGGGTTGCCCTGGGCTTTGGGGCCTACAGCTTCGCGTTCTCAGCATTTGCCAGCTTATTGGTTTTAGCGCTTAAAGACTTGTTTGACTGGAACTCCACTCAGACAAGCGGGCTATTTGTTCTACTTGGAATTACCCTTACAGTCGCCCAGCTTGGCTTCACGGGTAGGGCCGTAAAAAAGTTCGGAGAATACTCTGCGAACAGGCTTGGAATGATTGCAACAGCAGTTGCCCTGGCACTGGTACCAGCAGCTTCTTTCATCAAGCCCCTCAGCGCCACTTTAATCGTTCTGTCGGCAATGCTACTAGCAGCAGGCGCTTCGTTTGTACAACCAACGTCAAGAAGCTTGGTTTCTGGCCTAACCCCTAGCGAGAAACAAGGGGTGGTACTGGGGAGCCTTACGTCGATCACCAACCTAGCCAGCTGCGCAGGCCCCATCGTGGCTGGATTTATTTATGACAAGAATCCAGGCGGCAGCTTCTTAACTCAAGCGTCGGTCATTTTAATTGGAGCTTTAATACTAGGCTCAAACCCCAAGCCATCTGAGGACATCAAACAGGCGTAGGCGCACGAACCATCCAATACGCTCAACAAGAAAGATTAGCTCGCCAAGCAGCAGCAAAGGCAATCAAGCCACACTACTCCTTGCCGGAAAGCACAGCAGCCATCTTCTTTCTGTAAGCAAGTATTAATCGATCGGAGGCCAAAAGCAGCTCCCGCTGGTCGAGATCCCAAGTATAGCCCTTGTCCTGAGTCTCAACCACAGATCGATCTTCGTGGTAAGTATGGATTGTGTCTTTCAAAAACTGGCGGTCTGCAAAGGGTTGCCGTACAAAGTTTCTGACCTCAATCCATTTTGTGAGGGTGCGGGTAGGGCTTAAAGGTATATTGCTTGCCATATAGATAAAGCGGTATCCCTTCATATTAAAATGAACGTCGAGCCTGTTCAGGCTCGGCAGGTAGCACGTCATCCAAGAGGTTGAGTGCGCGATTTTTCTCCTGATGGCCAATTTAAAGAGGCCAGTTCTCTGGGGCGGTTTTGTGTTGACAAAGGACGAGACGGAAAGCTTGTCTTCGATAATTTCCAAGGGGTGGATCGCCGCTTCGTCACGGTTGGCGAAGAACGTTTTATGCACAAATGGGGCATGCGAGGTATCAAGTGTTGCCTCAACAACTCGGCTAAAGTTGGCATCCCACTCATACTCACCCTCAATCATCCGCCATCCAGGATCTCCAAATTCTGGAAAATCTGGAATCAGGCTCGGGTCGGCTTTTTGAATCTCGCCAGGAAACAGCCAAATGAAGCCAGACTTTTCAACAGCAGGCAATATTTTTAGCTTGGCAAGAGACGGGATCGGAGTCCCAGGCTGGTCAACAGGAACATGAACGCAGTGACCTTCGGAATTGAACTTGAATCCATGATATGGGCAATGCAGGCATCCAGATTCAACCCAGCCATTCTTAAAACTTGCACTGCGATGGGGGCAACGGTCAAAGGCAGCCCTTGGCAAGCCTTTTTCGTCGCGATATAGAATATATTTTTTTTCGAAAAGGGTAACCTGCAGTGGAGAAGAGCCCAGCGACGATGCATGCTCAACCGCATACCAAAAATCTTGAAGGCCTTCAGGCATGGCAGTTACTCAATGAGCTCAATTCTAACCCAACTTCCGTCGCCACAAACAAGTGACCGCCCTCCCCGCGCAGAAGTCAGATCCAGCGCTGGCTCCAAGTAATAGTGGGGCATGCGAGCAGCAAGCGCTTGCATTCATGACTATGGGAAAGGAGGGGGAGGCGCAGCTCTCCCACCAGGTGGAACACAAGAACGACCTTGTGTGTCAGGACAAATATGCCTCAACCTTGGGGATCTACTCGCGCCGCGGATTCACAGTGAGGCATAGCCTGACAAAGTTTCGATCACTCGGCAGGTCTTCAGAAGATACCTATACTGAGAAACTGTTAATCAATTCTCAGCGGAGTCTTCAAGCTGTAAAGACCCCATCGGCATAACCGATTAATTCCAGCTGGTGGCCATCCGGGTCGCTCACGAACAGGGAACGGCACCGAGGGCCGTAGTCAAAGGCCATCACCTGCTGACCGCGCCGCTTCAGCTCCTCTTCCACATCTGCCATGCGGGCATAGGTGACACGGAAGGCCACATGACGCATGGCAATGGTGTTGTGATCAGGCGCGGGTTCCGGGCTAGCCGAATCTGCAGGGAAGAGATTCAGATAGCAGCCGGGAGACACCCGCAGAATGTAGGGGGGGCCACTCTCCAGGCCTTCCATCGCCGCCGCCACAAATCCCAGTACCCGCTCGTACCACTCAAGCGAAGCCTGGGGATCCCGCACCGTGAGGGCCACGTGATCGAGGGCCTCGATCGGCAGAGCGTTAGTGGCCGTAGCGAAGCTGTCGAGGGGGAAGCTCATCGCGAATAATCAGGTGTTCGGAATCAGACAGATCAGAGCAGGCGAGCTGGAATCAGCTGGCAGAAAGCAACGAGATCAACCAACAGGGCCCCGCAATCGGTTCACACCAACAGGCCGCTGCTGCGCTTTTCGCGCAGCAGCTTGCGCAGGCCCAAGGTCATGGCGTCGCTGGCCAGCAGCAGGTCACCGCGGCCGTCCACATCCGGCTCCCGGGGAGTGAGAGTTTCCACCATGCGCTGGTCTTCGGCCATGAAGCGATCCACCCGGCCGCGGGCATTGCCATCGGCCAGGGGAGTTCGCAAGAAGGAACGGAAATGGCGCCACAGGTTCAGGGTGTGGCCGTCATCGATTGGCACGTGGGCCGTGAGCAGCGAAATGCGGAAATCGCCGAACACCACCCGAACCAGCGACACATTGGCGAGCCACACTTGGATGTGTTGCACACCGGCATCGCCAGCTGCATCTGCCGCCTTGTCGTCAGGCTTCTCATCCCCATTGAACAAGGCCCACAAACCGCGGCCCTGGTCGGCGCGGTAGTGACGGTCGCGAGGAGCGAGAACCCGCTCATACAGGCTGTCGTCCTGCACCCACTGCTCCTCGGGCATCAGCTGATCGGGCGCCATGGCACCGAAGCTGCCAGAATGCACAAAGGGAGCATGGGTCAGGTCCATGAACCCCTCCAGCACCCGCAGCCAGTGGGCCTGCCACTCCACCTGACCCTCAAGGTTGCGCCACTCGGGATCGCTGGCCTCAGGCACAGGCCCCACCGGCGGCAGCGGTGGCAGCGCAGCGGCTGCGGGCAGAGGGGCCTGCGGGTCGCGGGGCCACCACAGCCACAGGAAGCCGTAGCCCTCGCGGCAGTGCACCGCCCGGGTATGGGCCCGGCGTGGCATCGGCTCACCGGTGTGCTGCGCGGGAATGCTGCTGCAGTGGCCATCGGCGTCAAAGCACCAGCCGTGATAGCCACAGGCGATCGCCCCAGCATTCACCCGGCCAGCGCTCAACGAGGCTCCCTTGTGGGGGCAACGATCCAGCACCGCAGCTACACCACCGTGGGCATCTCGCCAGAGGGCGAAGCGCTCACCGTGCAACTGCACCGCCAAAGGCTGCTCGGGCTTCAGGGATGACGCCAATGCAACGGCGTACCAGGAATCCAGCAATTTCATCGCAGATCAGGGCGAGCCCCTCGACGGTTACCTGGGCAAAGCTGTAGCACAAGATCCCTAACCAAGGTGAGTCTTCCAGCGATCACCGTCCCAACTGAACCAGCCCCGTTGCTGGAGGGCAGCCAGTAAGGCCTGCACCGGTGGGGCATCCATGCCGCTCTGCCACTCCTGCTCCAACAGGGCCTGCAGATCATCCGTGCTGAGCCCGCGCCGCAAGCCACCCTTCAGCAAGCGACGCAATTCGGCCGGCTCGATGGAGAGCAAACCAGCCATGGACAGAGGACCACTGGGGAGGCTGTCGAGATCAATGCTCAGCATGGGTCAAGCACACTGTCCAGCAATTCGCTGGCCAGACCCCGCACCTGCTCGCTCCAGGGATGGGTGGGATAACTGAGCACCGCCAGCCCGCCACTGGCGAGTGTGAGTAGGTCCTCGCTGAGGGGGAGCAGGGCCCCAATCGGTACGCCATAGCTGCTGGCAACCCGCTCGCGCACCTGCTCCGTATCGAAATGCTGGGGCAGCTTGTTCACCACCATGCGAATGGCGGGCACATCCAGCCGCTCGGCCACCTCGATCGCAACAGCGGTGCCGAGATAGTCCTGGCTATCGGGCCGCATCACCACCAACAGGCAATCGGCGATGGCGGTGGAGAGCAGGGTCTCCTCATTGATGCCGGGATGGGTGTCGATCAGCACCAGATCCAGATGGAGGCTCTCACTGAGACTGAAGAGGGCATCGTTCAGCTTCTCGACCTGGTAGCCCTCCCGCAGCAGCCTGGCAATGCGATCGCTGTCCATGGAAGCCGGCACCAACCAGATGTGGCCATGGGCTTTCTTCACCGGGTCAGGCGTGACCTCATGGGCACACTTAACGATCGCTACATCGCCCTGCAAGTAGTCGTTGAGGGTCGGTTGGCCGGGGTCGGGGGTGAATCCAAACAGCACATGCACCCCCGGCGAGGCCAGGTCGGTGTCGATGACCGCCACCCGCTTGCCCTGCAGCGCCAAAGCGGTCGCCAGGTTCGCCGTCAGGTTGGATTTACCGGTGCCACCCCGGAAGGAGTGGATCGCGAGAATCTGGGCCATGCCTTGCAGAACTGCAGCGCTCGCGCCGATGGTAGGACTGCCATCCAAACCTTCCCGGCGGCCGCGCATGCGCCTTTCCGTTCGCCTGATGGCCCTGGGAGTCACCGGCCCGATCGTGGGCCTGGGTATTTTTCTTGCCCTCTCCGCCAGCACCGTGGTGGAGCTGGCCCAGACAGCCAAGCTGGAGCTCACCAGCCTGTTCGATCAGGACAACCGCACCAACCTGCTGCTCGCCAACCGCATCATTCAGAGCGAGTCCGAGGGGATCGCCCAACAGCTGGCCCGCGATGCCGATGCCCTCAGCAGCAAGATCCGCAACCAGCTCACGGCCAGCTCGAGCGGACAACTGTTCTGGCAGGGGCAAGCCCTCGATCCAGCCAAGGGACCGGAGCTGCTGAACGCCACCCTGGCCCTGCCACTCTCCATTCCCACCGAGTCCTCCTCGATCTACTACGAGGATCCCCGTGGCATTTGGCGGCGCCTGGCTGGTGTGGACAGCCAGGGGAAGGCGCTCACCGCCGGCTGGGTGCCACCTGCCGCGAACGTGGAAGAAATGCGGGCGATCGTTCAGCTACCAAGCGGCAGCTTCGCCTCCCACAACACCATGCTCCATCGCGATGGCTTCTGGCGGATGACACGACTCATCCCGCTGCAGAGCCCGGCACAGCCCCAGCGAATGCTGCTGGCGGTGAGCGTACGCACCGATGCCGCCAACCAGGTCCTGAACAGCAGTGCCCAGCTCTTCCCCTACAAGAACCACCTCGTGGCCTTCTTCGGTTACGACGCCAGGGGCCAACTCTTCTGTAGTTTCTCCCGACCCCCCGCAGGCACCTGCGAGACCCTGCGCCAGGCGATGCTTCGCAGTGGAGGCATTCCTCGCCCCGGATCCCAGCGGAAGGGCACGCTGAATGAACGCGCCCTGTTAGCAGCCAGCACAGCTGGCCAACCAGCCAAGCCCCAACGGCTCTTCATCGCCACCTTCCCCTCTTGGAACTGGGTGGCGGTGATCCTGGTGGAGGAGACCCTGCTCGATCGCACCCTTCTGCCGCTCCGCCAGGCAACGATCCACATGCTGCAACTGCTCGTGGTGGCCACGGTGCTGTTGCTGACCGGGTGCGCCACGGCGGCCTGGCGCATCACCAAGGGCATCAAGCAGGAGCTACGGGCCCTGGCCAGCGCCGCCGACAGCATTGCGGCTGGCGACTCGTGCCTACCTCTGAGCTACCCGAGCGATGACGCCCTGGGACGGCTTGTGCAGGCCTTCAACCGCATGTCTGGAGCGGTGGCCGACCGAGAGGATTCGTTGAAAGCCCGAATCCGCACCCTTGAAATCGACATCAACGCGCAGACCCTCCACGGCCAGGTGTGCTCGATCACGGCCAACCCCACCTTCAACGCCCTCAACGAGCGGGCCCGACAGATGCGGGCTCGTCGCCAGGGGCAACTCAACCCAGCTTCGCCAGACGACCCGGCAAGCGCAGCTGCTCCAGGGGATTCCCTACCTGCTGAGTCAACTGAGGATCATCCTGGTAACTGAGACCACTGGCACGGGCCAAGCTCACCAGGGCAATGTTGTAGTCGGCCAGCTGATCGATGTAGACCCCCACCGCCTGGGTGAGGTCTTGCTGGGCTTGCACGACATCGGTGATGGTGCCGTAACCCGCATTGAAACGCAGGGTTTGGAGCCGCAGAGCCTCAGTGGCGGAACGCACTCGGGCCGAGGCCAGCAGCACGGCTTCACGGCCCAGCTGCGACTGGGCGTAATAGGTCTGCACCTCGCGACGCACCTGATTGATCGCGGCCTGCACCTGGGCCTCGGCCGCCCGCGCTTTGCGCAGTGATGCAGCGGCGTTCATGCGGGCCTGGCCGCCGTCAAAACCGGTAAAGGTGATCTGCAGAGCAGTAGCGCCGTTCCAGAGGTCGGTGCGAGCGTTCTGCACCCAAGGAGGGCCCAAGGCCGTGTACCCAACGCCCTTGGTCCAGTAAAGAGAATTCACCAGGGCAATCGTTGGACGATACACAGCCAGCTCAATCTGGGCCTGCGCCTCATTGATCTTCACAGCTGTGAGCTGCTGCTCGATCACCTTGCGGTAGGCCATCGCCGAGCTCAAGGTGGCATCAAGGGGTTGGGTCCAACTGCCAAGAGGCGCTAGGGGGGTTGACGGGCGCAAAGCCGCAGCATTCATTTCATTCAGCAGCTCTGCCAGATCGGCCTGGGCCACTTTGCTGTTCTGTTGGGCATTCACCAAATTCACTTGGTCGGCCTTGAGCACGGTCTCCTGCTTGGCGAGCTCCAGGTTGGAGGCCACGCCGAGCTTCACGCGCGACTGGGCCAGCCGATACAGCAATTGATCATTGGCAACCAGCTGCTGGCCGGTGAGAATTTTGGCGATCGCTCGCTGCAGATTAATATAAGCTTCTTCAGTGCGCAGCTTGTTATCGCGACGCGCAATAATATATCCATCGACCGCCTGGCGCACCAGATATTTATTCTGCCAGATTGCCGGGGTACGGGCGGGGTCAAAAAGATTCCAGTTAATGTCAAACTGGTTCAGGCTCTGGAAGTAGCTGCTGTTGAAGACCTGCGCATTCGCATAGATACCCGAGGCCGGAGCACCCACCCCTGTGAGAGCGCCGGTGTAGTTGTAATAAGAGCGCTGGCCATAAAGCCCCCCATTCAGGCTGGCATTGATCACTGGCCACCACGTGGCATAGGCTGCACCGAGGCTGTTCTGGGCAGCCACCAGCTGTTCATAGGTTTGGCGAACAACCGGATTACGACGGTGGGCCAGCTCTACGGCCTTGGTGAGATCGAGATTGCCCAACTGCTCGGCCGCAATCGGGCTCAGACCGGATGAGGGCAGCGGCTGAGTGGCCGGCCAACCCGCGCCGAGGCTCTCAACCGTTTGGGTGGGCGGCGGCGGCTCGGGCTGACCCGGCCGGGCCTCAGCCACCAACGGAACAGAGCACACCGCAAGGTATCCGCCGGCGCCAAGGAGGAGGGAAGCGGCCCGGGACGACACCATGGCGCGAAGGGGAATCAATGGGTTCATCGGGCCTGGGCGATCACGTAGGAGAGCGGCAGATCCAAGAGTTTGCCGGCCCGGGGCACGTAGGCCCGCTTATTGAATACGTCGTAGTTGTGCTGCTCAATCACGTCGAGGATGCCGCGATACAGCCGCAACGAGGCCCAAACGGGCCAGCGTGCATCTGGAGCCAGCCAGCGCACACCGGCCTCGGAGCGATTGAACCAGTCGCGAGCACGGTCCACCTGGAAGCGCATCAGCGCGCGCCAGTTGTCATTCAGCACCCCATCCATCAACTCAGACTCGCTGTAACCAAAGCGGACCAGATCGTCCTGGGGGAGATAGATGCGGCCACGGCCGCGATCTTCGCCCACGTCGCGAAGGATATTGGTGAGCTGGTTGGCGATGCCGAGGGCTACAGCCGCAGCAGAGGTGTCGGGGGTGTTACTCCAGGGCGCAGTGGTGTAAGCGGAATCCAGGCCCATCACCTCCTGAGTCATCAGACCCACGGTGCCGGCGACCCGATAGCAGTAGAGCTCCAGCTCTTCGAACGTGGCGTAACGGTGCTGGCGTAAATCCATGCGCTGGCCCTCAATCATGTCGAGGTAGGGCTGTAGCGACTGGGGATAGCGATCCAGCGTGTCACGCATCACCAGATCAAGGCCATCACGCACCGTTCCGGCGAATAACTCCCGGGTGCGCTGCTCCCATGCCTCCAGCCGGGCCGCGAGCTCTTCAACGGGCCTTGCCTGTGCCTCGGCGCTATCCATGAGCTCATCCGTGCGGCGGCACCACACGTAGATGGCCCAGATGGCGCGCCGCTTGGCAGGGGGCATCAGCAGCGTGCCCAGGTAAAAGGTTTTGGCCCATTGGGCTGTTTCCTGCCGGCATTCCTCGTAGGCCTGCTCGAGACTGGGAAGCACGGCGGCACCACCAGGACGCTGGCCATGGTGGCAGAGCACCGACGTCATGCGGCGGCTCCCGTGCTGCCACCTCGGCGGGCCCGCATGGCCCGGGCCCGCTCGGTCAACGAGGAGAAGGAGGGATCGGCAACGATCGACCCCACATGGGTGGAAATGGCCTGGCGACTGATCTTGATCTCGAGCTCCTGAATGGTGGCGCGCAGCTCGGTTTCTCGCCGGGAGACGGCCCCGGACATCCGCTTAAAAGCGGCTAGTAAAGGAGCCATCCGGGGGTCTTCGCGCACGTCGGAGGCCATGGAAGCCACAACGGCATCGGCCTGGCTGAGTTCCCGGTGGAGGCGCTGCTGACTCTTCACCAGGTTGATGTAGAGCTCGTGCTCCTGATCACGCAGGGCTTTCTTCTCCAGGCAAGCACCAAGGCGCGCCCGCAACAGCGTGGCGTTGCAAGGCTTAGGGAGATACTCTTCAGCCCCAGCTTCGATACAGCGCACAACGCTGGAGAGCTCATCAAGGGCACTGATCATGATCACTGGGATGTGGCGCAGCTGCTCATCGGCCTTCAACTCAGCCAAGGTGCCGTAGCCGTCCAGCCTGGGCATCATCACGTCCAGCAGGATCAAATCGAAAGTTTGCTGCCGAGCCTTTGCAAGGGCCTCCACTCCATCGCTGGCTGTGGTCACGACATGCCCCTGGCGACTAAGACGCTGGGCCAGCACATCCAGGTTCAAGTCATCATCGTCGACTGCCAAGATCCGGCCAGGTCGCACAGCTTGGGCCTGAGGCTGAGGCTGAGGCTCTACAGAGAGAAGCGGTGGCGCGGTGGCGGGAGCGGAAAAAACTTGAGGGGCCCCCACGAGGAGATCGGCCGTGAGCCGGCCGCGCACCATGGCCAGCATCGTGGTGGCTGCCTGCTGAATCTTGCGCAGGTCGTCGACATACGCAGGCTGATCCTCAACGGCCTGCTCCTCGAGCAGTTCGCTGTAGCCCATGATCTGGTTGATGGGCGTGCACAGATCGTGGCGCAGATCGGCTAGAGGGTCGGAGGAGCCCAATACGGATGGAGACTGGTTTGGTACGTTGCCCATCAGCCTTCTCCCACCACGCCACAGCGCGCCAACTGGGACGCCATTTTGTCGAGAAGGCGAGCTAAATCGACGGGTTTTGTATCGTAGTCGTCGCAGCCCGCCTGCAGGCATCTCTCCCGATCACCGTCCATGGCATGGGCCGTGAGACCAATCACAGGGATGGCAGCGGTAGCCGTCTGAGCCTTGAGCCGACGGGTGGCCTCCCAGCCATCAATCACCGGCAGATTCATATCCATGAGGATCAGGGCAGGAGCCTCGCTGATGGCCATCTCCAGGGCTTGCGCTCCGTCCTCCGCCATCACCACCTCAAAACCTTTACGGCCCAGTCGCCGCGAGAGCATGTCGCGGTTCATTTCATTGTCTTCAACCAACAGAACACGCACCATGTCTTGCCTACCCATCAGGACCTCCCAGCCAGGATCGCATTGATCTGTTCCGTAAGCGCCACCGCGTTGAAGGCGCCCTTGCTGAGTACCTCACTCACGCGACCGTGTAAGCGCTGACGATCGGCCATCGTGAGCTCTTTGGCCGTGAGCACGATCACCGGGATGGAGGCAGCGGCAGGGTTGCGACGCAACTGCTCCAGAAACTCCAATCCATCCATCTGCGGCATCATCAGATCCAGCAAAATCAGTGCTGGACGTGTCCTGGCTACAAGAGCCAGGGCTTCCAGGCCATCAGCGGCGTAATCCACCGCCCAGCCATCCCGCTCCAGCACCCTGCGCAGCAGCTCTGCATTGGCCGGTTCGTCCTCCACCACCAGCAGGCGAGCAGGAGCCTGGGAGGCCGCCGCGCGGATCGTGGACAGCAGCTGATCGAGTTCAGCGCGCTGCAAGGGCTTGTGCAGAGAGGCTGCGGCCCCAAGCGCCTGGCCCAGCTCTCGATTTTCCAGCAAACTCATCATCACCACAGGGATCTGAGCCAACTGGGGCTCAGCCTTGAGAGCCGCCAGAACAGACCAGCCATCAATGCCTGGCATCATCACGTCGAGGGTGATGGCATCAGGATGCAGGCCACTCGCCATGGCCAGGCCCTCTTCTGCGGTGTGGGCCACCTCCACCCGGAATCCATCACGCACCAAGTAGCGGCGCACCACATCCACCGTGGCGGGGTCATCGTCGATCACCAGAACGGTGCCACGGGTCGCAACGACCGGGGCACCTTCAGCAGGGGGTTCCGTGATGACATCAGAAGGCAGTGCCGTTTCGACCTGCACCGACTCATCAGGATCCACCACATGCCGGGGAAGGCTGAGGGTGAAGGTGCTGCCCTGCCCGGGTGCGCTGGTCACAGTGATATCACCACCCATCAAGCGGCTGAAGCGCCGGCTGATCGCCAAACCGAGGCCCGTGCCGCCGTACTTGCGGGTGGTGCTGCTATCAGCCTGACTGAAAGTCTCGAAGAGCCTTCCCATCTGCTCGGGAGTCATCCCAATGCCGGTATCAGCAACAGCAATCTGAATCGTTTCGAGAGGAATTAAAGAATCTGAATCCGCATGGCTGGTTACCGCGAGAGTGATCGCACCTTGCTCAGTGAATTTACTTGCATTGCTGAGAAGATTGAGCAGACACTGGCGCACCTTGGTTAGATCAGCGCGCATCACGCCAATACCATCGGGACAGACAAGATCCAGCCGGTTGGAATTCTTAGCCAACAGCGGCTTCACCGTTGCCACCACATCGCCCACCGTGGCAGCGATCTCAAACTCCTCTAGATAGAGCGTCATCTTGCCTGCCTCAATCTTGGAAAGATCGAGAACATCGTTAATCAAACCAAGCAGATGCTCACCGGCGGCCTGGATCTTCTCAAGATCTGGAACGAACTCAGACGGCTCAAGATCTTCCGCCTCCTCAATCAACATCTCGCTGTAGCCGAGGATCGCATTCATCGGCGTGCGCAGCTCATGGCTCATGTTGGCCAGGAAGGCGCTCTTGGCCTGGTTTGCCTCTTCCGCCTCCACACGCGCCGCCAAGGCCTGCTGCTCTTCATGCTCAGCCCGGCGTCGGGCAACTTCCCCAACGATCAGAGCACGCGTGAGCCGCTGGCTCACCACCCAGGAGAGAACCAGCACCGCCAGGATCATCAAGGCCGTCAGACCAAGCACGCCCAGCGTGAGCGTGACACTCAATCGGGTGATATCGGGGAGATATTTGGCCGTGACGATACTGGCGCTCCAAGGCTTGAAGCGTCGACGGGAGATCTCATAGCCACGATCCAGAACAGGATCACCCTGCTGAGAGCGAACTTTCTCGCCATCGAGCAAGGACGCCACCGTTCCAGCCGAGACGTGGCTGGACTGAAACTGGCGAACACCCCTGGAATCCTCGATGGCCACAAAGCCCTTATCGAGGATGCGGGTATTCCGAACACTCCTGCCCAGATCATTGAGTGTGGCAATGGGATAACCAGCGTAGAAAGCTCCAATCACTTGGCCATCCCGATCGCGAATCGGCTGATAGGCGGCGAAATAGGGATCTCCCAAAATGAGAGCAACCCCGAGGTAGGGCCGACCCTTGCGGAGCGCACGCGCGGGCTCATTGGTGGGATCGAGCTCCGTGCCGGTGGCGAGGCTGCCGTCCACACGGCGCACGGTCGTAGCCAGGCGGATGAAGCGATCACCCCGGGCCACAAACACAGTGGCAGTGGCCCCCATCTGGTCGGCCACCGACTGCAAGAGATCGAGCCGATCCAGAACCGGCACACCACCGAAGCGCAGGTCAGGCACGACCTGACCGGCCACGCTCACCGATTGGCGCCCAATTGAGGGCGACCCCAGTTCAAGGAAGTTGGCAGCGAGCACGCGAACCCCAGCCAACGTCAGCCGGCGGTAGATGGTGTCCGTAACCGTGAGCTCCCTCTCCAAATTCTCAGTGACCAGCGTCACGTTTTGGTTGGCGAAGGCGTTCACTTCCTGGCGCAAGCGAATCAGGCTGAACAGGGCGGATCCCACCAACAGGCTGGAGACCACCGCAAACCACAAAATGGTGTTCCGCCGAACTCGGCGCTCGATAGCACGAGCCTCCAGCCCGAGGGAATCGCCGCTGCCCACCACCTCCGTCATCTGACCGTGGCGAGAGGAGAACCGGCCACGGCCTCCGCACAGAGCTTGCCGCTCAACACTGCACCTTCCATGGAGGCCAGGTAGCGCTGCATGGTGTAGCAACCGGCGAGGAAGAAGTTAGGAATCGGACTGTCCTGGTCGGGACGGAGCTGCTGACAGCCGGGCACAGTTTTGTACACCGAGAGCGGCGTCTTCACCACGATCGACTTGCGCAGCTGCGCTTGGTTGTCACCGGTGAAATGAATCGGGAACAGACGCTTGAGCTCCTCCATGGTGGCGGCCACGATGTCCTCGTCGCTGCGGCCAATCCAATCCTTGGCGGGGGCAAACACCAACTCCAGCATGGAGCGCTCAGGATCCTCGTATTCCCTGCAGGTATTGCTCATGTCGGCATACACGCTCAGCAGCGGACTCCGACTGAACAGCAGGTGGTCGATCTCGGTGAGCTTACGATCGAACCAGAGGTGAATATTGATCACGGGCACACCGTTGAGGCCATCCAGTTTCTGGAAGTAAGGCATGGCCTTCCAGGGCTCGGGGATCAGCAGCTTGAAGGGATCCACGGGCATGGCGCTCACATAGGCATCCGCCTTGAGGGTGTAGCCCTCCTTGCCCTTGATGCCGCCAATGCGGAAACCACTCACACGGCCATCGGAATCCAGCTCGATCTCCCGCAGCGGCGAATCGAGATGCACTTCACCACCCCTTGCGGTGACGTAATCCACGATCGGCTGGCAGAGCCGCTCGGGGGGGTTGCCATCAAGGAAGGCCATTTTGGAGCCATCGCTCTCCTGCAGGAAGCGATTCAACGCGGTGAGCACCACCGTGCTGGAAATTTCCTCAGGATCAATGAAGTTGAGGGCCTTGGCCATGGCGATGAATACTTCATCGTTCACCCGTTCTGGGATGTTGTGAATGCGCAGCCACTCCGTCCAGGAATATTGATCGCACTCCTCGACATACTGCTGACCGCGGAGCATGGCCGGAACCAGCCCCAGCCCAAAGGAGATCTTCTCCGGCCAGGTGAGCATGTCGTTGTTGCCGAGAATGGCAGCAACACCATTGAAGGGAGCGGGGATATCCGGGAACTCGAAACGGCTGTAGGTGCCGGGTGCTTCCTTCTGATTGAAGATCATCGAGTGGGATTTCCACTGCAAGCGATCTTCGATATCGAGCTCCTTGAAGAGCTGGCGCATGTTGCGGTAGGCGCCGAAAAAGATATGGAGGCCGGTTTCGTACCAGTCCCCGTCCTCGTCCTGCCAGGCGGCCACCTTGCCGCCGAGCACGTCACGGGCCTCCACCACCACCGGGATGTGACCGGCGTCGCAGAGGTACTTGGCACAGGCAAGACCGGCCAGGCCAGCACCGGCGATGGCGACGCGCATGAACAATCCCGAATCAGGATGCAACCTTAAGAGGCCCGCTCCCGCCACCGCCTTCTTAAAGTTGGTGAGCGCCGGCCGATGGGATTGCCGCCGCAGTACCCGGGCGCTCCCCCATGGCCGACACCCTGATCAAAGCCACCACCCGCCACATCCGCCTGTTCACGGCGCGGGTGGAGAACGGGCAGCTGCTGGCCGATCCCAGCCAGCTCACCCTGGACATCGACCCCGACAACGAATTCCTCTGGGATCAGGCCGCCCTCGAGAAGGTGCAGCAGCACTTCCGAGACCTGGTGGCCGCCCACGCCGGCGCCGACCTCAGCGACTACAACCTGCGCCGCATCGGCTCTGAGCTCGAGGGCACCATCCGCCAGCTGCTCCAGGCCGGCGAGCTGCGTTACAACCCTGACGCGCGGGTGCTCAACTACTCCATGGGCCTACCCCAGAGTCCAGAGGCTGCATGACCCGCTCCCGCTACGGCCGCAGCAACCCAGCCGACGACTACCGCGGCTACGCCGACGACGCCTACGGCTACCGGGACGAGCGAGGCGCCCGGCGCCCGCCCTCCCGCAACGGCGGCCAAGGGGGTGGCCCGGGTGGAAATCAAGGCGGTGGCCCGGGTGGTGGCGGCTTTCAGTTCAACGTGGCCACAATCGCCGTGTTGGCGGGTGTGATGGTGGTGGGCATCGGCATCGGCACCGGCATCTCCAGCACCACCCAGGGCAACCAGGGGAACATCGCCAGCTCTCAGCAGCTGGACATGGCTGTGCCCGACCCGGAGTTCTGCCGCCAGTGGGGGGCCAGCGCCTTCGTGATGGACATCGAGCTGTACACCACGATGAACCCCAGCTCCAGCTTCGTGACCCAGCCCTCCCTCAAGCCCGGCTGTGTGATCCGCCGGGAAAACTGGAGCGTGCTGCAGAAAGAGGGGGCCGTGACGGCCGAGCAGATGCGCCAGTGCAAGCAGCGCATGAACACCTTCGCCTATATCGGCTCGGTGAAGGACAAGCCGATCGTGCGCTGCGTCTACCAGACCGATATCACCGAGAACAAGTTCGTCACCAAAGGCGTTGCGGACGACACCGTGGGCATCACGCCAGAAGCGGACACCTTCTGAACCTGGCCTGTTGAGGCCGTGGCCGACGCCTCTCAGGCAGTGGCCGACGACTCTCAGGCCGTGGCCGACGCCTCATCTGGGTTGGCCACCGCAGCCTGCTGGAGGGGCCGGCGCAGGGGACTATCCGCACTGGCAAACACCGGCAGCACCTCTCGCCGGAAGGCATCGGCCGCCCTGGAGCAGTAGCGCGCCGGATGGGTGATCAACTTGAGCTGCCGCCGCACCAAGAGATCGGCGAGGGCGGGGCGATGCAAGCTGCCGGCCGCGAGCTCCCGCTCAATCGACACCACCGGCAAGAAGGCCGCCCCAAGGCCGCTCTGAACGGCATTTTTAATGGCCTCGAAGGAATTGAGCTCCATCTCAATCTTGAGCCGGGCCACATCCAGGCCGGAGCGGGCTAGCAGTTGGTCCACCATCTTGCGGGTGGTGGACTGGGCATCCAGGCACACGAAGCCCAGGCGGTAGAGATCGTCCTTGCTGAGTTCAGGCAAGCGGGCGAGGGGGTGCTTGGTGGGCAACACCAAGGCCAGTTCATCACTGGCGTAGGGCACCACCTGGAGCAGCTCATTGAGCTCGCCGGGCAGCTCGCCGCCAATGATCGCGAGATCGATCTGCCCGTTGGCCACGCTCCAACCCGTGCGGCGGGTGCTGTGCACCTGCAGCTGCACGGCCACATCCGGATATTTCTGCCGGAACAGGCCGATCATCCGAGGCATCAAGTAGGTGCCGGTGGTCTGACTGGCGCCCACGATCAGTGAGCCGCCCCGGAGATTGTGCAGATCGTCGAGAGCGCGGCAGGCCTCCTGGCACTGGCTCAGGATCCGATCGCAATAGCTGAGCAGCAGGTGTCCGGCCTCCGTGAGCTGGGCCTTGCGCCCGCCACGGTCGAACAGGGACACATCCAACTGCTTCTCCAGGTTCTGGATCTGCAGGCTCACCGCCGGCTGCGTCACATAAAGGCTGTCGGCAGCTTTCTTGAAGCTGCCTTCACTGGCGATGGCCCGCAGGATGCGCAGCTGGTCGAGGGTGAACGGCAGGTCGGCCATGGGGGTTCCCGAGGGCGCTCGCCGGCTGGGGCCCTGAACTGTAGGGGGAACCCGCAGGCGAAGCCTCGGGGCGGAGGCCGTTTCGCCACAATCGAGCTCCCTGCGCCCTGGCATGCCCGTTCCAGACCCTCACCACAGCAGCTGGGTGATGCTCGGCCTGCTGCTGGCCTTCGCCGTGATCCACAGCGGAGGTGCCTCCCTGCGCGCCTGGGGGGCGAAGCACATCGGCGAACGGGCGTGGCGGCTGCTGTTCGCCACCGTGAGCATTCCCTCGGCCGTGGTGGTGATCGGCTACTTCCTGGCCCATCGCTACGACGGCATCCGGCTCTGGAACCTGCAGGACCAGCCTTGGATCGTGCCGGTGGTCTGGACCGGCACGGCCATCAGCTTTCTGTTTCTCTACCCAGCCACCTACAACCTGCTGGAGATCCCGGCGGTGCTGAAACCCCAGGTGCGGCTCTACGCCACGGGGATCATCCGCATCAGCCGCCACCCCCAGGCCGTTGGCCAGATCCTCTGGTGCGCCACCCACCTGCTCTGGATCGGCAGCAGCTTCATGGTGGCCACCTGCATCGGCCTGATTGCCCACCACCTGTTCGCGGTGTGGAACGGCGACCGGCGGCTGGCCCATCGCTTCGGCGCCGCCTTTGAAGAGCTGCGGGCGAGCACCTCGGTGCTGCCCTTCCAAGCCGTTCTGGATGGACGCCAGACCCTGGTGCTGAGCGAATTCCTGCGGCCGGCACAACTGGGCATTGCCATTGCCGTGGGGGTGTTCTGGTGGGCCCACCGCTTCATCGGCGCGGGGGCCACCGCCTTTGCCCGCACGGGCCTGGCCCACTGGCTGGGCTGATCCACGGCTGATCACACTCCGGCAAAGCCTCACGGCGCTCTGCCTACACTCAATCCGACTGCCCCAGCGCCGGATGCCCTCGCCCGCCGAACTCGCCTGGCTGATTCCGGTGCTGCCCTTGGCGGGGGCGTGCCTGGTGGGCCTGGGGCTGATCAGCTTCAACCGCACCATCAACCGCCTGCGTAAGCCGGTGGCCCTGCTGCTGATCAGCTGCGTGGGCGCCGCCGCTGTGTTGAGCTATGCCGTGCTGGCGCAGCAGCTGGCTGGGGCCGGCACCACCGAAGTGCTGTTCAACTGGGCCAGCGCCGGCACCTTCAATCTCCAGATGGGCTTCCGCGTGGATGCCCTCGGCGCCGTGATGCTGGCGCTGGTCACCACCATCGCCGTGCTGGTGATGGTGTATTCGGACGGCTACATGGCCCACGACAAGGGCTATGTGCGCTTCTTCACCTATCTCGCCCTATTCAGCAGCTCGATGCTGGGGCTGATCATCAGCCCGAACCTGCTGGAGATCTATGTGTTCTGGGAGCTGGTGGGCATGTGCTCTTACCTGCTCGTGGGCTTCTGGTACGACCGTGACGGTGCCGCTAATGCCGCCCAGAAGGCCTTTGTGGTGAACCGCGTGGGCGACTTCGGCCTGCTGCTGGGGATCCTTGGCCTGTTCTGGGCCACGGGCAGCTTCGGGTTTGAGGAAATCGGCAGCCGGCTGCAGGAGGCCGTGGCTGGCGGCAGCCTCTCCAATGCTGCGGCCATCCTGCTGTGCCTGCTGGTGTTCATGGGCCCCATGGCCAAATCGGCCCAGTTCCCGCTGCACGTGTGGCTGCCCGATGCCATGGAGGGCCCCACACCCATCTCCGCCCTGATCCACGCCGCCACGATGGTGGCCGCTGGCGTGTTCTTGGTAGCCCGGTTGCAGCCGGTGTACGTGCCCTTTCCGCAGGTTCAGGTGGTGATTGCCGTGGTGGGCACCATCACCCTGTTCCTAGGGGCTTCCATCGCCCTCACCCAGATGGATCTCAAGAAGGGCTTGGCCTACAGCACCGTGTCCCAACTCGGTTACATGATGCTGGCCATGGGCTGCGGTGCCCCGGTGGCTGGCATGTTCCATCTGGTGACCCATGCCTTCTTCAAGGCGATGCTGTTCCTCTGCTCGGGCTCGGTGATCCATGCCATGGAGGACGTGGTGGGCCACGAGCCGGTACTGGCGCAGGACATGCGCCTGATGGGTGGCCTGCGCAAATTCATGCCGATCACCAGCACCACCTTCTTCATCGGCTGCCTGGCCATCAGTGGCATCCCTCCCCTGGCGGGCTTCTGGAGCAAGGACGAGATCCTCGGTGAGGCCTTTGGCAGCTTCCCGCTGCTCTGGGCGGCTGGCTTCATCACCGCCGGCATGACCGCCTTCTACATGTTCCGGCTGTACTTCCTCACCTTTGAGGGCCGTTTCCGCGGCACCGACAAAACCGTGCAGGCCCAGTTACTCGCTGCCGCGGGCAAGGGTGCGGCCGAGGACCATGGCGACGACCATGGCCACAGCCACGCCGACCACCCCCACGAATCCGGCTGGCAGATGGCCATGCCCCTGGCGGTGCTGGCGGTGCCTTCCGTGCTGATCGGCCTGCTGGGAACCCCTTGGAACAGCCGCTTTGCGCGGCTGCTCAACCCCGAGGAGGCCGCCCACATGGCCCAGCACTTCAGCTGGAGCGAGTTCCTGCCCCTGGCCGGCGCCTCCGTGGCTGTTTCCTTGGTGGGGATCAGCGTGTCCGTGCTGGCCTACGCCCTGCACAAGATCGATCTGGGCACCGCCGTTGCCGCTCGCTTCCCTGCCGTGAACGCCTTCCTGGCGAACAAGTGGTATCTCGATGCCATCAACGACAAGCTCTTTGTGCAAGGCAGCCGCAAGCTGGCCCGCCAGGTGCTTGAGGTGGACTCCAAGGTGGTGGATGGCGTTGTGAACCTCACCGGCCTGGTGACCCTGGGCAGTGGCGAGGGGCTCAAATACCTGGAAACCGGCCGGGCCCAGTTCTATGCCCTGATTGTGTTCGGCGGCGTGATTGCCCTGGTGGTGCTGTTCGGCGCCCTGGGCTAACGCCCAGTGCCGGTGGCTGTGGCCTGATCCCAGCTCCCGCATCGACCCAGGCGGCACAACGCTCTGTGTGACATCCGCCACGAGCAGAGTTCAGTTCTGATCAGGATTTCTAAACTCCGGCCAGACCCTTGAGCCTGCCTGTGGCGTTGGACTTCGCGGTAACCCAGGGCGCAACGCTGGCCCAGAGCAGCAGCACAGCGTTCCCCTGGCTGAGCGCCTCGATCCTGTTTCCGATCGCAGCGGCGCTCTGCATCCCCTTCGTGCCCGATAAGGGCGATGGCAAGCAGGTGCGTTGGTTTGCCCTGGGCGTGGCCCTGATCACCTTCCTGATCACGGTGGGCGGCTACCTCAATGGCTACGACCCCTCCGTGGAGGGGCTGCAGATGGTGGAGCGCTGGCAATGGCTGCCAGACCTGGGCCTGGCCTGGTCTGTGGGGGCTGACGGCATCTCGATGCCCCTGATCCTGCTCACCAGCTTCATCACGGCCCTAGCCGCCCTGGCCGCCTGGCCGGTGACCTTCAAACCGAAGCTCTTCTATTTCCTGCTTCTGGCCATGGATGGCGGCCAGATCGCCGTGTTCGCCGTGCAGGACATGCTGCTGTTCTTCCTGGCCTGGGAGCTGGAGCTGCTGCCGGTGTACCTGCTGCTGGCCATCTGGGGCGGCAAGAAGCGCCAGTACGCCGCCACCAAGTTCATCCTCTACACGGCAGGCAGTTCCCTGTTCATCCTGATCGTGGGCCTGGCCATGGCCTTCCACGGGGGCGGGGCACCCACCTTCGAATACACAGCCCTGATGGCGAAGGACTTCTCCACGAAGTTCCAGCTCTTCGCCTATGCCGGCCTGCTGATCGCCTTCGGAGTGAAGCTACCGATTGTGCCGCTGCACACCTGGTTGCCCGATGCCCATGGCGAAGCCACGGCACCGGTGCACATGCTCCTGGCCGGCATCCTGCTGAAGATGGGGGGCTACGCGCTGCTGCGCTTCAACGTGCAGCTGCTGCCCGAAGGCCATGCCCAGTTCGCCCCCCTGCTGGTGGTGCTGGGGGTGGTGAACATCATCTACGCCGCCCTCACCTCGTTTGCCCAGCGCAACCTCAAGCGCAAGATCGCCTACAGCTCGATCAGTCACATGGGCTTTGTGCTGATCGGCATCGGCAGCTTCAGTGACCTGGGCACCAGCGGCGCGATGCTGCAAATGATCAGCCACGGCCTGATCGGTGCTTCGCTGTTCTTCCTGGTGGGTGCCACGTATGACCGCACCCACACCCTGCAGCTCGATGAGATGGGCGGGGTGGGCCAGAAGATGCGCAAGATGTTTGCCCTCTGGACCATCTGTTCCCTGGCGTCCCTGGCTCTACCGGGGATGAGTGGCTTCGTGTCCGAACTGATGGTGTTCGTGGGCTTCTCCACGAGCGAGGCCTACTCCCTCAGCTTCCGTATCGTGATGGCCGTGCTGGCAGCCATCGGGGTGATCCTCACGCCGGTGTACCTGCTCTCGATGCTGCGGGAGATCTTCTTCGGCAAGGAAAATGCCGAGCTGGCGTCCCACACCCATCTGGTGGATGCCGAGCCCCGCGAGATCTACGTGATCAGCTGCCTGCTGGTGCCAATCATCGGCATCGGCCTCTACCCGCGGATCATGACCGACAGCTACAGAGCCTCCATCGAAGCCCTCGTGCAGCGGGAAAACAGCGCCATGGCCAAGGTGATTCACCCTCCCGCCAACGCCCTGATCCGCCGCTCACCCATGGCCGAGCTCCTGCCGCCGGCCCTGCTGCAGGCCCCAGCCCTGGGCTGAGCTCCAGCGTTGGGATCGCGGGGGTAACGAACATCTGCAGCCCGTTGCGGCCCTGTGCAGAAAACCAGCTCTGTCCTTACGCTCTGATGCAAAGCCAATGCGGCCCTGAGCCATGAAGCAGCTCAACTTCCTGCTGATCTTCAGCTTCGGTCTGGCGACCGTGATGTTCACCCTGGAAAACACCGCCGCCACCACGGTGCGGTTTCTTCCAGGGGTGAGTTTCACCCTGCCCCTGGCGGCGTTGCTACTGCTCGTGGGAGGCGTGGGCGCCACAGCCGCCTGGGTGTTCGCGGTGTGGACCGGTGTGGTGAAGCGGGTGGAGAGCCAGGTGGAACCCACAGCCATGGAGGCCCAACAGGTGCGGATCCGCGAGCTGGAGGACGACCTCCAGCGCTATCGCGCCACGGTGGATGCCCAGCTGGGCCTGCTGCCCGCCGCGGGGGAGAGCTCCTCCCAAACCGCTGAAGTGGTCTGAAGCGGCTGGGGCCGCCCCTGGCTTTCGGGGCCCTGAGCCGGTACGTTCAGCTGATTACGCGCAGACCAGTGGCCGAAGGGGGTGCAAGGCTCGCCATCCGGCTGCTGCAGGATGCGGCGGAGCGAGGGGATCTCGATCCCTGGGATGTGGATGTGATTGCCGTGGTGGACGGCTTTCTCGACCAACTGCGCCAGCGGATTGAAGTGCCGAAGTTGGTGGCGGCCATGCACCGCCAATCTGGCGGGAGCTACGAGCAGGACCTGGCCGAAACCAGCGAGGCCTTCCTGGCAGCTTCTGTGCTGGTGAGCCTCAAAGCCGAGGTGCTTGAAGCCCAGACCTTCCCGCCCGAACCATTGCTGGAGGAGGACTTCAGCTTCGATTTCGATGCCGAGGGCCAGGGCTGGCTGCTCAGCCCAGGGGTTGAATTGCCCCGCCGACCAGAACGGCATCTGCTGCGCCGTCCCGTGGCCCCGCCCCCCCTGCAGCGCCCCGTGACGCTTGGGGAGCTGATTCGTCAACTCGAAGACATCGCCGAGCGGCTGGAGCAGGAGGAGGGCAAAACCCGCCAACGCCAGCGCAGCAAGCGCTTCAGCGACCGGGCCGTGATCGAACAGGTGGCGGCCTTAGCCCACCGCGAGAAGCTGCCGGAAACCACCGCTGCCCTCAGCCAGTTCCTGCTGCAGTGGCCCGAATCCCTCGACTGGACAGGCTTTGATGGGCTGGTGGAAGCCTGGGCCCAGGTGGCCCCAGCCGATCTCGACTGCGATCGGGTGGGGGTGTTCTGGGCGCTGCTATTTCTCTGCTCCCAGGGGAAGGTGGAGCTGGAGCAGCAGGGCGGGCTGTTTGCTCCCCTGCAGCTCAAACGCCTGCTCGATGGCAACGAAAGCGTGCAGCTCCCCCTGCCCCCCGAGCTGGGGTCAGCTCGGGGGCCGTCTCGAGAAGCGCTGGCCGCCTGATGCCATTGCCTAGGGTGGCCCAACTCACCGAAGGCAGACAGCGCCGATGAAGGCGATGATCCTGGCGGCCGGTAAGGGGACCCGTGTGCGGCCGATCACCCACACAACCCCCAAGCCGATGATCCCCATCCTGCAGAAACCCGTGATGGAGTTTCTGCTCGAGCTGCTACGGGAACACGGGTTCACCGAGGTCATGGTGAATGTGTCCCACTTGGCCGAGGAGATCGAAAACTATTTCCGCGATGGCCAGCGCTTCGGCGTGGAAATCGCGTACAGCTTCGAGGGACGCATCGAAGATGGCCAGCTGATTGGCGATGCCATCGGCTCCGCCGGCGGTTTGAAGAAGATCCAAACCTTCCAGCCCTTCTTCGATGACACCTTTGTGGTGCTCTGCGGCGATGCCCTGATCGATCTGGATCTCAGCGAGGCCGTGCGCCGCCACAAGGCCAAGGGGGCCATGGCGAGCCTGATCACCAAGCGGGTGCCCAAGGAGCAGGTGAGCAGCTACGGCGTGGTGGTGACGGACGCTGATGGGCGCGTGCGCTCCTTCCAGGAGAAGCCCGCGGTGGATGAGGCCGCCAGCGACATGATCAACACCGGCATCTACATCTTCGAACCTGAGGTTCTCGACTACATCCCCGCCGGTGTTCCCTTCGACATCGGCTCCGATCTGTTCCCCCGGCTGGTGGCCGATGGGGCACCGTTCTATGCCCTGCCGATGGAATTCGAGTGGGTCGACATCGGCAAGGTGCCCGACTACTGGCAGGCCATCCGCAGCGTGCTGCAGGGACAGGTGCGCCAGGTTCAGATCCCAGGCAAGGAAGTGCGGCCCGGCATCTTCACGGGCCTGAACGTGTCGGCCAACTGGGACAAGATCAACGTGCAGGGCCCCATCTACGTGGGCGGGATGACGAAGATCGAGGACGGGGCCACCATCATCGGCCCGGCCATGATCGGCCCCAGCTGCCACATCTGCGAGGGCGCCACGATCGACAACTCGATCATCTTTGACTACTCCCGCATCGGGCCAGGCGTGAGGCTCGTGGAGAAGCTGGTGTACGGCCGCTACTGCGTGGATCGCAACGGTGACCACTTCGACCTGCAGGAAGCAGCCCTTGACTGGCTGATCACCGACTCCCGGCGCCAAGACCATGTGGCTCCTTCCCCCCAGCAGAAGGCCATGGCCGATCTGCTGGGTACCGACCTGGCCATCAGCACCGCGAGCTGATTCCCGCCCGCTCCAGGATCAGAGGGATGCGCTCTTCGGCCTTCACGGCCATCAGGTGCACCCCCTGGGCGATGCCGGAATAGGCGGCTACCTGCTCCGCGGCAATGCTGATGCCCTCATCAGCAGGATCGGAGGAGGCGGCCAGCCGATCAATGATCGCCTGGGGTATGCAGGCACCAGGCACCACCCGGTTGATGAACATCGCGTTCCTGGCGGACTTGAGGAGGAACACCCCCGCCAGCACCGGCAGGCCAAGGGGGCCCGTGAGCTCGCCCACGAACCGCTTGAGCCGCTCAGCATCCATAACCATCTGCGTCTGCAGGAAGCGGGCACCAGCGGCCTGCTTACGACGAATCCGCGACTGCAAGCCGCTCCAGCTGGGGCACTGGGGATCCGCGGCGGCCCCGACGAACAGGGCGGTGGGCCCATCGGGCAACAGCCCTTCCACCGGATCCACACCCTGGTTGAAGGCCTGCACCTGCTGCAACAGCCGCACCGATTCCAGCTCATTCACCGGCCGCGCCGCGGGCTGATCGCCCGCCCGCACCGGATCACCCGTCAGGCACAGCAGGTTGCGGATGCCCAGGGCATGGGCACCGAGCAGATCGGCCTGCAGACCGATGCGGTTGCGATCCCGGCAGGCCAGCTGCAGCACCGGTTCAATGCCAGCCTCCAACAACAGGCGGCACACCGCCAGGCTGCTCATCCGCATCACGGCGCGGCTGCCATCGGTGACATTCACCGCATGCACCAACCCCGCCAGTTGGCGAGCGTGGTTGAGGGTACGGCTGCAATCGCCACCACGGGGTGGCATCACCTCGGCTGTGATCGCGAAGGACCCGATCTCCAGTGCCTGCTGCAGCCGCAAAACGCCCGTACCAATTGGGCCCATCATCGGCCACAGGGTTTTCCAGCGGGCGGCGAGCTGCCTACAGTGCGGCCACGCCCAGGGAGCTTCGATGACAGAGCTGAGCGATCTCAGTCATCAGCGCTCTGAGCTCTCGGAGCGGGAACTGGAAATCATTGCGCTGGTAGCCCAGGGGCTCACCAACCAGGAGATCGGTGAGACGCTGATGATCAGCAAGCGCACGGTGGACAACCACGTGAGCAACGTGTTCACCAAAACCGGCGCCAAAAATCGCGTGGCCCTGCTCAACTGGGCGATGGACAACGGCAAGATCTGCCGCGACGGCTTCAACTGCTGCAACCTGCCCCAGGATGGGCACCAGAGCTAGGTCAGCACGCCGACCTACACCGGCGGCAGCGCACGGCAGGTCTCGAGCTCGGCACCAAACAGGGATTCCAGGCAGAAGCTGCCTTCATCCAGGGCAAACAACTCCGCGTAGGCCAGGCACTCGGCCCGGTCAAGGCCAGCGAAGCGAAGCATTCCTTGCTGGTCGTAGAGGCCGATCACCGAATTGAAAGCCAATCGGAAGGTGTGAAGCAAATCCTAATCCGATACGCAGCAGAGACGCTGCAACCAAGGCTCACGCTCCTGCGACGGCCAAGTGGCGAAGGGGCGGCGGGCCAGGGCCGCGTTGCTGAAGCCCCCTAGCCCCGTGATTTCCTGCACGCACCAGGGCGGCACTGCCACGGACTGATCCGCCGAGGCCAGCTCCACCTCCGCGATCACCAGCGGAGCATTGGCCCCCGCAAACACGTCCAGCACCCAATCGCCGCCGGGAAGATCCAGGCCATGGCGCTGCTTGGCCAGCTGCTCTCCACTGTGCTGCAGCAACGCCTGCGCATCGGCCAGCGGAATCGCATACTCGAACTCATGGCGGGCGATGCCCCCAGCCGGGAGCTTCAAGGTGAGCCAGGCCTGCTCGGCACCAGCGATGCGCACGCGCAGGGTGAGGGCCTCTGCTGAGGCCGCGAGATAGCCCTGACACAGATGCTGACTCCAACGCACATGGGGCCGCCAGCCGTAGCCAGCCACGAGAAAGCGGCGTTCAATCTCCAGGGCCATGGCGGCGGAACCAAATCAATTGGGTGAGGGCTCAGCGGCAGTGAGGCTGCCGGCCCAGTGCAGTTTGCGGCTGAGGGTGCGGTAGTAGGAGGGGCTCTGGGCCAGCAGCACCATCAGGGCTTGGTGGGGAGAGCGCTGCACGGCGCAGCGGTCGCCCGGCTCAAGCACCGTGGCGTGGGCGCCATCCTTCCAGAGCCTCACCCGGCGGCTCACTTCCCCCAGGGGCCACACTGCGAGCTGGGAGCGGGGCGGCACCACCACCGGCCGGCTGGAGAGGCTCATCGGGCAGATGGGGTTCACCACGATCGCCTCAATGCCCGGATGCAGGATCGGCCCCCCAGCTGCCATGGAGTAGCCGGTGGAACCCGTTGGCGTGGAGATGATCAGGCCATCGCCGCGGTATTGATCCACCACCTCCCCATCGATTTCCAGCTCCAGCACACAGGTGGGCGAAACCTCATCCAGGCCAGGTCGGAAATAGAAGTCGTTGAGGGCCGTGTGCACCGTGTCATCGCGATCGGTGCGGGCCTCCAGCATCATGCGCCGCTCCAGGGCAAAGCGATCGTCCCGCAGGCGCTGCCAGAGGTTGGGCTCACCATCGGCACCATGGCCCTGATTGAGCAGCTTGCGTTCATGGGTGAGGAAGCCGAAATGGCCTCCCACGTTGAAACAGAGAATCGGCACCCCAAGGGGCGCGAGATGGCGGGCGGCCCCCAGAACCGTGCCATCACCGCCGAGCACCACGGCCAGATCAGGGGGGCCACCCTCATCTGCCAGCAAACCGGGAAAAGGATTGGCGTGCTGGCCGCTCATGGCCACGGCCACCTGAACACCCTGGGCTCGCAGGTCATCGGCAGAACGCCGAGCCTGGCGCAGGGCCGCCTGGCTTTCGGCGCGATGAATCAGCCAGACGGTATTGAGGCGCATGCCCCAGCCTGCCTACCAGCGGAGCAGATTGAAACGCTCCATATCCACCGTTTCACGGTTCCGATACAGAGACAGCAGGATCGCCAGGCCCACAGCGGCCTCGGCGGCAGCCACGGTGATCACGAAGATGGCAAACACTTGGCCGCGGATCAGCTGGCCATCCAGGTAGCTGGAGAAGGCCATCAGGTTGATATTCACGGCATTGAGCATCAGCTCGATGCTCATCAGAACCCGCACAGCATTGCGGCTATTAATCAGGCCCCAAACGCCTGTACAGAACAAAACGGCGGCCAGGGCCAGGTAGCCCTGCAGCGGAACGGTGGTGAGATCGAGGGTCATGGGTTGGTTTCCAGCAGGGGCGCCTCAAGACCGGCATTCGCCGGGCTGCTGTTGTCAAGCAGCAAGGGAGTTCGACTCTTTTCGATCAGGCCCTGATCGGCAGGCTCACCGGTGGAAATGTCTGTGGTGAACACATCGCGGCGGGCGAGCACGATGGCACCGATCATCGCCATCAGCAGCAGCACCGAGGCCAACTCAAAGGGCAGCAGATAGTCGCTGAACAGGTGCTCACCGATGCGAATGGTGGCTTCATCGCCGATGGGCTCAGGGCCGGGGGTGGCCCAGGGGGTGGTGAAGGCCACCCGCAGTAACAGAGCAAACAGGCCAGCACAGACCGCGCCGGACAGCACCCTGCGCAGGGCAAGCCCTGGGATCGCCGCCAGAGTTTCCTTCTTGTTCACGAGCATGATCGCGAACAGGATCAGCACGTTCACGGCGCCCACGTAAACCAGCACCTGGGCGGCAGCCACAAAACTGGCATTCAGCAGCAGGTAGAGACCGGCCACCGAGAGAAACACCCCGCCCAGCAGGAAGGCGGAGTACACGATGTTCGGGAGCAGCACCACGCCCAAGGCGCCGATGGCCACAGCCGCCGACAGGGCGATGAAGCAGATGAATTGCGTGGAGGAGGCGATGGTCATCAGGGGGTCTCCTCGCTGGGAGCGGCAGCCGTTGCGGCAGCGGACTTGGGCAGGCTTGCCAGCACCTGCTCGGGCAGTTGGCCTGCCCGGGGACGACTGGGATCCACGCCATGGGGGTCCATCACGCCCTTGGGCAGATAGGCCAGCTCCTTAAGGGCCACGACGGCCGGATCCGTGGTGACGCTGGTGGGCAGGCGACCAAGCGCGATGTTGTCGTAGTTGAGGCTGTGGCGGTCAAAGGCCGCCAGCTCATATTCCTCGGTCATGGAGAGGCAGTTGGTGGGGCAGTACTCCACGCAGTTGCCACAGAAGATGCATACCCCGAAATCAATCGAGTAGTTACGCAGCTCTTTCTTCTTGGTGGCTTTGTTCATCACCCAATCCACCACTGGCAGGTTGATGGGGCAGACGCGCACGCACACCTCGCAGGCGATGCACTTGTCGAACTCGTAGTGGATCCGCCCCCGATAGCGCTCAGAGGGGATCAGCTTCTCGTAGGGGTACTGAACGGTGATCGGCCTGCGACGCAGGTGATCGAACGTCACCGACAGGCCCTGGGTCAGGTAATTGGCCGCACCCACCGCATCGCGGGTGTAGTCACCGACTTTCTTGAGGAACCCGAACATGGAGGGGAGCGAGGGGCTGGATCGCCGGCACCATGATGGCCCGACGACTTGGCAGTTGAGGGATCAGCCGCCGAAGAAGGCGGGGAAGGCGAGCTTGAGACCTGCCGTGACCAGCAGGTTCACCAACGCGATGGGGAGCAGGAATTTCCAGCCCAGATCGAGCAGCTGGTCGATCCGCACCCGGGGCACGGTCCAGCGCAGCAGGATCGCGAAGAACACCAGGAGATAGGCCTTGAGCACCGTCATCACGATGCCCGTGGTGGCGGTGATCACCTGCACCAGCGGAGCATCGATCGGCTGGCCGGTGAGGCCGACGATCCATTCCACCGGCAGGGGGAAACCCCAGCCACCCAGATAGAGGACAGCCACCAGCAGGGCAGAGAGCACCAGGTTGATGTAGCTGCCCAGGTAGAAGAGGGCGAATTTCATGCCCGAGTACTCGGTCTGGTAGCCGGCCACCAGTTCCTCTTCAGCCTCTGGCAGGTCGAAGGGGAGGCGCTCACATTCGGCCAGGGCGCAAATCCAGAAGATCACGAACCCCACCGGCTGGCGCCAGATGTTCCAGCTGAGGATCCCCGCGCCCGTCTGCTGGTTGACGATGTCAACGGTGCTGAGCGAGTTGCTCATCATCACCACGGCCAGCACGGCCAGGGCTAGGGGGATCTCGTAGCTGATCGACTGGGCCGCCGCCCGCAGACCGCCCAGCAGGGAGTACTTGTTGTTGGAGGCGTAGCCCGCCATCAGCAGCCCAATGGGCTGGATGCTGCTGAGGGAGATCCAGAGGAAAATCCCCACGCCCACATTGCTGATCAACAGGTGCTGGCCGAAGGGCACCACCAGCCAGCTGAGGATCACCGGCACCAGCACCAGCACGGGGCCGAGGGTGAACAACAGGCCATCGGCCCGGGCGGGGATCACGTCCTCCTTCCAGAGCAGCTTGAGGCCATCAGCCATGGGCTGGAGGATGCCTAGGGCTCCGGCGTATTCGGGGCCGATGCGCTGCTGCACGGCGGCGGAGATCTTGCGCTCCAGCCAGACGTTCACCAGCACGCCCACCACGGCCGCCACCAGCACCAGCAGCATCGGCAAGGGCAGCCAAAGCAGATGGGCGGCCCCGGGGCTGAGCCCCAGACCCTGGAGCAGATCGGTGAAGCTGGCCTCGAGGTCGAGGCCCGGGGCCACAACGCCCGCCGTGGTGGCGGCCGTTGTGGTGGCCAGAAGGCTGGCTTGGAGTCCGGCGGTGACGGTCACCATGCTTCAGGGCTTGATGGGGGCAACTTAGGCGGCCGCAGCCAGAGTCGGGTTGCGGTGGCGGATCAGCGGGCCTCGAGGGGCTGCCACTGGCGCCCTGCGCTGCCGGTGTAGATCTGCGTGGGGCGATAGATGCGGTTCGCCCCGAGCTGCTCCTTCCAGTGGGCGAGCCAGCCCGTGGTGCGGGCAATGGCGAAGATCGGCGTGAACAGATCTTCCGGGATGCCGAGCTTGCGGTACACCAAACCGGAATAGAAATCCACGTTGGGGTAGATGCCCTTGGGGCCGAGCCGCTCGGCGGCCACGTCTTCGAGCTTCCGGGCCAGGTCGTAGAGGGGATCGTGGCCGAACTGATCAAACAACTCTTCAGCCAGCTTCTGCAGAATCACCGCCCGGGGATCCTTCACCTTGTATTCGCGGTGGCCGAAACCCATGATCTTCTGCTTCTCGGCAATCGCCCGATCCAGCCAGGGCTCCACCTGATCCACCGTGCCGATGGTCTCGAGCATGGCCAACACGTCTTCGTTGGCGCCGCCATGCAGGGGGCCCGCCAGGGTGCCCACCGCAGAGGCCACCACCGCATAGGGATCGGTGAGGGTACTGGCGGTAACGCGGGCACTGAAGGTGCTGGCGTTGAGGCTGTGCTCGGCGTGGAGGATCAGGCAGGCATCAAAGATGCGCGCGGCCAGCGGGTCTGGCTCCCGCTCGGTGAGCATGTAGAGAAAGTTGGCGGCATAGGCCAGATCGTCGCGGGGCTGAATCGGATCCTGGCCTTTGCGGATCAACTGGAAGGCCGCCACCATTGTGGGGATCTTGGCGATCAGCCGCACCACCGCGGAATAGATGTATTCCGGATTGTCGAGGGCGCGCCTGGAATAGAAGAGGCCGAGGGAGGCCGCACTGGCCTGCAGCGCATCCATCGGGTGCCCCCCGGAGGGGAAGCTCTTCATCATGTCGCGGATGCGGAAACTCACCCGCCGGTGCATCTGCACCTCGTGCTCGAACTCCTGGAGCTGATCCGCCGTGGGCAACTCGCCCCAGATGAGCAGGTAGGCCGTTTCCAGAAAGGTGCTCTGGGCGGCCAGCTCATCCACCCGATAGCCGCGATAGGTGAGCAGCCCGTTGTGGCCATCGATGTCGCACACCGCCGACTGGGTTGCAGGCACACCCTCGAGGCCCGGGCGAAACGCCGGTGCGGCCAATGGGGCTGTTGCCTGTCCCGCCTCGAGCACCATCTCCCGCCCAACAACTGCTCCCCGAAACCTAAGGCCCTCGCGGCTGCAACTCCGTAGCGCTGGCAGCAGAGGGGCGTGGCGGCGTTAGGAGCCCGCCAGCAGGCTCTTGGGGCTGAGCAGCAGGCTCAGGCGCGCCGTGCCGAGCAGCGGGCCCTCCGGCTTGGCGGGCCACTGCAACAGAGCCGCACCGGCCTTCTTGAGGCGCAGGGCATGGGGCGCTGCCGCCATGGGAACGCCGATCAGCAGGGCCGCCAGGGTGCTCAGATCGGGCTCATGGCCCACCAGCGCCAGGCGCTGCCAATCGGGACGCGGCGACACAGGCCCGAGCCAGCGCTCCAACAGTGGCAGGGGGTCGGCCAGGGGGGCCAGGGCCGAGGCCAGCTCGAGATCCGGGGCCAGCCCGAACTCGCGCACCAGCTCGGCCGTCTGCCTGGCCCGCACCAGGGGGCTGCTCAGCACCACATCACAGAGGAGATCGCATTCCACCAGGCGTTGGATCACCCGGGCGGCACGCTCACGCCCTTGGGGCGTCAGGGCCCGCTGGGCATCGTCCAGCCCCTCGCCCCGCTCCTCGGCAATGCCGTGGCGCAGCAGCAACACTTCCCGCTTACGACCTGCCATCAGCCCAAGTCCAGCTGGCCGCGCAGCCGCAGAGCGGCGGACTCAGCCTCGGCCTGCAGGCTCAGGGCCGCTCCCTCCACTGTGGAGCTGAGCGGCGAACTGGAGAGGGTGGTGAGCAGGCGCCAGGGCTGCCAGTGCTCCAGCAGGCCACGGGCCATGGCGGCGTCCATGGCCCACTGCACAGGGGCCTGCGGCGTATCCAACTGCTCCAGCTGCCGCTGACGGGCCTGGGGGTCCTGGCGCCCCTCCTGTTGTTGGTCGAGCACGGCCAGGCCCTGGCCCCACCAGGCCAGGCCGGCATCGGGCGCCCGGGCACCCGCCAGGCGGGCCTGCAACTGATCGGGGTTGCCCTTCACCGGCTTGGACTGCAACTGGGTCCAGGCGAGCAGGGTGTGGCCCTTGCTCTGCAACGGGGAGGTTGAGAACCCCTGAGCTTCCAGAGCGCTCTGGAGCTCGAGCGGATCGGGCGTATCGCCGCGGGTTCCCAGCAACCAGCCCTCCCGCTGCTGAGCCCAGAGCAGCGGCCCCGAGTCGGCAGCCGCCACCAGGGTGGGCAAGGGCCCCTGCTCCCGGCCAAGGGCCTGGGCCAGCAGCGGGCCAGCAATGGCCTGCCAGGGGTTCCGAGCCTCTGCACTGCCCCCAGACGGCGCCAACAGCTGGGCGGGGTTCTGGATCAGGGCCAGGCTGGTGGCCGGGGTATGCAGCTGGCGCAGCAGCACCTCACCGCCGCTGAGGGCGTTCTGGGGCAAGGGGGAATTGAGCTGGAGCACGGCCTCGAGCCTCAGCCCTCGGCCGGAGGGCAGCAGCGATGCCACCAGCTCCGTGAGGGGCGAATCGGCACTGGCGGCACCGGCCGGCAGGCCTAGCCACTGCTCCATGGCCTGGGGCCGGGCCGTGAGCAGTGCGATGCCATTGCCCAGCTGGGCAATGGCCTGTTGGAGCTGGGGGCTGGCCGCCTGGTTGAGCTCATCGATCTGGGACACATCCAGGGCCTGCTCCAGGGCTCCACGACCCGAGGCGATCAGCACTAGGTCGTCGTTGATCAGCGCCGTGGCCAGAGGTCTGGGGTCCTGACCGATCAGCGCGCCGCGGCCGCTGATCAGGCCCATGCCGCGATAGCTGGTGATCTGGAGATCGGTGCCGGCGAGGCTGCGGGTTTGCCAGAAGCGCTGCAGAAAGCGCCGTGCCCCCTCGTTATCGCGACTGCGCAGGGCGAGCACCCAGCCAGGCTCGCCTTCCTCGCCCGGGGGCGTGAGCAGGGCCAGGCTGCTTTGCCCCCCCAGCCAGGGCGCCAGTTCGGTGGCGTAATCCAGGCCAGCAGCGGCAAAAGCCCCGTCCCGCAGGCGATCGGCCGCCGCTGCAGCCTGGCGGCGTTGGCGCGGCGGGGCCACGGCCCTGGCATAGGCGGCGGGCTGGTCCGGCCCCACCAACCAGTGGAGGCTCAGGGGAGCCGTGCGGGGCACGAAGCGTGCGGCCACAGGCAGCACAAGCCGCTGCTGCTGCAGGCTCAGGGGACTGCGCTGCAGCAGGAGCCACCAGGCGACGCCACCTAGAGCCAGCAACGCCAGGGCCGCCGCCAGTAATGCCGCCAGAAAGGGGCGGGCCTTCATGCGCCGCACGCAGGAATGGCCTCATCTTTATGCATCACGGCCGTGTTTGGCACCCCCCATCGCGCTGGGTAGGGTGCCGCCATGCCTAGCCCCATCAGCCTGCGCGCCAGCGAGCTCAAGACCCGCCTCGAGGCCGGTGAGCCCTTGCAGCTGGTCGACGTCCGCGAGCCCATGGAACTGGAGCTGGCGGCCCTGAACCACCCGGTGATTCACCTGCCTCTGAGTCAGTCGGACCAGTGGCTGGAGCAGCTACCTGCTCTGCTGGACCGCGATCGCGAGGTGGTGGTGCTCTGCCATGCCGGCATCCGCAGCTGGCAGTTCGGTTCCTGGCTGATGGAAGCCCAGGGGTTTGAACGGGTGTGGAACCTGCAGGGCGGCATCGATGCCTGGAGTGTCGAGGCCGATCCGAGCGTGCCGCGCTACTGACTGCACGCCTACGATCTCGGCTACACGTCCGCTTAGGCACCTCTGGCTGTGCAAGTGCTGCCCCGCCGCCAACAGGAGGTGCTTCGGGCCACCGTGCGCCACTACGTGGACACCACCGAACCGGTAGGCAGCCAAACCCTGGTGCGCCGCTTCGGCCTGGAGGCCAGTCCGGCCACGGTGCGATCGGCCATGGGGGCCCTGGAGCAGAAGGGCCTACTCACCCAACCCCACACATCCGCGGGTCGAGTGCCCAGCCAGCAGGGCTACCGCCATTACGTGGACTGCCTGCTACCGGCACCGGGAGCCGCAGCGGGGCAACTGGAGCGGGAACTCACGGGTCTGAGCCTGCAGTGGGCCGCCCTGGACGACCTGCTCCTGCACCTGGCCCGTCGCCTGGCCGACCTCACGGGCCTCCTCAGCCTGATCACCCGGCCCCAGCGCTTGCAGCCCAGCCTGCAGGCTCTGAGGCTGGTGCCCAGCGGCGACCGGCTTCTGGTGTTTCTGGTGGAGAACGCCGCGGCGGCCAGCAGCCTCAATCTGCGCCTGCCCGCCACGGCAACCGCCGAGTTACCGGCACTGGAGCGCTGGGCCACCGGTCAGCTGGAAACCGGCTCGCTCAACTGGGCCTGCCTACCACCGCAGCTGCGGCTGAGCGGTGAACTGTTGCGCCAGGCTCTGCGCAGCCACCGGGAGGCCAGGCCTGCAGACCAGGAAAGCGCGGTGGCCCTGGGCCTGGGTGGGTTGCTGAGCCAGCCAGAATTCAGCCGCACCGCGAGCCTCAGGCCCCTACTGCAACTGGTGGAGGAACAGCCCCAGCAGGTGCTGCAGGCCGAGGGAGCCCTGCACCTGGGCGGCGTGTGGATCGGCTCAGAACACCCGCATCCAGCCCTGCAACAGTGCGCCGTGGTGCAGGCCCGCTACTGCACGGGAACCGGAGGGGTGGGCCAGGTGGCCCTGGTGGGCCCCATGCGCATGGCCTACGCCACCGCCCGCTCGGCCGTGCAGTCGGTGGCCAGCAGCTTGGAGCGGCTACTGGGCTAACCGCCCATGGCGTCGCCGAGCTTCTCGGCCACGGTGTTCACGTCCTTGTCGCCGCGGCCCGACAGGTTGAGCACCACCTCGGTGCCGGGGGCCAGGGTCGGGCAGAGCTTCTCCAGCCAGGCGAAGGCGTGGGCCGTTTCCAGGGCAGGAATGATGCCCTCCAGGCGGCAGAGCAGCTGCAGGGCGTCCAGGGCCTCGGCGTCAGTCACAGCGCCGTATTCAGCCCGGCCGATCGTTTTCAGGTAGCTGTGCTCGGGGCCCACGCCGGGGTAATCAAGGCCGGCGCTGATCGAATGGGCCTCCTGCACCTGGCCTTCATCGTCCTGCAGCAGCAGGCTCATGGCACCGTGCAACACCCCAACGCGGCCCTCGGTGATGGTGGCAGCATGGCGGCCGGTGGCGACGCCATCACCGGCGGCCTCCACCCCCACCAGGCGCACGGCCGTGTCCTGCACGAAGGGATGGAACAGGCCCATGGCATTGGAGCCGCCGCCCACACAGGCCACCAGCACATCCGGGTTTCGGCCAAAGGCCTCGTGGCACTGGCGCTTGGTTTCTTCACCGATCACGGCGTGGAAATCGCGCACCAGCATCGGGAAGGGGTGGGGGCCCGCCACCGAGCCAAGGATGTAGTGGGTGGTCTCCACGTTGGTCACCCAGTCGCGGATGGCCTCGCTGGTGGCGTCCTTGAGGGTGGCGGTGCCCGCCGTCACGGGTTGCACCCTGGCCCCCAGGAGGCGCATGCGAAACACGTTCAGGGCCTGGCGGCGCATGTCTTCGGCGCCCATGTACACCACGCACTCCAGGCCGAAGCGGGCGCACACGGTGGCGGTGGCCACCCCGTGCTGGCCAGCGCCGGTTTCGGCAATGATCCGCTTCTTACCCATGCGCAGGGCCAGCAGCGCCTGCCCCAGGGCGTTGTTGATCTTGTGGGCGCCGGTGTGGTTGAGGTCTTCGCGCTTCAGCCAGATGCGCGGACCGCCCTCGGCACGGCGGTAGTGCTCGGTAAGGCGCTCGGCCTCATAGAGGGGGTTGGGGCGCCCCACATAAGTGCGCAGGAGATGGTTGAGACGATCGGTGAAGGCGGGATCCTTCCAGGCCTCGGCAGCAGCCTGCTCCAGCTCTGCCAGGGCGGGAATCAGGGTTTCGGGCACGTACTGGCCGCCGAACTGGCCGTAGCGGCCCAGGCTGTTGGGGCGCGCCGCCAGCTCCAGGGCCGCAGGATCGCTACTGATCAGGGGAACAGTGCTGGTCACCGGCGGCGGAGCAAGATCACTGCAGCGTAAGAAGCAGCCATGGCCAAGGGCGGCTGGCAGGAATTCAGCAGGCCGGAAAGCCTGGAGCGGGGCGTGGCCGGCGGCCAGGCGGGCGGGCCCACCCCCAAGGCCCAGCAGCGGGTGCGGGTGCAACGCACCAAGGCGGGCAAGGGCGGAAAACTGGTAACGGCCATCACCGGACTGGAGGCGCCGGAAGCCGAGCTCAAGGCCTTGCTGAAACAGCTCAAGGCCGCCGCCGGCACCGGGGGCACCGCGAAGGACGGGGTGATTGAGCTGCAGGGCGACCAGGTAGCCCCGGCCCTTGCCGCCCTGGAGAAAGCCGGCTACCGGCCCAAACAGGCGGGGGGCTGAGGCGCCCAGTGGCGCGGTTTGGTGCACACCCACAAAATGGATGCGTGCCCGCAACTCATCCCAGGCCCTACGCCCCCCTGCGCAAATGCCGCGTGGCCCTGCATGGCCTGCGTCTGGCGATGCGTGACGCCGCGGTGGCCTACAAGCTCCTGGTGTCCGTGGTGTTGTTGGCGGTGGCCTTTGTCCAGCGCTCCTGGGTGGACTTCGGGCTGCTGCTGGTGGCCACGGCCCTGGTGCTGGCAGCCGAGCTGCTGAACACCGCCATTGAAGAGCTCTGTGACTACGTGCAGCCCGATCGAGCCCCGCAGATCGGCGCCACCAAGGACATCGCTGCAGCGGCCGTGGGGCTCTGCATCATCGCCTGGATGGGCGTGATGGTGCTCGAGGCCTGGCGACTGCTGTTCTCCGGCCGCGCCTGAGGCCGGCCGGCGCGAACAGCGGGGGATACTTGGCCCATCAGCCTGCAGCAGAGCGCGATGACGGTCCCCTACGGCGAACTCACCACCCAGGGAGCCTCCACCAACATCGCTTGGCACCACACCTCGGTGGACCGGGCCGCCAGGGCCGAGCAACGGGGCCACCGCAGCGCCATTCTTTGGTTCACCGGCCTCAGCGGCTCCGGCAAGAGCACCCTGGCCAACGCCGTGAACTCCGCCCTGTTTGAGCGTGGGCTCTCCTGCTACGTGCTGGATGGCGACAACATCCGCCACGGCCTCTGCAAGGACCTGGGCTTCTCCGATGCCGCCCGCGAGGAGAACATCCGCCGGATCGGCGAAGTGAGCAAGCTGTTCCTCGATGCCGGTGTGGTGGTACTCACCGCCTTCGTATCGCCGTTCAAGGCCGACCGCGACAAGGCCCGTGCCCTGGTGGACGCCGGTGACTTCATCGAAATTCACTGCGCCGCCAACCTGGACGTGTGCGAGCAACGCGACACCAAGGGCCTCTACGCCAAGGCCCGGGCCGGCGAAATCAAGGAGTTCACCGGCATCTCCAGCCCCTACGAGGCCCCCGAGAATCCCGAGCTGCGGGTGGACACCGGCAGCCAGAGCCTGGAGGAGTCGGTGGAGCAGGTGATCACCTATCTGCAGGCCAATGCCGTCATCCCTCAGGCAGGCTGAGCACCTCCGGCAACCCCCTGCTGTCGGCCCAGGCATCGAGGAACGTCTTGAGGCAACTGGTTACCGGCACAGCCAGGAGTAGGCCCAGCAGATCGCCCAGGCCCATCAGGCTGCCCACCCGCGCCCCGATGGGCAGACACACCAACAACCAGGCGGGCTGCAAGCCCACGATGCTGCCCATGAGCCGGGGCTGGATCACTTGATCCACCACCTGCCCCACCGTGATGGCCGCCGCCAGCACCTCCGCGCCAGTGCGTGGGTCATCCAGGGCCAGCAGGGTGCTCACCAGAACGATGGTGAGGGCACTGGCATAGGGAATCAGGGTGGTGAGGCCAATCACCACGGCGAACAGCACGCCATAGGGAATCCCGAGCAAGGTGAACACCACCATCTGCGCCGCACTGAGGATCAGCGCAAGCACCACCTGGCCAGCGAAGTAGCCCCGGAAGGTGCGGCCAAGGGTCGTAAGCACCAGCTCCCGGGCTCCCTGGGGCAGCCAGCGGGAGAGGCCCGCCACGATGGTTTCACCGCCCAGCAGCAGAAACACCGCCAGCACCGCCACGATCACCGTGTTCACGGTGAGGCTCAAGGTGGCCCCCAGCAAACCCAGCAGGCCCTGGCTCAGCTGACTCGCCAACTGGCTAGCCCTGGCCAGCAGGGTGCTGCTGAGGTTGGTGAACTCCGTGGGCAACCACCGCTCTGCAGCCCAGCCCTCCAGCTGATCCAGCCAATGCTCCCCTTCCACCAGCCAGGCGGGCAGGGCATTGATCAATTCCCCCAACTGCTCGATCAACCGGGGCACCAGCCAGATGGCCGCAAGCACCAGCAACCCCAGGCCCAGTCCCACCACTGCCAGCACCGCCAGCGGCCGGGGGAGGCCCCGGGCATGGAGCCAACGGGTCGGCAGATCGAGCAGAAACGCGATCAGCGCAGCCCCCAGGAACAGGGCCGGGAATGGCGCCAGGGGCACCAACAACTGGCGCAGCACCCACAGGTTGAGCACCAGTAGCGGCAGGGCAAGGCTGAGCCTCAGCCAAAGGGGGAGAACCAGCCGCTCAAGCATGGGCGTCCAGGGGCTTAGCCCCTCAGCTTGGCGGCCCGGGCCTAGGCCTGCCAAGGCAACGGCCGCTATTCAGCAGGACTGTTAGTTCCGGGCCTAGGGCATCTGGGCCAGGTAGGCAGCGCTGCCCAGCTCGAGCAACTTGGCGTCTTTGGCCACCACCTGATCGTGTAATCCCTGGCGGTAAGCCGCCACGCGCTCGCTCAGCGGCGCATCGGCAATGGCCAGGATCTGGGCGGCCAGCAGACCCGCGTTAGCCCCGTTGCCGATGGCCACGGTGGCCACGGGAATGCCCGCAGGCATCTGCACGATCGAGTGGAGCGAATCCACCCCCGAGAGCGCCCGGGTCTGCACCGGCACACCGATCACCGGCAGGGTGGTGAGCGAGGCCACCATGCCCGGCAGGTGGGCAGCGCCACCGGCGCCGGCAATGATCACCTGGAAGCCGCGGCCTGCAGCCTGCTGGGCGAAGGCCACCATCTCGAGGGGGGTGCGGTGGGCCGAGAGCACCCGCACCTCGCAGGCCACGCCGAAGCGCTCGAGCATCTCCACCGCCGGCTGCATGGTGGGCAGATCGGAATCACTGCCCATCACCACGGCCACCCGCGGCGTGGCGGATGCGGTGCTGTGATCGGCCATGGGCAAGACCCCCCAGAAGGCAGCGAGGATGGCATTCTCCCGTCCCCGGCCTCAACCGCACCGCCATGCGCTGGCTCAGCAATGTCCGCCTGCCTGAGGCGATGCCTCCAGGCGGCAGCCCGCGGCAGTGGCGGGTGGGCCTCGACGCCCACCAGCAGATCACCGTGGTGGAGCCCCTGGCTCCGGGAAGCTGCGCCGCCGGCGACGACTGGCAGGGCGACTGGCTCAGCCCCGCCGGCATCGACCTACAGATCAACGGCGGCCTGGGCCTGGCCTTCCCGGAGCTCACGGCCCGTGATCTACCCCGACTGCTGGAGCTCCTGGAGCTGCTCTGGCGCGACGGCGTGGAGGCCATCTGTCCCACACTGGTCACCTGCGGTGTGACCGACCTGCGCCAGGCCCTTGCGGTGCTGCGGGAGGCCCGCGAGACGCACCGGCCCGGGCGCTGCCTGCTGCTGGGGGCCCACCTGGAGGGTCCGTTCCTGGCCAGGGCGCGCCGGGGCGCCCACCCAGAACAGCACCTGGCGCCGCCAAGTCTGGCGGCCCTGCAGGAGCGCATCGGCGGCTTCGAGCAGGACATCGACCTGATGACCCTGGCTCCGGAGCTGGAAGGAGCCGCCGAGGTGATCGAGGCCCTACGGGCCCAGGGCATTGTGGTGAGCCTGGGCCACAGCGAAGCCAACGAGCATCAGGCCGAAGCAGCCTTCCATGCCGGTGTGGGGATGGTGACCCATGCCTTCAACGCCATGGCAGGCCTGCACCACCGGGCCCCTGGCCCCATTGCCGCCGCTGCTCTGCGGGGCGATGTGGCCCTGGGGCTGATTGCCGATGGGGTGCATGTGGCCCCTTCCATGGCGGTGCTGCTGCAGCGCCTGCTCCCCCAGCAGGTGGTGCTGGTGAGTGATGCCCTGGCGCCCTACGGCCTGGCCGATGGCACCCACCGCTGGGATGAGCGGCCCCTAATCGTGGAGCAGGGCAGCTGCCGCCTCGAGGACGGCACCCTGGCAGGGGTGACCCTTCCACTGCTGGAGGCCGTGGGCCGACTGGCCCGCTGGAGTGGCGACGCGCCCTTGGCCATCGCCGCCGCCACGGTGCTGCCGCGGCGGGTGCTGGGGGACAACCGCCCCATCGAGCAGCTGCTGTTGGGACTGCCGCTGCAGGAGACCCTGCGCTGGAGCCGCGACGCCGCTGGCCTGCTCTGGCAACGAGCGGCCTGAATAGGATCCGCCCCACATCCCCCACGCCCAGGCCCAACCCGATGCCCGCCGAGCAGCTGCTAGACGCCAAACAGACCGAAAAGGCTGAGGTGAAGGGTTACTTCGAAACCACCGGCTTCGATCGCTGGAACCGCATCTACAGCGAAAGCGATGACGTGAACCGGGTGCAGCGCAACATCCGCATCGGCCACCAGAAAACGGTGGACAACGTGCTGACCTGGCTGCAGGAGCAGGGGAACCTGGCCGCACGCAGCTTCTGCGATGCCGGCTGCGGCGTAGGCAGCCTCACCCTGCCCCTCGCCCAGCTGGGCGCCGGCTCGATCGCCGCCTCTGATCTGTCGGCCGCGATGGTGCAGGAAGCGGAGCGCCGCGCCGGCGGCGCCGGCATCGCCCCTGGCCGCATCAGCTTCCTGGCCTCCGATCTCGAGAGCCTCAGCGGCCGCTACGACACGGTGATCTGCCTGGACGTATTCATCCACTACCCCCAGGAGCCCGCTGAAGAGATGGTGCGCCACCTGGCCTCGATGGCGGAACGCCACCTGATCGTGAGCTTTGCTCCCTACACGCCGCTGCTGGCGCTGCTCAAGGGGATCGGCCAGCTGTTCCCCGGCCCCAGCAAGACCACCCGCGCCTACACCCTCAAAGAGGCCGGCATCGTGGCCGCCGCGGCTGAAGCAGGCTTCAAGCCCGTGCGCCGCAGCCTCAACAAGGCACCATTTTACTTCTCTCGCTTGATCGCGTTCGAGCGGGCCTGATCATCGCCGCGGCCCTGTCCATAGCGCTCGAGGTATGGCGGCAGCGGGGCCTCGAGGGCCAAGGGCTCTCCAGCCGTGGTGACCAACCGGAGACGGTGGGCATGGAGGCGATAGCCACCGGCCCCAGGCACCACCTCCGGGCAGGCCGCACCCCCAGGCAGATACAGCGGATCTCCTAGTAACGGCGCCCCCATGGCCGCCGTGTGAATCCGGATCTGATGGGGGCGGCCACTGGCAATCGCCACCTCCACCATGCATGCCTCCGAGCGGCGTTCCAGCAGGGTGAGTTGGCTGCTGGCCGCCAGGGCGCCGGGTTCGTCCGCGGGAACAGCACACCAGATCTGCCCCAGCAGGGGATGGGGACGGCGGCCGATGGCCGTGGTGAGGGGCCGGCTCTCGGCCACCGACCAGTCAGGCGGCAAGGGGGCCGTGAGAGCCCGATAGAGCTTGCGGCACCGGTCTGCGGGTATGCCAGCGCCGTCGCCCGTACTCTCCCGCAGCTGGGCACTCAGCCAGGCCCGCGTGGACGGTCGGCGGGCGCACACCAGCAGGCCGCTGGTGAAGCGCCCCAGGCGATGCACCGGCCGGGCGCCGGGCCAGAGCCGCTCCAGCTGGGCCAGCAACGTGTGCGCGAGAAAGCCACCGGCTGGCAGCACCGGCAGGCCGCTGGGCTTGTTGAGCACCAGCAGGTCGCCGTCGTCGAACACCACGGCGCCCTGGGCCAGCACCGGCACGGCGGCCTCCTGCCAGGGGGGCCGATGCCACTGCAGCCGATCGCCGGCACCGAGGGGCCCATCGGCCCGGAGCTGTTGGCCGTTCCACCAGATCTCGCCGGCCAGCAGCCGCTCGCTCCACACCGCCCGATCCGAGTGGCGGTAGCGGGCGGCATAGAAGGCGCTCACCAGCAGCGGGGTATCCACCGCACTGGTGGGCAGGTCTTCCGGCCGCACCCGATCGCGATAGATGTGGCCCTGATTCAGGGCCGCCGGCAACCAGTCAGAGGGGAAGACTTGCGGGGTGTCGGGCAACCCGCTCAGTCCACCAGGCCATGTTCGAGGGCGTAGCGCACCAGTTCCGTGCGGCTGGCGGTGCCGGTTTTGGTGAACAGGCGGCTCACGTACTTCTCCACATTGCGGATCGACGTTTCCAGCCGCCTTGCAATCTCCTTGTTCATCATTCCCTCGGCTACCAGCTGCAGCACCGAGGCCTCGCGGGGGGTGAACTCGTGGCGCACGGGGCCGGCGGCCTTTTTCGAGCCACTGCCGGTGAGCATCGAGCGGATCTCCGTGATCTGCTTGGCCATCTGGCCGATATCGGCATCGGCGTAGCGGGCGGCCTCCGCCAGCAGTCGCTCCTGACGGCGCACCACGTTGTGCACCCGGGCCACCAACTCATCGGGATCGAAGGGCTTGGGGATGTAATCGTCGGCGCCGGCCTGAAACCCCTCGATGCGATCGGCCGTCATCCCCTTGGCGGTGAGGAAGATCACCGGTGTGCCACCGAGCCGCTCATCGGCACGCAGCTTCTTGAGCAGCCCGTAGCCATCGAGGCGGGGCATCATCACGTCGCTGATCACCAGGTCGGGCAGCAGTTCCTGGGCCTTGGTCCAGCCGTCCTCTCCATCCACGGCGGTGGTCACCTGGAAGCCTTCGTCTTCGAGGTAGGTCTGCACAGCGGTGCGCAGGCCGGGCTCGTCGTCCACCAGCAGCAGCCGCGCTGGGGAAGGAGCCGGCAGCTCGGCGCTGGCGTCTGGGGCGGGCTGGAGATCGGGATCGAGGCTCATGGGCCCGCTGGGGTGCACGAAGGCTGTGGCCGCAATCTATCGAGGGTTGCCGGGAAGCACCTGCTGCTGCTCGCGCAGCTGGCCGGAGTAGCCCAGCTGGCGCGCCATGGCCCCCAGAGTGGCGGGATCCTTACCGGCTTGCTCTGGGAAACAGGCCGCCCACCAGATCTGATGATCGAGGCGGTTGGCGTCCGACACGCCGCCGCCGGGGTTGAGCTCCTTGATCAGCAAAGCCCGCCCTTGGCGGGTGAGCCGCATGGGCGCCGCCGGACTGCAACGCAAGGTATCAGTGGCGAGCTTCACACCCGTGGGGGTTTCAAACCACACCGCAATGGTGCGGGCTGCCGCATCCGCCGGATCCACCTTGGCGCCATAGACGCCGATGGCATGCTCGCCCTCCATGGTTTGCCATTGCCGCAGCAGCACCAGACCCTTAGGGCGCTGCTCCTCGGGATTGGAGAGGCTGCCCTGATCGGCCGGAGCCGCCGCCGCCGCCAGACCAACCGCCAACAGCCACGGAGCCACCAGGGGAGTAAGAAAACGAGCCATGGGAGGGCGCGGAGCAGCCGTGCTTGCCAGCATGGAGCGGCATGCCAGCTGCCGTCACCTACCTCGATCACCAGGCCACCACCCCCTGCGATCCGGCGGTGGTGGTGGCGATGGCGCCCTGGTGGGGCATCGAGTTCGCCAATCCCGCCAGCCGCCTGCACCGACCCGGCCTGCTGGCGGCGGCCGCCGTGGAGCAGGCCCGTGCCCAGATGGCTAACCACCTGGGGGTGGCCCCTGAAGCAGTGGTGTTCACCAGTGGCGCCACCGAGGCCAACAACCTCGCCCTCAAGGGCCTGGCGGAGGCCGAACTGGCGGCGGGGGGTTCGCGCCGCCATCTGATCACCCTCGCCACGGAGCACCGGGCCGTGCTCGACCCCCTGCGCTACCTGGCGCAGCTGGGCTTCGAACTCACCGTGCTGCCCGTGCATGGCGATGGCCTGGTGGATCTGGCCGGGCTGGAGGCGGCCCTGCAACCCAGCACCCTGGCGGTAAGCGTGATGGCCGCCAACAACGAGATTGGCGTGCTGCAGCCCCTGGCGGCCATCGGCGCCCTCTGCCGCCGCCGAGGGATTTTGTTCCACTGCGATGGGGCCCAGGCCGTGGGGCACATCCCCTTGCAGCCGGCCGCGCTGGGAATCCACCTGCTGAGCTTCAGCGGACACAAGCTCTACGGGCCCAAGGGCATCGGGGCCCTAGTGCTCGCCCCCAACGTGGTGCTGGCCCCCCAACTGCACGGCGGAGGCCAGGAGCGGGGTCTGCGGGCGGGCACGCTGCCGGTGCCCCTGATTGTGGGCCTGGCCAAAGCCCTGGAGCTGGCGGCCGCAGATCGCGACGCCCGTGCCGAGCGGCTCGCTGCCCTGCGGGACCAGCTACTGGCCGGGCTCGAGCAGCTCGGCGACATCCGCCTCAACGGTGCCGCCACCCCCCGGCTGGCCCACAACCTCAACGTGAGCGTGGGCGGCGTGAACGGGGCGGCGCTGCACAGCTCCCTGCGCCATCAACTGGCTGTGAGCGGGGGCTCCGCCTGCAGCAGTGGTTCGCCCTCCCACGTGCTGGCCGCCCTCGGCCGGAGCCGCGCCGAAGCCGAGGCCTCGATTCGCTTTGGCCTGGGGCGCACCACCAGCGCGGCAGAGATCGACCAGGCCATCGCGGCGGTGACGGAGGCCGTTACACGCCTGCGGGCACCCAGAGGCTGAGGACCACAAAGCCCGCCACGCCAATCAGGGCCAGCAGCACCTGGGCCAGCTTGCTCACGAGCATGCCGCTCACCACCGCCAACCCCACCACAGCGGAGCGGCGTAACAGGTCGGCACCGGCGCGGCGCCGCGCCCCCAGTTCCGCCAACAGTTCCCCCAAGGAGGCTCCCAACAACGGCCCCACCAGGGCCCCCAGCAAGGGACCCCCCACGGGCAGGGCCGGCAGCAGCCCCACCAGGCCCACCACCAGGCCAGCGGCCGCGCCGACGTAGGCCCAGCGGCTGGCCTGCAGCCGAGCGGCCCCCAACAGCACTCCCAACAGATCGGCGCCCCAGCCCAGAAGCAGCAACACCGCCGCCAGCGCCAGGGTGGGCCAGCCCACGGCAAAACCCACCACCCAGCACCACAGCAGGGCACCCACGGGCAACAGCACCAGGCCAGGCAACACCGGGAACAGGGTGCCGGGGATGGCCAACACCTGGATCAGCAGGGCAGCCCACCAGGCCCAATCGGTGCTGCTCATCAAAACCTGACAACTCCCCTGGCAAAAACCGTGGCCATCGCTACGTTCTGACCATCTCGGCATGGATCATGGGCCTTCCCACCCCCGGCACCAACAAACTTCAAGTGTTGCGGGCCGTCGAAGACGGCTGGCACGCCTTCTGCCGTGCCCCCTGGGCCTTCCTGCTGTTCCAGGCGTTGGTGCTGGTGGTGATGGCTCCGTTCGCCGCCCTGCTGGTAGCCGGCGCCGTGCGCCTGAACGGGCCGGAACCTGCCGTGCTTCACCCCGTGGCCGCCGGCATCAGCTTGGTGGTGGGCCTGGTGGGTTACGTGGTGGTGGCCCTCTGGGCCGTGGTGGGCCTGAGCCGCGGGGCCTGGCTGAGCCTGGAGGGCAGCAAACCCTCCTTCCGCCATTTCACCCGCTGGGATGGGGCCGCCAGTGGCCGCCTGCTGCTGTCGACCATCCTGCTGGCCATCGTGGTGGGCATCGTGGCCCTCATCGCCGGGCTGATCGGCACTGGCCTCGGCAACCTGAATGCAGCCCTCACCGCCCTGCCGGTGATCGTGTTCGGCATCTTCTACATCTGGTTCCTGATCACCCAGAAGTTCCTGATTCAGCTGTCCCTGTTCGGAGTGAAGCGTCCTACTGAAACCCTGCAGGCCGGCCTCAAAGGCGTGAATCCCAGCTGGTGGATGGTGCTGTGGCTCGCCATGGTGGAAGCAATCATCCATGGCATCGCCGCCCTGTTCAGCTACGGCGGCCTGTTTGTGGTGGTGCCCGTGATGATCTGCATCAGCACCGCCGCCTACCGCCAGCTCTTCGGCAGTCAGGACCACACCGGCCTGCTCTCCGCCTCCGAGGGCTGAGGGTCAGGGCTCGCGCCGACGGGCGACCCGCAACTTTGCCGAGCGACTGCGGGGGTTGGAGCTTTCCTCCTCCTCCGTGGCCGTGAGGGGTTTACGGGTCACGCGCTGGAGGCGCCCATCGCCCACAAACGCCGTTTTCACCCGGCGATCCTCCAGTGAGTGGAAGCTGATCACGCCGAACAGGCCACCCGGCAGCAGCCAGTCGGGCACTTGAACCAGCAGGCGATCCAGCACCTCCAGCTCCTGGTTCACGGCAATGCGCAGGGCCTGAAAGCTGCGGGTGGCGGGATGGAGACGGCCCCGCCGTGCCTTGGGGGGGTAACAGCCAGCGATCACGTAGGCCAATGCTGCAGTGCCAGTGAAGGGGCCCTGCTCGGCAAGGTGCTGCTTGACCTTTCGGGCAATGCGGCGGGAGAGCCGCTCCTCCCCATAGGCATAGATCAGATCCGCCAGGGCGGCTTCATCGAGGCGCTCGATCAGCGCCGCCGCCGTTTCACCGGCCTCGGTGTTCATGCGCATGTCCAGCGGGCCGTCGCTGCGGAAGCTGAAGCCCCGCGCCGCCACATCCAATTGGGGACTGCTCACCCCCAGATCAGCCAACACCGCCAGAGCGGGCTCGGGGGGGCAGTAATCAGCGAAGTTGGTGGCCACGATCGTGACCCGATCGCCAAAGGCTGCCAGGCGCTCCGCAGCAGCGGCGCGGGCGGTGGGGTCCTGATCCAGACCCACCAGGCGTAGCTGGGGATGGGCCTGCAACAGCAAGGCGCTGTGGCCTCCGCCCCCCAAGGTGCAATCGATGAGGAGGCCGCCCGCTGCCGGCAGCTCCTGGAAACTGGCCAGCACCTGCTCCGCCAGCACCGGCACGTGATCGAAGACCTGCGCCAGGGACCGACAAAGCAACGGGCTCTTCCTTCCTAAGATCCCGGCATTCGATTCCTCAGGCCCCGGCCCCATGACGCAGCTGGAAACGCGCACGGAGCCGATGGTGGTGAACTTCGGCCCCCATCACCCCTCCATGCACGGGGTTCTGCGGCTCGTGGTGACCCTCGACGGCGAGGACGTGGTGGACTGCGAGCCGGTGATCGGCTACCTCCACCGCGGCATGGAGAAGATCGCTGAGAACCGCACGAACGTGATGTTCGTGCCTTACGTGAGCCGCATGGACTATGCGGCCGGCATGTTCTACGAGGCGATCGTGGTGAACGCCCCGGAGCGGCTGGCCGATGTGCCGGTGCCGAAGCGCGCCAGCTACATCCGCGTGTTGATGCTGGAGCTCAACCGCATCGCCAACCACCTGCTCTGGCTTGGGCCTTTCCTGGCCGATGTGGGCGCCCAGACACCATTTTTCTACATCTTCCGCGAGCGGGAGATGATCTACGACCTGTGGGAAGCGGCCACCGGCCAGCGGCTCATCAACAACAACTACTTCCGCATCGGTGGGGTGGCCGCAGACCTGCCCTACGGCTGGCTTGAGAAGTGCCTGGACTTCTGCGATTGGTTCGGCCCCAAGATCGATGAATACGAAAAACTGATCACCAACAATCCGATCTTCCGGCGCCGAATCGAAGGGCTTGGCGTGATCAGCCGCGAGATGGCCATCAACTGGAGCCTGTCGGGCCCGATGCTGCGCGCCTCAGGCGTGCCCTGGGATCTGCGCAAAGTGGATCACTACGAGTGCTACGACGACTTCGAGTGGGATGTGGCCTGGCGGACCGAGGGCGACTGCTACGCCCGCTACCAGGTGCGCATTCAGGAGATGCGCGAATCGCTCAAGATCCTGCGCCAGGCCTGCGCCATGATCCCCGGAGGCCCCACCGAAAACCTCGAAGCCCGTCGGATGGCTGAAGGCAAGGGGAGTGAATTCGCAGGTTTTGACTATCAGATCGTGGCCAAAAAGGTGGCCCCCACCTTCAAGATTCCCAGTGGCGAGCTCTACACGCGCCTCGAATCCGGCAAGGGCGAGGTCGGGGTGTTCATCCAGGGCAACGACGACGTGACGCCCTGGCGCTTCAAGATCCGTGCCGCTGATTTCAGCAACCTGCAGATCCTGCCCCACATTCTCAAGGGGGCCAAGGTGGCCGACATCATGGCCATCCTCGGCTCGATCGACGTGATCATGGGCTCGGTGGATCGCTGATCTGCGTCCCAGCCCAAGGCCTCAGCCCAAGCTCCGCCTGAATCGCTTGTTTCGCCAGCTCCGCCACGCGGGGTTTTTGCTGCCAGGAGCACTCACTGGCGCCCTCTGGCTCAAGGGTGGGTACCCGGCCCTACCGGGCTGGTCGTGCCCGATCCGCGCGCTCACGGGGATCCCATGCCCCACCTGCTTTCTCACCAGGTCCACCGCCGAAGCCCTGCAGGGGCACCTCACAAGCTCACTGCAACTGCATGCCTTCGGCCCCGCGGTGGCGGTTGGCCTGCTGGCGTGGACCGCCTGGAGCCTGTGGCATCAACGGTTATTGCCGGCGCGCTGGCGGCCGTGGCAACGCCGCAGCGGCATGGCGTTGGCTCTAGCGCTGTTCGGCTACTGGGGGGTGAGGCAGCTACTCCTGCCCCGCTAATTCGGAGCGGGGGCGGCGGGGGCTCTCGATCAGCAGCCTGGAGAAATGGTGCCCCATGGTGCACCATTTCTGGAGTGGCCTCGGGCCCATGGACCCCCACGACTGGCTTCTGCTCTGCCGCACTGTGCGCTTCGGCGACACCGATGCCGCCGGGGTGATGCACTTCGCGCGGCTGCTGCAGTGGTGCCATGAGGCCTATGAGGAAAGCCTGGAGCGCTTCGGCATCCCTCCCGCCAGCGTCTTTCCCACCCCAGACCAGAGCCCGGAGGTGGCGCTGCCGATCGTGCACTGCAGCGCAGACTTCCGCAGACCGCTGGTGTGCGGCGATCCCCTCGCCATCGCCCTCGCCCCCCAGCGTCTGGACGCGGGCTGTTTCGAACTCCGCTACAGCTTCAGCAGCAAGGGCACCACGGTGGCCACAGGCCTAACCCGCCATCTCGCCATCAGCAGCGGCAGCCGCCAGCGCTGCCCTCTACCCGAGAGCATCAACCGCTGGCTGGAAGCCTCCAGCCTCACGGCTGGAGTTCGGCCGCTCTAAGGCCCTCCGCCCAGGCGCTCCAGCGGCCTCGCTCCCACTTGCCCAGGGCCGTGGGAGCCAGATCCGGACAATGCAGCCAGCACTGGGGCCGCTGGCTGGGTGGCAGCTCACGGGCCAGCAGAGCCAGGCGCTCGCACAGAGCCTCCACCCCCGGTCGCACCAACGCCACCAGCCGCTCCCCCCAGACGGCATCCCTGCAGCCCACCAGCAACAGCGCCTCCAGGGGCAGGCCGTCCGCCTGGGCCAGCTGCCTCAGGCGCTGTTCCACCTGCTCGGGGAACACCGTTTCACCGCCACTGTTGATCGCCCCATCCAGCCGCCCCACCAGCTGCACCCCCTCCGGCGACAGCACGGCCCGATCACCGCTGGTCCACCAGCCCTGCTCCAGGGGAAGGGGCCACCACTGGCCCTGCTCCACAAACCCTGCCGCCAGGCTGCTGGCGCGGATCTGCAGGGCGCCGCTGTGGGGCTCCAGCTGCAGAGCCCCATGGGGCAAGGGCAGCCCGCACCCGGCTACACCTGCCAGAAACCGCTCCGGCGGCAGGGCGCAGACCATGGCCCCAGTTTCCGTGCTGCCGTAGCAGGGCGACAACCGCAGCCCCTCCCGGCGGCCCTGCTCCGCCAGGCCTGGAGCCAGGCCCGCACCACCCACCCAGATCAAGGCAAAGCCCCGTAGCCAGGCCAGGCCGGCAGGGTGCTCGATCAGGCGCTGCAACTGGAGAGGCACGAGCGACAACAGCGCCCTGCGCCCGGCTGGCAGGGGCTGCTCCACCGCCAGACGAGCGGGGTCACGCATCGCGTCGGATGTCAACCAGCGCAGCGGAGCCCCCCAGCGCCGGGCCCGCACCAGGGGCATCAGGCCACTGATGTGGTGCAGGGGCAAAGGGTTGAACAGCTCCACGGCCCTTGGATCAAGCCCGAGTGCCAGCAGCCAGTGCCCCGTGGCGTCAGCAGCCGCCTCCAGGTGGGACAGGGGCTGTACACACCAGCGGCGGCGGCCCGAGCTACCGCCCGTGCCCAACACCACCGCCGGCCCCATCCCCTCGGGGATCTCGGGCGGCAGGGCCGCCTGCAGGATCTGGCGCTCCAGGGTCGTGGCCAGCGCCACGGTGTACCCGCCGGCCCAGTGGGCGCCAAGCTTCTGGGCCAGCAGGGCCGGATCGCCATCGCTGCTGAGCAGCTGAACCGGACGGGTCATGCCGCCGCCTCCCACACCTGCAGAGGATCGACACTGAACAGGGCGCCCTGGGGCCGCCAGCCAGGGGCCAGACCTGGAGCGATGGGTGTGGGCCCCTGGGCCTGCAGGGCCGCCAGGTGGGCCACCAGCCGGCGACCGATGCCCGTTTCCAGGGCCGTACTCACCATCAACTGGGGGGTTCCCGCCGCCAGGGCCGCCAGCAGGGGCCGGGGGTCGCCCTCCACGGCAGGGCGGCGCACCTGCCAACCACTCCAGCCGTGCCGCATCAGCTCAGGGCGGACCCGCAGCGATTCATCGAGGGCAACGGGCAGATAGTCCGCCAAGGCCTCCAGCCCCGCATGATCCGCGGGCGGCAGGGGCTGCTCCAGCCAATCCAGCCGAGGATCTTCCACCAATAGATCGGCCCACCAGCTGGCGGTGGCGCGATCCCATCCGCCATTGGCATCCAGCCGCAGCCGTGCCGATGGGGGCAACCCATCCAGCAGCTCCAGGAGCAGTCGTCGTTCCAGGAGATCGTCTGCCGCCGCCACCTTCCACTTCACCACCAGGGGATGGCCGGCGGCCGAGGCCAAAGCCAGTGCCTGCTCCAGGGCTGGCAGCATCGCCTCACCGGCCGGCAGAAGGTGGGCCGAGGGGGGCGCTGGCAGCCAGCCGCCGCTCCGGGCACTGCCCAGTCCATCCAGTTCCGCCAGGGCCATGCCACACGCACAGGCCAGGGAGGCGGGCAAGCCCTCCAACTGCTGCTCCAGCACGGTCCGATCCATGCAGCCGCCCAGGTGTTTGGGATGAGCGGCCTCACCCACCAGGGGCGCCGCCTCCCCCCAGCCCACGCGCCCATCGCTGCCCTGCAGCCGCAGCAACCAGCCGCGCCGCTGCTCCAGAGCGCCATGGGCTGTGACCATGCTGCGCGGCAACGCAAAGCTGAAGGGCCGCCAGGCCAGCTGCAGCGCGCCCTGGGCCATCACCGCCCAGCCAACAGCAGGGGGGCGATGGCCAGCCCCAGGGCTAAACCGAGGCCATTGAGGGCCTGAAAACGCAGCGCCAGAAACTTGCTGCCCACAATCCGTTCCGGCTCCCGGTGGTGCTGGCGCAACAGACGGATCAGGGCCTGGGCGGGTGGCAACCCGGCCACTCCCAGCAGGGCGGTGAGGGGCCACTGGCCCACCAGCACCGGGGCCCACTGCAGGGCCAGGCTGCCGGCCACGAACCAGGGCACCAGCGCCGCGGCCCGGCCCGTGCCCAGGCGCACCACGGGGGAGCGCTTGCCGTGGGCTGCGTCTTCCTCCACCTGATGGAAGTGGGAACAGAACAACACCAGGGTGGTGGCCAGGGCGGGGCCGCTGCCCAACGCGATGGCTGTCCGCCAGGGCACACCCTCAGCAGCGGCCTCGGCCGCCGGCGCCAGGGCCAGCAGGCCAGCGGCGGTGGCCAAAGGCCCGAAGGCGAGCCAGCAGAGAGGTTCGCCCAGGCCGCGATAGCCGAGACGGAACGGCGGCCCCTGGTAGGCGTAGCCGATGCCGCAGCAGGCCAGCACCAGGGCCAGCACCACCGGGCTGCTGCGCAGGGCCACCAGGGCCATCAGCCCAAGCCCCAGCAGCAAGGCCCCATTCGCCCAGATCACCACGCGGTCGCGTCGGCCGGTGAGGTTCACCAGGGAGTGGGGCTTGCCGTGGGTGTCCACACCGGTTTCAGCGTCAAACACATCATTGGCCAGGTTTTCCCAGGCCAGCAGCAGCACCGCCGCCAGCAGAAACACCAACAGCTGATCCAGGCGGACCGGTAGGCCCGCACCGGCCCGCCAACCGGCCGCCAGCAGCACCGGCATCACCGCCACCGCATACATCGGCCACTTGATCGCCGCCTTCCACAGGCGGCGGCGATCCGGGCCCCCATCGGCGTGAAGGCTTGCGACGACCTGGGGCTCGGACGTGGGTGCCGGCAACTGGGGGTGGGGCAAGGCCCATACATTTGAGCAGCCGCTTCGGCCCGGCCCCGGTGCAGGCTCCATCCAGCGTCACAACCAGCTTCTCCGATTTGCTGGCTGCCGCGGCCCAGGGGGCCCGCCAGCTGGAAGGGGATGGCGTGCTGAGCCTGGCGGTGCCGCTGCCCGGCCGCGACCCCATGGCGCTGCTGCCCCACCTGGGCGGACTGGAGCGCTTCCGCTTCCTGTGGGACAGCGCTCCGGGCCTCTGCCTAGCCGCCAGCGGCCGCACCAACAGCCTGGAGCTCAGTGGCCCGCGCCGCTTCGAGCTGGCCCAGCGCTTCAGCGCCGTGAGCCTCAACCGCCTGGCCGCACCCCAGGCCAGTCCGCCCCTCGCCCGGCCGCGGGTGCTCCTGGCCTTTTCCTTCTTTGACAGCCCCCTGCAGGAGGGCGAGGGCATGCCCGGCGTACAGGCGGTGCTGCCCCGCTGGCAACTGAGCCGCCAGGGGCGTCACTGCTGGCTGCGACTGCAACGCAACCTGGGCGGTGATGTGACGGCCCGCTCCCTGGCCGAAGAACTGTGGGAGCAAGCCCGCCTGCTGGCCGCCCTGCCCGCCGATCCCAGCAGCGATCCTCACGGCAGCAGTCCGGCCATCACCACCAGTTCCCCCTGGCAGGAGGGCTATCGCTCGGCCGTGGAGCGGGGCCTGGAGCTGGTGGAATCAGGGTGCCTGCGCAAGCTGGTGCTGGCGGTGCGCCAGCAACTGCTGCTGGAGCGCCCCCTCGACCCCCTGCAACTGCTATCCCATCTGCGCCAGCGCCAACCGGGCAGCTGCCGCTTCCTCTGGCAACAGGGCGACGGAGCCGCCCTACTGGGAGCCTCCCCGGAACGGTTGCTCACCGTGCGCCAGGGGCAATTGCGCAGTGATGCCCTCGCCGGCACAGCCCCGATTGGCCCCGCCGCTGATCAACTCACCAGTTCCGACAAGGACCGCCGCGAGCACGAGCTGGTGGTGGAGGCCATCACCGAGGTGCTGCAGCAGGCCGGGCTGGACACCCGCCGACCGCGCCACCCCAGACTCGCCCGCCACGGCCAACTGGTGCATCTCCACACCCCCATCACCGCCACTCTGGGGGAGCAACAACCGCTCGCCCTGGCCGGTGCCCTGCATCCCACCCCGGCGGTGGCAGGCCTGCCGCGGCGCGAAGCCATGGCCGCCCTGCGCAGCCTGGAGCCCTTTGAGCGAGGGTTCTATGCCGCCCCGATCGGCTGGATCGACAGCGCCGGCGACACCGAGTTGCGGGTGGCGATCCGCAGCGGCAGCCTGCAGGGCCAGCGCCTGGAGCTCACCGCCGGCGCCGGCCTCGTGCAGGGCTCGGTGCCGGAGCGGGAACTGCAGGAAGTGGCCCTCAAGCTGGGGGTGCTGCAGCAGCAGATGAGCCTGCCGCTCAGGCCAGCAGGCGCTCCATCGTGAGGTCGGCCAGGGGGATGCCCCCCAGGCGCTCCACCTCCCGCACCCCCGTGGGGCTGGTGACGTTGATCTCGCTGAGCCGGCCATCGATCACATCGATGCCCACGAAAAAGAGGCCCTCGGCCTGCAGGGCCGGGGCCAGTTCGGCGCAGATGCGCCGCTCCTGATCAGTGAGCTCACTGGCCTCCGGCTCACCGCCCACCGCCAGATTGCTGCGGAATTCACCGGCAGCCGGCTTGCGGTTCACCGCCCCAAGGGGCTCCCCGTTCACCAGCAGGATGCGCTTGTCTCCGGCCGTGACGGCCGGCAAAAAGGCCTGCACCATCACCGGCAACTGCTGCTGGTTGGTCACCAGCTCCAACAGGGCCTTGAGGCCGGGCGCTCCCCCATGGCTGCGCACCACCCCCTGACCGGCCCGGCCGCCCAGGGGCTTGAGCACCACATCGCCATGGTTGATGGCGAAGGTTTCCAGCTGCTGGGCATCGCTGCTCACCAGGGAGGGGGCCATCAGGTGGCTCCAGCGCAGAGCTCCGAGCTTCTCGTTCCAAGCCCGCAGCGAGGCCGGGCGGTTGAGCACCCGCACCCCCAGGCGCTCAGCCAGCTCAAGCAAATGGGTGGCATAGAGATAGGCCTCATCCACCGGGGGGTCCTTGCGCATCCACACCCGGGGGAACTGGGCCAGCGGCAGCCAGCGGGAATCGCCTGCCTCAAACCAGGGATCGGGCAGGTCCCAACCCGTGGTCGTTGGGAGGATCTCAGCCAGCCGTACCGGCTGGGCCAGCACCAGGGGTTCATGGGCTGGGTCCCGGCCATGCACAGCCAACTGGGCAGGCGTGCACACCCACACCTGCTGGCCGGCCCGCTGGGCTGCCTGCATCAGAGCCACGCTGGAGTCCTTGGTGGGACGCAGCCGGGCGATCGGATCGATCACAAACAGCTGGGGCTCCCGCCCGGTGTCAATCGGCGTCAAGCTCAGGCCCCCAGCAGGGCATCGAGCTGGCCGGAGCGCTCGAGGGCGTGCAGGTCGTCGCAGCCGCCCACGTGCTGGCCGTTGATGAAGGTCTGGGGCACACTGCGGCGTCCGCCGCTCTTGGCCGCCATGGCGGTGCGGGCCGGTTCATCGCCATCAATGGCGAATTCGGTGTAGGCCACGCCCTTGCGATCCAGCAAAGCCTTGGCCCGCACACAGAACGGACAGGCCCTCCAGGTGTAGATCTCAACCACTGCCGCCATCGGGGCCTCCAGACCAGTGGCGGGATCCTAGAAGCGCCGGCCATTCAGTACGGTCAGACCAACGTTCAACATCCCCCGGTGCTCGACCTCACCGACTTCAAGCGCGATCTCTCCGAGCTCACTGACCGCCTGGGCAATGCCCAGGACTGTCTTTGACGTACCGGCTCTGAAAGCCCGCCAGCTGGACCTTGAACAACTGGCCTCCCAGCCCGACTTCTGGGATGACCAAAAGCAGGCCCAGGTCAAGATGCGCCAGCTGGATGAAGTGAAAGCCCAGCTGGAGCAGCTGGGCCAGTGGCAGGCAGCCGTGGCCGATGCCGAGGCCACCCTCGAGCTCTACGACCTCGAACCCGACGACGACCTGCTGGCGGAGGCCAACGGAGGCCTACAAAGCCTGAAGAGCGACCTGGATCGCTGGGAACTCGAACGCCTGCTCTCCGGCACCTACGACAAGGAGGGCGCCGTGATCAACATCAATGCCGGCGCCGGCGGCACCGATGCCCAGGACTGGGCGCTGATGCTGATGCGCATGTACACCCGCTGGGCGGAAGACCACGGCATGAAGGTGTCGGTGGCGGAACTCAGCGATGGGGAGGAGGCCGGCATCAAGAGTTGCACCCTGGAGATCGAGGGTCGCTACGCCTACGGCTACCTGCGCAACGAGAAGGGCACCCACCGGCTGGTGCGCATTTCCCCCTTCAACGCCAACGACAAGCGCCAGACCAGCTTCGCCGGTGTGGAGGTGATGCCCAAGATCGAGCAGGACGTGAAGCTCGACATCCCCGACAAGGACCTGGAGATCACCACCTCCCGCTCCGGTGGCGCCGGCGGCCAGAACGTGAACAAGGTGGAAACGGCCGTGCGCATCCTGCACATCCCCACTGGCCTGTTCGTGCGCTGCACCCAGGAGCGCTCCCAGCTCCAGAACAAGGAGAAGGCCATGGCGCTGCTGATGGCCAAGCTGCTGGTGATCGCCCAGGAGCAGCGAGCCGCCGAGATCGCCGACATCCGCGGCGACATCGTGGAAGCGGCCTGGGGCAACCAGATCCGCAACTATGTGTTCCACCCCTACCAGATGGTGAAGGATCTGCGCACCCAGCACGAGACCACCGACGTGCAGGGCGTGATGGACGGGGATCTGGATCCCTTCATCCAGAGCCTGCTGCATGCCGGCGTTGACGTGGGAGCTTCCAGCGATGACTGACCCCAACCCACAACCCACGCAGCAGAGCGGTGAGAACCCCAGCTTCACCAAGCTCGCCATGCGCAACATGGTGCGCAAGGGCCGCCTGAGCCTGCTGCACTTCGGGCTCACGGCGGCCGGCTTCATCGGCTTGATCGTGCTGGTGGCCTGGCTGGGGCGCCCCCAGCTGCCCGGCACCTGATCCATGGCTGAGCCCGCTGCAACCCTGCCCGACCTGGACCTCGCGTTTGAGGCCGACGACAGCCTGCCCGCAGAGCTGCTCATGGCGGCCGGGGCCATGGCCGATCCCCTGGCGGGGGCCGAACTCTGGCATGGCTTCATCAGCACCTGGCTGGCCCAGCTGGGGGGCGAGCTGCCCGAGAGCCTGCAGGCCCCCGCCTACAGCCTTGGGCTGAGCCTGGTGGGTGACAGCGAGATCGCCACCCTCAACCAGGACTGGCGCGACAAAACCGGCCCCACGGACGTGTTGGCCTTTGCCGCCCAGGACGACGGCATCGATGACGCGCCACCGATGCCCAGCTGGGCGAATGACGAGCTCGACGGGGACGGACTGGAGCCCCTGGAACTGGGCGACATCGTGATCTCCTTGGAAACCGCAGCGCGCCAGGCACCCGACCACGGCCACAGCCTCCGCGAGGAAGTGCTGTTCCTGGCGACCCACGGCTTACTCCACCTGGTGGGCTGGGACCACCCCGATGAAGCCAGCCTGGCGGCGATGTTGGCGCGCCAGGAACAGCTACTCGCCGCTGGTCAACAGAGGTAGTGTGCGGGCCTGGAGTGTCCCTAGGGCGCCTTTGAGCATGTTCGTTCCCCAGGATCCGAACCAGCCCCGGCGACCGACCCTGCAGGAGCTCACGGACACGCCCTCCCCGGCGGGGAAGGTGCGACGCCTTGGGGCCTGGCAGGTGGCCGGCGATCTTCCCGCCAGCTTCCGCTACGCCGCCCAGGGCTTGCTCTACGGCTTCCGCAGCCAGCGCAATTTCCGCATCCACGTGGTGACCGGCGCCGTGGTGTTTGCCATGGGGCTCTGGCTGCAACTGCCCCTGGGGCAGCTGGCGGTTCTGGTGCTCACCGTGACCGCCGTGCTGGTGCTGGAACTGCTCAATACCGCCACGGAAGCCGTGGTGGATCTGGCGATCGGCCGCCGCTTTCACCCCCTCGCCCGCATCGCCAAGGACTGCGCGGCTGCCGCCGTGCTGGTGGCAGCCCTGGCCTCGCTGCTGATTGCGGGGCTGCTGCTGCTGCCGCCGCTCTTGGCGCGCCTGGGCGTTTGAATGGTGGCCTGGCGGCCGGCCTGATGCTTCTCGTTCTCGACAACTACGACAGCTTCACCTTCAACCTGGTGCAGTACCTCGGGGAGCTGGCCGTGGACCACCCGATCAGCGCCGATCTGCGGGTGGAACGCAACGACGCCCTCAGCCTCGAGCAGATCCGCGAGCTGGCCCCTGACGCGATCCTGATTTCCCCCGGCCCGGGCGACCCCGATCAATCGGGCGTGTGCCTGCAGGTGTTGCGGGAGCTCAGCCCCAGCATCCCCACCTTGGGGGTGTGCCTGGGGCACCAGTCGATCGCGCAGGTGTACGGCGGCAAGGTGGTGCGCGCCAAGGAGTTGATGCACGGCAAGACCTCGCCGGTATTGCACGCCGGCCAAGGGGTGTTCGCCGGCCTCTCCAATCCCCTCACCGCCACCCGCTATCACAGCCTGATCGCCGAGCGCGACAGCCTGCCCGACTGCCTGGAGATCACCGCCTGGCTGGAGGACGGCACAATCATGGGCCTTCGCCACCGCGCTTACCCTCACCTGCAGGGGGTGCAATTCCACCCCGAAAGCGTGCTCACCCAGGAGGGGCATCAACTGCTGGCCAACTTCCTGGCCCAGGCCGCCTCAGGCCACCACTGCTAGGTTCGCGCCAACCTGCACCAGCCCCCGTGCCGTTCCGCTCCCTGGCCTCCCGCGTGGCAACGGTAGGGGCCCTCAGTGCCCTGGCCGGAGCCAGCCTGGCCCCGCGGGCCGTTCAGGCCGAAGCGGGCGTGACGATCACCAGCTACGGCCACAGCGCACTGCTGATTCAAGGCGGGGGCACCAGCGTGTTGCTCAATCCGTTCAAGGCCGTGGGCTGCGCCGCCGGACTGGCGGAACCACGGGTGGGTGCCACGGTGATCCTGGCCAGCAGCCGCCTGCTGGATGAGGGCGCTCCGGTGGCCAGCGGACGGCTGCTGAGCAGCCCAGGTTCTTACCGGGTAGGCGGCCTCAGGATTGAGGGCATTGCAGCTCCCCACGACCGCTTCGGTGGCCGTCGCTTTGGCAATGCCACCCTGTGGCGCTGGACGCAGGGCGGCCTCGACTTCGCCCATCTCGGCGGCACCGCGGCCCAGCTCAAGCCCGAGGACAAGGTGCTGCTCGGCAAACCCGATGTGCTGATCATCGGCGTGGGCGGCGGCGCCAAGGTGTACGACGGCGCCGAAGCCGCCGCCGTGGTGCGGGAGTTGGCTCCCCGCCGGGTGATCCCGGTGCAATACGTGAGTGGCACCACACCGGCCAACTGCGATCAAGGCAGCGTGGAGCCGTTCCTGAAGGCCATGGCCGGCACCCCGGTGAAGCGGGTGGGCCGGGTGCTCAGCCTGCCCGCCAAGCTCTCCAACACCACCCAGATCGACGTGATGCGCTGATCACGCCGACGGCAGCAGACCCTCGATGCGCGCGTAGGCCTGCCAGAACTGCTGCATCTGGGCAGTGGTGCCCAAGCTCACCCTCAGGGAGCCATCGATCAGGGGCTTGCCGGCCATGGAGCGCACCAGGATGCCGGCCCGGCGCAGGGCCCCATCCACATCGGCGGGGGCCTGCTTGGGCCACACCAGCAGGTAGTTACCCCCAGCGGCATGGTGACGCACGCCAGCGGTCTGGAGCTGATCGACCAACCAAGCACGGGCCTGGAGCACCTCGGCCACGTAGGCATTGGTGTATCCCTGATCCGCCAGGGCGGCATGGGCCGCCGTCACCGCAAAGCTGTTGATGTCGTAGGGGCCGGTGACCCGAGCGATCCGGTCCACCACAGCCGCCGCGCCGATGGCAAAACCAATGCGCAGGCCTGCCAGGCCCGCGGTTTTAGCCAGGGAGCGCAGCACCAACAGGTTGGGGGTGGCCGCGAAATCCGCCAGGGGCAGCACGCTGTCGCCGGTGAAGGCCTCGTAGAGCTCATCCACCACCACCAGGGTGCCCGGGGCCGCCGCCGCCAACGCAAGAATCGGTTCCGGCGCCAGGCGCGTGCCGGTGGGGTTGTTGGGATTGCAGATCAGCAGGATCCGCGGGGCGCGCCAGCCGAGCTGGGCAACGCTGCCTGGTGCCAGCACAGCAGCACGGATCTCCTCCAGCGGGAAGGCGAAATCGGGCAGCCGATACGGGATCGCCTCGATCGCCATGCCCTGCATCTGGGCGCAGGGGGTGTAGTAACCGAAGGTGGGACTGGTGGTGAGCAACGTCTCGCCCCGGTCGCCATAGGCGTGAAAGATGGCGTGAATCGCCGCATCCACCCCGTTGAATAGGCCGATCTGGCTGGGCTCCAGCGGCAGGGCCAGGTTGGCCAGCACCGCCTCCCGCAGGCCGTCGTATTCGGGATAGATGGCGTACTGATCGGCGGGAATCGCCCGGATCGCCTCCACCACCCGGGGGCTCGGGCCCACCGTGTTTTCGTTGAAGTCAAGCCGCAGCAACCCGCGCCGCCCCTCCAGCGGAGCGCTATAGGCCTTGAGGCTCTCCACCTCCGGGCGGGGCTGGGGGAGCTGTGGCCCCGGCAGATCCAACCTCTGCTGTGGGTTCATCACATCCGCTCCAGGGTGGGGATGCCGAGCAGGCCCAGCCCCAGCCTGAGGGTGTCGGCAGTGAGGCGGCAGAGGGCCAGGCGGGAGGAGCGGGCAGACTCTTCGGCCTTGAGCACCGGCACTTGGTCGTAGAAGCGGTTGAACACCTGGCTCAGCTCGAACAGGTAGGTGCAGAGACGATTGGGCAGTAACTCCTCCTCCACCTCGGCGATCACGCCATCGAGCTTGAGCAGTTCCCGTACCAGGGCCCATTCCTGCGGTTCCGTGAAGGTGAGGGCGGCTTGGCCTCCGGATCCAGCTGCCTCAGCGCCACCAGCCTCCAGGTTTCCACCCTTACGGGCAATGCCAGCGATGCGCACCACGGCATAGAGCAAGTAGGGAGCGGTATTCCCCTGCAACGCCAGCATCCGATCAAAACTGAACTGGTAATTGGTGATCCGGTTCTGGCTGAGATCGGCGTACTTCACAGCGGCCAGACCCACGGTGGTGGCCACGTGCTGGATGAAGGCCTCGTCTTCCGTCCGCTCCTCCTCCGCCAAGCGCCGTTGCAGGTCGGCCTCGGCCCGCTCCACCGCCTCATCCAGCAGATCCCGCAGCCGCACCGTGTCGCCAGCCCGGGTTTTCAGCTTCTTGCCGTCCTCGCCCTGCACCAGGCCAAAGGGCACGTGCTCGAGGCGGCCATCGGCGGGGATCCAACCGGCCCTGCGGGCCACCTGGAACACGCCGGCGAAGTGATTGGCCTGGCCCGCATCGGTCACATAGATCACCCGCCGGGCGCCGTCCCCAGCGGGAGCTGAGCCGAAGCGGTAGCGAATGGCGGCCAGATCGGTGGTGGCGTAGTTGAAACCGCCATCCCTCTTCTGCACGATCACCGGCAAAGGTTTTCCGTCCTTGCCACTGACCCCCTCGAGGAACACGCAACGGGCGCCATCGTCGGTGACCAGCAACCCGGAGGTATCCAGATCGGCTACCACTCCCTCCAGGTAGGGGTTGTAAAACGATTCGCCGCGCTCGCTGAGGCGGATGTCGAGGCGGTCGTAGATCTTCTGGAATTCACGGCGGCTCTGATCACAGAGCAGCTGCCAGGCCTTGCGGCTGATGGGATCGCCGCTCTGCAACTTCACCACTTCCTCCCGGGAAGTGGTCTGGAAGGCCTCGTCGTCGTCGAAGCGGGCCTTGGCCTGGCGGTAGAAGGCCACCAGATCGCCTAGATCCACCGCATCGGCGGTGGTGAGGGCCTCGGGAGCCACCTGCTTGAGGTGGGTGATCAGCATCCCGAACTGGGTGCCCCAATCGCCCACATGGTTGAGCCGCAGCACCGGGTGGCCGCGAAACTCCAGCACCCGGGCCAGGGAATCGCCAATGATCGTGGAGCGCAGGTGTCCCACGTGCATCTCCTTGGCGATGTTGGGGCTGGAGAAGTCCACGATCACCGGGGCCAGGGACTCCCCCGCCGCCGCGGCCTCCTCCACCATGCTGGGCACCCCCAGCCGCGGATCCCCCAGCCGGGCCTGAAGCTCAGCCGCCAGCCGCTCGGGCCGCAGGGTGAGGTTGATGAAGCCGGGCCCGGCGATCTGGGGCGCTTCGCAGAGCTGATCAAAGGCCGGATCGGCCGCAAGCTGCTCCACGATCGCCGTGGCGATGGCTCGGGGCGGCTGCCCCAGGGGCTTGGCCAAGGGCAGAGCGCCATTGGCCTGGAAATCCCCGAATTCCGGCTTCGAGGCCGGCGCCAGCTGGGGATCGAGGGGCTGCCCACCCGCGTGAGCCTGGTGCGCCGCCTCGGGGAAGGCCCGTTCCATAGCCGCACGCAGCTGGCCGTTCAGGGTTTGGGCGATGCGGAGCATGGGGCCATGCCGTAGCAGGTTTCTCTTTGATCATCCCGCGGAGGCCGTTAGCCCCCTCTCCCAAAGCCGCTTAGGCGCTAAGGCCCAGCTCATGCTCCAGACCCTCCAGCACCACGTCGGCCACCAGCTGGATGCGGTAGCGGCAGTGCTGAGTTTGGGTGCAGTCGAAGCGGCCGTGCTCCCAATACTTGTTGCTGCCGGTGCCACCACCACAAAGCCCGAAGTGCTCACAGCTAGCGCGGCACAGCTCAACCCCCGCCCGCATCTCCGCGGCCACCCGACGAAACTTGTCGGTGCCGGCCAAAGCTTCGAGGCTGTCGACAAGCACGTTACCAAAGGAGAAGTCGCCGTACTTAGCCGTCTTGACCGACAGCAATTCGGGATCGAAGGTGGACACCTGGCCACGGGCATCGACATTGACGATCACGAAGGGCGTGTTCATGTCGGTTTGAACCATGCGCGCCTGACTACAGGCCAGGCTGGCAATGCCGTCGAACTCGCGAATGCGGAGGCGTCCGGACAGCTCGCGACTGCGCTGCCAAAGCCGTGCCATGAACGCCCGGTAGCGCTGCTCCAGGGCTATCTGCCCGGCGCCGCCGGCATCGAGGCTGGAGCGGCTATTCGACCCCTCCGTCTCCTCCATGTTGAAGCCCACCTCGGTGATGCCGTGCTGGAGGAAGAAGTCGGCGATGGCATCGGCGTGGTCAAGGGCATCGGCGGTGAGCACGCAGATCACCTGAAAGGGAAGTCCCCGCCGCACCAACCAGCTGATGCCACGCATAACGGCGGCATGGGTGGGCATGCCGGTGCGGGTGACTCGGTGGGCATCGTGCAGAAAGGCAGGGCCATCCATGCTCACGCCCACGTGGATGCCGTTGCGCGTGAAGCAGTCGCACCAAGCGGCGTTGATCACCGTGGCGTTGGTCTGAAGCGACTGCACGATCGTGCCGGGGGGCAGGCCGCGTCGTTCCAACAGCCGATGAATCCGCTCCGTGGCTTCGTCGTAAAAGGCGATCGGCACCATGAGCGGTTCGCCCGCATGCCAAAGCAGAGTGAACTCCCCCCCGAAGTAGGGGCTATCCAGCACCCGCTCGAGTGCAACCTCCAGAACCTCAAACGACAGCCGACCGCGATCGCCCCGATCAGGCAAGTAGCAGTAGTCGCAATCGAGGTTGCAGTAGGGGGTGGGTTGCACCACCAACAGCCTCACAGGCCCATAGACCTGGCGGACCTCCGCAGTCACGTCAGCTAGCGGAGCAGGCATCAGCGCCAGTAGCGGCCGCCGTTGAAGAAGCCGCCATTGCGGAAACCGCCGTTGCGGAAGCCCCCGTTGTAGAAGCCGCCGTTCGTGAAACCGCCGTTATTAAATCCGCCGTTGTAGAAGCCGCCATTGTTGAAACCACCGTTGCCCCAACCCAGCCCGGAGCCGTTCACGAACACGTAGGAGAGGGCATCGTCGGCAACACCTGCTGGGCCCTCAGCCACTCCCAGCGAGCCCTCACGCTCCTGCACGGCCGCCGCAATCCGGCTCAGCCGTTCCTCGATGCTTGGGCTCGCGGGGGGGGCCTGGACGCTGGCCAGGGCCAAGGCAGCCGCCCCATCGAGCGGCAGGGAGACCAGCAGCAACAGGCCAAACAGATGGGAGCGGTTGAACAACGCCATGTCAGCAACGGAGGAGGGGAATCAGCGAACCGGTTAGCGAGCGTTGGGAGCGGCCTGGTCTTCCGAAATCGGACGGATGGTCTCAACCCCCAACAACACCGCCTCGAAGCTGGTGCGGATCGTGGCTTCGGGCAGACCCACGGCGCTGCCCGGCCCCAGCCAACGGTTCACCGCGGCGACCGTGTCCGACTGGCCGTCGAGGTAGCCCTGCAACAGCCGGGCGATCGCCAGGTTGACCAGATTGCGGAAGCTGGAATCATTCTCGGCCAGCACGCAGCTCACCGCGTAGGCCTCGTAGGGGAAATCGGGGGTCAAGGCCAAGCCTTTCAAACCCTGTTGACGCACCAAACCGGCCAGCACGATGGTGTCACCGACCACGCCGTCAACGTTTCCAGCCTTTAAGGCCGCCACCGCCGCCTGAAGGTTGTCAAAGGCAACCGCCGTAGCGTTGGGCTGCATGCCTTTCAGCTCGGTCTCACCCAACGATTGGCGCACCACCCCGATCTTCCGGCCGGCCAGGGCTACAGGGCTGCCATCGAAACGACCGGCCGGCGCCAGCAACCTCAACCCGGAAACCCCGATTGGCAATGAAAAGTCCACCTGCATGTCCAGCTCCCAGCTGAACGGAAAGCCGCAGGCGAGATCCGCCTGGCCCTTCGTAATGCTGCCCACCAGGCTGGCGGGATTACCCACCGGCGCAAAGCGCACCGTCACCGGCTTACCCACGGCACGGGAGAGTTCGGCCGCGATGCGATCGGCCACCAAGAGGCCGTAGCCACTGGGTTGCCCCTGGGGAGTTGTCACCACGAGGGGGGGCACATCGGCCAAGCCGCTCAGGACGAGCTGGCCGGTGCGCGCCGCCCGCTGCACAGTGCCCTCAGCCTGAGCCGCCGCCGGCATGAGCGTCAGGATGCCCAAGGCTCCGAGGCCTGCCGCAACCCGTCGCCAGGGCCTCGATCCGGTAGTGAGGAGTTGTGCAGCCACTCAGCCTCGATGTCTACTGATCGCAGTATGCAGACCGCAGGCCCCACTGCCAACGCGCCGACTCAAGCCGCAAAGCGCATGCTCAGATCAAGCCAAACGCTGCGGGTGATCGGCGCACTGGTGGAGATCAGATCAATGCCCGTGGCCGCGTAAGCCCGCAGCTGGTCGGGTTGAACCCCAGAGGCCTCCAGCACCAACTGCCGCCCCTGGGCCAACGCCCGCAACTGGGGCACCAATGCGAGTAACTCACCGGGGAGGAATTCGTCGAGCAGCACCCCATCGGCGCCGGCGAGCACCGCCGCCACCGCCTCCTCCGCCGTCTCCGCCTCCACGATCACCGTCGCTGGCCAGGGCGCCTGGGCCCGCACCGCCGCAATCGCGGCAGCAACCCCCCCCGCCCAGGCCAGGTGGTTCTCCTTGAGCATGGCGGCGTCATCCAGGCCTAGCCGATGGTTGAGGCCACCACCGCAGCGCACCGCGTACTTCTCCAGCACCCGCAAGCCGGGGCTGGTTTTACGGGTGTCGGCCAAGTCCACACCCGTGCCCGCCAGAGCCGCCACCAGTGCCGCCGTGGCGGTAGCGATGCCGGAGAGCCGCATGGCCAGGTTCAGGGCGGTGCGCTCGCCGGCCACCAGAGCCGCAGCCGGGCCCTCCAGCTCCAGCAGCCGCTGGCCGGCTACCACCGGCTCGCCATCGGCCACGAGCAGGCGTAACTGCACGCCTGGATCCAGCAGGTGGAACAGCGGCTCCACCAGCACACCGCCGCAGAACACCCCATCAGCTTTCGCCAACCAATGGGCCCTGCCGGTGCAGCCGGCCAGGGCGGCCGCCGTGAGGTCGCCGCGGCCCAGATCTTCCGCCAGCCAGGCGCGCAGGTGTTGCTCCAGCTGGGGAGTGACGGGCAGGCAAGCGATAGTCATCGCCCCTCGGGGCCAGGCCTCCCAATAATGCGAGGCGATGGAGCTGCCGTGGCCGGCCCGATACGACAACCAGGTGCTCCAGGCCCAGGAAGGCTGGTGCAAAGCCCTGCTGCAAATCAGCTCCGATTACTCCAAGGGAGGCATCGCCAAGGCCAAGGCAACCGCTGCCCAGGTGATCGATCAAGCCTACGGCTACCAATACGGACCTGTGGCTTTCAAGCCCACCTTGGCCTCAGGGGAGCAGACCTTTCGCACCACCCGCGAGGGCGCGCTTGCTTACTTTGTTGGCAACAATCCGAACTTCCCACAAGACAAGGGTTTTGCCATCAAACCCTGGCGCTCCTGCAGAATTGTGAATCAGGTGATTCAGCTCGATGGTTCCTCGGCCACCACGATGGGGAATGTGATCTTCACCGATGCCACAGGCAGCGTCACCAGCGTTGACAAGACCTGGACATTTGTGAGGGAAACGGATGGCAGTGTGCGGATCGTGCTTCACCATTCATCCCTGAACTACGGCGGCTGAAGCTCATCTCGCAATCCACCAACGCCCGGCCCCAACCACGCTGGTGGGTTGCGGGTGATCTCGATGGCGTCCTGGGCCTCGGGCTCGACAACCTGATCCAGATCCTCCTGATCGTTGGCCTCTGCCGTGGCGTGCTCGGGTACCCCGACAGCCTGGTGTTCGGCACGATCCTGCCGGCCACGGGCATCAGCCTGGTGGTGGGCAACCTGGCCTACGCCCGCCAGGCCTTTCAACTGGCCAGGCGGGAGGGGCGCGATGACCGCACCGCCCTTCCCTACGGCATCAACACGGTGAGTCTGTTCGCCTACGTGTTTCTGGTGATGCTGCCGGTGAAACTGGCCGCCCTGGGCCGGGGCCTGAATGAAGCCGACGCCGTGACCCTCTCCTGGCAAGCGGGGCTGATCGCGTGCCTGGGATCAGGGCTGATCGAAGCGGCTGGAGCCTTCGTGGCCAACGCCCTGAGGCGCTGGTTACCGCGAGCTGCACTGCTTTCCACGCTCGCGGGGATTGCCCTGGGCTACATCGCCCTGGGGTTCCTGCTGCGCACCTACGCGCATCCCGTGGTTGGGCTAGCCGTGCTGGCCGTGATTCTGGTGGGCTACTACACCCCTGTGCGCTGGCCCGTACCCGCCGGCCTGGTGGCCGTCGTGCTTGGCGTCGTGCTGGCCTGGGCCACCGGCCTAATCCGCCTGAACCCGGTGGCCTGGCAGAGCAGCACTGCTCTGATTGGCCTGCATCTGCCGCAGCTGCAGCTGGAGGCCCTGTGGCAGGCCCGCAGCCAGCTGCTGCCATGGCTGGGGGTGATCGTGCCCATGGGACTGTTCAACGTGATCGGCTCCCTCCAGAACCTGGAGAGCGCCGAGGCCGCAGGCGATCGCTACCCGGTTCGGAGCTCCATGCTGATCAACGGCCTCGGCACCCTGGCCGCTGCCTCTCTGGGATCCTGTTTCCCCACAACCCTCTACATCGGCCATCCCGGCTGGAAGGCGATGGGCGCCCGCATCGGCTACTCCTGGCTCAACGGCCTCGTGATGGGAGCCGCCTGCCTACTGGGGCTGTTTGGGGTGATCGGCCAGCTGGTGCCGATCGAAGCGGGCATGGCCATCGTGCTCTACATCGGCCTGGTGATCGCCGCCCAGGCCTTCCAGGCCACCCCGCTGCGCCATGCTCCAGCCGTGGCCCTGGGCCTGCTCCCCGGGCTGGCGGGCTGGGGATCACTGATGCTCAAGGCGGGGCTGCGGGCCGGCGGCAGCGGCACCGCCACGCACCCGTTTGGTCCAGCCCTGCTCCAGCCCCTGGCCCAGGCCGATGTGTGGGCAGCCGGAGCCTTTGCCCTGGAGCAGGGCCAGATCATCGCGGCCATGCTGCTGGCCGGCATGCTGGTGTACCTGATCGAAGCCCGGTTGCTGGCGGCGGCAGCCTGCGCTGCCATCGCAGCGGTGCTGGCCTGGTTCGGCGTGATCCACGCCTGGCAGTTCACTAGCTCCGACACCGTGCTGCAATTGGGCTGGGGGGTGGGCAGGCCCTGGGCCCTGGGCTACGCCGTGATGGCCCTGGTATTCCTGGCCGCCAGGCTGGGCCCAGGACGCTCGGCTATTTGCCAATACAGAAGCGGGCAAACACCCGATCCAGCACCGCTTCAGTCACCTCCTCACCCGTGATCTCGCCGAGGGAGCGCACGGCGGCCCGCAGATCAATCGTCCAGAAATCCCAGGGCAGCTGCTGTTCGGCCGCCTCAAGCGAGGCCCCCAGGCTCATCGCCGCCGCCGCTGCCAGATCCCGCTGGCGGACATTGAGGGCCACCTGCACCCCCTCCAAGGGGCCGGCGCCACAGCGGCGCAACAGCTCCGCCACCAGCTGATCGCGGCCCTCGCCAGTGAGGGCGCTGAAGGCCACATGGGGCGGCATCACGGGGGCGAGATCAGCTCCAGCCAAATCCGCCTTGTTGCCGGCCACCAGCAGAACGGCCCCCTCGGGCACCAGCTGGCGCAGCTGCTCATCGTCCGGCGTCCAGCCCAGGGAGAGGTCAAACAGCAGCAGCACCACATCGGCCGCCGCCAAGGCCTGGCGCGAGCGCTCGATGCCCAGTTGCTCCACCCGGTCGCTGGTGGGGCGGATGCCAGCGGTGTCGAGCAGGGTGAGCGGCACGCCGTCGAGCACCAGCTCGCTCTCGAGCAGGTCACGGGTGGTGCCGGGCAGGTCGGTCACGATCGCCCGCTCGCGGCGGCTGAGCAGGTTGAGCAGGCTCGATTTGCCCACGTTGGGGCGGCCCACGATCGCTACCCGCAGGCCATCGCGCAGCAGCTCCCCCTGGCGGGCCTCCGCCACCAGCTGCTCCAGCGCAGCCCGCACCGCCTCAAGCTCCGCCACGACCGCGGTGCCATCGAGAGGGGGCAGATCCTCCTCGAAATCCACCCGGGCCTCCAGCTCCGCCAACTGGTCCAGCAACCGCTCCCGCAGGCCGCCGATGCGCTGCTGCAGGCCGCCATCAATGCCGGCCATGGCCAGCTGGGCGGCCCGGCGGCTGCGGGCGGTGATCATCTCGCTGATCGCCTCGGCACGGGTGAGGTCGAGCCGGCCGTTGAGAAAAGCCCGCTGGCTGAACTCCCCGGGCTCGGCCCGACGGGCTCCGGCCGCCAGCACCAGCTCCAGCACCCGCTGCACCGCCACCAGGCCGCCGTGGCAGTGGAGCTCCACCACATCCTCACGGGTGTAACTGCGCGGGGCCTGCATCCACAGCAGCAGGGCCTCATCCACCCGTTCCGCCGTGGCGGGATCCACCACGTGGCCATAGAGCACCCGATGGCTGTGCCAGGGCTGATGGCCGGGGGCCACAAACAGGCCCTGCCCGATAGCCGCGGCTGCAGGCCCCGATATCCGCACGATTGCCACGCTGCCTTCACCGGCTGCAACGGCCGTGGCAACCGCCGCGATGGTGTCCTCAATCAAGGCAGCTATGGGAACCCGTTAGGCCAGTCTCAACTGCCACCGGATGGGAAGCCCGGACACACCATCAGATCGATGTGGCCACCCACGGGATGACGCCATTCGCGGAACTCCTCGGCAAGGGCGCGATGGGCCCATGGCTGCTGCCCCGCTTCCAGCTCCAGCAGGCGCTGATGCACCCGATCCAGGGTGTCGTCGATCAGTTGGGCGGCTTGGTCGGAGGTCATGGCAACTCCCCGGTGTGGCGCCGTTGTACGAGCTGCGCAGACGAAACGCTGTAGTGCTGCACACCCACCCGGCGCCGTGTCGGCAGACGCCAACCTGCAGGCGTGGGAGGATCCGCTATCTACAGGGCACGGGCGTGGCGAACGACAACGGGTCCCCACGGTCGGCGCTCACCGCCTTGCTGGTTGCCCTCGGGGCGATCGGAGGGTTGGCCCTGCTGGGTTGGCTCACGGTTGTGCTGCTGGATCTCAAGCACCTGAACACCTCGGGCTTCACCCTGCCCTGATGTCACCAGGCCTCAACCAATGCCAGTGCGGGCCAGGTCGAGCACATCGGCCATCGAACGGATCTGATCCATGGTGGTGCGCAGCTGGGCGGCACTGGCGAGTTCCACCCGCAGGTCAATGCGGGCGGGCTTGCCCGGATTGGTGCGCACCCGGGCATCGCTCACATTGATCCGGCTATCCGACAGGCGCGTGAGGATGTCCTTGAGCACGCCCACCCGGTCCAGCACTTCGATGCGCAGCTGCACGGGATAACGGCGCCGCTGGTCGTCGGCAAGGGAGTTCCAGCGCACCGGCAACCGCCGCTCGGCGGGCACCGGCGTGAGATTGGCGCAGTCCTGGCGGTGAATGGTGATGCCGTGATTCCCCAGGGCCACGGTGCCCACGATCGGCTCCCCTGGGAGGGGGCTGCAGCAGCCGCCCATGCGGTATTCCAGACCCTCCAGGCCCAGGATCGGGCTGGCATCGCCGTGGGCTGAGGGGGGCTGGTGGCCCTGGGCCGACACATTGCGGGCCAGCTCTTCGTTGCTCAGCACCGGCGCCGCTGCTGCGGTGGCCAGGCGTAGCTCCTCGCGCAGGCGATTGAGCACCTGGTGCAGGGTGACCCCGCCGAAGCCGATGGCGGCCAGCAGATCTTCCGTACCCACCAGGTTGCAGCGGCGGGCCACCTTGGCCATGGCCTCGCCATGCAGCAGGGCATCGAAGCCATCACGCCCGAGCTCCCGCTCGAGCATCGCCGTGCCCCGCAGGATGTTGTCCTCGCGGTGGCTTTTCTTGTACCACTGGCGGATGCGATTGCGCGCCGTGGGGGTGGCCACGAAGTTGAGCCAATCCAGGCTGGGGTGCGCACTCTTGGCGGTGATCACCTGCACAAAGTCGCCGTTCTGCAGGGGCGTGGCCAGGGGGCAGAGGCGATCATTGATGCGAACACCCTGGCAGTGATTGCCCACCTCGGAGTGAATGCGATAGGCAAAGTCCACGGCCGTGGAGCCCTTGCGCAGCCCCACCACATCGCCGCTGGGGGTGAACACGAACACCTCTTCATCGAACAGGTCTTCCTTGATGGAGCGCAGGAAGTCGTTACTGTCTTCGCCAACGCCATCCTTCTGCCAATCCACCAGCTGCCGCAGCCAGTTGAAGCGCTCGGCATCATTGCCTGTGGCTGCTGGCGAGCCGCCCTCCTTGTATTTCCAGTGGGCGGCAATGCCGAACTCCGCCACCTGATGCATGTCCGCCGTGCGGATCTGCACCTCAATCGGCCGATGGCGACCGATCACCGCCGTATGCAACGACTGGTAGCCATTGGGCTTGGGCAGGCCGATGTAGTCCTTGAAGCGACCGGGAATGGGCCGGAAGGTGTCGTGCACCACCGCGAGGGCTCGGTAGCAGCTCTCCAGGTTGGGAGTGAGGATCCGCAGCGCCGCCACGTCGTAGATCTCGTGGAAGGCCTTCTGCTGGCGTTGCATCTTGCTCCAGATGCCGTAGAGGTGCTTGGGCCTGCCACTCACATCGCAGTCGTTCAAGCCAGCGGCGGCAAGGCGATCGCGCAGCAGCTGCACCGTGACCCCGAGCCGCTCCTCCCGCTCACTGCGCTTGGTGGCCACCTGCTGCTGGATCTCGCGGAAGGCCTCCGGCTCGAGGATCTTGAAGGCCAGATCTTCCAGCTCCCACTTGAGCCGGCCGATGCCCAGGCGGTTGGCCAGCGGTCCATAGATCTCGCGGGTTTCGCGGGCAATGCGCTGCTGCTTCTCGGGCTTGAGGGCCCCGAGGGTGCGCATGTTGTGCAGGCGGTCGGCCAGCTTCACCAACACCACACGAATATCACTGGCCATGGCCAGGAACATGCGCCGCAGGTTTTCAGCCTGGGCCTCTGTTTTGTTGGTGAAGTGAATGCCGCCCAGCTTGGTCACGCCCTCCACCAGGCCCCGCACCTCAGCACCGAAGTGCTGCTCGATCTCCTCGGGGGTCACGTCGGTGTCTTCCACCACGTCGTGGAGGAAGCCGGCCGCGATCACACCAGCACTGGCGCCGATATCGCGCAGCAGATCAGCCACCGCCACCGGATGGCAGATGTAGGGCTCACCGCTGGCCCGCACCTGGCCATCGTGGAGCTGAAAGGCGAAATCAAAAGCCGAAGCCAGCAGAGCCTCGGCATCGGTGGGACAACTCTCGCCGGTTCCCGGGGGCACGTGCTCCACGCAGCGTCGCAGCCACTCCGGCAAGGGGATGCCGTAGTCGTCCGGGGTGCGAATCAGCCGGCGGCCCAGGGGCATGGGCGGCGCAGAGGCAGCTGCTTCGGCCGTAGCTGGCACCGCGTGGAGCATGGCGCTCTGCGTTTGGAACCATCGTATGCAGCGGGCGAAACAAACCTTCCGCGGGTGCTCGTTTGCAGTCCAAGCTGGAGTCACCCTGCGCCCCTGCTCGCCCGCCATGGCCGCGCCCTCCACGACCGGCCCGGTGCTTGCCCTGAAGCAGCTGGTGGTGCAGTATCCCGGCTGCGACACCCCCACCCTCAACGGGCTGGATCTGAGCCTGCACCCGGGGGAACGCCTCGCCCTTGTAGGGCCTTCCGGCTGTGGCAAGAGCACCGTGGCGCGGGCTGTGCTGCAGCTGCTCCCGCAGGGCAGCACCTGCAGCGGCGCGCTACAACTCACCGGTCAGGACCCGCGCCAGCTGCGGCGCTCGGCCCTGCGCCACCTCCGCGGCGAAGCGGTGGGCCTGGTGTTCCAGGACCCGATGACCCGGCTCAATCCCCTGCTCACCATCGGGGAACACCTCAGCGACACCTTGGCCGACCATCGCCCCCGCTGGACGCGCCGGCAGGTGCGGCTGCGGGCGGAGGATCTGTTGGAACGGGTGGGGATCCGTGCAGACCGCTACAGCAGTTATCCCCATCAATTCAGTGGCGGCATGCGCCAGCGCCTGGCCATCGCCCTGGCCATGGCCCTGGAGCCGCCGCTGGTGATCGCCGATGAGCCCACCACCAGCCTGGATGTGGCGGTGGCGGGCCAGGTGATGGGGGAACTCAGCGCGCTGTGTGAGGAATCGGGCAGTGCGCTGCTGCTGATCACCCACGACCTGGCCATGGCAGGCCGCTGGTGCAAGCAGATCGCCGTGCTGGATCGCGGCCAGCTGGTGGAGCAGGCCCCCGCCCGGCAACTCCTCAGCCAGCCCCGTTCCGCCCTGGCCCAACGGCTGGTGGCGGCCGCCCGCAGCCGGGAGGGCAGCCCCACGCCGGCTGCCCCTGCGGCAACACCGGTGCTACTGGAGCTGGAGGGCCTGCGTTGCTGGCATCCGCTGCCCTCCCTGCCCTGGCAGCAGCGCTGGTACAAGGCGGTGGATGGCGTGAGCCTGCAGCTCCACGAGGGCGAAACCATCGGCGTGGTGGGAGCCTCTGGCTGCGGCAAGAGCACCCTGTGTCGTGCCCTGATGGGGCTGGTGCCCGTGCGGGGCGGCAGCGTGCGACTGCGGGGGCAGGAGCTGAACCACCGGGCCCGCCGTTGCATCCAGATGGTGTTCCAGGATCCCCTGGCCTGCCTGAATCCGGCCATGACGGTGGGCCAGGCCATCGCCGATCCCCTGCTGATCCATCGGCTTGCCAGCCGCGCCGAGGCCCGGGAGCGGGCACGCGGGCTGCTGACCGCCGTGGGACTGAACCCAGCGGAGGCCTTTGAACACCGCCTGCCCCGCCAGCTCTCCGGCGGGCAGCAACAGCGGGTGGCCATCGCCCGCGCCCTGGTGCTCGATCCCCAGGTGCTGCTCTGCGACGAGAGCGTGAGCATGCTCGATGCCGAGGTGCAGGCCGAAGTGCTGGAGCTGCTGCGGGAGCTGCAACAGCGCCTGGGCCTGGGGATGCTGTTCGTGACGCACGACCTGGCGGTGGCCAGTGGCTTCTGCCAGCGGGTGATCGTGCTGGATGGCGGCCGGATCGTGGAGGAGGGGCCTGGGGATCAGCTGCTGGCTGCCCCCCAGGCGCCGATTACGCGCACGCTGGTGGAAGCCTGTCCGCGCCTGCCCGCCGCCTGAGCAGCGCGAGCAGCTTCTCCATCACCTCCGGCAACGGCGCTTCAAACAGCATTCGCTCGCGGGTGATCGGATGATCCAGCCCGAGCTGGATCGCATGCAGGGCCTGCCCCGGCAGGAGCATCGGCAACTTGCGGCACCGGCTGTAGGTGGGATCCCCCACGATCGGATGGCCGATATGGGCACAGTGCACCCGAATCTGGTGAGTGCGGCCGGTGTCCAGCTTGAAGCGCAGCAGCGAATAGTCGCCCAGGCGCTCCACCAGGGTCCAGTGGGTGCAGGCGTGGCGGCCGGTGTCGTCATGCACCACCGCATATTTCTTGCGATCGGCGGGATGGCGGCCGATGGCGCCCACGATCGTGCCGTGGTCAGCGGCGGGCACGCCATGCACCACGGCCACGTAATTGCGCGAGGCCACCCGCTGCTGGATCTGCACCTGCAGCTTCACCAGCGCCTCCTGACTCTTAGCCACCACGATGCAACCGGTGGTGTCCTTGTCGAGGCGGTGCACGATGCCCGGGCGCAGTTCACCACCGATACCGGGCAGATCGGGACAGTGGTGCAGCAGGCCGTTCACCAGGGTGCCGTCCTTGTTGCCGGGCGCCGGGTGCACCGTGAGGCCGGCGGGCTTGTTGAGCACGATCAGGTGCTGGTCTTCAAACAGCACATCCAGGGGAATCTCCTGGGCCAGCAGGTAGGGCAGGGGCTCGGGTGGCGGCATCCACAGCTCCACCGTGTCGTGCAGGCGCAGGGGGGTCTTGGCGCGGCCAGTAACGCCGTTCACCCGCACAAAGCCGGCATCGATGAACTTCTGAATACGCGCACGGCTCTGCTCGGGCCGCTGGGCCACCAACCAGCGATCCAACCGCATGGGCAGCGGCTTGGGATAGATGAGCGTGAGCAACTCGCCGTCGCCTTCGCCGAACCCACTCATGGCTGTGCTGGAACCTTGGCCGCCGCGGGTAATTCCAGGGCAATGGGGCCGAGCACACCGCGGCGGAAGTCGTCGAGCAGCCGCTGGGCCATGCGGGCCGTGTCGCCGCTGGTGTGGCGCGTGGCCGCAGCCTCCAACCAGGCGGCGGCGTCAGGGGGGAGTCCTGCGGGATGCTCTCCGGAATTCTGTACAGGCTGTACAGAACCCTGCGAAGGTGCCTCTGAGCCTGCAGCCAACGCCCCGAGCGCCTGCAACGGCACCCCATAGCGGCGCTCCAGCAACCCGGCGGGCACCCCCGCAGCCAGCACGGGCTCCAGCCCTGCCAGCACCCGCACAAAGGCCATGGCCACCGCTTCGCCGTCGTAGGCGGCCTGGCCGATGTCGTCGCACAGGGCGAGGCGCAGGGCCGCCAACTGGTCATCCAGCCTGGGTGGCAACACCCCTGGGGCATCCAGCAGGTCGAGGTCCTGCCCCAGCCGCACCCAGCGCAGGCTGCGGGTCACGCCGGCCCGGCGGGCACTGTCCACCACCTTCTGGCGCACCAACCGGTTGATCAAGGCCGACTTCCCCACATTGGGAAATCCCAGCATCAACGCCCGCACAGGCCTGGGCTTCATGCCGCGACCGGCACGGCGGGCATTGAGGGCCGCCCCGGCCCGGATCGCCGCCTGCTGCAGTTGCTTCACGCCGGTGCCGGCCTTGGCATCACACCACCAGGGCGTGTGGCCATGGGCCCTAAACCAGGCCTCCCACAACTGGCGTGCCTCGGGGGTGATCATGTCGCGCCGATTCACCACCAACAGGTGCTGCTTGCCCTTGATCCAGCGCTGCAGGCGGGGATGGCTGGTGGCCATGGGGATACGGGCGTCCCGCACCTCAATCACCAGATCCACCTTCGCCAGGTTGTCGGTGAGGGAACGCTCCGCCTTGGCGATATGCCCGGGGTACCACTGAATAGCCGGGGCGGCACTGCTGAGCAGTTCAGCCTCCATCACGGCACCACCAGCACGGGGCAGGGCGCCAGTTGAATCACCCGGGAGGCGGTGCTCGGGGCCTCGTCGGCCTCGAGGGTGAGGCCACGGGTGCCCATCACGATCACATCGGCGTTGATCTCATCGGCCACATCACAGATCACAAAGGCCGGCTTCCCCTCGCGCTCAATCACCTCACAACTCACACCCTGCTCCTGAAAACGGCTGCGGGCCTGCTCCAGCAGCTCTGCCACGGCAGCGGGATCGTCCTGCCCGGGCTCCACCACCGAGAGCACCACCAGGCGGCTGTGGTGCTGCTGCGCCAGTTTCAGGGCCGTGGCAGCGGTTTCGGCAGCCTGGCGGCTGCGGTCGATGGGGAACAGAACAATCTCGAACATGGCCAACCGGCCGGTGCCCCCTCTGTCTAGCGCCCTGGCAAGGCCGCGATCATCGTGTGGAGGGAATGAACCAGGCCAGAGCCTTAGAGCCTGCCCCTCTTGACCCGCCCGCTAAATTCGCCCGACCGAATCTCCCTTGCGACCCCATGGCGAAGCGCTCCCTGGCCAGCCTCTCTGCTGATGACCTGCGCGGCAAGCGCGTGCTGGTCCGGGTTGACTTCAACGTTCCTCTCGATGACGCCGGTGCCATCACCGATGACACCCGCATCCGGGCTGCTCTGCCCACCATCAATGCCCTCACCGCCAAGGGCTCCAAGGTGATCCTGGCGGCCCACTTCGGCCGCCCCAAGGGCCAGGTGAACGAAGGCATGCGCCTCACCCCCGTGGCCGCCCGCCTGGCGGAGCTGCTGGGCAAGCCCGTGGTGAAGACCGACAGCTGCATCGGCTCCGATGCCGAAGCCAAGGTGGCCGCCATGGCCGAAGGGGATGTGGTGCTGCTGGAGAACGTGCGCTTCTTCGCCGAGGAAGAGAAGAACGAGGGCGATTTCGCCAAGCAGCTGGCCGCCCTGGCCGATGTGTACGTGAACGACGCCTTCGGCGCCGCCCACCGCGCCCATGCCTCCACCGAGGGCGTGACCCAATACCTGAGCCCCAGCGTGGCCGGCTACCTGATGGAGAAGGAGCTGCAGTATCTGCAGGGCGCCATTGATGAGCCCAAGCGCCCCCTGGCCGCCATCGTGGGCGGCTCCAAGGTGAGCTCCAAGATCGGCGTGCTCGAGGCCCTGATCGACAAGTGCGACAAGGTGCTGATCGGCGGCGGCATGATCTTCACCTTCTACAAGGCCCGCGGCCTGGCGGTGGGCAAGAGCCTGGTGGAAGAGGACAAGCTGGAGCTGGCCAAGGAACTGGAGGCCAAGGCCGCGGCCAAGGGTGTGCAGCTGCTGCTGCCCACCGATGTGGTGCTGGCCGATAACTTTGCCCCCGATGCCAACAGCCAGACCGTGTCCATCAACGCCATCCCCGATGGCTGGATGGGCCTGGACATCGGCCCCGACTCGATCAAGGCATTCCAGGAAGCCCTGGCCGACTGCAAGACCGTGATCTGGAACGGCCCCATGGGCGTGTTCGAGTTCGACAAGTTCGCCGCCGGCACCAATGGCATCGCCCACACCCTGGCCGATCTGAGCGCCAAGGGCTGCTGCACGATCATCGGCGGCGGTGACTCCGTGGCCGCCGTGGAGAAGGTGGGCGTGGCCGACAAGATGTCCCACATCTCCACCGGCGGTGGCGCCAGCCTGGAGCTGCTGGAAGGCAAGGTGCTGCCGGGCGTGGCTGCCCTCGACGAGGCCTGAGCCTCTGCCTTCAACCCGCGGGTTGCCGGCCTCCCCTGCCAACGGGCAGGCCGAAACGCTGGTGCAGATCTTGCATCAGCGTTATCTCCTCACGGCGTAGCTGCTCGCGGCCGCTTTGCAGGCGGTCCAGACAACGCTCCACTGCAACCTGGCCCCGGGCCTGCTCCAGGCAGGTGCCGCTCTGATCCAGCAGGTTGAGCCGCTGGCTGTGGAAACGCTGCTTCAGGTCGCGCTGAGCTCTCACATAGTCGCGGCGCTGCTGAGGGCTGAGCTTGGTAAGGGCTTCAGCTCGCTGGCGCTGCCAGCCCTGCCAGCGCTGCTGCAACTGGGATTGCGGAGTCGGCTGCTGCGCCAGAACACTGCCTCCGCTCAGCACCAGCAGGACGGCAAGGGCGGGCCAAGTACGGAAACGGGAGGGCATGGGATCGCTGAACAGGCGACACCCCCATGCTCAGCAGCGGATCTAACCCAAACCTGACTGCCGCTGATCTGATCGATGACCAGACCCAACTGAGCACCGCTCACGCTGCTGGTGACAGCGAGCGCCCCTGCAGCACCACGGCAAAGCCCTGCGCGCTGCGCTGGGCCTCCAGCCCACCGCCATGGGCCGCCGCCACCCGTGCAGCGATGGCCAGGCCCAGCCCGCAATGGCCCAGGCCCCCACGGGCGCGATCCAGCCGTTGGAAGGGCATCAGGGCCTGGCCCCACTGATCGGGCGCGATCCCCGCACCGCAATCCCACACCGCAATCCGGAACCCCTCCCCCTCCGGCAGCGCTGGGCGCAGCACCAACCGCAGCGGCCTCTGGCCATGGCTGAGGGCGTTATCCAACAGGTTGCCCACGGCCCTGCCAAGCGCTGTGGGCTGCACCCAGCGTTGCATCGGCTCGAGATCCAGCTGCAGCTCACGGGGATCAATGGCGGCACTCAGTTCAGCCAACAGCTGCTCCAACGGCACCTCCACCGGCGGCTCCGCATCCACGCCGCCGGCAAACAACAGGAACTGGGCCGTGATGCGCTCAAGGGCATCGAGATCGGCCTCAGAGCGCTGGAGATCGGCCGGATCCGGCCGGGCCAACCCGAGCCGAAGGCGCAAGCGCGTGATGGGGCTCTTGAGGTCGTGGGCGATGCCGGCGAGCATGGTCTCACGCTCTCGCTCAGTCTGGTCCAAGCGCTGCACCATGGCGTTGAACCGCCCCGTGAGCCGCCGCACCGCGCCGGTGCCCTGGGCTGCTAGCGGAGCCGGCCGAGCCGCCAGCCCCACCTGGCTGAGGGCTTGCTCCAGGCGCTGGAGAGGCCGTTGCACCTCAACCCAGAGGAACAGCAACGAAGCCGACACGCTGCCCCCCAGCAAGGCCAGACCCAGCAGCAGCGGATCCGGGGGCCAGCGCTGGGGTGAGCGCATCGGCGCAAACAGCCACACCGGCTCAAGAGGCGAAAGCAACGCCACCCACACCCCCCGGGGATCCCCAGCCGCGGGCAACACGGGAGGACAGTGGGAGAGCTGCCGGCACAGGGCCTGCTGCAGACGCTCCGCCTGCACGGCCAGGCGGCCATCCCCCCCGGTGGGGGGCAGCTCCCCTACCCGCAGGGGCAGGCCACTCAAACGGGAGAGGGCGGCAGGCGGCAGGCGCTCGAGGGCCAGTTCCCCCAGGCGCAGGTTGAACGCCACCTCGGGGCCCATCTGGGCGATCTGGGCCCGCTCCAAGCGCTGGGCGAGCAGGGCTTGGAGCAGCACCAGGCTGAGGGCCGAGACCCCAGCCCCCACCAGGGCATACCTAACGGGTGCGGGGCTGGCCATCGGGCACGAACACGTAGCCATAGCCCCAGACGGTCTGCAGGTAGCGAGGCCGACTGGGATCGGGCTCCACCAATCGTCGAACGCGTGACACTTGCACGTCCATGCTGCGGCTATCGGTGTCGGAACCGGGGCCACGGGCCAACTCGATCAGCCGCTCCCGCGAGAGAGGCCGGTGGGGGTGCTGCACGAAGGCCAGCAGCAGGCTGAACTCGCCGCTGGTCATCACCACCGGCTCCCCGCCGCGCTGCAGCACCCGGGCCGCCAGGTCAAGCACGTTGTCGCCGAAGGCCACCTGCTGGCCCTCCGCCAGGGGAGTGCCCGCAGGCAGGACCACCCGGCGCCGCAACACGGCCTCGATGCGGGCCGTGAGTTCCCGGGGCAGGAAGGGCTTGCCCAAGTAGTCGTCGGCCCCTTGCTCCAGGCCGATGATCCGATCCACGGCATCCCCTTTGGCGGTGAGCATCACCACCGGCAGGTCGTCGCCGCCGTCGCGCAGACGCCGCAGCAGGGTGAGGCCATCGTCGCCGGGGAGCATCACATCGAGCACCACCAGATCGGGCCTCTGGCTCTCGAGCCGGGCCATGAGCTGCTCGCCGGTGGAGAGGCAACGCACGTCGTAGCCCTGGTCGGTGAGGTAGGTGCCGAGCAAACGCCGCTGTTCGGGATCGTCGTCCACCACCCAGATGTGCTGAGACTTGCCCATCCGGGCAACCGGCCGCTGGCCCGACTGTATGGAGATCCGGGCGCCGGGTCAGCGGCAGAAGGATCTGGTCATAGGTTCAGAGCCTCAGGACGATGAACGACGGCCTGGCACTTCATAGCCTTGGAGCATGGGGGTGTTCCAGCCAAGCGTGATCGCCTCCAGGCTCACTGCGGTGCTGGCTCTTGGGCTGCTGTTGGTGTGGTGCAGGCCGATGCAGGCACAAACCAGTGGCGAACTGGAGAGCTACCAGCGGCGCCTGGAACGCCTGTTCGAGCGGCTGGACCGCAATGGTGATCGACGCCTGCCCCCCAGCGAAGTGCAAGGTCATCCCTATCTGCAACGCCATTTCCAACGGCTGGATCGCCAACGACGGGGCTACCTGGTGCCAGGCGACCTCACTCCAGCCAACCCAGCCGCCTACGGGGAGCGGGCGCGGCAGTTCTTCACCGCGGCCGACCGCAACGGCAACGGCGTGATCGACCGCCAGGAAGCCGATGGCTACCCCTGGCTGGAACGGCGCTTTCATGCCATCGACAGCAATGGTGATGGCGGCATCAGCCGCGAAGAACTGAGGAACCTGCGCAGGCGTCAAGCTGGCGGATCCTGAACCCCACGCCGCCATGCCGGCCTCAAGCCTGCCCAGCGTTGCCTTCCTGGGATTGGGATGCCTCGGCCAACCGATGGCCGCCAACCTGCTGCGGGCCGGTGTGCCCCTCACGGTGCACAACCGCACCCGAGCCAAGGAAGAGGCCCTGGCCGCCCAGGGAGCCCAGCGGGCAGCCACACCCGCCGCCGCGGTGACCGAGGCGGAGGTGGTGATGCTCTGCCTCAGCGATGACGCCGCCGTGGTGGAAGTGCTGGCAGCGGCGCCCCTGCGCCCGGGGGGCCTGGTGATCGACACCTCCACCATCAACCCCGGCACCAGCCGCCGCCTGGCCCAACAGCTGCGGGAGCAGGGAGTGGCCTATCTGGATGCACCGGTAACGGGCGGCACCGAGGGGGCCAAGGCCGGCACCCTCTCGGTGCTGGTGGGCGGTGCCGCGGCGGATCTGGAACGGGCCCGGCCACTACTGGAGGCGATTGGTCGCAACATCAGCCACTTCGGGCCGGTGGGCAGTGGCCAGGAGGCCAAGGCGGTGAACCAGGTGCTGGTGGCGGGCAGCTATGCCGCCGTGGCCGAAGCCCTGGCCCTGGCCCAACGCCTGGGGCTGCCCCAGGCCGAGCTGGTGGAGGCCCTCCAGCACGGCGCCGCAGGATCCTGGGCCCTTAAGCACCGCAGCCGCCAGATGATCGAGAACACCTACCCCCTTGGCTTCCGCCTAGCCCTGCACCACAAAGACCTCACCATCGCCCTGGAGGCCGCCGCGGCCCAGCAACTGGACCTGCCCATCACTGCCCAGGTAGCGGCCATGGAAGCAGCCCTACTGGACGCTGGCCATGGGGATGAAGATGTGTCCGCCCTGGCCCGCTGGTTTCAACCTAGAGATTGAGGCCGGATGGATCGGCCACCACCCGCACCTGCTTGGTGGCACTCACGATCCCCTTGGGGTGCACCAGCAGCACAGCCCAGGTCTGGGTACCGGGTTGGTAGGGCGCCTGCACCGACTTGAACAGACCGCCGCCGCCCAGGGCCTCCAGCTCCAGGGCCGGGCTCTCCCAGTTGATCAATTCAGCCACCGTGACCGGTTGGATCGCTCCGGCCGCCACGGAGCCCTCCAGGGGGTCATCGAAGATCACATCGAGGTCGTAGCGCTGGCCCGTGAGCACGGCATCGGGGATCAGCAAGCTGACGCCCAGATCGGAATCGCCGCTGCGCAGCATGGAGCTTTCGCGGATCACCTGCTGGCGGTTGAAGCGCGCTGCGCTGCCGCCCAGCACCAGCTGCTGACGCGCCTCAAAGCGGAAGGCGTAGGCCCCCAGCTGGCGAGTGCCCTGCACCACCACCTCCGTGGTGGCACGGCCATCGCGCAGTGGGGTACCTGGGCGCACGGTCCAGCGGGCGTCCGGGAAGCGCTGGCGCAGGGCGGCCTGGCGAGCCTCCACCTCCTGCGGATTGAGGCCCGGGCCAGCCTCGAGCACCGCCGCCAGCGCTCCTGGCCCAGGGGTGTTGAGGGCCGCCTGCAGGGTCTCCAGGCTGGGGGCAGCCCGCACAGCCCCCGGCCACACTCCGCCAACCATTACGCCCGCCAGCGCCAGAACTGCCGGCAGGAGAGGGCGGAAGCGCACGACAGGCAAAGCGGGATCTGGCTTTTAAGTTAGGGCCGCTTGCCGCCGCTGCCCATGTCCAGGCTCCTGATTGCTGCGAGCGGCACCGGCGGGCACCTGTTCCCGGCCCTGGCCGTGGCCGAGGCCCTGCCACCGGACTGGACCATCCACTGGCTGGGGGTGCCGGACCGGCTGGAGCGCCAGCTGGTGCCGCAGACCTATCCGCTCCACACCATCCGTGCCGGCGGCCTGCAGGGCCAGGGGTTGCAAAAGCTCTGGCAGCTGGCACGGCTGCTGGGCTCCACCGTGAGCGTGCGGCAGCTGATCCGCCGGGAGCGCATCCGGGTGGTGTTCAGCACCGGCGGCTACATCGCCGCCCCGGCGATCCTGGCGGCCCGCTGGTGTGGCGTCCCGGTGGTGCTGCATGAATCGAATGGCATCCCTGGCCGGGTCACCCGCCTGCTGGGTCGGCTCTGCACCCACGTGGCAGTGGGGCTGCCCCAGGCCGCCGAGCGGTTATCCCATGGCAAGCCCCGGGTTACCGGCACCCCCGTGCGCAAGACCTTCCTGCAACCCGCGCCGCTGCCCACTTGGGTGCCCACGGGCGCGGGCCCGTTGCTGGTGGTGATGGGCGGCAGCCAGGGCGCCGTGGGGCTCAACCGCATGGTGCGGCCGCTGCTGCCCCGATTGCTGGCGGCGGGGGTGCGCGTGGTGCACCTGAGCGGCAGCAACGACCCCGACAACGGCCAGCTCCACCACCCAGGCTACGCAGAGCGGCCCTTCAGCGAGGAGATGGCTGGGCTTCTGCAGCACGCCGATCTGGTGATCAGCCGCGCCGGTGCCGGCAGCCTCAGCGAACTGGCGGTGTGCGGTAGCCCCTCGATCCTGGTGCCCTTCCCTCAGGCCGCCGATCAGCACCAGGACGCCAACGCCGGCGCTGCGGCGGCCCTGGGGGCCGCCGTGATCGTGTGGCAGCACCCGCCAGAACATCCGGCCCTAGAGCAGGCCATCTGGCGACTGCTGGGCCCGAGGCTGCGGGGCTCAGGCGCCAGCGTGGATCCCCTGAACAAGCTGCAGGCCGGCATGGAACGGCTGGCCGTGCGCGATGCCGATCAACTATTGGCAGGGTTACTAATGGCGCTGTGATGCCGTTACCCGGGATGTCCGCCTCGCCGCGGCCACGGGACCCGAAGGCCACCAACGCCTGCACCTGAGGCTGGTTGCACAACGCCGCGAGCCCCTGCCGAAGCGGCCCCGCGTCAAACCCCGGGCCCAGATCAACGGCATCCGGCAAGGGCTGAGGCTCACGAAGGTGCAGCGGACTCCCTTCGCTCAGCCAGCCATCTCCGTCGCTACGGCCCGGATGATGCGGCGGTTGTTCCGGCGGCTCTGATAACCGATGCGGAGCCAATTCTCGCCGAGCCCCTCGAAGGAGCGGCAATCGCGCAGCAGGATGCGATGGCGCTGCTCCAGCCGCTGGCGCAGGAGCTCCAGGCTGCAGGGCTGAGCGTCCCTCCCCCCTCGCACCAGCAGGTAGTTCGCGGCAGAGGGCATCGGCTGCAGCCCAGGGATGGCCTGCAGCTGCTGGTTCAACCAGACGCCCTCACCAACCACCCAGGCCTGCACGCGAGAGCGCCAGTGGTCATACAGGTGCGGCTGGCCCATCAGGGCCTCCCCAGCCGCGGCCGCCAGGCTGTTCACCGGCCAGGGGTCGCGGCAAGCGGCCCAACGCCGCAGCCGTTGCGGATCGCCGAGGGCATAGCCCAGGCGCAGGCCGGCAATGGCGAACAGCTTGGTGAGGCTGCGGATCACCACGAGGTTGGGGTGATCGGCCAGCAGCGGCACCAGCGACTGCGCCTCACCGCCAGGCACCAGGGGCAGAAAGGCCTCATCACAGATCACCAGCGCGAAGCGCTGGAGCAGTGGCTCCAGGCTGGCGCGGCTCCAGAGCTGCCCGGTGGGGTTATGGGGATTGGTGATCCACACGGCCCGGGCCGAGCCGGGGCCAGCCGGCGGCAATGGCGTCAAGCTCTCAGAAGCCGCAGCGCTCCAATCCAGCGGCATCGGCCAGGGCTCCACCGCGCCCTCCCAGCAGCGCAGGGCCCGGCGGTAGTCGGCAAATCCCGGCTGCGGCAGCAGGCTGGCACCAGCGGCAGCAGCATCACGGGCCACCCAGGTGAACAGCTCCGCCGCGCCATTGCCAGGCAGCACCCAGGCCGGATCCAGCCCATGCAGGGTGGCGATCACCGCTCGCAAAGACCGGTAGCTGCGATCGGGGTAGGGCTTGAGAGCCGCCTGGCGCAGTGCCCGCCGGAGCAGCCGTGGCGGGGCGAAGGGCACCAGGGAGGCACTGGCATCGAGCAGCTGATCGGGGCGGCAGCCCAAGCGCCGCGCCGCCGCATCGAGGTTGCCGCCGTGGAGCTCGGGCACAGGCAACGCCTGGTAGTGGACACCAGCCTGATGGATCGTGCCGGATCGACGCCAACCGCCAAGACCGTTAGAACGGCATACCCCTTGGCCAACCGATGCCGCGGCTGCATCGCCTGCTATCCCTGACCCTGTCGCTGCCCCTGGCAACCGGCGTTGGGGCGGTGCTGAACCGGCCTGCCGTGGCGGCCAATCCCCAGCAGTTAATCCAGCTGCTGGAGCAGCGGAGTTGTAAGAACTGCAAGCTCCAGGATGCGGATCTGGTGCACGCGGATCTGCGGGATGCCCAGCTGAATGGCGCCCAGTTACAACGGGCCAACCTGAGTGGAGCCCGGCTCGATGGCGCCGATCTGCGGGGCGCCAATCTCAGTTTCACCAGCCTGGAAGGAGCCTCGCTGCAAGGGGCCGACCTACGCGGCAGCACATTGGAGGGCACCGATCTACGCCGTTCCGATCTCAGTGGCGCCCGCCTGGATCCCCAGGCCCTGAGCCGCAGCCACTGGCAACAGGCCCGGGGCGTGAACCCAAGCCAGCAGAGCTACGCCGAGCTCCATAACGCCGGTGTAGCCGCCGCCCAACAGGGACGCCATCCCGAAGCAGAGAGCTTCTTCGGTGAGGCCATCCGCAAACAACCCGATGCCGCCATCAGCTGGGTAGCCCGCGGCATCACCCGCAGCGAACAGGGCAACAACCAGCTGGCAGCTCAGGATCTCAACTACGCCGCCTCGCTCTACCGGCAAGCCGGCGATCTCGGCCAAGCCAGCGAGCTTGAGAAGGCGTCCAAACAGCTCATGGCTCCTCCGAAACAAGCCAAAGGGGGCAATGGCATGGGAGCTCAACTGTTGGGCGGGGCGATGGCAGCCTTCCAATTTCTGGCACCGATTGCCGCCAAGGCTTTAGTTCCAACAGGCCTCTAAAAAGCGGAACCCGCAGGGGGCTCCGCCAGAAATCTGCGCGAGTCGAGAGTTGCCGGCTGATAGCCAAAGCCATAGGCCCCGCCATCTCCATCGTTAACAATGCGCGGGGTGACCATAATCACCAGCTCATTTTTCTGACGGGCATTGGAAGAAGAACGGAAGAACTGACCCACCAAGGGGATATCTCCCAGAACCGGCCATTTGGTCACCGCCTGCCTATCTTCATCGGCAATAACACCCGTGAGGATGAGTGTTTGACCATCACGAACACGCACCTCACCCGTATCCAGACGGCGAACCCTTAGGATACTGACATTGCCACAACCCTGGATCTGCTGCGGCGTATCAGCCACCGCAGAAACGGCCGGGGACAGAGAGAAGGTCACAAAGCCATTGTCATCAATCTTAGAGACCTTCGCCCCGAAAGTGAGGCCGGAGGTGCCGAATTTAGGCTGACAGGTATTTGGAGCACCGTTTTGACCTGCCTGGACAGCGTAATCCGTAATCACCTGAGTCCCAACAGTCACAAAGGATTCGTTAGCAAACGGTCGCCCAATGGATGCCGTATTCAGAACGGCATTATCGCCGCCAGCGGAGCCAGCAGCCACGGCCTGACCACCCTGAATTGGCTCCGGATTTTCACTGAGAATCAACGTTGGACTAGCCAAGACCTTCGTACTTTCTGACTGCACCTGGGCTCGAACTAAATCATAAAAATTGTTCGGCGCGTAGGCCGTCGAAGGATTGATAGGGGAGGGAGACAAAGGAGACCTAGCAATACTAGACTCATCCTTGCCAACATAAACAGGCTTCGCGCTTGAAGCCCCGCCACTCATCGCATCAAACTGACCCAAGGCCGGAGGCAGTCGATCATTGAAAGCCCCAATCAAGCGGCCCTCTTCACTCACGATAAAATTGTTTCCATAGCGAAAAGCGAAACTATTTTTAACATCTGCATCATTTCGGAGCGTGACATCCAGAATCCTCACCGACAAAGCCACCTGTCTCTGGCGGAGGTCAATTTGCCTGAGGTAGTTCTCAGCCACAGCGACCACCTGGGGATCTCCCACCAGCGTGATGGTCTGCAGGCGTGAATCGGTTGTACCCGTGACTCCCTTCAAAGGACCGGCGCTGGCGCCATAGGTTTCGGTCGTGGTGATCCGCTGGGTCTGGGTCTGCTGTGAATCGGGTGCCCCGGCCACCTGATTAGCCTGAGACTGCCCCTCGCTCACCGTGTTAGTGATCAGTGTCACCTTCGTGATCATGGCCCCGAGGCTGGCCAGATAGTCCGCCGCCGAGGCCGCTGTGGCCTGATTCAGGCGATACACCTTGGAAAGCTGAGCACCAAAAGTTTTACCCAGCACCGACGGACCGGCCAGGATCATGTTCCCCTCAATCTTGCCCTGCAGGCCAGACGCCAGCAATACGGAATTCAGGGCTCTGGCATAACTTTCCCCGCGAAACGCAATGGATACTGGACGCACCTGTGGTGGGGTGGTGGCTCCGGTGCCCGTTGCCGCTCCAGCTGCCGGAGAGGTGCCTGTGGACGCGGCATCATCCACATAGACAAACCCATAGCCACCCATCTGGGCCAAGGCCATCAACACATCACGGGCCGGGGCATTGCGCATCGTCATCGAGACAGCCGGCCCATTCACATTCAGGAAGCTGCGATTGCGCAGCACCATGCTCCCCACCGCCATATCGCCCAGCGGTGGCGCCACGGCTCGAGGCTGCAGCGGCGGGGCATAACTGGGCTGCGGCACGATGCCCGGTGTACGCAGATCCAGGCGCGCGGTTTGTTCAGAAACCTGGGGTGTCGTGGCGAAGGTGATCACCAGGTTGCGACCATCGGCACTCACCACGGGCCGGCCCAAGGGTGCACCTGGCATCGGTTCCACTTGAACTTGAAAGGTGTTGCCAGAACCCTGAAAGCTCACCACCTGCAGTCCAGCCTCCGGCAGCGAAAGGCGCTGGGGCCCCAGGCGCAGGCCAGAGGGCGTGGCCGTGCGCAACTGCCCTGCCCAGCCACCACCGGCCGTGGTGCCCTGTTGCAGCACGGGTGCCGGCCCCGTGCCCTCAATCACAATCTCCACAGCCCCAGCACTACGGCGCAGGCTGAGAACCAGAGGGCCAATCCCAGTGGCAGACGCCGGTTGAACCGGCAGTGGCACGGCCTGCACAGAAGCGCCACTCCGGGGGGCCGCCTGCAGCGGGTTGATCGCAACGCCTGCCGCCAGCAAGGCCTGGATGAGGCGGCCACGATCACGAACCACCACGCTTGAGAACACCAGGGTTTTGGGCGGATGGTAACGGTGCTCACCCCTGGCCACCAGTGCGCCCCTGCCGGGCTCAGGGCGGTGTTGCGGCCCGGAGCGAAGGGGGCTCACCGCCCTTGGCATAGAGGCCGAGGTTGAGCTTCAAGCTGGTTTGCCCGCGCCGGGGCTGGGACGTCTTCGCCCCCGGCTCTGGGGTCTCGGCCTTCAGGCTCAGATCGCTCTGCACCACAAGCAGGCTCAAGGCCTCCAGGCGCCTCAGGAAATCCTGCAATTGGGGAGCCGTGCCCCGGGCCGTGAGCAGCAGGGTGGTTTTCTCAAGGCCCGGTGCCAGCAGCGGATCCGTAGGCCTGGGCGCCTCTTTCTGCTGCCGCCGGCTCTGCGCTGCACCCCCTGTCGGCCGGGCCTCCACCTGGAGCACCAAAGGCTCATAGCCATCCAACTGCACTCCGCTGCGCTGGGCCTCCACGGCCAGCTGGGTCATGAAGGTGGAGATCTCGCCGCTGCCGGCAATCAGCCCCAGGATCTGCTCCCGCCTGGCCTGGCCCTGCTCCTCGTTCTCCAGGGCCTTGGCGATCTGCCGGCGCAGCAGGGGCAGGCGCTGCTGCTGCTCATGCAGCTGACTGAGCTCCCGCTGATCCTGCTGCAGCCGCCGCCAGGTGGGCCAAACCAGGCCTCCTGCCACTCCCAGGGCCAGCAGCAGCCCCAGCAGGGCCGGGGCAGCCAGCAACACCTGCTGCCGGCTGGGCCGGCGCTGCGCTCCGGGGGTGAGGTTGGTCATGGCAGCACCCCCGCCCGGGCCAGCACCTGCAGGCGCCTGGCCATACCATCGGCATCCAGCCGTTGCAGCAGGCTGAGCTGGGCCTCAGGGCTGAGCTGGGCGAACTCGGCCGCCAGTTCCCAGGCCATCGGCGGCACCGCCGGTTTCGCTGCTGTGCCTCCCGCCTCCTGCTCCCGCGCCAACTTGAGCACCCGCACGCTCTTGGCCACAAACAACGGCGATTGCTTCAACAGCAGCTGCAGGGCATTCACCCGCCGAAACGCCTCCGGATCCCGGGCCACGCCCTTGAGCTGCAGGGCCGAACCGGTCACCACCGCGTCGGTGAGTTGCACCCCCTCGGGGGTGATCGCCGCCAGCTCCGTCACCAGGGCTGAGCCGGAGGACACGGCCACCAGCCCCTTGACCAGGGCCGCATTGCTGGCCTGCAACTTGCGCAGCCGCAGCCGCGAAGCCTGGGCCTTCGCTTCCAGGCCGCGTACGGCGGCGGGAATGGCCCGCAGGCCATCGAGCTCAGCCGACACCTGGCCCTGGCGCACCCCCAGCAAGGCCCACACCAGAAGGGCAGCCCCCACAGCCCCGAGGCCCGCAGCGGCACCGATCAGCAGCAACCGCCCAGCCGGCACCAGGGCTGGGGCCTCAGGCGGCAGCCCCCGCTCGAGGCGCCGCTGGTGCAATAGATCCAGCGATCCCGGCAGCACCCCGCTCATGGGTTCTGCTCCGCCAGCACCAGCCCCCAGAGCCCCAGCAGCTCCACCCCAGCCGGCGCTGCGTTGGATCGGGCCTTCTCCGCGGTCTGCAACCACCCCAGGGCCAGGGGATCCACCACCATGGCCGGAGCCTCCAGCTCCAGAGCCGCGGCTAAGCCTGGCGCGGCCGCTAGGGGGCCATGCAGCAGCACCTGCAGGTGAGCCGCTGTGGGGTCCTGCTGGCGCCAGAAGCTCAGGCACTGGTGGATCTGCGCGGCCAGCACTGAGAGCTCCAGGGCAGCGGGCCAGCGCCGCTCATACACCGGCAGACCCTGGCGCACCAGCAGCAGCTGGCTGGCCTGGGCGCCCAGCTCCACCAAAGCGGTGAGCTGATGAGAGGGAGCATCGCGCAGCAGCGGCTCCAGCCCATGGCACAGGCACAGGGGCGCAGCCTCCAGCCCATCCAACGCCACACCCGCCGTGGCGAACACCGCAATCCAGGCCTCCAGCAGATCAGCTGGCACCGCCACGAGCAGCGAGGTGGGAGGTTCCAGCGCCAGCGGCACCAGCCGCAGATCAGCCTCCTGCAGGGGAACTGGCAGGGCTAGCTGCTCCTGGCGCTCCAGCAGCACGGCCTCGGGATCAGCAGGCCATTGGAGGCATGGCCATTGCACCAACCGGCAGTGGCTGGCCGCCGCTGGCAACAGGGCCCGCACATGGGCCAAGGCCCACCCCCGTTCAATCAGCAGATCGCCGATCAGATCGCCAAGGGCCTCGGGCTGCTGGGGCTCGCCCCCCTGGCACAGGCCTTCAGGCAGGGGAATGCGCTCGAGCCACACCACCTGGCCGTGACGCAGGGCCAGGGCCGTGATGGCCTGATCGCCCAATTCCAGGAGCACGCGCCTGGGGAATAACCAGGCCTGCAAGGGGGCCAGACGCTCCTGAACTCCAGCGAGCATCAACGCCCTTGACTCCCGTCTACCGGCAAGTTATCTCCGAAATCACCTACTGCCAGGGCACACCACTGCCAACCGCCTCGCTGATGCTGCGGAAGCCATGGCGATCGAGCTGCTGGCTCAGGCCCTCGAGGATCGCTGGCACCAGCTCGGGGCCGGCATAGATCCAGCCCGTGTAGAGCTGAATCAGCGAAGCCCCCGCCGTGATCCGCTCCCAGGCCGCCTCCGGGGAATCGATCCCGCCCACGCCGATCAGGGGCAGGCCAGGCCCAGCGGTGACCCGCAGCCGCCGCATCACCTCCAGGGCCCGGGCCCGCAGCGGGGCGCCGCTGAGGCCGCCGGCTTCTTCGGCGAGGGTCTTGCCGCTCTGGGCGATGCGGCGCCCCTCCAGGCCCAGGCGGTTGAGGCTCGTGTTCACAGCAATCAACCCAGCCAGGCCCTCCTCGTAGGCCAGGCGGGCAATCGCATCGATGGCCTCGTCCTCCAGGTCGGGGGCGATCTTCACCAGCAACGGCGGGCAGGCCGGCAGCCGCCGCAGGCGCTCCACCAGCCGCCGCAGCTGGCTCTCGTCCTGCAATTCGCGCAGTCCTGGGGTGTTGGGAGAGCTCACGTTGATCACGGCGTAGTCGGCCAGCGACGCCAGCAGCTCCAGGGAGGAGGCGTAGTCGTCGGGCGCCAGATCCAGGGGCGTGATCTTGGATTTACCCAGGTTGATGCCCAGCACGGCCGGCCGCTGGCCGGCGGGGGGCAACCCCTGGCGCTCCAGGGTGCGACGCGCCGCCTCGGCCCCGTTGTTGTTGAACCCCATCCGATTCAGGGCAGCCCGCTCCGCCGCCAGGCGAAACAGGCGCGGCTTGGGATTCCCCGGCTGGGGATGCCAGGTGATGGTGCCCACCTCGGCAAAGCCAAAGCCGAACAGGTGCCAGATGCCGGCCGCCACGGCGTTCTTGTCGAATCCGGCCGCCAGTCCCACGGGATTGCTGAAGCGGCAGCCAAACAGGGTCTGCTCCAGCCGCAGGTCGCGGCGCTGCAGCTGGGCGCCGAGCCCGGCCAGGCTGCCGCTCACCAGGGGCCAGTGGCGCCGCAGCGAGGCCTGGCCCAACGCGCTGAGCGTGAGTTGGCTCAGCTGCTCGGCGTCAGCGCCATCATCACGACTGAGCAGCGGCCCAACGAAACGCTGATACAGGGCACCGGTTCCAGCCTCAGCCATGGCCTTCATCCCCGCTGCTCGCGTCAACCGATCCTGCCGCGCCACGCTCCAGGCGCCAGCGGCCGTCAGCCGAGGGCACCACAGTCCAATCTCGCCAGGACCAGGGAGCCTGCTTGGCCTCCAGCTTCTTGAGCGGCATCCCCACCAGCTGGGCCAGCTCCACCAGGCTGAGTCCGTAGCCACCGGCCGCCAGCCGATCGGCCACCTCGAGGCGGCTGAGCAGCTGCTGCAGGGCCGGTGGCGCAGGCTCGGCCGTGACCGCAGGCTCGGGCAGCACCAGGCCGCCGTACTCGCCATGGGCCAGCTGGGGCTTGCCCCCCTTGGAGAAGGCCACGGCAATGGCATCGCAGCGGTCGTTGTCGGGATCGCCGCTGTGGCCCTTCACATAGGTGAAGGGCAAACCGGTGATGCGGGCGGCATCGAGGGCCTCCCACAGGTCGCGGTTGAGCACGGGGCTGCCGGAGGCCGTGCGCCAGCCCTTGCGCTTCCAGCCGCTGATCCACTTGCTGAAGCCATCGATCAGGTATTTGCTGTCGGTCCGGATCGTCAGATCCGGATGGCGGGGAAGGGTCTTGAGCTTCTCCAGCAACGTGAGGGCAGCAGCGAGCTCCATCCGGTTGTTGGTGGTGGCAGGATCGTGGGCCCCAAACTCCTGCACAGAGCCATCCTCGAAGCGCAGCAGGCATCCCCAGCCGCCGGGCCCCGGATTACCGCTGCAGGCGCCATCGCAGGCGGCGGCTACCACCCGCGGGGATTGCGGCTTAGACGCCACTGGGCTGCTCCAACAAAATCCGGTACAACGCGTTACTCCGGCGGCGTCGAGGACACCACTCCATGAAGCGAACCTACCTGGCCTCCCTGGGCCTCTCCCTCGCCGGCGTCACGGCCGCGGCCCTGCAGCCCCAGGCCCTGGCGGCTGGCCTGTTCAGCAGCCAGCCCCTCGATGGCGCGCGCTTCGCGGTGCTGGGCAAGCCCGTGGGCCGCACCGACTGGACCCTGCTGGTGCTTGAGCAAATCGCTGCCGCACCGCGCTGCTGGGAACCCCGGCCCGACGGCCTGGTGGATCCCAGCCTCAACCGCTTCGACTTCACGGGCATCTGTAGCCGTTACCTGGACAGCAACGGCTATTCGCTGCGCATCGGCCAGGAAGATCTCGCCACCAGCTACCGGCTGCGGCTGCAGCAGCAGGGCACCAGCCTTCGGCTGCTGGCCATGAGTCCCAACCAGGCCAGCGAGATGCTGGTGGGCCGCGGCACCGTGAACCAGCGGGATCGCGATGGCTTCGTGCCCATCAGCCTCGAACCCGGCTGGACCCTGGAGCGCCGGGTGTACGGCAGCCAGACCCTCAGCCACATTTATTTTGCCAACGGCACCCCCCTGGCCCAGTTGCTTGCCGCCGGCCAAACCGTGGCAAGCGCCAAAAGCCCACCGCTGCGCCCGCTCACTCCGCCACTCGGCAACAACAACGACGACAACGGCCGCGTCAGCCAGGGCCCGATCGCCCTCCAGGTAATCCCCTTCCGGGAGTGAGCCAACCGGCAAGGACAGTTGCGGTTGCGGCCTGCGCCCCCCTTGCTTGTTCTTTTCCTCTCACGGTATGGTCTGTACGTGTGAGGAGTGAGGGACATCACTTCCGGGGTCGAAACGAGGACAGACTCCCAGAAGCGTTCCTGCTCAAAGCCCTGCCTTCGGCGGGGCTTTTTTATTGGCCGTGCCGGGCAGGCCGCACCACAAAAAAACCGGCTCCCGTAGGAGCCGGCTGGTGCTTGAAGCGGTGGCGGGCTGCCGGAGCGGCCCGCCCTGGCGATCACTTGATGGTGACCTTGCCGCCCACTTCTTCAACGGCCTTCTTGATGGCCTCGGCGTCAGCCTTGGACACACCTTCCTTGATGGGGCAGGGAGCGCCTTCCACCAGGGCCTTGGCTTCGCCCAGGCCGAGGCCGGTGGCTTCGCGGACGGCCTTGAGCACCTTGATCTTGGCGGCGGCGTCGAAACCATCGAGGATGGCATCGAACTCGCTCTTCTCTTCAACAGCCTCAGCGGCAGCTGCAGGAGCAGCGGCCATCACGACGCCAGCAGAAGCGGCGGCGGAGACACCGAAGGCCTCTTCGATCTGCTTGACAAGCTCAGAGGCTTCCAGCAGCGAGAGAGTCTTCAGGGACTCGAGGATTTGGTCAGTAGTAGCAGACATGGTTGGGAATCAGCAACAGATCTGTTTGGTTGAACAGTGAGGATCGGTTGAGCTCAGCAGAGCAGGCCTCAGGAGGCCTTGCCCTCGCCATCGGCGTGCTGCTTGAGCGCCCGTGCAAGACCGGAAGGAATTTCGTTGATACCCACAGCAACCTTGGTGGCCACGGCGTTGATCGCACCAGCGATCTGCGCCATGAGCACCTCCTTGGAGGGCAGATCCCCAATGGCCTTGATATCGGTCTGGGAGAGGAGCTTGCCTTCGAAAAGGCCGCCCTTCACTTCAGACTTCTTCGTGTCCTTTTGGAAGGACTGAATGGCCTTCACCGCACCGCCAACATCGCCCTTGACCAGGACGAAGGCGTTGGTGCCGGTGAGCAGGGAATCGAGTTCCGACCAAGCGCTGTTGCCATCAATGGCACGGCGCATCAAGGTGTTTTTGGTCACCTTGCAAACGCCGTTGCTGGCCTGCAGACGGGTCCGCAGATCAGACATCTCCTTGATGGACAGGCCCTTGAAATCAAGAACCAGCGCCATTTCGGCCTCACCGAGGAGCCCCTTGAGCTCTTCGACGATCTGTTGCTTGTTCTCCAGCGTGCGGCCCATAGGAAGTGGAACGGATCGGGGGAACAAGCCGGGTACGCGGCCCTAGGACACCGGGAAGGTGGCGAGGCCGCTGCATGCTCCGCTCCCGATCAGGACCGAAATCCCTAGGGGCAAAAACCTGTCGCGTTGTCCTCGGCAGGACTTACGGGCAACAAAGCCCACCTGCTGTCTGGGGTTGGGCGCGTGCCCTTCTGGCCTAAGCCAGTTCGAAATAGTACACGGCTGCACACCAGCTAGAGCCAACAGAAAGCCCCATGCCTGTCCTGGACAGGCATGGGGCAAGGCCGCGAGTCCGCGGTGATGAAGGCGACTCAGCCTTCCTGCTTGATGTCCTGCAGGGCGGCCACATCCACTTCCACCGAGGGCCCCATGGTGGAGGTGATGTAGAGGCTCTTCCAATAACGCCCCTTGGCGCCGCTGGGCTTGTTGCGGTCGATGGTTTCCTGCAGAGCCTTGAGGTTGTCGAGCAACTTGGCCGCATCAAAGCTGGCCTTGCCGAAACGCACGTGCACGATGCCGGTGCGATCCGCGCGGAACTCGAGCTTGCCGGCCTTGAACTCGTTGATGGCACCAGCGAGATCGGTGGTCACGGTGCCGGCCTTGGGGTTCGGCATCAAACCCCGGGGACCCAGCACGCGGCCGAGCTTGGCCACCTTGGGCATCATGTCCGGGGTGGCGATCAGCAGATCGAACTCCATCTCGCCCTTGGCGATGGTCTCCACCAGTTCGTCATCACCGGCGAGATCGGCACCAGCGGCCTTGGCCTCAGCCACCTTTTCACCGCGAGCGATCACGGCAATGCGGATGCTCTGACCGGTGCCGTGGGGCAGGGCCACGGTGGTGCGGAGCTGCTGGTCGGTGTATTTGGGGTCAATGCCCAAACGGGCATGGGCCTCAAGGGTCTCGTCGAACTTGGCGGTGGCGTTGGCCTTCACCAGTTCCACCGCCTCCAGCGGGGTGTAGGTGCGGTCTTCGACCTTGTTGACGAGAGCGGAAAAACGCTTGGAAATTTTGGGCATGGCAGGGATGGGGTGCGGACGACCGTGCGGTCTCCCCCGGTAGTGGTGGATCAGTCGTTAACGGCGACGCCCATGTTGCGGGCGGTGCCTTCGATGATGCGCATGGCCGACTCAACGCTGGTGCAGTTGAGGTCGGGCAGCTTGGTCTTGGCGATCTCCTCAAGCTGGGAGCGGCTGATGGCGCCCACAGAACCCTTGGCGGAGGTGGCGGCGCCCTTCTCGATGCCGGCTGCCTTGGAGATCAGCACGGAAGCGGGAGGGGTCTTGGTGATGAAGGTGAAGCTGCGGTCTTCGAAGACCGAAATTTCAACCGGAATCACATAACCGGCCTTGTCCTGCGTCCGAGCGTTGTACTCCTTGCAGAACGCCATGATGTTGACGCCATGCTGACCGAGGGCGGGGCCCACCGGCGGCGCGGGGTTGGCTTTGCCGGCCTGGAGGGCCAGCTTGATCACAGCTACGACTTTCTTGGCCATCGGCTGGGCTACGTAATGAACTCCCCGAGGGGAGTGCGGGACTGCACTCCGGAGTGGAGTGCGGGAGGACACTGTCTACACGAGAGAGTGCTGCGGATCGCCGACCCAGGGTCGGCGCTGCGGCAGGTTCCGGAACGGATCCCGCTAAGGCCGCCCTCCGCAGGGAGGCGGCCGCAGGTGGTCAGCTCTGTTTGCTGATCTGGGAGAACTCGAGTTCCACCGGGGTCTCCCGGCCGAAGATCGAGAGCAGGGCCTTGAGCTTGTTGCGCTCGCCGGACACCTCGATCACCTCGCCCTGGAAGTCCTTGAACGGGCCAGCCGTCACCAGGATCTGATCGCCCTCAGTGAGGTCGACCTTCACCACGGGCTTCTTCTCGGCGGCACGCTTGAAGATGCGATCCACTTCCTGGCGGCTGAGGGGCCGGGGCTTGATGTGGCCGCGGGCCTTGCCAGTGGCACGGCGCTCTTCCGCCCCCACAAAGTTGATGACGTTGGGGGTGCTGCGCACGGCCATCATCGTGTCCTCATCCAGCACCATGCGCACCAGCACATAGCCAGGGAACACCTTCTCCTCCGTGCTGGTGCGGTTGCCGTCCTTCTTGATCTTCACCGCCGGGGTCTGGGGGATCTCGATCTCGAGGATGCGGTTGTCCACTCCGAGGGTCACGGCGCGCTGCTCCAGGGTGGCCTTCACCTTCTTCTCGCAGCTGGAGGCCACCTGAACGGCATACCAGCGGGCCACAGGCGCCCGCCCCTCGGCCGGGGCTGCAGCGGCGGCCAGATCCAGCACGGCCTCTGCGCCGACAACCGGATCGACAGAGGGGGATTCGTCAGTGATCAGGTCGACGTCGGACACAGGGCGCGGGAAGGGAGGTATGGGGAACAGACAGCTGGAGACTCAGCGGAACACCTGGGTGTTGGCCCAGCTGTAGAAGCGATCGATCGCGGCGATGGCAAAGGCCGACAGCGTCACCATCAGGATCACAGCCACCGACTCACTGAACAGTTGCTGGCGGCTGGGCCAGACCACTTTGCGGAGCTCCTCCACGGTGGAGGCCACAAAACCGGGCTTGGCAGCGTCGCTAGACATTGCCGTGGCAGGGGCCGGCTCGGCGGAGGGCGCCGAATCAGCAGCTGGGCGTGGGTCGGTCTGGGAGTCCACTCAGGGGGGTCGCCGGGATGTTCAGGCAGCCACAGGACCGCAAGAACAAGCAAACAGCCACCCTACCGGACGTTGCCCCCCCCATCTTGTAGGGGCGTGAAGGCCAGCGCATCGGACCCGGGAACGCCGCTCACCCGCACGCCCCGCGCCGCCACAAAGCGCTCCTCCAGCAGCTCCGTGGCCAGGGGGTTCTCAATGCGCCGGCGCAGCAGGCGCCGCAGCGGCCGAGCACCGTATTCGGGCTCGTAGCCCTGAACGGCCAGGGCTGCCACCACCTCCTCATCCACCTGGAGCTCCAGGTTCTGCTCCCGCAGCAACTCCGCCAACTCGGCCAGCTGCAAGCGCACAATCCGCGCCAGATCGGCGGGCTGCAGGGGCGTAAAGCGAATGGTCTCGTCGATGCGGTTGAGGAATTCCGGCCGGAACTGGCTGGCGAGGGCCTGGTCCACGGCCTCCGCCAGGGCGGCCTCCCGGGCCTGGGGCTCGCCGTCGCTGGAGCGGGCACTGTCGAGGATGGCGCGGCTGGCCAGGTTGCTGGTCATCACCACCACCGTGTGGCGGAAGTCCACCGTGCGGCCCTGGGAGTCGGTGAGACGGCCATCGTCGAGCACCTGCAGCAGCACATTGAACACATCCGGGTGGGCCTTCTCCACCTCGTCCAGCAGCAACACCGCGTAGGGCCGCCGCCGCACGGCCTCGGTGAGCTGGCCGCCCTCCTCGTAGCCCACATAACCGGGGGGAGCCCCCAGCAACCGGGCCACGGCGTTGCGCTCCATGAATTCGCTCATGTCGAGCCGCACCAGGGCCTCCTCCTCGTCAAACAGGGCGGCCGCCAGGGCTTTGGCCAGCTCGGTCTTGCCCACGCCGGTGGGGCCCAGGAACAGGAAGGAGCCCACCGGTCGGCGCGGATCCTTCATGCCGGCCCGGGCCCGGCGAATCGCCGCAGCCACCGCCGCCACCGCCTCGGGCTGGCCGATCACGCGCTCGCCCAGCCGTGCCTCCAGCTCCAGCAGTTTCTGGCGCTCACCGGCCATCAGCCGCTGCACCGGAATGCCAGTCCAGCGGGCCACCACATCGGCGATGTCGCCCTCTTCCACCTGCTCCCGCAGCAGCGACTGACCGCCCTGCTGGTTGGCCTGCAGTTCCGCCTCCAAATGGGCCCGGCGCTGTTGCACGCCATGGAGCTGGTCGTACTGGAGCCGCGCCGCCTCTTCCAGATCGCCATCCCGCTCCGCCTCGGCGATCTGCAGGCGCAGGGATTCATCGTCAGCGAGCAGCTGCCGCAGCTCCGCCAGCTGCTCCCGTTCGGCCTGCCAGCGCTGCTGCAGCAGCTGCAGTTGCTCGGTGGCGAGCCGCCGCTGGTCCTGCAGCTGCACCCGCTCGGCCATGGGAGCCCCCTCGGCCGAGAGCAGGGCGAGCTCCACACACCGCAGCTCGCTCTCGGCCTCCTCCACTAACCGCGGCTTGGAAGTCACCTCCATGCGCAACTGGGCGGCGGCCTCATCGATCAGGTCGATGGCGGAATCCGGCAGACAGCGATCGGCGATGTAGCGATCCGCCAGGCGGGCGGCCGCCACCACCGCCCCATCGGTGATCGCCACGCCGTGGTGCAGCTCGTAGCGCTCCTTGAGCCCCCGCAGGATCAGGGTGCTCTCCTCGATGCCCGGCTCCTTGATCAGCACCTGCTGGAAGCGCCGGTTCAGAGCTGGATCCTTCTCGATACTGCGGCTGAACTCCTCAGGGGTGGTGGCCCCGATGCAGCGCAGGTCGCCGCGGGCCAGGGCCGGCTTAAGGATGCTGCCGGCATCACTGCCGGAGCGCTCGGAGCCCACCACCGTGTGGAGCTCATCGATGAACAGGATCACGCCATTGGCCGGCGCCCCTTCCGCCTCGCGCACCTCCTTGAGCACCGTGCGCAGGCGTTCCTCGAACTGGCCGCGAAACTTGGCGCCGGCGATCAGGGCCCCCAGGTCGAGGCCGATCAAGCGCAGGCCCTTGAGGGCATCGGGCACCTCGCCGGCCACGATGCGCTGGGCCAGCAGTTCAGCGATGGCGGTCTTGCCCACGCCGGGTTCGCCGATCAGCACCGGATTGTTCTTGCCGCGGCGCGAGAGCACCTGAATCAGGCGACGGATCTCGGTGTCGCGGCCGATCACCGGATCGAGCTCGCCGGCCCGGGCTGCAGCGGTGAGATCCCGACCGAACTGTTCCAGTGCCGTGGGCTCCTGCTCCAGCCGCAGGCCGTTGTCGTCCTGCGGCGGAGACGGTGGCGATGCCGGTGGCGGTGGGACTGCGGGGGCAACGGGGGTGGAAGCACCCGTATCGATCCAGTCGTCGCCCGGGGCCGACACGGCGGGCGCCCGGCGCGGGGCAGAAGGTGCCGGGGGTGCCGCTGGAGGCACCGGAGCGCGCAACTGCCGCAGCAACAGGTCTTCGCTCAGGCCTTCATCGGCGAGCAGCGCCTGGCCGATCCGGGGCTCCTCCAGCAGGGCCAACAGCAGGTGGGGAATGTCCAACAAGCGAGAGCCCCAACTGGCCCGCCGCCGATCGGCAGCCTCCAGCACGTCCTCCAGGGCTTCACCGATGAAGAGCTCACGGCCTTTGCTGGTGGGCTGGTCGGCGCAGAAGTCATCGAGCCGATCGAGCAGCCGGTTGGCATCCACCGGCAGGCGATCCACCCAGGCGGAAAAGCGCTGATCGCCCAGCAGCACCTGCAGCAGGTGCTCCACATCCATCTGGTCGTGGCGCCAGCGACGGGCCTGGTCCTGGCTGACCAGCAGCAGATCCCAGGCCGCATCACTGAAGCGATCGGGCTCACTGGTGAGGCTGCCGCGCATGGCGGGATCAGGCTGCATCGGACCGGGACCCCATCGCGATCAGCTCCACCTTGTAGCCATCGGGATCTTCCACGAAAGCGATCACCGTGGTGCCGTTCTTCATCGGACCGGGCTCACGCATTACCTTGCCGCCCTTGGCCCGAATGTCCTCACACACCGCCTGGATGTCATCCACCCCGAGGGCAATGTGGCCATAGCCCGTGCCGATCTCGTAGCTGCTGGTGTCCCAGTTGTGGGTGAGTTCGAGCACCGTGTGATCACGCTCGTCGCCATAGCCCACGAAGGCCAGGGTGAAACGGCCACCGGGGTAATCCTTGCGGCGCAGCAGGCGCATGCCCAGTACGTCGGTATAGAAGGCCAGCGAACGCTCCAGGTTTCCAACCCGCAGCATCGTGTGGAGCAAGCGCATGAACGGAGCAGTCCGGCCGGATGTCCATTCTGACGAGCCCTGTCAGCCAGGAGCCCTGTTCGGTGCCAACGGGCACAACGGGCCCGGCAGGGGCGACCCATAGGATCCTGGGCATAGACCCAAGGCCGCTGTGATCGACACCCTCGACCTCGTCATCGACACCATCGTGGCCCGGGAAGTGCTGGATTCCCGTGGCACTCCCACCGTGGAAGCGGAAGTGATGCTCGAGGGTGGCGCCAGTGGCCGCGCCATCGTGCCCAGCGGTGCCAGCACCGGCGCCCACGAGGCCTGCGAGCTGCGCGATGGCGGCAGCCGCTACTGCGGCAAGGGCGTGCTTAAGGCCGTAGCCAATGTGGAAGAGAAGATCGCGCCGGCCCTCTGCGGCCTGAGTGCTCTGGATCAGGGCACCGTGGATGCCGCAATGATTGAGCTCGACGGCAGCGATAACAAGAGTGCCCTCGGCGCCAACGCGATCCTGGCCGTGAGCCTGGCCACCGCTCGCGCCGCCGCCAACGGCGTGGGGCTACCCCTCTACCGCTATCTGGGTGGCCCCATGGCCAACCTGCTGCCGGTGCCGCTGATGAACGTGATTAACGGCGGAGCCCACGCGGCCAACAGCCTGGACTTCCAGGAATTCATGATCGTGCCCCACGGCGCCCCCAGCTTCCGGGAGGCCCTGCGCATGGGCACCGAGGTGTTCCATACCCTCAAGGGCCTGCTGCAGGAGCGCGGCATGAGCACCGCCGTGGGCGATGAAGGTGGGTTCGCCCCCGATCTGGGCAATGACGCCGCCGGCGACATCCTGGTGCAGGCCATTGAGAAGGCCGGCTACCGGCCCGGCGATCAGATCTCCCTGGCCCTCGATGTGGCCAGCACAGAGTTCTTCAAGGACGGCCGCTATGCCTTCGGGGGCGGCAGCTTCAGCAGCGCCGAGATGGTGGACGAGCTCGCCAAGCTGGTGAGCCGCTACCCGATCGTGTCGATCGAGGATGGCGTGGCCGAGGACGACTGGGACGGCTGGGCCCTCCTCACCGAGAAACTCGGCAAGACCGTGCAGCTGGTGGGCGACGACCTGTTTGTGACCAACAGCGCCCGACTACAGCGGGGTCTCGACCTGGGCGTGGCCAACTCGATCCTGATCAAGGTGAACCAGATCGGCTCCCTGACGGAAACACTGCAGGCCATCGATCTGGCTGGCCGCGCCGGCTACACCAGCGTGATCAGCCACCGCTCCGGTGAAACCGAAGACACCACCATTGCCGACCTGGCGGTGGCCACCCGCGCCGGCCAGATCAAGACCGGGTCGCTGAGCCGCAGTGAGCGCGTGGCCAAGTACAACCAACTGCTGCGCATCGAGGACGAACTGGGCAGCCAGGCCGTGTACGCCGGAGCCGAGGATCGCGGCCCCCGCGGCAAGGCCTGAGCTCAGCCGCCAGCGCCCGGCAGCTTCTCCAGGCGGCTGTCGCGGCGCAGGCGCGCCTGCAGCTTGAGCCAACTCAGCCCCACCGGCAGCCCGCACACCAGGGGGATAGCCGTGAGGGCCGGGCGTGCACTGGCCGCCAGCAGGGAAGCCGCCACCGCTAGGGCCCCCAGCAACACGGCCTGACCGGCTGTCTGCTGGCTCAGGGCCAGGCGACGCAGCAGGCGATCGGTTTCCCCAGCACGGATCTGCACCTGCAGGTCGCCCTGCTCGATGCGTGAGAGGCTGTCCTCCAGCCGCTGGGGCAAGCCGAGGGCCCGGGTACCCACTTCCACGGCCTGACGGCCCAGCTGGTTGAAGAGATCGTTGGGCCCGTTACCGCTGGCAGTCATCAGGGGCAGGAGGTAGGGACGGGCAATCGCCACCAGGCTAAAGCCGGGATCGAGGCTGCGGCCCACCCCCTCAAAGGTGGAGAGGGCGCGCATCACGAAGATCAGCTCGGGTGGCAGACGGAAGGGCTGGCCGTACACCAGGTCGTAGAGATCACCCGACAACTTGGCAATCACGTTGGAGGAGAAGGGCGGCGTGAGGGCCTCGGTGAGCATCAGGCGCACCAGCCGCCGCACCGGGCCCACATCGATGCCCTCAGCAATCACCCCGGCGGCCTGCAGCTCACGCACGAGGGAGGAGGCATCGCGGGCGGCGGCGGCCGTCACCATCCGTCCCAGCCGGCTGCGCAGTCGCTGGGAGATCTGCCCCATCATCCCGAAGTCGTAGTATATGAGGGCGCCATCGGCCGCCACCGCGAGATTGCCGGGGTGGGGATCGGCATGGAAGAAGCCGAAGCGCACCAGCTGCTGGAGGTAGCTGGCGGCCCCCTTCTCCGCCACCGCCGAAGGATCGATGCCGGCCTCGATCAGCGCCGGGCGGTCGGTGATCTTGATGCCGGGCAGATAGTCGAGGCACAGCACCCGGCGGGTGCTGAGTTCCCACACCACGGCCGGCACGCGGATGCCCGGGTCGTCGAGAAACTGCTGGCGAAAACGGGCTGCATGCTCCGCCTCCACGCGGAAATCGAGCTCCCGCAGCAGCACCCGCCGGCATTCCTGGGCAATGGACACCCAGTCGCGGCCCACACCCCAACGGGGGTGGCGCTGCAACACAGCCGCCACCTGCTGCAACACCTCAAGATCCAGCCGGAACAGGCGTTCCAGCCCGGGGCGCTGGATCTTGAACACCACCTGACGGCCGCTGCGCAGGCTGGCCCGGTGCACTTGGGCCAGGCTGGCGGCCCCCAGGGGCACCGCCTCAAGATCCACGATCTCCGCGCAGCGCTCCCCCAACTCTTGCTCCAGCAGCGCCTGCACCGTGCTGAAGGGGAAGGACGGCACCTGATCCTGCAGGTGCGTAAGTTCCTCCACATAGCCGGCCGGCAGCACATCGGGCCGGGCGGAGAGCAACTGGCCCAACTTGATGAAGGCCGAGCCCAACTGCAGCAGCTCAGCGGTGAGCCAGCGGGCGCGGCGGCGCTGGCGGGCGGCGCGCCTGTCGTCGCTGACGCCCCCGGGGTAGGTCCAGCTGGCGGCATCCCACCAGAGGCCAAGCAGCAGCTGCAGCACCGCGCGCCAGATGCGCAGGGAGCGCCGCAAACCCCTCAACCCGTGCAGCAAACCGGGCATCAGGAGCGGTCCTCAAGCCGGCGAGCCACCCGGGCCACCTGGGCCCGCAAGTCGTCGATCTGCTCCTGGGGATCAGCGGCAGCCGGCGCTGGCCAGGGGGGGGTGGGGGCAGAAGCCACCTCCACCTCGGGCTGCTCCAGCCGCTCGGCCTCCTGCTCCACCTCCTCCAGGAACAACTGCCACTCCTGGCGCAACTTGTCAGGGGCGTCCTGGGCCAGCACAGCCAGGCTGGCCGCCGCATCGGCCAGACCGCTGCCCAGGCGAGCCGTGAGGCGATTGAGGGCGGCCTGAACCAGGGTCTGGGGCGCGCTCATGGCAGGCCATTGGGAATGGCCAAACTGTGGCAGATCAGGGCTGGCCGGCGGCGGGGGCCAGCGGGACTGGCTCAGGCGGAGCGGTCAGGGGACCCTGCACAGCCCGGGGCGGCGGCGGCTCAAGATCCACAGGCTCAGGCAGCTCCATTGGCGCCGGGGCAAGTGCGTCGTCAGCAGCGGGAGTATCCGCTCCGGCAGGCTGCTGTGTCTTGGGCGTGTCTTGGTCAGCCTGCTGGCGCTCAAGCTCGTGACGCTCCAAATCGCCTCGAAGATCGGCGTCCGGGACGCCAAAACGCAATTTCAGGCTGTCCACGGAGGTACCCGGGAAGGGCTGCACATCAAAGGCCTGGCCAGATTGCCCCCAATCAGCAACGTTTAAGGCGAACAATCGCTGGGTGATGCCGTAGGCCAGACCAAAACAGAGACCTGCCACCAGAGGCCCGGACCACAACCCCGCTCGACGGCGGCGGGACTCCACAGCGGCGGGTCGGGCCTGGGCCATGGATGGCGGGGTCGCTCCTGGTGGGCTCATTCTGGCCTTACGTCGTGTAATCGGCGTTGATGCGCACGTACTGATCGGAGAGGTCGCAGCCCCAGGCGCGGCCCGCGCCAGCCCCGGTGCCCACCACCAGGCGGATCTCCACGGTGTCGTCCTGCAGGTAGGCCCCGGCGGCACGCTGGCGCATGTACAGGGACGCGGCGGCACGATCAAAGGCCAGGGGCTGACCGGCCGCCATCAGCTGGTGCTCCCCCAGCCAAAGGGCCACGACCTCAGGATCCATCGGCACACCGGCGCGGCCCGCCGCCGCCACGATCCGGCCCCAGTTGGGGTCGCGGCCGTGCACGGCGCACTTCACCAGCGAGGAACCACAGATGGTGCGCGCGATCGCGCGGGCGGCGGCGTTATCGGCAGCCCCCTCCACCTGCACCTCCAGCAGGCAGGTGGCACCCTCGCCATCACGGGCAATCGCCTTGGCCAGATGTTGCGACACCGCCGTCAGGCCGGCCTCCAGCGCGTCGAAGTGCTCGGGGCTTAAGGGCTCGCCGGCTGCAAACGCCAGGAAAGTGTCGTTGGTGCTGGTGTCGCCGTCCACCGTGATCGCATTAAACGAGCGATCCACCGCCCGCTTCACCATCTGCTGCCAAACATCGGCCGGCACGCCGGCATCACAGCTCAAATAGCCCAGCATGGTGGCCATGTTGGGGTGGATCATTCCCGACCCCTTGGCCATCCCGCCGATACGCACACGACGGCCGCCCAGATCCGCCTCCAGGGCGATCTGCTTATCCACGAGATCGGTGGTGAGGATCGCTCGCGCCGCCGCAGTGCCCCCCTGCGGATCCAGGGCCGCCACCAGGGGATCAAGACCCGCCAGGAGGGTATCCATGGGAATCGGAACACCGATCACGCCGGTGGAGCAAATCAGCACCCCCTCAGGCGCCAGACCGATCAGATCGGCCAAAACCTGGGTGGCGCGCAGGCTGTCGATCAGGCCCCGATCGCCCGTGCAGGCGTTGGCCTGGCCCGAATTGGTGAGCACCGCCCGGGCCTTGCCGCCGCTGGCCACCAGCCGCTCAGCGCAGAGATCCACACAGGCGGCCCGCACCAACGAGGTGGTGAAGGTGCCGGCACACACGGCCCCCTCCGGAGCCAGGAGCAGGGAGAGATCGGGATTACCAGAGGCCTTCAGGCCTGCAGTGACACCGGCAGCACGAAAGCCCGTAGGGGCAGAGATACCACCGGGGATGGGGTGCCAGGGGTGGGGCACGGCAAGGAATTGCAGCCACACTCCATCTTGCTGCGGAGGCATCATGGCTCTCGGGGCGGAGCTGGCGAAGCAACGCGGAGCAAGCCATTGAGGCCCTCAAGCAACACGCGCGTTTGCCCAGCCGCGTCCTCAACCTCCTTCAGAGTGTTGAGCAACTCAGGCTTGATCTGTCCCAGGCTGGTGGTCAGCAATTGCGTGGCTTCTTGAGCACTAGCGCCGGTACGTCGCACCGCCGCCGCCGTCGGGGGCAGCTCACGCGTCAGGGTGTCGGAGGCCATCGCCCCCTTCGCCAGGGTGATCCGCAACTGGCGCAAGGAAGCCGGTAGATCCGTACGAGCCAATCGATTCGAGGAGGCCAGAGCCTGGTCCAGCTGCTGGCGGCTGGTCTCCACGCCCACCAACAGCTGCTCAATGGTGGGCACGGCGCGGTAGCCCACGGAAAACGTATCGGGGATTCCGGCCGCCGGCCTCGGCGCAGCCGTGAGATCGATCAGGCGATCCCCAAGGAGAGAATCCTGGGTGATACGCCCAACGCTACTGGGACTGACAAGACCTCTGTAACGGGCAGGCAGACGCAGCCTGAGGGCAACAGCCCCAGTAGGGCCCAGCGCAAGCGACTCAATCACCCCCACCGTGACACCTGACAGGCGAACAGGGCTGCCAGGTCGCAATCCCTGACCATTCGGCACCTTGAGTTCAATGATGAGTTGAGGCTCAAAGAGACCCTGCTGGCGGCCAAACTGAATGGCCAAGGCCAAGAGGGCCCCCAGACCACTGACCAAAAACAGCAGGGTCAAGCCATGGCGAAAGCCACCTCGCAGGAGGGCGCCAAGCCTGGGAGATGGTTCTCCTGAAGGGAGAGCCTCACTCATAACGACGAAGGAGCAGAAAAAGGGACAATCTCGAAAACGAGCTCGAAAGCAAGCAAGAGGATGAGCAGACGGAACAGATCACTGGCGACGGCCATGCTGCTCTCAGAGGGGCTTGCTTGCAAAGGGGGCCAGCGCTCGATCACCGCCACCATCGACAGGGCTGAAAAAAGTCCAACCCTAATCATGCCGCTGAGCACAACGATAGGATTCAGAGCCTGGGCAACAACCTGAAACTCGAGCAAGTCGAGCCGATAATCCGAAACAAAGATCGCCGCAAGAAGGGTGATGGCGACACTCTGAAGATACAAGACACAGGTGGAGATCGTGCCTCCCAAAACAATCATCTGGGGACGGCAACGCAGCCACGGCGATGCACCTCGGCGAAGATGGTGAACGGCGAGACTCAGGGGCGTAACCGAACGGATCAGGAAGATCAAGATGATGGACAGGACGCCCAGACTCTGCGTGACTAGGAGGGTCATGAGCTGCAGGCTCAGCGTGCTGCCGATGCCTGGCAACAGACCCGCCGCAAGCACGAACCCACCACCCAACAAGAGCGCCATCAACGCCACAACACCGACGGATTGCACCCCGGTGGCATAGAGCACAGGCTGGAGGTCCAGCCACCAGCTCTGGGATTGAACCAATGGCCTCTCCGCTGGAATGCCCAGCAGACTATGGAGTGAAGCAAGCGATGGCACCATCCCATCCGCAACGCCGCATCGGCCTCACCGGTGGAATTGCAACGGGGAAAAGCAGCGTGGGTCGGTGGCTGAGCCAACAGGGCCTACCGGTCCTGGATGCAGACGTCTTCGCCAGGGAAGCCCTGGCCGCGGGCTCGCCAGGAGCCAGAGCAGTGCTGGCGCGCTACGGCGAGCAGGTCCGCGCAGCGGGCTTGCATCCAGCAGAGGGGGTCGCCGTGGATCGAGCCGCCCTGGGCCGGATTGTGTTCAGCAATCCCAGCGAGCGCCGCTGGCTGGAGCAGCTGGTGCATCCGATCGTGCAGGCACGTTTCAAGCAGGAGCTCATCCGGCTGCAGCAGACACCCACGGTGGTGCTGATGATCCCACTGCTGTTCGAAGCTGGGCTCGAGGCTCTCTGCACTGAAACCTGGCTGGTGGATTGCTCACCACAACACCAACAGGAGCGGTTGATCATCCGGGATGGCCTTTCAGCGGCGGATGCCAGAGCCCGAATCGCTGCCCAGTGGTCGCTTGATCGGAAGCGGCAGCTCGTCGATGTGGTGATCGACAACGATGGCGGACCCAATGCATGGACGCCACAACTGGAGAGGGTTCTCCAATCCAAGACAGCGCCGAAGCCAAGTTGAACAGCCCTCCTCACGGACGACTGTTCGGCAAGCCAACCAGTGGCTGGGCCTTGGCCGCAGGACCGCTCAGCCGTTGAGCTTCTGGATGAGGATCTGGTTGGCGAGCTTCGGATCGGCCTTGCCGCCGGTTTGTTTCATCAGCTGCCCCACGAAGAAGCCCTGCAGCTTGGTTTTGCCGCCGCGGAAGGCCTCCACTTCCTCGGGGTGGGCCGCCAGCAGCTGCTCCACGATCGCCGTGATCGCCGAAGGGTCGCTGATCATGCCCAGACCCCGCGCCTCCACAATCGCCTTGGGGGAACCACCCTGCTCGAGCAGCTCCGGCAGGATCTCTTTGGCGATCTTGCCGCTGATCACACCGCCCTCAATCAGCTGCACCATCTCGGCTAGCTGCTCGGGGCGAAAGGGCAAGGTGGTGTAGGGGAGACGGTTGCTGTTCACATGGGCGGCAATGTCGCCGGTGATCCAGTTGGCCACGCCCTTCGCATCGGCGCCGGCCGCCACGGCAGCCTCGAAGTATTCCGCCATCGGGCGCTCATCGGTGAGCACCCGGGCGTCGTAGATCGAGAGGCCCAGCTGCTCGGCGTAGCGATGGCGCTTGGCCGCCGGCAGTTCGGGCAGCTCAGCGCGCCAGCCCTCGCGCTGCTCGGCGCTCACCTCGATCGGGCCGAGATCAGGATCAGGGAAATAGCGGTAGTCGCTGGCGCCCTCCTTGCTGCGCATGCTCTTGGTGAGCTGCTTGCCCTCATCCCAGAGGCGCGTTTCCTGCACCACCGGCTCGCCGGCTTCATAGGCCTTGATCTGGCGCTGAATCTCGTAATCGCACGCCTTCTGGATGGCAGAGAACGAGTTCATGTTCTTGATTTCCACCTTCGTGCCGAAGGGGGCATCGGGGCCGCGGCGCACGGAGATGTTCACGTCGCAGCGCAGGGAGCCCTCCTGCATGTTGCCGTCGCTCACGCCCAGATAGCGCATGATCCTGCGGATCTCCGAGGCATATTCCGCCGCCTCGCGGCCGGTGCGCAGATCCGGCTTGCTCACGATCTCGGCGAGGGCCACGCCGGCGCGGTTGTAGTCCACCAGGGAATGGGTGGAGCCGGCCAGGCGGTCGCTGCCGGCGTGCACGAGCTTGCCGGCGTCCTCCTCCATGTGCAGGCGCTCGATGCCGATGGTCTTGAGGTAAGTGTCCTTGCCCTTCTCCGCCACCTCCACCTCGATCCAGCCCTCTTCGGCGATGGGCTCGTCGTACTGGGAGATCTGGTAGTTCTTGGGCAGATCCGGATAGAAATACTGCTTACGGTCGAACTTGCTGTGCTCAGCAATGTTCAGGTTGAGGGCCATGGCGGCCTTCACGGCGTACTCCAGCACCTTCTGGTTCAGCACCGGCAGGGTGCCGGGCAGACCGCACACCACCGGGTCAATGTGGGTGTTGGGGTCGTCGCCGAAGGTGGTGGAGGCGCTGGTGAAGATCTTGCTGTTGGTGCCCAGCTGCACGTGGGTCTCCAGGCCGATCACGGCTTCCCAGGCGGCCTCAGCAGCCATATGCGTTCTCCATGCGTAGGACGATCCTATGGAAGCGGCCCTTACTGTCTGGACACCTACTGACCGGTCATGGGCAGCCGTCGCTGGCATCTGCGCCTCTGGGGCTGCCTGCTACTGCTGTTGGCGGCCCTGGGAATGGCAGGACTGCCGGCCACCCTCGCCCAGCCAGAGCTACAGCCTCTACGCGTGCAACTGCGCTGGCTACCCCAAGCCCAGTTCGCGGGGTTCTACGTGGCCCAGGATCTCAAGCTGTTCGAAGGCGAGGGGCTGTCCGTAACGCTGCAGCCTGGCGGGCCTTCCGTGAATGGCCTGCAGCGACTGATCGACGGACAAGCGGAGTGGCCATGGGCTGGACATCCGACGCCCTCGACAAACGCCGGCAGGGTGCCGATCTGGTCAACGTGGCCCAGCTGCTTCAACGCCCGGGCACGATGCTGGTGTGCCGTGCGGATTCTGGCGTCAGACAACCGGCTGACCTGCGCGGCAAACGGATTGGCACCTGGTTTCTGGGCGATCAATTTGACGTGGGCCACTGGCTGCGGGCCCATGGCCTGACCTTGAACGCCGTGCAACTGATTCGGCAACGGCCGGCAGCGCAAGACCTGCTCGACGGCCGGGTCGATTGCGCCACCGCCATGAGCTACAACGAATTTCAAACGATCCTGAGGGCAGGTGCCCTCAAATCGGAGCTCTTCAGCGTGCGATTGGCGCGCGAAAACAGCGGGTTTCTCGAAGACGGGCTCTACGTGCGAGCCGCAGACATCGACGACCCGGTGTCGCGCGATCGACTGGTGCGATTGCTGCGAAGCCTGGCCCAGGGGTGGCGCTATGCAGCGCGTCACCCCGATGAAGCCGTGGCCATCACCGAGCGCTACATGGAGCGCAGCGACGGCCAGCACCAAGAAGCCATGCTCAAGGAGATCATGCAGTTGATGGATCTGAACAAGGGCTTCGGGCTGCTCGATCCGGCGACCTTCGCGCGCAGTGTGGAAATCGTGGGTCAAGGCAGCGGTGAACCTGCCGCGATCGCCAGGGCGGCGGAGGGCGCCTGGAGCCTGAAGATCTGGCGTGCCGCCCGGCTTGATGGACCGCAGCGTGGACCACTGGGACCGGCCGGCCGCCAGTCCTTCTCTGCGTTGGTGAACTCGCCCTGGTTCTATGGCCTCGATCTGGTCGGAACGACCGCATTCGGCCTCTCAGGGTTCCTACGAGCCCTGCAGCGTCGTTATGACCTCTGGGGCTGCTTCATCCTCACGTTGCTACCGGCGGTGGGTGGTGGCACGCTGCGTGATCTCCTGATCGGAGGCCTGCGTTCACCGCCGTTCATCTTCAAGGACAGCACCTACCTGTTGGTGGTGGCTGGATCGATTCTGGCAGTTCTGCTGAGCCAGGGAGCCGCCGACAGCGAAGGCTTTAACAAGGTTCTGGGAGTGTTCGACAGCATCGGCCTAGCCACCTTCACCATCATCGGTGCGCAGGTCGCCCTGGAAGCCGATCTGAACTGGTGGTGGATGGCCATCTGTGCTGCACTCACCTGTGCCGGCGGCGGGATGCTGCTCGATGTGGTGACGGGCCGTGAACCGCGCACCTTTCAAGGCGAACCCTATGAAGAGATCGCCGTGCTGGGAGCGCTGGTGCTGATCGTGGGGCTGCTGATCGCCGATCGCTTTGAGACCCTTCAATGGCCCGTGCTGGCGGCGATGGTGGTGAGCTGGACTTTTGTGTTTGCGAGTCGCCAACTGGTGGTCCGCCACAATCTGCGCTCCTGGCGTCCAGGCCTCTGAGATGACGCTGCATCCAGCACCACAGTTGACGCACAGCGACGCGATTCTCATCCTCGGCGGCGGCCTGATGGGCCTGGCCGTTGCCCATCAACTGGCTCGGAGTGGCCGCGCGGTGGAGGTGCTCAGCCGGCGCCGCAGCGAGGCCGCCGGCTTCGTGGCCGCTGGCATGCTCGCGCCTCACGCAGAAGGCCTCAGCGGCGCACTGCTGGAGCTGGGCCAGCTGAGCCTGGAGCGCATCCCTGGGTGGGTGACCCGGATCGAAGCCGACAGCGGCCTCAGCTGCGGCTTACGTCCCTGCGGCATCGTGGTGCCCTTCGCCACGGCAGCTGAACGGGACGTCTATCCCACCGCCGCCTGGGGGGAAGCCCTGGATCGGCAGGGGTTGGAACGGGAACTGCCCGGCATCGGCCCGGGCTGGCAAGCAGGGCTGCTCTTCCGCCAAGACGGCCAGATCGACAACCGCCGCCAGTTGATGCGCGCTTTGGAGCGGGCCTGCGTGGAGCTCGGGGTGCGCTTTCAGGAAGGCGTGGACGTGCTGGAGCTCCTACAGGAGGGTGATCAACTCGCGGGGGTACGGGTACGCGATGCCGCCGCAACGGTCCAGACCGTGCAGGCGAGCACCGCGGTGCTCTGCAGTGGCGCCTGGAGCGCCCAGCTGCTGCCACAGCTGCCTGTGTTCCCCGTGAAAGGGCAGATGCTCTCCCTACAAGGCCCTCGCGAAGCCCTGAAGCGCGTGATCTTCGGACCAGGCACGTATCTCGTACCCCGGGAAGATGGACTGTTGGTGGTGGGTGCCACCAGCGAGAGGGAGGCAGGCTTCACCGAGGGCCTCACCCCCTTCGGCCAGCGGCAGCTGGAGGCGGGGATTGGATCGCTGTTGCCCCAGGCCAGCCAATGGCCGCCGATGGAGCGTTGGTGGGGCTTCCGCCCCTGCACGCCTGACGAGGGGCCCCTGCTTGGAAAGAGCCCAGTGCAGGGTCTATGGCTGGCCACGGGGCACCACCGCAATGGCGTGTTGCTCGCGGCGATCACTGCAGACTTACTGGGGGCCTGCCTCAGCAGCGACGGCGGTTCAGCGGAGCAGCGGGCGCTGCTGGAGCCCTTCCGCTGGGATCGCTTCAGCTGCTGATCACAGGCCCCGGGCCGATCAGCCCTCGACGCGCCAGCCCTGGTCGGAGGGGGTCCAGTCGCTCAGTTCAGAGGGCTGGAACCAGAGGCCGATTTCGAACTCGGCGGTTTCAGGAGCATCGGAGCCGTGGATCACGTTGCGGCCAATGTTCACGGCGAGGTCGCCGCGGATGGTGCCGGGCTCAGCCTCCAGGGGCTTGGTGGCACCGATCAGCTTGCGGGCACTGGCGATCACACCATCGCCTTCCCACACCATCGCCACCACCGGGCCGGAGGTGATGAAGTCCACCAGGCCGGCGAAGAAGGGGCGCTCGCGGTGCACGCCGTAGTGGGCCTCGGCCAGCTCGCGGCTGGGGGTGAGTTGCTTCAGGCCCACCAACTTGAAGCCCTTGCGCTCGAAGCGGCCAAGGATCTCACCCACCAGACCGCGCTGAACGCCATCGGGCTTGATGGCAACGAAGCTGCGTTCAGCGGCCATGGATCAACCAACCAATAGATCCGGCCCATCGTCTGCGGCCGCCCTGCCGGTTGGCAAGCACCGCCACATCTGACTAGCGTCAGATGACCAGGGTCACAGCCGAGAGCCATGACCGCCGCTCCCCGCCAGGTGTCCAAGTCGCAGTTCAAAGCGCAGGCCCTGGCCCTGTTTCGGGAGATCGAAGCCAGTGGCGAACCTGTGGTGATCACCGATCACGGTCGACCCGCCCTCGAGGTTCGGCCCTATCGCCCCGTAGAGGCGGGCGCCATGGACCCTCTGGAGCAGCTTCGGGGCTCGGTGCTCCACTACGACCAGCCCCTGGACCCCGTGGCTGAGGCTGACTGGGAGGCTCTGGCGTGATCTTGCTCGACACCCACGTGTTGATTTGGTGGGTGAATGGCGATCACCACAAGCTGTCTGAAACAGCCCTGGCCACGATCGAAGGCCCAGGCCAGGAGCGGCTGGTGTCGGCGATCAGCTGCTGGGAGGTGGCGATGCTGGTGCAGCGGGGCCGGCTGGGCCTGACCATCGACTGTGAACGCTGGCTCACACTGCTGGGAGCGATCCCCGCGCTGCGGCTGCTCCCGCTGAATCCCGCTGTAGCGGTGGCCGCCACCCGACTGCCAGGGGCGTTCCCTCCCGACCCCGCCGATCGCTTTCTGGTGGCCCAGGCCCGTGACCTGAACATCGCCCTGGTGACAGCAGACTCCAAAATCAGGGCTTACCCCCATCTGCAAAGCCTGTGGTGACCTCTCCAACCGCCATCGCAGGCCAGCAGCAGCGCTGGACAACCGCCGACAGCGCCGCCCTCTATGGGCTCGATCGCTGGGGCGATCCCTATTTCTCGGTGAACGCCCGCGGCCACGTGCTGGTGCAGCCCCAGGGGGAGCGGGGTGGCTCGCTGGATCTGGTGGAGCTGGTGCAGGGTCTGCAGGGCCGCAACCTCGGCCTGCCGCTGCTGATCCGCTTCGACGACATCCTCGAAGACCGGCTGGAGCGACTGCACGCTGCCTTCGGCCGCGCCATCGCCCAGTACGGCTACGGCGGCCGCTATCAGGGCGTGTTCCCGGTGAAGTGCAACCAACAGCGCCACGTGGTGGAGGAGCTGGTGGCCAGCGGCAAGCGCTGGCACTTCGGCCTGGAGGCCGGCAGCAAGGCCGAGCTGTTGATCGCCCTCTCGCTGATCGACGACCCCGAGGCGCTGCTGATTTGCAACGGCTACAAGGATCAGCGCTACATCGAGACGGCCATCCTGGCCCGCCGCCTGGGGCGCCAACCGGTGGTGGTGATCGAACAACCGGATGAGGTGGAGCGCATCATCCGCGCCAGCCGCGAGCTGGGGGCGGCGCCCTTCATCGGCATCCGCGCCAAGTTGTCGAGCCGCAGCACCGGCCGCTGGGGCAGCTCCGTGGGCGAGAAGGCCAAATTCGGCCTGGCCATCCCCGATGTGCTGGCCACGGTGGAGGCCCTGCGCGAGGCAGGCCTGCTGGCGGATCTGCGGCTGCTGCACTTCCACGTGGGCAGCCAGATCAACGACATCGCCGTACTCAAGGACGCCCTGCAGGAGGCGGGCCAGATCTACGTGGAGCTCACCAAGCTGGGCGCCCCCATGGGCTACCTGGATGTGGGTGGCGGCCTGGGGATCGACTACGACGGCAGCCGCACCGCCACCGCCGCCTCCACCAACTACTCCCTGCAGAACTACGCCAACGACGTGGTGGCCACCGTGCGGGAGTGCTGCGAACCCCACGGCGTGGCGGTGCCCACACTGGTGAGCGAGAGCGGCCGTGCCATCGCCAGCCACTTCTCCGTGCTGGTGTTCGATGTGCTCGGCACCGGTGGCGTTCCGGGAGCCATTCCAACGCCCACGCAAGACGAGCCGCTCACCGTTCGCAACCTGCGGGAGACGTTGGCCGGCATCACGGCGAATGACGCCCACCAGGAGGCCAGCCTGGAGCGCCTGCAGGAAGCCTGGAACGACGCGATCAAATTCAAGGAGGATGCCCTCTCCGCCTTCCGCCTCGGCTACTTGGGCCTGCCGCAGCGGGCCATGGCCGAACAGCTCACCTGGGCCTGTGCGGAGGCGATCGTGGATCGGCTCCCCTCCAGCGGCCCGGTACCGGACGACCTCAAGGCCCTGCGGGCTGCCCTGGCCAGCACCTACTACGCCAACCTCTCGGTGTTTCGCTCCGCGCCCGACACCTGGGCCATCGAGCAGCTGTTCCCCCTGATGCCGATCCACCGGCTCCAGGAGGAACCGAAACGGCTCGGCCACTTCGCCGACCTCACCTGCGATTCGGACGGCAAACTGGCGCGCTTCATCGGCGCGGGCCAGGCCAAGCCGCTGCTGGAACTCCACGACGTGCGGGACGGCGAGCCCTACCTGATCGGCATGTTTCTGGGGGGCGCCTACCAGGAAGTGATGGGCAACCTGCACAACCTGTTCGGCAGCACCAATGCCGTTCACATCCGCCTGGCGGCAGGGGGCGGCTACCAGGTGGATCACGTGGTGCGGGGCAACACCAACGCCCAGGTGCTGGAGGCGATGGAGCACAACCCCGAGCTGTTACTGGAACGGCTGCGGGTTGCCAGCGAAACCGCGATCCAACGCGGCGACCTCAAGATCAGCGATGCCCGCCGCCTGATGGATCACCTGGAAACCAGCCTGCGGCAGACCACCTACCTGCAGGGCTAAGGGCCTCACAGGCAACAGCTGGGATGCTCCATCAGGGCATGGGCCACATCCCGCGGGGCCTCCTGGGGATGCACCCAGGCGGTGCAACGAACGTCGTCACACCAGCCTTCCAGCTGCAGCCGACTGCCCAGCAGCACCAATTGGAAGGTCCAGCGCTGACGGGCCTGAATTTCAAAGGTGCTGGCCATGGCGCAGCTCCTGGAACAAGGGATACCTGAAGGGTTCCCACGCCGTTCGCCGGCGCCAGCCACGGGAAGCGGTTCAGCAGCTGGCTGGGCCCAGAGCCGCCGCCAGCTCCTGCCGGGCGGCATCCAGGGCCCCCGCGAGGGCCGCGCCATCGCGCCCACCCGCCTGGGCCAGGTTGGGCCGGCCACCACCACCGCCACCGCAGCGCTTGGCCACACCACCGATGAACTTGCCCGCCTGCTGCCCCTCGGCGATCACGGCCTTGCCAAAGGCCGCCACTAGGATCACCTTGCCCAGATCAGCGGGATCGGGCAGGCCGCCGAGCACCACAGCCGCGCCCTCGCCGAGCTGATCGGCCAGGCCCTGGGCGGCGCTCTGCAGGCCGCCACCCTCCACGCCATCGAGGCGGGCAACCAGCAACTGGAAAACCCCCAGCGCTTCGGCCTGGCCGGCCAGCGCCGCAGACTTGGCCAGGGCCAGCTCCTCACGGGCCGCCGCCAGGGCCTTACCGGTGGCCTTGAGCTCCTCCTGCAGCGCCGCAACGCGCTCCACGATCTCCGCAGGCTGGGCCTTGAAGCGGTCGCCCAGTTGCTTCACCACAGCATCGCGCTCGTTGAGGTAGGCCAGCACCGCCGGGCCGGCCACCGCCTCAATGCGGCGGATCCCGGCGGCCACCCCGGATTCCGCCACGATCTTGAACAGGCCGATCTCGGCGGTGTTGGCCACGTGGGTGCCGCCGCAGAGCTCCATCGACACGCCGGGCACATCCACCACCCGCACCACGTCGGCGTACTTCTCCCCGAACATCGCCACGGCGCCGGCGGCCTTGGCCTGCTCGATCGCCATCTCCTGCACCTCGAGGGTGTGGGCATCGGCAATCCAGCCGTTGATCAGGGCCTCGATCTGCTCCAGCTCAGCCGGCTTCACGGCCCGGGGGCAGTGGAAGTCGAAGCGGAGGCGGTCGAAATCCACCAGGGAACCGGCCTGGCCGATGCCCGGATCCACCACCTGCTTGAGCGCCGCCTGCAGCAGGTGGGTGGCCGTGTGGTTCGCCTGGGCGCGACGCCGACAGGCGCGATCCACCTGGGCATTCACGAGATCCCCGATGGCCAGGCTGCCGCGCTCCACCCGGCCGGTGTGCACAAACACGCTGCGGTTGCGCGACACCGCCTCGATCGCCACGATCAGCCCGGCTCCATCGGCACCCTGGCCGCAAAGCACGCCCCGATCGCCCACCTGGCCGCCGCCCTCGCCATAGAAGGGCGTGGTGTCGAGCACCAGTTGCACCGCATCGCCAGCAACCGCCCGCTCGGCCGGTTCACCGTTCACCACCAGGGCCAGCACACAACTGGGGTGTTCCAGCTGCTCGTAGCCCTTGAAGGCGGTGGCCTCGGCGGCGGCCGCCACCTGATCAATGGCCTCCTGCAGGGTGAGGTCGAGGCTCACCGCCGCGGCCTTGGCCCGCTGGCGCTGGGCCTCCATGGCCGCCTCAAAGTCGGCCAGATCCACCTTGAGGCCATGCTCTTCGGCGATCTCCTCGGTGAGTTCCAAGGGGAAGCCGTAGGTGTCGTAGAGCTCGAAGGCCTGGGCACCGGAGATCTGGCTGGGCTTGGCCGCCAGCACCTCCGCCAGCAGCTTCTCGCCCCGCTCCAGGGTTTCCAGGAAACGGGCCTCCTCGCGGGCGAGCTCGGCCAGGATCACCTCGCGGCGTTCCAACAGCTGCGGGTAGGCCGATTGCATCAAGGCAATCGACGCCTCACCCATCGCCGTCAGGAACGGCTTATCGATACCGAGGAGACGTCCATGACGGACCACTCTGCGTAAGAGCCGACGCAGGATGTAGCCGCGGCCGAGGTTTGAGGCCGTCACACCATCGCAGATCAGCTGGATGATGGCACGGCTGTGGTCGCCGATCACCTTGAGGCTCGTCTTGCCCTTGTCGTCGAGGGCGGGGTAATCAACCCTGGCCAGGCCCGCCGCCGTTTCAATCAGCGGGTAGATCAGATCCGTTTCATAATTGTTGGGCACCTCCTGCAGGATCTGAGCCATGCGCTCAAGGCCCATGCCGGTGTCGATGTTGCGGTTGGCCAGCGGCGTGAGGTTGCCCTCCGCGTCGCGGTTGTACTGCATGAACACCAGGTTGTAGAACTCGATGAAACGACTGTCGTCCTCCAGATCGATACCGTCGTCGCCGAGTTCGGGCTTGAAGTCGTAGTAGATCTCCGAGCAGGGGCCGCAGGGGCCGGTGGGACCTGAGGCCCAGAAGTTGTCGGCCTCATCCATGCGGATGATGCGCTTGGGATTCACACCCACCACCTCACGCCAGATGGTCTCGGCCTCGTTGTCTTCGCGGAACACGCTCACCACCAGGTTCGCCGGCGAGAGCCCGAACACCTCGGTGCTCAACTCCCAGGCCCACTGGATCGCCTGCTCCTTGAAGTAGTCGCCAAACGAGAAGTTGCCGAGCATCTCGAAGAACGTGTGATGCCGCGCCGTGCGACCCACGTTCTCGATGTCGTTGGTGCGGATGCACTTCTGGCTGCTGGTAGCCCGCGGCGCCGGCCGCTCCTGCTGACCCAGAAACACCGGCTTGAACGGCAGCATGCCGGCGATGGTGAGCAGCACCGTGGGGTCGTCCGGGATCAGCGAGGCGCTGGCCATGGGTTTGTGGCCCCGCTGCTCAAAGAAGGCGAGGAAGGCCGCCCGGATCTCAGCACCGCTTCGGGGGCAACCAGTGCGAGGGGCGGCGCCGGCCATGACTCTGCAAAACAACCCTGAACAGGGCATGATCGCCCAGCACAGGACCCGGCTTGCCGCAGACCTTGAGCGCGCCAACACGCCAGCAGCTGCGGCTGCGCTCGATTGCCTGGGCCCTCGGGGCCGGCCTGGCCGCCCTGGCCCTCGGGCTTCCCCTCGGGCTGGGAGCGGCCCTGCGGGCCGGAGGCTGCGGGTTCTTCTATGGCCTGCTGGCCTTCCACCTGCAACGGGTGGACCCGGACGACAGCCATCTGCAGGCCGGCCTGGTGGGGGCCGTATGCGGCATCCACAGCCTGGGATTGCCGGCGGTTGTGTCCTGGCCGGCTGACGAGCCGATCCCCCAGGCCTTGGCCATGGTCGGGCCAACTGTGATGATGGGATTAATCCGTGCATGGCTGCCGTTGATCGGCGCCGCCCTGCTGTTGCACGGAACGCGAGCCTTCGCGACCCGGGTGCTGCCAGCGCTCCGAACCTGAAGGCCACTCCAGCGACCGTTGCGCCCAGGCGACCTCCCACGCCCCCATGAGCCTGCTGCACGCCACCTGGCTGCCCGCTGTCCCGGCGGGAAGCTTCGCCAAAGGCAAGGCCCCCTCCGCGGGCCTGCTGATCTGGGCGGACACCTGGCGGGTGGCCGAACCGGTGCAGCCCGGTGCTGAAGCACCCCTCCACCCCCTCGGCCTCGACCTCGACGAGCTGGCCACCTGGCTGGACGACAACAACTTCTGGTCGGAAGACCTGCGCCAGGCCAGCGCCACCCTCACCCTGCCCAGCCGTCAGCAAGGGGCCAAGGGCACAAAAACCAGCCACAGCGCCGCCTGGAGCGGGCTGCCGATGCAGGCCGGTGAACCCCTGCCCAAGGAGATCAGCTGGTGGCCCTGGCAGGTGGAGGGCTGGCTGCTCAAGCCGGGCCCGGCCGCCGAGTGGCTCACTTTGCTGCCCCTCTCCGGCTTCGCCGAGGCAGGCCTGGCCGACGATCTGCGCTGGTGGGCACACCTGCAGCGCTGGTGCCTGAGCCTGATCGCCCGCGGGCGCTGGCTGCCGGATGCGGGCGAGGGCAAGGCCACCTGGCGGCCGCTGCTCAACCGCGAGGACGATCGGCGCCGCCTGGAAGATCTCGCCGGGCAGATGCCCCAGGTGGTGGCCGCCGCCAGCACCGACTCCCACCTGGCCTGCGGACGACCCCGCTCGAACCGCCTGTTCGTGGCCAGCTTGGTGGAGAAACTGGTGGATGGCCAGCTGCGGACGGCGTTCGCGCCCGGTGGCGAGGGCCTCGATCCCCTGCTGGCCGCCTGGGAAGCGGGGCTGGCCAACCACGACGGCAAGCTCGAGCTCGATGAGGAGGACAGCGAGCGCCTCGGCATCGCCAGCCACCACTGGCGCGAGGCCGTGGCGGGCAAGGTGGCTCCAGCCCGGGCCTGCCTCGAGCTGTTCACACCGCCCGAGGGCGAGGAACTCTGGGACCTGCGCTTCGGACTGCAGGCGGAAGCCGATCCAAGCCTGCGGGTGGCCGCGGGGCTGGTGTGGGCGGCTGGCGACAAGCCCCTGGCCCTGGGCGAACTGAGCTTGGAGCAGCCGGGGGCACTGCTGCTGGAAGGCATGGGCCGGGCGCTGCTGGCCTTCGAGCCGATCGAGCGGGGCCTGGATGCGGCCACCCCCGAAGCGATGCAACTCACGCCGGCTGAGGCCTTCGTGTTGGTGCGCACCGCCGCCGCCAAACTGCGCGACGTGGGTGTGGGCGTGGTGCTGCCCTCCAGCCTCTCGGGGGGGCTGGCCTCCCGCCTCGGCCTGGCCATCACGGCCGAACTGCCGGAGAAGTCCCGCGGGTTCACCTTGGGCGAAAGCCTGGAGTGGCGCTGGGACTTCATGATCGGCGGCGTCACCCTCACCCTTAAGGACCTCGAGCGGCTGTCGGCGAAACGCAGCCCGCTGGTGCAACACAAGGGCGTGTGGATCGAACTGCGGCCCCTCGACCTCAAGAACGCTGAGAAGTTCTGCGCCGCTGAGCCCCCCTTCCACCTCGACGACGCCCTGCGCATCACCGGCAACGAGGGGGAAACCCTGCAGCGCCTGCCTGTGCACGCCTTCAACTCCGGCCCACGGCTGCAGGCGGTGCTGGAGCAATACCACCAGCAGAAGGCGCCCGACCCCCTGCCGGCACCGCCTGGCTTCGCCGGCCAGCTGCGGCCGTATCAGGAACGCGGCCTTGGCTGGCTGGCCTTCCTGCACCGCTTCGACCAGGGCGCCTGCCTGGCCGACGACATGGGCCTGGGCAAAACGATCCAATTGCTGGCCTTCATCCAGCACCTCAAGGCCGAGGAGGAGCTCAAGCGCCCCGTGCTGCTGGTGGCACCCACCTCGGTGCTTACCAACTGGAAGCGGGAAGCCGCCGCCTTCACCCCCGATCTGGAGGTGCGCGAGCACTACGGTCCCCGCCGGCCCAACACCGATGCGGCCCTGAAGAAAGCCCTCAAGGGGGTGGATCTGGTGCTCACCACCTATGGCCTGCTGCAGCGGGATAGCGAGCTGCTGGAAAGCGTGGACTGGCAGGGCGTGGTGATCGACGAGGCCCAGGCCATCAAGAACCACAACGCCAAACAATCGATGGCGGCGCGGGATCTGGGGCGCCCGGGCCGGGGTGGCAAGGGGGGCAGTCGTTTTCGGATCGCCCTCACCGGCACGCCGGTGGAGAACCGCGTCAGCGAGCTGTGGGCGTTGATGGATTTCCTCAACCCCAAGGTGCTGGGCGACGAACCCTTCTTCCGCCAGCGCTACCGCCTGCCGATCGAGCGCTACGGCGACATGTCGTCCCTGCGGGACCTCAAGGGCCGTGTAGGCCCCTTCATCCTGCGGCGCCTGAAAACCGACAAGTCGATCATTTCCGACCTGCCCGAAAAGGTGGAACTGAGCGAATGGGTGGGCCTCGCCCCTGAGCAGAAGAAGCTCTACAACACCACCGTTGAGCAGAGCCTCGATGCCATCGCCCGGGCGCCCCTGGGCCAGAAACACGGCCAGGTACTGGCCCTGCTGACCAAGCTCAAGCAGATCTGCAACCACCCCGCTCTGGCCCTCAAGGAGGACCCCGAAGCCGCGGCCCAGGGCGAGGCCGCCAGCAGCTTCGCCGCCCGCAGCGCCAAGGTGCAGCGGCTGGAGGAAATCCTCGAGGAGGTGATCGAAGCCGGGGATCGGGCCCTGCTGTTCACCCAGTTCGCCGAGTGGGGCCACCTGCTCAAGGCCCACCTGGAGCGCAAGTGGCGCCAGGACGTGCCATTCCTCTATGGCAACACCAGCAAGGTGGAGCGCCAGGCCATGGTGGATCGCTTCCAGGACGATCCCCGCGGCCCGCAGCTGTTCCTGCTGTCGCTCAAGGCAGGCGGCGTGGGCCTCAACCTCACCCGGGCGAGCCACGTGTTCCACATCGACCGCTGGTGGAACCCGGCCGTTGAAAACCAGGCCACCGACCGTGCTTATCGCATCGGCCAGCAGAACCGCGTGCTGGTGCACAAGTTCATCACCAGCGGCTCGGTGGAGGAGCGGATCGACCGCATGATCAAAGAGAAGTCGAAACTGGCCGAAGAGATCGTGGGCTCCGGCGAAGATTGGCTCGGTGGCCTCGAGATGGGCCAGCTCAAGGAACTGGTGGCCCTCACGGACGAATGAGTGCCGACCTCCGCTGGCTCCAGCGCTTCGAGAACCTGCAGCGGGCTCTCAAGCAGCTCCAGGCGGCCATCACAGCCCACGACGCCAAGCCAGACGACGAGCTGATCGTGATCGCCCTGATCAAGGCCTACGAGTTCAGCTTTGAGCTCAGCTGGAAAACCCTTAAGGATCTACTGGCCTGGAACGGCCTCGATGTGAAGCTGCCGCGGGAGGTGCTCAAGCAAGCCTTTGCCACCGGGCTGCTGGAGAACGGCCAGCTCTGGATCGACATGCTCGAGCAGCGCAATCTGATGGCACACACCTACGACCAAGCCCGCGCTCAGCAGGCCGCCGCGCTGATCTGCGAGCGCTACTGGCCAGAATTGCAAGGGCTGCACAACAGCCTGCAGGAACGCGTCCGCCAGGAGGCCAAGCCATGACCCCCTCGCCCGCCAGCAGCCACGGCCTGCCCGAGAACACCGTGGCCGAGATCCAGGGCTGCCTGCAACGCTTCCCCCAGATCCAGTGGGTGAAGCTCTATGGCTCCCGCGCCCTGGGGAGCCACTGGCGCGGCTCCGACATTGACCTGGCCTTTAGCGCCCCCGACGACTGCGGCGCCGAGCTGCGCGAGGCCCTCGATGCACTCCCCACCCCCTACCTGTTTGATGTGACCCACTGGGAGTCCCTCCGCCACGAGGGCCTGCGGGACCACATCCAGCGCGCCGGCAAACTCTTCCCATGAACTCCACCCCCAACAGCATCACCACCCAACTGGGCGACCAGGGCCTGGGCCAGCAGCCCTGGTGGGTGGAGCAGTGGATGGAGCTGATCAACGGCTACCGCTTCAAGAAACGGCTGGAGCGCGCCTGGGCCTATGCCCGTGAGGGCAACGTGCTCTCAATCCGCTTCGAGGGGCGCCGCGTGCATGCGCGGGTGCAGGGCACCGGGGAAGAGCCCTACAAGGTGAAGCTCTGGCTCGACGTGCTCAACGACGAGGACTGGGGCTATGTGCTCGAGGCCCTCGGGCAGAAGGCCCGCTGGTCGGCCCAGCTGCTGGCCGGTGTGATGCCGCAGGACATCGAACGGGCCTTCGCCGCCAGTGGCAAGCGCCTGTTCCCCTTCAAGTTGCAGGAGGTGCGCAGCGAATGCACCTGTCCGGACAAGGTGAACCCCTGCAAGCACGTGAGCGCCGTGTACTACCTGATGGGCGAGCGCTTCAGCGAAGACCCCTTCGTGCTGTTCCAAATGCGGGGCCGCACCCGCAACCAGCTGCTGGCCGACCTAGCCATCCAGCGCCGCGAGCTCCTGGCCAAGAAGGCCAGGGAAGCCAAAGCCAAGGCCCAAAAGGAGGGCACTCCAGCCGCCGGGCTGCCGCAGCCGGGCGGCGATGGCTCCCTGCAGCCAACCCCTGCAGCAATCAAGGATCCGAGCCGCTGGTGGCGCTACGACGCTGCCCTCGATGCGGGGCTCGTGGTGATCACCCCGGCCATGGAGGGCGATACCGGCCTCGATGAGGCCGGGCCGCTGCCCCTCGCCGAAGATGGTCGGTTCCCCACCGCCAACCAGCACTTCCTCGAGCGGCTGAAGGGCCAGGGCGCCGGCTTCAGCAGCCAGGCCATGGCCACAGCCATGGCCGCCGGCTCCGGGCGCGACGAGGCCGGCAGCAGCAGCGGATCCTGAGCAGCGTGAGCGCCCCCTGGTTGAGCGCCGAGGCCCTGGAGCTGGCGGCCCGCATTCTCCACTCCCATCAGCGGGGCTTCGGCCGGCCGCTGCTCGCCGGTCTGGGCGCCGACACGAGCCTGGAGCAACGGGGCCAGGCGCTGTTTGCCGCCGACACGGTGGTGCTCGCCCATGACGGCGCGGATCCCAGTGGCGACCCGGGCCCCCGCCTCACCTATGCCAACGGGGCCGCCCTGGCCCTGTGGCGCCGGCCCTGGGCCGAGCAGGTGGGCATGCCCTCGCGGCTCACGGCGGAACCAGCGGAGCGCTCCAGCCGCGCCCAGATGCTGAGGAGCGCCAAGGAGCAGCACGCCATCAGCGGCTACTGCGGCATCCGCATCAACCGTGATGGGCGCCGGTTCGTGATTCGGGGGGCCCGTCTCTGGACCCTCTGGAACCAGGCCCAGGAACCCTGCGGCCAGGCGGCTGCCTTCAGCGATTGGTGGTGGCTATGAGGCGATGGTTCGGCTGGCACCACACAGGTGTGGGGGCAGCCGAACCTGAGGGGTGAGCGCCGTACTGAAAGGGGCGGTTCTTGCCCTTCTGGCGATGCTGAGACGCGGGCACATTGGCGTGGCGGGTGAACACCCCGCACCCGCAACATTCGGAGCCATCACCATGCTCACCCTGCGCCAATCCCCCTTCGATCTGTTCGAGCGCCTCGAGCAACAAGTGCAACAGGCCGAGCGCATTCCCGCCGCTGAAGTGCGCGAAACCGACACGGGCTTTGCCATCACTCTGGAGTTGCCAGGCGTTGCCAAAGACTCCATCGAGGTGAAAGCCACCGACCGCACCCTGGTGATCAGCGCTGTACGCCAATCCAGCAACGAAGCCGATACCCCCGGCCCCCTGCTGAGCGAGTTCCGCTACGGAACCTGGAGCCGCAGCTTCCGCTTCCCCTCCGGCATTGCTCGCGAGGGCATCGAGGCTCGCTACCGCGACGGACTGCTCACGGTTCAGGCCCCCAAAGCCCAGACCATGACCAGTGTGAACGTGACGGTGGAGGACTGAGCCAGCGCCATCAGCGAACTCCAGATCACGCCAATCGAGACCACGGGACCCTGCCCCGGCCTGACGGCCGGGGCTTTTTCCTAAAGTTCGTGAGCATCCAGGGGGATCCATGGCCGCCGCTGCAACCGCCACGACCCCACGGCTGAGCCTCCAGTGCGAGGCCATTGGCCCCGACACCACCACGATCCGCTCGCTCGACTGGGACCGCAGCCGCTTCGACATCGAGTTCGGCCTGCGCAACGGCACCACCTACAACAGTTTTCTGGTGCGGGGTGAGCGCACCGCCCTGATCGACACCAGCCATCTCAAGTTTGAGGGCACCTGGCTGCCCCTGCTGCAGGAGCAGATCGATCCCAGGGCGATCGATCACCTGATCGTGAGCCACACCGAGCCGGATCACTCGGGACTGATCGGCCACCTGATCGATCTCCACCCCGAGATCGAGATCGTGGGCTCCAAGGTGGCCATCCAGTTCCTGGAGAGCCAGGTGCACCGGCCGTTCAAGAGTCGGGCTGTGAAAAGTGGCGAGGTACTGGATCTGGGCACCAACCCCGAGAGCGGGGTGCAGCACCGCTTCGAGTTCCTCAGTGCTCCGAATCTGCACTGGCCTGACACGATCTTTTCCTACGACCACGGCACCGGCATCCTCTACACCTGCGATGCCTTCGGCCTGCATTACTGCTCCGATGAGGTGTTCGATGTAGATCCAGGCGCCATCGCGCCGGATTTCCGCTTCTATTACGACTGCCTGATGGGCCCCAACGCCCGCAGCGTGCTGCAGGCCATGAAGCGCATGGATGCCCTGCCTGCCATCCACACGGTGGCCGTAGGCCATGGGCCGCTGCTGCGGGAACACCTGGGCCTGTGGCTCTCCGACTACCGCGACTGGAGCACCGGCCGCAGCAAGGGCGAGGCCTATGCGGCCGTTTGCTACGTGAGCCAGTACGGCTTCTGCGATCGCCTCAGCCAGGCCATCGCCCGTGGCATCGGCAAGGCCGAAGCCCAGGTGCAGCTGGTGGACCTGCGGGCCACCGATGCCCAGGAGCTCAGTGCCCTGATCGGCGAGGCCAGCGCTGTGGTGGTGCCCACCTGGCCCGCCAACGCCGATGCCGAGCTGCAGAGTTCGATCGGCACGCTGCTGGCGGCCCTGCAGCCCAAGCAATGGGTGGCCACCTACGACGCCTACGGCGGCAACGACGAACCCATCGACACCGTGGCCACCCAGCTGCGCAGCCTCGGCCAGAAGGAAGCCTTCGAGCCGCTGCGCGTTCGCCAGGTGCCCGACGGCAACGACTACCAGCGCTGCGAGGAGGCGGGCACCGACTTGGGCCAACTGCTCACGCGGGAGAAGACGATCGCGGCGATGAAGGCGCTGGATGGCGACCTCGACAAGGCGCTGGGCCGCCTCAGTGGCGGGCTCTACGTGGTGACAGCCCGGCAGGATGAACGTGCCTCCGCCATGGTGGCGAGCTGGGTGAGCCAGGCCAGCTTCGATCCCCCAGGACTCACCGTGGCCGTGGCCAAGGACCGGGCCATCGAGGCCCTGATGCAGGTGGGCGACCGCTTCGTGCTCAACATCCTGCGGGAAGACAACCACCAACAGCTCCTGCGCCATTTCCTCAAGCGCTTCCCCCCCGGCGCCAACCGCTTCGCCGGCATCAACACCCTGGAGGGCGTCGCCGCCGGTGGGCCGGTGCTGGGGGATGCCCTCGCCTACCTGGGCTGCCGTGTGTCCCAGCGGATGGAGGGGCCCGACCACTGGATCATTTACGCCGAAGTGGAACAGGGCAACGTCTCCGACATGGAAGCCTCCACCGCCGTACACCACCGCAAAGTGGGCAACCACTACTGATGGCCCTCGACACCACCAGCCCAGCCGCAGCCAGCCGCCGGGTGATTCAGCTGGCCATCGAGCCCGGCCTGTTCTGCCTGCGGGGGCTCAGTCCCAATCGGCTCCGCTTCGAGGTGGAGTATGGCCTCGAACGGGGTACGAGTGCCAACAGCTTTCTGTTCAGCGCCGGCACCACCGCAGCTAGCCAGCCGGTGCCTCCGGTGTTAGTGCATCCACCGGGAGAATCCTTCGCCGCACCGTTCCTGGAACAGTTGGCCGGGTTGGTGCCCGCCGAGGCGTCCCTGAAGGTGGTGGTGGGTCACGTGAACCCAAACCGGGTGAGCCTGCTGCGGCGCCTGGCGATCCAGTGGCCGAACCTGATGCTGGTGGCCTCCAACGCCGGGGCCAAGCTGCTCACGGAGTTGTGGAACCAACGAAGGCCCACACCCCCCGGATCGGCCACCAGCGAGGAGGCGATTCCGCCCCTGCCGAGCATTGACGTGGTGAAGCAGGAGGCCAGCCGCCCCATCGCGGACGGCTATGCCATCACCCTGATTCCCACGCCAACCCCCCGCTGGCCCGGCGGACTGATTGCCTTTGAGCAGAAGACGGGCCTGTTAATGAGTGGCAAATTCTTCGCCGCTCACCTGTGCACGGAGGCCTTCGCCGAGGCCAACCGCAGCAGCACCGAGGAAGACCGCCGCTATTTCTACGACTGTCTGATGGCACCGATGGTGCGCCAGGTGGAGGCGGTGCTGAACCGGGTGGACGAACTCCCCATCCGCACCATTGCTCCTGGCCATGGACCGGCCATCGCCGAGAGCTGGCGCAGCCTGCTGGTGGACTATCGCCGCTGGGGCGCCACCCAGGAGCGGTCCAAGCTGTCGGTGGCCCTGCTGTTTGCAAGCGCCTACGGCAACACGGCCGCCATCGCCGATGCCCTGGCCCAGGGGGTGGCGCGCACCGGTGTGCGGGTGGAGAGCATCAACTGCGAATTCACCCCCGCCGAGAAGCTGCTGGAGGCGATCCGCCAGTGCGATGCCGTGCTGATCGGATCCCCCACCCTGGGGGGCCATGCCCCCACGCCGATCGTGTCGGCCCTCGGCACCCTGCTGGCCGAGGGCGACCGCTCCAAACCCGTGGGGGTATTTGGCAGCTTCGGATGGAGCGGGGAAGCCCTCGACCTGCTCGAAAGCAAGTTGCGGGATGGCGGATTCCGCTTCGCCTTTGAGCCCATCAAGGTGAAATTCAGCCCTGATGCCGCCACCATCAAAACCTGCGAGGAAACAGGCACGGCCCTCGGACGCAGCCTGCTGAACGAGCAGCGCAAGGCCCAGCGCCGCGCCAGCGCCGGCGGCGGCCTGAGCGAGAGCCGCAGCAATCCAGCCGTCCTGGCCCTGGGCCGGGTGGTGGGTTCCCTGTGCGTGCTCACCACCGTGAAGGGCGAGGGAACCGCGCGCCTGAGCGGCGCCATGGTGGCCAGCTGGGTGAGCCAGGCCAGCTTCAGCCCTCCGGGCATCACGGTGGCCGTAGCCAAGGACAGGGCCGTGGAGGCGCTGCTGCATGTGGGCGATGGATTTGCCCTCAACGTGTTGGCGGCAGGCCGGGAAACCGGGCCGATGAAACAGTTCCTGCAGCCCTTCGCCCCCGGCGCCGACCGGTTTGCCGGGCTGGAGCTCGAGGCCAGCCCGGCAGGGCAACCGGTACTGCCGCAGGCCCTGGCCTGGCTCGACTGCCGCGTGAAGCAGCGCATGGAATGCGGCGACCACTGGCTGATCTATGCCGAGGCCAGCAGCGGCGCCCTCCTGGATACCAGCGCCACCACCGCCGTGCATCAGCGCCGCAGCGGAGCCAATTACTAACTCAGAGATACACAGCTGCGCACCGAGCGCTGTATCCAGCACGACCGACAAAACAACATTGGACGCCTCAACGGAAGCGGCAGACTCCCTGTTCCAACAGGGGATCTCGACCGGCCCTTCCGGTGACACTTACAGCGCATTGCAAGCGACCTAAAGAAAAACCGAATTCGACGGCACAACCCTAATCAGAAGCTGAAATGCAGCTGCTTCGATCTAACGCTCACCCATGACAACGGCCCTGAACACACAACGTTGGGTAGTGCGCTACCGGGGCTTTGTGCTGATCCCCCAGAGCGACCTCTCCTGGCTGGTACGGCCCGAACGCAGCCCGATGGAGCAACTGCCCTTCAGGGCACCGGCCAGCTCCATCGACGATGTGAAAGCCCTGGTGGACTGGCGCCTGAATCAGGCCGCCTGAGGGGGCGGAGGCGTGGAACCGCCCAAGTGGAAGGGCAGCACCACGGTGGCCCAACGCTCCGGGCGAGCCGGACGGCTGCGGCGGGGCTGACGCACGCCAAAGGGAACGCGCACCACGTTGGTGCCCTCCACCCGCAGGGTCTGACCGCTGGCGGAGGAGTGGGGCAGGGAACCGGCGATCGCCGGAAGCTTCACATCACCGCTGGGCGATGAGATGGGGAAGAGAGCCGCGGATGGAGCGTTGTCGTCGTTCATGGAGCCCCAGAGGCGCGGCGATGCCTGCAGTTGCAGCAGATCCTGGGGGAAAAGCAAGGGCAACGGCAGAAAGAAATTCGAAAATTTCCCTTTCGCAGCGGAATCTAGCCGGCTCAGGCCACCGTGACACCGGCCAACTCCTGCACCGATGGGCAGGTGCACACCAGATGGCGATCGCCAAAGGCGTTGTCGATCCGGGCCACGGCGGGCCACACCTTCTGGGCCTGCTGCTGCGGGCCGGCGGGGAATGCCGCCTGCTGGCGGCTGTAGCCGCGCGACCAGTCGTCGGCCGTGAGGGACGCCAGGGTGTGCGGGGCACGCTTGAGCGGGTTGTCGAGGGGGTCACTGCGGCCGGATTCGATCGCGGCCGCCTCCGCCCGGATGGCCACCATGGCGTCGCAGAAACGCTCCAGCTCCGCCAACGCCTCACTCTCGGTGGGCTCCACCATCACCGTGCCCGCCACGGGCCAGCTCACGGTGGGGGCATGGAAGCCATAGTCCATCAGGCGCTTGGCCAGATCGTCCACCTCCAGGCCACAGCTGCGCTTGAGCGGCCGCAGATCGAGGATGCACTCGTGGGCCACGCGGCCGCCGGCACCGCGATACAACACAGGAAAATGGGGCTCCAGCCGCTCGGCGATCCAGTTAGCGGCCAGCAAGGCCACGGCACTGGCCTGGCGTAAGCCGGTTCCGCCCATCATGCGGATGTACATCCAGCTGATCGGCAGGATCGAGGCACTCCCCCAGGGGGCTGCACTCACCGGGCCGATCGCCTGGGCTCCGCTGCCAGGGGCCAACGGATGGCCGGGCAGAAAGGGCACCAGGTGTTCCGCCACAGCGATGGGGCCCACCCCCGGACCACCGCCGCCGTGGGGGATGCAGAAGGTCTTGTGCAGGTTGAGGTGGCACACATCGGCCCCGTAGCGGCCGGGTTGGCACAGACCCACCTGGGCGTTGAGGTTGGCGCCATCGAGGTACACCTGGCCGCCGTGGCGGTGCACCAGGGCACAGATCTCCTCGATGCCGGCCTCGAACACCCCGTGGGTGGAGGGGTAGGTGACCATTAAGGCCGCCAGCTGATCGGCATGGGCCTCCGCCTTAGCCGCCAGATCGGCACGGTCGATGTTGCCCTGGGCATCACAGGCCACGGGCACCACCGTGAGGCCCGCCATTACGGCGCTGGCCGGGTTGGTGCCATGGGCACTAGTGGGAATCAGGCACACCTGGCGGTGCTCTTCGCCGCGGCTGCGGTGGAAGGCACGGATCACCAGCAGGCCGGCATATTCGCCCTGAGAGCCGGCATTGGGCTGCAGGGACACCCCGGCAAACCCGGTGATCGCCGCGAGCCACTGCTCGAGGTCGTTCAGCAGACGGCGATAACCGGCGGTCTGGGCCTCGGGCGCGAAGGGGTGCAGGCCCGCAAAGGCCGGCCAGCTCACCGGCAGCAGCTCAGCGGCGGCATTCAGCTTCATGGTGCAGCTGCCGAGGGGGATCATCCCGTGCACCAGGGAGAAGTCCCGCGACACGAGCCGCTGGATGTAGCGCAGCAATTCGGTTTCACTGCGGTAGCGGTGGAACACCTCCTGGGTGAGCCAGGGGCCATCGCGCAGGGGGATGCCAGCGCCGGCCCAGCCCTGCTCCGCCAGCGGCGCCTGATCCACCCGTGCCAGCAGCTCGGCCGCAGCGGGCACGGGCTGCCCCGGCTCCGCCAGGGAAGACAGCAGGCGATCCAGTTCCGGCCCATCCGTGAGCTCATCGAGGCTGATGCCGCAGCCGGCGGGAGCACGGCGCAGGTTGAACCCGGCCGCCTCCGCGCGCTCCAGCAGAGAGTCCCGCTGGGCTGGAGCCAAATCGAGGCTGAGGGTGTCGAGCCCCGGCTCAGGGCGTGGGGGCAGGCCCAGGGCCTCCAGGCCCAGGGCCAAGGCGGAGCGCAGGCGCAGCAGGCGCCGGGCGATGGCCGCCAGGCCCTCCGGGCCGTGGTGCACGGCGTAGAACCCCGCCATCACGGCCAGCAGCACCTGGGCCGTGCAGATGTTGCTGGTGGCCTTGTCGCGGCGGATGTGCTGTTCGCGGGTCTGCAGAGCCAGCCGCAGGGCTGGTTGGCCCTCCACATCCACGGACTGCCCCACGAGGCGGCCGGGAATCTGGCGCTTGTGGGCCTCGGTGGTGGCAAAAAAGGCGGCATGGGGTCCGCCGCACCCCATGGGGATGCCGAAGCGCTGGGTGCTGCCCACGGCGATGTCCACCCCCAGGGCCCCCACCGGCGCCATCAACACCTGGGCCAGGGGATCCACCGCCGCTGTCACCAGGGCACCGGCCGCCTGGGCGGCGGCGATCAACGCTGCGGGATTCCAGAGGCGACCGCTGGCCCCAGGCAATTGCAGCAGCAGGCCAAAGCAGCCCGCAAAGGGTTGGCCACCCGCCTCCACCTGGGCGAGCAGGGCACTGGGATCCACCCGCTCCAGCGCAATGCCCAGGGGCTCCGCCCGGGTTTGCAGCACCGCCCAGGTTTGGGGGAACACATCCGCATCCACCAGAAAGCGGTGGGCCTCGCCATCGCGGCAGGCCCCAAAGCTGAGGCTCATGGCCTCGGCGGCGGCCGTGGCCTCATCCAGCAGCGAGGCGTTGGCGATCGGCAGGCCGGTGAGCTCGCTGATCAGGGTCTGGAAATTGAGCAACGCCTCCAGGCGCCCCTGGGCGATCTCGGCCTGATAGGGGGTGTAGGCCGTGTACCAGGCCGGGTTCTCGAACACATGGCGCTGCAGCAACGCCGGCGTCACGGTGCCGTAGTAGCCGAGCCCGATCAGGCTGCGGCGCACCTGGTTGGCACTGGCGATCTGCTGGAGCTCAGCCAGGGCCTGGGCCTCACTGCAGCCCTCCGGCAGGCCCGCCGTAGCCGTGGCGGCGTCCAACAGGATCCCAGCCGGCACCACCTCCGCCAGAAACTGATTGAGGTCGGGCGCCCCTAGATCCTGCAACATGCGGGCCTGCTCCCCAGGGGAGGGGCCGATGTGCCGCATCAGGAATCCATCCAGCGGCACCGTTGCGGACACAGGCCTGTTTCAAGCGTGGCCGGATCCTAGGAAGAGGGCCTCGCTGGATCGGGGCGAGTTTGGGGTTTGAATCCAGGCTCCCCTCAGTGGCCGTCGACCTTGGCGCTGTAGGTGGCGGCATCCATCAGGGCGTCCACCTGGCCGGGATCGCTGGGTCGCACCAACAACAGCCAACCCTCGCCATAGGGGTCGTTCTGCAACTCTTCGGGGCTGGCCAGCACCGCTTCATTGCGGGCTTCCACCGTGCCGCTGATGGGGGCGATCACATCCTCCACCGCTTTCACCGACTCCACCGAACCGAAGCCGGCCCCCTGGGTGAGGGTGCTGCCCACTTCCGGCAGCTCCACGAACACGATGTCGCCCAGTTGATCCACCGCGAAGGCACTGATGCCCACGCGCACCAGCTCACCATCGTGCCGCGCATATTCATGGCTGTCGGCGTAGCGGCAGTCGTCGGGGTAGCTGAGCGCCATCGGCGAGGCCGAATGCAAGGTGCCCCCAGTTTGTCGGACCTGGGGCCTCCAAGGCCAACAGAACCGCTGGAACAGGAAGACGTCCGAGCGCCCTCCTAAAACCTGTACAGCCTGTACAGAACTCCGGAGGCGGCGCCAACACTCAGGAGGCGGGGCCTACCGGCAGCAGCCCCGCTTCCGCCAAGGCCACCAGGGCCCGCTGCAGGGCCAGCTCCGCGTGGGCGCGATGGGTGCCGCCCTGGGCATAGAGCACGTAGGGGTCGCGCAGGGGGGCATCAGCGGAGAACTCGCTGGTGCTGCCATCGATGAAGGTGCCGCCGGCCATCACCAAGTCGCTCGCATAGCCCGGCATGGGCGCGGGGATCGGATCGAGGTAAGAGCCCACCGGGGAACAGGCCTGGAAAGCGCGGCACACCGCCTTGAGGGGCTCGGGGGCACCGAAGCGCACCGCCTGAATCACGTCACTGCGTATGCCACCCACCAGAGGGTTCACGGCAAACCCCAGACCGTCGAACACTGCTGCGGTGAGCTCGGCGCAGAGCAGCGCTTCCGTGATCATCTGGGGGGCCAGGAACAGGCCCTGGAATAGGAGCCGGTGCAGATCAAAACCGGTACCCCCCTCACTGCCGATCCCAGGAGCGGTGAGCCGGCAACAGGCCTGCTCCACCAGCTCACGGCAGCCCGCCACATAGCCGCCGGTGGGCGCAATGGTGCCTCCCAGGTTCTTGATCAGGGAACCGGCCATTAGATCGACACCCACCGCCGTGGGCTCCTGCAACTCCACCAGCTCGCCGTAGCAGTTGTCCACGAACACCAGGCAGTGGGGCTGGAGGGCCTTCACCCGCTCCGCCAACCGGCCGATCTGCTCCACGGTGAGCGACGGCCGCCAGCTGTAGCCGCAGCTGCGCTGGATCAGCACCATCCGGGTCGGCACGGCCAGGGCTGCCGCGATGCCGGCCTCATCCACGCTGCCGTCGGCCAGCAGATCCAGCTCGTCGTAGACGATGCCGAACTCGGCGAGGGAGCCCTGACCGCTGCCGCGGATGCCGATCACCTCTTCCAGAGTGTCGTAGGGGCGACCGCTGAGGGCCAGGAGGCGATCACCGGGGCGCAGCACCCCGAATAACGCAGAGGCAATGGCGTGGGTGCCACTCACAAATTGCAGGCGCACAGCGGCGGCCTCCGCCTGGAGCACCCGCGCGAACACCCGATCGAGCACCTCACGCCCCAGATCGCCGTGGCCGTAACCACTCACCGAGGCGAAGTGATGAACCCCCAGCCGCTCCGCCGCGAAGGCCTGGAGCACGCGATCCAGGCGGGGTTTCACCCCGGCGGTTCGCTCCGCCGCCAGGGGAGCAATGCGGGCGCTGGCGGCGGCCACCTGGTCGGCAGCCCAGGCGCTGGTGGGAAGGCTCATGGCAAGCGGTGGCGCCTTCGCATGCTGACTCGCGGGGGAGGGGGATCCCGCGGCTAGATTTTTTCGATTGATGTCTTGGCTACAGCCGGCATCCCAGGCCAGTGGTGCGCAGTCCCCCCAGGGGACACCCCAGCGAACCAGAGCCTGCGCATCCTTCAGGAGATCACTTTGGTCGTTGCACCAGATGCCGCTTCGGCAGCCCGCACCAACCGTCCGGCAACGGGCAACGACGGCGCCACAGAAGGCAGCAGCGCAGGGCTGACGGCCGCCCAGGAAGCGCGCATGCGCGCCGCCCTGGTGGTGCCCCGAGCGCCCCTGCCCGCCAGCCAGCGGAAGATGAAGCTCGGCACCACTGGCTTCATGCTGGTGATGCATGTGGGGGCCGTGTTCGCCCTGCTGCCGCAGTTCTGGAGCTGGCAGGCCGTGGCCGCCCTGGCGCTGCTCTATTGGATGACGGTGCTGGGAGTCACCCTCGGCCTGCATCGGCTGGTGTCACACCGCAGTTTCGTGGCGCCCAAGTGGGTGGAACGCCTGCTGGTGCTGATGGGCACCCTGGCTTGCCAGAGCGGTCCGATCGAGTGGGTGGGCCTGCACCGCCATCACCACAAGTTCTCCGACCAGCCGAACGACCACCACGACGCCGCCCGCGGGCTGTGGTGGGCCCACAGCGAGTGGATGCTGCACGAGATCCCCGCCCTCAAGGAGCTGCATCGCTTCTCCGGCGACATGCTCCAAGACCCTCTCTATCGCTGGCTGGACCGCTGGTTCCTGCTGCTGCAGCTTCCCCTCGGCTTGGGTCTGTACTGGTACGGCAACGCCGCCCAGGTGCATGGCGGCGGCCTAGGCCTGGTGCTCTGGGCGATTCCCCTGCGCCTGGTGCTCGTGTATCACGTGACCTGGCTGGTGAATTCCGCCACCCACGCCTTCGGCTATCGCAATTTCGACTGCCCGGATCTCTCCCGCAACTGCTGGTGGGTGGCGATCCTGAGCTTCGGCGAGGGCTGGCACAACAACCACCACGCCCACCCCTCCAGCGCCCGCCACGGCCTGCGCTGGTTCGAGTTCGATATCACCTGGCAGCACATCAAGCTGCTGCGCAGCCTTGGCTGGGCCAAGCGCATTCGCGAAGCCCGTTATCCGGGCTGACGGCCTAATTCTCGCCGGATCGCCTCCCCCAGATCATCGCGATCACCACCGCCGCCCGGCCGCGGATGCTGCCGGGCTTTTTGGCGCAGCAACTCCAGGAACTGGTCGGCGCTGAGACCCTGTTCATCGGCGGCCCCCAGCACCGCCAGGGTGCGCCGAAGATCCGCCAGTTCCCCGTCCAGCTCAGCAGCTGTGTAATCGCGCTGGCCCGCCATCACCTCAGCAAACCGCTCGCGGCGCTGGCGTTTCTCGGCGGGATAGGCCTCCAGCAGCCGGTCTCGGCAGCTGCGCCAAGGCCGCCCCGCCGTGAACAACTCCGCCAGGGCGGCACTCAAGCCCGCGGCCTCAGCCTCGGCAATGCGCAGGTCGAAGGCGCTGGGGGGCTCGCGCAAGCCCACGAAAATCTCAAACAGCTGGGCTGGCCCCAGCGGCTGGCCGTTATCCGCCAGCAGGGGTAAGGCGGAGGCCTGCAGGGCTGAGAGCAGCTCAGGCTGATCGGCCAACTGGCCAGTGAGCTGGGGCGAGGGCCCCTGGGCACCACCCTCCTGCGCCAACATCTGATTGATGCGCCCCAACGCCACAAACAGCTCGGGCCCCGGGGAGGCCAGCTTGCGGTTGCGCAGGTTGGAGAGCTGGGAGTTGTGCACCCGGCCCAGCTCCAGCCGCTCGGCCAGGGCCGGCAGCACCCGCTGACTCCAGCCGTTGCGCTCGTGCCAAACCCTGATCAGGTGCCCGAACGCATCGCGACCCGCTGCGAGTTCATCGCGATATTGCACTTGATACGGATCCGTACTGCTACCATTTTATCGGAAACCGATGGAGCAGGCCCATGACGGCCTCGATCACCGCCCCCGCCAGGGCCAGGGCCCTGCATCGCAGCCAACCCGGCGCGGTGCTTCCTGTTATGCCCCAAGGCCGCGACTGGGGAATTGTGGCCTTCATGGCCGCCGTTCACGCCCTTGCCCTGGTGGCTCTGCTGCCCCGGTTCTGGAGCGTGCCGGCCGCGGCCAGCCTGCTGATCCTCTACTGGGTCACCGCCTGCCTCGGCGTGACCATCGGGTATCACCGGCTGCTGAGCCACCGCGCCTTCCAACTGCCACGCTGGCTGGAGCGCTTCTTTGCCACCTGCGGCGCCCTCAGCTGCCAGCAGGGCCCGATCGACTGGGTGGGCCTGCACCGCCACCACCACAAGTTTTCCGATACGAATGCGGATCACCACAACAGCCACCGCGGCTTCTGGTGGAGCCACATGGGTTGGATGCTCGAGAAGGTGCCCGCCACGGCGGCCATCCCCCGCCTCAGCGGCGACCTGGCCGCAGACCCCTACTACTGCTGGCTGAACAAGTGGTTCCTGGCCCTGCAACTGCCCCTGGCCGGCCTGCTGTTCTGGATCGGGACCATCACGGGTGCCGGCGGCTGGGCCCTAGTGCTGTGGGGGATCCCCCTGCGCCTGGTGCTCGTGTACCACGTGACCTGGCTGGTGAATTCCGCCACCCACCGCTGGGGCTATGTACTGCACGACAGCGGTGACGGCTCCCGCAACAACCCCTGGGTGGCCGCTCTCACCTTCGGCGAGGGCTGGCACAACACCCACCACGCCTACCCCCACTCCGCACGCCACGGCTGGGGCCGCCGCGAGCCGGACCTCACCTGGATGCACATCCGCCTGATGCAGCGCCTGGGCCTCGCCACCAGGGTGCGGCTGCCAGAAGCCCTGCTAGCACAGGCTGCAAGCCGTGGCGTAGGCTGATCCATCGCTCAAGACGTTGATCGTTTTACCGAACTCCCATGGCTAAGCGCGTTTCCGTGGTCCTCAGCGAGGACGTCCTCAGCCTGGGCAAGGACGGCGATCTGGTGGATGTGGCCCCTGGCTACGCCCGCAACTTCCTTCTGCCCCAGGGCAAGGCCGTTGCGGTGACTCCCGCCGTGATGCGTCAGGTGGAGCACCGCCGCGCCAAGGAGGCCGAGCGCCAGGCTGCCCTCAAGGCTGAGGCCGTGGCCTTCCGCACCGCCCTGGACACCATTGGCCGCTTCACGGTGAAGAAGCAGACCGGCGGCGATGACGTGCTGTTCGGCACCGTGACCAACGGCGATGTGGCCGAAGCCATCGAATCCGCCACCAAGAAGGAAGTGGATCGCCGCGACATCATCGTTCCCGAAATTCACCGTACCGGCAATTACAAGGTGCAGGTGAAGCTGCACTCGGAAGTCACTGCCGAGATCAACCTGGAAGTGGTGAGCCACTGAGCGCACCCGACCTCAGCGTCAGCCCACTCCCCCAGCTGATCCCTGGGGGCTTGAGCACCTGCCTGGTCGCCCCAGAATGACAAACCCCATGCCGTCAGGCCCGTCGGGTCTGGCGGCGTTTTGTTGGATCCCTCCTCAGCCCGAGCAGCCCAGCCCACCATGGTGAGCATTCCCCTGGCCAATTCAGATGAAAGCCGGGGGCGCCTGGGTAACCGGGGCCGCCAGCGGGAGGAGGCGAACTTCGAGGCCCTGCCCGATTCGGTGCCGCCCCAGAACCTGGAGGCCGAAGAGGCCGTGCTGGGCGGCATCCTGCTCGACCCGGATGCCATCGGCCGCGTGGCCGATGTGCTTCAGCCGGAGGCCTTTTATCTCAGCGCCCACCGGGAGATTTACCGCACCGCCCTGATGCTGCACAGCCAGGGCAAACCCACCGACCTCACCGCCATGACCGCCTGGCTGGCGGATACCGGCGCCCTGGAGAAGGTGGGCGGCAGCGGCCGCCTGGTGGAACTGGTGGAGCGCACCCTCTCCACCGCCTCCATCGACCAGGTGGCCCGCCTGGTGATGGACAAATTCCTGCGCCGCCAGCTCATTCGCTCCGGCAACGAAGTGATCCAGCTGGGCTTCGATCAGAGCAAGCCCATGGAGCAGGTGCTCGATGAGGCCGAGGCCAAGATCTTCGCCATCAGCCAGGAAAAACCCAGCACTGGCCTCACCCCCACCGCGGAGATCCTCACCGCCACCTTCAACGAGATCGAGAGCCGCTCCCTGGGCACGGCGGTGGCCGGCATCCCGGTGAACTTCTACGACCTGGACGCCATGACCCAGGGCCTGCAGCGCAGCGACCTGATCATCGTGGCCGGCCGCCCCGCCATGGGCAAAACCGCCATCACCCTGAACCTGGCCAAGAACGTGGCCCAGCTGCACAACCTGCCGGTGTGCGTGTTCAGCCTGGAGATGAGCAAGGAGCAGCTCACCTACCGCCTGTTGGCCATGGAGGTGGGCATCGAGAGCGGCCGCCTGCGCACGGGCCGGCTCAACCCGGAGGAGTGGCCCCTGCTGGGCCAGGGCATCAGCACCCTGGGCCAGATGCCCATCTACATCGACGACAAGCCCAATTCAGGCGTGCTGGAGATGCGCTCGTTGTGCCGGCGGCTGATGGCCGAAAGCGGCAAGGAACTGGGCCTGATCGTGATCGACTACCTGCAGCTGATGGAGGGATCCGGCTCCGACAACCGGGTGCAGGAGCTCTCCCGCATCACCCGGGGCCTCAAGCAGATGGCCCGCGAGCTGAACGTGCCGGTGGTGGCCCTCTCCCAGCTCAGCCGTGGCGTGGAGGCCCGCACCAACAAGCGTCCGATGCTCTCAGACCTGCGGGAATCCGGCTCGATCGAGCAGGACGCCGACCTGGTGCTGATGATCTACCGCGATGAGTACTACAACCCCGACACCCCGGACCGGGGCATCACCGAGGTGATCCTCACCAAGCACCGCAACGGCCCCGTGGGCACCGTGAAACTGCTGTTTGAACCCCAGTACACCCGCTTCCGCAACCTGGCAGCCCCGGGCGGGCTCTGATCAGGCCTTGCCACCAGCACACTCCGGGGGCTGGGCCATACATTGAACCCATGGCCTTCACCGCTCCCCCCACCGAATCCTTCGATGTGATCGTGGTGGGGGGCGGACATGCCGGCTGCGAGGCCGCCATCACTGCGGCGCGGCTGGGGCTACACACCGCCCTGTTTTCCCTCAACCTCGATCGCATCGCCTGGCAGCCCTGCAACCCAGCCGTGGGCGGGCCGGCCAAGAGCCAGCTGGTGCATGAAGTGGATGCCCTCGGCGGCGTGATTGGCCGCCTAGCCGATGCCACGGCCCTGCAGAAGCGGGTGCTCAACGCCAGCCGCGGCCCGGCCGTGTGGGCCCTGCGCGCGCAAACCGACAAGCGCCAGTACGCCCGCCAGATGCTGCAGCTGCTGCAGCACAGCCCCAACCTGGCCATGCGTGAAGCCATGGTGACGGGGCTGGAGGTGGACGGTGCGGCGGACGGCGGCGGACGGATCACCGGCGTGCGCACCTATTTCGGCAGCGTCTACGCCGCGCCGGCCGTGATTCTCACCACGGGCACCTTCCTAGGGGGCCAGATCTGGGTGGGCAACCAGTCGATGCCGGCCGGCCGCGCCGGCGAGCAGCCCGCCGAGGGACTCACCGAGGCTCTCGAGGCCCTGGGGTTCAGCATGGGCCGCCTCAAAACCGGCACTCCCGCCCGGGTGGACCGGCGCAGTGTGGCCCTCGACCAGCTGGAGGAGCAGCCCAGCGATGCCGCCGATCGCTTCTTCTCCTTTGATCCGGCGGCCTGGGTGAGCGATGCGCAGATGAGCTGCCATATCACCCGCACCACGGCGGCCACCCACCAATTAATTCGCGACAACCTTCACCTCACACCGATCTACGGCGGTTTCATCGACAGCAAGGGCCCCCGCTATTGCCCCTCGATCGAAGACAAGATCGTGCGCTTCGCTGATAAGGATAGCCACCAGATCTTCCTGGAGCCGGAGGGCAGGGACACTCCCGAGCTCTATATCCAGGGCTTCTCCACCGGCCTGCCGGAACGGCTGCAACTGGAGCTGCTGCGCACCCTGCCGGGGCTGGAGCAGTGCGTGATGCTGCGGCCCGCCTACGCCGTGGACTACGACTATCTGCCCGCCACCCAGCTCAAGCCCTCGCTGGAAACCAAACGGGTGCAAGGCCTGTTCAGCGCCGGCCAGCTCAACGGCACGACAGGCTACGAGGAGGCCGCCGCCCAGGGGCTGGTGGCCGGCCTCAACGCCGCCCGGCAGGTGCGCGGTCAAGAGCCTGTGCACTTCCCGCGGGAGGGCAGCTACATCGGCACGATGATCGACGACCTGATCACCAAGGATCTACGCGAGCCCTACCGGGTGCTCACCAGCCGCAGTGAATACCGGCTGGTTCTGCGTGGCGACAACGCCGACCGGCGCCTCACCCCCCAGGGCCGCGACCTGGGCCTGATCGATGACCGCCGCTGGGAGCTCTACACCCGCAAACAAGAGGCGATCGAGGCCGAAAAGCACAGGCTCGAAACGGTGCGCCTCAAGGGCAGCGACCCTGCGGCTCCAGCGGTGGCGGCCGCCACCAGCGCCCCCATCAAGGGCTCTATCACCCTGGCCGACCTGCTGCGCCGCCCCGGGTTCCACAGCACCGACCTGGTGCAGCACGGACTGGCCGATGCCCAGCTCCCCCAGGACGTGCGCGAGGGGGCTGAGATCGACATCAAATACAGCGGCTACCTGGCCCGCCAGCAGCAGCAGATCAACCAGGTGAAAAAGCAGGAGCACCGCCCCATCCCCTCAGGCATCCCCTACGCGGCCATCGGCACCCTCTCCAAGGAGGCCCGCGAGAAGCTGGCAGCCGTACAGCCCCACAGCCTGGGCCAGGCCTCCCGCATCCCCGGGGTCAGCCCCGCCGATATCACCGCCTTGATGCTGTGGCTGGAGCTGGAGGCGCGCCGCCAGCAACCGCTCGTCAACACAGCAGGCGAGCGATAGGGTGCGCCCACACCGTTTCTCAAGACCCACACGCAGCTCGTGACCTCCGGCCGCTCGCCCAGCCCATCACGCGCGCTCTGGGAGTTGAAGGCCGAACAGGTGATGGACCGGGTGTTCGCCAACACCCTGGGCGTGCCGGCCCAGGCCGCTCCCGCCGACGCCATCGAGGTTGAAATCCGCGACGAGCGCCCCCCGGCGGCAGCCCGCGGCAGCCAGGCAAATCAGCCCACGCTGCTGCTGGCCGCCGCCGGCTCGATCCTGCTGCTCACCGGTGGCACCTCCTTTGCCCTCTGGCGCGGCTGGACCCAGGCCAACCTGGATCTGCGCCAGGAGCGGACCCTGCGGCTACTGGAGGGCATCCGGGGGCTTGCCAGCCCAGCCCCCGCCGCCACCGCAGCCACCACCAACAACGCGCAGCCCGACCTACCACCACCGCCACCGCCCGGTGAGCCCTTGATCGAGGAGCTCGGCCAACTGCCCGCTGGGGAGTCCCCAGGTGGCGTGCCACCCCTGAGGGTGCCCGTGAGCGGCACCCTCAATGCCTCAGCTCCGCCAGCCATCAGCAGCAGCAGTGCCGCCGGTGGGAGCAGCCTGCCGGACTTGCTGGGGGTGGTACAGATTCCCGGCAAACCCGGGTCGGCCATCTTCCAGGTGGGGGGCAGCTCCACCAATGCCCTGGTGGGCGAAGGCATCGGCAGCAGCGGCTGGCGCCTGCAATCCGCCTCCGGGGATTCGGCGGTGATCGAACGCGCTGGGGTCACCCGACGCATCAGCATCAGCAGTGGCTTCTGAGCTGGAACCATCGCCATGGGCGCTACCCCCACGCCGCCAGGGCCGCTATGGCCGTCGCCGCGGCCGCTGTGGCAGGCGTCCTATGCCGATGTGACCAACGCCCAGAGCGGCCGGGACCTGACCGGCCCCTGGCGCTTGCTGCTGCTCGGCGATGGCAGCCCCACCCGGCATCTGCAATCCCTCACCGGGCTGCCAGTGGAAGTGGAGGTGATTGCCATGACCGCGGACGCCAATCCCGGCGCTGAAGCCCCCGCGGAAGTGACGGAACTCAAGGCGCCGCTACTCCGCCGCCAGGTGTGGCTGCGCTGCGGTGAGCAAACCCTGGCCTGGGCGGAGAGCTGGTGGAACCAGGGCGCGGCGGCGGAGCACCTGCAGCAGCGCAACCAGCCCATCTGGAAGAGCCTGATGGCCGAGCGCGCGGAGCTCTATCGGGAAGTGGATGGGCTGGCCCTGGTGGAGGCCCCCTGGCTCGCCCAACGCCTGGGCAGCACTGGCCCGTTCTGGAGCCGCCACTACCGCTTCTTCCACCAAGGCCGTGAACTCACGGTGATCCGGGAGGTGTTTTCACCGGCCCTGGAGCACTGGCTGGGCCCCGCCGAATCGCGCGGCCCAAGCCACACCAATCGTCATGACGATTTGCAAAGACTGTAACGACCGCCTGCAGTTACGGCTTGACACCTTGCGCACTTGTGTGCTGAGCCCAGCATGGAGGGCATCCGACCCTGTGATGCCATGGACGCCACCTCCGCGATCTGGCTCAGCCTCACTGATCTGGGACGCCTCTACGGCATCTCCGCCGTGCATTGCGGCCGCCTGCTCAGCCAGGCCGGGCTCCGGGCTCGTGATGGGCAACCCAGCCAGCGCGCCCTGCAGCAGGGCCAGGCCTTCGTGCGGCATCCCCAACAGAGCCATCGCCATGCCCTCTGGAACCGGGAAGGCTGCCGCCCCAGCCTCGAGGCCAGCGGCCTGCGCCCACTGCGCCAGGCCACGCTCATCCAGCAATGGGCCGAGCTGCTCGCCGCCCTGAGCGAGGGCTCCCCCTCGATCAGCACCTCGGCGGCCCAGATGGCCGAGGAGCTACCCGGCGACCTCGTTGAGCCAGTGAATCAACAGCTGCGGGAGCTGGGCTGTGGCTTTCAAGTGCAGGGCCGCCAACGGCGGGCCCATCGCTCAATCGAACCGACGCCGGCTCGAACGGGGCACCGCACGTCCACCCGAGCTGGGCTGATCGACCAGGGGTGAAGGGGCTGCAGGCTGCCGCTGCCAGCGGCTGACGCTGAAGGCCTCGTCCTCCGGCCAATCCCCGGTGGGGGCTGGCGGGGTTTCTGGGGCCAGTTGGGGGGTGGCGCGGCGGGAGATCGCCTCCAGGGGCCGGCGCCCCTGCGACCTCGGCACCACGGGGGCGACCTGCGGAGCTGGTGCCTCAGGCCGACGGGGGGCCGGCTGTTCCCAGGGCTCCCGCCAGTCGTCGTCCTCCTCCAGCAGCCAGTCGAGCTTGTTTTCCACCCAGCGGCCCAAGCCATCCAGGCTGGGGCGACCTGCGGCACGGCCCGTAGCTCCCCGAGCCCCAGGACGCGAGCCCGGGCGAGCCCCGGACACGCCATCCACCAGCTGGCGTCCTGCCGACATCCACTGATCGAGCCGGTCCTCGAGGCGTGGGTCGCCGCGACGGGGCATACGGGGTTGATCCACCATGGGCGCAGGCTAGGGACTGCTCAGCGCTCGAGGCGACGGGCCCGTAACCAGCGATCACGGCCCATCCCCAGCACGGCGATACCCACGCCGCTGAACTGCAGGACCCAGAGGAAGGTGGCCATGGCCCGCAACCTAGGCGGCGGTGCTCTCAAACACCAGTTGATAGCGGGCACTCCAACGACCGCCATGGAAGCGGTCGCAGCAGAAGCGACAGGCCACCCCCTTCACCCGGCGGCGGTAGGGAGCCACCAGGCCACAGCCGGGGCAGCGGGCCAGCCAGCGGGGCACCTGGGCCGGTACGGGGAAACGGTGGCGCACACTCACCTGGAACCCACTCTGGGCGGCGTTGATGGCGGCCATGCGGGCCCGGAAGTGGGGGCCGTGCACTTCCTCCACGTGCAGCACCCGGTGAATCCAGGCGTGGATCATTTCGTGGCACAGCGTGCTGGTGGTGGCCTCCAAGGGCAAGGGCTCCAGCAGGGGTCGTGAGAGCACGATCTCGCTCAGGGCCGTGCCATCGGGCCGGCGGCCAAAGCGATACATCCCCGCCGTGCGCCGCATGCGGCCATCGCTCCAGCGCACGCTCACCAAGCTGACGTCATCAGGGGCGAGCACACCCTCGAAATGCTCGCGGTTGAGCCGGTGAAACAGCGGCAACAGCGGAGCAAGGGGCACGCCGGTGGTGCAAGGCACTGAGTTGGCGTCCATTGTGTCGGGGAACGACGCCGGGCTGCTGGGGAAAACCACACCGCCACGGCCGGGGGTTGTCCTGCAGAATCAGCCGACTGTTCACCTCCCGTCGAGCTGCCCATGGACTGGGGTATCACCCGTGAGATCGGCACCAAGGCCCTGGCCGCCGGCGCCGGATCCCTGCTGCTCTACTGGACGGTGAATGCCGTGAAGTTGGTGCTGAATGCCCGCGGCATCAACCCGGTGATCAAGCAGTTCTTCACCCAGGTGGCCTCCGGCCGCATCGATGCGGCTTACCTGATCACCACCAAGAACTACCGCTCCCACGTGAACCGCAAGCAGTTCCTGCAGTTCCTGGCGGGCTTGAAACTGAACAAGTACAACAACCTCAAATCCGGGCGCCCCCGCATCCAGGAGGACCAGATCATCCTCACCGTGAAACTCAAGGCGGAGAACAACGAGGAGCTACCCCTCGACTTCACCTTCGTGAAGGTGGAAGACGACTGGCGCATCGATCGCATCCAGAAGCTCGCCGCTGCCTGATCCGGCGTGGGTTCTGCCATCGCTGATCACCACGCCCGGGCCCGGGAACTGCGCCGTCTGCTGGATCGGGCTGCCCACGCCTACTACGTGCTGGATGCTCCTGAGATGGAGGATCCGGTGTACGACCGGCTCTACCGCGAGCTGCTGGACCTCGAGGCCACCCATCCTGAGCTAATCCGCCCCGACAGTCCCACCCAACGGGTAGGAGACACCCCAGCCGAGGGCTTCACGAGCGTGGCCCACCGGATCGGCCTCCTGAGCCTCGACAACGCCTTCAGCACCGACGACTTGGAGGCCTGGTACGGCCGCCTGCTCAAGGTGCTCGATCGCGAGCCCCCCGCCGGTGAGGCCCAGCCCGCGCTGCCGATGGTGGGCGAACTGAAGATCGACGGCAACGCCCTGGCCCTCAGCTACGAGCAGGGCCAGCTGGTGCGGGCCGCCACCCGCGGCGATGGCGAACGGGGCGAGGACATCACCGCCAACGTGCGCACGATCCAGAGCGTGCCGCTGCGCCTGCAGCTAGACCACCCGCCCGCCTGGGTGGAGGTGCGCGGCGAGGCCTTCATCCCCGATGGCGCGTTCGCCGCCATCAACGCCGAACGCCAGGCCCGCGGCGAGGCCCTGTTCGCCAACCCCCGCAATGCCTGCGCCGGCACCCTGCGCCAGCTGGATCCGCGGGTGGTGGCCTCACGCCGGCTCGATTTCTTCGCCTACACCCTGCACCTGCCAAACGACTGGCAGCCCGCCCCCGGCGATCCGCCGCGGCCCAGCGGCCAGTGGCAAAGCCTGGAATGGCTGCAGGCCGCCGGCTTCAAGGTGAATCCCAACGCCGAACTGCTGCCGGATCTGGCCGCCGTGGAGGCCTTCTTCAGTCGGTGGGACACGGGCCGGCGCAGCCTGCCCTATGCCACCGACGGCGTGGTGGTGAAACTCAACGACCTACGCCTTCAGGACGCGGCCGGCTTCACCCAAAAGGCGCCCCGCTGGGCCATTGCGCTCAAGTACGCCGCTGAGGAGGCACCCAGCCGGCTGCTGCGGCTGGCCTGTCAGGTGGGGCGCACGGGGGTCGTGACCCCTGTGGCCGAGTTCGAACCGGTGCCCCTAGCAGGCACCACCGTGAGCCGCGCCACCCTGCACAACGCCGACCGGCTGGTGGAACTGAATCTCCACGCCGGCGACACGGTGGTGGTGCGCAAGGCCGGCGAGATCATTCCCGAGGTGGTGCGGGTGCTGAGCGAACTGCGCCCGGCGAATACCCAGCGGCTGGAACTGCCCCACACCTGCCCGGAGTGTGGCTCCGAGCTGGTACGCGAGGAGGGAGAAGCGGCCACCCGCTGCGTGAACAGCAGCTGCCCGGCCATCCTGCGGGGCGCCCTGCGCCACTGGGTGAGCAAGGGAGCCCTGGATGTGGACGGCCTGGGCAGCAAGTTGATCGAACAGTTGGTGGACCGGGGCCTGGTGCGCTCCATCACCGATCTCTACGGCTTGGATGCGGCGTTACTAGCCAGCCTCGAACGCATGGGCACCAAGAGTGCCGAAAACCTGGTGGCCGCGCTGGCCGCTTCGAAAACCCAGCCCTGGCACCGGCAGCTCTACGGCTTGGGCATCCACCACGTGGGTGAGGTGAACGCGAAGGCCCTGGCCAAGGCCTTCCCCAGTGCGGCCGAGCTAGCCACGGCCGCCGAGGGCACACCGGAGCTGATCACGGCCGTGTACGGCATCGGCGGCGAGATAGCCCAATCCCTGCAGCAGTGGTTGGCCACCCCCGCCAACCAGCAGCTGCTGAGCCAGCTGGAGCGGCTGGGGTTCTCCCTGGCAGCCAGCCCTGAATCGGAGGATGGCAACGGTGCAGCACCCCTAGCGGGCCAAACCTTTGTGCTCACCGGCACCCTGCCCAGCCTGAGCCGCTCCCAGGCCCAGGCCCTGATCGAAGCAGCGGGCGGCAAGGTAACCGGTTCGGTGAGCAAAAAGACCAGCTATGTGGTGGCTGGCGACGAAGCCGGCAGCAAACTCAGCAAGGCCGAAAGCCTGGGCGTGGCGGTGCTGGATGAGGCGGGGCTCCAGCAGCTGCTGCAGCCCCAGCCAGGCCCCTAACAATCAGCGCCAACCGGCCCGGTTCACGGGGCCGCCGGCATTAGGGCCCACGCCGGGCCCTGCCGCAGCCGGTGCCTGAGCAGGGCCGCCGTAATTCGGACCCACCCCTGGCCCGGCCCCAGGCCGCGCACCCACCCCCGGGGCACCCACCGTGCAACCCACGGGAAACCCGGGCCGCAGACACACGGCCGCCTGGGCAGCTCCGGCCCCAAGAACCAACGCCGCAACTCCCAGCAAGACAGGGCGCAGCGGAATCAACGGGGTGTGGCGAACCATGGCAGGCTCCTGACAGGGAGACTTCAAGCATGGCTCGGCCGGCAGCTTTAACGTGCAAATGCTCGCCATCGCTCCCATGAACGGCCGCCAGCCCAGGGCCTACCGCTGGGTAAAAACGGAGTGTGGCCGCGCCAAGTACGAGCAGCTGGCCAACTCTGCCAACCTGCTGAGCCGCCTGCGCCTCGGCTGGTTTGTGGCCATCGCCGCCCTACGGGACTGGCGATTGCCGGATCCCGATCAGCACTGATGCGTGCTCCGGCGGCTCAGCTGGGTTCCCCAGCCTGAAGGGCCCGCTGTGCCGCCCGACCCACCAGCCACACCACCGCCACAGTGGCCAGGATGCCTGTGATCCGCAGGGCCCATGTTCCGGGATCGGCCTGGCCGGAGAGCACCTCACCGAAGCGGGCCGCATCCCCCGCCAGGGCTCCCAGGCCGCAGAACAGGATCGTGCCCGGCAGGATGCCGATCAGGCCCAGGGTGTAGTCGCGCAGGCTCACCTCACTGAGTCCGTAGGCCAGGTTGAGCAAGCTGAAGGGAAAAGCCGGCGATAACCGGGTGAGTAGCACCAGCTTGAGCCCCTCGCGGCTCACCGCCTGCTCCACCGCCAGGAGCTTCGGCAGGGCCGACAGCCGTCTGCGCGCCCAGTCCCGCAGCCAATGGCGGCCCAGCAGGAAGGCGGCCTGCGCACCGAGGCAAGCGCCGATAAACACCACCGCACTCCCCCACCAGGTGCCGTAGAGGGCCCCGGCCAGCATCGAGGCCCACACCCCAGGCAGCAGCAGCGTGACCCAGAGGGCATAGAGGGGAATGAAGGCGGCAGCCCCCAGCGGCGAACGCAACGCCGGCAAGAGCGCTTGAAGATCCAGATCTGGCATGAAGGCCAGTCTGACCATCAACCCAGGTCTGACAGGCGCTTACGGGCCAAGGCGGCCTGAGCTTCGGCCTCGGCCAGGTTGGCCTTGCACTCGGCCACCACCTCCGCCGGCGCCTTGCCCGCGAAATTGGGGTTGGCAAGGCGGCCCGCCAGACCGCTGATCTCCTTCTCGGCCTTGGCCAGGTCTTTTTCCAGTCGGCCGCGCAGGGCAGTGAGATCCACCAGGCCCTCGATCGGCAGCAGCACCTGCAGCTCCCCGCACACCCCAGCGAGCGCCCGTTGGGCGGGGGCCGCCTCGGCCTCAGCAGAGCTCAGCACGGCCACGCTTTCGGCCCGGGTGAGGGCGGTGATGTCGGCCGTGGCGTCCTGCAGCAGCGCCGCCAGCTCGCCGCGGCCCGTCACGAACTGCACCGGCGCCGGCTGAGCCGGCTTAAGCCCTGCCACCGCCCGCAGATTGCGCACCACGCGAATCGCCTCGATCAACTCGGCGAACTGGGCTTCCAGCACATCGTTGAGGGCAGACTCCTGCAGGGTTGGCCAGGGCTGCAGAGCCAGGAAGGTGCCCTCGGGCTCGCCCGTGAGCCCATGCCAGAGCTCCTCGCTCAGGTGAGGCATCAAGGGATGCAGCATCACCAGCAGCTCCTGAAGCACCTTGGCCAGCACCTGGCGGGCAGTGCGCTGCTGAGCCGGGTCCTGCAGGCGCCGCTTGAGCAGCTCAATGGTCCAATCGCACACCTCATTCCAGGCGAACTCGTAGAGGCCCTTGGCCGCTTCGCCGAGGCCATAGCTGCCATAGCGCTCGGCGGTTTCGCGATTCACCCGCGCCAGCCGCGAGAGAATCCAGCGATCCGCCAGCTGCAGCGCCGCCGGATCCGGCTCGCCCAGGGAGGCCGGCGTCTCGCTACCCAGGTTCATCAAGGCGAAGCGGGTGGCGTTCCAGAGCTTGTTGGCAAAGTTGCGCGAGGCCTCCACCGTGGCGGAGGTGTCGGATTGGCGGTCGTAGTCGAGGCGGATGTCCTGGCCGGCGCCGGCCACTTCGCGCACCAGGGCAAAGCGCAGGGCATCGGCGCCGTAGCGCTCGATCAGCAGCAGCGGGTCGATGCCGTTGCCCGCCGATTTGCTCATTTTGCGGTTCTGTTCATCCCGCACCAGACCGTGGATGTACACGTCCTGGAAGGGCATCTGGCCCGTGAAGGCGCCGGCCATCATCGTCATCCGGGCCACCCAGAAAAAGATGATGTCGAAGCCCGTCACCAGCACGCTGGTGGGATACCAGCGGGCCAGATCGGCGGCCTCCGCATCGGGCCAGCCGAGGGTGGAGAACGGCCAGAGGCCGCTGGAGAACCAGGTATCGAGGGCGTCGGGATCCTGCTCCAGCAGCACAGGGTGCTGGTGGGTGCCACCACCAAACTGCGCCTCCGCCTTGGCCCGGGCCTCCGCCTGATCACGGGCCACCACATAGGGCGTGCTGTCGGTGATCACACCGCCGGTTTCGCTCACCACAAACCAGGCGGGAATGCGGTGCCCCCACCACAGCTGGCGGCTGATGCACCAGTCGCGGATGTCGGTGAGCCAGTCGCGATACACCTTGCTCCAGCGCTCCGGCACGAAGCGGGGATCGGCCTTCTCCAGAGCCTCACGGCAGCGGGCTGCGAGGGGCTCCGTTTTCACGAACCACTGGGTGGAGAGCAGCGGCTCCACCGGCACCTTGCCGCGATCGGAGAAGGGCACGCTGTGGCGGTAGGGCTCCACCTTCACCAGGAAACCGCCTTCTTCCATGGCGGCCACCACGGCCTTGCGGGCCTCAAAGCGATCGAGCCCGGCGAACCGGCCGGCGGCCTCGTTCATCGAGCCGTCCTTAGCCATCACCGTGATCAGGGGCAACTGATGCCGCTGGCCAATGGCGAAGTCATTGGGATCGTGGGCCGGGGTCACCTTCACGCAGCCCGTGCCGAACTCCGCATCCACGTGGTCGTCGGCCACGATCGGGATCTCACGGCCCACCAGCGGCAGGCTGAGGGTCTGCCCCACCAGATCGGCGTAGCGCGGATCCTTGGGGTTCACCGCCACGGCGGTGTCACCCATCAGGGTTTCGGGGCGGGTGGTGGCCACCTCCAGATGGGTGCGGCCATCGGCAGCCGGAACACTGAGGGGATAGCGGAAGTGCCAGAGGTGGCCGTCCACCTCCTTCATCTCCACCTCCAGATCGCTCACCGCCGAACCGGAGGCGGGGCACCAGTTCACCAGGTATTCACCCCGGTAGATCAGGCCCTGCTCGTGCAGGCGGTTAAAGGCCTCGATCACCGCGGCGCTGCAGCCAGCATCGAGGGTGAAGCGCTCCCGCTGCCAATCCACCGAGTAGCCCAGGCGGCGCAGCTGGCCCACGATCGTGCCGCCGCTCTCGGCCTTCCAGGCCCACGCCTTCTCCAGAAACGCCTCGCGCCCCAGATCTTCTTTCCGTTTGCCCTCAGCCTTGAGCTGCTTTTCGAGGATCGTCTGCACGGCGATCGAGGCGTGGTCGGTGCCCGGCAGGCACAGCACGTTCTTGCCCTGCAAGCGCTGGAAGCGCACGATCGTGTCGATCAGGGCCGTGTTGAAGGCATGGCCCATGTGCAGGCTGCCGGTCACGTTCGGCGGCGGGATCACCACGCTGAACGGCTCGCCCGGAGCACTGGGATCGGGGTGGAAGGCGCCGCTGCTCTCCCAGGCCTGCTGCCAGCGGCTCTCGGTGCCGGCCGGGTCGTAGGTCTTGGGCAGGCCTGCGGCCGGATCGGTGGTGGGCAGGGAAGCCTCGGTCACGGGCAGGGCAGGGGCAGTGGCCCCATGCTCTCAAACGCCAGCCGCCAGGCGCTGGAGATAGGCCTCGCGGGTGCCGGCGTTGATCCAGCCGGTGGCAATCGTCTTGCTGTGCTCGTGGCTCACTCGGCCGCGGTGGATGTGGGACAGCCCCGACGGGAACAGCACGAGCTTGCCCCGCTCGGCCGGCTCGTGGTGCTCCTGCCAGTGAAACTCGGTGCCAGCCTCCGGCACGTCATTGGCATAGAGGATCCAGGCGAGCACCCGTGCCTGGGGCTCCGTGGCCTCATCGCTGATCGTCCAATCGCAGTGCCAGCTCTTGAAGCCCTCTCCCGGGGCATAGCGCTGCAGGTTGAAGATCGGATTCACGAACAACTGCTGCTCGGGGCAGCACTGGCGGAACAGGGGCCGCTCCTGGAGATAGCGCTCCAGCGCAGCGCTCACCCCGCGCACGATCACCTCCGCCAGGGCAAAGGCCTCGGGATCCGAACGGTCAATCGCCACCAGGCTGATATCCGTGGACACCTTGGCGGGCTCGGCGTCCGGACCCGCTCCAGGCCCAAAGGCCACCCCTGGGGTGTGCAGATCAGGACGACGCTCAAAGAAGGCCATCACGCCCTCCGCCAGGGCCTCGAAGCCGGCATTGCGGTAGGCGGCGATCAGGCGCATGGCTCACTCCAGGGAATGGCAACAACCGACTCCAGGCTCTGCCAGCGGGAGCGCTCCGCCACCACACGGCCCTGGAGGCCCACTTGATCAAGGGCCTGGGCCACACCCTGGAGCTCCAGGGGACCCGACGGGCCCATGGGCATCACCAGCACTTGCTGCTCGGCCGGATCCGCCAACACCTGCAGATCCAGATCCTCCAGCACCCGCTCGAAGAAGATCCGGCGCATGCGCCCCGTGAGCACCGGCCCCAGGGCGGCTGCAAAGGCCTCGAGGCCCTCACGATCGCCACTGCAGCCGCAATTCAGCGCGAGCCAGATCAGCAGCTTGGCCCAGCTCTCGCTGGTCCACAGCGGTGGAAAGCTCTCGCGGTGCTGCCGCACCAGCTCGCCAATGGCGAAGTCGAACAGGGTGGCCTGCAGCGCCACCGGGTCAGGGGTTGCACTCCTCATGCCTGCCATCCTCCACACCGGCGGGCAGACTGCAGTGGCACGTGCACGCGCCACCCATGGCCCTGGACTTCAACGATCCGGATCTGGAGTTCGCCGATCTGGTCTATGCGTACCAGAGCTGGGTGATGGCCGTCATCAACGACGAGAAGCTGGGCGGTGAGGACACCCTGCTCACCGACGAGATCACCGAGGACGCCCTCAACGCCATGCGGTTCCTGCCCGGCGAGGTGACCTCCGCCATCGAAACCAGCCTGGCCCGCGTCTACGACGTGGATGCCGACGAACTGGCGGCCCTGCTGTTCCCAGAAGACTGAACCAGCCAGACGACTACATCCTCGGCACCCACAGCGAAGAGCTGGAACGGCTGCGCTTTCAGCATCAGCTGTGGCAGCCGATCGCCCGCGGCGCCTGGCAGCGCGCCGGGCTCAGGCCCGGCCAGCGGGTGCTGGATCTCGGTGCCGGTCCCGGCTTTGCCGCTCAGGAGCTGGCTCGCGCCGTTGGCCCCAGCGGCCGGGTGCTGGGCCTGGAGCTGAGCGGTGAGTATGTGGCCACAGGCCAGGCCCTGGCCCGCGCCGAAGGGCTGGATCAACTGGAACTGCGCCAACACAATCTGCTCGAAGATCCGCTGCCGCCGGAGACCTTCCACCTGGTGTGGTGCCGCTGGGTGGCCATGTTTCTGCCGCGGGTGGAGCCCCTAATCGATCAGCTGCCCCAGGCCCTACAGCCCGGTGGTCAGGCCCTGTTCCATGAATACATGCACTGGGACAGCTTCGGGCTCCACCCAGGCGGTGCCGCCATCCGGCGCTTTGGCGCAGCCGTGCAGCACAGCTTCCTGCAGGCGGGTGGCGACCCGGACATCAACCGGCGACTGCCCTCACTGCTGGCGGCGCGGGGCCTGCAGATCGCCGAACTCCGCCCGCTGCCGGTGCTGGGCCGCAACGGGTCGATGGCCGCCCAATGGCTGGAGGCCTTCGTGGACGTGTACAGCCTGCAACTGCAGCGGTTAGGGCTGTGGACCAGCGCCGATGCCCAGGCCGCGCGCGCGGAGATCGAGGCCAGCCGCCACGACCCCGGCAGCTACTGGGTTGGACCCACAGTGCTGGAGCTGAGGGCGACACGATAGGTGCACTGACGCTGCCCTGCCGTGGTCTGGACCGAGGCTGACATCCCAGACCAGAGCGGCCGCCTTGCCCTGGTGACCGGTGCCAACAGCGGCCTCGGCCTGGAAACGGCCCGCGCCCTCGCCGCCAAGGGCGCCCGGGTGTTGCTGGCCTGCCGCGATCCCGAGCGGGGCGAGCAGGCCCGCCAGGCCTTGGCCCCGATCGCCAGCGCTGGCATCGAGGTGTTGGCCATGGATCTGGCCGATCTCGCCAGCGTGGCCCGCGCCGCTGAGCAGGTGGCCACACGCCACGGCCAGCTCGACCTGCTGATCAACAACGCCGGGGTCATGGCTCCGCCCAGGCAGCTGAGCCGCCAGGGCTATGAGCTGCAATTCGCCGTGAATCATCTGGGCCACTTCGCCCTGACCCAGGCGCTGCTGCCCTTGCTGAAGGCGCGTGCTGGGGCGCGAGTGGTGCACGTGAGTTCCGGTGCCCACTACTTCGGCCGCATCGCCTTCGACGACCTGCAGGGGGAACAGCGCTACGACGCCTGGGCCGCCTATGCCCAGAGCAAACTCGCCAACGTGATGACGGCACTGGAGCTGCAACAGCAGCTGGAGGCCAGCAGCAGCACTGTGCTGTCCGTGGCCGCCCATCCGGGCCTGGCCCGCACCAACCTGCAGCCCACCTCCGTGGCCGCCCGAGGCTCCCGGCTGGAAGGCCTCGCCTACCGATTAATGGATCCGCTGTTCCAGAACGCGGCCATGGGGGCCCTGCCCCAGCTGTATGCCGCCACCGCCTCGGATGTGCAGGGCGGGGAGTTCGTCGGGCCCGGTGGCCTCGGGAACCTCAAGGGCTATCCGGTGCGCTGCCGCATCGCGGCGTCCGCCCGCGATGCGGCCCAACGCCAGCGGTTGTGGCGGCTAAGCGAGCAGCTGAGCCATTGGGGGATTGATGAGCCCTAACCCGGACTTTCCTGGAGACTCCAATCCCACCTCAGTGCTCACCCACGAACAACCTCAAACATCACCGCCAGGGTCCACAAAATCAGGCTTCACGGCCGCATTTTCAGGGCGTGAGAGGGATGCCCGGTGCCGGTTTCGAACCAGCGACATCCTGCTTGTAAGGCAGGCGCTCTACCGCTGAGCTAACCGGGCGATTGCGCCATTCTGCAGCCACACCGCCCCCGCATGTCCATGGCCAGCGGACGCCATCACGACCGGGCCACCTGGCTGCTGGCCTTGCCCTTCGGTCTGCTGTGGTGGCCGTGGCAGGGCCTGCTGGGAACGGCAGTGGGAACCCTGGCCTTTCTGCTGGGGGGGCTGCTGCTCTCACCTGATCTCGATACCCGCTCCAATCCCACCCGCCGCTGGGGGCCGCTGCGGCTGCTGTGGTGGCCCTATCGCCGGCTGCTGCGGCACCGCTCGCTGCTGTCCCACACGCCGTTGATCGGCACGGCGGGGCGCCTGCTCTACCTGGGGGGCCTGCTGCTGGGGCTCTGCTGGCTGCTGCACCCTGTGGGGGGCCCGTCCTTCGGGGCCCTGCAAGAGAGAAGCCTGAGCATCTGGCTACAGCAACGCCCCCTGCTGCTTACGGCCCTGGTGGGCCTTGAAGCCAGCGCCTGGCTGCACCTGCTTCAGGACGGTGACCCCATGCCCAAAACCCCGCGGCTGCTGCGGCGTCGCAGCCGCCGCCGCCACAAAGTGAGAAGGTGACCGCCAGCCCAGCCCACAAAGCTCTACCGCCATGAGCGCCATTCCCGATCCCACCCTGGCGGCCCTGGCGGAGCTGAAGGCCGTGGTAGCTCGCCTGCGGGATCCCAAGGGCGGCTGCCCCTGGGACCTGGAACAAACCCATGCCTCCCTGGTGCCCTACGTGCTGGAGGAGGCCCATGAGGTGGCCGATGCCATCCGCCACGGCAACGATCAGCACCTGAGCGAAGAGCTGGGAGATCTGTTGCTGCAGGTGATGTTGCACGCCCAGATCGCCAGCGAGGCCGGACGCTTCGACCTGGCCGAGATCAGCCGCGGCATCAGCAGCAAACTGGTGCGGCGGCACCCGCACGTGTTCGCCGGCGCCGAGGCAGTCGACAGCACCGCTGTGCAGGAGGTGTGGGAGGCGATCAAGGGCCAGGAGCAGGCCGAGCGTGAGGCAGCCAGCGCCGAATCCACAGCCCCAGCCTCCGCCAGCCCCCTCAGCGACCGTCTGGCGAGCAAGGTGCGTGGCCAGCCCGCCCTAACCGGCGCCATGACGATCTCCAAGAAGGCCGCCGCGGCCGGCTTCGAGTGGGACTCCATGGCCGGCGTGTGGGACAAGGTGCACGAGGAACTCGACGAGCTCAAGGAGGCCGTTGCGAGCGGCAACCAAGCCCACGCCCAGGAAGAACTTGGTGATCTGCTGTTCACCCTGGTGAACGTGGCCCGCTGGTGCGGCATCGACCCGGAAACCGGCCTGGCCGGCACCAACCGCCGCTTCCTCGACCGCTTCTCACGCGTGGAAGCAGCCCTGGGGGGCGATTTGCAGGGCCGCAGCATCTGCGAGCTTGAGGGATTGTGGCAGCAGGCGAAGGCCCAGATCCGGGCCGAGACCCATCAGCACGAGAACCCAACGCGCTAACGGCAGGGTTTCAGGTCACAACAGGAGCCACTGTGATCGGCTGGCACCGCCTAGCTTCCCCGCGTTTGGTCCCCTCCCATGGCAGCCCCCGCCCAGGCCCGACAGCCTCGTAGCAAACAGGCTGCCGCTCTGGGCCTGAGCGGCAGCCTGGCGCTGGCGGCTCTGGCCAGCGGCGGAGAAGCCCTGGCCCAACCGAGCCCTCCCATCCCCCGGGTGGCAGCCAGCGGCGGCGTCATGGTGCAAAGCCAGGGCGGCGGCACCCCCAACACCGTGACGGGCTACCTGCTGGCACCCCTGAGCCAGGGCGCCCAAGGGCAGGTGCTTTTCCTGGATGTGGCGGCCAACATGAACCTGGGAGGTGCCCTATACCAGGGCTCCAACGTCTCCGCTGGTGCCAGCACGCGCCTGGGCTACCGCTGGCTGAGCGGCGATCAGCGCTGGCTGTACGGATTCAATGCCGGGGTGGATACCCGCCAGGCGTACAACAACTACGCCTTTCAGGCCGGCGTTGGCGCCGAAGCGCTCAGCCGCAACGTCGAGCTGCGGGTCAATGGCTACATCCCCTTTGCCAACCAGAGTGATCTGTACCAGAGCGGTTACACCAACGCCTACCTGCGCAACAATCAGCTGATCCTCGATGGCTGGAATCGCTACGTGGTGTCGCTGGGGGGCACCAACCTGGAGGCCGGCATTCCCCTGGCCCGCTGGAGCAACAACAGCCTCTGGTTGTATGCCTCCTATTACTACCTCGACGGCGACTATGTGAACGGTAGCTCGGGGGTGCGCGGGCGCGGTGAACTGCGGCTCGGCAACCAGCTGGCTATCGGCGCCACCGTTTCCTACGACGCCATTTTTGACACCCAGGCCACGGGCTATGTGCGCTACGGCGCCAAACCCCTAGCCGGCAGCGCCAAGGATGCGGTGGACGCCGCCGAACGCAACTTCCTGGCGTTGCGGGGCCTGCCGATGCAGCGCGATGTGGATCTGCGCATGGTGTCGGCCCAACAGAACCTGCCGGGCAGCGTGGCCACCAACCCCGGCAACGGCGGCGCCAACTGGGTGGTGCGCTGCACTGGCACCACCACCAACACCGGCACGGCCAACGTGAGCTGCGCCAACCCCAGCCTCGATGCACTGCTGGCGGCGGCCGGCCCCGGCGATGTCCTGCTGGTGGGCGGCGGCGCCAGCTCCAACCTGGGCGGCCAGACCCTGCGCCTCGCTGTTGGCACCAACCTCACCGGCAGCGGCAGCGCACCCACCCTGGCCACCCAGTTCGGGGGGGTGAATTTGAACCCGGTGTTCGGCACCGCGGTGGGCGCTCAGGCCGCCGTCAACAACGGCATCATCAGCATCGGCAGCAACACCACCATCGCCGGCTTCAGCTTCACCAACACCTCGATCACCAACTACAGCACCAGCAATGTGCTGATCGCCAACAACACCTTCACAGGTTCCTACACCGACAATCCCACAGATCTGGCGACGGCGCAGGCCTTTGGCTCCATCAACGTATCGGCCAATGCATTGCCGGCCATTCAGCTTGATGGCGTCAGCAACCTGACCATCGCCAATAACACCTTCATTTATCCACAGGTTCAAACCTATCAATCGCAGCGCGGCCAGAATGGCGACTACGTTTGCAATCAGAGCGGCGGCAACGCCTCTGGCCTCTGCCTCAGCGGCAACGCCATCCGCCTGAACAATACAACCAATGCCGCCATATCAAACAACAACGTTACCGGCGCACTCGACGAAGCCTTCCGCATCAACAACCCAACCGGCACACTGCTGATCAGCAACAACACCATCTCCGAAATGAGAATGGGACCTGACAGCAACATCGGCAGCGCCATTATTATTGGCCAAAATCAAGGAACCTCAACCGTCCAGATTCTCAATAACACCATCAGCAACAACTCGCGTGGCGTTTACTCCGTCGTAAACAGCGCCAATCAAAGCAACGTGGCCGCTGCTAACAACGGCAGAAATGTGATCGACCCCATTGAGATTGGGCTCTGCCGTGGCACGGTGAGCTACCCAAGGACGCAGGACCTTTACGCAAGCCCTGACTTCTCGGGCAATTGCGCAGGGCCAACGCGGATGAATCTCACCATTTCTGGCAATCAAATCAACCTGCCAGCGATTAACGGCGCTCTCCAAAATGGAGACGGCATCGATCTCAACATCGGCGCCAATGCCATCCTGCGCGCAACGATAAGCAACAACAGTATTCAATCCCTAGGCGACCCGGCATCCAACAATATTGGCGACAACGGCCTCACTTTCGACATCCGCGGCAACTCGGACGTTGAGATCAATATCACAAACAATTTCATTCAGAATGCCGGCGATGCCGCCATTGGCTTCAGCCTCCAAAACACACCCTTCGTCAACCAACCCGGATCAACCCGGATCACCATCTCGGGCAATACATTCGGGAGTGGCGTCTCAACCACGGTTGAAGCCGATCTCGTTAACAACACTGGCAGCCCTGTCTCCGTGTTCGAGCTGTATGGCAGCGGCAGCAACGAATTGCTGAACTCCAAGGTAACCCAGAGGTCCTTTAACTCTGGCTACTACCCCAATCTATTCGTCAACAATGTGCAATTGCAGGGCAACCCATAGCCTGATCGGAGGTGTGCCCGCTTATAAATCCTGCTGAAGGGGCTTGTTTCCAGCATGTCAAGCAACGGCTCTCCGTTGAGCTTGTCCTCAGCAGCGCGTGACGCCATCGTGGCTGCCTTCCCTAAGCCCAAGGGCCACACTGCGGGCCTTTGCTTGAGCACATGCCTCAGCCGGCCCCTCAATCCTCCGGCAGCTGAACCCGGCCGCTGCGCTGGCCCTTGATGGCGCTGCGCTGCTTCTTGGCCGCCAGACGCCGCTCCTTGGAGCCCCGGGTGGGCTTGGTTGGGCGGCGCGGCGGCGGCGGCGGGCTCAGGGCCTCCTGCAGCAGCTCCACCAGGCGTCGCTGGGCCGCCACCCGGTTCTGCCATTGAGAGCGGTGCTCACTGGCGGCGATCACGAGCGTGCCGTCCACCAGCTTCCCCTCCAGCCGCCGCAGCGCCCGCGCCTGCAGCGGCGGTGGCAGGGCTGCCGAGGCCCCCAGATCAAACACCAGCTCCACCCGCGAATCGGTGGTGTTCACGTTCTGACCGCCGGGGCCAGACGATCGCGAGAAGCGCCAGCCCAGCTCCGCCGCCGGGATCAGCACCGCCGGGCTCACCCGCAGATCCGCCGTGGGACGCTCGCCCGCCATGCCATCAGCCTGTCACGGGCAACACACCGGCGATGCGCAAGGCTGGAGAGAGCCATCTCCCGCGCCATGGGCGACTCCGCCACCCCAGCCCCCAGCCCCGGTTGGATCGACGAGATCTTCGACGGCGTGCGCTACGGCCTGGAGGGCACGGTGCTCGCCGAGGAGAATTCCCCCTTCCAGCGGGTCACGATCATCGACAGCGCCCGCTATGGCAAGGGCCTGCTGCTCGATGGCTGCTGGATGACGGCCGAACGCCAGGAGCGGCACTACCACGAGGCGATCGTGCACCCGGCCCTGTGCAGCGCGGCGAGCATCGAGCGGGTGCTGGTGATCGGCGGCGGCGATGGCGGCACCGCCCGCGAATGCCTGCGCTACGCCGGCGTGCAGCACCTCGACATGGTGGAGATTGACGGCCTGGTGGTGGAGTGGAGCCAGCAGTACCTACCCTCCATCGGCGGCGGCGCCTGGAGTGATCCCCGCTTCCACCTCACCGTGGGCGATGGCATCGCCTGGGCAGCGGGCGCCCCTGACGCCAGCTACGACGTGGTGATCGTGGACGGCTCCGACCCCGCTGGCCCGGCTGAGGGCCTGTTCAACCGCGCCTTCTTTGAACAGTGCCGCCGCATCCTGCGGCCCGGCGGCGTGTTCGCCACCCAGAGCGAATCACCCGAGGCCTTCCGCCAGGTCCACATCGACACGGTGAAGCTGATCCGTGAGGTGTTCGGCCATGCCGATCCCATGTATGGCTGGGTGCCCATGTACCCCAGCGGCTGGTGGAGCTGGACGTTCGCCGCCAGCGACGGCCGTCGCTATCTGCAGCCGGATCCCGCCCGCGCCGCGGCCGTGGTCGCTGGCTCCGAAATCTGGAGTCCCCGCTGGCAGCGCGGGGCCTTCGACGCCATCCCCGCCGGCATCGAGCGCGCCCTCAACGCCTGATTCCCTCCACCCTCACCCCGCCATGGCCGATCTCTCCCTGTTCGACACCGACGGCGCCATCTACATGGGCAGCCAGCGCGACCCAGCCGGCTGCCGGGTGGGCCTGTTCGGCGTGCCCTACGACGGCACCACCTCCTTCCGCCCCGGCACCCGCTTCGGCCCGGCGGCCATCCGCGAGGTGAGCAGCGGCCTGGAGAGCTACTGCCCCCAGCTCGATCGGGATCTCGAGGAGCTGGCCATCGCCGATCTGGGGGCCGTGGACATCCCCTTCGGCGCCCCCGAGCCGGTGGTAGCGGCCGTGAAGCAGGCCACCGAAGCCGTGCTCGCCCTGGGCCTCAAGCCGCTGATGCTGGGCGGCGAACACTCGATCAGCTCCGGCGCCGTGGCGGCCGTGGCGGCCCAGCACCCGGAGCTGGTGCTGGTGCAGCTTGATGCCCACGCTGACCTGCGCCACGAATGGCTCGGCGCCCACCACAGCCACGCCTGTGCGATGCGCCGCTGTCTGGAAGTGCTGCCCAGCCAGCAACTGCTGCAGATCGCCATCCGCAGCGGCACCCGGGAGGAATTCAGCGAGCTGCGGCAAACGGGCCGGCTGGTGGCGATCGAGCGGATGGCCGAAAGCCTGAAGCCCCTGCGCGGTAAGCCCCTCTATCTCACCGTGGATCTGGATTGGTTTGATCCGGCCGTGATGGCCGGCACCGGCACGCCGGAGCCCGGCGGCTTCCTCTGGCGTGATTTCGCCGCCCTCGTGGAGGAGCTGCGCCACCACAACCTGGTAGCCGCCGACGTGGTGGAGCTGGCGCCGCAACTGGATCCCACCGGCGTGAGCAGCGTGCTGGCCGCGAAGGTGGTGCGCAGCCTGCTGTTCCTGCTGGATCGCTAGGCAGCGCTGGCTCAGCGCACCCTAATAGGCGCAAGTCCCGCTGGCCCGCTGCTCTCGCAGGCGTTCGTGCTGCTGGCCAATCAGCTGCACCGCCAGTGTGGGGTGGTTGTGGAGCAGGTTGAGAAAGCGCAGGCGATCCAACCGCACCACTTCCACGGGTGTGCGCGCGATGGCCTCATTGCGATACACACCGTCTTTCCAAACGATGTCCTCGTAACTGAAGAGTTCGCCCGGGCGATAGCAGAGCTTGTCTCCAACGCCATTCACCACCTCAACAATGCCCCTGCGCACGCAGTAGATGGCATCAGCGGCCTGGCCGCGGGAAAAGATCAAGGCTCCTGTGGGAAAGGAGAGGCTCTCGCAGTCCACCTGCGCAGCCATCAGTTCAAGAGGAGTGGCCGCTGCCAGCGCTACACCCAATCACCCACCTCCGGATGACCCTGTTTCTGGAACGAAGCATCGCACCACCAGCCCAGCCAACGCGGTGCAGCAGCGCATCAACCGCATGGATGCGGCATTTCTTCCACTTTTTTTCGGAATTCAGGGCCCGATCCAGGGTGGGCAGCTGGGATCACGGCTCCGCCAACAGCTCCGCCAGGGCCAGCTGGTGATTGCGCACCTCCGGCTCCACCCAGGGGGAATCTCCCATCACGGGCAGACGGGGCGGCCGGGCCGTCCAGTGCTGGCACCAGAGATCGGAGGCCAGTTCGGGATGGATCGGCAGCTTGCGCAGCTGACACCAGCCCATCTCCACCCCCGTGGGAGGGGCGCAGTGACGGCAGCTGCGGCAGCAGGGGCGATTGCCCATCCAGGGCCTAACCGGGGGCGCTCAAACTAAGGACGTCCACCCCCCCACGACAGGGGAAGGACCGAACCTGCGGGTTGTCTTCGCCTTGTTGAAGCCCACCTTTCGGCGGCGCTCCATAGGATCCGAGCCACTGCCTCGTTGCCATGGCCGCTGCTGAGCTGCTGCAGCGCACCCCCCTGTTCGACGCTGCCAGGTCCGCCGGGGGGCGCATGGTGCCGTTTGCCGGCTGGGAGATGGCCGTGCAGTTCAGCGGTCTGGTGCAGGAACACAAGGCGGTGCGCCAGGGCTGCGGGGTGTTCGACATCTCCCACATGGGCGTGCTCACCCTGCGGGGCAATGGTGCCAAGGATGCCCTGCAGGCCCTAGTGCCCACCGACCTGTTCCGCATCGGCCCCGGCGAGGCCTGCTACACGGTGCTGCTCAACGACCAGGGCGGCATCCGCGATGACGTCATCGTCTACGACCAGGGACAGGTGACCAGCAGCGATGGCAGCACCGGCCAGCTCCTGCTGGTGATCAATGCCGCCTGTGCCGCCACGGACACGGCCTGGCTGCGCAGCCAATTGGAGCCCGAGGCCATCACCATCACCGACCGCAAGGGCGACGGGGTGCTGCTGGCCCTGCAGGGCCCCGAGGCCCAGGCCCGCCTGGAGGCCCTGAGCGGGGCCAACCTGAGCGGCCTGCCCCGCTTCGGCCACCGCGAGCTGGACCTGGCCGGAGCCACGGCCTTCGTGGCGCGCACCGGCTACACCGGCGAAGACGGCTTCGAGCTGCTGCTGCCCCGCGACGCGGGCCTGACCCTGTGGACCCAGTTGCTGGCCGAGGGCGTAGTGCCCTGCGGGCTTGGGGCCCGCGACACCCTGCGGCTGGAGGCGGCCATGCACCTCTACGGAGCAGATATGGACACGACCACCACGCCCCTGGAGGTGGGGCTGGGCTGGCTGGTGCACCTGGAGATGCCGAAGCCATTCATCGGCCGCGCGGTGCTGGAGCGGCAAACGGAGCAAGGCGTGCAACGGCGACTGGTGGGCCTCAAACTCGCGGGACGCGCCATCCCGCGCCATGGCTATCCGGTGCTGGCCGCAGGGGCCGCCGCAGGAAGCACACCGATCGGCACGGTGAGCAGTGGCGGCTGGTCGCCTTGCCTGGAAGCCGGCATCGCCCTGGCCCTGGTGCCCACCTCCCTGGCCAGGCCCGGAACGGAGCTGGCGGTGGAGATCCGGGGCAAGGCCGAACCCGCCCAGGTGGTGAGGCGTCCCTTCTACCGGCGCTGATCGGCGAAGCCCGCTGGGCAGAGGGGGCCTGTGCGGGGCTGACCTGAGTACAGGACAAGCTGTAAAGAATCAAGGACACTCGACCAGGAGAACCGCTGCGGAGCTGGCATGCGGCCCGGGTGGGACAATCGCGGATCTCGACCCGATCCCAGCATGCGCAGCCACGGATGCGGCGACCTGCGCCACGACGCCAGCGGCCAGGCCGTTCAGCTCTGCGGCTGGGTGGACCGCAGCCGTGACCATGGCGGCGTGATCTTCATCGACCTGCGCGACCGCAGCGGCACCGTGCAGATCACGGTGGACCCCGACAACGGCGCCGAGATGTTTGCCGTGGCGGAGCACCTGCGCAACGAGACGGTGGTCCAGGTGGAGGGCAAGGTGCGGGAGCGCCCCGCCGATGCCATCAACGACAAGCTGGCCACCGGCCGCATCGAGGTGCTGGCCAGCGCCATCACCGTGCTCAACAGCGTGAAGGGCAACCTGCCCTTCCCCGTGTCGGTGCACGACGAGGAGAACACCCGCGAAGAGCTGCGGCTGCGACACCGCTATCTGGATCTTCGCCGCGAGCGTATGAACGGCAACCTGCGCCTGCGCGCCAGCACCATCCAGGCGGCTCGCCGCTTCCTCGAAGAGCAGGGCTTCATCGAGGTGGAAACCCCGGTGCTCACCCGCTCCACCCCCGAAGGCGCCCGCGACTATCTGGTGCCCAGCCGTGTGTGCGGCGGCGAGTGGTTCGCCCTGCCCCAGTCGCCCCAGCTGTTCAAGCAGCTGCTGATGGTGGGCGGCATCGAGCGCTACTACCAAGTAGCCCGCTGCTTCCGCGATGAAGACCTGCGGGCCGATCGCCAGCCGGAATTCACCCAGCTGGACATCGAGATGAGCTTCATGGGCCAGGAGCAGATCCTGGAGCTCAACGAGGCCCTGATCGCCAGCATCTGGAAGGCCGTGAAAGGCGTGGAGCTGCCACGCCCCTTCCCGCGACTCACCTGGCATGACGCCATGGAGCGCTACGGCACCGACCGGCCCGACACCCGCTATGGCCTGGAGCTCACCAACGTGAGCGACCTGGTGGCCACCATGGGCTTCAAGGTGTTCAGCGGTGCAGTGGCCGCCGGCGGTTCGGTGAAGTGCATTGCCGTGCCCGGTGGCAACGACGCCATCAGCAACGTGCGCATCAAGCCCGGCGGCGATGTGTTTTCCGAGGCCCAGAAGGCCGGTGCTGGCGGCCTGGCCTTCATCCGGGTGCGCGAGGGCGGCGAGATCGACACGATCGGCGCCATCAAGGACAACCTCTCCGAGGACACGAAGGCTGAACTGCTGGCCCGCACCGGCGCTGAGCCCGGCACCTTGCTGCTGTTCGGCGCCGGCGACACCGCCACGGTGAACAAAGCCCTCGATCGGGTGCGCCAGTTCCTGGCCCGCGAGCTGGGCCTGGTGCAGCCCGAGCGGGAGAACGACCAGTGGAACTTCCTCTGGGTGGTGGATTTCCCGATGTTCGAGTTCAACGCCGGCGAAAACCGCCTCGAGGCTCTGCACCACCCCTTCTGCGCCCCCAATACCGACGACCTGGGCACCGATCCCGCCGCCTGGGCCACCACCCTGCCCACGGCCCGCGCCCAGGCCTATGACCTGGTGCTCAACGGCCTGGAACTGGGTGGCGGCTCGCTGCGCATTCACGATTCGGCCCTGCAGCGCCAGGTGCTGCAAACCATCGGCCTGCCCCTGGAGGAGGCCAACCAACAGTTCGGCTTCCTGATGGAAGCCCTCGATATGGGTGCCCCACCCCACGGCGGCCTGGCCTTCGGTGTGGACCGGATCGTGATGCTGCTGGCCGGTGAAGAGTCGATCCGCGACACCATCGCCTTCCCCAAGACCCAGCAGGCTCGCTGCTTGATGACCGGTGCCCCTGGCGGTGTGGCCAGCAAGCAGCTGGAGGAGCTGCACGTGGCCAGCACCTGGGTGGACGACGAGGACGGCTAGAACCTCCAGAGGAGGGCTGAACCCGAACAGAAACCCAGGATTTCGCCACCCCGCGCAGCACTATGCAGATGGTGGGGGCGTTCCACCGTTGGTGCCGCCCATGCCCAAAGGCACCCACAGCACCGATCTGGTGCGGCTCTACCTGCAGGACATCGGCCGGGTGGACCTGCTCAGCCATGAGGAGGAGCTGACCCTGGCCCGGCTGGTGCAGCGCCGAGAACGTCTGCTGCGGGAACGCCAGACCCTGGGTAGCGACACCCCAGGCCTGGCGCAGCTGATCGCCCTCGAGGAAGCGCGCCAGCGGCTGGCCTCACACCTGGGCCACTGGCCCAGGGTGCAGCAGTGGGCCGAGCGGGTGGACCTCACGGTTCCCGACCTGCGCACGGCCTTGCGCACCGGACAGGACGCCTGGGCCGAGCGGATCGGCATCAGCGTGGCTGAGCTGAAGCAGGCGCTGCACCAGGGCCGCCGGGCCCGCGATCGCATGATCCAGGCGAACCTGCGGCTGGTGGTGGCCGTGGCCAAGAAGTATCAGCAGCGGGGCATGGAACTGCTGGATCTGGTGCAGGAGGGAACCCTGGGCCTGGAACGAGCCGTGGAGAAGTACGACCCCACCCGTGGCTTCCGCTTCAGCACCTATGCCTACTGGTGGATCCGCCAGGGCATCACCCGGGCCATCGCCACCCAGAGCCGCACGATCCGGCTGCCGGTGCATGTCACCGAGAAGCTGAACCGGATCAAGAAAGCCCAGCGCCAGATCGCCTCGGAGCAGGGCCGGATCGCCTCCGTGGCCGACCTGGCCAGGGAACTGGGCCTCAGCGAGGACGTGGTGCGGCTCACCCTGATGCGGGTGCCACGCTCCGTGTCGCTTGACACCAAGGTGGGCCGAGAGCAGGACACCGACCTGGGCGACCTGCTGGAGGACGGCCACGCCACCCCAGAACAGCAGCTCACCCGCGACGAGCTTCACGCCGACCTGGAGGCCCTGCTGGAGGAGCTCAGTCTCCGCGAAGCGGCGGTGATCCGGCTGCGTTACGGCCTCGAAGACGACACGCCCCAGACCCTGGCCCAGATCGGCGAGGGTCTGCATCTGTCCCGAGAACGGGTGCGCCAGATCGAGTCGCGAGCCCTGCTCAAACTGCGGCAGCCCCAGCGCCGCTGCAAGGTGCACGACTACCTCCACACCCTCGATACCGATCAGAAGAGCTGAAGCCCCCGGCTGTCCCGGCGGGACACCACCGCTAGAACGAGGACACCTGCCAGCGCGGATTCACACCGTCTAAGCCCATGGCATTCGCCCCCTCCGGCCCCACCGCTCCACCCATCGACATCGGCATTCCAGCGGCCCAACGCACCGAAATCGCCGAGGGCCTGGGGCGCCTGCTCGCCGACAGCACCGTGCTCTACGGCAAAACCCACGGCTTCCACTGGAACGTGACTGGGCCGATGTTCAACACCCTCCACCTGATGTTCATGGATCAGTACACGGAGCTATGGACCGCCCTCGACGTGATTGCCGAGCGGATCCGGGCCCTGGGCTGTCCGGCACCCTTCGGTGGCGGCAGTTTCGCCCTGCTGGCCTCCATCCCCGAAGCCCAGGGGGTCCCCAGCGCCCTGGAGATGGTGCATGAGCTAGTGATGGGCCATGAGGCGGTGGCCCGCACCGCCCGCAACCTGTTCCACCTGGTGAACGAGGCCAACGACCAACCCACCGCCGATCTCCTCACCCAGCGGCTACAGGTCCACGAGAAGACCGCCTGGATGCTGCGCAGCCTGCTGGAGGGCTGAGCCCCTCACCGGGCTAAGCATCCCCCGGAAGACGCCCGGTAAATTGAAGGGTCGCCCGAGGTGCCATGGCCAAATTCGTCTTCGTGACCGGTGGCGTGGTGTCCAGCATCGGCAAGGGGATCGTGGCCGCCAGCCTGGGGCGCCTGCTGAAAAGCCGGGGCTACAGCGTCTCGATCCTCAAGCTCGACCCCTACCTGAACGTGGACCCGGGCACCATGAGCCCGTACCAGCACGGCGAGGTGTTCGTAACCGAGGACGGCGCTGAGACCGACCTCGACCTCGGCCACTACGAGCGCTTCACCGATACCGCCATGTCACGCCTCAACAGCGTGACCACCGGCTCGATCTACCAATCGGTGATTAACAAGGAGCGCCGCGGTGATTACAACGGCGGCACCGTGCAGGTGATCCCCCACATCACCGGCGAAATCCGGGAACGCATCAAGCGGGTGGCGGCCAACAGCAACGCCGATGTGGTGATCACCGAGATCGGCGGCACCGTGGGGGATATCGAATCGCTGCCCTTTCTCGAAGCCATCCGGGAGTTCCGGGGCGAGGTGGGCCGCCACGATCTGGCCTACGTGCACGTGACCCTGCTGCCCTTCATTGGCACCTCAGGCGAACTGAAAACCAAGCCCACCCAGCACTCTGTGAAGGAGCTGCGCTCGATCGGCATCCAGCCAGACGTGCTGGTGTGCCGCAGCGACCGGGAGATCAACGAAGAACTCAAGGGCAAGATCGGCGGGTTCTGCGGTGTTCCCACCAGGGCCGTGATCCAGGCCCTCGATGCCGACAGCATCTACGCCGTGCCCCTGGCCATGGAACGGGAGGGGCTGTGCCGCGAAGTGCTCGATGTGCTGCGCCTGGCCGACCACGACAGCGACATGGCCCGCTGGCAGGAACTGGTGACCAAGCTGCGCAATCCAGGCCCGGCCGTGAAGGTGGCGCTGGTGGGCAAATACGTGCAGCTCAACGATGCCTACCTCTCGGTGGTGGAGGCCCTGCGCCATGCCTGCATCGACCGTGATGCCTCCCTGGACCTGCACTGGATCTGCGCCGAGCAGATCGAAGAGCAGGGGGCGGAGGCCCTGCTCAAGGGCATGGACGCGGTGGTGGTGCCCGGCGGCTTCGGCAACCGCGGTGTGGATGGCAAGGTGGCCGCCATCCGCTGGGCCCGCGAGCAACGGGTGCCCTTCCTGGGGCTGTGCCTGGGCATGCAGACGGCCGTGATCGAGTGGGCGCGCAACCAGGCGGGCCTCAGCGGAGCCACCAGCGCCGAACTCGATCCGGACACCGCCCATCCGGTCATCCACCTGCTGCCCGAACAGCAGGACGTGGTGGATCTGGGCGGCACCATGCGCCTAGGCGTCTACCCCTGCCGGCTGGCCCCGGGCACCATGGCCCACAGCCTCTACGGCGAGGAGGTGGTGTACGAGCGGCACCGCCACCGCTACGAGTTCAACAACGCCTACCGCAACCTGTTCCTGGAATCGGGCTACGAGATCAGCGGCACCTCTCCGGACGGCCGCCTCGTGGAACTGATCGAGCTCAAGGGCCACCCCTTCTTCACGGCCTGCCAGTACCACCCTGAATTCCTGTCGCGGCCTGGCAAACCTCACCCGCTGTTCCGGGGGTTGATCGCCGCGGCGCAGCAGCGGTTGCCAGGATCACCGCAAGAAGCTGTCCAATAGCAGAGTCTTCCCGTGGCGCCACCACCCAACTCTGCGATCGATAAGAGCCACTAGAAAGGTTTCCCAACCTGTGGGCACACCTCTCTGCCCGTCGTGGAAATCTTCCACTCCCTGGAAGGAGCTGTTGCACCATCAGCTGAATGAGGCCTGCCAGACCCTCAACGAACAAATCAGCCTGAAGGCGAGCTCACCCCTTGCAATGCACCTAGTAACCAGCGGCGTGGATCCGCTGAGTAGAGGCTTTGAATGGATGACCCTTCTCCAAAGCATCACAAGCCCCTCCGCAAAACCACTAGCCCAGCATGATGAACTGAAGGCGATCATCCATGCAATGGGAAACATTGCTATGGTCGTCGGCCTGGCTGATCAAGTCACACAAATTCGCGCAATAGACAACAAAGACAAAGCAGACCCATCACTGATGACGCAACCAGGCTACAGCCATATGAGCCAAAAGGTGCCACCGGGGGCATTGAGCTCGGCGAAGTGAACCTCAAGCAGAGGCTCAGCCTTAAAATCCGTAGGCTTCTCAGATTAAGATGGCAGGCATCTGATCATCAATAGCCGTGGCAGGCGTTCGCGAAAATCTCAAGTTCGACTACGGCAATGCCCTAATCGCTAGCGCATTCTCCAGCCTCGCGTACAAACATCGGGATGCAAGGTTTGCAGACATCATCAAATCCACAGGCTGGACCCCCATCGGCCTGTCAGCCAGCGAGCTCGGGTACAAGGGCTACTCCCCATCCAGCATCGGCTACGGAGTCGACGACCCACTCAGTATCAGCAGCTCATTACCACCACAGCTTTCAGGCACTCAAAGCTACGGGATAGCCGCCAAGCGAGAACTCCCAGATGGCGGCCTTCAGTTTCTAGTTGGATACGAAGGATCGAATACAAGCCCTCTAGAGCGGGCCGACTGGGCACAAAATGCAGGCAGATATGGCTGGAGCGAGCACTACACAACACTGATCCCTCTATTTGCCAAGGTTCTCTGGCAAGTGCTAGAGGCCCAGGCAAACGGGAAGGTCGTTGAGCTCATCATTACCGGCCACAGTCTTGGCGGCGCCATTGCCCAGACAGCATTTGCCGATCTGCTGGCTCCACAGGGCAATCTATGGCCGGGAAGCAATGACATTCTCAACGAAACCAAGCGCATTTACAGCACAATCGGCGACTGGACGGAAGGCGCACGCCAACAGATCCTTGACGCCACTTCGGTGTACACCTTCGGCGCGCCCAGCTTCCTGATTGAGCCAAATAAACTCAACTCCCCAGAAATCATCGCCTTCATGGCCGCACTGCCAGTGCTGCCATCATCGCTATCGCTCATCGCATTTCTCGCTCGCACTTTTACAGCGCTCACGGTTAACAATGCCAGGATTCCGGATCTGAGTGCCGTTAATGGCATCTCATTCAGCAGTAGCGCCTTCCAATTCGGGCACGAAAACTCATCTTGGTACTACCCAGGAGATATTGTCGCCCAACTCGGCTCAAGGCAGCCTGGCAATGTCCTAGATATCAACCTCGACGATTCAATCCACAAGGCTTATACGAGCCTCCTGACCCGGTTCCTGCCTGGCGGAACTCACCCCATGGACAGCTACCAGGAGTCAGTGATTCGCCTCGTCACGGGTAACACCATCCTGAAGGACAACAACCCCCTGGGGAGCACATCTCCTCTGCTTCCAGAAACCACTTCCAACACGGGATCAGACACAGCAAACGACCGCTTCATCAACCGCAGCGCTAGTGGGCTAAAAGGCAATGATCTGTTTATCTATCGCCAAGCCAATACCTCCTATACGGCAGATGGCGGCGCTGACAACGATATCTACACAGTCGGAGATTATGGCATCTCCCTGAATCTCGATGGCAGCAACCAGAGTGGTCGCGACACCCTGATTTTTGACCTAAGTGGAGAGAGAAGAATTGACTACTTTGACCTCGACTCAAACAGCATTAATGACAAAGCCGTTTTCAGCATTACAAATGGGGCTTTCACCTCTAGCGTCACGATTACGAATTGGGATCAGTGGCAAATCGCCGACATTTTTCAGACCAGCAAGCCTACTGATAGCCGATGGTCATTGATCCCTTGGACTGATCTCAGCGTTGGACCAGGCGTTGATTTCAGCGTCGACAGCGACCCATTACCCACCACACCCACAGCCAAGACAACGCCAAGCAAGTCCTATGTTGAACTTCTAGTTACGACTGAAGCCATCGGGACAGAGTATGAGGGCCAGGATCTCAGCCTGGATGAACTCCTCGTGGCCCTAAGGAATCCGGAAAAACGCGATCAGTTCAGCATCGCCATTACCACAATTGAGACAGACAGACCAAGCAAGCAATCGAGCGCGAGCGACACAAGATTCTATAGAGTTGCCCGTAATCGATTTGCTCTAGACGCAATCGTAGCGACCGCAGCGGGGGATGATTACGCCAACAATCTCCTTCTGATCATGAAGATGCTTGCCGGCGAAGGCGGCAAGCTCTTCAAACCCACAGCAGCACAGCTTTCCTTGGCCAGCGACAAGGCCCTTTCAATCATCAACAACGAATCCACAACAACACAAGATATCGTCAACCTACGCAGCGAGCTTGTCTCTCGGCCTTCAAAGTCGAGCATCCTGGCCTTTGTTGCACTGGACGCAAGCGAAAATCCCGCATCACTCTCCATCACAAGCCTGCGAGCCCGCGCCGAACACCTGTTGTCAGCCCTCGATCGCGAAGACACCACCTCATTGGTAGCCCCATTGGATCAAGGCACAAGCCTAGTACTCACGGAAGGAGAACGTTTCGCATTCTTCGAAGTGGCGGGCAACAGCATCGCCAATGCCAGCGGATTCACCTTGATTCAGCCCTCGGTGCTGAATGCCAACACAATTGAGCTACGCACATCTCTTGGGATGGTAGTACGCCTCGTAGGCCAAACTAACGGAGATGCAGCCGGATTAGCCGCATTCATCGCCCGAGATCAGAAACATATGCCTGTCTTCAATCTTTCGGGCCTGAAGCTCACAGACACGCTGACAGGGCAAGTCGTGCTTGCACGAGAAGCCGATTTCAATATCGATGGAGGCTTTTATCGCATTGAAAATATGACTGGAGCCGTCCGAGACTTAATCTCGGGTGATTTCATACTTCCAGGCGAAACAGGCTATACCGCAGCAGCTCTGGCCCAATCTGTGGGCAGACTCAGCAACTTAAGGATTGCCGACAATGCGAGCGCTGCTGCTGACTTCTCCTTGACAGGCGACGCACTCACCCTGCTTGCCCCGTTTGCTAAGGTCAATACCGGCAGTACCTCAAATACCTATTTCGTTTTCGAGCGCGCCAACCCAGACGGGCTCGCTCACTTCCGCACCTTTGGCGACAACATCTTCGGTTTAGAAGATCAGCTGGGTGGCGGAGACAACGACTTTGACGATCTGGTTGTGGGCTTTGGGAACCTCAACTTGGGATGAAAGCCACCTGCATGACGGGGGCATCCATGCTGATTGACTGCAACGAAGGGCGGTCGAGGGGGCTCTATTTGTGGACCGCGAGGTTAGGTGTCAGATCTCGCGAAGTGCTTTGGCTTTATCCTGGAACGATCCAAGTAACAGCTGGAGATAGCTCACCTTGCGAAGCTTGATGTTGGCGGTGAGCGACATCCCCACCTGTAATGGCAACACCTGGCCGCTCTTGAGGCGGAACTGCTGGGAGTTCAGTTTAACCGTGGCGGGGAAACGATAAACCTGCTTGAGCTCATCGGGCGGGAGAGCATCAGAGCCAATACTGCTTAGGGTGCCCTGCAGAACGCCGAAATCAGTAGAAGGAAACGAATCGATCGAGATATCTGCAGGCCTACCCACACGGACAAAGCCGATATCTGAGCTCTCAATTTCCACCTTGGCCTGAAGGGCTGAGAACGGGACAATCTTCATGACCGGCTCACTGGTTTGCGCCACAAAACCAGGGCCTTTGGGCTTAAGATCAAATACTACTCCATCAACAGGAGAGCGAAGATCCTGGTAGCGGATGTTCACAGACAACTCCGTAAGCTTACTGCGAAGATCGGCAAGTTCACCCTGCAGCTGCTGCACAGCTTGCTCAAGGATCGCGATCTGTCGCAGTCGATCCACCTGGGTTTTGGTGATTTCTCCCTCGATCTCACGCACCTTGTTTCGCTGCTGGAGATACTGCAATTCGGCCGTGGCGCCCGATTTCTGCAGGGAATCAAGCCGGAACAAGATCTGCTTCTCAAGTTCAAGATTGCGTTGCAGCACCTGCTGCTCAGTGTCATTGAGTGCTTGATACCGGCGCAGCTCCACCAGCTTGAGGTAGAACTGCTGCTGCTTGGCAGCAATTCCCTGGCGGATGCTGGTCTCCCGATCTACCGTGGCCTCGTTGTCGAGGCGCAGCAAGATCTGCCCCTTCTTCACCCGCTGCCCATCCTTCACCAGCATCTGATCGAGGACACCACCCACGGGCATCTGCACCGTTTTCACGTCACCCACAGGCTCCAACTTGCCTGGGGCCACCACCACCTCATCGGTCTTAGCGAGGGCAAGCCAGGCCACCGCAGCCCCGGTGGTGCCGAGCAGCACCCAGATAATGGTGCGAACCAGAAAGCGCGACTGCTGCAAACCCAGCTCTTCGGTGCTGGTTTGAACACGACGCTCCAAAGCATTCTGGGCGGCACGAACGAGCGCAGCGGCGGGATTCGTGCGAGACATCAGACGGACTCCTGCTGGCGGTAGAGGGCGTAGTAGCGGCCGCGCCGCTCTACTAGGTGATCGTGGGTGCCCACCTCGGCAATGGCCCCCTCGTGGAGCATCACGATCTCATCGGCGCGTCGGATCGTGGAGAGCCGGTGGGTGATGAAAAACACCGTGCAGTGCTGCAGGTTATCGAGGAGGTTGTCGCAAACGCGTCGCTCCGTGTCGTAATCGAGGGCGCTGGTGGCTTCATCGAGAACCAGCAACCTGGGACGTGAGAGCAGGGTGCGGGCCAGAGCCAGACGCTGCCGCTGCCCACCGGAGATGTTGGCGCCGCGTTCACCCACGTTGGCGCTGTAGCCACCGGGCAATTCCATGATGAAGTCATGGGCACAGGCCAGACGGGCTGCTTCAACGATCGCCTCACTAGTCGCATCGGGGTCAGTGAGTGCGATGTTTTCGGCCACCGAACCAGTGAATAGAAGCGGCTCCTGGGGCACGATGCCAATCTGGCGACGCAGGGAATAGAGCTCCACTTTGTCGATGTCGTAGCCATCCACAAAGATACGGCCGCTGCTGGGGTCATAAAGCCGAGAAAGCATCTTGGTGAGGGTGCTCTTGCCGCTGCCGCTCTGGCCCACCACGCCCACAAAGGTGCCGGCTGGAATGGTGAGATCGATGTGATTGAGGGTGAGGGGGCCGCCCTGCTGAAAGGAGAAACACACCTGATCGAAGCGCACCTCGCCGTCTATAGGCGGCAAAGGGATCTTTCCCTTATCGGCCTCATCGGATTCCTCTGGAGTATCCACAACATCGGCCAGGCGCTCAAACGACACCTTCAATTCCTGAATGTTCTGCCAGATCGATGAGAGGCGCAGCAGGGGTTGGGTGACGTATCCGGCAATAATTCGGAAGGCGATCAGCTGGCCAAGGCTCATCTCGCCCTTGAGCACCAACGTGGCGCCCACCCAGAGCACCAGCAGCTGGGACAGCTTCTGCAACACCTGGGAGGTTTCGGTGATCGCGGTGCCAGTGATGGTTTTCTCGAATGCCCGGGCGATGTAGTTGCTGTAGAGGCTCTGCCACTTCCAGCGGCTGATCATCTCAACGTTCTGAGCCTTCACTGTCTGGATGCCGGTGAGCACCTCCACAAGGTGGCTCTGGGTGCGCGCATTTTCCTGGGCCGTGTCGCGGTATTGGCGGCGGAAGAGTGGGGCGCCGATCACCGTGAGGCCGATCTGGATCGGCAGCACACACAGGGCGATCAGGGTGAGCAGCCAGCTGTAGAGCACCATCACCACGATGTAGATCACCGAGAAGGCGGTATCCAGCAGGGTAGTGAGGGCCTGGCCCGTCAAGAAATTGCGGATTTTCTCCAGCTCGGCAATGCGAGTGCCGAGTTCACCCACCGGCCGGCGGTCGAAGTAGTTGAGCGGCAGGCGGAGCAGGTGATCGATGACCTCTGCGCCGAGGCGCATGTCGATGCGGTTGGTGGTTTCGGTGAACAGGAAGGTGCGTAGCGCGCCGATCACTCCCTCTAGGATCGTGACCACCACCAAAGCAATGCCGAGCACCTGCAAGGTGTCAAGACTGCGCTGGCTAATCACCTTGTCGATGATCACCTGAATCAGCAGGGGATTGGCCAGGCTGAACAGCTGCACCACGAAGGAGGCCAGCAGCACCTGGCTGAGGATTCCCCGATAGCGCTTGAGTGCAGGCCAGAACCAGTTGAAACCGAAGCGCTGCTCCGGGGTACCGCTGCGCCGCTCCACCAGAAGGAGTTCAATTCCCTCAGGAAACACCTCCGGTAGATCGGCCGGCGGCACAACCACCAGCCCATCGCGGGGCGAGGCCACATGCAGACCGCGGGCGTTCGCGGCGCGCACCAGCGCGAAACCCTCTTTCCAGGGAATCAGAGCCGGAGGCTGCAGGCGGGTGCCCTGGCTGGCCGGCACCCGCACACCGCTCACGTGCAAGCCCATCATCGCGGCGATGTTGCCGCAGAGCTGAAGATCAGGCGACTGACCCCGGCGCAGGGCATCGCGCAGGATCTTCTCGATCGCGTCGCGGCGGAAGGGCAGCTTGAGTTCGGCCGCCAGCATCTGAAAGCAGGCCAGGGTTTCCTCCAGCGGCCCCTCACCACGCTGGAGCCGAAACGGCACCTGATCGCGTTGGCCCAGATCCAGGCCGGAGGCGAGGGGAGCCCCTCCAGACGTTGGCACCAAGGCTGCTGCTTGAGCCTCAGGAGCCGATGCCGCATCGAAACCAGGCGCCCCCTCGGCGGGCTCGGGTTCCACGATCCCGGCGTACCAGTCGAGCGGAACGGAGATCAACCGGGGCGGCAGAGGCGGATTGGACTGCGGCACACCGGCCTCAGGATCCAAACGCGAACCGATCGCATGGTGAGCCAGATTGTGGCTGGCCGCCAGCAGCACCACTTCCGGATGCATCTGACCGAGCACCTCAGGTGAGGGCTGGAGCAAACGGGCCGCCGCACGCACACGCTCCATCTCGTGGAGAGCGCTCACCCCTTGCCGCGGGTGGGTGGCAAGCAGCTGCTCCACCAGAGCGAGCAGTTCAGCTGTGAACAGATGGCCCGCACACCATTGGGCAAAGGAAGGCTCGGAGCCGATCAGCTCCAGCACTAGAGCGTCGGGAATCACCCAGGCCTGAAGGGGCCCTGCTGCACTCACCGCCTCACAGGCCTGAACACGCAGCAACGAGGCGAGTCCCACGAACGAGCCAGCCGCCAGCTTCTCCACCGTGCAGAGCCGGCCCCTGTCGCGGCTGAGCAGGCGCGCTTGCCCATCGGCCAGCACCAACACCTCGCTGGGGATCAAATCGACCTTGCTGAGCTCTTGGCCTGTGGTGAATCCACGCAACTCCGCGCTGGCCAGCAGGGCCTGACGGCCTGGCTCCGAAAGAGACGCGAAGGCGGGATGGCTACTCAGCAGCGCAGAAGGAGGGGCCTGGGTCATTGGGGCTGAGCAGAGAGGGGGGCCAAAAGCTGGGGTCTGAGCTGCTCCACGCGGGCTTCCACCGCCTGCTCCAACCACTCCTCGAACAATTCTTGGCTCATCTGGAGGGCCATGGGCTCATCAAAAGTGGCGGGGGTGAGGGATTCCAAGCGGAATAGCAGCCACCACTGCTCGACCTGAAAGGGTTCCTGCACCTGGGCCAGAGGCGCAGTGCGCAGACGCTCAACCAACTGGGGATGGGCCTGGGTGAGGGGAACTGGGCCCACAATGCCGCGGGTGGCCCGTTCAGGCCCTTCGGCGTACTGGGCCGCCAGATCCGCGAAGGTGGCCTCCCCGTCCTGAAGCTGGAAATAGAGCTCCCGCACCAAACCCTCGTCTTTGAGGCGCAGCAGGCTGTACACCACCCGATCGAGCTGCTGCTTACGATCGAGGAAGCGAGCTTCTGCCTTGGGCCGATACAGCCGTTCGCAATGGCGGCGCAACCGGATCGGCAGCTCCACCTGAAGCCCTAGCGCCTCGGGGGTGAGCACGTTGACAATGCGAAAACGCTCCAAGGCCTCACCGTTGGCCAGGCGCCGCTCCTGCGCAAAGGCCATCAGGGCTAGGCTCCGCTCCTCTTCGCTCACCTCTTCGGCTGCCAGGGCTTCCGTCATTAGGTACTGGCGCAGATAAGGGCGGAGCAGACCGTGGTAGGCCAGAGCCGCCAAAAACTCCGTCGTTAGCGGACCACTATCCGTACCAGAGGACGGGGTGAACAAAGCATGGATACGAGGTCAGTGCATCTTGCTCTTTTCTGGGTGAAAAGCCCAATACCGTGAAGCAATGGCGCAATCTGATTCAGTGTGCACCACTGCGGCTGCAGGAAGCCTGCCTGTGGTGGAAACCTTCCACTCGCTACAGGGCGAGGGGATACATGTCGGCCGCAGTGCGTTCTTCATCCGGCTGGGAGGCTGCAGCGTGGGCTGCAGCTGGTGCGACACCAAGCACTCCTGGCCGGAGAGCATCCATCCAAGACTCTCCCTGCGGGTACTCGCCGAGCAGGCCAGGGATGCGGTGGCCTTAGGAGCTGCATTCGTAGTGATCACTGGCGGTGAACCTCTTCACTACAACCTCCATGAACTCTGTAATGTGTTGGGCAAGGAGATCGGCCGCGGTAGCGGCCGTCCGGCGGCTCTGCACCTAGAAACCAGCGGAGTGGATCCATTGAGCGGCTCATTCGACTGGATCACCCTCTCCCCCAAACGCCACAAACCGCCCACCTCAGAAGTGCTTGGGGCCTGCCATGAACTGAAAGTGGTGGTGCACAACGCTGAGGATCTGGCCTTCGCGGAGGCCATGGCCGAGGCAGCGAGAACCAGCCGCGACGAACGCCGGGGCGCTGGGCCAGCACTGCTCCTGCAACCGGGAGCCGCCTGCCCCGAGGGTCAGACGCTGGCCGTGGACTTCGTAAGAAGCAACCCGATATGGAGGCTCAGCCTCCAGACCCACAAGTGGCTCGGCGTACGATGACTAACTCCTAGAACGGCAGCAACATCTGGGAGGCAGCAGTAAGGCCTGGGCCAATTCCGTCCTCGCGTCGCTGGTGCGCTGGCCCTGATGGGGAGGGCCAAAGTCAACACGGTCGATCCGAGCCTGCCTGACCCACTTGGCCAGGCTGATGGTGAGTAGTTCAAGCCGACGAGCAACACAGCTACAGCTGAGGTCTTCTGCCAATATGCGGCGTACGCATCCCCCGTCTCACATCAGCTTTGACGGCCTCGCTGTAGCGACACATTGCTCTGCTCCATCAAGACCTCCTGTGAAAAGTGATCGACATGGAGATGCGTCACCCCTCCTGGCAGAGGGGATCCGTGGAGGGCGAGAGGTCATCGTTATCCGACAGTCATCCTCCAACTCATCCAGAGAATGCGCGACATCTAATAAAACGTTCATTAGGCAGCTCCACGTTGGGCTCCAGCGGTCTCAAGAACTCAGCGCATGACTCTCCGCCACGGCTATTTCACGGGAGCCGGCTACACCTTTGATGCCCAAAGCGAGCCATCCCCAGAACGACTGGCCTTCCTGGCGCTGCTGAACCGGCACCGACCCCCCGAGATCTGCGGGCCCTTCCAGCTGCTGGAGCTCGGCTGCGGCCAGGGCTTCAACCTCTGCCTGCAAGCGGCGAATTATCCCCAGGCCAGCTTCGTGGGCATCGATTTCAACCCCGAACACATCGCCCACGCCCGCTCCCTGGCGGCGGCGACCGGGCTGGCCAACATTCGCTTCGAACAGGCCGATTTCCTGGAGCTGGAGCAGGCCGCAGGCGGCTGCATTCCCTGGGGCGAGATCGACATCACCGTGGCCCACGGCATCCTGAGCTGGGTCTCCCCGGAGGTACGCCGCTGCCTGATGCGCCTGGCCGAGCGGGCCCTGCGTCCTGGCGGCCTCTTCTACCTCTCGTACAACACTCTGCCTGGCTGGCTACCGCTCCTGCCGTTCCAACACTGTGTGAGCAGCCTGCAGACCCCGCGCGGTGATGGCCAGCCAGCACTCGACGCCGCCCGTGAGCTGTTCAACGGCCTGCGCCAGGCGAATGCCCTGGTGTTCAGCTCCCAGCCGCAGCTGGCGGCACGGCTGGAGGGTTTGGGCCACTACGACCCCACCTACCTGCTGCACGAATACAACAACAGCCACTGGCAGCCGCTCTATGCCAACCAGGTGATCAAACCGCTGCGCGAGTTGGGCCTGCGCTTCCTCGGTAGCGCCACCCTGGCCGAGAACTTTGAGGGGCTGCTACCGGTGCCTGTCCAGCAGCAGATCCAGCGCCAGAGCGAGCCGGGTTTGCGGGAGCTGGTTCGCGACCTGGCCACCAACCAGTCGTTCCGCCGCGATGTCTACGTGAAGGGGATGGATCCCCTGTGGCCCCTCGAGGCTTCAGCCGCCCTTGAGCAGGTGCGCGTGTGCGGCCTACTGGATCAGGACGCCCTCGACGACGAGAACAGCTACCGCTTTGCCCTGGGTTGGGGGGAGATCCAGGGCAACCGCGACTGGATTGTGGCCCTGATGGAGGGCCTACGGGATGGCAGCCGCTCCCTGGCCGAGCTGCGTCAGGTGATCCCCGCCGACACGCCCCAGCTCTCGCTGCTGCAGAACCTGGGCCTGCTGCTGGGCCGCAAAGCCGTGGCGCTTGTGCCGGGCGAGCGTGATCCCGGCCCCAGCCAGCGCTTCAATGCCCACATCGCTGCCAGCGTTTCCGCCGGTGCCAACTACAGCTCTGTGGCCTGTCCCCTCAGCGGCAACCTCCACAAGCTCGCGGGGATGGAGTTCCTCGCCTTCAATGCCCTGAACCAGGGCTGCAACGAAGCCGACCTGGCTACGGCGATCGATGCCGGACTGCGGGCTCTCAATCAACAGCTATTGCGCGATGGCCAGCCCGTGCCCGAGAGCCAACGCCCAGCCGAACTGGAGCGCTTGGCCGACGATTTTCGCCGCCGCTGCCTGCCGCTATTGCGCCGCCTGGGGGTGCTGTGAACCTGAGGGGCCCACGAGAAGCCAGTTTTGGCAGAGCTCCTGGACCTACTCCCACTCCCGCTCCCACGCCTGGCGGTACAGATCTTCGAGCTCCCGGGTGAAGCCGGCGCCGTCCATCAACGGCGAGGCCTGCAGTTCGGCCCGCAGGCCGCTGCGGATGGCCGCCAGGCCTTGGGGGTCTGAGGCAAGGCGTTGGGCGATGGCGATGTACTCCTCGGGGCTGCGGGCGATCCACTCAGGCCGGCCCAGGCTGGTGAGGATGCTGGCGCCGCCGCGGCTGGAGCTGCGCTCGGCGACCAGGGTCACCAGCGGCACCCCCATCCACAGGGCATCGAAGCTGGTGGTGCCGCCGGCAAAGGGTGCGGTATCGAGGGCGATGTCGATCTGGCCGTAGGTGGCCATGTAATCCGGCCCGTTCTGATAGCCGATCAGGCTGATCCGATCGCTGGCCACCCCGCGTTCGGCGAAGAACTCCAGCAATCCCTGGCGGGCTCGGGTTTCCTTGATGTGCAGCACCAGGCGCGAGCCGGGCACGCTGGCCACCAGCTGGGCCCACAGCTCCCGCACCCCTTCGTTCACCTTCACGAAGTTGTTCAGGCTGCCAAAGCTGATCACCCCGCTGCTCAGGCAGGGGGGCGGCGCCACCGGGGGGATGCTCACCACCGGCGGCGGCACCGCAAAACTCCACCAGCACCGCGGCAGGCGCAGCGGTTGTTCGCTGAAGGGCAGCGGCGAACCCTCGGGCGGATCGAGCACCCCATCGGTGATGCGGTAATCCATGGCGGCCAGGCCGGTGGTGCCCACATAGGCCAGATAGGTGATCTGCACCGGTGCCGGCTTACGGGCAAACAGCCCAGGCCGGCAGTCCCGGGCGTACATCGTTAGATCGATCAGCAGGTCGATTCCGTCGGCGCGGATCAGATCGGCCAGGGCCGCATCATCGAGCTGATGCACCTCGCGCCACTGCTCCACGCGCTTGGCGATCTCGGTAGTCATCCCATCCTTGAGATAACGCGAGGAGTAGGCAAACACCTCAAAACGGCTGCGGTCGTGGTGTTCCAGTACCGGCAGCAGGAACCGCGCCACCGGATGCATCCAGAGATCAGGCGACACATAACCCACCCGTAGCCGCCGCGCAGCGAGATCACGGGCAACGGGATCGCTGCGTAGGTCATCGAATTTGGCCTGGCAGAGGCGCCGTGTCTCGGCGGCCAGATCAGCATCGCTGGCGCTGGGGCTGTAGTTGAGTGCGAACAAGTAGTTGGGCACAAAGTCGCGATCGTCCTGGCCCAGTTCGATGCCGCGGCGGTAACTGGCGAGGGCCAGATCCACCTTGCCCTGATCGAAATAGGCGTTGCCGAGGTTCGAGTGGGCGGCGGCGAAGTCGGGTCGGATCCGAATCGCTTCCTGCAGAGCTTGTTCTGCCAGGTCGGGATAACTGGCCTCGCGCTGGGCATTGGCCAGATTGGCCAGGGCCTCGGCGTAATCCGTGCGTTGGGCGATGGCCCGCTCAAAGATGGCGATGCTTTCGCTGTGGCGCCGCAGGTTGAGCAGGATGTTGCCCAGGTTGTTGAGCGCCTCTGGAAAGTCGGGTTGCAGTTCAAGCGCAAGGCGCAAGGCCGTTGCTGCCGGCTCGTACTGACCCAAAGCGTTGAGCACGTTGCCCTGGGTGAACTGCACTTGGGCGTTGCCGGGATCCAAGGCCAACGCCCGGGCGCTCCACTGCTGGGCGGCCTCGAGGTGGTAGGCGTCAAGTTCGAATTGCGCCAAGTTGGCGCAGGTTTCGGCCGCCATCGAAGCGTTGCCTGGATCGCTCGGCGGTGCCTGCTGGAGAGCGGCATCGAAGGCCGCGATCGCCCCATCCAGATCGCCTTGGTTCTTGCGCGCTAGCCCCAGGTTGTTCCACGCCTCGGGAAACTGGGGTTGCAGGGCAAGGCAGCGCTCTAGCGCTTGTTGGGAGTCGCTCCAGCGGCCAAATCGCCCCAGGGCATCCGCCAGGTGAAACCAGCCCGCGGCATCGCCTGGCGCCAGGGCAACCGCCTTTTCGGCCGCCGCCAGGGCCTGCTCGCGGCGGTTGCTGCGCAGCTCCATGGCGGCGAGCTTTTGCCAGGCGGGCACAAAATCGTTCTGGGCACCCACGGCTTGGGCAAAGGTGGCCGCCGCATCGCTCCAGCGGCCATAAAGCTGGTAGAGATGCCCCAGGTTGTAGAGCGCCAACGCATCGCCTGGCTCCTGGGCCAACGCGCGCTGATAAGCCTCCTCGGCCTCCTGGGGACGCTCCAAATCCTTGAGGAGGTTGCCCAGGTTCACCCAATAAAACGGCTCAGCGCCTTCGCTCTGCGCAGCTCTGCGCAAGTGCTGGAGCGCGGCACTGGTGTTCCCGCACTGGTGCTCCAGCAAGCCCAGGTAGTGAAGGGCCGCAGCGCTGCTGGGATCGGTCGCCAGGATCGCTTCATAGCCCTGGCGAGCCGGCTCCAGCTGACCCTGCTGATGCAGGGCAATCACTTCGGCCAGAGAGCCGCTCGGAACGAAAGCCATGCCGCGTGGCCTAGGAGGCTGCGGCTGGGCTTGCGTCGAGAGGGAGATCAAACAGAGCGGCCAACTCGGGGTCTGGGTTGCCGTTGAAGGTGATCAGATTGAGCTCGAGGTTGCCTTGCTGGCAGAACATTGGGCTGAAGCCGCTGGCTTCCACCACATTGGCCAGGGTGCGGCGGCTGAAGCCGGTGCGAGGGGCATAACCATCCTGGCCACTTTGCGCGATGATGCCGCCGTGGCCATACAGCACATCAAGCGGTGTGATCGGACCCATCGGTGACTCGTAAAGCAGGCCATCGAGATCGATCCCCTGCTGCACGCAGGCGAGCATGAGCTCCTGCAGATCGGGCACGATGATGTGAGCCAGCCCCCCTGGCTTGAGCACATGACGAAAGCCAGTAAGAACCACTGGCACTTCGTGCTGGCGCACATGCTCAAGATTGTGGGAGCAATACACAGCGTCGAATTGTTGAGGCTCTAGGCTGGTGAGTTGCCTGACATCGAGAACAATATCGTCCCCTACATCGGGATCAAGATCGAGCAGAACCTGCTCAAATGTGGCGTAGGGGGCAGGGAGAGGGATGCCACGAGACTGGCCGCCCACATTGAGGACACGTCTGTGACGAGCAGCTGTTTCTTCCATCCGCGTCCAGTGACAGAGCCATGCTGCCCCGACGCTACCGGACTCCTTGCGATTCATCAACAGAGCCCAAGCCGGTTGACGCAGAGAAACCAAGAAATTCGGAAGCCCTGACGGCACCACCCGAATGGGTGGTGCAAAAAGCGCAGTGAGCCGCCAGGCTGATACTCGAGCAGATGGGTTGCTGAACTTAATCGGTCCTTTCTGCTTAACCTCCTTAGCACCTCCCTTCCTGACGATGCCTGTCACCCTCACCACGCGCATCGCCAACCCGGGTTTCCTGGCTTTGGGGGGTCACGGTGTGCTGCGTCACGGGCACGGGCACGGGCACGACCCAGGGGGAACCCAGACAGCCGCGGTTGTGCCCGACGTGGTGGTGATTAGCCCCGAGCTCTTGGGCTCGGTGCCGCAAGAGGAGCTCGCCGGCGCGCGGGTGGTTGTTCTCGATGCGGCCCAGGAGGTGATGGGCCAGATCGGGGCTGCCCTCCAGGCCCATCCGGGCACCACCGTGGTCCGCGTGATCAGCCATGGCGAACCGGGTGCACTGATCTTGGCGGGGCAGCGGTTGAGCCGCGAAACGTTGCGGCTGCAGTCCGCGGCCATGGCCGGCTGGCGGCAGCACCTGGCTCCGGGTGCCGAGATCTTGCTTTACGGCTGCAGCGTGGCAGCCACGCCCGAGGGGCGGAGCTTTGTTCACCTGATCGCGGAGCTCACGGGAGCCGAGGTGGCCGCCAGCGCAAGCCTCACCGGTTCGGCCGCCAAGGGCGGCGATTTGACGCTTGCCTACACAACCGGGCCGATTGGGGCGATCACCGAGCGCTTCTTGCAGGCGTGGGATCAATCCGGCCTGATCTTGGTGGCACCGGTGTTCACCAGCGCTGCCAGCGCCAATTTCAGCCGCACCGTGGCTGGATCGTTTGCTGTGGCCGCCTCGGGGCTGCCGACCTATTCGATCGCTCCAGCGACCTTATTTGAAAGCAGTTTCATCACCCTGCCATCGGATTGGGTGCTGAGCAATGCCCAAATCAGCAGTGGTTCGGTTGCGCTCAACCCGGCCACCCCTGACACCAACGGCACGCTCATCCTGCCCAAACTGGGAACCACCAGCCCCGGCTCTTTCACCGCATCGTTTGACTACACCGCTGGCAATGTCACCGTCGGCGGTACCAAGGCAAGCGGAACCAGCTTCAACTACGGCGCGCTCAGCGCCACCACAGCCAGCGCGACCGGCATGGTCGGCAGCAACGGCCTCGTGGTCAGCTTCCTTGAGGCCTATACCAAGTCGGGGGCTATCACCACAACAGCGCCATCGTCCGTTGAGGTGCGCTGGAACAACACGCTCATCGCCTCGGCGCCCGTCAGTTTTGGCAGCGGTGCCAAGCCGGTGCAGATCAAGCTCGATGCGGCGAATCTGCTCACGGTCAGCTATGACCACGCCCAGGTTTTAAACACGAACCTGAGCGGCCTGGTGAACGCCGCCGACCGCTCCAACTGGCAGTTCGCCCTGGGCTCGGCCAACACCAGCCAGAACGCCAGCAGTCACAGCATCGACAACCTCGCGATCGTGAGCAACGGGGGCTTGCCCGCTGGTCTTTCGCTCAATCCAACGACCGGAGAGATCTCCGGTACACCCACCGCGGCGGCGAGCGCGGGCCAGCACGTGTTCAACCTGGTGGCCACCAATGCCGATGGCGCCACCTCGCAACCCTTCAGGCTGAACCTGGCCTCTGGTGCGCCGGTTTTCAGCAGCTCCTCCACCCAGGCAACGCTACCTGGAGTGCCCACCACGATTGCCATCGAGGCCGCAGGTAGCGCCGGCCCCACCACCTACAGCGTGGCGCCCCAGACCCTGATCAGCACCACGCTGGCGAACGCTGCTGCCCTGCCCGCCGGCGCCTACATCAATGGCAATAGCCGATTCAATAGCGGTGCGATTGAACTCACCCAGAATACGAACAATCAAACCAGCTGGGTTCAATTCCTGGGCCAGGGTGATCAGAACCCCACGGCATTTACGGCCAGCTTCAACTACAAGGTGGGCGGCGGCACCACGGTAGGCGGCGGCGGCATCAGCTTCAACTATGGCAACCCCGGCGATAACAGCAAGGGCCTGCGCGTTGTTATCACTGAACTACCAACTGGCGCCAGCAGCAATGCCAACCTGGAGGTGGCTGTTTTCTCGAGCGGCCAGCGGATTTCTGGCACCACTGTCGCTAACCCCTTCATCAGCGCACTTTATTCCAGTAGCAATCCCTACTTACCCGTCAGGCTGGCAATGAGCGCCGAGGGGCGCCTGCAGGTGTCGGTCAACAATGTGTTGGTCTCTGACACAACCAATGTCACTGGTTGGCAGACCACCGATAAGTCGTTGTGGGCCTTCGGCTTCACGGGCACCACCGGCGCCAACAACAACAACTTCCACACCATTAAGGATGTGGTGATCGGCACCAATGGGGTGCTGCCCCCGGGCCTGACCCTCGACCCGGCCACTGGGGTGATCAGCGGCCGGGTAGGCATCGGCACCGCCGTGGACCCCTACGTCAGTGTCACGGCAACCAATGCCGCGGGCAGCACCACCCAGCTCGTGAAGCTGGATGTGAGCGCCAGCAACACCCTGCCCGGCCAGCGCCCGGGCACGGGCACCAGCCTCGGCGGCCCCGATGGCCTTGGCGCCACCGGCGAGCAGTTCCGCAACCTGAGCGCCTTCGCGGCGCTCACCACCGACGGCCAGGTGAAGGTGTGGGGCAACACCCTCAACGGCGGCCTCCAAGCCGAGGCCCCCACCGGCACCGGCTACACCGTGATCACCTCCAACGAGAGGGCCTTCGCCGCGTTGAAAAACGACGGCTCGATCGTCTCCTGGGGCTTTGGCGCCAACGGTGCCACGGGCGAGCCCACGGGCACCGGCTACCAGATGATTTCGGCCAGCCGAGACGCCTTTGCCGCCATCAAAAACGATGGCAGCATCGTCGCCTGGGGCAACACCGCCAACGGTGGCTCCTTTGGCACCATCAGCACCAGCTCGCCCACCGGCACCGGCTACCTGCGCATCTTCGCTAACGGTGGCGGCTTCACGGCCCAAAAGAGTGACGGCACGATCCGTGCCTGGGGCAACAGCAGCAGCATCGGCTCGGGCGCGCCTCCCGTTCCGCCCACAACGAATTTCACCCGCGTCACGGCCAACGGCTACCAGGCGAGCACCAACTCCTTTGGCGCGTTCGCGGGCCTCGACAGCAAGGGCTCCATCATCACCTGGGGTTCGACAGCTACTGCCCCCACCGCGAGCAAACCCAACAGCTCTGGCTGGCAGGACATCGTTCCCACTGCCAAGGCCTTCGCGGCGATCGACAGCAACGGCGCCATCGCCTCCTGGGGCGATTCGTCCTTCGGCGGCGGTAGCACCTCAACGTCACCGACCTTCCAATACCTCAAGGCCCCCACCGACAGCGGCTACCGGCAGCTTTACGGCAACAGCTCGGCCTTCGTGGCGGTCCGCCAGGACGGTTCCCTGGCCGCCTGGGGCAACTCGAACAATGGCGGCTCCGGCGCCCCCAACGGCACGGGCTACACCCAGGTGTACTCGACGCTCAATTCGTTTGCGGCCCTGAAGGCCGACGGCAGCATCAGCGTTTGGGGCAGCGCCCTAGAGGGCGGCAACACCAAGGTGGCCCCCGTGGCCACCGGCTACACCAACCTGTTCAGTAGCCAGGGCGCCTTTGCGGCCCTCAAGGGCGACGGCTCGGTCACCGTGTGGGGTGACACCACCATGGGCGGCACGGGCGGCCCCACCGGCAGCGGTTGGGTGGAGATCACCAGCTCGGGCACGGCGTTTGCCGCCCGCAAAACCGATGGCAGCCTCTTTTCATGGGGCTCCTCGCTCACCGGAGGCACCGGAGCCCCCATGGGCAGCAACTACCTCACGGTGCAGTCGCCCACGTTGGCGAAACCCTATTTCCCGCAGGCCGCCGGCGCCCCGGTGAACCTCGCCATGAACCAGACGGTGCCCTCGCAACTGTTCCTGGGGATCCAGGGCGATGGCCTCACCTTCACGATCACCAACGGCAAGCTCCCCGGCGGATTGAAGCTCGATGCGGCCACCGGCTGGATCCATGGCAACCCGGCCGAGCCGGGCACCTTTCCGCTCACGATCAACGCCACCAGCGCCGCCGGCAGCGTTACCCAGAACTACACCCTGCGGGTGGAAAGCTCGCTGTTGCCCAACCAGCGCCAGGGCGCGGGCGCCGTTTACAGCATCGGCTCGGGCACGGAAGTCGTCAACACGGGCGCCTATGCCGGCCTCACCGCCAACGGGAGCATCTACGCCTGGGGCCAAGGCCTGCTTGGCGGCACGGGTGCGCCCACCGGCACCGGCTACACCCAAATCACCTCCAATGCCGATGCTTACGCCGCGCTGAAAGTTGACGGCAGCATCAGCGCCTGGGGTAAGAGCACCTCCGGTGGCACCGGTAGCAGCGGTGTGCCCACGGGTACCGGCTACACCAAGGTCTACGCCTCACGGTCAGCCTTCGCCGCCCTGAAGACCGATGGCAGCATCACCGCCTGGGGCAACACCGTAACGGGCGGAACCGGGGCGCCCAGCGGCCCCGGTTTCACCAAGATCTACAGCAACAACGAAAGCTTTGCCGCGCAAAAGGCCGACGGCAGCATCACGGTGTGGGGCGATAGCGCCAATCTAGGCGGCAAGACCCCAACCGGCACCGGCTACACCAGCATTGCACCCAATGCCGGCGCCTATGCGGCCCTCAAGAGCGACGGCAGCATCACCGCCTGGGGCAACACCGGTACGGGCGGCAGCGGCGCGCCCACGGGCACCGGCTACACCAGAATCTTCGCCACCAACAGCGCCTACGCGGCGCTCAAGAACGATGGCAGCATTGCCGTGTGGGGCGCCACCGGCAACGGTGGGACCAACGCCCCAACCGGGACTGGGTTTGTTGATCTCTGGTCTTCGGGCACCGGCTTCGCCGCGCTGAAGACCGATGGGTCCCTCGCTTCGTGGGGCGCTTCGGGCGCCAATGGCACCGCTACACCCACGGGCACCGGCTACACCCAGGTTTTTTCAACCCAAGGATCCTTCGCAGCCATGAAAGCCGATGGATCCATCGTGTCGTGGGGCGCCACCGATAGCGGTGGCACCGGCGCGCCCGCGGGTACCGGTTACACCACCATCTACAGCAGCCAAAAAGCCTTCGCCGCCCTGAAGGCCGATGGCAGCATCAAAACCTGGGGCGATTCCAACTCTGGGGGCAGCGGCGCGCCCGCAGGCACGGGCTACACGCAGATCTTCAGCCGCTCAAGCTCCTTTGCCGCCATGAAGGCGGACGGCACCGTTTCCGTCTGGGGCCCGGCAACTCAAACCGCAAAATGGTCGAGCCTGGTGCCGTTTGGCTCGATCCAAAACGCCACCGCGGTGGTGCCCGCCCGCGAATTCGGCCTCACCGGCAACCTGCCCACAGCCCGAAACGGCACCTCGCTGGCCACCCAGGCCCTGGGGATGAACGGCACGGCGGCCTACCAGGTGGGCGCCAACAATGGCCTTGGCCTGGGCAGTGCCATCACCGCCGGCAGTTTGCCGGACGGACTCAGCCTCAATGTGGCCACCGGCTATTTGGAAGGCACGGCCACCAAGAGCGGCACCTCCAACTTCACGGTCACCACCTACAACGGCAGCGGCCAATCGAGCCAGGCCTATTCACTCACGGTGACGGGTTCCAGCAACTCCACCGCCGCGCCCACGTTCAGCACGGCCAAACCGATCGGCTACGCCAACTACGCCATCGGCAAACCGGCCAGCTACGACCTGAGCGCGGTTGCGACTCCAACAACTGTCCCGCTGAACTATTCGCGGATCGCCGGCACCCTGCCCCCCGGCATGACGCTGCAAACCAACGGCACAGTGGCCGGTACCCCCACCACACCCGGCACCTACCAGTTCACCCTGGCCGCCAGCGACAGCAAGGGCGTTGCAACGCAGACCTTCACCATCGAGGTGAGCGGCGACACCCCCAACCAGCGCCCCGGACAGTACTCGGCCATCGCGGCTGGTAGCAGCGGCAGTCAGGGCATCAACGAGTCCGCCTTCGCCGCCCTTAGGCCCAACGGCAGCATCGTGACCTGGGGCGACAGCGCCGCTGGTGGCGCCGGTGCGACCGGCGTGCCGACCGATCTGGGCTATGTGCAGATCGCCCAAACCAACAAAGCCTTTGCGGGCCTGCGCTACGACGGCGCCATCCAGTCTTGGGGACACACCGCTTCGGGCGGACTGGGTGCGCCCACCGACAGCGGCTACACCCGGCTGTTCTCCAATGGCTCTGCCTTCGCCGCCCTCAAGGCCAACGGCAGCATTGTCTCCTGGGGAGCCGACAACGCCGGCGGCAGCGGCGAACCCACGGGCACGGGCTACAGCCAGATCTTCACCAACAGCGAGAGCATGGTGGCCTTGAAGACCGACGGCAGCCTGGTTGCCTGGGGCAACTCGGCGACCGGTGGCTCCAGCGCCCCCACCGGCACCGGCTTTGTCACCATCACCGCCAACGCCACCGCCTTCGCCGCCCTGAAGGGTGATGGATCGCTCTGGGCCTGGGGCAACAGCACCAATGGCGGCCTGCAGCCCACCCTGCCCACCAACAACAGCTACACCGCCATCTATTCCAACCCCAACGGCTTCGCGGCGCTGCGGGCCGATGGCACCATCGCCACCTGGGGCAACACGCTCGCGAGCGATGCGAAATTCACCGGCGGCAACAACTTCGTCAGCATTGCGTCGAACAGTGGGGCCTTCGCCGCGCTGCGGGCCGATGGCACCGTCATGGCGTGGGGCAATACATCAAATGGCGGCAACGGCACCAGCGGCACCAACTTCACCGCCCTCTATTCCACCGAAAGCGCCTTTACGGGCCTAAAGGCCGATGGCTCGATGGCCTCCTGGGGCAACAAAGCCGCTGGCGGCGATAGCACGCCCGCTGGGACAGGTTATATCACGATCGTTTCCAACCCCCAGGCGTTCACCGCCCTCAAGAACGATGGCACGGTCCTCTCGTGGGGGAACGCCAGCTTCGGCGGCAAGGCCAAGGCGCCCGCGGGCAGCCTTTTCACGCAGGTCTTCTCAACCTCTTCGGCGTTCGTCGCCCAAAAAACCGATGGCAGCCTGGTGGCCTGGGGCAACTCCACCTCCGGCGGCTCAGGCGTGCCCACGGCCACGGGCCTGACAGTCAGCTCGGCCCGGGCGGCGATCCCCTATCAGCCAGCGGGCACCAGCGGCGAACTGCCCACCGCCTACCTGGGCAAGCCGATCGGTGCCGACGGCGGCGCCGGCCCCGCGGCCTATCAGGTGGGTGCCAACAGCCAGGGCTCCTACTCCCGCATCACCGACGGCGTCGTGCCAGGAGGATTGGCCCTCGACGCAGCCACCGGGTTCCTGAGCGGCACGCCCGCTGGCCTGGCGGGCACTTACACGTTCACCGTCACCACCACCAGCGCGCTGGGTTCGACGGCCCAGGCGTACACGCTGGATGTGAAAGATCCGCTGGCGGTGATGCTGCCCAACCAGCGGGTGGGCAGCGGGGCGAGTTTTAGTAACGGGACAGGCCAATCCGCCAGAAACCAAACCGCGTTTGCCGCGTTAAAAGCCGACGGGTCGATCACCACGTGGGGCGATAGCACTGCGGGTGGCAGCGGCGCGCCGACCGGCACGGGCTTCACCCAGATTTATTCCTCCGGCTCTGCCTTTGCCGCCCTGAAAGCCGACGGGTCGATCACCGCCTGGGGAAGCACCAGTGCCGGTGGCAGCAACGCACCAACCGGCACAGGCTACACACAGATTTATTCCACTGGCAGTGCTTTTGCCGCGTTAAAAGCCGACGGCTCGATCACCACCTGGGGCGATGCCACTTACGGAGGCACCGGCGGTGCAACCGGCACCGGTTTCACCCAGATGTATTCCTCCGGTCGTGCGTTTGCCGCTTTGCAAGCCAACGGGGCCATCACCGCGTGGGGCGATGGAAATTACGGAGGCACTGGCGCTCCAACAGGCACGGGTTACACGCAGATTTATTCCACGGGTTTAGCGTTTACCGCACTGAAAGCCGACGGCTCGCTGACCGCGTGGGGTCACAGCACTGCGGGTGGCAGCGGCGCGCCGACCGGCACGGGTTACACGCAGGTTTATTCCACAGGCTCAGCCTTTACAGCGTTAAAAGCAGACGGCTCGCTTGCTGCCTGGGGCAATACAGGAAATGGTGGCAGCGGCGCTCCCGTTGCGGCGGGCTTCAAGCAGGTGTTTTCCAACACCAATGCATTCGCCGCGTTGAATGCCAACGGCACGATTACAGCTTGGGGCTCTAGCCTGCATGGAGGCAAAGGTGCGCCAAGCACCTCGGGCTATAAGGAGATTTATTCCACCGGCAATGCGTTTGCCGCGTTGAAAGCCGACGGGTCAATCACCGCCTGGGGTGATAGCAGCTCGGGTGGCACAGGCGCGCCAGCTCTCACGGCTACAGGCTTCACCAAGATTTATTCCAGCGAAGGTGCATTTGCCGCATTGACAGCCGATGGCTCGATCACGGCATGGGGCAATAGCGATTTCGGTGGCAGCGGAGCACCTGCCGGCACGGGCTTCACGCAGATCTATTCCACAAATCGTGCTTTTGCCGCGCAGAAAGCCGACGGGTCGATCATCGCCTGGGGCAGTGCCGCTAACGGTGGCAGCGGCGCGCCAGCCGGAAATTTCGCCACCGTGCAATCGGCCCTGGTGAGCGATCCCGAGTTCGCCGCCTTCCCAGCCAACTCGGCCCTTTCCACCAAAGCGAACCTGCCCTTTTTCGCCAACCTGGGGGCCCAGGGCGTGGGCTCTCGCTACGAGATCGCGGTAGGCAACCTGCCAACCGGCCTCACGCTGGATCCCACCACCGGCGTGCTGAGCGGTATCCCCACGGCTTCAGGCAGCTATTCGTTCATTTTGGCGGCCTCCAATCCTGCTGGCGTTGACACGCAGGTCTTCAACTTGGCGGTGGAGCAAAATGCAACTGCGCCAGTGTTCGTTAGTGCCAAAACAACCACTGCCAAGGTAGGCACATCAAGCCAGTTCCAAGTCAGCGTTGAAGGTTCGACCGCTGGCCTCAGTTATGCCATTACCAAAGGCACGTTGCCCTCGGGGCTCATCCTGAATGCCTCCACGGGTCTGCTCTCCGGAACACCGGCCAACGTCACCAACGGAACCCCGAGCGGTGGTCTTCACACGCTGGTGATCACGGCCACCAACAACGCTGGCAGCACCACGCAGGATTTCACGCTCACCCTGAATCAAGCGCCAGAAATTACCAGCACGGCCTCGCTCAACGGCACACCCGGGGCGTCGGTGAACATCAAGCTGGACGCAACCGGTTTTCCTAAACCAACCTTCAAGGTGGTCTCTGGAAGCCTGCCAACTGGCCTCAGTCTGTCCACCAGTGGTGAGCTGAGCGGTATTGCCAATGCCGCATCGCTTGGCTCAACAACATTAATCATCGAGGCCTCAAACAACATTGGCAGCGCTGCCAATAAGACCTTCACCCTCACCATGGCCGCGATGGCGGCCACGGCGTTGAAGATCGTGGCCCCGTCTGCTGTGGTGAGCGGCAAAGCCAATACTGTCGAGGTTCAGGCTGTCGATGCCTACGGCAACGTCCACAAAAACGCCACCGGCACGGTGACGCTCCAGCCGACAGGTGCGGGCAGCCTCGAACTCACGGGCAGCGGTGGCCTCACCGCCAACCTGAGCAATGGCGTGGCCACCTTCCAGGGGCTGGTTTACAAGGCCTCGACCGATAACGAAGAGTTCAAGTTAGGTGCCTCCGCCACCGGCTTGAGCAGCGCACCCACGCAGGTGATCGGCGCCGATGTTGTGGCAACCGAGTTCCAAATTCTTGGCACTCCCAGCGCCTCCACGTTGCAGTCAGGCGTCGCCAACAGCCTCAGCGGTCTGCGTCTGGTGGCCGTCGATGCCGCTGGACGCATCGATACCCAATGGCTGGGCAGTGGTCAAACCGTCAAGCTCACCCTGACGGCACCGGGCGGTACGCCTCTGGTGGGTTCCGTGAACGCACTGGCGCTCGCCAGCGGCAATGCCCTGAGCGATACAGACAACAGCGTCACCACGATCACCCTTGACAGCAATGCCATCCGCGCCGATGGCAGCATCGATCTGGGCGCGCTGCAGCTGCAATACACCAATCCCAACGGCACGTCTACCGAGGCCCTAGCGCTGAAGGCCGAACGCATCGGGGGCAGTGGCCCAGTGCTCACAGGAGTGCTGTCATCGAGCCTCACGAGCAGCAGCACGGTTAATACCAACAGTGCTCCTCAGCTCAATCTGGATCTGGCGAATGCGCCAGCGGCATACAGCGAAAACGGCACGGCCATCGCGGTTGTTGGTTCTGGCGCCAGCGTCAGCGACGCTGACAACAGCCTGCAATCGCTGCAGGTGGCGATCGCCAATGTGCAAGTGGGTGATCTTCTCGCGTTGGCAACCACACCCAGCGGATTAACGGCGGATTACGACGCCTCCAGTGGCTTGCTGTTGATCAAGGCGTCTGCCAACGCCACACCAACGCTGGCCAACTTCACCAGCGCCCTGCAGGAGGTGCGCTACTCCAACAGTTCCGAGAACCCAAACACAACGCCGCGCCAGATCACGGTGACGGCCAACGACGGCAGCGGCCTCTCCAGTGCAACCGGCACGGCTACCCGCACCCTCACGGTGAGTGCAGTTGACGATTCAACGACCCTCACCAACCTGCCGGGCTCAATCAACGCAACGGAAGACACCCAGGCGCCGCTGAATCTGGGCTCTCTGGTGCTGAGCGATCTCGATAGTGGCGATACACGGCAAACGCTGACCGTGTCAGTTACAAAGAACGCCGCGCCCAGTGGCAGCCTCAGCGCCAGCAACGGCCCGGGCGTCACCGTCACCGGCAGTAACAGCGCTCAACTCAGCCTCGAGGGCACGATTAGTGATCTCAACAACTATCTGCGAACCAGTGGAGTTCTGAACTTCACGCCCGCCAGCAATGCCAATGGCAGCCATGCATTGAGCTTTGCCGTGGGTACTGGCGGTAGCAGCCAGAGCCTCGGCAGCACCACGATCAACGTGGCGCCAGTGAACGATCCAGGGGTGTTCAGCGGTGTTCCAGCCGCTAGCAGCGTGGCGAGCCTGCGCCATGGGGTGGCCACAACCCTGCAGAGCTTGATCGGCAATACACCGATCAGCGTGGCTGATTTAGACGTCGATCAACACGCCAACCAAGGTGCTGCCGGCCGCACGGATCTCACTCTCACCGTCACCAACGCCAGCCTGGCTGGCCTGAGCGCTGGTGTTCAGACCGGCGGCGCCACGCTCACGATCAACAGCGCCACGAGCTGGCTGGTGAATGGCACGCTGGCGCAGATCAATGCGCTGTTGGCCGCTCCAACAATCACGCTGCAATCGGCAACGGCCGGTGCAGTGAGCTTGAGCCTGCAGCTGAACGATGGCTCAAACATCACTGGATCCACCACCACCGCAGCTGTTCAGTTCTTGGCGGCCAGCGATCCGATTCTCAACAACAGCGCCAGCAGTTCGGCCCGCTCGATCAGTGCAGGTTTTGACGAAAGCCTGAGCTTCCTCACGATCACCGATCCCGATGCCGGCAGCAATCCGCAGACCTTCACGCTGTCGATCAGTGATCCCGGCAATGCAGCCACACTCTCAGGCTTAACGGATGCCAATAGCGGAACCAGTGGCATTCAGCTCACCGGAACCGCAGCCCAGATCAATGCCCAGCTCGCTGATGGCCGCTACAAGGCTTCAGCCCTGGGGAGCTCCAGCCTGCAACTGAGCCTCAGCAATGGTCTGGCACCGGCGATCAACAGCACCGCCAACTTCGCGGCGATCAATCCGCTTCCCACCCTTACCCAGATCAGCAACCTCACGGGAGCGAAGGAAGATCAGCCGTTTGCGATCTCCTTCTCCGATCTTGCAGCCGTCGCCGATGACGCTGATCAGGGCGGCAGCGTCGAAGGCTTCGTCGTCAAGGCTCTCAGCAGCGGCACCCTCAAGATCGGCACCACAGAGCAGCTTGCCACGCCTTGGGCAGCGAACACGAACGACAAGATCACACCGATCCTCAACGCCTATTGGAACGCAGCTGCTAACGCCAACGGAACTGGCGGCAGTGCGATCACGGCCTTCACGGTCACAGCGCTGGACAACAGCAATGGCGAATCCACCACACCTGTTGCCGTGAAAGTGGAGGTGAGCCCGGTTAATGACACACCGAGCATTGCTGGCCTTCCCGTCGGTGGCAGTGCTGTAAGCACCGGTATCAGCAGCGCCCTGGTCGATTTCACCGTTGCCGATATTGACAGCAACGCTCTAACGCTGACGCTGCGGGCAGTGAACGGCAGCATCGGTGGCTTGACTGATGCCGAAAACAACCGCGAAGGCATTCAGCTCAGCGGCACTGCAGCACAGATCAACACAGCCATTGCCGCAGCAACGTTCACGGCTGCAACCAGTGGGGCGGCCTCAATCAAGTTGCAGCTTGAGGATGGTGGTAGCGAAACCGTCTCAGACGTCTACAACCTCACGGCCACTGCAGTTAATAATCCGCCGACCCTGAGCACCCCTGGCTCCACGCGCAACATCACCACGGGCGTGGGCGATGCGCTGAACTACATCACCGCCAGTGATAGCGACGCGGGTCAGTCATTGACATTGACCCTCACGGCAAGCGGCGGAACGTTCCGCAACGTTGCCGATGCCGATCTCAACAGTGCCGGTATTCAGCTGAACGGAACTGCCAGTGCGATCAACGCCGCACTGGCGGCGGGTTCGTTTGTAGCCAGTGCTGATGGAGCAGCCAACATCACTGCCAGTGTCACTGATGGGGTGATCACGACCCCTGTCAGTGCCACTTACAACCTGAACGCCAGCAACGCGGCCCCAACCCTCACCACGGTGTCAGCGCTGGGTGGTGCAAAAGAGGATCTGGCGTTCACGATCACGGCTGCTGATCTGATGGCAGCAGCGAACGAGGCAGATCCCGGCGGCAGCGTCGCCGGTTTTGTCGTTACCAGTGTGGATGGCAACAAAGGCACGCTGACGATCAACGGCAGTGCTTACAACGGCAACAACAACCTAATCAACACTGACCGCAAAGCGGTGTGGACACCAGCCAACAACAGTAACGGAACGGTTACTGGTGCTTTCCAGATCAAAGCGATTGACGATGGTGGTTTGACGTCGAGTTCGGCTGTACCCGTTTCGATCATTGTTGATGCGGTGAATGATGCACCGGTTTTGAGTGCGGGGATTTATACCTTCAGTGGCATCACCGAAGACAGTCCCGCTGCTGCCGTCACAGTAGCCACCTTACTGGCAAACAGAGTCAGTGACATTGAAGATACTTCTGTCGGCATTGCAGTCAACAACGCGACTGGCCTGGGTACATGGCAGTTCTTCACCAGTAACGGCAGCAGCTGGAACAATTTCGGGGTAGTTTCAACCAGCAGCGCTTTGCTCCTGGATAACAGCACGCAGGTGCGTTACGTCCCCAATGGAAGTGGTGGGGAAAGTGGAAGTGCTGCACCAACCCTCACCTTCCACGCGTGGGATGGCAGCGATGCAGGTGTTCTAGGCAGCAAAGTTGATATCACGTCCAATGGTGGTGCAAATTCCGTCTCCAGCGCGAGCAACACGGCCACCATCACTGTGAGTGCGGTCAGCGATCCACTGACCCTGAGCCAGTCGCGTACCAGTCTCACATATCAGGAGCTGGATCTTGATGGAGTCGCCGGCAATGATCTGACGCTTCTGGACAGCGGACTGACGCTTAATGATCCAGATAGCGACATCATGCTTGATGGTGTGAAGCTGATTTTCTGGAGCGGATTTCAGTCCACTGAGGATCAGTTGGAGTTAAAGGACACGACCCTCACCGGCACCTCCATCCTCAGCGGTAGCCGCAGCATTACGAGCGCCGGAACTACGGACAACGTAACAGCTCAGTACGACACAGCCAAAGGAACTCTTCACCTGACCTCGACCGCTGCTCAATCAGAAGGCTTCTGGCAGGAGGTCCTTCGTAATGTGGGTTATCGCAATATCAACAATTCGCCGAGTACAGGTACTCGTCAAATTGTGGTATTGGCAGATGACGCGAGACAGGCAGACAGACTTGAAATGCTGCGCGTAGGAGGTACTCCACATTTCTATGAGTATGTAAGTGGCAGCAGCCGGAGCTGGGGTAGCGCTGAAACAGCCGCTGCTGGGCGCACATATTTCGGCATGTCCGGATATCTTGCAAGGATAACCAGTGGGTCAGAGAATCAGTTGCTTGAAGCACTCGTCCCGTCGGGGCGTGCTGCATGGATTGGCGCGACCGACCGTTCAAACGAGGGCACGTGGAAGTGGGTGACTGGGCCTGAGCCGGATGCTGCAGTTGGCTATTCCAACTGGGATTCCTCTCAGCCAGACAACGGTGGCGCCTGGGCAAACTTCTGGAATATTTCGGCAGATTATGAAAACTATGCGTTGATGCTTGGCGATGGCACATGGAATGATGAGAATGACTCGCAAACTGAATATCTTGCTGAATACAGCAGCCTGACACTGCCTAGCTCTTCTTTTAGTCAAAGCTTTAGTCTTGTCGTCAATCCCGGGAATGATGCACCCGTTTTGTCCGCCAATTCGTCAATGTCTGGCATTGGCGAAGATGCCACCAGTATCGCCGGGCAAACAATCGCGCAGATTGTCACATCCGGCATTACCGATCCTGATTCGCAGGCAAATATTGGCGGGATTGCAATCATTAGTCTGGATAAAGCGCGGGGCGGCTGGGAATACCGGCTGAGTAACGCTGGCGCCTGGTCTCCCATCGGCGAGGTGTCATCCACTCGATCTCTTTTACTGTCACCGGCAGATGCAGTTCGATTCGTTCCCGACGGCGAAAATGGTGGCAGCAGCAGTTTCACCTATCGCGCATGGGATCAAACCACCGAGACAGCCGGCAGCAAAGTTGATACCAGCATCAATGGTGGTAGTACTGCTTTCTCGACAGGAGTAGCAACTGGAACCATCAACGTCACTGCAGCCAATGATGCACCGACATGGGGTGTTGCAAATCCGTCAGCCCAGGCCATCGGCAGCGTCAGCGGCAATGATACAGCCAACCTTGGTTATCAGATTAGCGATCTAATCAGTGATGGCGTTGATGTTGATCGTGGCAGTTCGCCTTTGGGTGCGGCATTGGTCAATGCCACTGAGTTGGTCAATAACGTTGATATTGGCAATTGGGAGATTTCACTTAATAGTGGCACCAGCTGGTCTGCGCTAAGTGGCATCAGTGCTACAGCTGCACGGCTCCTGGATCCCAGTGACCGGATCCGCTTCAATCCAATTGGTGCTGTTGGTGGCACCATCGGCTTTGATCTGAGGCTCTGGGATCAGACCACAGGGAGTGCTGGCAACACGCTCAATCCAGGGGCTGGCGGCGGCACAACGGCCTTCTCAGTTGGTACACGATCCTTCACGGTGCAGTCCAAAGGCATCAGCTTGGGTGGCGTAAATAACACCGTGACACTCAATGAGGGGCAGGCGGTCTCTCCTGCTTCATCACTCACATTGAGCGATGGCACCCTGCAGTCTGCCCGTGTCATGGTCGCTTCTGGATTGAGCGATGGCGATTTACTAGGCCTGACGCTTCCCAGTAATAGTCCTCTCACCTCCAGTTACAACGCCACCATTGGTGAACTGACCCTTAGCGGATCGGCATCATCAAGCGAGTATCAGGCTGCGCTGCGTGCAGTGAGCTTTACGAGCGGTGATGACCCTACACGGTTGAGCAGTCAGCGGTTGATTGCCTACCTACTTGATAATCAAACTACCAGCACTGCATACACCACCGTCACATTGATGCCGGCCGCCGATGCACCGGTGATCGCGCCGGGAACGCTGGGGAGCTTCACCGAAAGCGGCAGCGCTGTTGCCATTGCTCCAAATCTCACAGTAGCTGATGTTGACGACACGCTGATCGCCAGCGCCACGGTGTCGATCAGCGCCAACCGTCAAAGCGACGACACTCTGAGTTTGGATGGTTCGCTGGCGACAGATCTGGGTCTCAGCGCCAGCTTCAACTCCGGCACCGGGGTTCTCAGCCTGTCGGGAGTGGCCAAAGTTGCTGCGTATCAGGAGGCTCTGCGTGCGGTGCGCTTCTCCAGCACGAATGCAGAACTCACCAATAACGGCACTGCACCGAATCGCACCATCAGCTGGAGCGTCGTGGACGCCAATTCTGATGGCGCTGGTGCCGCCACTGGAGTGGCCACCGGCACCTTCACGATCCAGCCGGTAAACAGCGCCCCACTGATCACGCTTGGATCAAGCGCCAGCAGCGTGATCTACAGCGAAGGGGCCAGCGGTGTCGTGCTTGATGCAGGCATCACTCTCAGCGATCCCGACGATACGGAGCTCGCCCAGGCTGGGGTTCGCGTTGGCAGTGGTTTCACCGCTGGTGATCTCCTCGCCCTTGGCAACGGTGCACCATCGACCATCACCGCTCAGTACTACAGCAATCAGGGTGTTCTGACGCTCACACCCACCAGTGGCACCAGAGCATCACTTGCTGATTTTCAGGCCGCCCTGCGCACGGTCATCTTCAGCTCCAGCTCCGACGACCCCACCGTTCAAACAAGCACCCGCACGATCGGTTGGAGCATCACCGATGCCAACAGCGATGGCGGCTACGCCTCGAGTGGACGTGTTGGCTACGTCCTCAACAGCGGCACCACCGTCACGATTACGCCGGCAGCGGATGCGCCGCTCGTGAGTGGAGCGCCGAGTCCGGCACCCAACTACATCGAGGCGGGAGCTGCAGCGGTGCTGGCACCGAACCTCAGCCTCAGCGATGTTGACGACACGCAGCTCAGCGCTGCGACGGTGCGGATCAGCAGTGGCTTGCGTACCGGCGACACCCTCAGCGTCACACCTGCTGCCAACAGCGGCATCACTAGCACTTACGACGGCGATACCGGCGTGCTCAAACTCAGCGGTACTGCATCGCTGCAGACGTATCAGAGCACGCTGCGCAACGTCGCCTTCTCATCCACTAGCACCGATCCCACCGGTGGTGCAGCAACAGCCACACGCACCTTCGATTGGCGAATCAACGATGCCAATTCCGATGGCCGAGGGTCTGCCATCAGCACCGCGTTGCAGTCGAGCCTCACGGTGCAGTCGCGCAACGACACACCAGCGATCACCAGTGCAAGCGCGAGCGCTGTGGCCTACAAAGAAGGGGATCCGGGTGTTCAGCTGAATCCTTCGCTGAGCCTGAATGATCCCGACGGCTCACAGCTCAGCGCTGCCAGTGTCTCGATCACGGCTGGCTTCACCGCTGGCGACACCCTGGCCCAGCCCATCACAGTCGCTGGGATCACAAGTGCTTACAACCCAAGCACGGGAGTTTTGAACTTGATGGGGTCGGCTTCGCTGGCCAACTACGAGAAGGTGCTGCGCTCGGTGACCTTCAGCTCCAGTAGCACAAATCCCACCGTCACCAGTGCAAGCCGCACGATCAGTCTCCAGATCACGGATGCGGATAACACCGCTCCAGCCAGCAGCGCTGTGGTGACAACCACGGTCAATCTCACGCCCGTTAACAACACTCCCACCCTCACACCGATCACCGGCACGCTCGTCAGTGGTATTGAAGACAGTACGATTCAGTTGCTCTATAGCGACTTAATCGGTTCTGCTACTGGTCAAGGCCAGGTCTCGGATATCGATGGCACGGTCACGGAGCTCCAGGTTCGCGAGCTGCTCAGCGGCAGTCTGAAACTTGGAACCACTGCACAGGCCGCTACTGCATTTGTGCCTGGCAACAATGATGTTATCAGCGCCAGTATCAAAGCCTATTGGACACCACCAGCGAACGCCAATGGCACTGGTGTCAATGCCCTCAGCGCCTTCTCGGTGTTGGCGCGCGACAACGGTGGTGCCATCTCGCTTGAACCGCGCACCGTCACAGTGAATGTGAGCGGTGATCAAGCCGACGGAGCTCAGATCAGCAAGCTCATGCTGCCGACCAACGGCACTTACAAGCCCGGCCAGCACATCGATATCAGTGCGGTATTCGATCGCCCTGTAACGGTGAGCACCGTTGCTGGCACACCGAGTTTGCCAATCGCGCTCGATACCGGTAGTGGAGCTACTGCTAGCTACTACAGCGGCAGCGGTAGCAACACGCTGGTGTTCCGCTACACGGTTCGAGCGGGTGATAATGATCCAAACGGCATCGGGTTCGGCTCCGCTCTTACTCTCAACGATGGCTTAATCACCAGCCCTGATGACAATCAGGCGGTGGTTAGCAACCTGACTTTGCCTGGAGTGGCCTCAACGGCTGGACTGCTCGTTGATGGCATCAATGACGCTCCAGAAATCAGCTCACCGCCCACATTGTCTGCCAATTATCGCGAGGGAGATCCAGCGGTCACGCTCAACCCCGATGTAGCCCTCAGTGATGCCGATAGCACCAGCTTCAGTTCGGCAACTGTGCGTATCTCCGCAGGCTTGAGCACTGGTGATGTGCTGGCGCTGAGCGCTCAAGCCACAGCGGATACGGGTGTGCAGGCCAGTTGGAATGCCAACACTGCCACCCTCACGCTCACACCGAGCACTGCTCAGAACGCACCTGCACCAACGTTCCTCAATGCGCAGAGGGCGCTACGAGCTGTCACCTACGCCAGCAGCAGCGATAACCCCAGCGGCACGAGCACCACCCGCACCATTCAGTGGCAGATCAGCGATAGCGGCCAGGCCACCAGTGCCGTGGCCACTGGCACATTCACCATCACCCCGGTGAACGATGCACCCACCTTCTCCAGCCTGAGCAGCAGTGTGGTGCGCACCGAGGAAGACACTGCCGCTGAAATCAGTTTCCAGACCCTGGCGGGGATGTCCAACGCCAGCGATGTGGATGGTCAGGTGACTGCCTATGTGGTGAAAGCGGTGACCAGCGGCAGCCTGCGCCTGGGCACCACAGCCCTAAACGCCACGGCCTGGTCGGCAGGCAGCAACGACGCCATCACGGCCAACACCAACGCGTACTGGACGCCTGCCACTGATGTCAACGGCGATGGTCTAAGCGCCTTCACGGTTGTTGCCCGTGACAACGGCCCCAATAACGAGCTCACGTCCAGCACACCGGTGGCGGTGACGGTGGATGTCACACCAGTGGCTGACATCGCCCAGATCACTGGCTTCCAGATGCCAGCCACTGGCACCTACAGCTCAGGCTCGGTGCTCAAGTTTGCAATCAGCCTTGATCGCGACATCAGTCTCGATCCCACTGGCGGGTTACCAAGTCTGAGCCTGGAGCTCGATGGCAACCGCCGCGTCGACGCTGTTCTGCAAAACGCGGCAAACAACGCCATCACGAACTACGCCGCCGGTGATCTGCTCACGTTTGCCTACACCGTGGCTGATGGTGATCTGCGCAGCTCTAGCGGCATCGGACTACCAACCAGATTGAGCCTCCCGGATGGCAGCAGCCTCACAAATAGCGATGGCGACGTGGTGAACAGCACGCTCCCATCAGCCAACAGCTCCGGTGTTTTGGTGGATGGGGTGCGGCCTATGCTAGCCACAATCACGTCAGCGCCTGGCAGTCAAAGCAACCGTGCGTTGCAAACCTTCCGCGTCTCCTTCTCCGAGCCGGTGCGTAACGTGGATGCCACCGACTTCCGCCTCACGGCGACTGGCAGCGCCAGCGGCCGCGTCAGCGACGTTCAGGCCGTCAATCCCGTCACCGGTGTGACCACCAATTTCGACGTCACGGTGAGTGACATCAGTGGCTTAGGTCGTCTGGTGCTCGAACTCAATAGCAGTGGTACCGGGATCACCGATGCGGTGGGTAATCCGATTACTGCAGGGGCAACCGCTAGGGGCAGCACCGAGGTTGATCGCGTGGGTGCCATCAGCACCGTTGCGGGCGACGATCGCCTCAGCCTCGCCGAGGCCACGAACCCCAATGGCATCACGTTCAAGGGCTCGGTGTCGCAGGGCCTGGCAGGGCAGCAGCTGGATCTGCTGATCTCCCAGACACTCTTGGACACGATCACCGCCCAGGGCGATGGCAGCTGGAGCACGGTGGTTCCCAAAACCAGCATTGATCCGCACGGCACGGGTAACTACACGCTGACGCTCAAACAGAGCACAACCACACTCGGCACCCGAGATCTTGTGATCGATCGGGATCTACCCACGCTTAGCAATCCCACCACTGATACCGCTAATAACGCGTTCTTCACCGGTGGTGCGCTGCTCAACAAGGCAGAAATTACAGGAGGCCTGACATTCAAAGGCAGCACCAACGCTGAAAATGGTCAGCAAATTGATGTGCGCCTCGGCAACATCAACGGTGCTGGCGTGGTGTCCAACGGCAATTGGGAAGTGAGCTTCACCAACTCCCAGTTGCAGACGCTCGCCGAAGGAGCGCTCAAGCTCGATCTAGCGGTGAGTGATCTAGCGGGGAATCTCACCTCTACTAATTACGACCTCACACTCGATACCACTGCGCTGGCTAATCTCGCGCCGATCTCCAGTGATGGTTGGATCAACATCGCTGAAAGCAGCCAGACCCTTGCCATCAGTGGTGCGACCGGTGGTGTACAGGATGGCGCCGTCATCAGCCTCGCGATCACCTCCACCAGCGGTAGTAACACAAGCACGCTGTACAACTCATCTGGATCGATCAGCCAGGGCGCCTTCAGTTTCACGGTGCCGGTACAGACCTGGGTGAATGGCACCACCTACAACGTCAGTGTGAGCGGCAGCGATGCAGCCGGCAATCCGTTCTCTGACAGCAAAACAGTCACGGTGGACACGACGGCTCCCACCGTGGATCTTGCGTTGGCGGTTGGTTCGGCTGCCCCGGTCCGTTTCCTTGATTCAACGTTTGCCAGCCAGTTCGCTGGTGCGATCAACACTCCTGCCAGCCTCAATGCTGCTGAATTGGCCGCAGGCGTCCGGCTGAGTAGCAGCGCCAGTAGTGACGCTTCGGCCACCAAGGTGAGCGTCAACAGTATCAGTCAAGTGGTGACACCGATCACCAGCGGTGCCACCACCAGTTGGAGTGTGGCGATTGATCCCACACGTTTTGCCCTGCCGCAGGAAGGCTCGGTGACTGTTTCCGCCGAAGCAACGGATCAGGCGGGCAACACTGCCAGCCAGAGCGGATCGTTCATCGTCGATCAGGCCGCGTCGGTGGATCTCAGTTCACCGGTAGATGGGGGTGGCGGCAACAACATCCTCAACGCCACAGAAGCGGCTGCCGTGAGCTTTACCGGTACCACTAGTGCTGTTCAAACCGGGGCCAGCGTGTCGGTGCAGGTGGTCGCCGAGAACGCCAGCACACCGGCGATCACCCCAACAGCCGCCACAACCTCCAATGGCGGAACCTGGAGTACAACCCAGAACATCAGCACCCTCGCCAACGGCAATTACACCGTTCAAACCAGTGTCACCGATGGCGCAGGCAACACGGCCACGGATAGCCAGGCGATCAGCATTAACAAAAACCCACCGGTGTTCAGCAGCACCGCTGTGGCGGGCGACAACCGAATCAATGCTGCTGAGGCTGCAGCCACCCTTGCGCCTTCGTTCTCCGGTGTCGTCACCAACGCAGAAGATGGTCAACCGGTGAGTGTCACGCTGCCCGGGGTTGGCACGGGGTCGAATGCTGTCGCCGGGCGCACACTTACCGCAACCGTCAGTGGTGGCGCGTGGAACCTAGCGATTCCCACGGATCTGCTCAATGGCTACAGCGCCAACAACGGCACCTTTTCAGCCGCTGTGTCGCTGAGCAATCAGGCCGGTAATCCTGCCAGCACGACGCATGACTTCAGGGTGGACACCGTTGCACCGGTGTTCACCTACACCAATCCAACGGATGCCCAGTGGGGTGCATCGGGCCTCGATCCAGACACCAATCCCCTCACCCTCACAGGCACGGTGCAGGGTCTGGAGAACGGTCAAGCCGTCACCGTGCAGATCAACGCCAGCGACCTGCAGGCCACCCGCACCAACAACGACAACACCAACACCAGCAGCTGGAGCCTGAGTGTGGCGCGTCAGCTGTTGCAGGGTCTGCGAGCAGCCGGCAACAACATCGCGATTAGTGCACGCGATCTAGCCGGCAACCTCGCCTCGATTACTCAAAGCTTCAATGCCACTGGGGTGGGCACCACACCGCCATTGATCCTGGATCTGCCAGCGAATCGTGAGATCACCGCCAAGGAAGGCGCTCTTCTGATTCGTCAGTTCAAAGCCAATCAGGCCGTCACCTGGAGTCTGCTCAACACCGATCCCAACCTTCTGGGGATCAACTCCACCACGGGTAGTTTCTCCTTCTTCAAACCGCTCAGCATCACCGATACCAACCCCAGCAACTTGGCGGTTAATGATCGCAATCTGAGCTTCACACTGGTAGCAACGGATGTGCGTGGGAATCAGAAAACAGAAAATCTCACTCTGCTGGTGCGCAATGTTGCCGATACCTCTCCAGATTCCTTCGACCAGGACGGCATCTCTTACTCCCTGGAGGCGGTCGCCACCAATGGCCGTGGTGGTGTCCCCGGTGACATCAACAATGACGGCATTCCCGACAACATTCAAACCAATGTGACTGCAGTCCCCTGGATCTCGAAAGAGAACTTCCAGGCTGCCCAGGCCAGCCCATCAGCGGCTGCAGCTAACAGTTTTGCGGCATTGCAGACCAGCAATGATATCCGGATCGCCAGTGTCGACGTACGCAAGCCAGAAGAATTGGCGGTCACCGGCAATGGCTCGGCCTCCGTGCCGGCACTCATCAACGGCAACACCGTGAGCTATCCCTACGACCCACTGGTGTTCCGCCTGGAGAGCTACGACCCGCTCAACGAGACGGTGCTTAACAACTTTGTTGATATCGCCCCGAACACACCGGGTGTCCAAGTACGTCAGCTGATTGATCTGCCTGGCAATGGCCTGGCGATCAACACCTATCTCAAGTGGAATCCCAGCGCCAATAACGGCGCTGGCAGCTGGTTTAATTTCCTAGCTGACGGTAATCCCAACACCTATGACAACGGTGCTGAGCTGTTTGATAATAACGGCGATGGCCTGATCGATCAGATCCTGCTCACCTACACCGATGGCGATCCGGCCGGTGGCGATATCGATGGCTTGGTGAACGGCATCATCGACGACCCGGGCATGCCCGCACTCCTCAGCAGTCAGTCGGTCATTGCTCGCGGCGGCCAAGGTGGTTCAGCCCCAGCGAGCCAGTACCTGCCCACGACGCCTCCTTCGCTCGACCTCAATATCAGCCTTGAGCCCGAAATAGAGAACATCAACAGCTTCTTTGACCTCCAACTGCTACGCGACTTCACGACGGAAACTCTCCCCCTCACAACCAACGGCAATCGCATCGCCAACCGGCGGCTGTCTTACTACGCCACCGGCGGCGGCACCACAATCCCGCTCACCTACAACCCAATCACACGTCGCGGTGCTCGCTTCTACGACACCTCTGGTGATGGCGTAGCCGACACTGTCAGCCTCACACTCGCCAACGGCAAGCCAGGAGACTTCAGCCCACTCAGTACAACTATCCGCTCAATCTCCCGGGCGGAAACGATCGACATCAACCCCGTCTTTTCAACCACCAACAACCAGCAACTACTGGTGGCCGACCCCGCCGCGTTGACCACTCCTGCCAGCCTGCGACTAAAAGCCAGCCTCACTAATCGCACCTCCACAGCCAACCAGATCGGTTTCTTGGTCTTTGATGACGGTGAAAATGCCGACGCCATCCTTGGTGATCTCAATCAGGTCCGGGCTCGCGCCCAGACACTCTTCACCACCCTGGAGGCATCCGATGTCACCCTTCCAGGCGCGATAACGTTTGATCGGGAAATCCCGCTGGTAAACAATCAACGCATCCAGTTCTTTGAGGTGGTAGATGGCACCCTGGATGCCCTGACCAACTTGGCGGACATCCGATTCCGACTGATCGCCCTCAGATTGCTACTCGGCAATACTGCAGAGTTCTCCTCAAGTAGTGGGGTCAACTTCCGGCTCGATCTCCTCTCCGGCGATCAAGGCCTTGAGCAGATGATCGGCAATGATCAGGGCCTCGCCCCGGTGCTCAATTTCAGTGGCTTCACTAGCGGACAAAAAGTGGTCGGCAGCGTAGTGATGGGCCGCGAGGCGGCATTCGACTCCATCACGGGCTTCTATCGCACAGTGAATTCGGAAGGATGGGTGCGCGATACCAGCAACAACATCGTGCGACCAGGAGAAGAAGGCTACGCCGCAGCCGCACTGCGCAGTGGCAATCTCGTCACGGAGCTCGCCAACCTGAGTGTGGACAACAGGCAGACATCCCAGCGGGACATCGTGATTAGCGGCGAAACCAGCTATCTCGCCCCCTTTGCACTTGTGAACGGGAACACGTTCTTTGCCTACGCCTCCGCCAACAGCGACGGCTATGCTCATTTCCGGAGCGTGGGTAATAATGTCTTTGGCCTGGAAGACCTGGTTGGCGGCGGAGACCAAGACCACGACGACCTGGTCTTTGGATTCCGCTTCACACAAGTCATCAACTAAACGCCATCAGTCCAAACGCTCGTTTTCTTTCGCGCAGCTCCAGAGGGGCAGGTGCATCGAGGACGATCGGCACGCTGGCGTTGTAGGGGAACACGAAGGGCTTGCCGGAATGGTGATGAAGCGGCTCTCCGAGGCCCGGCCGAGGCAGGCCATACGCGTGGAACGGATGGGGCCCACCTCATCGATCCTGACGGCAAGCGGCAGCGGCGTCAGCCATCTGCCAATCTCAAACCATGCAGTCCGCTCCGAGCGCAACCAGCCCCTTGCCCACCGCCGCACCCACTGCCATCGCCCTGCTCTCGGGTGGCCTGGACTCCGCCACCGCCGCGGCCCTGGCCCAGGAGGCGGGCTACCGGGTGATCGGCCTCTCCTTCGACTACGGCCAACGCCATCGCCGCGAGTTGCAGGCCGCCGCTGACGTGGCCAGCGCCCTGAACCTGGCGGAGCATCACACCATCGCGGTGAACCTGGCCGCCTGGGGCGGATCAGCCCTCACCGATGCCGCCATTGCCGTGCCCACGGAGGGGGTGCAGGAGGGCGTGATTCCCAGCACCTACGTGCCAGGGCGCAACACCGTGTTCATTGCCCTGGGGCTGAGCCTGGCGGAGGCGCGGGGGGCCGAGTCGCTGGTGCTGGGGGTGAATGCCGTGGATTACTCCGGCTACCCCGATTGCCGCCCCGACTACCTCGAGGCCTTTCAAACCCTGGCGGATCTCGCCACCAAGGCCGGTCGTGAGGGCCATGGGGCCCGGCTGTGGGCCCCTCTGGTGAACTGGACCAAAACCCAGATCGCCCAGGAAGCCCTGCGGCTGGACGTGCCGATTGCCCGCACCTGGAGCTGTTACAGCGGTGGGGAGGAGCCCTGCGGCGTGTGCGACAGCTGCCGCATCCGCGATACCGCGCTGATCGAGGCGGGCCGCCCCGACCTGGCCAGTGGCCACAGGCCTTCTGGAGCGTGAGCCAGCCCGAGCGCCTGCGGCTGGACTGGCGGGAGCCGGCCGCTATAGCCGAGCTGCTGGCCAGCCATTTCGGACCGGCGGGGCTGGTGTGGCTCGATGGGGATGGCAGCGCCCTGGGCCGCCACACCACCCTGGCGGCAGCCCCCGTGGAACAGATCTGCTGCCGCGGCCTCCCCGGCCAAGCGGGAGCGGAGGATCCCTTCCAGCAGCTCGCCGCCCTGCCGCCGGGCCACTGGATGGGCTGGCTCAGCTACGAGGCAGGCGCCTGGGTGGAGCCTGGCGAGCGCTGGAAACGGGATGCCATGGCCAGCCTCTGGATCGCCCGCCACGACCCGGTGCTGCGCTTCGACCTGCAAACCCAGGAGCTCTGGCTGGAGGGCACGGATCCCGGCCGCAACCGTGCCCTGGCGAACCTGGTGACCCGCAGCACCCCCCAGCCGCGGCCCCTGGACGAGCCAACCACCCCAGCCATCCCCCTCGATCGCTGGCACTGGCACACCAGCCCCCACCAGTACGCCCAGGGGGTGGAGCGCATCCGCCAGTGGATTGCCGCCGGCGATCTCTTCCAGGCCAACCTCACGGCCTGCTGTGACACCGAGCTGGACCACAGCCCCGATGGCCTGGCCCTGTTCCGCCGGCTGCGCCGCCACTGCCCCGCCCCCTTTGCCGGGCTGGTGATGGCCGCGGGCGATGCCGCCGGCGAAGCGGTGATCTCCGCCTCGCCGGAGCGTTTTCTGCAGGTGAGCGCGGCTGGGCAGGTGGAAACCCGGCCGATCAAGGGCACCCGGCCTCGGTTCAGCAACCCCGACAGCGATGCCGAGGCAGCGGTGGAGCTGGTGTGCAGCGCCAAGGACCGCGCCGAGAACGTGATGATCGTGGACCTGCTGCGCAACGATCTCGGCCGGGTGTGCAGACCCGGCTCGATTCAGGTACCGCAACTGGTGGGACTGGAGAGCTACCCCCAGGTGCATCACCTCACCTCGGTGGTGACCGGGCAGCTGCGGGACGACCAGAGCTGGGCAAGCCTGCTGCGGGCCTGCTGGCCTGGCGGCTCCATCACCGGAGCCCCCAAGGTGCGGGCCTGCCAGCGCCTGAATGCACTGGAACCGGTGGCCCGGGGCCCCTACTGCGGCTCGCTGCTGCGCCTGGACTGGGACGGCAGCTTCGACAGCAGCATCCTGATCCGCAGCTTGATGCTGCGGGGACGGCAGCTACGGGCCCATGCCGGCTGCGGCATCGTGGCCGACTCCGATCCCGCCACCGAAGCCGACGAGCTGGGCTGGAAACTGCAACCGCTGCTGAAGGCACTCATCTGAGCATGGGCTTCACAGATCTGGCCTATAAAACGTGCTGACGCACGGGCGAGATCCCCGATGGCGATCGCCTGGATCGATGGCCAGTGGGGCTCCCCGCACACGCTGGGCTTACCCCTGGCCGACCGCGGTCTGCAACTGGCCGACGGCCTCTTCGAAACCGTTCTGGTGGAGGCGGGCGAGCCCCGCCTGCTCCAGCAGCATCTGCAGCGCTGGCAGGCCGCCGCCCAGCGGCTGGCCATGGCGTCACCACCGGCGCAGGAGCAGCTGCTGCCGCTGATCGAGCAGGCCGTGCTGCGAGTCCAGCTGCATGCCTCCAGCGGAGCCCTGCGGCTGAACTGGAGCCGAGGCCAGGCGGCACCCGGCAGCTCCAGCCGCGGCATCGATCTGCCCGGCGAGGGGGAATCGCCACTGCAGCACCAGTTCTGGCTGGTGCTCACACCCCACACCCCCAGCTTCACGCCCCTCACGGCGATGGTGAGTCGCCATGAACGCCGGAACGCCGCCAGTCGCCTGAGCGGTTGCAAAACCTTCGCCTACGGCCAGGCGATTCAGGCACGGTGGGAGGCTCGCGCGGCAGGAGCCGACGAGGCCCTGCTGCTCAGCACCAGCGGCGAACTCTGTTGCGGCGCCAGCGCCAACCTGCTGGTGCGCCGCGCCGGCCAATGGCTGACGCCGCCACTGGCCAGCGGCTGCTTGCCGGGGGTGATGCGACAACGGGCTCTGGAGCTGGGCCTGGCGCGGGAACACCGGCTCGAGCCCAAGCCCCAGGCCGGTGACCAGTGGCTGTTGATCAATAGCCTGAGCTGCCGGCCCATCCAACAGCTCGATGGGTGGCCGCTGGACATCTGCGATGACGCCACCAGCTTCTGGCGTCAGCTGCTCTGAACCAAACCGGCCAGGCCCGGGTGCCCCTGGGGGACACCCCGGAACCCGCCTGATGCTCAGACGCTGAGGAAACGATCCACCACGTCCTTGCTGAGCTCTCCGGTGGGGCCACTGGCCACCACACCACCCTTCTGCATCGCGTAGTACCAGTCGGCCTGGCGCACGAAATGCAGGTGCTGCTCCACCAGCAACACGCTGATGCCGGTGGTCTCAATGATGCGGCGCACGGCCCGCTCAATGTCGAGCACCACGGAGGGTTGGATACCCTCCGTGGGTTCATCCAGCAGCAACAACTTGGGCTTGCCCAGCAGGGCCCGGGCAATGGCCAGCTGCTGCTGCTGACCACCTGAAAGGTCGCCGCCGCGGCGATTGAGGAACTTCTCCAGGATGGGGAAGAGCTCGAACACCACCGGGTCGATGTGGCGGTTCCTAGCCAAGCCACCGGGCAGGGCCTCCATGCCCAGCATCAGGTTCTCGCGCACCGTGAGCTGGGGGATGATCTCCCGCCCCTGGGGCACATAGCCAATGCCACCTCGGGCCCGCTGGTGCGGCGCCATGGCGGACAGCTCCCGATCGTGCAGCTGCACCGATCCAGTGCGCTGCCGCAACAGACCGATCACGGTCTTGAGCAGGGTGGTCTTGCCCACGCCATTGCGCCCGATCAGGCACACCATCTGGCCGGGCCGCACGCTCATGTCAACGTCGCGCAGGATGTGGCTCTCGCCGTAATAGACGTTCAGCCCACGCACTTCAAGCAGGTTGCTGGTCATGCGGCCTCCTGGGTTTCGCTGCCGAGATACACCTCGATCACCCGCGGATCGTTCTGCACCTGATCCATCGAGCCCTCGCAGAGCACGTGGCCGTCATGCAGCACCGTCACCGGCGACTGCAGATCGCGGATGAAGTCCATATCGTGTTCGATCACCAACACCGTGTGATCGCCTGCCAGTTGGCACAACAACTCGCCTGTGCGGGCCGTTTCCTCATCGGTGAGACCCGCCACCGGTTCATCCACCAGCAGCAGTTCGGGATCCTGGGCCACGAGCATGGCGATCTCGAGCCACTGCTTCTGGCCGTGGGACAACCCACCGGCCGGCTGGTTGGCATGGGTCTCCAGACCCACCACCCCGAGCAGGTGCTGCACGCGGTCGCGTTGGTCTGAACTGAGGGAGCCAAACAACAGAGCCGCCGGTCCGTGGGGACCACGCACCGCCAGCTCCAGATTGCGGCGGGGGGTGAGGTTCTGGTACACCCGTGGGGTCTGGAACTTGCGGCCGATGCCGAGCCGCGAGATGCGGTGCTCGCTCTGGCCCACGAGGGAGGCGCCGCGGAACAGCACATCTCCCTTGGTGGGACGCACCTTGCCGGTGATCACATCGAGGAAGGTGGTCTTGCCGGCGCCATTGGGACCGATCACAGCCCGCAGCTCGCCGGGGGCCAGCTGCAGGTTGAGGTCGTTGAGGGCGAGGAAGCCGTCAAAGCTGACGGTGACCTCCCGCAGTTCAAGCAGATTCATCGCTGGTTTGGCTGTCGTCATGAGGCACCACCGCGGGGTGTGGTGTCGAAGTCGCTGTGCTCGGCCTGCACCTCGGGATCGAGATCCAGCGACGGATAGGTAGCAGCCTTCGGCGGCCAGCCCACCATGGCGATCAGGCGCCCGGGACCACCCTGGCGCCACCAGCCCACAAGGCCATCGGGCAAGGCCGTGACCACCAGCAGGAACAGGCCACCCTGGATGAACAGCCAGGTTTCCGGTAGCTGTTCGCTCACCAGAGACTTGGCGTAGTTGATCACAACAGCTCCGAGCACCGCCCCGATCAGGGTGCCGCGGCCACCCACCGCCACCCAGATCACCATCTCGATGGAGAAGGGCACCGCCATGTATTGGGGCGACACAATGCCGGACTGCACGGTGTACAGGGCACCGCTGATGCCGGCCAAGGCACCGGCAACGGCGAACACCACCGTCTTGTAGGCCGTGGGGTTGTAACCGGTGAAGCGCAGCCGCGGCTCGTCGTCGCGGATGGCCACCAGGGCATCGCCGAAACGACCGCGGGTGAGCCAACGGCAGAGGAACCAGGCCGCGATCACCAGCACCACCGTGAGCCAGAACAGATGGCGCTGCATGCCATCACTGCCAACCAGCACACCGAAGAGGCGCGCGGTATCGGTCTTGAGACCGTTGGTGCCGTTGATCAACTTCTGCTGGCCGTTAAAGAAGTTGAAGAACACCAGCAGGGCCGCCTGGGTGAGGATCGAGAAGTAAACCCCCTTGATGCGGTTGCGAAACACCAGATAGCCGAGCACGCCAGCCACTAGGGCTGGGATCACCCAGATGGCAAAGCCAGTGAACAGCGGCGATGTGAAGGGCTGCCAGAACGCCGGCAAGCTCTTCACCCCGTAGAGAGAGAAGAACTCCGGCAACTGGCCCGGCTCGAGGGAGCTCAGCTGCAGATACATCCCCAGGGCATAGGCGCCAAGGGCGAAGAAAATGCCCTGGCCGAGGCTGAGCATGCCGGTGTAGCCCCAGATCAGATCAATGCCGAGGGCCACGATGCCCAACGACAGGAAACGACCCAGCAAGTTCAGGCGAAAGGGCGGCAACACCGCCGGCAGCACCAGGGCCACCACCACGATCACCACCCAGGGCAGGGCGCGCCGCAGGTTGCGGGAGGAGAGCAGATCAGCCATCGCTCAGGCCTCCACCATGCGGCCCTTCTGCGGAAACAGACCGGCTGGCCTGATCTGCAGAAACACCACAATCACAGCGAACACCAGCACCTTCGCCATCGAGGTTGTGGCGAAGAAGGTGATCAGCTCATTCAAACCGGCAGGCATGGCCGGCCACACCAGCAACAGGGAACCGGAGCCCACGATGTAGCTGAGAACGCCGATACCCAGGGCCGCCAGCACGGTGCCGGCGAGCTTACCCACGCCGCCCAGCACCACCACCATGAAGCAATCCACGATGTAATTCCCCCCCAGGTTCGGACCCACCGAACCGAGCAGAGTCACGGCCACACCGGCCACACCGGCGAGGCCCGACCCGATCAGGAAGGTGAGGGCATCCACCTTCTCCGTGGGAATGCCAAGGCAATCACTCATCGGCCGGTTCTGGGTTACCGCACGAATACGCATCCCCCAAACACTCTTTTGCAGGAACCAGCCCACGACCACGAGCGCCACCACGGTGAGCGCGATGATGAAAAGGCGCGCCGCCGGCATGTTCACCGCACCCACATCAATGGATCCCCGCAGCCACACCGGGGCCGTCACGTCGATGTTGCGCGCACTGAACCAGGGCTGATCCAACACCCGCTGGCCACCTAGCAGCGAGGCCACAAGGATGCCGATCAGGCCACTCACGATCCAGCTGCCGGTGCCCAGCAGGGGCGTCCAGCGCTGCTGCCACCACTGCTTCGGGGTGAGGCGGGGCACCAGCCAACCACCCAGCACCGCCAGCAGCAGGCCAATAGCGAAAGCACTGGAGACCGAGCGCACAAACTGCTGCAGGATCAGGCTCACACCCCAGGTGGCCAGCAGGGTTTCCAGGGGCCGGCCATAGAGCCGCCGAATCACGGTTTTCTCGAGCAGCAGGCCCACCAGACCACTCACGCCGAAGGCCAGGGGAATCGCCACCAGGATGTACACCGGGAACAGAGCTTCCGGCAGCACAGCCTTGAAAATGTTCTGCACCACAAACGTGGTGTAGGCACCGAGCATCATCAACTCGCCGTGGGCCATGTTGATGACACCCATCAGACCAAAAACCACAGCCAGGCCCAATGCCGCGAGCACCAGAACTGAACCGATGGCCAGGCCGTTGAACAGTGTGTCGTAGAGAAGATCCATCGCGACCCGCAGGGATCAGGCAAAGAGGAAGAAAAAGATCAAACAGCAGGAACAAAAAGAGGGGAGATTTCTCTCCCCCCAGCAATTCTGCAATGGTGTGAGATGGGGCAGGCCCAATGCCGGCCCCTGCCGGATCACATCTTGTACTTGCCGGCGTCAGGGCGGTTCTGGGTCCAGTCACAGGTGTAGCCCTTGGTTTCGGGCACGTACTGGTTCCAGGCCACGGGCTTCACGAAGCCCTTGTTCTCGAGGATCTTGAACATGCCGTCCTTCTGCACCTCGCCGATCAGCACAAGTTTCTCGACGTGGTGGTTGGGCTGCACGGTCACCTTGCCTTCGGGAGCATCGAAGCTCACGCCAACCAGGGCCTCACGCACCTTGTTGTCGTCCACGCTGTTGGCCTTCTCGGCAGCAGCGGCCCACAGATACACCATCATGTAAGCGGCTTCAGCGGGGTCATTGGTGACCCGCTTGTCGCCGTACTTGGCCTTGAAGTCTGCAGTGAACTTCTTGGAAGCGGGGGTATCGAGGCTCTGGAAGTAGTTCCAGGCGGCGTAGGTGCCCTCGAGATACTCAGGACCAATGGCGGCGATCTCCTCTTCGGCGATCGAGAAGCTCATGATCGAGTAGCCGTTAGCCGGGGTGATGCCGGCAGCCTTCATCTGCTTGAAGAAGGCAACGTTGCTATCGCCGTTGAGGGTGTTCACGATCACACCGCCCTTGGGCAGGGCCTGCTTGATCTTGGCGATAATCGGAGCCACTTCGGTGTTACCGAGGGGCAGGTAGTCCTCACCCACCACCTTGCCACCAGAAGCCTTGAGCTGCTCCTTCATGATGGTGTTGGCGGTACGCGGATACACGTAATCCGAACCCACCAGGAAGAAGTCCTTGCCCTTGTTCTTCAGCAGCCAGTCCACAGCTGGCTCAGCCTGCTGGTTGGGGGCAGCACCGCTGTAGAAGATGTTCTTGGAGCACTCCTGACCTTCGTACTGAATCGGGTAGAAGAGGAAGTGATCCTTGGCTTCGAACACAGGCAGCATGGCCTTGCGGCTGGCGGAGGTCCAACCGCCGAACACCACAGCCACCTGATCCTGATCGATCAGCTTCTTGGCCTTTTCAGCAAAGGTGGGCCAATCGGAAGCGCCGTCTTCCTCAACGGGAACAATCTTCAGCTTCTTGCCGTCGATTTTCACACCACCTTTGGCGTTGATCTCATCGATGGCCATCAGCTCGGCTTCGGCCACCGTGTTCTCGGAGATGGCCATGGTGCCGGAGCGGGAGTGAAGGATGCCCACCTTCACTTCGCCATCAAAATCTCCTGATGCCTTGTCGCCGCCGCCACAGGCAACGAGGGACAGGGAGGTGGCCAGAGCGGTGGCCCCGCCCAGCAGCCGCAGCGAGGTCTTCCGCATCGAGGGAGACGTCATGGGTTCTAAAAGCACGAAATGAGCACCCGCCGATCAGCGGTAAGGCGGACCGTATCGAGCCACCCAGGCGCCACTTGGTAGCCAAACGAACAGTTTGAGGAACCCAAGAAAGAGCTGGCCCCGCCAAGGATTTCGGCGATCAGCAGTGACCTCGCCTGCCGTGTCCACCGCTACTAAATGCCAGCTATTTTGGTAGCTGTTGCAACAAAAAGGCCTCCACGGCATCCAGGCCCTCGCCCGTGTGCAGGTTGGTGAAGCACCAGGGGCGGCCAGGCCGCATGCGCTCCGTATCCCCCTGCATCACCTCCAGGCTGGCTCCCACCATCGGAGCCAGGTCGATCTTGTTGATCACCAGCAGGTCGGAACGGGTGATGCCAGGCCCGCCCTTCCGGGGAATCTTGTCGCCGGCGGCCACATCAATCACATAGATGCAGAGATCCACCAGCTCCGGGCTGAAGCTGGCCGCCAGGTTGTCGCCGCCGCTCTCCACCAGCACCAGGTCGAGTCCGGGGAAGGCCTGCTCCAGGTCCTCCACCGCCGCCCGGTTGATCGAACAGTCCTCGCGGATGGCCGTATGGGGACATCCCCCGGTTTCCACACCGCGAATGCGCTCCGGCTCCAGGGCACCGGCGCGGGTGAGGAACTGGGCATCCTCCTGGGTGTAGATGTCGTTGGTCACCACCGCCAGCTGCAGCCGCTGCCGCAGGCGGCGGCAGAGGGCCTCCACCAGGGCGGTCTTGCCGGAACCCACGGGGCCGGCCACACCAACGCGCAGACGACTGCCGCCCATGCCGTTCAGCTCACCACCTTGTTGGCCTGCTTCAGCAGGTCCTGCGGCAGCATCACCCCGATGGCCTTGGCTGTGGCCTGGCTCACCAGCAGATCGGTCTTGGTGAGGGGTTCGAAGGGCATCGTCGCCGGCGACTCACCCTTGAGCACCCGCACGGCCAACTTGCCTGCGGCATAACCATCGTCGCGATAATTCCAACCGATCACCCCCAGGCAACCGGCCAGCTCAATATCGGGCGGATCCACGGAGTACACCGGAATCTTGTTCTCAAGCCCCACCTTGCAGATCGAGTTGAAGGCCTGGATGGTGGCGTAATCGCCGATCTTCACAAACGCCTCCACCTTCTGTTGCGCCAGGGCCTGGGCGGCCTGCAACACCTCACCGGAATTCGCCACCGCCTGCTTTTCGAGCTGGATGCCGCGCTGATCCGCTTCCTTCTGGAGAATGCCAGCCTCATATTCAGAGTTGGGCTCGCCGGGGTTGTAGATGAGGCCAACCGTCTTCAAGGCGGGATTCACCTGCCGGGCCAAGTCGAGCTCGCGGCCCACGGGGTTGGTGCCGATCGTTCCCACCACGTTGGGGCGGTGTTGGCCCACGCCCCCTGGCGGCGTGCCGGCACCGGCGCCCCAGGGATTGGAGCAGTAGCAGAAGATCACCGGCACCGACTCGGGCAACACCTTCATGGCGGCCTGCAGCGGCGGCGTGCCCACCGCCAGCACCATGTCCACCTGCTCGCCGAGGAACTGCTTCATCACCAGGGTGGTGTTAGGCAACTCACCGGCTGCATCCTTCTGGATGAAGGTGACGGTGCTGCCGTCGCGGTAGCCCGCATCGGCCAGGGCCGCCTCAAAACCTTCCCGGGTGAGATTCGGGGGCGGTGCATCCACCATCTGCAGCAGGCCGATCAATGGCCCCTTCCGCTCCGGCCGACCACCGAGCTTGCCGCAGGACGCCAGCAAGAGAGAGCTGCCCCCGCCAGCTGCCATCAAAGCGATGAACTCACGCCGCCCAAGGGTCATGGGGACTCGGAACTATGGGAGCCAACTGTGACGGAACCGTAGAGGGCCCGCAACGTGGCTGGGGTGAACTGTTGCCGCTCCTGGGCGTTCCAATCGCCGATCAACTGACCGGCCTGAAGCATCACCAGCCGATCGCCGTGGCGTAGGGCCTGCTCAAGGCTATGGGTCACCATCAAGGTGGTGGTGCCCAGCCGAGCCACCAAGCGATCGGTGAGCTCCATGACGGTGGCTTCCGCCCGCGGATCCAGGGCTGCTGTGTGCTCATCCAGCAGCAGCAACCGCGGTTGGCCGAGGGTGGCCATCACCAAGCTGATGGTCTGGCGTTGGCCGCCGGAGAGCTGCCCCACGGGGGTGTCCACCCGATCAGCCAGGGGCAAACCCAGCTCCTCCAACAGCTCGGCATAGCGACGCCGATCCGAGCGACTGGGATGGAGTCCGGCCAGTCCCCGCAGGGAAAACAGCGAGCGGCGGCGACACTCCGCCAGGCGCAGGTTTTCAGCAATCGTGAGCGCAGGGGCAGTTCCATCGAGGGGGTTCTGCATCACCCGACCGATCCAGCGGGCGCGGCGATGATCGGGCATCCCCACCAACTCACGCCCCTCGAGCTGCACGGAGCCGGCATCGGCCTGCAGGGTGCCCGCCACCAGGTTGAGCAACGTGGACTTACCGGAGCCATTGCTGCCGATCACGACAACAAACTGACCGGTAGGACAGCTGAGTTCAAAGTTGTCAAACAGCTGGCACCAGCCACCCCCGGGCTGGGCATGGCCCCAGCGCAACCGTTGGACCTGCAGGCTCACGAGCGGCCTCCGGCATCGGAGAGCCCGGGGATGCGCAGCCGGCCGAGCCCCAAGGCCGCCAGCAGCAGCAGGGCCGTGGCCAGTTTGAGGTCCACAGGGTCCATGCCCAGCTGTAGAGCCAGGGCGATCATGGCCCGGAACAGCACCGAGCCCAGCACCACCGCCAGCAGCGCCATCGGCACGCTGCGAGGCCGCAGCACCGATTCCCCCACGATCACCGCCCCCAGACCGAGGATCAGCGAGCCGAGGCCCATGGTCACATCGGCAAAGCCCTGGTAAGTGGCCACCAAGGCACCTGCCAAGGCCACCAGCGCATTGGCGGCGGCGATGCCGAGGGTGAGACCGCGGCGGGTGCTCACCCCATTGGAGCGAGCCATCACCGGGTTGTTGCCCAGGGCCCGCAGGGCGAGGCCCAGGTCGGTGGCCAGCAGCAGGGTGAGCAAGCCAATCAGGCCAGCCACCACCAGCAACAGCGCCAGCAACCAGCGGCCATCACTGGCCAGGCCCAGGTCGGGCCAGCTGTCAATCGTCAACCGCAGATCGGTGAGAGGAATGTTGGAGCGGCCCATCAGCCGCAGGGTGATGGAGTAGAGGCCGGTGGTGGTGAGAATGCCGGCGAAGAGGTCGTTCACCCCGAGCCGGGTGTGAATCAGGCCGGTGACGGCCCCCGCCAGGGCCCCCAGCGCCATGGGCACCAGCAGCGCCAGCGGCGGGGCCACGTGGTCGCTCAATAGCAGCGCCGCACTGCCACCGCCGAGGGCAAAGGAGCCATCAACGGTGATGTCGGCGAAGTTGAGAACCCGCAGGGTGAGGTACACGCCCAGGGCAAGACCGGCATAGGCCAGGCCCTGGTCGCAGGCACCGATCCAAATGGAAAGCATGGGCGCATTGTGCCGCGGTTTTCATGCCCGGATCAGGCCAGGCCGGAACAATCGTCAGCTGCGGAACAAACGGGTGTAGAGCTCCGCGTGCTGCAACTGCGCCAGGCCGGCGCCAACGCCGGCACTCCATAGCTCCTGGGGGTCACACCCCGCCAGCAGCGCCGCCCGCTCCACCAGCAGGGGAGCCAGCTGCAACTGCAGCCGCTGGCCCTCGGTGGGGCCCAACGGCACCAGCCGCACCGCGGAGCTGATCTGATTGGCGACCCAGCTATAGAGGTAGGCCTCCTCGATAGCGGGGGAAGCCAGCTCCAGGCAGTGGGCCGCCCAGGCAAAGGCCGCCGGCCAGCTGAGGGCCGTACACGCCGCCGGCAACGGCCAACCCAGATCCCCCAGCAGCTGGATGAGCGATCGCCCCATCTGCCGCTGCTGGGCCCGCACCTCCGCCGCTTCCCGCTGGGCACACAACCAGCCATCGAGATCGAGCAGCGCGGCGATGGCCTGGGGCTCCCCGTCACAGCAACGGGGGAGCAACGCCACCAGGGGCGCCAGGGCGGCCGCTTCCACCCCGATCGCCCCCCGCTGCAGTTCCGCCGCCAGCCACTGGTGCAGGCCGGCGGCATCGGTGAGCTGGCCGGCCTGCACGAGCACCTCCAGGCCCTCGGAATAGCTGAAGGCCCCCACCGGCAGGGCCGGGCTCACCAGTTGAAACAGCCGCAGGCGAGCTGCGGCTGCCCCAGAGCCAGAAGCGGACATCACGGGCATCAATGGCTGTGGTGGGGATGGCTGTGGTGGGGATGCTGGCCGTGGCCGGCAGGTGCTCCCGCATAGGCGCCGGCCTCAGGCTGGAAGGGGGCCTGCAGCCGCTCCACGCTGAGGCCCCGTTGGCCCAGCAGGTCTTCCAGCACGCTGTCCTGCAGGAGCAGCAGCTGGTCGGCGTGGAGTTCCATGGCCACATGGCGATTGCCCAGGTGATAAGCCGCCTGCAGCAGGGCCAAACCATCCGCGCTACGCACCCGCAGCAAGGCCTCCGGGGCCGCCTCCACCCGCACGGCCACACTGGTGTCGTCGCTTAGCAACACCGCCCCGGGCTCCAGGGCCGCACCCCGGGGCAGCTGCAGCACCAGATCGCGGCCACAGGCACTGCGGCGATGGCCACGGCTGCTGGTGCGCTGATCAGCACTGAGGGGCAAACGCAGGCAATCCACCGGCGGCACGGCCCCTGGGGCAAGCCGTTCCACCAGCACGATGGAAGGGAGGGAGCCAGGCTCGACAGTCATGAAGGTCACCATCGCGGGCCAGGGGCCCTAAAAGTGTGCCTATGGCTACGAGAAGCGGCTCCAGGGGGGCGGAGCATGCACCCATGGCCCCACTCGACACACCCAGCAGCAGCGCCTGGCATGGGGAGGCCTGGCTGCACTTCAGCCGCAGCAACGACCGCACCATCCACCAAGGCGGTGCCAGCTCACCCCTGAAACTGCAGCGGGCCTTCCAGCAGACCAGCGGCCACACGGAATTGCCACTGCTGCACACCGCCGGTGGGCTGGTGGGAGGCGATCAACTCCTGGTGCGCGCCGATCTCGGCGCCGGCAGCCAGGCCCTGCTCACCAGCGTGGCAGCCCAGAAGGCCTATGGCTCCGTGGGCCGCCTGCACCGCAGCCCGGGCGGACACTGGGCGCGGCAAACACTCAACTTCCAACTGGCTGCCGGCGCCGACCTGGAGTGGCTCCCCCAGGAGCTGGTGCTCTATGCCGGCGGCCTGTATAAGCAGCGGGCCCGGGTGGAGCTGGCGGCTGAGGCGAGCTTCCTGGGGGCTGAGGTGGTGCGCCTGGGCCGCACCGCCGCCGGCGAACAGCTCGCTTCGGGCCGCTGGCGCTCGCAACTGGAAATCCGCCGCCACACCGCCAGCGGCCCCCGCTGGGAGCTGGTGGACCGGCTCGAGCTGGGCGGCGAGGCGCTGGCCTGCCGCCACGGCCTGGCGGGGCAACCGGTGTTTGGCTCGCTGGTGTGGGCAGCGCCACAGCCCCTGGATCGGCCGGTGCTGGAGGCGCTCCTGGATGCCTGCCGCGCCGAGCGCGGCGGCTTGGCAGGGGAGATGGCCTGCGGCCCCCTCGAGCAGGGCCTGGTGGCCCGCTACCGGGGACCTTCCAGCCAGGCGGCTCGCTACTGGTTCACACGCATCTGGCACCACACCCGGCAGCTGCGACACCTCCCCCCACCGGAGCTGCCGCGGGTGTGGCCCTTCCAGGAGCAACCCCTGCTGCTGCAGAGCACCCAGCAGTAACCAACCCCCGGAGGTTGCATCGCAGCCGCCTCCTGAAATGGTGCTCCCTGGTGCACCATTTCAGGAGAGTGCCAGCCCAGCCATGGCCGCGCCAGCGACGCCTGGCCGGTTCACAGTGAACCGGCTGCACCCCTGGGCCCTGCCACAGTCATCCCATGCATCTGACGCCTCAGGAAAAGGACAAGCTGTTGATCGTCACCGCCGCCCTGCTGGCGGAGCGGCGACTCAACCGCGGCATCAAGCTCAATCACCCCGAGGCGGTGGCCTGGCTGAGCTTCCTCGTGATCGAAGGCGCCCGCGATGGCAAAACCGTGGCGGAGCTGATGAGCGAAGGCACCACCTGGCTCAACCGCACCCAGGTGATGGAAGGGGTGCCGGAGCTGGTGCAAGAGGTGCAGATCGAGGCGATGTTCCCCGATGGCACCAAGCTCGTGACCCTGCACGACCCGATCCGCTGACCCCCACGCCCAAGCCATGGCCCCTCTGATCCCCGGCGAATTGATGCCCGAACCCGGTGAGCTGGAGCTCAACGCGGGCCGGCCCGTCACCACCCTGCTGGTGGCCAACACAGGCGACCGGCCCGTGCAGGTGGGCTCCCACTTCCATTTCTTTGAGGCGAACGGCGCCCTTGCCTTTGAGCGGGAGGCGGCCCGTGGCCTGCGGCTCGACATCCCCGCCGGCACGGCCATCCGCTTCGAGCCCGGGGACAGCCGCGAGGTGCAGCTGGTGCCCTTTGCCGGCGACCGCCGCGTGTTCGGCTTCAACGGCCTGGTTAACGGCCCGCTCGACTGACGCCCAGCAGCCCGTACTCCGCAACTGCACCTATCCGCCGACCATGCCCTACCGGATCTCCCGCCGCGCCTACGCCGAGACCTACGGCCCCACCACCGGCGACCGGCTGCGGCTGGCCGACACGGAGCTGATCCTGGAGGTGGAACGCGACTTCACCACCTACGGCGATGAGGTGAAGTTCGGCGGCGGCAAGGTAATCCGCGATGGCATGGGCCAGGCCCAGACCACCCGCGCCGATGGCGCCGTGGACACGGTGATCACCAACGCCCTCATCCTGGATTGGTGGGGCATCGTGAAGGCCGACATCGGCATCCGCGATGGCCGCATCTGTGCCATCGGCAAGGCAGGCAACCCCGACACCCAGGCCGGTGTCGACATCGTGGTGGGCCCGGGTACCGAGGCCATCGCCGGCGAGGGCCACATCCTCACCGCCGGCGGCATCGACACGCACATTCACTTCATCTGTCCGCAGCAAGTGGAGACCGCCCTTGCCAGCGGGATCACCACGATGCTCGGCGGAGGCACCGGGCCGGCCACGGGCTCCAATGCCACCACCTGCACCCCGGGCGCCTTCCACATGGCCCGCATGCTGCAAGCCGCCGAGGGCCTTCCCGTGAACCTGGGCTTCTTCGGCAAAGGCAACGCCAGCACACCTGAAGGACTTGAGGAGCAGATCCGCGCCGGTGCCATCACCCTCAAGCTCCACGAAGACTGGGGCACCACCCCAGCCGCGATCGACTGCTGCCTCTCCGTGGCGGATCGCTTCGACATCCAAGTAGCGATCCACTCCGACACCCTCAACGAGGCCGGATTCGTGGAAGACACGATCCGCGCCATCGGTGGCCGCACTATCCACACCTTCCACACCGAGGGGGCAGGCGGGGGCCACGCACCGGACATCATCCGCATCTGCGGCGAGGCCAACGTGCTGCCAAGCAGCACCAACCCCACCCGGCCCTACACGCGTAACACGCTCGAGGAGCACCTCGACATGCTGATGGTGTGCCACCACCTCGATCCGCGCATCCCGGAAGACGTGGCCTTTGCCGAATCGCGCATCCGGCGCGAAACCATCGCCGCCGAGGACATCCTCCACGACATCGGCGCCTTCTCGCTGATCGCCAGCGATTCCCAGGCCATGGGCCGGGTGGGCGAGGTGATCACCCGTACCTTCCAGACCGCCCACAAGATGAAGGTGCAACGGGGCGCCCTCGCGGGCGACTCGGATCGCAACGACAACACCCGCCTCAAGCGCTACATCGCCAAGGTGACGATCAACCCGGCGATCGTGCACGGCATCGACCATCAGGTGGGATCGGTTGAAGTGGGTAAGCTGGCGGATCTGGTGCTCTGGAAGCCGGGGTTCTTTGGCGTGAAACCAGAGCTGGTGATCAAGGGCGGCTCGATCGTGTGGGCCCAGATGGGCGATGCCAACGCCTCGATTCCCACCCCCGGACCGGTGCACGGCAGGCCGATGTTTGCGGCCTTCGGCAAAGCCCTGGCACCCAGTTGCCTCACGTTCGTGAGTCAGGCCGCCTTGGAGGACGACGTGCCCCGCAGGCTGGGGCTGGAGCGGCTCTGTGTGCCCGTGCAGAACACCCGCGGCGGCATCAGCAAGGCCGCGATGAAGAACAACACCGCCCTGCCCAAGGTGGAGGTGGACCCCCAGACCTACGAGGTGTTCGCCGACGGCGAACTGCTCACCTGCGAACCGGCCGAGGTGCTGCCCATGGCCCAGCGCTACTTTCTGCTTTGATCAACCAACGGCTTCCGTAGCAACGGTGACGCGGAGGCGCTCTGTAGCTCTGCATGATCACGCCACCGCAGGCCAGTCATGTTCACGGACTACAGGCCCAATAAGGGCTACGACGAATATTTCAGCTCCAGCGATGAACCCCGTGCCGCTCTACGCCCCTTGTTGTCGTCCCTAGGGGCGCTCGGCCTGGACGAGCTGAACCGCAACCATGTAGCTGCGGGCATGTTGCTGAAGCGCCTGGGTGCCACCTTTCGCCTCAACAATTCCGGCCATAAGGGTGGCGAACGCATCCTGCCCTTCGATCCCTTACCGCGACTGATTCGCACAGGTGAATGGCAAAAACTGGAGAGTGGCCTGCTCCAGCGCCTCGAGGCGATTGATCACTTCCTCGCCGACGTATACGGCGAGCAGCGCATTCTCAAGGACGGCATCATTCCCCGTGAAGACCTGGAAACCTCCCAGGGCTGGCGACCGCAACTAATGGGGCTCACCCCACCCCTGGGCCGCTGGTGCCACATCTCCGGCCTCGACCTCATCCGCGACGGCGCAGGCACCTGGCGGGTGCTGGAGGACAACCTGCGCTGCCCTTCGGGCGTGGCCTACTTCCTGGAGAACCGCCGCGTGATGAAGCGCATGTTCCCCAGCCTGTTCGCCGGGCGGACGGTGCAACCAATCGACGACTACCCATCCCATCTGCTGCAAACCCTGCGGGACCTGGCCCCCTGGACCGACAGCCCCAAGGTGGTGCTGCTCACGCCCGGCGTGTTCAACAGCGCCTACTTCGAACACAGCTACCTGGCCCAGCAGATGGGTATTCAGCTGGTGGAGGGTCGCGACCTCGCCTGCCAGGACGGCCGCGTGTGGATGCGCAGCACCGCTGGCCTGGAGCCCGTGGATGTGATCTACCGCCGCATCGACGACGACTTCCTGGACCCCGCCGTGTTCCGCAGTGATTCCATGCTCGGGGTGCACGGGCTGATGGAGGTGTATGCAGCTGGTCGGGTTGCCATCGCCAATGCACCTGGCACAGGTGTGGCCGATGACAAGCTCATTTATGCCTACCTGCCGGAGATGGTGCGTTACTACCTCGGCGAAGAACCGATCATCGAGAACGTTCCCACCTATCTCTGCTCCCGCCCCGACGAACAGGCCTACGTGCTGGCACACCTGAGCGAGCTGGTGGTGAAGGCGGTGTCAGAAGCGGGTGGCTACGGCATGTTGATCGGGCCCCACGCCAGCCAGAGCGAGATCCTTGAGTTTGCCGAGAAGATCAAGGCCAATCCCCGCAATTTCATCGCCCAGCCCACCCTGGAACTCTCCACCGTGCCATCGCTGAGCGATGGGGAGCTCTACCCCTGCCATGTGGATCTGAGGCCCTATGTGTTGCGGGGCAAGGGGGCCTGGGTGAGTCCCGGAGGGCTCACGCGGGTGGCCCTGCAGCGGGGCTCCCTGGTGGTGAACTCCTCTCAGGGTGGTGGCTGCAAGGACACCTGGATTGTGGACGAACAGGAGGTGCCCGCATGCTGAGCCGCGTTGCCGATTCGCTCTACTGGATCAACAGATATGTGGAGCGGGCGGAGAACATCTCCCGCTTCGTGGAAGTGAGTGAAGCCATGGCCCTCGACTGCCCTCCCGGCAGTGCCGAGCCCTGGCTGCCCCTGATCGATGCCAGCGGTGATCGCGAACTATTCGATTCCCTCTACCCGGATGGCGGCCCCAGCCAGGTGGTGGAGTTCCTGGTGAGGGCAGAAGAGAACCCCAGCAGCATCGTGAACTGCATCGCCTGGGCCAGGGAGAACGCGCGCCAGATCCGGGATGTGATCACCACAGAGATGTGGGAGCAGATCAACAGCCTGTACTGGACCCTGCTGGAGAGCGACAGCTTCTGGGACCAGCCCCCCCAGGAACAACTGCGCGACATCCGCCGCGGCTGCCAGCTGTTCTACGGCGTCACCGACGCCACCCTCAGCCGCGACCTCTCCTGGCAGTTCAGCCGCCTCGGTCGGTTGATCGAGCGGGCCGACAAGACCACGCGCATCCTCGATGTGAAGTACTTCCTGCTGCTGCCCAGCCCCGAGGAGGTGGGCGGCGTGCTGGATGAACTGCAGTGGATCTCGCTGCTACGCAGCGCCGGCGCCTATCAGATGTTTCGCCAGTCGCAGCAGCAGATGATCGCCCCCAAGGCGGTGGCCTCCTTCCTGCTGCTCGACCCGGTGTTCCCCCGTTCCGTGCGCTATTGCCTGGAGCGCATCAACGAGACCCTGCAGGTGGTGCATGGCCGGGCCCTCCCAGGCGCCCCGGACGACCTGGAATGCCTCAGTGGACTGATGCTGGCCCGCTGGAGCTACACCCGCATCGATGAACTGGTGGCCGGCGGATTGCATGAAGCCATCGACGGCCTGCAGGGGGATCTCAATACCCTGCATGGGTTGATTCACGATCGCTACTTCGTGATGCCCACGGCCCTCGCCAGCGGCGCCGAGACCAACAGCCAATCCTCCTCCGCCTCAAGCCCCGACCTGGCATGCGCGCCCGCCTGATCCACCGGTTCGACTACCGCTACAGCGAGCCGGTACTGCTTGGCCCCCATCGCTTCTGCCTGCGGCCGCGGCCCCACGGCTTCCAGCGGCTGATCACCTACGGCTTGCAGGTGAGCCCGGACCCCAGCCAGCTCTATGACCTGCTGGCCGCTGGCGGCGACACGATCACCCGGGCCCGCTTCCTCGGCGAGAGCGACCACCTGAGCGTGGTGGCCAGCTCCGAGGTGGAGACCTACAACCCGCCGCTGATCGAGGCCTGCCTCGATGAGGACATGGCCCGGCTGCCCGTGAGCATCGGCAAGCTCAATCCCGATTTGCTCAGCAACCTGCAGGGCTGGCTGCCCAACGGCCAGCACGACGCCGCCGCCACGGATCTAGCCCAGGAGGCCTTGATGGGCAGCGACCAGCGCAGCCTCACCTTCCTGCAACAACTGGTGGAGATCATCCAGGACCGGGTGAAATACACCCAGCGCCATGTGGGCCCGGCCTGGCCCGCCGGCCGCACCCTGAAGGAACGGGTGGGCTCCTGCCGCGACCTTGCGATGTTGATGATCGAGTGTTGTCGCAGCATGGGCCTACCGGCCCGCTTCGTGAGCGGCTACCACCTGGTGGAGCCGAAACCGGAGCGTTACGACCTGCACGCCTGGGTCGAGGTGTACTTGCAGGGCGCCGGCTGGCGTGGCTTTGATCCCAGCGGCCAGGGAGCCGTGGACGACCGCTACATCCCCGTGGCCTCCTCCTCCCAATCCGACCTCACCGCCGCCATCAGCGGCAGCTTCTCCGGCCCGCCGGGGGTGAAGAGCACCCTGGAGTGGGAGATCAGCGCCGAAATCCTCAACCCGGTGAGCCAGGTGCTGATGGCGGGCAGCTGAAGGCCTGAGCCAATCCGGAACCTGTAGCAATGGGTGCAGCTGAAGGGGCCCGCGCCGCGAGAGGACAGCAGCACATCTGCGGCAGAGCCGTGGTTCCTTCCCTCCCCACCCCGCTGGCCGCCCATCTGCAACGCGACCTGCGCAGCACGGCGGCTGACGTGGAACGACGGCTGATGCAGGCAGGCGTGGCCCTCACCTTCGGTGGCGAACCCACCTACGTGCCCGAGCAGCCGGAGGGGGCCGAATGGAGCGTGGCCGCCGACGGCCCCACCAAGCTCACCTATGCCAAAGCCCTGGCCCGCGAGCTGGAGCAGCGGGTGTGGCCGGGCAGCACTCTGCTCTACTGCCCGGGCAAGCGCTACGACGGCGAGGTGAATCCCCGCTGGGCCCTGCGGCTGATCACTGGGGCCGATGGCTCTCCCGTGGTGGCCTGGCCCCAGGCGGATGGGCAGCCAAGGCCAGTATTGCCTGCCGAGGGAGCGGAGGTGCTGCTGGCGGCCATTGGGGCTGCGCTGGGCTGCGCTCTGCAGCCCCTGGAACTGCGGGATCCCCTCCAGCCGGAGCAGCGGGTGTGGGCGGCACCGCTCTGTTTCGAGGAGCGATGGCAGGCGGCAGCCTGGCCCCTGGCACAGGAGCATCGGGTGCTGCTGGGGGCCCCCGGGCCGGCTGGCCTGCGGCTGCCGTTGCAGCATTTCCCGGAGGGGGTGCTGCGCCAAGTGCTCACCCTCGAGCTCAACGCCAGCGGCTGGAACCTTTTTCTGCCTCCCCTGGCCCGCCAACCCTTGGAGCGGCTGCTGCAGGTGATCGCCAGCGCCAGCGCCCCCTGGTGCCAGCCGGAGCTGAGTGGCGTTCTGCCCCTGGACATCGAAGGGGCCTGGCAGGTGCTCGGCCTCACCGCCGACCCCGGGGTGCTGGAGGTGAACCTGCCGGTGTGTTCCACCTGGGCCGATTACGCCGACTGGATGGAAGCGCTGGAGCTGGCGGGCCAGGCGGTGGGACTGCGCTCCTGGAAACAGAACGGAACCCAGGTGGACGGCAGCGGCGGCGGCAACCATCTGCTGTGGGGTGGGCCCAGCCTGGCCAGCAACCCCTTCTTCCACCGGCCAGCCTGGCTGGTGGGCATCCTGCGCTACTGGCAGCACCATCCCTGTCTTGCCTATCTCTTCAGCGGCAACTCCGTGGGGCCGGCCTCCCAGGCGCCCCGCCCCGACGAAGGCAGTGCCGCCTGGCTTGACCTGGAGTTAGCCCACCAGGTGCTGGAACAACTGCCGCCGGGGGACCAGCGGGTGGCCATCAGCGAAACCCTGCGCCATCTCCATGCCGACAAGAGTGGCAACACCCACCGCAGCGAAATCAGCCTCGACAAGTTCTGGAACCCGGCCTGGACGGCCGGTTGCCAGGGCCTGATCGAATTCCGGGCACTGGAAACGATGCCCCACCAGCAGTGGAGTGCCTCCGTGGCACTGCTCTGGCGGGCCCTGGCGGTGCACCTACTGAATCCTGAGTGTCGGCCCCAAGCCCTGCGCCCGTGGGGGAACAGCCTTCACGACCGCGTCATGCTGCCGAGCCAACTCTGGGCCGACCTGGAGACCGTGCTGGCGGAGCTGGCCGCCGATGACCTGCCCCTGGAGGCAGAGCTGTTCCGGCCGATCTGGCACTGGCGCTTCCCCACCCTGTTGCAGTGGCAGGACGGCAAGGGTGCAGAACTGGAGATTCGCCGGGCCCTCGAACCCTGGCCGCTGCTCTGCGATACGCCGGTGGAGGGGGGCAGCACCAGCCGCTTCGTGGATAGCTCCCTGCGGCGCTTTGAGCTGATCGCCAACCCAGCGTTCCGCCGCCACTACCGATTGGACCTGCAGGGGCGCCCGCTACCACTGGACAGCGGGACCGATCAGCCCCTGGCGGTGCGGTACCGACTGGAGCAGCTCTACCCCTGCCTGCATCCCTGCATCCCTGCCCAGGTGCCGCTGCTGCTGGACCTGCGACCCGCCGAGGGCCATGGCGACGGTCCACTGGCCTGCTGGCAGCTGGAGCACGAGAGCACCGGCTTTGTGCCCGTCTCCGAGGCGGACGCTCCCATGCGGCCGCAACAGCAGGCGTTGCGGTGGCGCGCCGCCGGGGCGGATGGCTGCACAGTGGATCTACGGCTCTAGGCATCGCCGAGATCACCCTGAGCCCAAGGCAAACTTAAGGAACTGTTCAAGCTGGCTCACATTTGATTGCGTCAGCCCAAAACACAGTTCCCACAGCTCGCAAACGATCTAGAAACGGATCAATTGGGCAGCCTCCATGGGCGAACAGTTCCAGCTGGTCAACCTCACCGGCGATGGCTGCCGCATCACCAGGGATGGCTGCGGTGGCTACGTCGTGAGCCGCGGCAATGGTCCCAGCGGCGAATGGCGCCGGGTGGCCAACCTGCCGGCGGCCTACGCGGTGTGCGAACTGTTGGGCGAACGCAACATCCTGGGCCTGCCCCGCCGCCCCCAGGGCTGATCAGCAGGGGCCCTGGGGGTTCACCAGCTGACGCCGTGCAGCTTGGGCAGTGGCGCCGTTTTGAAGGTGGTGGCAAACAGGCGTGGGATCACCCGGCTGTTGTAAACGCGGAATTCACGCACCACGCTGGCCCCCTCCTCACGCACCGCCTGGTTCAACACCACGGAACCATCGGGATCAGACACAGAACGGTGGAAGGTGCCGGGGGGGATGCGCAGGATGTCGCCGCCGGCTTCTAAGCGCACAATGTGATAGGGATAGTTCCAGCCAAAGTTCACCAGATAGAACGTACGCCCTCCATGCAGGGCGAGCAGATTGTCCTCCTGGTGAGGATGCAGATAGAACTGCCAGGCCCCGGTTTTCTCTTCATCCGGCGGGCTGATGGCCGGGCCCGCATGGATCACCAGATCCCTGGCATTCGACTCGGCAACGGTGATATCAAAAAAACGAACAGCTGGTGTATCGCGGAACTTCTCGTAGGGAATCAACTCGAACATCGGCACCGGTCTGGGCGCCAATCGTCGGCTTTCCTGAAGCGATGCATCCTGATGGAGAGGGGCGGCGGCCATGGGAGCTGCGCCGAGGCGCAATCGGGAGCGCCCAGTGAACCGAGCCCCAAGGGGTGCGGGCGTGTGATCGACTACGAAAGAGCCGGCAATACAGACCAGTTCGCCGAGTGGTTGATCGGCGATCAGAAGGGAATCGGCATCTCAGCATCAGCCGGCTCGGGTGCGCAGCTCTCCACCCGTTCATTCACCACCGTGCCGATCACCACGATCGATGGCGAGGCGAAGGCCTGGGCCTCCACCTGATCCGCCAAGCTGCCCAGCTCACCCACCAACTGGCGCTGCCCCCGCACCGTTCCCTGCTGCACCACCGCAGCCGGGGTCTGGGCCGCCAGGCCACCCGCCATCAGCTCATCACAGATGCGGCGCAGATTGTGCAACCCCATGTAGATCACCAGACCGTCACTGCTGCGGGCCAGTCCCTGCCAGTCAACGCCGGGGCGTCGCTTGTCGATCTCCTCATGGCCCGTCACGAAGGTGACGCTGGAGCCAGCCCGGCGATGAGTCACGGGAATGCCCGCATAGGCCGGCGCGGCGATGCCGGCCGTGACCCCCGGCACCACCTCCACGGCCACACCATGGTTCACCAGGTGGGCCGCCTCCTCACCACCGCGGCCAAAGAGAAAGGGATCACCGCCCTTCAGCCGCACGATCAGGCGCTGCCGAGTCGCCAACTCCACCAGCACCGCATTGGTGCTGGGCTGAGGCACCGAGTGATGACCACGCCGCTTGCCAACGAAGTGACGCTCACAGTGATCCGGCACCAGATCCAGCAGGGCCTTGGGCACCAGGGAGTCGTACACGAGGGCATCGCACTGCCGCAGCAGTCGATGGGCCTTCAGGGTGAGCAGCTCCGGATCCCCCGGCCCAGCCCCCACCAGATACACCTTGCCGATCGCCGCTGGCTTGTCTGTCATGGCAGTGCCTCCAGGGCCGAGATGAGGAACTGACGCACGACTGGCAGCTGCAGGAGGGGTGGGAGAACATCAACCCCCGGCCCGCAGAGTCCCTGGGCCAGGGATTCGCTGAGTCGATTGGGCGCCAGGGTGAGAGGCACCAGAACACCAGGGTCCTGGGCGAGCGGGCCAAGGTCGCTGAGTTGTGCAGTGTATGGAGTGGCCAAGCCCGGGCAGGCCAGCACGGCCCCCAGGTGGCTCAGGTAGCGCTGGGGCAAGGGACCCGTGAGGGGGTGATGCAACCAGCAGCAGGAACGACCAGCGGCCAACCGCTGCAGTTCCACAGCCAGCAAGCGCTGCCAGCCAGGCCAGGCCCCCAGGAATGGCAGGCGCTCGAGCGCCAGCGCCCCCACCTGGGCCATGGCCACTTGCCAGCTGGCAGCAATGGCGGGCACATCCACCCGCACATGGCCTCCCGGCAGCAACAGCAGCGGCACCAGGCTGATGCCACCGGCCCGCTGGGCCGTCCGCCAGAAGGCTGCATCCCCCTCGGGAGCTGGGGCGGTGAGGGCCTGCAGCAACACCGGGGCACCACGGCGCTGCTGCACCGTGGCCGCCAGCTCCTGCAGATCCGCCGGGATCCGCCCCCCCTGCCGCCCATGCACCACCAACACCAGGGGCGTGGGCTGCAGGCGCCGCTGCAGACGGGCCGCCACGCCGGGATCGAGGCGCTGGCGCAGCAGCCGCTGCAGCTGCGGCTGGGCGCCCGGCAGCCGGGCCAGCAGATCCACGGCCTTGGCCGCCAGCTCCGGATCCAGATCGGCGGCGAGCTGGCGGAGCGCCGCCACCAGGGGCCGCCGCGGCCACACACCCAACCCCACGGCGAGCCCCTCCAGGGCCGCCAGGCGCTGGGCCTTGGGACCGGGGGCCAGGGCCAGCTGCTGCAACAGCGGCGCATCGCCAGCCTGGCGTTGATGGCCAAGCAGCACCAGCAGCTGAGGCTCCCGGGCTAGCGCTGCCGGCCCAATGGCCTGGCGCAGCAGCTGGGCCACCCGCGGATCCCGAAACAGCCCCAGCACCGTGAGCCCATCGCGGGGCGGGGATGGCGTGGCTGAAGCCCGCTGCAGCCATTGCAGGAGCGGCTCCAGCCACGGCTCCCGTCCGGCCGCCGTGGCAGCGGGCAACTCCTGCTGGAGAGCTGCCAGCAACGCTTCAGGCCTGGCCGCGCTGCACTGGATCAAGCGCTCCGCTCCGCCGCAATCCACGCGACCCACCAGGGCCGCCAGCAGATCCGGCTCCAGGGCAAGATCACCCCGGGCCAGGGCCTCGAACCAGGGCTGCAGGGATCCACTGCCGCGGCGCAGGCGCTGCAGTTGCTGCCAGCGCTCATCGCTGCCAAGGGCCGCCAGCTCAGGGCGATCAGGATCAGGGCAGGGCTGGTTCAGCAGCGCCAGGCCAGCAACTCTCTCCACCCTGCCAGGCAAAGGCTTCAACCCGCCGCTGGGCGGCGGCGGGCGCCGAAGCGCTCCACCAGCAGGTCTTCGAGCACGTCGGCGAGCTGGGTGAGGGGCACACCCTTGTGGTGCAGTTCGGCCAACTGGGGATCGGCGGCCATGGAACCACCGAGAAAGATCTTCGCCGCCTCCACCATTTCGCCCCCGTGGCGGGCCTTCGCCCCCATCAGGCCGATCTCACCCATATAGGGCTGGCCGCAGGCATTGGGACAGCCGGTCCAGTGGGTGCGCACGGCATGGGGCAACTCCAGCCGCTGCTCCAATTCGGCCACCACCGCCTGGGCTGTGGTCTTGGTGGGAATCAGGGCAAAGCTGCAATAGCGATTGCCGGTGCAGCTCACGGCCTCCCCCTCCAACGCACCGGGGGCCGGGCTGAACCGCTGCAACAGCGGCTCGGCCAGCAGGGCCTCCAGATGCTCACCGGCCACATCGGGGATCAGCACGTTCTGGGCTTCGGTGAAGCGCAGTTCGCCGCTGCCGTAGCGGCTGGCCAGCCGCGCCAGCTCCGCCATGCCAGCAGCATCCAGGCGCCCCACCGGCACGCTCAGGCCGAGCCAATGCAGCCCCGGCTGCTTCTGGGCCTGCACCCCCAGGGCAGCGCGGGGGGCGCGGTTCACGTGGTGGCGGCCATCGTGGGGGAAGGCCTCACCCCCCAGGGCCAGGAACCCCTCCAGCACCGCCTGGCGGTAGGCCTCTAGGCCGAGCGCCTCGATCAGGTACATCAGTCGGCTCTTGTTGCGAGCCACCCGATTGCCCTGCTGATCGAAGTGGCGCAGCAGGGCCAGGGTGAACTTGGGCAGCTGCCCAGGGCGTAGCCACAGGCCCAGGGGCACCGCTAATTCGTTGCGCTGGGCAGAGAAGAAGCCCCCCACCATCACGGTGAACCCCAGCTCGCCATCGCGGTCGGCGGGCAGGAAGGCCAGGTCGTTGTGGAGCAGAAAATTGTCTGGGGCACCCCCCACCGCCACGTTGAACTTGCGGGGCAGGTTGCGCGGGGCATCGGCGGCCAGCAAACGCTCCTGGATCGCCATCACCAGGGGCCGGGTATCCAGCAACTCCTCGGGGTCAATCCCCGCCAGGGGGTTGCCGGTGATGTTGCGGGGGTTGTCGTGGCCCGATTGGCGGCTGGTGAGCCCCACCGCCTCCATCGCCACCATCAGCGGCGCCATGTCCTCCAGCAGCAGCCCCCGCAGCTGCAGGTTCTGGCGGGTGGTGATGTCAGCAGATCCTTCGCTGCCGCAGCGATCCACCGCATCGGCGAGCACCTCCAGCTGATCGGCTTGGATCACCCCGTTGGGCAGCCGCAGGCGCACCATGAAGCGGCCGGGCGTCACCGGGCGAAAAAAGATGCCGAGCCACTTGAGTCGAATGGTGAGGGTGGCCTCATCCAGCGCCTCCCAGCCCTCAGCCGCCAGGTCCGCCAGGCGCGGCGCCAACTCCAGGCCGCAGAGGTCGGCCTTGGCCTGCTCGATCTTGCTCAGCTTGGCGCCAGCCTCCGCGGGCCTTCCGGTTTCAGGAGCTGCAGACACCATCGAGAACTCTGGCTAGCAGGTGGTTGGACAATGTGGCCATCGGCTCCCCTACCCCGTGTTGCAACCGCTACCGATCCTGGGTGCAGGAGCAACAGTGGACGTGGCTCAGCGCCGGGCCCAGCGCCAGAACGCCCTTGGTGCCAAGCCTGCCCGCTTCCGTGACCTGCTCGCCAAGGTGGGCAGCGGCGAGCACACCAGCACGGGACTGAGCCGGGAGGAAGCCCGCGAAAGCATGGATCTGATGCTGGCGGGCGACAGCACCGAGGCCCAGGTGGGGGCCTTCCTGATTGCCCACCGGATCCGGCGGCCGCAGCCGATCGAGCTCACCGGCATGCTCGACAGCTATCGGCGCCATGGCCCCCAGCTCACCACACCGGGGCGGCGGCCCCTCTGCTTCGGCGTGCCCTACGACGGCCGCAGCCGCACGGCACCCCTGCTGCCCCTGGTGGCCCTTGTGCTCAGTGCGGCAGGGGTGCCGGTGGTGCTGCACGGGGGAGGCCCCATGCCTGTGAAATACGGCGTGACCCTGGCCGAGCTGTTTGCCTGCCTGGGGGTGGAGTGGCGTGGCCTGCCCCTGGCGGCCACCCAGGCGCGACTGGAGCGCTGCGGCCTGGCCCTCACCCATCAACCCGACCACTTCCAGGCCGCGGAACGGCTGGTGCGCATTCGCGAAGAAATCGGCAAGCGCCCCCCGGTGGCCAGCCTGGAACTGCTGTGGACGCCCCATCAGGGGGAGCACATCCTGGTGAGCGGCTTTGTGCACCCCCCCACCGAGAGCCGCGGCTGGGAAGCCCTGCGGGCCGCCAACGAGCAGAACGTGGTGATGGTGAAAGGCCTGGAGGGATCAACCGATCTGCCCACCAGCCGTGCCGGCATCTGCTCCCGGCTGCGCCTCGCGGAACCGGAGCGGGTGCTGCTGCATCCGCGGGACCACGGCCTCGATGGCGAGGACGTGCCCTTCCGCGATCTGGACGATTGGCGCAGGCTCGCCCTGGAGGCCCTACAGGGGGAAGGGGCACTGGCCAAAGCCCTGCACTGGAATGTGGGGGCCTACCTGTGGTTCGCAGGCCAGATGGACGATCTCAGCGACGCCCTGAAGCAGGCCGCAGCCCTGCTCCACTCCCGGGCTGGGCTGCGGCAACTGGAAGTGCTGCGATGAGCCAGCCCCCCTTGTTCCGCCACAACCACTGCTTCACCTTCGAGCAGGAGTTCAGCGGCGATCTGCGCTGCATCCCCATGGCGGTACGGCGCAAGCTCGACCTGGCTGGCGTGAAGTTGAAACTGGTTCACTGGCATGGGCTGACGCAACAGGAGCGCCAACGGCTGCTGGCCTGGGGCGACGATGCCGACGCCATCACCGAGCTGCGGGCCTGGCTCCTGCAGCGCAGCGAGACCTTGCCCAATGGCCCGGCCACGGCGATCGAGCCGGCCACCGCGACGGCCTGGCAACAGGGGGACTGGCTGCCGGACGTGCTGGAACAGGCCTGCAGCCAGTTGCGACTGGTGTTGCGGCCCGGGGCCTGGGGCGAGCTGGATGAGCTGCAGCGGTTTGCCCTGGTGAAACTCAGCCACCCAGGCCACGAACACCGCAACTTGCCCTTGGCCCTACAGGAATTCGGCGCCTTGGGCTAAGGAGCCTCTGGGCAACAGTGGCTTGAGCGGCTGCTGAGATGAACGGATGTCGCCGTTGGTCTTAATTGTCTTTGAGATCACGTTTTGCCATCTCTATGGCTTCATTTCCAGTCTCTTTCGGCTGATTTGTAAGCCTGAAGCAA
>CALRUA020000002.1:0-301822 GCA_943371215.1 Cyanobium sp. NIES-981 | reverse complement strand
CTGCACTTCTTCCTGGCTGCCTGGCCCGTGGTTGGCATCTGGTTCACCGCCCTGGGCGTGAGCACCATGGCCTTCAACCTGAACGGTTTCAACTTCAACCAGTCGATCCTCGACGGCCAAGGCCGCGTGGTGAACACCTGGGCAGACGTTCTGAACCGCGCTGGTCTGGGCATGGAAGTGATGCACGAGCGCAATGCTCACAACTTCCCCCTCGACCTGGCTGCTGCAGAAGCCACCCCCGTGGCTCTGACCGCACCTGCAATCGGCTGAGGCCAACGGCCTTGCCAATGAGCCCCCGCCACGGCGGGGGCTTTTTTATTGGCGCCTCGTGGATGGGGGCGCACCTGGCCACAACACAACTTTGTAGGCTCATCCGAGCGCGTTGACTCCATGGGCAGCAGCTTCGGCGATCTCTTCCGCATCAGCACCTTCGGCGAATCCCATGGCGGCGGCGTGGGCGTGATCGTGGATGGCTGCCCACCCCGGCTGGCCCTCGATCTCGAGGCGATCCAGGCCGAGCTCGACCGGCGGAAACCGGGCCAGAGCAAGATCACCACACCCCGCAAGGAAGACGACCGGGTTGAAGTGCTGAGCGGCCTGCTGGATGGCGTGACCCTCGGCACCCCCATCGCCATGGTGGTGCGCAACAAGGACCAGCGCCCCCAGGATTACAAGGAGATGGAGGTGGCCTTTCGCCCCTCCCACGCCGATGCCACCTATCAGGCGAAATACGGGATCCAGGCCCGTAGCGGCGGTGGCCGTGCCTCAGCCCGTGAAACCATCGGCCGCGTCGCCGCTGGTGCAATCGCCAAACAACTGCTGGCCAAAGCCCATGGCACGGAAGTGATCGCTTGGGTGAAACGCATCCACACCATCGAGGCCAGCGTGGATCCAGCCACGGTGACCTTGGAAGCGGTGGAGAGCAACATCGTGCGCTGCCCCGATCCAGCCAGCGCTCAACAGATGATCGAACGCATTGAGGCCATCGGTCGGGACGGCGATTCCTGCGGTGGCGTGATCGAGTGCCTCGTGCGCCGTGCACCGGTAGGTCTGGGCATGCCGGTCTTCGACAAGCTGGAAGCCGATCTGGCCAAAGCGGTGATGTCGCTTCCGGCCACCAAGGGCTTTGAAATCGGCTCCGGCTTTGGGGGCACCCTGCTGCGGGGCAGTGAACATAACGATGCCTTCTTGCCCACGCCAGACGGCCGTCTCCACACCGCCACCAACAACTCCGGCGGCATCCAGGGCGGCATCAGCAACGGTGAGGAGATCTGCCTGCGCGTGGCCTTCAAGCCCACAGCCACGATCCGCAAGGCTCAGCAAACCATCAATGCCCTGGGCAAAGCCACCACCCTGGAGGCCAAAGGTCGGCACGACCCCTGCGTTCTGCCCAGAGCCGTGCCGATGGTGGAGGCCATGGTGGCCCTCGTTCTGGCGGACCACCTGCTGCGCCAACAGGGTCAGTGCAGCCTCTGGTAAGGAGGGCGCCTGCTGCGCTCAGCTGACCCCCACCAACACACCCGTGCCGTTGCTGCTGGGAGCGGCAACAGCCGCCGGAGAGGCCAGCCGACTCATGGCCTTGGCCATGCGTTTGGCCACCGAAGAGCCACCACGAGCTGGCACAGAGGGCTTTTTGGCCACGGTGCGTTTGGCTGCTGGCTTCTTGACGGCTGCGGGCTTGACCGCCGCTTGGGTGCTGGCGGCTTTCACAGCCCGCTTCTTCACGGAGTTCTGGGCCGCGGGCTTGGCCTCCGATTTGGCCTTGGTGGCAGCAGGCTTACGGGGTGCCGCCTTGGCCGGAGCCTTCGTGGACGCCGAACGGGAGCGATGGCTGAGCACCATCGCCCACTCAGCATCGGTGAGATTGGCAGGCTTGCTCCCGTGGGCGCTGGCTACCTTCGCCGCCTTTTCGATGTCGGCGACGAGGTTCTGCCAAGAGGTGGCGAAGCGCTTGTCCGACTGCGACTTGGCAGCGCTCTCAACGAGGGTTTCAATCACACCCGCCGCGGACACCTTCTTGCGACGACGGTTGAAGATCTCCTTCTGAAGCTGGGCAATCAGGGCATCGGCCTTGGCGCTGAGCTTGATCGTGAGCTGAGACATAAACGAGAACACCTCTATCTCAGGGGTAGCACCGCATTCTCAGGTTGACAACACGCCGTCCTTGGCTCCATGGGGAAGCTGCGCCAGAACCGGAGCCAACGCCGCGTCCAGGCGGGGCTCCTGGCCCCCGACCTCGAAGAGGCCATTGCCAAGAGCCACGGCATCCACTCCGGCCGTGAGCCATGGCAACACATCACCGCAACGCAGCCCACCAGCCGCAATGCAGAAGGGCAGGGGGCCCAAGGGCCCCTGCAGCGATGGCCAGTAGCCACACCCCAGTGCCGATGCGGGATAGAGCTTCACGGCTCCGCAGCCATAGCGAACAGCCGCATCCACCTCCGTTGGGCTGAACACGCCGGGCACCAGCGTGAGCCCCGCCCCATGCGCCAGCTCCAATAGCCGTGGATCCAAGATCGGCGACACCGCGTAGTGCAGGCCGGCCGCCGCCGCCGCCGCCAACCCCTCGGCACGTCGCACGGAAGCGGCCCCGAGGCGAAGGCAAGGGAAGGCCTCGCACAGCTCGCGGGCCATGGCCGTCCAGGCCGGGAGGCGCTGGAGCTGCTGCTCCACGGCAAGCTCTACATGCACAAGACCCACCGCCAGCAGCTGCTCGAGCTGGCGATGGGCCTGTTGGGCGGACTGGGGGCGGAGCACCGCCAGTACGGGCTGGCGGTGCAGGCTGTCGATCAGGCCGGAGGGATCCACCAAGCCATCGGAGCCGTAGGCGAGGCGATCAGACGTATTCGGCCACCTTCACATCCGAGCGGATCAGCAGTTCCTGCAGGTCCTCGGCATCCACGGTTTCCTTCTCCACAAGCATCTCGGCCAACTCATCGAGCACCGAACGATTGCCCGTGAGCACGGCGGTGGCGCGCCTGTAGGCCTCGGCCACGAGCTGGCTCACCTCCTCATCAATAGCGGCGGCGGTGTCCTCCGAAAAATCACGCTCCGCTGCGATATCACGACCAAGGAACATGCCGCCCTGGCTCCGGCCCAGAGCTACAGGACCGAGGCGATCACTCATGCCGAAACGGGTCACCATCTGGCGGGCCACCCGCGCCACCTGTTGCAGGTCGTTGGAGGCACCGGTGGTCACTTCGTCTTCGCCGTAGACGATCTCCTCGGCGACACGACCGCCGAGGGCAACGGCCATCTGGTTCTGGAGATAGGCACGGGAATAGAGGCCCGATTCCATCCGCTCCTCAGAGGGCGTGAAGAAGGTGAGTCCGCCGGCGTTGCCGCGGGGAATGATCGAGATCTTCTGGACCGGGTCGTAGTCGGGCATCAGAGCACCAACCAGGGCATGGCCCGCCTCGTGATAGGCCACCAGGCGCTTGCGCTTCTCGCTCATCACCCGGTCCTTCTTCTCCGGACCCGCCATGACGCGCTCAATGGCGTCGTTCACCTCATCCATGGCAACTTCGGTGAGCTGACGGCGGGCCGCCAGAATCGCCGCCTCATTGAGCAGGTTGGCCAGATCAGCGCCGGTGTAGCCCGGGGTGCGGCGGGCAATCTTGTCGAGGTCCACGTCCTTGGCGAGGGTCTTGCCGCGGGCATGAACTCCCAGGATCTGGAGGCGTCCGGCGTAGTCAGGACGATCCACCACCACCTGGCGGTCAAAACGCCCAGGACGCATCAGCGCCGCATCCAGAACATCGGGGCGGTTGGTAGCCGCCACGATGATGATGCCTGTGTTGCCCTCGAAACCATCCATCTCCGTGAGGAGCTGGTTGAGGGTCTGCTCGCGCTCGTCGTTACCGCCACCGAGGCCAGCGCCACGCTGGCGACCCACGGCGTCGATCTCGTCGATAAAGACGATGCAGGGAGCGCTTTTCTTGGCCTGCTCGAACAGATCGCGAACGCGGCTGGCGCCGACACCCACAAACATCTCCACAAACTCCGAACCGGAGATGGAGAAGAAGGGCACACCGGCCTCGCCAGCCACGGCCTTGGCGAGCAGGGTCTTACCGGTGCCGGGGGGGCCCACCAGCAGCACACCCTTGGGGATCTTGGCGCCGACAGCGGTGAAGCGATCGGGGTTCTTGAGGAAGTCGACGACTTCGGTGAGCTCCAGCTTGGCGCCCTCAATGCCGGCCACGTCGCCAAAGGTCACCTGGGTCTGGGGCTCCATCTGAACCCGTGCCTTGCTCTTGCCGAAGTTCATGGCGGGATTGCCGCCGCCGCCCTGGGCGCGGCGCAGCAGGAAGAACAGGCCCCCAAGAAGCAGCAGCGGGAAGATCAGGGAGCCCACGGCCTGCTGCCAGGCCTGGGGCTGGCGGGAGGGCTCCACGGCGATATCCACCTTGTGGGTCTCGAGGAGCTTGAGCAGGTCCTTGTCGGGGGCAAGGTTCACCACGGCCCGCTGGCCATCGTTTTCCACCACCTGGGCGGTGCCCCTGTCGGGGGCGATCAGCACCCGCGACACCTCATTGGACTCCACGGCCTCCACAAAATCGCTGTAGCGGAGGGTGCGGGGGGCATTGGCCGGATCGGGACGATCCAGGAAGGCCGTGCCCACAGCGATCACCACCACCGCCAGGAGCACGTAGAGCCCCGCATTCCGCCAGCGCTTCTTCACTTTGGGCTCTCCGGACTGTTCGGTAAAGGAATGTTAACTGCCGCCTGCCTGGTTGGCGGTTTCGACGCGGGAGCTCAGGAAGCCGAGCGCAGCACCTCCACCACGCTACGGAAGGCGAACCACTCGGGGATCTCCTCGCCGCTGCGCAGCATCTGGCGGAACTGGGTGCCGCTGAGCTTCTTCACATGCAGGCCGCGGGCCTCGGCATGCTCCGCAGTCACGTAGCCCTCTTCCTCCGTGAACACGAGGTTCAGAGATGGCACGGTCTCCATGCCCAACTCGGAGGCGTTGTCGCGCGCGAAGTCCTGAGCCTGGTAGGGGCCATAGAAGTCGTCGCCGCTGATGGAGCTCTTACAGCCGGCCATGTCGCGGCCAATGATGAAGTGGGTGCAGCCGTAGTTCTTCCGGATGATCATGTGCTGCAGGGCCTCCCGGGGGCCCGCCATGTGCATCGAATAGGGCAGGTAGGCCCAGCGGATGCGGGGGTTGTTCACCTCAGCAGCCAGCCGCTCGTAGGTCTGGAAGCGCACGGCTCCGGCGATGTCGTCGTCCTGGGTGGGCCCACAGGTGGGATGCACCAGCACCACGCCCTGCTCGCTCACATTGCTGGCATCGAGGGCCCTGGTGAACAGTTCGTAGTGGGCACGGTGAATGGGGTTGCGGCACTGGAAGGCCACCACGTCCTGCCCTTCGGGCAGGGTGGCGCGCACCTCGGCCGGGGTCTTGCAGGGAAACACCCGCTCAGGCAGCTCCAGACCCTGGATGGCCCCACCGAGGTAAAAGCGACCGCGCTCCGTGGCGATCATCTTCACCGCCGGGTGCTCAATCGAGGTGGTGCCATAGCAGCCCTGGGCCTCACGGGCCTTATCGGGCTCCCACTTGCTCTCCACCGTCATCACCGCCAACTCCTGGCCGCGGTAGGTGAGCAGGAGCTTCTGACCCACCTGGATGTCATCGCGCTGGGTGTCCATCACGATCGGCAGACCAAACAGCAGGCCGCTGGTGGTGCGGTTGCCCTTCACCACGGATTGGTAGTCGTCCTGGTGCATGAAGCCGCGCAGGGGCGAGAAGCCACCCACCATCAGCAGTTCCACGTCGCAAGCGTTGCGATCGGAGCACTCCACCACGTGGTCCACACCGGCCTTGACGGCCTCACGCTGCTCAGCGGAAACCCGCAGATCCACCAGGGTGCCGCCGTGGGGGGCGATCAGGCCCTGGCGGGCGGAGGGAGCAGCGGTGCTGGTCATGCGAGGGGGTACGGGGTAATGGCGGCGATTCTCCCAGACAGGGATTACTGAGGGGCTCTGCCCGTGAGCGGCCATAAAAAAGGGGGCCATCGGCCCCCAACCATCAAGCCTGAGCCGAGGCGGCGATCAGGCTTTTTCGAGACGACCGTAGACCTGGCCCACGATCTTGACGTCCATGGTCTCCTTGGTGCCCATGTCGGTGTCGGACGGCTGGATGGCCGTGAACACCCCGGCGAATTCACCGGTAGCGGCATCCACCTTGGTGATGGAGAGATTCATGTTGCCTGTGCCATCCACGTAGCGCTTCACGCTCTCACCCGTGAAATCGTCGCCAGCTGGCACCAGACCCACAGCACTGCTGTAGCCAGTGGTGAGGCCACGGGCCTTGGGATCCAGGAAGTTGGAGGTGCGGTAGCTGGGAACGCGGTAGGAGCCGTCGAAGTCGGTGCTGGTGCTGATGGAGGTGCCATCGGCTGTGGCTGCCAGCTCCTTGCTGGAGAACACGAAGGGCACTTCCTCACCACCGGGCAGCAGCACGGTGATCAGCTGGAAATCAAGGCCGCCCTGCTCCTGGAAGTTGAGACCGTTGCCGCTCACCGCCAGGTCGCCATACACCTGATCCAGGCTGGTGGTGAAGCGGGTGAGGATCTTGCTCGGCACAAACTGCGCCTCTTGGCGCTTGTTGGCAGGCTCGCCCTTCACATACACCTCAGCAGGGTGCATGCAGATCTCACGCAACTGGTAGTTGGCAGACGAATCCAGGGCAATGGAGCCACGGGCCGAATCAGGCAGGGTCGGGCAGTCGTTGGCCAGACCGGTGTTGTGAATGTCGTCGTAGGTCAGATTGGCCCGGTCGACGGCCTTGGCACCGCCACTGCAGGCGGTGACCAGGGTCAGACAGAGCGCCAGCACGAGGGCCAGCAGGGGACGGAAACGCATGGGGAGAAGCCGGTCTGGCAGGGAAAAACCTCTTAATTGGGGTGCGCCCGCTGCGGATACTACCGGTGCAAAACCCTGATTCCGCGTACCATGTCGCGGCTCTCAACAACCTGTATGAGGGAGCGCAAGCAGCAGGCCCCATGAGCGACGGCACTAACACCGCCCCAACGGTCCCGACGTCCTGGGACACCAGGCTTGAGGCGTTGCTGCAGGGGTTGGACGGACTGGCGGCCGAGGTGGATGGCCAACCGGAGGCCCTGCTGCTGTTGCTGCGCCGCCTGGAAGAGCTGCACCGCACCATCCAGGACGGGCCATTCAGGGCGAGCATGCCCGCCGATCGAGGCGAGCTGTTCAACCTGCTGCAGAGCATGGAGAAAAGTGGCGGCTGGCCCTACATCCCCCGGCTGCAACTCAAAACGTTCATGGACCTGATGCAGAGCAACGGCAGCAGCTCGCCCCTCGCGGCCTGAACGCCGGCCTGAAGCAGCTCAACCCTCCAGCAAGCCACCCAGGGCGGAGAGCAGCCTGTGGGCGAGCTGCAATTTGCTCGCGGAGTGGACCTTCTCGCTGGAGTTGCCCGGCCCGAGCAGCCAGCCCTCATTGGTTGCGGCGCCGAAACCGGCACCGGGCTGATCAATGGGATTGGCGAACAGCAGATCGCAGCCCTTGCGCCTGAACTTGGCCTGGGCCTGGGGCAGTACATCGCCGGAATGGGCCGCGAACCCCAGGATCCGCTGACCGGCTGGGCGCCGGGCCACCAACTCCGTCAACAGATCCGGCACGGGCTCCCAACCCACCTGCATCGCCAGGGCGAGTTGCGCCTTGTCGAGCTTGTGATCCAGGGCACCCGCCCTGCGGTGGTCGGCCACGGCCGCCGCCATGGCGATGGCATCCGCCTGCCCCTGCAGAGCACGCAAGCGCCCCTGGAGATCCGCGCCGGTGTCCACCGGATGGCAGTGCAGCCCCTCCAACCAGGCGGGATCCACCGCCAAGGGGCCGTGAATCAGCTCCACCTCCGCCCCCCGCAACCGGGCCGCCTGGGCCAGCAGCACCCCCATGCGGCCGGTGCTGGGATTGCTGATGCAACGGGCTGGATCCAGCCACTCGCGGGTGGGGCCCGCCGTGACCAACAAACGCCGGCCCTGCCAATCCCGCCGGCACCCCCACAGGGCGAGAGATTCCAGTGCCAGCAATAACAGGGCCGGTTCAGCCATCCGACCCGCTCCCTCGCGGTCGCAGGCCAGCAGGCCATCCGCGGGGCCCAGGGGAAGAACCCGTGCATGGCCCTGAAGCTCTGCCCAGTTGCGCGCCACGGCCGGTGCGCCCCACATGGCTGTATTCATGGCCGCAGCGGCCAGCACCGGGGCCTCGGTGGCCAGCAGCAACGAAGCCAGCAGGGTGTCGCCGAGGCCATGCACCCAGCGCGCCAGGCTGGTGGCGCTGAGTGGGGCCAGCACCACGAGCTCGGCCCACTCCGCCAGCTCGATGTGCAGGGGCCGCTCCGCCTGGTGACTCCACTGGTCGGCATCGAGGTAACAGCGATGGCGACTGAGGCTGGCCAGCGCCACCGGGCTCACCAGGGCAGCAGCACTGGGAGTGAGCACGCAGCGGACCTCAGCGCCGCGCTTAGCCAGGGCACTCACCAGCAGCGGCAGCTTCACCGCCGCAATGCTGCCGCTGATACCCACCAGGATCCTGCGCCCCTCCAGGGGGTCCACACCGGAACCAGGCGACCGGTGAGGGTCAGTCCTCATCGAAGGGTTCCTGGTCCACCAGATGCAGATAGGGCCTGGCCAACTCGGGGCGATGGATGGCCAGGGCACGCATCACGTGCCAGTCGTGCAGGCCCGCAAACGGTGTGGGGTAGTCGTCCTCATCGAGACGACGTGCCAATTCCGCCGTGGACGCCTCATCAAAGGAGGCCACCAGCTCGGGCGTGATCGTTCCAGGGGCCGTGGCATGGGGCTCACGCATGACTGGCCAGCACAGGGCCCTCCATTCTCTGTCCCCGCAGCCTCAACCGGCCACAACAGGCAAGCGCAGAATCGGCCGCAAGACTGATAACTTCTGCCTGAGGCCACCGTTGCGGCCGTCAACCGGGGATTTAGCTCAGCTGGTAGAGCGCTGCGATCGCACCGCAGAGGTCAGGGGTTCGAGTCCCCTATTCTCCATCGTCAAGCGGTTTGAGCCCCTGGAGGCCCTGGCGATGAACTGGAGCGCCGAGGCGGAAGCCAAGCTCAAGGAAATTCCCTTTTTCGTACGCCCGGCCGTGCGTAAGCGGATTGAGGCCATGGCCAGCGAAAGCGGCCTGAGCGGCATCGATCTGGCCTTCTACGAAGACGCCAAGGCCCACTTCGGCCAGAAGTGAACCGGCTTGCGCAGCCACGCCGCGTCTTGCGGCGGTTGCAGGGCACACCACGCAAACGCACGCTGCTGGGAATCGGAGCCATGGCCTACCTGCTCAGCGTGGGCAGGCCCGTGGTGCTTGTGGGGTTTGGAGCAGTGGCAATCAGCAGGGCCCTTGTAGCCGGACGATGCGGTAAAAGGGAGGGCTAACACAGAACTCGCTCCATGTCGCAATCCAAGCGCGAGCAGGTGGTGAGCCACCTGCGATACATCCGCCAGGAACTCCGGGAAATGCACCAGGGCGTGATGGACGATGGCCTGCTGCCCGAGGCGGGCGAGGTGCGTGGTGTGATGGCCCAGATGGAAGCACTGCTGGAACTACTGGAGGGCAAAGGCTCCCGCAAGAGCAAGGACGCCGACGCCTGAGGGTTGGGGACCAGCCGGAACAGCTCCCTCGCGCTGATCCCACCACTGCCAAGCCCGGGCCACAGGCTCGGGCTTTTTGTGTGCCGATGCAGTAGAAGGCGCACAGCAACGCCCAACGTCCTGGCGATCCATCGAGGTTGTGGCTGAACCCTTGGCCGTGCAACAGACCCGACTTCAACAGAGCCTCGGAGGAGCTGGAGCCAGACTCGAGCGCTGGGCCATCAATCCCTGGCGCCGCCTTTCGCTGCAGCTGATCGCCCTGCTGGGCAGCTTCTATACGGCCAGCGCCCTCACCACGATCACGGGTGCCCTGGCGCTGCTGGATCCGCTGGCCGCACTGATCTGCGTGGTGGCCGTGGAAGTGGCGGTGAGGTTGCGGCGGCCACTGCGCCAGCGCGCGGGGGACAAGCTGACCCTGCAACTGCTGGACATGCTGCGCCTGGGCTTCACCTACGGGCTGCTGCTGGAAGGCTTCAAATTGCTGTAGCGGCTGAAAGCACAGGCTCACCACAACCAGCGGATATCAGCGCGCAGCCAGCAGGTAGAGCAGAGCCATGCGAATGGGGATGCCATTGCGCACCTGCTCCTCCACCAGGCACCGCTGCGGATCATCCAGCAGGGCACCGCTCATCTCCACCCCCCGGTTCACTGGTCCGGGATGGAGCACGGGCACGGGCTGGCCGCAACGTTCAAGCCGCTGATGGGTGAGGCCATAGTGGCGGTGGTAGCTCTCGAGGCTGGTGAGCAGATGTTGGTGCATGCGCTCCTTTTGGAGGCGCAGGGTCATCACCGCATCGGCACCGGCCAGGGCCTGATCCAGGTCATCGTGCAGCGTGATCTGCCCGCGAGACGCCACCGGATCGCTGGTCTGACCGGGCGGCGGCGCTGCCACGAACTCGGCAAAGCTGCTGGGCAGCAGGGTGGACGGCCCGCACAGCACCACATCGGCGCCGCAGGCCGTGAGGGCCCAGAGATTGGAGCGGGCCACACGGGAATGCAGCACATCCCCCACGATCACGATGCGACGCCCCGCCAGGGCCTGGGGCGTGGGGGCATCGGGAGCGAAATGACGCGCCAGGGTGAACAGATCCAGCAACCCCTGGCTGGGATGGCTGTGCAGGCCATCGCCGCCATTGAGCACCGCCACCCGATCACCACTGGCCTCCAGATCACGGGCCAGGGATGCGGGAACGCCCGTGCAGCGGTGGCGCACCACCAGCAGATCGGCCCCCATCGACACATAGGTGCGCACGGTATCGAGCAGGCTTTCACCCTTGCTGAGGGAACTCGACGACGGCGAAAAGCTCTGCACATCGGCCGAGAGGCGCTTCGCCGCCAACTCAAAGCTGCTACGGGTGCGGGTGCTGGGCTCAAAGAAGAGGGTGGTGACCAGCCGGCCCTGCAGGGCGGGAAGCTTGCGGGCACCAGTGGTGGGCATGGCCCGAAAACGCTGGGCCAGCTCTAGAACAGTGGCGTAATCCGCAAGCGAGAAGGCCGCCAGATCCAGCACGTGGCGGTGGTTCCAGTCGCTCAAGGGTGCCGGCAGTTCACCGGCTCAGGCTAGAAGCCCCCGGCCCCCTCGGCCAGAACCCAGGCCTCAGCGGCACGCGGGAGGGGATCACCCTGGGCCCGTTTGCTCACACTGCGGCTGGCCCTTAGGTACCAACGCCAAGGCAGGGTCTGACCCTGGCTGATGCCGATCCGCGTGGTCTGAACCACGGGCTCTACGGGCAATTCTGCCAGCGCCGCAGAACGCGGGGCAAGCCACAGGCCCTCACCGGAATGGCAGCACCGAGCGTCATGGCAACGGTCGATAGCAAAACGCCGCGCCAGCAAAGCCGGCCCTGCCGCAGTGCGCTCAGGCTCACCCGGCAAAGCCACCGCTCGAAGCAACACGCCGCTAGCCCAATCAGCCCGATCCGTCACCACATTCACGCAGTGGTGAATGCCATAGCTCACGTAGACATAAAACCGCCCAGGCTCACCAAACAGGGTTTCGTTGCTCGGGGAGCGGCGGCGGTAGCCGTGGCAGGCAGGCTCCTCCTGGGAATACGCCTCCGTTTCCACAATCACGCCCCACAGCAACTCACCTGAGGCTTGGCGCTTCACCAGCAGGCAGCCGATCAGCTCGGGGGCAACAACCTCAGCGGGGCGAGCGAAGAAGGATTGGGGGAGGTGCTGGGAGGGCGTGGTGGCTATGGGAGTGGCTTGGGGGAGTATGGGTGGTGCGAGCGGGCATAGGCGATACGGTAAGTGCAGTTTCTCGTTTCAGGTGATGTCGGAAGAGCAACTCAAAGCCCTCCAGGAAGCACTCAAGACTGATGCAGCCCTACGGGAGAAGCTCAAAGCAGCAGGTGATGCTGATGCCGTAGTCGCCATTGCCAAAGCGGCAGGTTTTATGATTAACGCCGAGGAGCTGGGCAATAGCATTCAAGAGCTGTCAGATGAAGAACTGGAAGCCGTTGCGGGTGGCAACAAAAACAAATGCTGGACTATATGCATCCTTTCAGCATGCATTAGCGTGGAAAAATAAGATACACAGTAAGCTTTCGGCAACAAGAACGGCAACAAGTCCATCACGGCTGCCCTCCAGGACGACGTCAGCACCTCCTTCACGGAGATGGGGCAGAACCGTGGTGCCAACTCCGTCTATCTTGACCTGGGTGCCGACCTGCAAATCAACCCGCAGGTGGTTCTTTATGCCAGCGTCAATTACCAGGCATTCACGAACGGCGACCAGCTGGGCTGCCAAGGCGGCGTGAGAGTCAAGTTCTAAAACAAGAACCTTTGCCTGAACGCACCAACACCGTGCCCGCCAGAGAAGACTTTGGCGGGCATTTTATATTATTATTTCCGTTGGGAGTTTTTCTGATACTCCTGGCGTATCTGCTGAAGAATCAGCCCCTGGAGGTCCCGATACGCTTTATTGACCTTCTGGACTTCTGCCAGCATCGCCGCTTCTACAACAGGCAGGCGAATGGCGATGGTCTTCATTTGACCGCCTCCAATCGTTCCAGTTTCTCTGCAATTGCCTCCCTGCAGAATGCAGAGATATTCAGGCAATGGCTTCTCTTCAGCAGCAGAAGTGTCTGATGGAGTTGCTGGGCTTCACCTTCTGGATAGGTGATAGTAAGCTGGGTTCGCTTCATTTTTCTTTTCTTGAAAGGTCACTGTTGAATGGGTCAATGGCAATCAGTTCCAGGTTCGCCTGCTTTCCTAAGTAACTGCTAATGCGTCGGCAGTCGGGCTCATCTGGATTAATGCGTTGAATGTCAATAGATTTCCACTTGGATAATGCCCTGACCTTCTGGGGCAGGCGGCGACGGAACAGGGTTTCCATCCCATATTGGGTATTTAGGCTAGGCGGAAACTTTTCCACAATCAGGTGGGTATGAAACTGACCTGTGCCCTGGTGGCTGGTTTCGTGGAAGAAGAGCATTTTAGGGTAGGCATAAGCACCAGCACCCTTGATGCTCTTGTCACGGCTCTTATAGATTGTGCGATGCAGTTTTCGCTTGAGGTCGGCAACATCTAGGAGCAGGCGGTCTTCGTTGGCGTGGCAGTCTCGGTAGTGAAAGCTGATAAACCACCAGGGGCTGATGCAGCTGAGCTCATCGTGGATGAGGCGTTTGATATTACGCTTGAGGCGTTGGACTTGCAGTCGGTCTTCTGGTTGCATTGAGGTCATTTTAGTTTCTCCTGTTTCTTCTCACGCCGAAGCACTGGAGCAATCCCCAGTGCCAAACTTTATTTGGTTTATATGGCTCGCAGTCGTTGCTTCTCAATCCACCGAGCAAGCACTACGGGCAGTGATTATTTATGCGAGTTGTTGTTTTTACAGGGTCTGCCTATGAGGATTTACTGACACGCCAATATCCGCAGGCAAAGCCAACAAGAGCGACACTTCACGCAAGCTTGTTTTTATTGCCAATTTCCTGTTGCATCACTTGGCGACGCACCCACTTGTATAGATTGGGAATAAGCATCCTTTTTGGCTTTCCTTTCAGGCTGTCTCCCAACTCGGCATCTTCAATCTGCCTGTTGGCTTGGCATAAGTATCCAGAAGCATTTTGGTAGAGTGACCTGCTGCCGCTGCCAAATCAGCTGGTGAGTTTCCCATCGCCAAGGCGTGACTAAGGAAACTATGGCGTTGGGCGTAGAGGCGGCGGGGCTTCAATCCACAACGCTCCAGGCTGCGATGCCACACACGCCCCACCAGATGGTCGTAGATGTTGGTGTGGCTGGTGGGGGTGACAAACACCAGCCCATAAGGGTCATACACGCCCAAATGCTCCATCTCCCATTGGTGCTGCCTCAGTGTCTCCAGCACCTGGGGAGTCAGGGGCACCACTCGCTCCTTACCCGTCTTGGTGGGAGCCCACTCCACCTTCCCGCTGGAATACCCATCACGCCGCAGGCTCTTCATCACCAGCACCTCGCCTTCTTCCCAGCGGATGCAATCCCAGGTCAGACCCCTGATTTCGGCATTTCGCATCCCTGTGCTGAGCCACAGCAGAAACAACGGGTAATACCAAGGCTCGTTGGTCTCCAGGTCGCCCAGCACCGCTTGGATTTCCTCCACGCTCAGCACATCGCTCTGCACTGACCGCCGCTGCCACTTGAGCTTGTGGGAAAACAGGTGGCGATTTCCCCCAGAGCACTGGCGGTAGTGGGTCATCAAGCCAGCGATGGTGCAGTCACTCAACCCCTCTGCCCGTAACCACCCCAGGAAGCCTTCTGCGTCACTGCGGTTACGAATGGGCTTGTCATACCGCTGCAGCAGCCTGTAGGCGTGGATGGCAGCAGCCTGGCGTTTGGTCTCTGCCCTGACCCTCAGTGCCTCCAGCAGCCCCACCTCCTTGCCGTTGATGAGGGGTTGATACGCCATCAGGCTGCGGTCAAACGTGCCCTGGCAGTAGTCGCTCCAGATTTGGGCGGCGATGGCGTGTGCCTTTGCCACTGCCACAGGGTCACTCCAGCGACCCAGGCGGTTGATAAAGGCATCACGCCCATCAATCCTCACCCTCACCTGGAGGCTGCCGTTGTTGTTTCTCAGGGAAGGGGGCTTCTGCACTGGGTGCCGTCGCTGCTGACACCAGGGCTACGGCTGCACCACTGATTTATCCAACGGAGCCTGGGAAGGTCGTAGCTCTTCGTAGCCCTGGGGGGTCTCTGGGAATAAAAATCGGGGGATTTTTCTGGGAGTGGCTTGGAGGTTGGCTGGGAGACCCGTTAGAGGCACTGCAATCTCAAGCCCAGCCTGAGCTCCTTGAAGACACGGCTCGCTTCACGCAGTGGTGAATGCCATAGCTCACATACACATACCAACGCCCAGGCTCCCCGAAGAGGGTTTCGTTACTCGGGGAGCGGCGGCGATGCCCGTGGCAGGCGGGGTCGTCTTGGGCATACGCCTCCGTTTCCACAAGTACGCCCCACAACAACTCGCCTGAGGGTTGGCGTTTCACCAGCAGGCAGCCGATGAGCTCGGGGGCGACCTGCTCGGCGGGGCGGGCGAAGAAGGGTTGGGGGAGGGGACGATGCCAATGCAAAGACAAGGCCGTGGCAATGCCTGTGGACGCCCTCAGAATGGAGACAACCCAACCGTCAAGCCATGCACACCTCCGGCTTCACCCTCGCCACCGTTCTGCTGGCCGGCAGCGGGCTGTTCGTGCTCACCACCCTGTTTTTCGGCACCAAGGGCGGCTACTACGACACTGACCAATACGACGGCAACGGCACCGCCCACTAGCCCTGGCTGGGCAGTTGCTCCGATTCAGGGCAATCGCCCGTGACCTCAATGTCTTCAGCTTCTGCGCTGCGACTGAAGAACGCGAGCCGCGTGCTCACGGCGCCGATCGAATCCAGGCGCACGCATTCTTCCCAGCTGTGCATCTCATCGTCGTCCTCGGCGTCATAGCGGAGGGTCACCAGATCACCCTCCAGCTCCACCACTAGGGCCTGCTCGATCCAACGCTGCTGATCCCGCACAAACACCCAGATCGGGCGTTGCTCGCACTGAAACCGGTAGAGCTTGCGCTGAAGCATGGGGCACCCTCAGGAACCACCTGATCTCGATACTAGGGATGATGGGCGGAACTGACGCTGAATCGCGGTCGTGGTTGCCACCAGTACTGAAGCCATCCGGCTGCAATTGCGCAGCTGGCCTGAGGTGGAGGAGTACCTCAACCGCTGTAAGGGGGTGATCGTGCCCCTGGGCTCCACCGAACAGCACGGCCCCACGGGTGCCATCGGCACCGATGCTCTTACCGCCGAAGCAGTAGCCCTGGAGGTGGGCCGCCGCACCGGCGTGCTGGTGACCCCCGCCCAGGCCTTTGGCATGGCGGAACACCACCTGGGTTTTGCCGGCACCATGAGCCTTCAGCCCGCCACCCTGCTGGCCGTGATTCACGACCTGGTGCTCTCCCTGGCGCGCCATGGTTTTGAACGCATCTATGTGATCAACGGCCACGGCGGCAACATCGCCACCACCAAGGCCGCCTTCGCCCAGGCCTACGGCACGGCCGCCAGCCGCGGCCTGCCCAATGCCGCGGCCCTGCGCTGCAAGCTCGCCAACTGGTTCATGGCTCCCGAAGCCATGCAACTGGCGCGGGAGCTCTACGCCGAGCGGGAAGGCCACCACGCCACCCCCAGCGAAATTGCGATCACCCTGCACCTGGAACCCAGCCTGGCCAGTAAGCAACGGCCCCTGCCGGAGGCTGCGCCAGCCGGCCCCATCCACAGCCCGGAAGATTTCCGCCGCCGCCACCCCGATGGCCGCATGGGCTCCGATCCCTTTCTGGCCAGCGCCGAGCACGGTGCCCGCTTTCTGGATGTGGCGGCCACAGCCCTCGTGGCCGACCTGGAGCGCTTCCTGAACGAGCCCAACAGCTAAATTCCTGCCATGAGCAAGATCACCGCAGACGACGTTCGCAAGGTGGCCAACCTGGCCCGCCTCGACCTACCCGAGGAGAAGATCGCCACCTACACGGGCCAGCTGGAGCGAATCCTGGACTACGTGGCCCAGCTGGAATCCGTGGACACCGAGGGTGTGCCCCCCACCACCCGTGCCGTGGAAGTGGTGAATGTGACCCGCGACGACGTGGTGACCCCCACCGACGTGCGCGAACAACTACTCAACGAAGCTCCTCAACGGGAGGGCGACTTCTTCCGCGTGCCCAAGATCCTGGCGGACTGAGGGCCTCCGGCCCAACAACATCTCAGCGCTGCGGGGACACCGCCGTGCGATGCAGCAAGGCCAACACATGGCGCCGGCTGCGGAATGAGGGCATCAACGCGGCAATTGGGCGCAGCTTGCTGCGGCGGCGCTTGTGGCTGCGCACGCCCAGAAGGATGTCGTAGATGAAATTGGTGAAATCGCTGCGGCTTTCAAAGAGGCCAAGGCGCTGAGGAGAGCCTTTTGCATCAAGAATATCTTTGGTGGCGTGATAAGCAGGCCGGTATTCGAACCAGGGAATCGATGGCCACAGGTGATGCACCAAGTGGTAGTTCTGGCCCATGATCAGCAAATTCATCATCCGGCCGGGATACACCCGGGCGTTGTGCCAGCGATTGCGCGACTGAAAAGGCCTGTGGGGGAGGTAGTCGAAGAACAGACCGAGGGTGACGCCCACCATCAAGGCCGGGGCAAACCAACAATTGAATACAAAATCAATGAAGCCATATTTCACACCCGCCAGAACGATGGCCAGGAAAATACCGCGGGCAATACCCCATTCCAGCAACTCATTGCCTCGCCATAGCTTGCGGCGGAAGAAGAAAAACTCGTGGTAGAAGAAGCGCGGAGCAATCAGCCACAGGGGTCCAAAAGTTGAAACGATGTGATCCGGATCATTCTTCGGATCATTCACGTGGGCATGGTGCTGCAGATGCACCCGCGTGAACACCGGGAAGCTGAAACCGAGCAACAGCGCCGCTCCGTGGCCCATCACGGCATTCCAGAAGCGGCTGGGATGCGCTGCGTTGTGGCAGGCATCGTGAATCACGGTGCCCTCCAGATGAAGGGCGAGGAAACCGCTGGCCAGCAGCAGTGGCAGGGGCCAGCCCCAGAGGAACCAACCAGCGATGGTGAGGGCCGCCAGCCCATAGCCCCCCAGGAACAACACCACCGTGGGGTTCCAGGCCGCCGGGGGATCCAGGAATTCCTTCGGAACGGCGCTCACGGACGCGCGCAGGCCCTGACGGCTGGCGAGGGTGTCCGGTTGCTGTGCCAGAGCGTGCGTCATCCCCTGGGCCAGCGCCATTCATGAACTGAAATCCCACCTTAAGGAGCGGAGCCCTCTCGGCGAGAAAAGATGCCCACCGGGGGACTTGAACCCCCACGACCGAAGCCACTGGTACCTAAAACCAGCGCGTCTACCAATTCCGCCAGGTGGGCGTGGGCACGACTCTAGGCAGCCACCCAGAATGGGGTCAACGCAACTCCGGGGCCATGCTCGCCACCCTCAGCGGATCCCTGGCCCTGGTGGTGGGGCTGGCGGTGCTGCTGCTGCCGCTGCTGGCCACGGAACTCAGCCGACCCAGGGACGCGGCCTGGGGAGCGGTGGTGTTGCTGCTGGGCCTGGTGCTGGTCACCAGCGCCGAGCGACTCACTGGCTCGCCGATGCTGGCGGTGCTGTGTGGCGGCCTGCTGATCGGTCGACTGGGCAGCGAAGTGCTGCAGGGGCGCTGGCGCCAACTGACGCCGGAAGAACAGCAACGGCTGGGCTCCCTGGAGCGCTGGCAATCCAGCATTGGCCAGCTCAGCGCGGCCCTCGCCCGCCTGCTGGCCGTGGGCGGTGAAACCGCCGGCGGGCTGCTGGGGGCCCTCAACCGCCCCGGCAAGCCGAAAACCGGCACCGGCAAGCGCTGGGTGCGGCCCGAAGACACCCAGACCCAGGCCAAGCTCGAGGACGGATCCACAACGCCAGCAGACACCGAAGCCACCAGCCCCCCCGCGACCGTGGTGAGCTCCTTTGAGGAGATCGACGCTTTGATCGAGGCTGCCGCCAGCGGCCAAGCGGGATAATCGGCCCTTGCTGCCCCCAGGCGACGTGACCGCCAGCCCTGCGCCCGAGCCCGTCTCCTACAAGGACACCCTGAACCTGCTGCAGACGCCCTTCGCCATGCGGGCGAACGCCAAGCAGCGGGAGCCCCAGATCCAGGCCTTCTGGGCTGAGCAGCGCCTCTACGAACGCCTCAGCCAGCAGAACCCAGGCGAGAGCTTCACCCTGCACGACGGCCCCCCCTACGCGAACGGGGCCCTGCATGTGGGCCACGCCCTCAACAAGATCCTCAAGGACATCATCAACAAAACCGCCCTGCTGCAGGGCAAGAAGGCACGGTTCATCCCCGGCTGGGACTGCCACGGCCTACCGATCGAGCTCAAGGTGCTGCAGGGGCTGAGCAGCAGCGAGCGCCAGGCGCTCACCCCCGTGAGCCTGCGCCAGAAGGCCCACGCCTATGCCCTCGAGCAGGTGGCCGGCCAGAAGCAGGGCTTCCAGCGCTGGGGCATCTGGGCCGATTGGGAGACGCCCTACCTCACCCTGCAGAAGGACTACGAGGCCGCCCAGATCCAGGTGTTCGGCGCCATGGTGCTGGCGGGCCACATCTACCGGGGCCTCAAGCCGGTGCACTGGAGCCCCAGCTCCCGCACCGCCCTGGCCGAAGCCGAACTCGAATATCCCGACGGCCACACCTCCCCCAGCGTCTACGTGGCGTTCCCGGTGGACACCGTTCCCGCGGCCCTGGCCAGCAAGCTGGCCGGCGCGGGCCTACCGCCTGAACTGGGCACGGCCAGCGGCGGCCTAGCGGTAGCTATCTGGACCACCACCCCCTGGACCCTGCCGGCCAACCTGGCGGTGTCCGTGAACGAACGGCTCGACTACAGCATCTGCCAGGCCGGCGAGCGCCACCTAGTGGTGGCCACCGAGCTGCGCGAGGGCCTGGAAACCAGCCTGGGCCTCACGCTTACGCCAGTGCTGACCGTGAAAGGTGCCGAGCTGGAGGGCATCACCTATCGCCATCCCCTGCTGGAGCGCACCAGCCCGGTGGTGATCGGCGGCGACTACATCACCACCGAGGCCGGCACTGGCCTGGTGCACACCGCACCAGGCCACGGCGTGGACGACTTCAACACCGGCAAGAAATACGGCCTACCAGTGCTCTGCCCGGTGGATGAGGCCGGCAATCTCACCGCCGAAGCCGGCCCGTTTGCCGGCACCAACGTGCTCAAGGACGCCAACCCCACCATCATCAGCGCGCTGGAGGAAACAGGCCTGCTGCTCAAACAAGAGCGCTACGAGCACCGCTATCCCTACGACTGGCGCACCAAGAAACCCACCATCTTCCGCGCCACCGAACAGTGGTTTGCCTCGGTGGAAGGCTTCCGCCAGCAAGCCCTGGAGGCCATCGCCCAGGTGGAGTGGCTACCGGCCAGCGGCCGCAACCGGATCGAGTCGATGGTGAGCGAGCGGGGCGACTGGTGCATCAGCCGCCAGCGCACCTGGGGCGTGCCGATTCCCGTGTTTTATCACCGCGAAACCGGTGAGGTGCTGCTCAACGAGGCCACCCTCCGCCACATCCAGGCCCTGATCGCTGAGCACGGCGCCGACGTGTGGTGGCAGCGCGATGAGGCCGGCCTGCTGCCTGAGGCCTACGCCGCCGAAGCCAGCCAATGGCGCAAGGGCACCGACACCATGGACGTGTGGTTCGACTCCGGCTCCTCCTGGGCCGGCGTGCTGGGGGGCATGACGGGCGCTCAGAGCCGTGCCCCCGAACTCCACTACCCCGCCGATCTGTACCTCGAGGGCAGCGATCAGCACCGCGGCTGGTTCCAGAGCAGCCTGCTCACCTCGGTGGCCGTGAACGGCCACGCGCCCTACAAGCGGGTGCTAACCCACGGCTTCACCCTCGATGAGAAGGGCCGCAAGATGAGCAAATCCCTCGGCAACGTGGTGGATCCGGCGGTGCTGGTGGAGGGCGGGAAGAACGAAAAGCAGGAGCCGGCCTACGGCGCCGATGTACTGCGCCTGTGGGTGAGCTCGGTGGATTACTCGGCCGACGTGCCCCTGGGCCCGGGGATCGTGAAGCAGCTGGCCGACGTGTACCGCAAGGTGCGCAACACGGCCCGCTACCTGCTGGGCAACCTGCATGATTTCGAGCCGGACCGCGATGCCGTGCCCTACGACCAGCTGCCGCTGCTGGATCAGTGGATGCTGCAGCGCACCGCCGCCCTGATCGACAGCGTGACGGGAGACTTCGAGCGCTTCGAGTTCTACCGCTTCTTCCAGGCCCTTCAGAACTTCTGCGTGGTGGACCTGTCGAACGTCTACCTCGACATCGCCAAAGACCGGCTCTACGTGAGCGGAGCCGATGAGTTCCGCCGCCGCAGCTGCCAGACGGTTCTGTCCGTGGTGGTGGAGCGCCTGGCCGGCCTGATCGCACCGGTGCTCTGCCACATGGCCGAGGACATCTGGCAGAACCTGCCCTACCCGGTGGCCGAGGCTTCGGTGTTCGAACGGGGCTGGCCCACGGCCCCCGCCCCATGGCACCGACCGGACCTGGAGCAGCCGATGGAGCGGATCCTGGAGCTGCGGGCCCTGGTGAACCGCCAGCTGGAGAGCTGCCGGGCCAGCGGAGCCCTGGGCGCCTCCCTCGAGGCGCAGGTGCACCTGGCCCTCGAGGATGGGGAGGCCGCCGCGCCCCTCGCCGCCGCCCTGCAGTGGCTGGAAGCCTCAGCCCATCCCAACGTGGACAACCTGGCCGACTGGCTGCTGGTGTCGAGCCTGGAGCTGGACAGGGCAGGCCTGGCCGCAGCGAACGCCGAGGCGCTGGCGGAGGCCCACGAGGCGGGCCTACGGGTGCGGATTGCCAAGGCCGATGGCCAGAAATGCGAGCGCTGCTGGCACTACGAAACCGACATCGGCCAGCACAGCGCCCATCCCAGCCTCTGCGGCCGCTGTGTGGCGGTGCTCGACTGACGCGATCAACTCCAGGCGGCTGGCTCCAGGAAACCCCTGGGCGCAGCCGGGCCCGCCAGCCGCTGCTCGGCCATCGGGTTGAGTGGCCCCTGCAGCAGGTCGGCCGAAGCGATCAGCGCCGTTTCCGGCAGGGCCGGTTGATCCGGATCAAAGGCGGTGGGATGGCTGACGCTGCTGGAGAAGCCGCGGAAGATCCACAGCTCGAAGGGCTCGAGGCCGCCGCTCTCGCCGGGCAGCTCACCCCGCAGCCGCAACACCCGATCAGGGCGAGACCGGCTGATCGCCTCGAGGGCCCGCAGCAGCTCGGCAACATCAGCAGCCATCCCCAACACCTCCGCGATCAGAAGCCACCGGCCACGCGGCCCTGCTTGGGCAGCCGCACCAGCAGCCACTGGAGCAGACCCACCACGTAGCCCACTAGCGCCACGTACCCCACAAAGGCCGCCACGGTTCCGGTCCAGGACCCCCCGAAAACAAAGTTAAAGACGCTGGCAGCGCCTCCATGCAGGTCGTCTGGGGCCTCCAGCCAGGCCCGGCACACCGGACGCACCAGACCGCCGCCCACGCAGCTGAAGGCCAGGGCACTGAGGGCCGCCCCCAGAAGGCCGTAGACCGTTACGCCCCAGCGCCAGGCACGCACCATAAAAGGCAGCGGCCTCCAGGGCGGCAGATCCGCCAGCTCTTCATTGAGATCCACCCAGAACCACACACTCACCACCAGCAACAGCTGGGCGAGCACTGCCAGCAGAAACCCGAGGGGACGGTTATCGGTGAGCAGAAGCACCGTGATCAGCAGCAAGCTGGCCACCTTCCAGTAGATGCCCAGCAAGCGCACCAGGGCGCGCTCCTGCTTCATCGCCGCCCAGATCAGCAAAACCAGGGGTAAGCCCACGGCGAACACAGCCGCCAGGCGGTAATCCAGCCAGACAAGGGTGCGATAGAGCAGGTCCGGCACGGAGCAGGGGGGGCAGGTTGGCCTCATTATCCGCGGATCAGTGCGGCGGGCTGCAGCTGTAGGGTCCGCCCATGGCCAGGCGCTTCTCGCTTCCATTGCCCTTTCGCCGCCGGCGCACCGCCGCGGCCAGCTGCCGCAGCGCCCTCTCGCAGAACGTGTCGCTGGAGGCGGCCGTAGCCGAGCTGGCGGCCGAGCTCCAGATCAGGCGCGGGGCACCCGCCGCGGATCTGGGCCTGGTGTTCTGCTCCACCGCCTACGCCAGCGATCTGCAACGGCTGCTGCCGCTGCTGCGCCAGGCCATCCCGGCGCAGCACTGGATCGGCTGTGCCGGTGGCGGGGTGGTGGGCACCGACGCCACCGGGCAACCCCATGAGCTGGAGCACAAACCGGGCATCAGCGTGACCTTGCTGCAGCTGCCCGGCGCCGCCCTGCAACTGTTTCAGCTGGATGCCGGCAAGCTGCCGGATCTGGATGGTCCGAGCCAGCAGTGGGTGGACTGGGTGGGCGCGGATCCAGAAGCCGCCACCTCCATGCTGCTGTTCGTAGATCCGGGCTGCCCCGGTATCAACGATCTGATCAGCGGCCTCGACTACGCCTACCCCCAGGTGAGCAAGGTGGGTGGCATCGCCGGGCAACACAGCGCCAGCCATGGCTCGCTGTTCCTCAACGACCAGGTGCTGGATGGTGCCGTGGGCTGCCTGATCGGCGGGGCCTGGCGCATTGATCCGGTGGTGGCCCAGGGCTGCCGGCCCATCGGGCCCGTATTCGAGGTGGAACAGGCGGAGCGCAACGTGGTGCAACGGCTCAGCTGCGAGGAGCGTGCAGGCACCCCGGTGGCGTGCCTGCAGACCATCCTCGAAACCCTCACCCCCAAGGAGCGCGAGCTGGTGCGCCACTCCCTGTTTCTGGGGGTGGCCAAAAACAACTTCCAGCTCCCCGCCAACGGCGAGCACCCCAGCGATGCCGCCTTCCTGGTGCGCAACCTGATCGGCGTGGATCCCCGCACGGGCTCGGTGGCCGTGGGCGAACGGATGCGGGTGGGTCAGCAGGTGCAGTTCCAGTTGCGCGATGGCGACACCTCCCGCCAGGAGCAGGAGCTCTTGCTGCGGGCCCAGCAACGCCAACACCCCCAACCCCTGGCAGCGCTGCTGTTTGCCTGTCTCGGGCGCGGCGAAGGCCTCTACGGCGCACCGGATGGCGATGTGAGTGCCTGCCGCAGGCTGTTCAGCAGCGTTCCGGTGGCCGGGGCCTTCTGCAATGGCGAAATCGGTCCGGTGGCCGGGGCCACCCACCTGCACGGTTACACCGCCAGCTGGGGGTTCCTGCTGCCCAACGAGGAGCCCCAAGCCCAGCCCTGAGCCCCAGATGGTCCGTCAGCACGTCAATCCCCTCAGCCGCTTCTTCCAGTTGCCGTTGCGGTTGCCACCGCCTGCGGAACTGTTCGGCGATCCCGGCCTGCCGCTGCACCTCGATATCGGCTGCGCCCGCGGCCGCTTTCTGCTGGCCCTGGCCCAACAGGATCCGGCCCGGAACCACCTGGGCGTGGAGATCCGCCGCCCCCTCGTGGCGGCCGCCGAGGCCGACCGCACGGCCCTCGGCCTCAGCAACCTCCACTACCTCTTCTGTAACGCCAATGTGAGCCTGGAGCACTGGCTGGCCGAGCTGCCCGCCGGTCTGCTGGAGCGGGTGTCGATCCAGTTCCCGGATCCCTGGTTCAAGAAAAAGCACCACAAGCGCCGGGTGCTGCAGCCGCAGCTGCTGCTGGCGATTGCCGCGGCCCTCGAACCAGGCCGGCAGCTGTTCCTGCAGAGCGATGTCCTGGCGGTGATCGAACCGATGGTGGCCCTGTGCGAAGCCAGTGGCTGCTTCTGCCGGCCCGCCGGCGATGCCAGGCCCTGGCGGGCCACCAACCCCCTGCCGGTGCCCACCGAGCGGGAAACCTATGTGATCACCCAGGGACTGCCGGTGTATCGGGTGCTCTACGAACGCAACGATGCTCCCTTGCCGGCCCTGGCGGAGCTGGAGGAATGGCTGGAAGCCGCCGATAATCCGGCCACTGCCCCGGCCTGCATGCCGGACGCCTGAACACGGCTCTCCGATAACTGCTCCCCGATGACCCAGGCCCCTGCGCCATCCACCCCCTGGCTCCTGCGCTGGCAGGGGCTGCTGGCCCAGCGCAGCGCCGGCCCGCTCACGGCACGGCTCAGCCTGGTGGCCGGTGTGGTGCTCTGCGCCCTGATGGCGGGCTTGCCCCTGGTGACCCGCAGTGGCCTGACGCTGCTGATCACCGCAGCCGGCCTGCTCTGGCTGCTGTGGGCCCTGCGCACCCCGGCGGGACAGATCGGGGCGATCAGTGGCTGGCTGCTGGTGATGCTGGGCGTGGCCGTGCTGGCCACAGGCTTCTCGCCGGTGCCCGTGGCAGCCTTCAAGGGGCTGATGAAGTTGGTGAGCTATCTGGGGGTGTACGCCCTGATGCGCCAACTGCTGGCGGAGGCACCAATCTGGTGGGACCGCATCCTGGCCGCCCTGCTGGTGGGGGAGCTGGCCAGCGCCGTGATGGCGATCCGCCAGCTCTATGGCGATACCGGTGAGCTGGCCCGCTGGGCCGATCCCAACTCCGTGGCCGACGGCACGATTCGCGTGTATGGCCCCCTGGAGAACCCCAACCTGCTGGCGGGCTACCTGATTCCGATCCTGCCCCTGGCGCTGGTGGCCCTGCTGCGCTGGCAGGGCTGGCCCCGGCGCCTGTTCGCCGCAGCGGCACTAGTCCTGGGTGCGACGGCCCTGTTCCTCACCTACAGCCGCGGCGGCTGGCTGGGCATGGTGGCCGCGCTGGGAGCCCTGGTGCTGTTGCTGGTGCTGCGCCAGACCCGCAGCTGGCCAGCCCTCTGGCGCCGCCTGTTCCCGCTGATCCTGGTGGCAATCGCCGCTGCGGTGCTGGTGGTAGCGGTGACGCAGATCGAACCGCTGCGCATCCGCGTGATGAGCCTGGTGGCAGGCCGGCAGGACAGCTCCAACAACTTCCGCATCAACGTGTGGTTGGCCGCGATCGGGATGATTCAGGACCGCCCCTGGATCGGCATCGGCCCCGGCAACACGGCCTTCAACCTGATCTATCCGCTCTACCAGCAGCCCAAGTTCAATGCCCTGAGCGCCTACTCGGTACCCCTCGAGCTGCTGGTGGAGGGCGGGGTTCCAGGGCTCCTGGCGGGCCTGGGCCTGCTGCTAGCCAGCGTGCGCAGCGGGCTGGCGCAGCTCAAGGGCGAAGCGACATTCGCCCTGCCGGCCCTGGCTGCCCTTGCCGCCATCGCCGGGCTCTGCGTGCAGGGCGCTACCGACACCATCTTCTTCCGCCCGGAAGTGCAGATGACCGGCTGGTTCTGCCTGGCCACCCTGGCCGTGAGCCGCAGCACCCAGCCCGACGCCTGATGCAACTGATCGCGGGCTTTGATGCCGGCCAGACCCACACCACCTGCCGGCTGGCCCTGGTGGATGCCCACGGCGCCATCCAGCCGCTGGGCGAGGGCCAGGGCAGTGGCGTGAGCCACCTGGCTGCCGCCGCTGGTGAGGCGCGCTTTCAGGCAGCGCTCAGCAGCAGCCTGGCGGCGGCCCGCGCCGCGGCACCGGCGACCTGGGCCGATGCCCCCCTAGCCACCAGTGCGGTGGGTGCCAGTGGCATGGAGGCCGGCAGCGCTGTGCAAACCCGCGGCCTGGAATTGGCCTCTGTGGCCCTCGGGCTGCCTGCGAGCGCGGTGGCCGTAACCGGCGATGAACACACGGCCCTGCGCGGGGCATTCCCGCAAGGCGAGGGGATCCTGCTGATCAGCGGCACCGGCTGCATCTGCCTTGGCCAGAACGCCAAGGGAGCCCAGCACCGTTGTGGGGGCTGGGGCTGGCTCCTGGATGGGGCGGGCTCGGCCATGGATATCGGCCGGGATGGCCTGGCCCTGAGCGTGCAGATGGCGGATGGTCGTCTGCCGGAAACAGCCCTGCGCGCCGCCCTGTGGACAGCCCTCGGCGCCCACACGGCACAGCAGGTGAAGGCCAGGGTGGTGGAGCCCGATTTCGGTGCCGCGGGATTCGCCGGCCTGGCGCCGGTGCTGGATCAGCTGGCGGCGGCCGGCGATCCCCACAGCCAGGCCGTGCTGCAGCACTCCGCCACGGCATTGGCCGCCCTGGTGCAGGGGGTGGCCCAGCACCTGGCCATGGCCCAGCCCGCCGTGTGCGGGGTGGGCGGAGCCCTCCGCCACCTGGGGCAGCTGCGCAGCCGCTTTGCGGCCGCGTTGAGCCAGGTGCTGCCAGGCGCCACCAGGGTGGAACCCCAGGGGGATGCCACCCACGGCGCCCTGCTACTGGCTGCCGACCTCAGGCTGCGTTGAGGTATTGATCGGCCAGGGCGGCCAGGTGCCCGCTCCAGTGGTCCACATCGCCCTGCTCCGCTGCCTCCACCATCACCCGCAGCAACGGCTCAGTGCCACTGGCCCGCACCAGAACCCGCCCACTACCGGCCATGGCCGCTTCCGCCGCGGTCACCGCTGACCTGAGCGGTTGACACACCTCCCAACCGGTGCGGCGGCCCCGATCCGGCACGGTCACGTTTACCAGTTTCTGGGGATAGGGCTGGAAGCTGCCGTCCATCCAGTCCGCCAGGGAGCCCCCCTGGGCCTGGATCAAGGTGGCCACCTGCAGGGCCGTGAGCAGGCCATCGCCGCTCATGCCGTGCTGCGCCGAGAGGATGTGACCCGACTGCTCACCCCCTAGGCCAGCCCCCAGCTCCTCCATTGCCGCGTGCACGTATTGGTCGCCCACCGCGGTGCGCTCCAGCAGGCCGCCCCTGGCCTGCCAGGCCCGTTCAAACCCCAGATTGCTCATCACCGTGGCCACGATGCGGTTGGCTGGCAGCTGGCCGCCGGCCATCAGGGCCTGGCCCCATAGGTAGAGGATCTGATCGCCATCCACCACCCGGCCCTGGCCGTCAACGGCGAGCATGCGGTCGGCGTCGCCATCGAAGCCAAAGCCCATGGCCGCGCCCCGCTCCAAGACGGCAGCCCGCAGGGCCTCCAGATGGGTGCTGCCACAGCCCTGATTGATGCGGCGGCCATCCGGGCTGCCGTGCAACACGGTGAGGTCGGCACCGAGCTCACGGAACACCGCCTCGCCGCAGCTGGTGGCCGAGCCCCAGCACAGATCGAGCACGATCCGGCAACCATCGAGGCGGGCGCTGCCCACGCTGGCCAGCAGCGACTGGCTGTAGGCCTCCAGAAGATCCGGGCGGGCCACGAGCCGGCCGTTGGCCACAAAACCGGCGGCCGCATCGCTCTGGCCATGGAGGCCGGCCTCAATCGCCGCCTGCTGCTCCCTGCCGAGCTTGGCGCCACAGGCCCCGAACACCTTGATGCCGTTGTCGTGGGGCGGGTTGTGGCTGGCGGACACCATCAGGCCGCCACTGGCCCCGAGCCGGCGGATGGCGCCCGGCACGGCCGGTGTGGGGCAGAGGCCGATATCCAACACCTCGCGGCCAGCGGCGGTGAGCCCTGCCGCTAGGGCCGCCACCAGCATCGGCCCACTGCTGCGCGAGTCCATTCCCAGCACGATCGGGCCACCATCGGGCAACACCCGCCCGCACCAGTAGCCCAGTTGCAGCGCCAACGCCGGCGTGATCAGCTGTCCCACGCGGCCGCGGATGCCGTCGGTGCCGAATCCCGCCACCCCAGGCGCGAGGGGCTCACCGAGCGGAAAGCGGGCCAACTCCGCCATGGCGCAGCACCGTTACAGATGGGGGCAGGCTACGGCCTGTTCCCTGGTCTGCTCAGCGCCAGCGCCGCGGCCAGCAGCTCCAACGCAAGAGCTCCCACACCGCCCACAACATCAGCAGCCCCACCAGCCAGCCGGGCAGGAGCGACACCGGCCACCAGGGGCGCAGCAGCATCACCAGCCCAGCCGCCGCCAGCACCTGCAGGGCCCGGCGCCGCTGGCTCCAGCCCGGCAGCGTGCGGAGGAGCGGCGGCAGGGGCGGCAGCGATGGCAGACCCATGACCCACGGCGCAGATCTCCCCAGAATGCCAACACCTGCCAGGCCCCCTTGCCACAGCCGCATCCAGCCCAGCCCAGCCCGGTGCGCCTGGGCGGCCTGCTGATCGGCCTTGTCTGCCTTGGCAGCGGCATCGCCCTGGCGGCCGGCCGCCAGGCCCTGCTGCAGCTGGTGCCCGCGCCCACACCGGCCGCCGGCCAGGCCAGCCTCGAGCGCACCCGGCACTGGAGTGTGGACCCCAGCCGCCGGCGCGATGCAGCCCTGCTGCTAAGCAGCCAGACCAGCCCATCACCAGCCCAGACGCTGCGCTTGCTGCGGGGCCAGGGCTGGGGCCAAGACCCTCTGGCCGCCGTGGCCTTGAAGCAGTCGGCCCTGGCGGCGCAGGCCGCAGGCCAGCCCAACCAGGCCAGCCGCCTGTGGCGGCAATTGCTGGAGCGTTTCCCCCAGCAGCCCGCCAGTGCCGATGCGCTCTACGCCCTCGGCCGCACCACCCCCCGCCTGCGGCAGCAGCTGCTGGCCCGCTTCCCAGCCCATCCCGCCGCCCTGGCGGCCGCTGTGGACAGCAGAGCGGCCCTGCACCTGGCCCGCTGGGGCCCGCGCTGGCCCGGTGCCGAACCGCTGCTGCGGCAGGCCTGCCGCCAGGCCAAGCCCCCCCTCCGGCCAGGGGAACGGCAAGCCCTGAGCGGCGCCCTGGCGCAGCTCGGCGATGGCCAGGCCGCACGCCAGTGCCTTGGCTCCACGTCGCCCACGGCGCCGCTGCAGCTGCTGCTGGCCCAGGCCCTGCTCAAGGGCAACGCAGACGACCAGACCACGGCCGATGCCGCCCTGCTGGAGCTCACGCGCCGCTGGCCAGCGAGCCCAGAAGCCCTGGAGGCCACGGCCCTGCTGGCGCAGCAGCCGGGCCCATTGGCGCTGGCGCGCCTCAGCGAGTTACCGGCAGCCCTGCAGGACACAGCGGCCGTGCAGGCCCGCCTGGCGCTCGAGCGCCAGCGCCCCTGGCAAGGCGTGCTGCAGCGCTGGCCCACGGACCCCGCCAGCTGGGATCTGCAGTGGGACCTGGCCCGGGAAGCCCTGCTGAAGCGGCAATGGGGCCAGGCCGCCACGATCCTGGCCAGCCTGAACGTCAAGCAGCTGCCCGCACCCCTGGCAGCGCGCCAGCTGTTCTGGCAGGGCTACAGCGCCGAGGCCCTCGGCAACCGCCGAGCCGCGGAGGGGTTCTGGCGGCAGCTGCAGCAGATGTCGCCAGCCGGCTACTACGGCTGGCGGGGGGGGGTGCGCCTCGGCCAGCATTCCGAAGGTGATCCCCGCAGCACCCCCGCGATGGCCGGGGCAGACAACCAGGCCATGGCCTGGCAGCCGCTGGCCAGCGGCGATCCCGAACTGGATGCGCTGTGGCGCGTGGGCCAGTCCCTGGAGGCCTGGGAAACCTGGCGCCATCGCCGGGGTGGCAGGGCGCCGCAGGGGGGAGAGCAACTGCTGCTGGAAGGCCGTTTGCGCACAGGGGTCGGCGACGACTGGACCGGCCTGGGCCAACTGGAACTGGCCAACCTGCGCCTCCCCCAGGCCAGCTGCGCCGTGCAATGGCAACGGGACCAGCAGCTGCACCCCCGCCGCTATAACGACACGTTCGAGCAGGCGGCCAACGACGCAGCGATCGATCCAGCCCTACTGCTGGGCGTGGCCAAGCAGGAATCCCGCTTCAGTGCGGGAGTGGCATCACCGGCCGGTGCCGTGGGGCTGTTGCAACTGATGCCGGCCACCGCCAGCGAACTGGCAGGAGCCCCCCTCGACGCCGCAGCCCTGCGGGAACCCCAGCGCAACGCCCGGCTCGGAGCCCGCTACCTGCGCCAACTGCTCGACCAGTGGCAGGGCAACAGCTTCCTGGCCATCGCCAGCTACAACGCCGGGCCGGGGGCCGTCCAGAGCTGGCTGGGCAACGACAAGCCCAACCCGCTAACCGAGCCGGAACTCTGGACGGAGGCCATCCCCTACCCGGAAACCAGGCTGTACACCAAAAAAGTGCTGGGCAACCTCTGGACCTACCGCCGCCTGCAACAACCCGGCTGCTGAAGCGTCATTTGCCGGCACCCGAGCGTAGGTATTGATCCAGGCGGCCCTGCATCAGATGGTCCACCCCGCTGTGCAGCCCATGGCCCAGCCAGATGCCGCACAGCACCACCAGGCTTAGACACACCAGCATCACCAGCGGCGGCGGCACGATCCGCAAGCGGGTGAGGTCGAGCCGGGCCAGCAGCACCGCAGCGGCCAGCACCAGGATCTCGGTGAACACGCTGAGATGCAGCAGGTAGAGGCCACCGGTGATCACCGCTAGCAGCGTCACCACCAGGGTCAGGGCCTTACTCGCCGACATCAACTGCGACAACTCCCGCAGCAGCAGGTCGGGCATGGTGCACACCAGCACCACCAGGAAGGCCTGAAGGCACTGCAGCGGCCAAAACATCTGACCCACCAACCCGAACTGGGACGCCGCTTGCGAGGAACCCGGCACCACCTGGGTGAGTTCAGCCCAGTGCAGCCCCATGTAGAGACTCACCAGCAGCAGCACTAGCAACATCGGTGCCCGCAGGGGCAACAACAGGAGCTCGAGAACGGCTTTCACGAGTTCAACGGCACGGGCTGATCCAACACCAGGGCAATCGCCTCAAACGGGCACGACGGGATGCATTGTTCGCACACCAGGCAGCGTTGCGCGTCAAAGTGCAACTGCCAAGTGGGTGCGGCGCTGGTCAACGCACCACTGGGGCACACGCTGGTGCACAGGCCGCAGTCCACACAGCGTTCGCGATCGATCTGAATCTCCCCTGGCGCCCGGTTCAGCCCCAGGCCCTGGCTCTCGAGCCACTGCTCGGCGGCAGCCAGATCATCGATGTCGCCGGAGAGCTCCACCACCATGGTGCCGCTCTGGTTGGGGGCGATCTGGGCCCTGAGGATCTTGGCGGCGATGTCGAACTCCACCGCCAGCCGATAGGTGATCGGCTGATGCACCGCCTCGCGGGGGAAATGCAAGGTGATGCGGCGCTTCACGCTCCAGCGTCCTCCGGACATGAGCGTAGCGACCCTGCCAAAACTGGCAGAGTGGGCGGCCATCCCCTGCGGGTCCTGGCCTTGAGCTCCGAGCCCCCTGTGACCACTGCTGCCGAGGGCCTGCTGGGCCGGCGTGAGCGGATGCTGCTGGCCGCCCTTGCGGCGGTACTGGCCGTGGTGTTATTTGCCCTGCGGGGAGGCCTGCAACCGGCGGCACCGCTGGAACAACTGGCCCGTCAATCGCTCGATCTCCCCGTGGCCCTCGCCGATGGTCGGCCCACCCTGGTGGAGTTCTATGCCGACTGGTGTGAAGCCTGTCGGGCCATGGCACCAGCCATGGCCGCCATGGAACGCCAACACCACGATCAGATCGATGTGGTGCTCCTCAACGTGGACAACCCGCGCTGGCAACCGGAAATCGATCGCTACGACGTGAACGGCATCCCCCAGCTGGAACTGTTCGACGCCAACGGCACGGCCATCGGCCGCTCCCTCGGAGCCCGCAGCGCCCCGGAACTGGAAGCCCTCAGCACCGCTCTGATCAGCCAGGCGCCCCTGCCCCAACTGGCCGGGGTTGGCAGCCTGAGCAGCCTCGATCCAGCGGCGGCCCTCGCGGCGGCCAGCATGGCCGGCCCGCGCAGCCACGGCTAGAACCCGCCCAGACCCCGATCCGCCCTGCCCTCCTCTCCTGCCATGAACCGCTTCCGGGTCGAGCTGATCGCCGCCACACCCAACCCCCAGCAGTGCATCTATGCCGCGATGCACCAGGACTACTCCGAGGGATTCGTGGCAGCCGATCGCGCCAACTGGCCCGATGAAACCAAGGCCGGCGAAGTGTGTGTGAAGCGGCTGCTGGCGGGTGAGCGCGGCCACTACGGGCCCCTGGAGCACGCCCAGATCGTGCTCAACGTGGGCTGGTTCCCCCACTCCGTGATGCAGCAGGCCCGCACCCACCGGGTGGGCGTGAGCTTCGACGTGCAATCCATGCGCTACACGGGCGACCGCATCTGCAGGGCCGCCAACGGCGAGCTGGAGCTCGAGGAGGTGTTCTACCTGCGGCCCGTGGGCAGCTACAGCGACCGCCAGGGCAAGAAATACGCCTACACCGCCGAGGAACGCCAGAAAGACCTGGAGATCTGCCGCCTTGCGGCGGAGCGCTACCGCGACATGCTCGCCGCTGGCTTCGCCGAGGAACATGCCCGCGGCATCTTGCCCTTCGACTACCGCCAGCACTTTGTGGTGAGCTTCAGCCTGCGGGCCTTTCTCCACTTCATGGACCTGCGGGCCAAACTCGATGCCCAAGAGGAGATCCGGGTGCTCTGCGACCTGATGTGGCCCCACATGGTGACGTGGGCCCCGGAGATCGCCGCCTGGTACGAGAAGAGCCGGCTACATAAAGCGCGGCTGGCGCCTTAGGGGGCCTTACACCCGGGCCAGGGTGACCCGCTCAGGCTGGTGCTGGTATTTGCCGGCTCGATCGTGATAAGTGGTTTCGCAGGGATCACCTTCAAAGAACAACAGCTGGCAGATGCCCTCGTTCGCATAGATGCGGCAATCAGCGCCCGACGAATTGCTAAACTCCAGGGTGAGATGGCCCTCCCAACTCGCTTCCGCTGGGGTGGTGTTCACGATGATGCCCAGACGGGCATAGGTGCTCTTACCCAAGCAGATCACGGTGATGTTGGCGGGCACCCGCATCTTCTCCAGCGCCACACCCAGGCCATAGGAATGGGCCGGCAGGATGAAATAGGCACCATCCTCGTCCTCGTGCAGGGGAGCCGGCTCCAGGTTGGCCGGATTGAACCGCTTGGGGTTCATCACGGTGCCCGGCACATGGCGGAAGATCAGGAACTCCTGGGCCGAAAGGCGCAGGTCGTAGCCGTAGGACGAGCAGCCAAAGCTCAGCACCGGCTGGGCACTGTTCTCAGGGTCCAGATGGCGCACCAATTTCGCCTGAAAGGGCTCCAACATGCCCTGAGCAGCCTGCTCGTTGATCCAGCGGTCGTTCTTGAGCATCAGAAACCTCGGCGCAGCTGCGTTACCTGATCGGCCATCGCCATCAGGGATGCGGGCATGGCGGGGCCCGTGAGGATCACATCCACGTGGGAGGGCCGCTTTTCCAGGGTGGCCATCACCTCGGCCGCGGGGAGATAACCCAGCTCCACAGCCAGACCCAGTTCATCCAGCACCAACTGATCGAGCTCGCCGGCCAGCAACTGATCCCGGCTGTAGCTCCACACCTCAGCCACGGCCTCAGCCGCGACACCATCGGCGCCGGCGGGATCCGCCAGACAACCCGCCACTGCGGGCCGCAGCCATTGCAGCCGGCCGCAGAGCCAGAGGCTGCGCTCCACCCCCTGATCCACGCCCCCCTTGAGGAACTGGGCGATCAACACACGGCTGCCGAGGCCGGCACTGCGCAAGGCCTGGCTGAACACACCGCTGAAACTGCCACGAAAGGGGGCCGTGTGGATCTGCAGCAGCCCCTCCTGCTGGGCCACCAACTTGAGGCTGCGGTGGGATGAGGGCACTCCAGGCCGCAGGGTGCCGGCGCTGGGCCTGGGCTGATGCTTGATCAGGCTGGCCGTCATCCCGTGTTCCGAACAGCGCGGTGAAACCTGAATGTAGCGGTGACGAGCCCCTCGGCAAGCATCAGCCACTACGGGTGGTGGAAACACCCGTACCATCGCTGCAGCCCGCTGCCCAGCCCAGCCATGACCGATGCCACCACACGGCGGGACGGCCGTTCACCCGGACAGCTGCGACCCACCCGCTTCACGTGGGACCCGATGGGCTTTGCCCTCAGCTCGGTGACCGTGCACACCGGCCGGACAGCCGTGATCTGCAGTGTGTGCCTGGAGGAGGGCGTTCCGAAGTGGCGCCAGGGCTCCGGCAAGGGCTGGCTCAGCGCCGACTACCGCTTGCTGCCCGCCTCGACCCCCAGCCGGCAGCCCCGGGAGCTGATGAAACTCTCGGGCCGCACCCAGGAGATCCAACGGCTCATCAGCCGCAGCCTGCGGGCCTGCCTCGATCTCGAGGCGCTAGGAGAGCGCACTCTGCAGATCGATTGCGATGTGCTGCAGGCCGATGCCGGCACCCGCACCGCCGCGATCAGCGGCGCCTGGGTGGCCCTCGCCCTGGGACTGCGCCGCCTGGAAGCCCGCGGCGTGCTGAACAGCTCGCCCCTGCGCGAGCAAGTAGCCGCCGTGTCCGTGGGGGTGGTGGATGGCGCCTGCCTGCTGGATCTCGACTACAGCGAGGACAGCCGCGCCGAGGTGGACCTCAACGTGGTGATGGACGGACAGCAACAACTGCTGGAGATTCAGGGCACGGCCGAAGGCGCACCCTTCTCCCGCCAGCAACTCAGCACCCTGCTGGATCTGGCCGAGGCGGGATTACAGCAGCTTCAAAGCGCCCAACGGCTGGCCTTGGACGAAGCCCCGAATTAGTGTCATCCGTTACACGGCCGCCCCAAGACGATCCTTAGGGTCCGGCTCACCTTGCACCGCCGTTATGGTCGGCGCCACACGCGGTTTCACCCGCTACTCCGCCAGTCCAACCACCGGCAACACTGGACTGACTCCAGCAGCTGGCAGTGCGCTGCCCGGCAATGCCACGTTGCTGGACGTGATCCGCGGCCTGAACGGCAGCACCACCGAAACGGTTGAACGCGGCAAGACCATCTTCTTTCCGGGCGATCCGGCCGAGAAGGTGTATCTGCTGCGTCGGGGCGCTGTTCGGCTCTCGCGCGTCTACGAATCCGGCGAGGAAATCACCGTGGCCCTGCTGCGGGAGAACAGCCTGTTTGGCGTGCTGTCGCTCCTTACCGGCCAACGCTCCGACCGCTTCTATCACGCGATTGCCTTCACCCGGGTGGAGATGGTGACGGCACCGGCCACCTCGGTGCGCAAAGCCATCGAGCAGGACGCGAGCGTGGGGCTGCTGATGCTGCAGGGCCTCTCCTCCCGCATCCTGCAGACCGAAACGATGATCGAGACCCTCACCCACCGCGATATGAGCTCGCGATTGGTGAGCTTCCTGCTGGTGCTGTGTCGCGATTTCGGCGTCCCCAGCAGCGAAGGGATCACGATCGACCTGCGCCTGTCCCACCAGGCCATTGCCGAGGCCATCGGCTCCACCCGCGTCACGATCACCCGCCTGCTGGGCGACCTGCGCAATGCCGGCCTGGTGCAGATCGACCGCAAAAAGATCACGGTGTTCGATCCCCTGGCCCTGGCCAAGCGCTTCAGCTGAGCAGCTGGCCGATGGGTCGGTGCAACCCCAGCCCGCTCGGTTGATACTGACCATTCCCGCTCTGTGTCGTGTCCGGCTGGCTGCTGATCCTGGCGTTGCTGGTGCTCGGGGGGGTCCTCTCCACCCTGGGGGATCGGCTGGGCACGCGCGTTGGCAAGGCGCGCCTGAGCCTGTTCAACATGCGGCCACGCAAGACGGCCGTGCTGATCACGGTGCTCACCGGAAGCCTGATCAGTGCCATGTCGCTCGGCCTGATGCTGCTGGTGAGCGAGCGTTTGCGCACCGGCCTGTTTGAACTCGATCAACTGGAGCGGCGTCTGCGGGATAGCCGCCGTTCCCTGGAAACGAGCCGAAGCGAACTCAGCCGCAGCCAGGCGGCCCTAATCCAGGCTCGCAGCGGCCGGCTAGAGGCCCGTACCCAGCTGGCCCTTGTGGAGCGCCAAGCCCAGGGGCTGCGCAATGAACTGCAGCCCCTGGTGCAACAGCGCAAGGTGCTGGAGCAGGAACGCAATCGCCTCACTCGCGACATCGCCGCCAAAGATGCCGACATCCGGCGCAACCGCGATGAGCTGGCCAAGGTGACCCAGAAGATCGCGGCAGGAGCCAAGGAACTCGAGCAACTGGAAACCAACCTGATTGCCCTGCGTCGCGGCGACGTGGTGATCACCAGTGGCCAGCCCCTGGCCACGGCCAAGGTCCGCATTGACAACCCCAACCAGGCCCCGGAGGTGATCCAGTCTCTGCTGGTCCAAGCCAATCTGGCGGCCTACCAGCGGGTGCTGCCCGGCGAGAAGGCGAACCGCCAAATCCTGCTGGTGCCGCGCAGTGACATCGCCAAACTGGACACCATCCTGCGCAAGCGAGGCTCCTGGGTGGTGAGCCTGATCTCGGCGGCGAACGTGCTCAAGGGTGAGCGCCAGGTGCTGGCCTTCCCGGATGTGCGCCCCAACCGGCAGGTGATCCGCAATGGCGAGCAACTCGCCACCACCGTGCTCGAAGGCGATGAACTGAACGCCGAACAAGTGCGCAGCCGCCTGAATCTGCTGATGGCGGCTGCCTTCACCAAAGCCCAGCGGCAAGGATCCCTCGCCAACGGTCTTCAATTTGATTCCACCCGTTTCAATCAGCTCGGTGCCGCCCTGAGCGCACGCCCAGCTGGTCAATCGGTGCGTCTGGAAGCCATCTCCCGGCGCAACAGCGATCTAGCAGATCCGGTTGTGGTGGACATCCAAGCCATACAAACGCCAGCCACCACAAGGCCTGGTCGGCCTTGACGCCGCCGCTGCCCCACAGCGCCGCAGCTGGTCGAGGCCCTGGGCCCTGGGCAGCCCTGGATCCAGGGCGCAGCAAATGCGGCCTGGTGCTCAGCAACCCCGAGGCCACGAGCATCGTGGAGGCCGCTGTGCTGCCCCCGGACAACTGCTGGCAGCGGCTGCAGAACTGGCAGCAGCGCAGCCCGCTGCGGGCTGTGATCCTGGGGGATGGCACCGGCAGCGGGGCCTGGCAGCAACGGCTAGCTGAGCTGGGCGCCGCGGTGATCCTGGTGCCGGAACGGGGCACCACCCTGGAGGCTCGCCAGCGCTACTGGCAACTGGAGCCTCCGAATCTCTGGCAACGGCTGCTTCCCAGGGGTCTGCGCCTACCCCCGCGCGACTGGGACGACGTGGTGGCGCAACTGCTGCTGGAGCGGCACCTCAAACGGGAACTGAGCCGCACACTGACCTGAGCGCCCTGGTCAGAACTTGGCCCGCACGGTGAAGGCGTAATCGCCACCGGGCTCCAGTTGGTAGTCGGCCTTGAGCAGAAAGCGCAGCAACGCGTCCTGGATCAGGGCGCGGCCCAGGGAGGGCTCCACCTGCAACTCGCCGCGATCGAAAAACCAGCAGAAGGTCCACTGGAAGCCGCCAGCCACCACCTCCCCCTCCAACAGCCGCTGGCTGAAGCTCTGGTGCAGCACCCGCAACTGAGCGGTGGTGGCAGGCAGGGGACTCATGCCAGCACATCCGCGAGCTTCGCGGCCGTGGGGGCCACAAAGCCATTGAGGCGATTACCGGCGCGCTCCAACCCAAGCCGCGCGATCAGATCCACCCCCACCAGCACCTCATCGAGCACCTCATCGAGGATCGGCTGCTCGCTCGCGGCAAATCGGCCAAGCACATGGGACACGGTGCGCTGCTTGCGCTCCACCGGATTGAGCCCCGGGGCCCCAATACCAATGCGCAACCGCGAAAACTCCTGACCGCCCAGGTGGGTGATGGTGCTGCGCAGGCCGTTGTGCCCCCCGGCCCCGCCGGAGGCCCGCAGCCGCAACCGCCCGAGGGGCAGATCCATGTCGTCCACCAGGATCAGCATCTGGCTGGGCTCCAGGCGGAACCAGTCGAGGGCCGCACGGATCGAACGCCCGCTCTCATTCATGTAGGTCTGCGGCATCAACAGGCGCAGGCGGCTCGGCCCATGGCCAACCTCGGCCAGCAGACCGTGGAGCTTGGCCTGCACCTTGAAGGCCGCGCCCTGGCGGGAGGCCAGCCGCTCCAAGGCCATGAAGCCCACATTGTGCCGCGTGCCCGCGTACTTGTCGCCAGGATTACCCAGGCCAACAAGCAACTGCAGGGATGCGGCAGGCTGCGCTGTCATGGCAGACAAACGGGATCAGCCCGCAGTGGCGTCGTCGCTGGAGGCGGGCTCAAGCGTCTTGAGCGGCTGCTCGGAAGCCACCTCGGCTTCAACAGTGTCGACAACCTTGCGGAATTCCTGCTCAAATTCCTTGGAAGCGGACTGGAAACCCTTGAGCGTGCGGCCCAGGGTTTTGCCCAGCTCAGGCAGTCGCTTGGGACCGAACACCAACAGCCCAATGGCGGCGATGACCGCCATCTCAGGCAGTCCGATCCCAAAGATATTCATGGGATCAGCCGATGCCGTTCCAGTTCACGGTAATGCCGTCGAGCAGCAACGACTTGTTGTAGAGCTGCAGGATCACCAGCAGGAACACCAGGAAGAGGGCCATGAAGACGCCCATCACAGGCGTAGTGCCCCAGCCAGGAACAACCTTGCCGTATTCAGAGTTCAGGGGACGCAGCAGGTCTCCCAGTCGGGTGCGTTGGGCCATGGAGGCGCGGTCCTCTCTGCCAGGGGATCGGTCTCGTTACTGTAAGGGTGCTGGCGGCCCCAACGGCTGCTGCCGTCGAGAGTTGTGACGGAACTCTCCGGAACGCATCACCGCCACAGGCCCCTTCACCGTCCGCCCCCCGCCACCGGAATCGCCATGGAATCCACATCCCCAGCCATGTCCGTGGCCATCACCGTGCTCACCGTGCTGCTGGCCCTCACAGGCTTTGGCATCTACACCGCTTTTGGGCCGCCATCGAAGGGCCTCACGGACCCCTTCGATGACCACGACGACTGACGCCCCCTGGGCTGAAGCAGCGCTTAGCGATTGCAGCGCCCTAGCCGCAGGCTGAGCAGTTGCCAGGGCTTGAGCCAGCCGCCAAACGGCCCATCCAACAGGCACCAGGGATCCGGCAGCTCCAGCACCTGACGCAACGGACTCAGGTTCTGCACGGTGAGCACCGCCACACCGGCCTCGCCCTCGGGATCGGGCCGCAAGCCCACCAAGTGGAGTGCCGCGTTGCCGAGCCGCAGTGCTGACGGCAAAGCCATCGGTGCCGGCTCGACTCGTCGATCGCGTAGCGGCTGAGGCCGGAGCCACACCGGTTCCCGAAAGCGCACCGCCTGCTGGGGCACCGCAGCCTGGCGCCACCCTCCGGGGCAAGGCAGCAGGGCGAGGCGCAGGCGCTGATAGCCGTTGTCGGCGGATGGATCCGGCCAGGTGGGGGCCCGCAGCAGCGAAATCCCCAGCTGATCGGGCTGGGCCGACACCCCCTGGGGCCCATCCAGCAGCACGGCCAGGCCACCGGTCTGCCCCTGGGAGGCGATCCAGCTGATAGCGGGCACCTCCCAGCGAGCCTGCTCGCGGGGGGTGGAGGCCGCCGCCGGCCGTTCGAGCACACCGCCACTGGTATCGGCGGCGTAGCGGCTGCTGACCTGGGCCAGAGGCAGCTCGAGGCGCAGCAATTGATGCTGCTGCCGCCAGTCGACAGTGAGGCTGAGCTCCAACCACGGGCAGCCAGCCCGGAGCTGCACATCCAGCCGGAGGGCACTCTGGCCGGCCCGGCCGCGCCACATCAGGCGGCTGCAAAGGGGGCCCTGCTCCACCAGCGTGGGCCCAGCCAGCCATTCCAGCTCGAGGGGATGGTCGCGATAGTTGCCGGCCAGATCCCAGGCATCCCAGAACTCACCGTGGTCGCGCCAGCGGCACCACTGCAACGGCCCCGCCAACTGGGGCAGGCCATCAGCGCCCCACAGCTGCCGCACACCCTCCGGCCCCAGCTCGGCCGTGATCAGGCCGTTACTCAGGCTCCACAGCTCCGGGGCCGCAGCCGAAGGTTCCAAGCGCAACTGCACCGGGTGAAGCACCGGCAGCACATGCAGCTCCGGCCCATCTGGATCCTCCGGCCGGCGCTGCAAGGCCACGGCCGCCACGCCGGCGGGGCAGGCGATCTGCACCCACTGGCCGCCCCCAGGGGCCAACTGGCAGGGCAAGCGTTCCCCGTGTTGGCTCCAGCGCCCCCGGGGTAGCCGCAGACAGAGCGGCACCGCGGCCAGCGGCTGCAGCTGCACCAGCCACCAGGGCTGGGCGGCCGGGGCCGGGGCCGCGTAGGGCGCCAACCAGCGCTGCAGAGCCCCATCGCGGTGCCGCCGGGCCGTCCGGCGGGCCGCGCACCACTGGGGTTCGGCCTGCTCAAACACCTCGGGAATCGAGGTGCCGGGAAGAATGTCGTGAAACTGCTGGAACAGCAGGGGCCGCCAATCCACGCCGGGGGACTCCCCGCCCTCCAGAGCCAGCAGGGCGGCGGCGAGCTCCGCCTCCCGCAACAGCCGCTCCAGGCTGCGGTTGTGGCGTTTCTGGTCGGGCCGGCTGGTGGCACAGCCGCGGTGCAGCTCCAGATAGAGCTCATCGCGCCACACCGGCAGGCCGGCCTGCAGCGGCTCGAGCCGGCCGAGGTAGTCCCGCAGGGTGCCGTGCTGCTGGGGGCAGGCCAGGGGTTGCTGCTGCCAGAGCTCCAGCTGCTCCAGCATCTCCGCCGTGGGGCCGCCGCCATGGTCTCCCACACCTGGCAGCCACAGGGCCTCAGCCACGCCACTACCCCGCTCCCACTGCAGCCGGTAGGCCTCCATCGCCACCGGGTCGCCATCGGTGCCGATCGGCGCATGCATCAGGGCCAACACCTCGGCGCCGCAGCGGCTGCGCCAGCGGAACAGCCGATGGGGGAAGGGATTGGTGGCGTTCCAGGCCAACTTGTGGGTGCAGAACCAGCGCACGCCGGTGGCCTGGGCCACGGCAGGCAGGCCCGCGGCGAAGCCAAAACTGTCGGGCAGCCAGCACAGCTCGTGGCGCCACTCCGGAAAGCGCTCCCGGCTGTAGCGCTGGCCCTCCAGAAACTGGCGCAGCAAGGAGGCCGTGCTGATCAGAACGCAGTCGGTTTCCACCCAGGGGCCGTTGATGGGCTCCCAGCGACCGGCCTGCATGGCCCGGCGAATGGCGGCAAACAGGGCCGGCTGGTGCTGCTCGATCCAGGCGTAGAGAGCTGGGGTGGAGTGGGCGAAGTGCAGCTGGGGATAGCGCTCCAGCAGCGCCAGGGCCGAGCCGAAGGTACGGATCGCCGCCTGCCAGGTGTCGGCCACCGGCCACAGCCAGGCCAGATCGAGGTGGGCGTGGCCCAGCACCTGGAATCCCCCCTGCGGACGCGCCGCAGCGAACTCAGCCAACAGGGGAGCGAGGCGCTCGGGGGCCGCGGGATCCAGGGGATCGAGCGGTTCCAGGGCTGCTGCGAGCGCCTCCGGCTGCCGCAGGGCCTGCAGCGCGAGCGCCGTGGCCTGCAGCACCGCCGTGGGATCGGCATGGTCGCGGGGCTCCAGCTCCACCTGGCTGGTGATCAAGGCCCCGTCGTCGTGGAGCGGAGACCGCAACATCAGCTCCAACGCGAGGGGCTGTCCTTGCCACCAGGTTTCGGGCAACAGCCAGCGACAGGCGGTATCGAACAGGTCGCCCTGATGCACCTGAACGCCATTCACCCGCAGCACCACGGCATCGGCCCACCAGCGCAGCACCAGCCGCGCCTGGCGATCCCCCTGCTGCTGCTCCTGCCACTCGGCTGGACACTCCAGCCGGCACTGCAGCGGATGCCAACGCCCCCCACGGGGCCACACCACCAGGCCACGGGCCACCCAATCGGGACGGTGCCGCTGCCCCCAGGGGTCGTCGAGGGCAGGCCGGGGCGGGCCATCAAGGGGAGCGATCTGCCAGAGAGGACGCAGATCCAGCCGCGTTCGTGCCTGAAACGTTTCAATCCAGGGGCGAACCACGGCCTCAGGGGCCTCCGGCATCGGTCAACGCGATCGCGACCCATAGGATGATGCGGCTGCCGCAGGGTCGTTCAGGGCCCACCTGGCGCCTGTCACTCCCTGTCACCCGCCGGACAGACCATGCTCGCTCTCAAGATCTCGGTTTACTCAGTCGTTTTCTTCTTCATCGGGATCTTCGTGTTCGGCTTCCTGGCCAGCGATCCCAGCCGGACCCCCAGCCGCAAAGACCTCGAGGAGTGATCCCACTCCAGGCCGATCCAGAGGCCTGATGAACCGGCCCTGTCTCCTCAATGCAGGCGGGCATGCGTGGCAGGATCAGCTCCGCTTGCGTCGCCTCGGTGCCCTCCCCTCAGCGTGTCAGCCGTGTCATCGCGGCGTTGGGGTCGGTAGCAGTGTCGATGCAACAGGGTTTTGTTCTGGCAGCCCCAGATCTGCCTGTCCCGGCATCACCGAACTCCATTAACCAGCCGCCGAGGCCAAGGCTGATCCCGGCTTCGCCCGAGCAGCAACCACCTCTGGATATCGAGCTCAGGGCAGATACCCAGGGATTCGACCAACAACTCAACCGTTTTGTGGCCAGCGGCCGCGTCATGGCGGTGGTGGCTGGAGGCCGCTTGCTGGCCGACCGTTTGGAGTATGAGTTCACCACCCGCACGATCTATGCCAGCGGCAGTGTGCGGTTCCAGCGGGGCGAGCAGTATGTCCAGGCCAGCAAACTGCGCTACAGCCTGATCGCGAGCACCGGGGAATTGGAGGATGTGTATGGCGTTCTCGATCTAGACACTACCAACAGTGATCTGGATCTGGCTCAGCCCCCCTCGGCGGCACTGGCACCGCTTAGTTATTGGAGCGCACCAAGCCCGCTGGCATCCAGCCAACCCCAATTCAGCACCGAACCTCCAGCCCTGATCCAAGCCAATGGCAAGGCCCAGGGTCAAACGATCTCCAGCTGGGCCACCAGTACAGAACGCACCCAGACTGCCCTCGAACAACAGCCCCTCGATTCACCCACCCAGGGCGTTGAACCTCTTAAAGGACTCAGCTCCGCGACGCAGGCCATTCCATCCGGTGTGGCACCGATGGAACCCAGCAACGCGGACTGGCGAATGCCTCCCGTGGCCCTCTCCCCGGCCGCCCAGACGATGGCGTGTCCGCCGCCGCTACCGGCCATCCCGGATTGGCATCCCTATCCATGGGCAGCAACCCTCTGGGGCGGTCAGATGGTGGACGCGAACTTCGGCGACACCTTCGTCTTCAACGGACGCCTGCGCCCGGAATACCTCTTGGGCGTGGGCCTCAACAAGCGGCTGATTGAAGCCGGACCGCTGGCCCTGGAATTCGACTCCAACCTGATGGGTCACCACGCCTATACCCAGGCGGGTGGTGAATTCAACCAGGCCGTTCCTTTCGCCGACACCCCCGCACAGACCTTTGCTGAAATCACCGCCGGACTGGGCCTACGCCTCTGGGTGCAACCCTGGCTCAGCCTCGGCTTTGTGGAAGGGGTGAGCCTGAACACATCGGTGAGCAACTACGAGAAGACCTACCGCGAAAACTACACAGCCTTCCTGAATTACCTGGGCTTTGAGGTGGAGGCTCTGGTGTCACCGGAATGGTCAGTGGTGGGACGCATTCACCACCGCTCCGGGGCCTATGGCACCTATAGCGGCGTGAGTGAAGGCAGCAACGCTTACTTGATGGGCGTTCGCTACAGATTCGGGGAGGCGCCAGCCCAACGACTCACCGCCAGCATGCCTCCCCCCAGTGGCTGTCCCGATCCAGATCGCACCCGCCGTCAACCGGTGCGCCCCCTAGCCGAGCAGCTCAACAGCGTGGCCTTCGGACCATTGGATCCAACCACCCCACAAGAACCGAGCACAGCCGCCAAGCCTGCCAAAACCTTGACGCCAAGGCAGCAAGAACAGGAGCGCCAACAGGCCATTGATGCCGCCGTGGATCAAAGGGTCAGCAATCTCACCTATGTACGCAGCCTGAAGCTGGAACGCCGCCTCGGGGTCACCACCACCTACGCACAACCCAGCGAGGCCGAAACCTTCGGCCAGGCCCAGCCACAGCAGATTCGCAGCCTCAATGCAGCCGGCCCCCAGAAATTGGTGGACGGAACGGTGAGTCGCTGGCGCTTCCAGGCCGCCAAACTCACCCTCACCCCGGATGGCTGGAGTGGTGATCGGGTGGCGTTCACCAACGACCCCTACACCCCTGCCCAGTCGTGGCTAGATGCCGAAGGTGTGCTGGCCAAACAGCTGCCCGGCGGCGCCACCCAGATCCGCAGCCAGCGCAGCCGGCTAATTCTTGAGAACAGATTGCCCCTGCCGATGCGGCGCAACCTGTTACTGGAAAAGGACAAGGAGGTCGACAATCCCTGGGTTACGGCTGTTGATGGCGAAGATCGGGATGGTTTCTACGTGGGCCGCAATCTCCAACCCATCAAGCTGGGGCAGCGCGGGGCCAAGCTCACGCTCCAACCCCAGTTCATGGTGCAGCGGGCCCTCAGCGGCACAACGGACAGCTATCCCCTCCCCGGCCAATCCGCCGGCGATCCCGGCAGCAGCCAGCCCACCCGCATTGGCGATCTGTTTGGCCTGGAAAGCAAGCTGAAGGGCACGGTTCTGGGCTTCAGCAGCGATGCCACCGTGAGCATCTCCAGCTTTGACCCCAGCAATCTCACCAATGCGATCCGCAGCTGGGGCGATTTCGCCAAACCGATCAGCCTGCCGGGTATCGGCACGGTCACGAGCCGCCTGTTTGGGGCCTATCGCTACCGCACCTGGAATGGATCTCTAGGGGAACAGGATGTGTATTCCGCGCTTGGCGCTTCACTTGAGCAGGCCGGCGCGCTTCCAAACTGGGGATCGATCAGCCACAACTACTTCTGGCGCGCAGGCTTCGGCAGTTTTCAGGGCAATGAGTTCGATACCACCAACATTGCCGACTTCTGGCGAGCCAGCTTCTTTGGGGCGGTGAACAGCTCCGTGGCCCTCTGGACCGGCAAACCCGCCGCTGTGAATGCCGAGGCCGCCACACGCAACACCCCAACCCCGATCGTGCCAGGGCTCAGCATCAACACCAATACGTCACTCAACGTGGCTTACTACGGCGATGGAACCAACCAGAACCTGCTGAGCATCTCTGGTGGGCCCTCGCTGACCCTGGGCCATTTCACGAAGAACTTCCTCGACTACACCGTCTTCACCGTTACCGGTGGGGGCACCCTGCGCCAGGGACAGAGCCCCTTCAGCTTTGATCGAGCCGTGGACCTCGCCACCATCGGCCTGGGCTGGACTCAACAACTCGCGGGCCCGCTGGTGTTCAGTGGGGGCTTGGGGCTCAATGTAGATCCTTCATCCATTTATTTCGGCGATGTAACCGGGGCATCGGTGGAGCTGCGTTGGCAGCGCCGCGGTTATGAATTCGCTGTTTACTACAGCCCCTACGAACAGATCGGGGGCGTTCGTGTGAAGTTGAACGATTTCAACTTCTCGGGAACGGGCGTGCCCTTCGTGCCCTATCACCCGAGCAACGAGTACGCCAAGCGCCGCTCCCTGTTTTAACGACGAGGTGCCAGAGGTGGCAGCGGCGGGATGCGCTCTTCAGGCCCACCAATGAGCAGATCACTGCCGGTGATATCGGCACCGATTAACACCAGTCCCTCGGTGCGCACACCTGGGGCGAGGGCCTGGATCACGATGGCGTCACGCAGATCGGCCTGGCGCAGATCGGCATCCGCCAGATCGGCATTGGTGAGCATGGCACCCTGCAGCAAGGCGCCCTGCAACTGGGCACCGCTCAGATCAGCGCCCTCGAGATTGCTGCCACGCAAATCGGCAGCGCGCAAATCGGCTCCCCGCAGATCCATGCCAATCAACGACAGGCCGCTGAGATCACGGCCGCGGAGGTCGCAGCCGGCACAGGCCGCCCAAGGCGGACGATCAGCGACAGCTGCCACATGGGGAACCACTGGCAAAGCCTGAACCTGCGCCAGAGCCGGCGTGGCAGCCGGCGCCAGGGCCAGCAGACCCGCCAACACGGGGAGCAACGATGCAGCCATGGCCATGACGGCGCCAAGAACCCTGCTTTCTTGATAGACAGCTGAGCGACTGGCCGCCACAAGCCACCAGGACAAGGCGCCGATTCAGCCCGCGAAGCCGCTCAAATAGGGCAAGCGCGCAGCAGTGGCCTCCAGGGCCGTGCCATTGGCCAACAGCTGGCCCGTGGCGTCCCATTGGCCGCTGGCCAGCGTCTGGCGGGGCCCGGGGGCGAGTTCGAGCTGCCAGCGGCAACCTGAGCCCTCGAGACTGGCCGCCGCCACATCCAGGCTGAATGCGGCGCTGGGATCAGCGACAGCGGCCTCTTGGATAGCGAGCATCAGGTCGTGGCTCGCGGTGAAACAGGGGATCCCCAGCGCCAGGCAGTTGCCGTAGAAGATCTCCGCAAAGCTCTCGCCCACCACAGCTCGGATTCCCCAGCGCATCAGGGCCTGGGGGGCATGTTCACGGCTGGAACCGCAGCCGAAGTTGCGGTTCACCAGCAGGATCGAAGCCCCCTGGTGTTCGGGCCGATCGAAGGGATGGGGCCCGGCCGGATTGCCCGCAAGCTCAGCCCGATCATCGGCGAAGGCCGCAGGCCCCAGGGCCTCAAAGGTGACGCACTTCAGGAAGCGGGCCGGAATAATCCGATCGGTGTCGATGTCGTCGCCGCGCACCACCACGGTGGTGCCACGCACCGCGACGATCGGTCCGACAGGAAAGGAAGCAGTTGGAGCTGTCATGGGGAGGGCGACGCGAGCAAACGGAAGCAAACCTGTGAGGGCAATCAGAGCGGAGCGGACGACGCCAACAGCTCACGCACATCGCTCACCTTGCCGTTGATGGCCGCAGCGGCCACCATCGCCGGGCTCATCAACAGCGTGCGCCCGCTGGCCGAGCCCTGGCGGCCCTTGAAGTTGCGGTTGCTGGAGCTGGCACTGATCTGGCGGCCCTCCAGCCGGTCTGGGTTCATGGCCAAGCACATCGAGCAACCTGGCTCCCGCCACTCGAAGCCCGCAGCCGTGAACAGCTTGTCGAGGCCTTCGGCTTCCGCCGCCGCGGCCACCTGCTCACTGCCCGGCACCACGAAGGCCTTGATGCCGGGGGCCACGTGACGGCCCTTGGCCACAGCCGCCGCGGCCTGCAGATCGGAGAGGCGGCCGTTGGTGCAGCTGCCGATGAAGCACACATCCACGGGCGTGCCGGCAATCGGGCTACCGGGCTGCAGATCCATGTAGCGGTAGGCCTCCTCCGCCAAAGGCCGCTCATCAGGCTCGGTCTGCTCCAGGGTCGGTACGGTTTCATCCACGCCGATGCCCTGGCCCGGGGTGATGCCCCAGGTGATCGTGGGGGCGATGCTGGCGGCATCGAAGCGCACCGTGTCGTCAAACACGGCATCGGGGCCGCTAGCCAGGCTGCTCCACCAGGCCACAGCACGGTCCCAGGCCTCACCACTGGGGGCAAAGGGACGCCCCTTCAGGTAGGCAAAGGTGGTGGCGTCGGGGTTCACGTAACCGCAGCGGGCGCCGCCCTCGATCGCCATGTTGCAGAGGGTCATGCGCTCCTCCATGGAGAGCGCCTCGATGGCCGGGCCAGCGAATTCATAGGCGTAGCCCACCCCACCCTTCACCCCCAGGCTGCGGATGATGTGCAGCACCAGATCCTTGGCGTACACACCCGGCTGGAGCAAACCATCCACCCAGATGCGGCGCACCTTGAGCTTGCCCATCGAGAGGCTCTGGCTGGCCAGCACGTCGCGCACCTGGCTGGTGCCAATGCCGAAGGCGATGGCACCGAAGGCGCCGTGGGTGGAGGTGTGGGAATCGCCGCAGGCCACGGTCATGCCGGGCTGAGTGAGGCCCAGCTCGGGGGCGATCACGTGCACGATGCCCTGGCGACCGCTGCCGAGGCCATGCAGGGTGATGCCGTGCTCAGCGCAGTTGCGCTCGAGGGTGACGAGCATCTCCTCCGCCAGGGGGTCGGCGAAGGGCCGCGCCTGGGAGGTGGTGGGCACAATGTGATCCACCGTGGCCACGGTGCGCTCGGGATGGCGCACGCTCAGGTCCAGGTCCCTCAGGCCGGCGAAAGCCTGGGGACTGGTGACCTCATGGATCAGGTGCAGGCCGATGAACAGCTGGGTGGAACCACCGGGCAGTTCAGCAACCTGATGCAGGGTCCAGACCTTGTCGTAGAGGGTGCCGGCACTCACGAATGGCCCATGCGACTAAGGAGCCAGCCTAAAGCTGCACCCAGGGATCCATTCGCCTCAGATCCGGCTCCAGCGCACCGAAAAACCCTCTCTATGACTGGAAGGTCGAGGGGAGCACGCTCCGCGACACACCCCCGTGCGCGCAAGCGATGCGAATTGCCCAGGTTTCCCCGCTCTGCGAGAGCATCCCGCCCCGCCGCTATGGCGGAACGGAACGGGTGGTGCACTACCTCACCGAAGAACTGGTGCGGCGCGGCCATGCGGTGATGCTGTTCGCCAGCGGCGACTCCCGCACCAGCGCCGAGCTGTTCCCCTGCGTGCCCGAAGCCCTACGGCTGGCGGGCTACGACGGCGACCCCACCGTGCCGGAGCTGATCCAGCTGGATCAAGTGATGGATCAGCTGGATCGCTTCGATGTGCTGCACTTCCACACCGGCGCGAGCCACTACCCCCTGGCGCGGCGCCTGCCCGTGCCCCATCTCAACACCCTGCACGGCCCCCTGACCGCCCCCGACCGGACCCAGCTCTACCGGCGCTTCCACCAGCTGCCACTGGTGTCGATCTCCGAAGCGCAGCGCCAGCCCCTACCTGACGCCCACTGGCTGGGCACCGTGCACCACGGCCTGCCCCTGGACCTCTACCAACCCGTGCGGAACCCCCGTGACTATCTGGCCTTCGTGGGGCGCATCTCACCGGAAAAACGCCTCGACCGGGCCATCACCATCGCCGGCCAACTGGGACTGCCCCTCAAGGTGGCCGCCAAGATCGACAGCAGCGATCAGACTTACTACCGGGACCAGATCGCGGGCCTGATCGAGGCCAATCCGCTGGTGGAGTTCATCGGCGAAGTGGACGACGCCGGCAAGCAGGAGTTGCTGGGCCATGCCCTAGCCCTGCTGTTCCCGATCGACTGGCCCGAGCCCTTCGGACTGGTGATGATCGAGGCGAACGCCTGTGGCACGCCCGTGATCGCCTGGCGCAACGGCTCGACGCCGGAGGTGATCCATCCCGGCGTCAACGGTGTGCTGGTCGACTCAATCGCCGAGGCCGTCGATGCGGTGCGGCAGCTCGACCGACTGGATCGGCAGGCGGTACGCCACGACTTCGAGCAGCGCTTCAGCGTGACTCGCCAGGCGGAGCAGTACGAGCAGCTGTACCGCCGCCTGATCGAGGCCCACGGAAGCCACGGCAGCCACCAGTCCCTGCACCGCCCCTGTTCACCCCGCGATCCCCAACTTCATGCCGCATGACGTGCTCCCCCCGTTCGTGCTGAAGAACGGGGAAACCTTTGCGATGCTCGATGCCCACGGCGAGATCCGCCCCGACACCCACGCGGACTCGGGCGTGTTCCACCGCGGTACGCGCCATGTGAGCCGGCTGGAATGGCAACTGTGGGGCCGGCCTGGGACGGTGCTGAGTTCCACCGAGCGGGGGGAACTGGGCCTGCAGGTGAGCCACCTCAGCAACGACGACGGCACGGTGCACCTGGAACGGAGCACGGTGCTCACACCAACGGCCTGCCTGCAACAACTCACCTTCACCAGCTACGCCCAGACCTCGTTGCAGGTGCCGATCACGCTGCACTTCGACGCCGACTTTCGGGACATCTTCGAGGTGCGGGGCTACCAGCGGCCGGAGCGCGGGCACACGGTGCACAGCTGCACGGCGGAGGGACTGGAAGCGGTGTACCGCGGACTCGACAACACCGACCGCTGCACCCTCGTGCGGCTGAGCGGCCCGGTGCAGGAGCTCGATGAGACCTGCCTGGAGCTAAGCCTGCAACTCGAACCGCGCCGACCAAGGCGGCTGTGCCTGGTGCTCGACTTCCACCCCGATGGCAACCGTCAGCCGCCAACGCCGGAGGCAGCCTTTGATGCGGCCCTGGAGGCGGCGGTGGAGCGCTTCCGCGAAGCCAACCGGCTGGCCGCCAGCGTGAGCAGCGACAATCCCGCCTTCAACGCCTGGATCGCGCGTTCCACTTCGGATGGCCACCTGCTGGCCAGCCAGCTCGACCACGGCCTCTACCCCTACGCCGGCGTGCCCTGGTTCAGTTGTCCGTTTGGTCGTGATGGCCTGATCACGGCCCGGCAGCTGCTGCTGTTCGAACCCAGGCTGGCCCGTGGCGTCCTGGGCTTCCTGGCAGATCACCAGGCCCGCCACGGCGACCCGGCGAGCGATGCCGAACCCGGCAAGGTGCTCCACGAGGCCCGGCTGGGGGAGATGGCCGCCCTGGGCGAGGTGCCCTTTGCCCAGTACTACGGCAGCGTTGATGCCACTCCCCTGTTTCTGATCCTGGCGGGCGACTACCTGATGCGCAGCGGCGATCAGGCCTTCATCCGCGACCTGCAAGACCCCCTGGACGCGGCGATGGCCTGGATTCGCAACGCCGAGGAGCGCGCGCCCGATGGCTTCCTGCGCTACCAGTGCGCCGCCCAGGGGGGCCTGCGCAACCAGGGCTGGAAGGATTCCGACGATGCCGTGCACCATGCCGACGGTCGCCTTGCGGAGGGATCGATCGCCCTCTGCGAGGTGCAGGCCTACAGCTATGGGGCTCGACGGGCGATGGCCCATATCCAACAGCACTTCGGCTATGACGCCGAAGCCGAGCGGCTGCTGGAGGAGGCCAGCCTGCTGCGGCGACGCTTCCACGACGCCTTCTGGTGCGAGCGGATCGGCACCTATGCCCTGGCCCTCGACGGCCAGGGCGAAGCCTGCGAGGTGCGCGCCTCCAATGCCGGCCACTGCCTCTGGACCGGCCTGGCCAGCAAGACCGCGGCCAGCGCGATCGCCCGCCAACTGCTGGCCCCCAGCAGCTTCAACGGCTGGGGAATTCGCACCCTGGATGAAGGGGAAGCCCGCTACAACCCGATGAGCTACCACAACGGCTCGGTGTGGCCCCACGACAACGCGCTGATCGCGCTGGGGCTCAGCCGCTATGGCCACACGCCGGAGGCGATGCAGATCCTGATGGGCCTGTTCGACACCGCCCAGGCCATGCCCCTGCATCGCCTACCGGAACTGTTCTGCGGCTTCCCGCGCCAGCCCGACGAGGGGCCGACCCACTACCCGGTGGCCTGCAGCCCCCAGGCCTGGGCTAGTGGCAGCCTGTTCGGGCTGCTGGAGGCGATCACCGGCATGGGAATCGGCCACAACGCTGAGAGCGGGCGCGTCGAGGTGCTATTCCGCAACCCAGTGCTGCCGGAGCGAATCAACCTGCTGGAGATCCATGGGCTGCGGCTGGGCGAAGAGGAGATCGACCTGCAACTGCACCGCGGCGAGGTGGACACCGGGGTGCTGGTGAAACGCCGCAGCAGCGGCGTGGATGTTGTGATTCACAAATAGATGTTGTGATGCACAAGTAGCCCCTGGACTTCAGCCCTCGGGGGGTGCCGCGGCCAGGCGCAGGCGGTGCAGCGCTTCACCGGCCGTGAGTTGCTGAATCCAGGCCCGGCCGCGGCTAGCGCCGAAGCGCACCCCCTCACTGGTGCAGCCATCCGGGCCGGCAATGGCGAGGTGCACGAGCCCTACCGGCTTCTCAGCACGACCGCCACCGGGCCCGGCAATGCCGGTCACGGCAATCGCCCAGGTGGCACCGGTGGCGCGGCGGGCGCCCTCGGCCATGGCGCAGGCCACCGGATCGCTCACGGCCCCATGGCTCTCCAGCGTTGCCGCCGGCACCCCCAGCAACGCCTGCTTCACCGCATTGGCGTAGGCGATCACCCCACCCAGAAACACATCCGAGGCACCGGGCACCGCCGCCAGGGCCGCCCCTAGCCCACCCCCGGTGCAGCTCTCCGCCACCGCCAGGGTCTGCCCGCGGCGGCGCAACAGCTCGAGCACCACTGAAGCCAGGCTGTCGTCGTTGGTACCGAAGCAAGCGACTCCTGAGCGAGCACGGATCTCCGCCTCCACCGGCTCGAGCAACACCTCAGCCGCAGCCGTAGTGGCGGCCCGCGCCGTGATCCGCAGCTTCACCTCACCGGCGCCGGCATAGGGCGCCACGGTGGGGTTCTCCAGGGCCAGCAGATCGGCCATCTGCTCGGCCAGGGCCGATTCCGACACGCCCCAGAAGCGCAGCATGCGGCTGGCAAACACCCCCTCAGCCACACCGGCCTGGCGCAACCAGGGGGCAGCGGTGGCGGCCCACATGGCCCGCATCTCGCTGGGCACACCCGGGAAGGTGAGCACGGTGAAGCCCGGCACGGGGGTCCAGATCATCCCGGGGGCGGTGCCGGTGGGATTGGGCAACACCTGGGCCCCTTGGGGCAGGAAGGCCTGCTTGCGATTGCTGGGGGAGCACACCCGGCCTCGGGCACCAAGGCGGGCCTGGATGTCACGCCAGATCTCGGGGTGCTCCACCAGCGGCGTGTCGAAGGCGGCAGCGATGGCTTCCGTGGTGAGATCGTCGGGGGTGGGGCCCAGGCCTCCGGTGGTGATCAGCACCCGGCAACGGCCCGACGCTTCACGAACCTCCGCCATCAGGCGCTCGCGGTTGTCCCCCACCACCGCCTGGCGGTGATGGGGAATGCCCAGGGCCGCCAGCTGCTCTGCCAACCAGCGGGCATTGCCGTTGGTGATGTTGCCGAGCAGCAGCTCGGTGCCAATGCACAGGAGTTCAGCCGCCATCGCCAGGCAGCTCCAGGGCCTGCTCACGGGTGAGGCTGCGGCGACAGGCAATCACCACGCAGATCAGCACCGCCGTGGCCAGGGCCAGCCACAGGAAACGCAGCTCAGCATTGGCCAGCACCAGCGCCAGGGCCGCCAGCCACTGGGTGAACGCATAGATCAGCACCACCGTGCGGCGATGGCTAAAGCCGGCCCGCAGCAGGCGATGGTGCAGGTGGCGGCGGTCGGGATAGAAGGGCGAATGGCCCTCACTCACCCGGCCCATGATCACGGCCGACATGTCGGCCAGGGGCAGCGACAGGATCAGCAGAGGCAGCAACAGGCTCACGCTGGTGAGGCCCTTGGCGGGCCCCACGATGCTGATGGCCGCCAGGGCAAAGCCCAGGAAATAGGAACCGCCATCGCCCATGAAGATGCGGGCGGGGTTGAAGTTATGGCGCAGGAAGCCGAGGCAACTGCCCGCCAGGGCGGCGGCCAGCAGCCCGGGCGCCGGCTGGTTGAGGCTGTAGCTCACCGACAACAAGCCCACCGCCGCAATGCCACTCACACCGGCGGCCAGGCCATCGAGGCCATCCAGCCAGTTGATGGCATTGGTGATGCCCACCAACCAGATCACCGTGGCCAGCAAACTCAGCCCATCGGGCAGGGGCAGGGCGCCGGGCTGGCCACCGAACAGGGCGAAAGGGAGATCAATGGCGCCGATCCGCACACCCTGACTCCACACCGCCATCGCTACCGCCACCTGGCCGGCCAGCCGTGGCAGCGGCGGTAGCGCGAACAGATCGTCGGCCAGGCCGATCACGAAGAAGCAGAGGGCTCCGGCCAGGGTGGTCCAGATCAGCTGGTCTTTTTCAGGCGCCAGGCCGGCAAAGCCCCCCAGCCACCAGATCACCAGCAGCGCCAGCACAAAGCCCGCCACGATGCCCACCCCACCCAGCCGCACCATCGGCGTGGTGTGCTGCTTGCGGGCATCGGGCTGATCGATGAGCCCCCAGCGCAGTCCGGCCCGGCGCACCAGCGGCACGATCAAGGCGGTGAGCAGCGCAGCGGCAGCAAAGACCAGCACCGCAGCGAGGTCTGGCCTGCTGGAGATCGTCACAAGCGCTGCATGGATCGGGGAGAACGCCGGAGCTGGCCCGGTGGGCGAAAGCTTAAGCAGGGCCAGCCATTCGAGCGGTTATGCAGGCTGCAGCTGACGCTCAGTGGCATACAGGGGGAAGCGGGCACACAGGGCCGCGACCCGCTCGCGGCAGCGCTGTTCGATGCCAGCGTCCTCCGGGTTGAGCAGGCGATCGGCAATCACATCGGCCACCTCGCGGAAGGCGGGCTCGTCGAAACCACGGGTGGTGCAGGCGGCAGTACCCAGGCGCAGGCCGCTGGTCACGAAGGGCGACTGGGGATCGAAGGGCACCGTGTTCTTGTTGGCGGTGATGTGCACATCACTCACCAGCAGGTCGGCCACCTTGCCCGTCATGCCGATGCCGCGCAGATCCAGCAGCACGATGTGGTTGTCGGTGCCTCCGCTCACCACAGCGATGCCGCGCTCCTGGATGCGCTCAGCGAGGGCCTGGGCGTTGGCCACCACCTGCTGGCTGTAGGTCTGGAAGCTGGGCTGCAGGGCCTCACCGAAGGCCACGGCCTTGGCAGCGATCACGTGTTCGAGCGGGCCGCCCTGGCTGCCGGGGAACACGGCCTTGTCGAACTGCTTGCCGAACTCGGCATCGCGGCAGAGGATCAGGCCACCGCGGGGGCCCCGCAGGGTCTTGTGGGTGGTGGTGGTCACCACGTCGCAATGGGGCACCGGGCTGGGGTGAACACCAGCCGCCACCAGACCGGCGATGTGGGCCATATCCGCCAGCAGGTAGGCACCCACCTCATCGGCAATGGCGCGGAAGGCCTGGAAATCGATGGTGCGGGGATAGGCGGAATAGCCGCACACGATCAGCTTGGGTTTGTGCTCCAGGGCCAGCTGGCGGATGGTGTCAAAGTTGAGCTGCTGGGTGTCGGGGTCCACTCCGTAGTGCACGGCCTTGAACCACTTGCCGCTCACGTTCACCGGCGAGCCATGGGTGAGGTGGCCGCCGTGGCTGAGGTCCATGCCCAGGATCGTGTCGCCGGGCTGCAGCAGCGCCAGGAACACCGCGAAGTTGGCCTGGGCACCGCTGTGGGGCTGCACGTTGGCCCAGGCGGCCCCAAACAACTGCTTGGCCCGCTCAATCGCCAGTTCCTCGATGGCGTCCACGTGCTCACAGCCGCCGTAGTAGCGCTTGGCCGGCAGACCCTCGGCGTATTTGTTGGTGAGCACCGAGCCCTGGGCCTCCATCACGGCCCGGGAGGCGAAGTTCTCGGAGGCGATCAGCTCTAGGTGCGTTTCCTGGCGATCGAGCTCCTTGTTGATCAGGGCCGCAATGGCGGGATCACCGCTGGCCAGGGAGGTGTTGATCGCCGCACCGCTGGAAGCCGCCATGAAACCCGCGCAAGATGAATCGATCGTAAGAAACCGACAACGGCCACGACTTGGCCTACAAACACAAAAAAACCGCCCCGGAGGACGGTTTTGGTTTCAGGCGCGCCTGGAGAGATTCGAACTCCCGACCCTCTGATCCGTAGTCAGATGCTCTAATCCGCTGAGCTACAAGCGCCTGTGCCTGCCCTGACATTGTGCCCACATCGGGGGCCCGGCCGTCAACTGGGCCCCACAGGCCCCGGCTGAAGCAGAGCCGCCAGAATCAAGACAACCCCCACCGCTCCCTGCGGCTTCTCCCCTCATGCCGATCCGCTGGTACGGGCCCGCCAACCCCGACGACCCCACCTACCGCCACTTCGAACGCATCGTGAATGTGGTGCTGCACGGGGGGATCTTCGCCGCCGTGAACAGCGGCCTCTGGTTCGTTCAGGGCATCCGCCATCCCTGGAGTCATCTGGCCTGGCTCACGGAGATCTGGGCGGTGCTGCTGCTGGCCCAACTGGTGAGCGTGGTGGTGCAGCGGCCCAGGCCCAGTGCCGAATCCACATCGGCGGGGCCATCGTGAACGGGAGCCTCTGAAGCAGCCGCCATGGCCCTCTCCCCAGACGAGATCCGCAACCTGCAGCTGGAACTGGCGGACCGCCTCTACATCCAGATCGGCGGCTGGCATCTGTATCTAGGCGACGCCGGCCTGGCCGAAACCCTGGCGATCGAATGCGCCGCCCGGCTGGATCAGGGGCCTGGGGTGTGCGCCCGACAGGCCCTGGAGGCCGTACAGGTGCCCATCGGCGGCGGCAGCAGCAAGCTGCCCCTGGCCCGGCTGGTGCCCCCCGGCCAGTTACAGGATCTCGAAGATCTGCTGGCCAGCCGCTGCTGAGCCTTGTCTGGCCACGGCGGGGCGGATAGGGTTGCGCCTCCCGCCGCGGCCCTGTGCTGGTCATCGAGGTCACCAACGCCCGCGAGGTGGTGCGCCAGCGCATTGGCCGCCTCGGCAGCCGACTGATCGGCAAGGTGGTGGATGCTGAAGCCCAGGTGGAAAAGGCGCTGATCCAGGAACTGGAAAATGCCTTCCGCGACTTCGGCATCGAGGCGCGCATCTTCTCGGTGGATGGCCCGGCCATGGTGGGCCGCAGCCATCTGGAGATCCCGGTGCAGGTGCGCGAGGAGCGGATCGTGGAGCTCTGAGCCCGTGCAGAGGGCCGAGCGCCAAGCTCAGCCCAGCCCTGGCAACCTCTGACGCAACTGTCGGCTGAGCTCACGGGCCTCGGGCACACCCGCCCAGCTGGCCAGTAGCCCGTACACCAACAGGCCCACCCCACTACAAAAACCGCACTGGATCAGCAGGCCCCAGAGGTGGGACGGCCAGCCAATGCCCTCAGACAGCCCCCAGGCCGCCAAGCCGGCCAGCACAGCTGCGCCCAGCAACAGCAAGGTGTCGCGGCCCCACACCCGCAGCGGCAGGCCACCCAGGCGTTGTTGCAGAGCCAGGAGCAGGCCCAGGCAGGTGATCACATTCACCGCCACCGTGGCGAGCACGAGGCCGGGCGCTCCGAAATTGAGGGCCGGCACCTGCAGCCCCCAGGGGGTGGGGCCGCCCACCAGCAGCCAGTCGAAGATCACATTCAGACCAATGCCAGCCATGGAGAAGCGAAAGGGCGTGGTGCCATCACCCAGGGCGTAGAACACCCGCACCAGCACATCCCGGCCGAGATAGGCGGGCATGCCCACGCCATAGGCCATCAGCAGCCCCCCCACCAGGGCCGCGGCACTGGCGTTGAAGGCCCCGCGCTCGTACACCAGCGCCACGATCGGGCCGGCCAGGCCCACCATCAGCGCCCCCAGCGGCAGCATCGAGGCGCTGGACAGCATCAGGCCCTGGCGGATCCGACCCACCAGCTCCGGCCGATCGGCCGGTGCCGTGAGCCGGGCGAACACCGGCAGCAAGGGCACCAGCAGGGCATTGGAGAGCAGGCCGAGGGGGGTCTGCACCAGCAGGTTGGCATAGCCCAGGCCAGCGGCCGCCCCCACAATTCCGGAAGCAAAGAACAGATCCGTGAACACATTGATCTGCAACATGCCCGAGGAGAGGGTGGCCGGCCCCATCACCTGCAGCACCTCCTGCACGCCGGGGTGCTTCCAATCCCACACCAGCTGGAATTTGTGCAGCCCCTGCTTGGCCAGGGCCGGCAGCTGAATCAACCACTGGAACACCGCCCCCAGCAGGGTGGTGCCGGCCAGCACAGCTCCGCCCAACGCCGCGTATTGGGGTAGGGCGATCGCCGAGCCCAGATGGGCCCAGAGAATGCCCAGGCCGGCGATCACCGCCACGCTGGACAGCAGGGGGCTCACCGAGGGCAGCCAGAATTCATCCGCCGCATTCAGGGCGCCAAAGCCCAGCCCGATCAGGCCAGCGAACAGGGCCATGGGCGCCATCCAGCGCAGTTCGAGCACGGCAATGGCGTGGCGCTCGGCATCGAGGCCCGGACCCACCAGATCGATCAGCGGATCGGCCGCCAGGAACAACAGCAGGGTCACGCCGATCAGCACCGCCCCCACCAGGGTGTTGATCGCGGCGAGCACGTGGGCCCCTTCCTCCCGGGGACGGCGGGCCAACACGCTCACCATGGCGCTGTGGAAGGGTCCATTGATCCCCCCCAACAGAATCAGCAGAAAGCCGGGCAGCACATAGGCGTAGTTGTAGGCGTCGTAAGCGATGCCCACGCCGAAGGCGGCGGCGATCACCTGCTGGCGCACCAGGCCCGCCACCTTGCTGAGGGCCGTGGCCACCGCCACGATCAGGGCGATGCGGCGCAGGGAGCGGCCCGCACCAACACCAGGGGCCTCAGGGTGGCTGATCTCGCTGGGCTGGCTGGCCTCGCTGGTTTGGCTCATCCGGTAGGGCCGCAGCCAGGAACTGAGGCGATTCTTGCCTGTATTGGGCGGTTGTTCTGGGCCACCATGGCCCGAGCTCCCCGCCTCCAGCCCCGCCATGCCGGCCACAGCCACGCCCACGGGCCCCTTGGTGCTGCCCCTGGAAGCCCTGCAAGAAGGGGTGCTGCTCAAGCGCTACAAGCGCTTTCTGGCCGATGTGGAGCTGGACACCGGCGAGGTGGTGACGGCCCACTGCGCCAACACCGGCCCGATGACGGGCGTGCTGCAACCGGGCGGCCGGGTGCGCCTGCGCCATGCCCCATCGCCCACCCGCAAGCTGGCCTGGACCTGGGAGCAGGCCCAGGTGCCCGGGGCCGATGGGACGCCGATCTGGGTGGGGATCAACACCGCTCTGCCAAACAGGCTGGTGCGCGCCACGATCGAGGCTGGCTGCCTGGAGCCCTGGCTGGGGCCGATCGGGGCCATCAAGGCGGAGGTGACGTACGGGGCCAACCGCCGCAGCCGCATCGACCTGCTGCTCACCCCCGCCGAGGGGGCCAGCGATCCGCGGCCCATCTATGTGGAAGTGAAGAACACCACCTGGACCAATGGCGAGCTAGCCCTGTTCCCCGACACCGTGACGGAGCGGGGGCAAAAGCACCTGGAAGAGCTGATGGGGGTGCTGCCGGAGGCCCGGGCCGTGCTGCTGCCCTGCCTGAGCCGAGCCGATGTGACCCGCTTTGCCCCTGGCGACAGCGCAGACCCCCGCTACGGCGACCTGTTCCGGCAGGCCCTCGCCGCCGGGGTGGAGGTGATCCCCTGCCGCTACGGCTTCAGCGACACCGGGGTGGAGTGGCTGGGGGTGGTGGAGGTGCAGCCCCACAGCTGATCGCCGCCAGGCCCTGGGCCACGGCCCATAGAGTTGTGGCCACCCGTGCCCGGCCGACGTGGATACCCGCGCGTTCAAGCGATCCCTGCACCACTCGGATCGCTACAACCGCCGCGGCTTCGGCCGGGCTGAAGAAGTGGCCGGCAGCCTGGAGCAGGCCTACCAGAGCGACCTGATCGCCAGCCTGCGCGAGAACGGCTACGGACTCGAGCACGGGCGCCTGAAGGTGAAATTGGCCGAGGCCTTCGGCTTCTGCTGGGGCGTGGAGCGGGCCGTGGCGATGGCCTACGAAACCCGCCGCCACTACCCCACAGAGCGGATCTGGATCACCAACGAGATCATTCACAACCCCTCAGTGAACGATCACCTGCGCGAGATGAACGTGCTGTTCATCTCCGTGGCAGACGGCGTGAAGGACTTCTCCGAGGTGGCCAGTGGCGATGTGGTGATCCTGCCGGCCTTCGGCGCCACGGTGCAGGAAATGCAGCTACTCAACGAGCGCGGCTGCCACATCGTGGACACCACCTGCCCCTGGGTCTCCAAGGTGTGGAACACCGTGGAGAAGCACAAGAAACACGCCTTCACCTCGATCATTCACGGCAAGGTGAAGCACGAGGAAACCCTGGCCACCAGCTCGTTTGCCGGCACCTATCTGGTGGTGCTGGATCTGGCCGAGGCCCAGCTGGTATGCGACTACATCCTCAAGCGAGGTGAAGGCGGCGCGGAGCAGCGCGAGGCCTTCATGCAGCGCTTCGCCAAGGCCTGCTCCCCAGGCTTCGATCCCGACCGGGACCTGATGCGGGTGGGGGTGGCCAACCAAACCACCATGCTCAAGAGCGAAACCGAGGAAATCGGCCGCCTGTTCGAGCGCACCATGCTGCAGCGCTTCGGCCCCACCGAGCTGAACGACCACTTCCTGGCCTTCAACACCATCTGCGACGCCACCCAGGAGCGCCAGGACGCGATGTTTGCCCTGGTGGATGAACCCCTGGATCTGATGGTGGTGATCGGGGGATACAACTCCTCAAACACCACCCACCTGCAGGAGATCGCCGTGAGCCGCGGCATCCGCTCCTTCCACATCGACACCCCGGATCGCATCGGTCCGGGCAACCGCATCGAGCACAAACCCCTGGGCGGCGACCTGGAGGTGGTGGAACCATTCCTGCCTGAGGGGGCCTTGCGGGTGGGCATCACCTCCGGAGCCTCCACCCCCGACCGGGTGGTGGAAGACGTGATCAGCCGGCTGATCGACCTCAGCGATAGCTGAGGATCGCGGGCTGTCACATCGGCTGCGAAGGGCGCCACAGTGCCGCTTTACATTCATTTATCGGATCCGCCCACGGGGCGACGGGGAGTTGCGAGAACGTTGATCTCATCGCTGACCAGTTCCGTTGCTTCCTCCTCCGAAGGGCCTGAGGTACTGGTGACTCCCTTGCGTCAGAGCGATGACAACCGGGTGCGCTGCTATAGCAGCCAGTTCGCCGACGTGATGGAGATGCGGGCACCGGCCAACACCGTGGCGGCCTATCTCGACCGCCACGAAGGTTGGTTCCGGCGTTGCGCCTCGCCGATGCAGGTGCAGCCCCTAGACCGCAACGGCTACGTACTCACCCTGGGCACCTTTGGCAATTTCGGCTTTGAGGTGGAGCCCACCATCGGCCTTGAGCTACTGCCCCAGAGCGAGGGGATCTACCGCATCTGCACCGTATCCGCCGAGCGGTTTCAGCCGGGCCTGCAGGAGCTCTACGACGTGGAGTTCAATGCGGCGCTCCAGCTCCACGACCAACCCCAGAACCCTGGCATCACCGATGTGCGCTGGGAGCTGGATCTGAGCGTATGGGTGAAGCTGCCGGCCGTGATTGGTCTGCTACCGGAGGGGCTGGTGCAGAGCAGCGGCGATCACTTGCTGCGCCAGATCGTGCGCCAGATCTCCCGCAAACTCACCTGGAAAGTCCAGGAGGACTTCCACGCCACCCATGGCCTGGACTGCCCTCCTCGCAAGCGCTCTCAGTTCTAGGCCGGGCGGTTCTCCCAGATCTTGTTGAGAATCTGCATTCCGCTCACGGCCTGCCAGAGGAAGAGGGTAACCACCCCCATATTCATGCCCACGTGAATCTTGCGGGCGATCAGATTGCCCTGCTGCATCAGTGGGGAGAGGGCCGCAGCGAGCACCAGCATCGAGCTCATGGCAATGCCCACCAGCAGGTGGGGGCCCACAAACAACTTGCCGTTGTTGAGGTAGGTGACGGCCATGCCCCCAAAGGTGCCCAGCACCATCACCGCCAACACCGCGCTGCCATAGAGGTAATGGCGCTTAGCGAACTGCCCCTTGATCAGGGTCTTGCGGGTTTCGGCATCGGCGGTGCGGGTTTTCTTGGCCTTGATGCCCAGAAACATCGCGTAGCCGCTCAGGGCCAGCAGCGCCCACATCGTGAGCGGATGGAGAAAGTTGAGGTTGTAGGCGAGGGCTTCCGGCATGGGGAACAGGCCGCGGTGTTCGAGATGGGAGCGAAGCTACAGCGCGCCCTCCCCCGGCTGCTGCTCAATGCAGGAAGTGACGCCGTCCGGTGGTCACCATGGCCAGGCCCAGGGCATCACAGGCGGCGATGGAGTCGGCATCGCGCACGCTGCCTCCGGGCTGGATCACGGCGCTGATGCCGTGGTTAGCGGCGAGGCGCACGGTGTCGTCGAAGGGGAAAAAGCCATCGCTGGCGAGCACGGCACCGCGGGCCTTGGCACCGGCGGCCTCAATGGCGAGTTTGGCTGAACCCACCCGGTTCATCTGCCCCGCACCGATGCCGAGGCTCTGGCCGTCCTTGGCCACGGTGATGGCATTGGAGCGCACATGGCGAACCAGGCGCCAGGCAAAGCGCAGATCTTCGAGCTCCTGGGCCGTGGGCTGGCGCTTGCTCACCACCTGCCAGCTGCTCTCCTCCACGGGCTGATCGTCGAACTCCTGCACCAGAACCCCCCCGAGCACGGTGCGCAGCTGTTGGCGCGTGGCCCGGGTAAGGGCATCAGGCCCCAGCTCCAGCAGGCGCAGATTCGCCTTGGCCGCCAGCAGGGATCGGGCCTCAGCCTCAAAACTGGGGGCCACCACACACTCCAGGAACAGGCTGGTGAGATGGCCAGCGGTGGCGGCATCCACCGGGCCATTGATGGCCACGATGCCCCCGAAGGCCGAGAGCCGATCGGCATCCAGGGCTCGCTCCAGAGCATCGGCACTGGTTCTACCGGTGGCCACCCCACAGGGGTTGGTGTGCTTCACCACCACGGCCGCCGGCCGGAAGGAATTGCTGCCGGCACCGGCGCCGGCGTAGCCGAACTCCCGCACGGTGGCGAGGGCCGCCTCGAGATCGATCAGGTTGTTGTAGCTGAGTTCCTTGCCCTGCAACTGACTGCCACCGCCCAGGCCGGCCGCAGGCTGGGAGTACCAAGTAGCGCTCTGGTGGGGATTCTCGCCGTAGCGCAGGGTTTGCTTCGCCGGCAGATCCAGCAGCAGATGGGGGCCCGCCGCCGCCTCTGGAGCCAGCTGGCCGGCCAGCCAGGAGCTGATGGCCGTGTCGTAGTCGGCGGTGTGGCTGAAGGCCTCCAGGGCCAACTGGCGGCGCAGCTCCTTGGTGATGGCGCCGTCCTTGAGGGCCTCCAGGAAGGCGGCGTACTGGCTGGGGCTGGTGAGCACCGCCACATCGGCATGGTTCTTGGCGGCGGCGCGCACCATGGCCGGGCCGCCGATGTCGATGTTCTCGATCGCCTGGTCCCAGGTCACGTCCGGGGCAGCGATGGTCTCGCGGAAGGGATAGAGATTCACCACCACCACATCGATGGGGGCAATGGCCTGGGCCTCCAGATCGGCCTGGTGGGAGGCCTCGGAGCGCTTGGCGAGGATGCCGCCGTGAATGCGTGGATGCAGCGTTTTCACCCGCCCACCCAGAATCTCGGGGGCCCCGGTGTGTTCCGCCACCTTCTTCACGGGCAGGCCAGCCGCGGCCAGGGCCGAGGCGGTGCCGCCGCTGGAAATCAGCTGATAGCCGGCGGCCAGCAGCCCCTCGGCCAATGGCACCAGACCCTCTTTGTTGGACACACTCAGGAGGGCCGTAGGCGCCATGGCGATCGCAAAAGGCTGAAGATCCAACCTACGCAGCAGCACTCCCGTTCCTGATCCGCCCATGAGCAGCCTCGCCAGCCCAAGCCCCGACCAGTTGCAACTGGGCCCAGAGGAAGCGGAGCAGCGCCTAGTGCTGCTGCACGGCTGGGGGGCCGATGCCGACGACCTGCTCGACCTGGGCGAGCTGTTGGTGGGCCCCGGCGTGAGCGTGGTGGCCCTGCGGGCTCCGGAGCCCCATCCCTATGGCGTGGGCCGCCAGTGGTATGGCCTGCAGCCGATCGACTGGAGCCAGCTGCCGGCAGCCCGGGAGCTACTGCGGCAGCGCTTGACGGAGCTGGACCAGAGCGTGCCTCTCGCGCGCACGGTGCTGCTGGGTTTCTCCCAGGGGGGGGCGATGGCTCTGGATGTGGGCAGCAGCCTGCCCCTGGCGGGGATCGTGGCCTGCAGTGGCTATCCCCACGAGGGCTGGGCTCCGACCGGGAGCCTGCCACCGGTGCTGCTCAGCCACGGGCAGCAGGATCCCGTGGTGCCTTTCGCCGCCAGCGAGGAGGTGCTGCGCCGCCTGCAGGCCTCAGGCGCTGCAGCCCAGCTGCTGGACTTCCCTGGGGGGCACACCATTGACGCAAGCGTGCTGCCGGGCATCACTGGCTTCGTGCGGCAGCAGCTGAAACACCCGGCCTGCTGAGCAGGCCAGGTGCGCCCGAACCCCTGGAGGGTTGGAGCTTCAGACGAAGGCGTATTCGTACTCTTCCATCTCTTCCCAGTCGTCGGCTGCCATCGACTCCAGACCGGCGAACAGGGTGTCCTCGCCGATGCGATCCACGATTGCCCGCAGGGAGGGGAACAGGAAGTGGTTCTCCTCGGCGTACTGGGCGCTGAACAGCCCCTTTTCACCCCAGAAGAAGCGATCGGTGGTGTGCTCGTTGCGGCGCACATTCAGCAATGCCGGCGGCACGATCGCGCCCTCGGCAATGAAACGACGGGCCGCCGTAACGGGCTTGTGCTCGCCGGTTTCCAGGTTGTGGGTCACCACGTGGGCGAGAACCCGCTGGCCCGCCAGACGGCGGCGGCTGATGCGCTTGCGCTTCTTGGACATGGAGCTGTGACCCAGATGGGGGATTGGGGGACGGTGGTGGAAACCGACGGACACGCTGGCTAGCTGGCGAAAGCCAGGCGGGCAGCAGATTGGTCTGAGGGTTGATTGGTCTGGCAGCCCCCAGGCCTGGGGGAACCAGAACCTGGGCTTGGCAACGCCCAAACGTCTGTCAACCGGGAGCAAGCCGCCAGCAAGCCACCTGCAAGCAGGCGAACCCGTGGCAGCACCACCGTCCGCGACGTGAAGGACACCGAGAAGGCAAAGGACGCAACTTCCTCTGCTGTAGCCTCGCTTGCAGGAGAACTGCAAGCAAGACGTTCGGGTCGACGCCGCGCGGCCCGCTCCCGGACTGCGAGGTATTGGTCGATACCAGCATCTTAAGACTTTTTCCCAGATTTCGAACAAGGGCGCCGGCATTTTTTTGTGGACAGCCCCCGTGCGGCCCTGAGCCACCTCTGAGCCACCGCCCAGATGCAAGTCTCCAAGCGGTTTCTGGCCCTGCTCGAACAGCAGCTCGCCCAATTCACGGATCGTCCCGACCTGCGGGCCCTGGTGGTGTATCTGGCCCTGCCAGGGGCCAACGGCAAGCCCTCTCTGGTACCAATCGGGCAATGGCCCACCAACCTGGCCCTGCCCAGTGGGGACGAAGACCCGGCCCTGACTCCCCTGGGGGAAGCCAGGCGCTGGCTGGCCCTGCGGGATGGCCAGTTGCTGCTGGGGGCCCTGCGGGTGGATGCCGATCGCTGGCCCTGGCCTGAAGCCCTCACGCTGCGCCTGGAGGCCACCGCCCTCTGCCTCACCGAGGCCCTGCGGCTGGACCACGAGCAGCAGCGGCTGGGCCAGGAACTGGCTCGCCGCGACGACCAGCTCAAACTGCTGGTGCACCAACTGCGCAATCCCCTCGCGGCCCTGCGCACCTTTGGCCAGCTGCTGCGGCGGCGCCTGGATGGCGATCCTGGCAATCGCGACCTGGTGGACCACCTGCTCGCCGAACAGGGGCAGCTCAACCGCTATGTGGAGGCCATCGACCAACTCGCCGCCCCCCCCCTGCTTCCGGCAGCGGAGGCCAGCAATCCACCGCTGCTGCTGCCTCCATCCCTGGGGGAGGTCAATGGTCAAACCCTCACCAGCAGCTTGATGCCGCTGCTGCAGCGGGCCGCCGCCACCGCGGCTCTGCAGGGCCGCCCCTGGCAAGCACCGGATCACATCCCGGCCTGGCAGGGGGATGGCGGCGCCGTGACCGAAATCGTGGCCAACCTGCTCGAGAACGCCTTCCGCTACAGCGCCGCTGGCGGTGCCGTGGGCCTGCACTGCCAGAGCGGTTCACCGATCACCATCAGCGTGTGGGATGAGGGCCCGGAGATCCCGGCCGCAGAACGGGGTCACATCTTTGAAAAGGGCGCACGCGGCAGCACGGGGCAACACCGGGACGGCAGTGGCCTGGGCCTGGCCCTGGCCCTGGATCTGGCCCAGCGCCTCGGCGGCGACCTCCGCCTGATCTGCCCGCCGCGGGCCGTGGATGCAGCTCTGCCGAGCCAGGGCAATGCCTTTCGGCTCACCCTGCCCAGCCAGCCCTGACGCGGCGCTAGCCAACCCACAGGCGCGCCAGCGCCAGCAGTAGGAGGGTCCAGCTGGTGGTCCATTCCACGCAGGCGCCATAGGTGTCGCCGCTGTGGCCACCGAGACGGCGGCCCAGCCGCCAGGGCACCAGCAACGCCGGGATACCCCCCAACCAGCCGAGCCAGCCCCACAGGCCACTGCCCAGCCCTAGGGCCAGCCCGGCCAGCAGCCCCAGCAGCAGCAGGGCCGGCGCGAACTCCGCCGCGAACCCCTGCCAGTGGCGGCGATGGAACCCGGCGGTTCCAGGGATCTCGCCCTGATCGCGCAGGTAGGGGAAGGCATGAATGGCAATCAGGGGCGCGATGCGCCCCCACACCGCCGCCCACACCAGCGCCCAGGGGGCCGCTGCCGCCAGGGCCGCCAGGCCCGCACAGCGCAGCAGCAGCACCTGCACCAGGGCCTGCACCCCACTGGCACCAACCCGGCTGTCGTCCATGGCTTCAAGGCAACGCTCCTGGCCCGCCGCCAGGCCATCGGCCGTGTCCATCGCCCCATCGAGGTGCAGCCCGCCGCTGATCCACATCCCGAAGGCCAGCACCAACGCCACCTGGGCCAACAGCCCCAGGCGCCCCTCCCCCAGCCGCCACAGCAACGCCTCCAGCCCACCGATCACGGCTCCAACCCAGGGGGCAAAACGGGCGATGCGCTCAAAGCGGGGCTGCAGCCCCGGCGGCAGCGGCAACACGCTGTAGAACACCCAGGCACCGGCCAGATCCGCCAGCCAGGCCGGCTGGGCGTGCACACGCGAGGGGGCCATGGGCACGAGCAACGGACCAGAACGCCTGGTGGAATCCTGCCGCGGCCGGCACCTAGGTTCCAACCATCACCCGGCGCGGCCGCCTCGATGCCGTTTCAGTTCGAGATCACGGCCCAGTGCAGCCGCACCCGGGCCCGCTGCGGCTGCTTCCACACCCCCCATGGCGTGGTCACCACGCCCCGGTTCATGCCGGTGGGCACCCTGGCCACGGTGAAAGGTGTCACGGCGGATCAACTGCGCGCCACCGGCGCCCAGATGGTGCTCTCCAACACCTATCACCTGCATCTGCAGCCGGGCGAGCAGATCGTGGCGGATGCCGGCGGATTGCACCGCTTCATGGGCTGGAGCGGCCCGATGCTCACCGATTCCGGCGGCTTCCAGGTGTTCAGCCTGGGCGATATCAACACGATCAACGACCACGGCGTGGTGTTCCGCTCGCCGCGCGACGGCGCCCGGATCGAGCTCACCCCCGAGCGCTCGATGGCGATCCAGATGGCCCTGGGGGCCGATGTGGCCATGGCCTTCGACCAGTGCCCCCCCTATCCCGCCAGCGAAGCGGATGTGGCCGCAGCCTGCCGCCGCACCCACAGCTGGCTGGAGCGCTGCATCACCAGCCACACCAAGCCCGACCAGGCCCTGTTCGGCATCGTGCAGGGGGGCTGCTTCCCCCACCTGCGCCAGGAATCGGCCCGGGTGGTGGCCTCCATGGGCCTGCCGGGCATTGCCGTGGGAGGTGTGAGCGTGGGCGAGCCCGCCGAGGAGATGCACCGCATCGTGCGGGAGGTGGGGCCGCTGCTGCCGGAGGCCGTGCCCCACTACCTGATGGGGGTGGGCACCTTGCGGGAGATGGCCATCGCCGTGGCCAACGGCTTCGACTTGTTCGACTGTGTGATCCCCACCCGCCTGGGGCGCCACGGCGCAGCCCTGGTGGGTGGGGAGCGCTGGAACCTCAAGAACGCCCGCTTCCGCCACGACCACACCCCCATGGATGCCAGCTGCCCCTGCCCGGCTTGCAGCCAGCACACCCGGGCCTACCTGCACCACCTGATCAAAACCGAGGAGATGCTCGGCAAGATCCTGCTGAGCCTGCACAACATCACCCAGCTGGTGCGCTTCACCACAGCCATGGGGCAGGCCATCGCGGAGGGCTGTTTTGCAGAGGATTTCGCTCCCTGGGAAGCGGAGTCTCCAGCTGCTCACACGTGGTAGCGTCCGCCTCTAGCTCAGTGAATTCCGGGATGGCCGCCTACGCCCTGCAGACCCTGGCCCAGCTCCCCGAGGCCTACCAGGCCTTCGGTCCCCTGGTGGACATCCTGCCGATCATCCCCCTGTTTTTCCTGCTACTGGCCTTCGTGTGGCAAGCATCGGTGGGCTTCCGCTGAGCCGCCAGCTCCCGCTGAATCCAGCGAAACGTTTCCGAGAGCGGCGTGGCCTTGGCCGCGCCGCTTTTTGATGGGCACTTGATGGCCGCGGCCAGGCCCAGCCTTCAGCCGCGCCGGAGCACCTCCCAGGCAAACGCCGGCAGTGCCAGCATCCGCCGCCAGCGGCTCGGCTCCTGCAGCAAGCGGTAGAGCCATTCAATCTGCAGGCGCCCCATCCATTGCGGTGCCCTCTGCTTCAGGCCCGACCACACATCAAAACTGCCGCCCACACCCATCCACAGGCCCGGCTGACCCTGATGCAGGCGCTGGATCCAGGTTTCCTGCCGGGGCACGCCCAAGGCCGCCAGCACCAGATCCGGACGCGCACCCCGAAGTTCAGCCTCCAGGCCAGGCCACAACTCCGGCGCCTGGTAGCCATGGATGGTGAGCACCAGGTTCAGGCCGGGGATTTCGGCACTGAGCCGCTGCCGCAGGGTTTGCATCACCGCGGGGCTGGAGCCCACCAAGGCCACCCTCCAGCCATGACAGGCGGCGTACTCCAGCAAGGCGCGGGCCAGTTCGATGCCGGGGCTGCGGCGCACCTTGTAGCCCTGGCGCCCAAGCGCCCACACGACGCCAGCGCCATCGGGGATCACCAGATCGGCCTGGGCAATGGCGGCGCCCAGCTCCGGGTTGGCCCGGGCCGCCATGGTCATCTCGGCGTTGAGGGTCACGATCTGGCCGCCACCCCGCTGTTTGAGCTCCAGGGCAGCCGCGAACACGTTGGTGCTCACGGCCACTTGGACCCCCAGCACCTGGGTGAGGCGCCAGGAGGGGGGCTGCTCTGCGCCCGTAAAGCCAGTGCTGGTGGCGTCAGTCGCCATTGATGCCATTCGCCGGATGGGCCGCGCGAGAGAATCTATGGCCGGCGCCCGGCATCGCAGCGCAATGACCCTCACCAGCGCATCCATGCCCTCCCTTGTGGCGCCCCTGGAGCTGAGTCCGGCTGAAGCCTGGGACCGGCTGCAGGCTCTCGATACCCAGATTGAGCGGGTGGTGCTGCAGCGCCAGCACCCGGTAACCGGCCTGCTCCCCGCCAGCACCGCCCACACGGTGCATGGCAACTACGGCGATGCCTGGGTGCGCGACTGCGTCTACTCCGTGCAGTGCGTATGGGGCCTGGCCCTGGCCCACCGGCGCCTGAGCGGTGCCACCACCCGCGTGTTCGAACTGGAGCAGCGGGTGCTGCAGCTGATGCGCGGGCTGCTCAATGCCATGCTGCGCCAGGCGCCGAAGCTGGAGCGCTTCAAGCACAGCCTGCAGCCGCTGGATGCGCTGCACGCCAAGTACGACACCAACAGCGGCAACCCCGTGGTGCCCGACGACGGCTGGGGACACCTGCAGCTCGACGCCACGGCCCTGTTCCTGCTGCAACTGGCGCAACTCACCCGCTCAGGGCTGGTGGTGATCCAGACGAGCCACGAGCGGGATTTCATCCAGAACCTGGTGTATTACGTGGCCCGGGCCTACCGGGTGGCCGATTACGGCATCTGGGAGCGGGGCGACAAGGGCAACCACGGCATGCCGGAGCGCAACGCCAGCTCCATCGGTCTGGTGAAGGCCGCCCTGGAAGCTCTCGAGGGCCTGGATCTCTACGGCCCCCACGGCAACGGGGGCTGCAGCCTGCACATCCCCCACGATGCGATCGTGCGCCTGCGCCGCGCCCTCACCGGCCTGCTGCCGCGGGAATCCGCCAGCAAGGAAGTGGATGCGGCCTGCCTGTCGGTGATCGGCTACCCAGCCTGGGCGGTGGAGGACCCCCAGCTGGTGGAGCGCACCCGCCACAAGATCCGCACGGAGCTGGGCGGGGCCTACGGCTACAAGCGCTTCCGCCGCGATGGCCACCAAACCGTGGTGGAAGACCACACCCGTCTGCATTACGAGCGGGAGGAACTGGCCCAGTTCGAACACCTCGAGTGCGAGTGGCCCCTGTTTCTCGCCTATGAGCTGGTGACCGCCTGCTGCGAAGAGCGCTGGGGCGAGGCCTGGAGCTGGCGCGAGCGGCTCAGCAAGCTCGCCGTGGACGTGGATGGGGAAGCGCTGCTGCCGGAGCTGTATCTGGTGCCCAAGCAGTCGATCGCGGCAGAACGGCAACGGCCCGGTAGCCAACAGCGGGTCGCCAACGACAACGTTCCCCTGCTCTGGACCCAGAGCCTCACCTGGCTGGGGGATCTGCTGCTGCAGGGGCTGCTGCAACCACACGACCTCGATCCCAGCGGGCGTCGCCTAGGGGCGAGCCTGGGCGCCGATCAGGTGTTGGTGGCCCTGGTGCCGGCCAGCGATGGCATTGCCGCGGCCCTGGAAGCCGCGGGCTTGCCCGCCAGCCGTGCCAGCGAGGGCAGCCTGCGGATCGCCAGCTCCCGGGAGCTGGGGGAACGCATGGGCGCCGTGGGTGCCAACCCGCGCCTCGGGCTCAGCGGCCACCCACCGATGCGGATGGAAACCATGGTGACGGCCCGGCTCTACCGCCAGGGCGGCCAGACCCTGGCCTTTCTGCCGGCGGTGCTGGAGGAGAGCACCTTCTACCTCTCCGACGACCCAGAACAACTGGTGGATGCGGTGGCCAGCGAGATCAGCCAGCTGATGCGCCACTGGCGCGGGGCCGGTGCCCCCCTGCTGTTGATCCCCGTGGAGGAGGCACCCTTCCAGCGCAGCCCAGACACCTTCCTGCGGCTCGGCGACCAGTTGCGCAGCGGCCTGCTGGGGGGCGTGCCCGTGCAACTGGGCGCCCTCTCTGAGCTGCAGGACCAGGCCAACTGGGCTGACCTGCCGGACCAGGCCCAGCCGAGCGGTGCCAGCGCCACCACCGCCAAACCCCTGCTGCGGGCCAGCATCCGCCACGAGCCGCTCACCGCCGAGGAGGAGCAGGAGCTCGAAGACACCCCCAACACCACCCTGGCCGAGCGGCTCTGGCAGAGCACCTCGCTGCCAGAACAGGCGGAATTACTGGAGCAACTGGTGCGGCGCCTGGGCCTGGGGGCTCTGCTGCAGGGGCCCAAGGGCAGGGGCGAAGCCAGCCTGGAGGCCCTGCTGGAGGAGATCTACCGCCGCGCCCTGGCCGATGGCGATTGGAACGTGGTGCGGCGCTGCGCCGGCTCCATGGGGCTGGTGCACCCGCAGCTGGAGGATGCCCTCACCGACCTGCTGGTGCGCCAGAAGCAGGTGGTGGTGGGCCGCAACTACACCAACGACTCCCTGATCACCCAGCCCCAGGGCAGCCGCACGATCGCGGCGATGATCCAGCGCTTCAGCGGCGAAGACGGCCGGGAGTGGGTGCTGCAGCAGGAGCTGCTGCTGGCCCTGGATGGCCTGGCGCGCCAGTCGCCGGCGCTGCTGAGCGGCACCCTCACCCTGCAACTGGGCCAGCTACTGCTGCTGCTCACCAGCGAACTGGCCAGCGAGCGGGATCTGCCGCCCGACGACGCCTTCGAGGCCCTCTGCGACGAGCCCCCCCACACCATCCGCCGCCGCCTGCGCCAGGTGATGGCCGATGTGGAACACGCCAAGGCAGCGCTGCAACGCAAGGAACAACTGCACGTGAGCGGACGGGTGCGCTGGGAGGCCCCCGATCCCCTCGAGGAACTGCCCCGAGGTGGCGGCTGGCTGCAGCACCGCCAGCGGCTTGGCGCCCTGCAGCAGGTGCCCCGCAACTTCTATCCCGGCATCTGGGACCTGCTGCATCACTGCCAGGGCCTGGTGATCGGCGACAAGCTGGAGCGCCGCAACCGGCTGGAGAGCGGCCCGCTGGTGAGCGAGAAGACCCCAGGCGAGCGCAACTTCGCCAACCTGGTGGAACACCTGCTCAGCAAGATCGAGGCGCCGGAATACCGCCAGCTCTGCACCGAAACCCTGATCACGCTGATGGCGTTCGTGGGCACCAACCCCCAGGTGCAGTTCAACGACTACCTCGCCCTCGACGTGGTGATCGGCCACGCCGTGCGGGTGGGCTGGCAACAGGAGCACCCGGAGCAGCCCAAGGAGCTCTATGGGCTCCACAAGGCCGATGCCTGGGAGCGCTTCTATGGCTGCTCACCAGCCCAGTGCCGCCGCTGGCAGCTGCAGGCCCTGCGGGAACTGGCGGAGGCGGGCTAGATCGGCTCGGCCAGGGTCATGCAGAGGCTGGGCTGTTCCACCGTGTGCTCCACGCACTGCTCGATCAGATCCGCCAGCAACAGGGCCCGGGAGGCCTGCGGGCCATCGACCGCGGGCTTCTCCTCACCGCGGACGCACTGGAGGAAGTGCTCCAGCTCGGCCACCAGCGGATCCACCGGGGAGGTGCTCACTTCCTCGATGAAGCCATCGTTGCGGTAGAGCAGATCACCGTGGTCGGCACTGACGGACTGGTTGGTGCGGCGGTGAATCTGCAGGCTGCGGTTGAGGAAATCAGTTTCCACCAAAGCACTGCGGCAATGGGCACTGAGGCTGCGGATCTTGCGGTGGGCCATCTTGCTGGCCGTGAGGCTGGCCACCACACCATTGGCAAAGCCCAGGGTGGCGTTCACGTAGTCGATCGGGCCCTCGGCGCTGCGCCCACCAGCGGCGGCCAGCCGCACCACGGGGGCACCGGCCAGTTCCAGCACCAAGTCGATGTCGTGGATCATCAGATCCAGCACCACCGACACGTCGTTGGCCCGGTCGGGATTGGGGCTGTGGCGCCGGGCCTCCAGCACCACCACCTCCTCATTGGCCACCACCTTCACCAGCTCGCGGAAGGCGGGGTTGAAACGCTCGATGTGGCCCACCTGCAACAGGCGACCTGCTGCCTCCGCCGCCTGGATCAGATCAGCGGCCTCCTCCTGGCTGGCGGCGATCGGCTTTTCGATCAGCACGTGCACGCCGGCGCTGAAACAGGCCATCCCCACCCGGTGGTGCAGCAGGGTGGGCACGGCGATGCACACCGCCTCCACCTCCGGGAGCATCTCCTCATAGGAGGGGAACCAGCGGCAGCCGAACTGCTCCACCGCCAGCTGGCCGCGCTTGGCATCCGGATCCGCCACGCCCACCAGTTCGGCGTCGCGCAGCAAGCTCAGCACCCGGGCGTGGTGCCAACCCATGTTGCCGATTCCGATCACTCCAACGCGGACAGGCTTCATGGCGTTGGGATCACGGCGCTGCGATTATCGACGATCAGGCGGCCTCCTCGGAGCCCCGGCGCGTGATCTGAACCCGGTCGATGCGGGGGCCGTCCATCGCCGTGATCACAAACTGATGGCCCTTCCAGCGCAGCATCTCGCCAGGGGCAGGGATGTGCTGCAGCCGCTCCAACAGGAAACCAGCCAGGGTGTGGTGCCCATCGGCCTCGGGGAGCTGCAGCCCCAGCTGGCGATTGAGCTCGAAGATCTCCAGATCCCCTGCCACCAGCCAACGATCGTCCTGAAGTTGCTGGAGGTCGTCCTCAGGGTTCTGGGGATCCTCCTCCTCCCCCACGATCTCGCTGTTGAGGTCGGCCACGGTGACCAGGCCCTCGGTGCCGCCGTGTTCATCCACCACCACCAGCAGGGGCTGGCCGCTGCGGATCACCGGCAGCAGCTCGGCCAAGGGGGTGATTTCCTGCACCTTGGTGACGGGGGTCACGTAGGGAGCGAGGGGCGAATCGCTTTGCAGCAACCCGCGGGCGATGGGCTCGGCCAGGCGGCGGAGGTCGAGCAGGCCACGAATGTCGTCGAGGGAGCTACCGATCACCGGGAAGCGGGCGTGATGGGTGGTGTGCACCGCCTCCATCAGCTCGGCGAACCGCACATCCAGCGGCAGGGTCACCATGCCGGAGCGGGGCACCATCACCTCGCGCACCTGGGTGTCCCGCAGCGAGAACAGCCCCTCGAGGATGTTGCGCTCATCGGGCATCAGCCCGGTAACGCTGTCGGACTCGATCAGGCTTTCGAGCTCACCGGCGGAGAGGGCCGGCACCAACTCATCCCAGTTGCGCGGCAAGCCCAGCAGCCGCAGCAGGGCATCCCCCAGCCGCTCGAGCACCACCAGCAGCGGTGCCAAGGTGCGGCTGAGGGCTTCCAACAGGGGGGCCAGCTTGAGGGCTGAGGCCTCGGGCCGGTGCAGCACCCAGGCCTTGGGCACCAAACCGCCCACCAGGGTGGCCACCAGCACCAGCACCAGGAACACAGCCAGATCCACCCAGGCCTGGGTGGTGGCGGGGCTGGAGCGGGCCCAGCGCTCCGCCAGGCCACGGCCCGTCCAACCCAGGGCCACAAGGGCAAGGGTCATCCCCAGTTGTGTGGCCACCAGGGCCCGGCGCAGGCGGTGCTGCAACCGGGCCACCGACCGGGCACCGGGGTGGCCATCGGCCTCCAACAGCTGCACCAGGCTGGGGCGTAAGCGAATCAGGGCGAATTCGCCGGCGGCGAAGAACGCCAGCAGGGCCAACAACGCTGCCGGAGCCAGAAAGCGCATCGATCAGCAGCCCGGGGCTGAGGGGTGTGGGGAAGCCAAATGGGGGTCGCGGGGATCGAACCCGCCTTAGGCGAATTATGAGTTCGCTGCATTCACCAGATTGCTAGACCCCCGCAGGCCGCAACCGCGGTGGTGCGTGGTCTACCACAGGCCACGGATGGTGGTGGTGCTGGTGACGGGCACCGGACTCATGGCCGCACCGCCACAGCCACCCGCGGCCAGGCCGGCGCAAAAGCCATTGGACACATCCGCCGTGCGCCAGGGCAAGGGATTGCTCTGCTGCTCCAGCAGCACCTCATAGGTGTTCTGCAGGGCCGAGCCATCCCACACGATCGTCTGATCGGGGAAGCCCAGGCCCATCACCTTGGTGCCATCGCCGCCACCCATGGCGATGCCGAGCAGATCGGTGATTTGGTGGGTGATGTCCACCCCGCGGGCATAGGGAGCGGTGTAAGAGAAGAAGCGACGCTCCACCAGCTGGGGTGTGGTGGTGACCGGCCCGCAACGGGTGACCTCCATAGGCCCATGGCGGCCTGGGGCACCAAGGCCGCCAGCGCCCCCGGCCATCGGGGCCTCGAGTGTGGTGGTGCAGACCACCGGATTGGCGGCCACTGCCAGGGGCTGAAGGGCAGCCAGCGCCCCGGCCCCGGCAGGCAGGGCCAGAGCGATGAAGAGCTGCCCAACCGAAGGGGTCATGGGAGCGGCTGCGATCTGGGCGCAAACTAGACAGCCTCCCCCCGCAATGCCAGAGGCATGACCGAGCCGCTGACCCTGCCCCAGGCGAGCGCCGAGCAACGCCAGTTGCTGCTGCAGTTGTTGGCGGAGCGCGCCTACCGCCACGGCAGCTTCACCCTGGCTTCGGGCCGCACCAGCAACCACTACGTGAACTGCAAGCCCGTAAGCCTGAGCGGGCAGGGCTTGGCCCTGCTCTCGGCCCAGATGCTGGAGCTGGTGGAAGCGGAAGCCGCCGCCGTAGCGGGCCTCACCCTCGGGGCCGATCCCCTGGTGAGTGGCGTGGCCCAGGCCGCGGCCTTGGCGGGCCGCAACCTGGATGCCCTGATCGTGCGCAAGGAAGCCAAGGGCCACGGCACCGGCGCCTGGCTGGAGGGGCCACTGCCGGCTCCCGGCAGCCGCATCACCGTGCTGGAAGACGTGGTGACCACCGGCGGCTCCTCGCTCAAGGCCGTGCACCAGTTGCGCGAAGCGGGCTATGTGGTGGAGCGGGTGGTGACCATCGTGGATCGCCAGGAAGGGGGGCAGGCGGCCATGGACGCCGCAGGGCTCGACCTGCGCAGCCTCTTCCTGCTGGAGGACGTGGCGGCCACCTCGGCGGCCATGGGCGCCCCGACCCGCCCATGAGCGCCCCTGCCCGCTGGAGCGGCCCCGTGAGCCGGATCCACCTGGACGGCCGCGACAGCCTGCGCTTCCTGCACGGCCAGAGCAGCCAGGCCCTCGAGCTGGCCAAACCGGGCGACTGCCTGGCCACCTGCCTGATCAGCCCCACGGCCCGCATGCGGGCCGTGGCCCTGGTGCTGGTGGAGGCCGACGGTGCAGATCTGGTGGTGATCGCCGGCGATGGAGCCGCGGTGCACCAGGCCCTCGACCGGGTGCTGTTCCCGGCCGACCAGGTGCGCCTGGGTGCGCTGCAGGCGGCCACCCTGGTGCGCCTGATCGGCGCCCCTGCAGCCACCCCGGGACTGCGGCCGCGGGTGAACCTGGGGGGCGGGAGCGATCAACCCGTGCTGCTGCTGCAGCCGCACGACGCCCTGCCGGCCTGGGCCGAGGCCCTGCCCGAACTCAACCCCACCCAGGCCGAGCAGCAACGGTTGCGCCAGGGCTTCCCCGCCGCACCCGGCGAACTCAACGAGGACACCAACCCCTTCGAGCTGGGGCTGGCCCCCTGGGTGAGCCTCACCAAGGGCTGCTACGTGGGCCAGGAAACCCTGGCCAAGCTCGCCACCTACGACGGCGTGAAGCAGCAGCTGCGCTATTGGCGCTGCGAGGGCACCGGCCCTGCGGCGGCCGAGGGGCTCAGCCCCGGCACCACCCTCACCACAGCGGCCGGCGAGCGGGCCGGCGTGATCACCTCCAGGCTGGCGAGTGCCGATGGGCTGGAGGGCCTAGCCCTGGTGCGGCGGAAGGCGCTGGCGGAGCCCCAGCTGCTGGCGGCCGCTGCCGGCGGTGAGCCAGTGACCCTGGAGATCAGCGTGCCCCAGGGCTTTGTGGCACCCCCGGTGGGGGCTGGCGGGGGCAGCTGAGCGGAGGTGCGGCGTTCAGGCCTGGTCGTGGTGGAGCAGCCAGAGCGCCACGGCCCAGGTGGCCAGGCCGTCATCGTGGTTGTAGCGGAAAATGCGGCGCAGGTTCTGGCGGGAGCCCCGGCCGCTGGGACCGGCACCGCCCAGCCGCCACTGGCGCCACCAGAGCAGGGCGCGGGCGCCATCCACCCCCTTCTGGCTCCACTGGAACCCCAGCCAGCTGGCCACCGCCTTAAGCCCATAGCTGTTCACCGGAAGCCACCAGTGGCGCCGCACGCGCTGGTGCACATCCACCAGACGCGACCGCAGCCCGGCGATCTGGCGATCACTGGCGCCCTGGCGCTGGGCCATGCGCACCAGGGCCAGCAGCTCGGTTTCGCCGTAGTGCAGCACCGGCCACCCTGGGTAAGCCTGCAGCAGCCGTTGCAGCCGCTGCCACACGCGGGGCTCGCCGTGCTCATGCAGCGCCAGCAGCGGCTGATAGGGGGCCTGCGCCGCGGCGGGCAGATCCGGCCACGTGCCATCGGCCAGTCGGGGCAGGCGCACAAAGCCGTGCAGGAAGTCGTCGCGGGCGTCGGGGTCGGATTCGATGTCGTAGATCAACACCCCCGGGGCCTCCAGCAGTTCCGGCAAGGCCAGGGCGCCATCACGGCGCAGCGCCTCACCCCGCTGCTGCACGCGGGCCTGGGTCACCAACTGCTCGGCCACCTCACCGTGCTGCTCGCCATGCACGGCCAGCGCCGCGGCCAGGCGATCGGGATCGGCAACGGCGAGATCCTCTAGCCGCACAATCCCCAGCTCCACCAACATGTCGCGGCGCTTGGCACCGATGCCGCTCACCTCACTGAGGTGGCCCTCCGCCCGGGCATCGCGATCACACAGGCCGCGCCAGCTGCAGAGAATGCACTTCTTGCGGTCCGCCACCAGCGGTGGCGGTGCGGGGCGCTGCAGGTCGTCGGCCAGACGCACCAGCGCATCGTCCAGTTGGCGGGGCAAGCCACCGGCCAAGGGCAACTGCTCCTTCTGCAGCGCCCGCCCGGCGCCCGCCAGCACGAGGCCCGTGGGCACCGGTGCCTGCTGCACCTCGGCCAGCAGCCGACCCCACAGGGCCAGCACCAGCCGATGCTCCCGGGTGAGGCGGCGGCCCTGGCGGAACAGCACCGGCCGGTAGGCATGGCTGCCCCAGCGGCTGGAACCCTCCACCCGCTGCAGCAGCGGGGGATGGGCCTGCAGCACGTATTGGCCGGGGCCCGGGGCCTGCAGGCGCAGGCCCACCACCGCAGGGGCCGCCGCCTGGGCCGCGGCTTCACCCCGCTGGGGGCGCTCGGGAAACAGGCTGGAAAAACTGCGCCGCTGCTCATCGAGCTGGAGGGCGCGATGGGCCGTCCAGAGGCGCTGATCGGGGTCGCCGAACTGATCGAGCCAGGCCCGGCGCTTGCAGCGCAGCCAGCTGCGCAACAGCCGGTCGGTAAGCGGAGGCTCTGGGGACACGGCATGCAGGCTAGGCGGGCGTGAGTGGCCGTCCGGAACGCCGGCACCCGCTTCACCGCAGCAGCCCCGGCCCGCTGCTAGCACCAGGAAGACCTGCCAGCGTTTCGATGGCCTCAGCGCCCCTACCCCTGGAGGCCAGCCCGATCGCCTTCGGCACCGACGGCTGGCGCGGCATCCTCGGGGTGGACATCACCGTGGAACGCCTGCTGCCGGTGGCCGCTGCCGCCGCGCGCGAACTGGAGTTCTCAGCACCGGAAGGGCTGAGCAGCCGGGAGATCGTGATCGGCTACGACCGCCGCTTCCTGGCGCCCGAACTGGCCGAGGCCATTTGCAGTGCCGTGCGCGGGGCCGATCTGGTGCCCGTGCTGGCGGATGCGCCGATTCCCACCCCCGCCGCCAGCTGGGCGGTGGTGGAGCGCCAGGCCCTCGGCGCCCTGGTGATCACCGCCAGCCACAACCCACCCGAATGGCTGGGCCTGAAGATCAAGGGCCCCTTCGGCGGCTCAGTGGAGGGCGATTTCACCCAGCGGGTGGAGCGGCGCCTGGAGGCCGGCGGCATCACGGTGCCGGTGCCGGGGGAAACCCTGCGCTTCGATGCCATGGGCACCTATCTGGCTGGGCTCAAAGCCAAGGTGGACACGGCGGCGCTCAGCGCCGGTCTGGAGCGGCTCGGCCTGCAGGTGATCGTGGATCCGATGCACGGCTCCGCCGCTACGGGCCTGCCGCGCCTGCTGGAGGGGGCCGCCGCCAGCGACTATCTGCGCGAGATCCGGGCGACCCGCGACCCCCTGTTTGGCGGCAACCCACCGGAACCCCTGGCCCCCTATCTGCAGGAGCTGATCGCCGAGGTGCGGGCCTCCACGCTGGCGGGCCGACCGGCAGTGGGCATCGTGTTCGACGGCGACGGTGACCGCATCGCGGCCGTGGATGAGCACGGCCGCTTCTGCAGCACCCAGCTGCTGATGCCCCTGTTCATCGACCACCTGGCCCGGGCCAAGGGCATGGGCGGCGCAGTGATCAAAACCGTGAGCGGCTCCGACCTGATGCAACTGGTGGCCGAGGGCCTGGGCCGCCAGGTGATCGAGATGCCCGTGGGCTTCAAATACATCGCCGCCGAGATGCTCTCCAGCGAGGTGCTGGTGGGCGGCGAGGAATCCGGCGGCGTGGGCTTCGGCAGCCACCTGCCCGAGCGCGATGCCCTCTATGCCGCGCTGCTGCTGATCGAGGCCCTGGTGGAGGGCGGCCAACCCCTCGGCCAGCGCATCGATGAACTCCAGGCGCGCTGCGGTGGAGCCGCCGCCTACGACCGGCTGGATCTGCGCCTGAAGGACATGGCCACCCGGCGGCGCCTGGAGGCCTTCCTGGCGGCCACGCCACCGGCGGACGTGGCCGGCGCACCGGTGCTGCAGGTGATCACCACCGACGGCGTGAAGCTGCGGCTCGGCCCCAACCACTGGCTGATGCTGCGCTTCTCCGGCACCGAGCCGCTACTGCGGCTGTATTGCGAAGCCCCCAGCCAGGCCCGGGTGGATGCGGTGCTGGCCTGGGCCCGGGCGCTGGCGGAGAGCCTCTGAGATGACGACTCTGGTGATCGCCAGCGGCAACGCCGGCAAGGTGCATGAATTCGGCGCCCTCCTCGCGGATCTGGGCCTGGACACCCAGCCCCAACCCGAAGGGCTGGAGGTGGAGGAAACGGGCAGCAGCTTTGCGGACAACGCCCGGCTCAAGGCCACGGCCGTGGCTCGCGCCACCGGCTGCTGGGCCCTGGCCGACGACTCGGGCCTGAGCGTGGAGGCCCTCGGCGGCGCCCCCGGCGTGCACTCGGCCCGCTACGCCGACAGCGACAGCGCGCGCATCGAGCGCCTGCTACGGGAACTGAGCGACGTCGGCGCCAGCAGCCCCACCGCCCGCAGCGCCCACTTCACCGCCGCCCTCGCCCTGGCCAATCCCCAGGGCGCGATCGTGCTGGAGGTGGAGGGGATCTGCCCCGGCACGATCCTGGAAGCGCCCCGCGGCAGCGGCGGCTTCGGCTACGACCCGGTGTTCTTCGTGCCGGAGGCAGAGCTCACCTTTGCGGAGATGCCCCACAGCCAGAAGGCTGCTCTGGGCCACCGGGGCCGGGCTTTTGCGGCGTTGAAGCCGCGGCTCGAAGCCCTGCTGGCTGAGGCCCATGGTGCCGGTGGGCTGTAGCAACCCTCCGGGATTCAGGCCAAGCAGTAGTCCAAGGCCAGGGTCACAGTGCTTTCCGGCGGCCGCGCCTCATCGGGATTGAAGCCGCTGCGCGCCGCCATCGCGTAGGGCATCGGCCGGATCGGGGCACCGCCGCGCTGGTCAATGCGCAGCAGCTGCAGGCGCCGCAGGCCGAGGGCATCAGCAATGGCCTGGGCCTGGCGCTGGCCATCTGCCAGGGCGGCCCGCAGCAGCTTGGCGTGCAGCTGGGCTTCACTGGCGCCGGCCGCCTCAGCGGTGAAACCACGCAGGCTCACGCCCGGCAAGCGACCCGCCGCCTGGATCAGAGCGTCGTAGTTGGCCTTGCTCACCACCCCCGACACCGACGTGCTGGCCTGCTCGCGCACCGGGCCGCTGCTGCCACCGCCGCTGCGGTAAGTGGAGGGGGCCGGAATCGTGAGCTTGCCGCTGGCCAGGGGCGTCACGGCACGGCGCACAGCGGCCAGACGCGCATTGAGCTGATCCAAGGCCGCGGCTTGGGCGGGGGCCTCAGCTTCCAGGCCCAGATTGAAGGAAAAGCGATCTGATGCAGCGCTGCCCTGCTGCTGAACCTGCAGCTGCAGCACCGTGCCATTGCACTGCATGGGCTGTGCCTGGAGTGGCGCGGCAACCCCAAGGCCGAACATCGGTGCCAGGCCCAGGGCGATCACAGCAGAACGAAGCAGGGGCATAGCTGGGAGGCGGGCTTCCCCTGGGTCTAATGGCGGCATGCCAAGCGGCTGCAACTGCCGGCCCGCCGCCCTGCAACCAAATGCAACTGGCTCAGCTCAGCTGCAGATCCCCCACCGCGGGCCGCCACTGCTGCAGCCGCCACTCCACCCCGCCGCTGCGCACCATCGGATCGCAGCGCACCAGCTCTTCAGCCTCGGCGTAGGTGGGGGCCTCCAGCAGCAGCAGGCCCCCACCTCCCGGGCGCCCCTCCCCATCCACCAAGTAGCCGCTGCTGATCACCACCCCCGTGCGGCGCAGCTCCTCCACCCAGCCGTGATGCGCCTCCAGATGGGGCTTCATGGCGTCATAGGGACGCAGAAATGTTTCCTGCTTCACGAACCAGGGCATGGCGGTTGGGGGTGGGGATTCAGCCCTGGGCCCAGCTGCCGTGCAAACCGTGGGGAACCGCCAGAGGCAGCTCCAGCACGGCCAGCTCCGCGAGGGAGGCGGCATCGAGAATCACCAGATCGCTGGCACAGCGGGCGCCGTTCCACACCAGGCAGAGCACCCAGCCGTCATCTTCCCCGCCGGCACCGGGGCGGGGCACCATCACCGGCTCACTCACAAAACCGCGAGGCGCGGCGCTCCACAGCTTGCGCTCACCGCTGATCAGATCCAGCTTCTCGATGGCCTGCAGGGGGGCATTGCCCTGCTCGGCTTCCGTCACCGCCATCCAGGCGAAGCGGGCCTCCAAGCCCACCCGGGTTGGGTTCACCATGGCGAACTCGCAGGTGCGGGGCTCCAACAGCTCACTGCGGGCCGTGCCGGCGGCCAGGTCGATGCGGCAGCGCATCAGCTGGCCGGCGGGGATGGTGTCGAAGTCCACGGCGCGGAAATCCACCCCCGGGGCGATGGTGGGGAAATCGGGGTAGAAGATCGAATCCACCACCAGCTCAGCGGCGGCCGCATCCTCAAAGGCATTGAGGTGGTGGAACACAAAGCCCTCGGGGGCCGGGATCTGCAGCGGCTGGCGGCCGGCCTGGGAGCCACCCGCACGCGGAATCAGCCAGAAGTGGCCCGCCTCGCCAGGCTTGGAGCTCAGGCACTGGGCCGCTCCCTTCTGGCCCAACACAAACCCGGTGGGATTGAAGGCCACGGCGTTCTGCAGGAACACCGCCCAGTTGGGAGTGATGGCGAAATCGTGCAGGAAGGCAAAGCCCTTGAAGCTGTGGCAGCTGTCGGCCAACAGCTGGCCAGCCTGGGGCCCTTCAGTGGCGAACTCCATCAGGCGGATCGTGCTGCGGGGGCCCGCCTTCACGCCGAAGGTGGTCATGCGGGGCTCACCGTGATGACCTGGATCGAAGCGGGGGTGAGCGCTGAAGGCCTCGCCGGGTTTGAGCAGGCCATCGAGGCGTGAGAGGCCGCGGGTGTCCAGCGTTTGGGGATCGAGGGCGTGGGGCTCGGCGGCCTCCCAGAGCGCGAGCAGCTGATCACCCAGGCGCACCACATGGGTATTGGCGATGTTCTTGAGCCGCAGATCAAAGGCATTGGCCAGAGGGCCTCCAGGCTTCTGGCTGCCGAACACGCCGCGGTAGAGCACCTTGCCGGCCTGCTCCTCCGCCAGCCAACCCTCTGTACGCACAAAGCGGTTGCGCAGTTCCGCCTTGCCGCCGCCAAAGCGCAGGGCCGTGATCATGCCGTCGCCGTCGAAGGGGTGATGCACCCATTGGCCGCCCCGCTCCAGCCGGCCGGGGCCGTTGCGGTAGAGGCTGCCCACCAGCTCCGGCGGAATCGCGCCCCGGGCTGCCGTGAGTTCCACGCCGTCTAGCTCCACACCCACGTTGCGGAAGGCACTGGCCCAGTCGGCGCGGTCGTAGGCGGGAGCTGGCGTTGCGGCGGGGATGGCAGTCATGGCGGAGCGGCGCAACGCGGCATTCCATCATCCCGTAACGGAGTGTTAAGCGGCAGCCGGGCGGAGGCCGGATCCCCGTGCCTGAGACGCTTCAGCTACCCGCCCGCTCCAGCACGCCCTTGCTGCTGGGCACCGCATCGGCCCGGCGGGGATCGATCTCGGTGGCCTGGCGCAGGGCCCGGGCAAAGGCCTTGAAGCAGGCCTCCACGATGTGGTGCGAATTCACCCCATCCAGCTGGCGGATGTGCAGGGTGAGGCCGGCGTTATTGGCCACCGCCACGAAGAACTCCTTCACCAGCTCGGTGTCGTAGGTGCCGATCTTCTGGGCCGGGATCTGCAGGCCATAGCTCAGATGGGGGCGGCCGCTGCAATCCAGGGCCACCTGCACCAAAGCCTCATCCAGGGGCGCCAGGAAGTGGCCGAAGCGATGGATGCCACGCCGATCCCCGAGGGCCTGGGCCAGGGCCTGCCCAAAGGCAATGCCCACATCCTCATTGGTGTGGTGATCGTCGATGTGGGTGTCGCCCGTGGCCTGGATCTGCAGATCGATCAGGCCGTGGCTGCTGATCTGGTGGAGCATGTGATCCAGGAACGGCACGCCGGTGCTCACCGTGCAGCTACCGCCGCCATCGAGCCCCAGGCTCACGCGCACATCGGTTTCGCCGGTAACGCGGTGGATCGTGCCGGTGCGCATGGGGTCTGAGGGGCCGGACGCCGCCGGATCGGGATCTCCCCGATCATGCCGAAGCCCGCGGCCCGCTGCCTCAGGTCCACACCGTGGCGGAAGCGGGTTGGGGCGGCTGGGCCAGGGGATGGGAGGGCCCCAGCAGATCGCGGCTGATGGCCGCGGCAATGTGGTGTTGCGGCAGGCCCAACAGCGGATCGGCGAGCGGTTGATCCAGATAGGCCGCCAGCCGTTCGGCGGTGATGTAGCCGGCCATCAGCGCAAAGGCCACGGCATTGCCCACGGTGGGCGTGATCGGGGCCGCCTCCAGCCGCAGGAACATCAGCCAGGCGAACAGCCACACCACCAGCCGACTGAACAGGGCCATCGCCGCCGGGAAGGGCTGGGCCCGGATGCGCTCCAGGCCACCCATGGCATTGCCCGTATCGCGCAGCCGCTCGCTGAGTACCCCCCGCCCCGTGGGCTCCAGCTGCCCATCGCCATAGGCCAAGGCCACCGCCCGGGCCTGGGCCTCCAGCAGCGCCTGGCTGCCGCCCTCCCCCTGGAAGCGCTGGCGCAGCTGCGCCAGCTGCAAGGCCAGCCCCGCCGGGTCGGGCGCTGAGGGCCGCAGCTCGGCCACCAGACTCCACACCAGCAGCACTTGCCGCTCCAGCAGCGGCTGCAGGGGTTCAACGGCTAGAGCCAGCAGCGCGGTGGTCCAGGCCCGGCAGGCATTGCGGAGCTGGCCCCAAAGGGTGCGGGCCTCCCACCAGCGGGCATAGGCCTGGGTGAAGCGAAAACCAATCAGCACCGAGGCCGCGATGCCCAACAGCGGCAGCACCAGATCGGGGGTGAGCCTGCTGCTGAGGGCCGGACCCAAGGGCACCGAGAGCGCAGCGATCAGCAAGGCCACGGCCAGATCGAGCCAGAGCCTGCGCAACAGGGCCGCCAGCAGCCGCAGCAGCCCCCATCGACCCTCCGCGCGCAGCATCCGCTCACATACCGGTGATGCAGTAGCCGGCGTCCACATAGATCACCTGGCCGGTGATGCCGGAGGCCAGCGGGCTGGCCAGGAAAGCGGCGGTGCTGCCCACTTCCTCCTGGGTCACGGTGCGGCGCAGGGGGGCCTTCTCCTCCACGTTGTGGATCATGTCGAGGATGCCGCCGATGGCCGAGCTGGCCAGGGTGCGGATCGGGCCGGCGCTGATGGCATTCACCCGCACCTGCTTCTCCGGGCCCAGCTCCGCCGACAGGTACCGCACCGAAGCCTCCAGAGCTGCCTTGGCCACGCCCATCACGTTGTAGTTGGGGATGGCCCGCTCGGCCCCCAGATAGCTGAGGGTGATCACGCTGGCGCCCGGGTTGAACAGGGGCTTGGCGTAGCGGCACAGGGGCGCCAGGGAGTAGGCGCTCACCTCCAGGGCCCGGCCAAAGCCCTCGGGACTGATGGCGGAGTAATCGCCGATCAGCTCCTCCTTACCGGCATAGGCCAGGCAGTGCACCAGCACATCGATGGAGCCCCACTGCTGCTTCACCCGATCGAACACGGCCTCGATCTGGGCCGGATCCTGCACGTTCAGGGGCTCGAACAGGGTGGGGGCCAAGGGAGCGGTGAGATCGCGCACCTTGCCCTCGAAGCGGCCCTTCTCATCCGGCAGGTAGGTGACCCCCAGCTCGGCGCCGGCAGCATGCAGCTGCTGGGCGATGCCCCAGGCGATCGACTTGTTATTGGCGATCCCCGTAACCAGGGCCTTCTTGCCGCGCAGATCGAGAAGCATGGGGTTCGAGGAGCCGGAGGCGAGCGGATGCAATCCGGCGATTCTCCCCCAACCCGTGCCAGCCGCCAGGATGCGCCACGCCACCGCCAGGAGCGCCTGCTGCCCATGGGTCCCATCCCGAGCGTTCCGGCACACCCCGATGGCCACAACCTGCCGCGCCAGTTCGCCAGCCGCCAGGCCCTGCAAGCCGCCCTCCAGAGCCTGTTCCCGCAAGCCCAAGGCCAGCTCAGCCCCATCCCCGGCGGCCGCCGTGCGGCCCTGGAGCGGCTGGCCGCCATCGAACCCCACCGCTACGGCCAAACCCGCAACGTGCTCACAGGGGCCGTGACCCGGCTCTCCCCCTATATCCGCCATGGGGTGCTCCCCCTGGCGGAGGTGCGCGACGCCGTGTTCACCTGGCTCGAGGCCAGCGGAACCCCCCGCCAGCACGGCGAGAAGCTGATCCAGGAGCTGGCCTGGCGCGACTACTGGCAGCGGCTCTGGCAGCAGCTGGGCGAGGGCATCTGGCACAACCGTGAACCGCTCAAAACCGGCCACGCCCCTGAGAGCTACGCCTGCGCCCTCCCCGCGGACATCCGCCACGGCCAGACGGGCCTGGCCTGCATGGACGCCTTCAGCAGCGAGCTCAGCAGCACCGGCTGGCTGCACAACCACGCCCGGATGTGGCTGGCCAGCTATGTGGTGCACTGGCGCCGGGTGCAGTGGCAGGCCGGCGCCCGCTGGTTCCTGCAGCACCTGCTCGATGGCGACCCCGCCAGCAACAACCTCAGCTGGCAATGGGTGGCCAGCTGCTTCAGCAGCAAGCCCTACATCTTCAACCGCGCCAACCTGGAGCGCTTCAGCGGCGGGGTGCACTGCCAGGCCTGTGGGGCGGCCGCCGCGGGCCGCTGCCCCTTCGACGCCAGTTATGAGGCTCTAGCCAGCCAGTTGTTCACCGACGCACTGCCAGAAGTGCCCCACACCACCACCCGGCCGGAAGAGTCGCCGGCGGACAGCCCAGTGCTGAAGAACCCGGTGGTGTGGGTGCATGGCGAAGCCCTCGGCCCCGCCAACCCCGCGCTCCAGGCCCATCCGGATCGGCCGGCACTGTTCGTGTTCGACGACGCTCTGATCAGCGGCAACGGGGATTCCCAAGGCCTCAGCCTCAAACGGCTGGGGTTTCTCTACGAGTGCCTGCTGGAGCTGCCGCTCACGCTGCGCCGCGGCGATGTGGCCGCCCAGGTGCTGGCCTTTGCCAAGCGCCACGGAGCCGATGGCGTGGTTACGAGCGCCGCCGTGGATCCCCACTTCGCGGACATCCGCGCCCAAATCGCCGCCGAGCTGCCGGTGCAGGTGCTGGCCACCACCCCTTTCGTGCCGCTGGAAGCCCCGGTGGATCTGAGGCGCTTCAGCCGCTACTGGCGCCGCGCCGAACCCGCGCTCTGGAGCCGCTGGCCGCTCACGGCTGCGGTTCCCCCTGAAGCAGGGCCTCCTCCTGCTGGCGCACCTCCGAGGCGGGGGGCAGCAGATCTTGCTCCTCTGTGAGCGGAAACACATCCACCTTCACCTGCTCGGGCCGGGTGGGCGGCTCCAGCCACTGCCACTGAGCCCGCGGCGCCCTGACCTTGCAGAGGGCCTCCAGCTCCCGCCGCAGCGCCCGGCGCACGTCTTGGCGGGCCACGGCCGCAAAGAACTCCTGGCGGGAGGCCAAACCGGAGCTGAAGGGAGCACGACCATTGCCGTTGAACAGCCGCGCCGGACTGGGCAGCCAGCGGGGACGGCAAACACCGGCCTGGGTGGTGTCGGTGTCCAACCAGAGGTGCAGGCCGTAGCCATCGGGCTCACTCACCACCGCCAGACCATCGTGGGGTTGATGCCGCTGCAGGGGATAGATCGCCCAGCTGGCCCGGCGATGGGCGGGCACACAGGCCACCACGAGCGTCAGCGGCAACAACAGCGCCAGTAGCGCCACAGGCTGCCGTGCCAGTACACAAGGGGCCAAAAAGCTCAAACGAAACACCTGCGCCGCATCCTGCCCCAGATCCCCTGCCAGACCAGCCATGGTGCTCACCCCGTCCACGCAGCCGTCCCGGTAACACCGTGCCCCTCGATGGCCGCGACCTGCGCTCTGCGATCCAGGCCCTGCTGGCGGGAAAAGCCATCAACCCGGAGCAACGGCCCTCGATCGGTTGCAACATCAAGTGGCACCCCAACCAGCAGGCTTAAGGTTGCCTTCATGCAGGTGCCCCCCTTCAGCCTCACCGAACAGCTTCATCACCTCGGTGAGCAGCTGGATGCAGCCGTGCTGCAGGTGCTGCGCAGCGGCCAGTACATCGGCGGCAGCGTGATTGCGGACTTTGAACAGGCGTTCGCCGCCTCGGTGCAGAGCCCCCACGCGATCGGCTGCAACAGCGGCACCGATGCCCTGATCCTGGCGCTGCGGGGCCTGGGCATTGGCCCCGGCGATGAAGTAATCACCTGCTCCTTCAGTTTTTTTGCCACCGCCGAGGCCATCAGCGCCGTGGGCGCCACCCCGGTGTTTGTGGATGTGGAAGAGAGCTCCTATCTGATCAATCTCGATCAGGTGGAAGCCGCCATCACCCCGGCCACTAAGGCCTTGCTGCCGGTGCACCTGTTTGGCCGCCCGGTGGACATGCAGCGGGTGTGCGCCATCGCCCAACGCCACAACCTCAAGGTGGTGGAGGATTGCGCCCAGGCCAGCGGCGCCAGCTGGGCCGGCCGGCCTGTGGGCAGCTGGGGCGATGTGGGCTGCTTCAGCTTCTTCCCCACCAAAAACCTCGGCGGGGCCGGCGATGGTGGCGCAGTGACCTGCCACGACGCCACCCTCGCCAAGGCCATGCGGGAGCTCGCAGTGCATGGCATGCCTCGCCGCTACCTGCACACCTCCCTCGGTTACAACAGCCGCCTCGATGCCATCCAGGCAGCCGTGCTGAACGTGAAGCTGCCCCATCTGGAGAGCTGGATCAGCCGGCGCCGCAGTGTTGCTGCCACCTACCGCCAGGGCCTGGTGGACGCGGCAAGCATCCATCTACCGGAAGCGGGCCCCGACGGCCACAGCTGGAACCAGTTCGTGGTGCGCGTGCCCCAGTGCGGCAATGCAGCCGCGTGTGGCGGTAGTTGCAGCCCCTCCAGCGACAGCGCTGATTACGCCTTACCGGAGGCCTGCTGCCGCGACTGGCTCAAGCAGCAACTGCAGGATTGTGGCGTGACCACGATCATCTACTACCCGATTCCCATCCACCGCCAGCCCGCCTATGCCCAGCTCGGCTACGGCCCCGGCTCCCTGCCCATCACCGAGCGCCTGTGTGCCGAGGTGCTGAGCCTGCCGATCTTCCCGGAGATCAGCAGCGAGCAGCAGCAACGGGTGATGGATGTGCTGCTGGAGCTGGCAGGGGGCCAGGTGCCCGCCAACGCCACCACTAGCGCAGCCCCCGTAGCCGCCTGAATCAGGGCCTGGGTAGGGCGGCGTAGAGGGCCTTGAACCTGGCCTGCTGCAGCTTGTGGCTCACCAGCGGCGCCGGGTACCCACGCCGTTCCATCGGTGCAATCTCACCACTGAGCAGATCCCGCGTGTTCACGTGGCGCAGTTCCGGCAGCCAGCGGCGGATGTAGCTGCCATCAGCATCGAACTTGCTGGCCTGGGTGGCCGGGTTGAAGATGCGCAACGGCTTGGGATCCATGCCGCTGCTGGCGCTCCACTGCCAGCCGCCATTGTTGGCCGCCAGATCCCCATCCACCAGGCGCTGCATGAAGGCGGTTTCACCCCAGCGCCAATCGCAGATCAGATCCTTCACCAGATAGGAGGCCACGATCATGCGGCAGCGGTTGTGCATCCAGCCGCTCTCGTTGAGCTGGCGCATGGCGGCATCGATGATCGGCATGCCGGTGAGCCCCTCACACCAGGCCTCAAACCGAGCGGCCTCGTTCTCCCAGGGAAACAGCTTCCACTGGGGCCGGTAGGGGCCCTCGGCCAGCTCAGGGAAATGGAACAGGGCCTGTTGGTAGAACTCGCGCCAGGCCAGTTCCTGCTCCCACACGCCAATCGAGGCCAGGGCCTCCTCGGCACCGCCGAGGGCCATCGCCACCTCCCGGGCCTGTTGGGCGGCGGCCCAGGCCTGCCGGGGGCTGAGGGTGCCGAACTTGAGCGCCGCGCTGAGCCCTGAAGTTCCGGCCTCGGCGGGGATGTTGCGCCCGGGCTCATAGCCATGCAGGGGGATTGCCCCAGCGACACCGCCATCGCAGAAGGCCTGCAGCTGCACCAGGGCAGCCGCCTCTCCTGGACGGCAGGGGCAGAGCGCTGCACCACGGAAGGCCTGGCCCAGCGCTGCCGCTTCCGGCAGGGCCTGCAGCAACGGCAGCTGGCCCCAGAGGTTGCGGCCGCGCTCCGGCAACGCCTCCGGGTTGAGGTCCAACAGGCCCTGCGGCGCCGGCATGGGGTTCAATCCCCCCGCCGCAGCCTTGCTGTCCACCTGGCCGCGCCAATTGCGCAGGAAGGGCCCATACACCCGATAGGGATCGCCACCGCCCGTTTTCAGGGCCTCCGGCGCGATCAACAGCTGATCCCAATCCACCAGCACCTTGCGGCCCGCCGCCTGCAGTGCCGCGGCCACCTGCCGATCACGCTCGCGGCCATAGGGCTCCACATCGCGGTTCCAGGCCACCACCTCGGCGCCGATGGCCTCAGCCAGCCGCGGCAGCAGCTGGAGCGGGTCGCCCTGGAGCACCAGCAGACGGCTACCCGCCTGGCGCCAGCGCTGCTGCAACTCCCGCAAGCTCTCCAGCAGGAACCACAGCCGCGCTGGCGCCAGGGAACTGGCCGCCAGGATCTGCGGGTCGAGCACAAACACCCCGGTCACCGCAGGGGTGGCCGCTGCGGCCGCCGCCAAGCCGAGGTTGTCGGCCAGGCGCAGGTCGCGGCGATGCCAGAACAACCAGCGCTGGGGAGAGCCCATGGTGATGCTCCTCAGAGGCCGAGCAGCTGTTTGGCCCGGTACCAGGCCGTGACGCTCTTGCCATCGAGGTGCTCGTCACCGCTGGCCAGAACCGCATCCAGTTCAGCCGGTTGCATCAGCAGCACCTCGAGATCCTCGTCGTCGTCGCCGGGAGGTTGCTCACTCAGCGCCACCAGATTGCGGGCCAGGAACAGATGGATCACCTCATCGGAGTAGCCGGGGCAGGGCAACATCGCCCCCAGGGGATCCCAGCGGCTGGCGCTGTAGCCGGCCTCCTCCTGCAGCTCGCGCTGCATGGTGCTGAGGGGGTCTTCGCCGTCATCCAGGGTGCCGGCGGGGAACTCGAGCAAGCGGGTGGCCACGGCAAAGCGGTATTGGCGCAGCACCACCACGCGGCCGTCGTCGAGCAGCGGCACCGCCAACGAGGCGCCGGGGTGCTTGATCACCCCGAAGGTGCCCTCCACCCCCATGGGGAGTTCCACCCGATTCACCTCGAAGCGCAGCTTGCGCACATCGAAGGCAGCGGTGGTTTCAATGTGGCGCGCGGGCTCTGGGGCGGGCAGGGGCGCCATGGGCGGCGAATCCGATCGATGGCCCTCAGCATCGCGCGGGGATGGCGGCCAGCGCCCGTCTTGCTTGAACCTCGGTGGTGCCAGACGTCCTGGCCGGGCCGACCTGAGAGCGTCTCTGGCTCTGGCGTGCGCGCAATGTGGTCACACTTGTGACTCCATGGCTAACAGTCTGAACAAGATGGTCCTGTGGGCCCATGGATGCACCAGCCCAGGTGAGCCTGCGGGATGCCAAGGCCCAGCTCTCGCGCTGGGCGGATGCGGCTCACCAGGGTGAAACCATCGTGATCACCAAACACGGGCGGCCCTGGGCGCGGTTGGTGCCCTTGGAGGCTGGCTTGGTGTCGCGGCGGCGGCCTGGGCGGTTACTTCAGGAGGGCATCGGGGTGGATCCCTACGGCCTGGTGCCCGGGGCTCGGTTGATGCGGCCATGCCCCATCCCTCAAGCATGAGCAAGGCGCCCATGGCCTCGGGCTTTCTGCTCGACACCCATGCCTTGCAGTGGTGGTGGTGTTCCCCCGGGTTGCTGTCGGAGCCGGTGCAGGAGGTATTGCGCGATCCCGCCCAGCGGGTGGTGGTGAGTGGCGCCAGTTGGTTTGAGTTGGCAGCGGCCTACAGGGCAGGCCAGTTGCCGGGTTTGGAGATGGCTCTGGCGCGCTTCCCCCAGTTGCTGGAGGCTGATGGCCTCGATTATTTGCCGGTGTGGCCCAACCACCTGCAGCGGGCTGGCAGGGCTGCCCACTTCCAGGTGGATCCATGGGATGCGCTGTTGGTGGCCCAGGCTGAGCTGGAGGATCTGCAACTGATCAGCGTGGATTCAGGCCTGGCCCTGCTGGGGGCTCGGGTTTTCTGGTGAGCGCCTCGGCCTACAGCGGCTCAGGCCAGCCGGGTCGGCCGGCGAGCGCCACCACCCCTGGCGGCCCAGGGGCCTCACCGAGCGCCGCCAGGGGTGCCAGCACGAAGTTCCGCTGCTGCCAGAGGGGATGCGGCAGTTGCAACCGGGGGGTGTGGCAGCGCAGATCACCCCACCAGAGCAGATCGAGATCGAGGCTGCGGGGGCCCCAGCGTTCGTGGCGCTCCCGACCAAATTGCTGCTCCAGCTCCTGCAAGTGGTCCAGCAGGGCCTCTGCGGCGGCCTCTGCCCCCCTGCGGGGAGTGGTGAGGCCATCCACCAGCAGAACGGCGTTCACATAGTTGGGTTGGCCGGGGGGGCCGCCTACGGGTTCGGTTTCAAACAGCGGCGACCAGCGGAAGCCAACCGGGTCCGCTGGGGGCAGCAGGCTCTGGCTCCAACGCTGCACGCGACCCCCTACTAGGGGCCGCACGGCGATCAGGGTGGCCACCGGGCTGCCAGCGGGGCCGGGCAGGTTGGCGCCGAGGGCGATGGCCAGGGTCGGCGTGGCGCTGCCGCCGGTCTGATCAGCGAGACTGGCAACCACGTGAATCGGACCCGGGCCTCCCCATGCTTGCAAGCGGATCGACGCCCAGCGCCACCGCCACCAGCAGCGATATCGCGTCTAGAGCATTCCCGCTGGCGGCGATCACGGGCCATGGCACCCTGAAGCTTGCGCTGCTGCTGGCCGCCGTGGACCCAGGCCTCGGTGGCGTGGTGATTGCGGGCGGCCGTGGCACGGGCAAATCGGTGCTGGCGCGGGGGCTGCATGCCCTGTTGCCCCCCATCGATGTGCTCGATCTGGGCAACAGCCCCAGCACCAGCCTCAACCAGGATCCGCGCAGCCCGGAAGACTGGGACGACAGCACGCGTAGCCGCCTCACCGAGCTGGGGGCCGACCCCACCGGCAGCGATGCCAGCGCCCTGCTGCCCACCCGGGTGATCCCAGCCCCCTTCGTGCAGGTGCCCCTGGGCATCACCGAGGACCGGCTGGTGGGCTCGGTGGACGTCACTGCCTCCCTGGCCAGTGGCCAGGCCGTGTTCCAACCCGGACTGCTGGCAGAAGCCCACCGCGGCGTGCTCTACGTGGACGAGCTCAACCTGCTGGACGACAACGTCACCAACCTGCTGCTGGCGGCGGTGGGCTCCGGCGAGAACCGCGTGGAACGCGAGGGCCTGAGCCTCAGCCACCCCTGCCGCTGCCTGCTGATCGCCACCTACAACCCTGAGGAGGGGGCCGTGCGCGATCACCTGCTGGATCGCTTCGCCATTGCCCTCAGCGCCAATCAGGTGCTCGAGCTGGATCAGCGGGTGGAGATCACCCGCTCGGCCATGGCCCAGGCGGAATCGAGCGAGCAGTTCCGGCAAACCTGGCAGGAGGACACAGACGCCCTGGCCACCCAGCTGCTGCTGGCGCGCCAGTGGCTGCCGGATGTGCAGATCGCGCGGGAGCAGATCGCTTACCTGGTGAACGAGGCCCTGCGCGGCGGAGTGGAAGGCCACCGATCCGAGCTCTATGCCGTGCGGGTGGCCCGCGCCCATGCAGCCCTGAGCGGCCGCGACAAGGTGGACGCCGACGACCTCCAGGTAGCCGTGCGCCTGGTGATCGCCCCGCGGGCCCTGCAGCTGCCGCCGCCGGATCCCGACCAACCCATGGAACCACCGCCGCCGCCACCGCCCCAGGGCGAGCAGCAGCCGGAGGAACCCGAGGCGCCAGACAACGAGCAGGAGCCCGACGAACCGGAAGAGCAGGACGACAAGGACGAAGAGGACGACACTCCCGAAGACCAGGCGCCCCCCTCCATCCCGGAGGAGTTCCTGCTCGATCCGGAGGCCATCGCCATCGACCCCGACCTGCTGCTGTTCTCCTCCGCCAAGGCCAAGACCGGCGGCAGCGGCAGCCGCGCCGTGGTGTTCAGCGATTCCCGCGGCCGCTACGTGAAGCCGATGCTGCCCCGCGGCCCCGTGAAGCGCATCGCCGTGGATGCCACCCTGCGGGCCGCTGCGCCGTATCAGAAGTCGCGCCGGGAACGCGAACCACACCGCAAGGTGATCGTGGAAGACGGCGACCTGCGGGCCAAACAGCTGCAGCGCAAGGCCGGCGCCCTGGTGATCTTCCTGGTGGATGCCAGCGGCTCGATGGCCCTCAACCGCATGCAAAGCGCCAAGGGCGCCGTGATCCGGCTGCTCACGGAGGCCTACGAAAACCGCGACGAAGTCGCCCTGATTCCCTTCCGCGGCGAGCAGGCCGAGGTGCTGCTGCCCCCCACCCGCTCGATCACCGCCGCCCGCCGGCGACTGGAATCAATGCCCTGCGGCGGCGGCTCTCCCCTAGCCCACGGCCTCAGCCAGGCCGCCCGCGTGGGCGCCAATGCCCTCGCCACCGGCGACCTGGGCCAGGTGGTGGTGGTGGCCATCACCGATGGCCGCGGCAACGTGCCGCTCTCGCGTTCCCTGGGGCAACCGGAACTGGAGGGCGAGGAACCCGTGGACCTCAAAGAAGAGGTGAAGCAGGTGGCCAGCCGCTACCGGGCCCTGGGCATCAAGCTGCTGGTGATCGATACCGAGCGCAAATTCATCGGCAGTGGCATGGGCAAAGACCTGGCCGATGCGGCCGGCGGCAAGTATGTGCAGCTGCCCAAGGCCAGTGATCAGGCCATCGCCGCCATTGCCATGGAGGCGATCAACGCTGTGTGACGCCGCGGGGCCAACTAGCGCTTCTGGGCGGGGTAGAGCTCATCGAAGAACTTGCCCAGGCCGATGGTCACGCTGCGCATGCCATCCATGAACTGCGGATCTCCGGTGAGCTTGTTCACATCTCCACCAACCGCATCCCAGCGGGCAGTGAGCCGCTCCGCATTGGTGACGGTGGTCTTGAGTTCAGACACCGTTTTGGGGTTATCCAGCGCGGCCGTGAGGTTGCGCACGTGGGCCGTGGAGGCGTTGAGGTTGTCGAGGGTGGGCTGGGCCTGACGCACGGCCTGCTTGAGATCGGCCAGCAACTGCTGACCATCCACCAGGAATTTGCCGGCCTCCTTCGAGGTGGTGTCGAAGCTGCGGGTGGTTTGGGCCAGCAGCGGCAGCAATTTTTCGCGATCGGCCTGATCCAGCAGCTTCTGCATGGTGGCGGTAACGCTGGTGATCGTGGCGGCGCTCTGACCCTCCAGTGCACTGCCGGGGCAGAGGGTGAGGCGGTTGTTGCAGTTGGGCTCCAGGGGGCCAGGGGTGCCCTTGGGCAGGGGGCGCAGGGGGCTCAGCAACGCCACCACCGCATCTCCGCCCAGCAGGGAGGCTTCCTCCACCTGCGCCAGCACCGGGCGAGGGATCTGCAGGTTGGGATCGCTGATCTCCAGTTCCGCCACCACCGCCGAGGAGGTGGCCTTGATCGAGCGCACCGTGCCCACCACCACGCCCCGGTAGGTAACAGCAGAACGCTCGGCCAACCCAGCGGCATCGGGGAAGCGCACCTGAACGCGCCACTGGGCCTTGCCGATCGAAATGCCCTTCAACCAGAACCACAAGCCGCCGGCGCCAGCCAGGGCCGCCAACAGGGTGAATCCCACGATGGCCTCTCGCACACTGCGGCGCATGGATTTAGAGCTCCGCGGGCTGCATCGGGCCGTTCAGGCTAGCGGTACGGAACTGGAGCACATAGGGATTGTCGGTGATCTGAAAGTCGTGGATGGTGCCATGCCAGCGAAACAGCCCGTCGTAGAGCAACACCACGCGATCTGCCGACCGCAGGATCGTGCTCATCACATGGCTCACCACCACCGATGAACCTCCCGCCAGCTCGGAGGTGCGCACGATCAGATCTTCGATGCGGGTGCAGGCCACAGGGTCCAGGCCGGCGGTGGGCTCATCAAACAACAGCAACGGCACCTGGCCAGGCGGCTGGCTGGGATCTTCGATCACCGCCCGGGCGAAACTCACCCGCTTCTGCATGCCCCCACTGAGTTCACCGGGCAGGAGGTCCTCAATGTCGTAAAGGCCCACGGCCTCCAGCGCCCGGCTCACCCGCTCGCGTATCTCCCGCTCCGGCAGGCGGCTGTAGCGATAGAGCAGAAAGCCCACGTTCTCGCGCACGGTGAGCGAAGCCAGCAAGGCTGGGTTCTGAAACACCAGCCGCACATCGGGGGGGTGGCGCTGGTCGAGGCGCAGGTACTGCTGGGGCACGCCGTGGATCTTCAGCTCGCCGCTGCTGGGCAGCAGCAGCCCCGCCAGCAGGCGCAGGATCGTGGACTTACCAGCGCCGGAGGGTCCGACCACCGCCAGACGTTCGCCGGGTTCAAGCTCCAGGTGAACGTTTTCGAGCACGGTCTTGCTGCCCCAGCGAACGCTGACATCGTCCAGCTGGGCCACAGGCGGCTGAAACCCAGAAGGTGGGGAGGAAAGCACCGAGCTGATGGCTGCGAGCCCGGTCATCTTGACGGTTTCTCCGTACAGTTTCATCACTCCAGCTGCTCGATGCGCCGACCTCGCCTGATCCGCAAGCGACGACCCAGCTGGGTTGGGCGGGGTGATCTACGCCAACAGGATCTGATGAGCCGTTCCCGGCGGGCTGCTCGCTGGCTGCAGCCCGGCCTGGTGGTGAAGCGCTGGATGCTCACCTCCGGCCTGGGGCTGCTGCTGGCCCTGCTGGGAGCCGCGGTGTGGGCCGACCTGCAGCCCATCTACTGGATGCTGGAGTCGGTGAAGTGGCTGCTGCAGAACCTCACCAAGGTGCTGCCCCGCGAGATCACCGGGCCGCTGGTGCTGCTGATCGGTGGCGGCATGGTGTGGCTGGGCCAGAGCCGCAGCTTTGGCTCCATCCAAAAAGCGCTGGCCCCTGAAAAGGACACGGTGCTGGTGGATGCACTGGTGGCCAAACGCCGCCTGAACCGCGGGCCGGCCATCGTGGCCATCGGCGGCGGCACGGGCCTCTCCACCCTGCTCAGTGGCCTGAAGCGCTACAGCAGCAACCTCACCGCCATCGTGACCGTGGCGGACGACGGCGGCAGCTCCGGGGTGCTGCGCCGCGAGCTGGGGGTGCTGCCCCCAGGCGACATCCGCAACTGCCTGGCTGCCCTGGCCACCGAGGAACCGCTGCTCACCCGCCTGTTCCAATACCGCTTCCGCGCCGGCACAGGCCTGGAGGGCCACAGCTTCGGCAATCTGTTTCTCTCGGCGCTCACCGCCATCACCGGCAGCCTGGAATCGGCCATCACCGCCAGCAGCCGCGTGCTGGCGGTGCAGGGCCAGGTGGTGCCCGCCACCAACGCCGATGTGAAGCTCTGGGCCGAACTGGAGGATGGCAGCCGCATTGAAGGCGAATCCCAGATCGGCAACGCCCCCAGCCCGATCGTGCGGCTGGGCTGCACTCCAGAGCGGCCCCCAGCCCTGCCCCGGGCCCTGGAGGCGATCGCCAACGCCGAGCTGATCGTGCTGGGCCCCGGCAGCCTCTACACCTCCCTGCTGCCCAACCTGCTGGTGCCCGAGCTGGTGAGTGCCATCAGCCGCAGCAAGGCCCCGCGGCTGTACATCTGCAACCTGATGACCCAGCCGGGCGAAACCGATGGGCTGGATGTGGAGGGCCATCTGCGGGCCATTGAATCCCAACTAGCCAGCCTGGGCATCCAGCAGCGCCTGTTCACGGCCGTGCTGGCCCAGGAAAACCTGGGTTCTTCACCCCTGCTGGAGCTCTACCGCCAACGGGGGGCCGACCCGGTGAGCTGCGACAGCCGCAAGCTCCGCGCCCAGGGCTATGAGGTGATGCAGGCCCCGCTACAGGGAGCGCGGCCCAGTGCCACCCTGCGCCACGATCCCCGCAGTGTGGCGCTTGCGGTAATGCGCTACTACAAGCGGCATCGGCGCAGCCAGGGCCAGTAGGGGTGGCTCAGTAGGACGAGCTCAGTAAGCGTCCTGCATTTCGTAGAAGTCCGGCTGCACATAGTCCTTGCGCAGGGGGAAGCCTGTCCAGTCCTCAGGCATCAAGAGCCGCTTGGGATGGGGATGGCCCTCGTAGGTGATGCCGAACATGTCGTAGGTTTCGCGCTCCGACCAATCCGCACCCCGGAACAGCCCATAGAGGCTGGGGATGGTGAGGTTGCCATCACGGGCCAGGAACACCTTGAGGCGCACTTCCTCAGGCTTCAGTTCAGCGGGCAGGCGCTGGCTGCCGGTGGATTGATCCACCAGCGCTCCGAGCTTCACCAGGTGATAGAAGCTCACCAGCCGTCCGCCGGGGCCTTCGTCGTAGCCGCCCTGGCATTGCAGGTAGTCGAACCCGGTGGCCTTGAGAGCTGCGGCGATCACCGGCAGGAAGGCCGGCTCAACGCCCACCACTTCAACGCCCAGGTGATCAGCCTCCAGCACTTCATGCTCAAAACCCTGGCTGCTGAGCCACTGGCTCACGGCTCCGGCGGGGGCCAGGTTGGGGGTGGAAGCGGGGGTTTCCTCAGACATCACGTCCTCAGGCACTGGCGTTGGTGTTGGTGTTGGCAGGAATCGCGGCGGGCTCGGCGACAGCGGGCTCAGCAGCGGCCACGGGGAGCCCAGCAGCGGCGGCGAAGGCGGCTTGCTGGGTGGCCGCCCGCAGATATTGGCCGTTCACGATGGGCTCCACGGCCTTCATCTGGTGGGAAACCGTGCAGTAGCGGTGGATTTGCTGAACGTTGCCGCGCTCGGCCAGGGCCTCGTTGCCCACCTTCTTGCGCAGCTTGATCACCGCATCAAAGATCGCTTCAGGCCGTGGCGGGCAGCCGGGCAGGTAGAGGTCCACGGGGATCAGCTTGTCGACGCCGCGCACCGCCGTAGTGGAGTCGGCGGAGAACATGCCACCGGTGATGGTGCAGGCCCCCATGGCGATCACGTACTTGGGCTCCGGCATCTGCTCGTAGAGCCGCACTAAGGCCGGGGCCATCTTCATGGTCACGGTGCCGGCCACGATCAGCAGGTCCGCCTGGCGAGGGCTGGAGCGGGGCACCAGGCCGAAGCGGTCGAAATCGAAGCGGGAGCCGATCAGAGCCGCGAACTCAATGAAGCAGCAGGCGGTGCCATAGAGCAGCGGCCAGAGGCTGCTGAGCCGCGCCCAGTTGTGCAGGTCGTCCAGGGTGGTGAGGATCACGTTCTCGGACAGGTCCGAGGTAACGGCCGGAGCACCAATGGGGTTGCAGCTGGCGGCACGGAGATCCTTGAGGGCTCCGATCGAGAGGGCCTCGGCCATGCCGGAGCTGGAGGAAGGGGTGATTGTCATGGGTTGGATGCGGCGTTACAGCTCCAGATCAGCTCCACTCGAGGGCGCCCTTGCGCCAGGCATAGGCCAGGGCCACCACGAGGATGGAAATGAACACCAGCGCCTCGATGAAGGCCAGCAGGCCCAGCCGGTGGAAGGCCACGGCCCAGGGATAGAGGAACACGGTCTCCACGTCGAAGATCACGAAGACCAGCGCAAACATGTAGTAGCGGATGTTGAACTGGATCCAGGCACCGCCGATGGGCTCCATGCCCGATTCGTAGGTGAGATCCCGCTCGCCCGTGCGCGACTTGGGCGCCAGCAACTTGTTGGTAACCAGTGCCAGCACGGGCACTGCCGCCGAAATCAGCAGGAAGCCGAGGAAGGCGTCGTAGCCAGAGAGAACGAACACGGGCAAAGGCAGCCCAACCTGGTCGCAGTCTGGCATCCGCGGCCGGAGCCTGGGTTGGCGTCCGCCGGCCACTCGCCCGCGGCACGCTCCTGAATTCTGTACAGGCTGTACAGAACTCCGGAGGCCCTGGCGACACACCACTGGCCAGCCCCTGGGCCAGCCCCGCCCGCCTCTGGCTCCCGCCCCCGCAAGGGCTCTCCTTAGAGTCCACCCAGCCGCCAGCCCGCCGTGAGCGAGGAGCACCAGCAGCACCAGGCGCCCCCAGCCGAGCCGGAGGCCGCCAGCGAGGCGCCCGCTGCGGACGTGGCGCCCGTGGACGATCCCGATACTCACCGCTTCGAGTGCCGCAGCTGCGGCTTTGTGTACGACCCCGATGAAGGGGTGAAGAAGCTGGCGATTGCCCCTGGCACGCCCTTCAGTGGCCTGGATCCCGCCAGCTTCCGCTGCCCGGTCTGCCGCAGCAAGGTGGGCGCCTTCAAGGACATCGGCCCCCGCAACAAGCCCAGCGGCTTCGAGGAGAATCTCGGATACGGGCTCGGGGTGAACACCCTCACCCCCGGCCAGAAAAACGTGCTGATCTTCGGCGGCTTCGCCCTGGCCTTCGCCTTCTTCCTCTCTCTTTATTCCCTGCGCTGAGCATGAACCGCCTCGCCTCCTCCCTGAGCGCGCTCGTGCTCACCGTGGTCCTGGCCTTCGGCCTGGGCGGCTGTGTGACCACGGGCCTGCCCACAGCCGCCACCAGCCCCTGGCAGCCGGTGGACATTCACACCAAATCCAACCCCCTGGATCTGGCCTTCACCGACAGCCAGCACGGCTTCCTGGTGGGCAGCAACCGCCTGATCCTGGAAACCAACGATGGCGGAGCCTCCTGGCAGGAGCGGGCGCTGGAGCTGCCGCTGGAGGAAAACTTCCGCCTGATCAGCGTGGACTTCAACGGCGATGAAGGCTGGATCGCCGGCCAGCCGGGCCTGCTGCTGCACAGCACCGATGGCGGCCAGAACTGGAGCCGCCTGTTCCTCGACACCAAGCTGCCCGGTGAGCCCTATCTGATCACCGCCCTCGAGCGCAACAGCGCCGAGCTGGCCACCAACGTGGGCGCCATCTACCGCACCGCCGATGGCGGCAACTCCTGGCAGGCGGACGTGAGCGATGCGGCCGGCGCCGTGCGCGATCTGCGCCGCGGCCCCGATGGCCAGTACGTGAGCGTGAGCAGCCTGGGCAACTTCTTTGCCACCTGGGCCCCCGGCGACCCCGTGTGGACACCGCACCAGCGGGTAAGCAGCCAGCGGGTGCAATCGATGGGCTTCCAGCCCGACAACAGCCTGTGGATGCTCACCCGTGGCGCCCAGCTGCGCTTCAACCCGGATGCCAGCAACCCCGAGGACTGGGGTAAGCCGGTGATCCCCATCACCAATGGCTATGGCTATCTCGATATGGCCTGGGATCCCAGCGGCAGGATCTGGACCGGCGGCGGCAGCGGCACCCTGCTCACCAGCGGTGATGGCGGCAAGAGCTGGCAGAAGGACCCCGTGGGCGCCCAGCAGCCCACCAACTTCACCCGCATCGCCTTCCTGGCCGATGGCAAGGGCTTTGCCCTCGGCGAGCGGGGCTCGCTGCTGCGCTGGATGGGCTGAGCACCTTTCCCTCTGTAACCAAGCTGGCTGGCCGCTCCCGGCGGCCACCAGCGCGCCCTTAGGATCGACCAGCTGAACGCTCGCTGCTATGGCTGCCGGCTCTACTGGGGAACGCCCGTTCTTCGAAATCATCACGAGCATCCGTTACTGGGTGATCCATGCCGTGACCCTGCCGGCGATCTTCCTGGCGGGCTTCCTGTTCGTGTCCACGGGCCTGGCGTATGACGCCTTCGGCACGCCGCGTCCTGATGCCTATTTCCAGGCTCAGGACTCCAAGGCCCCTGTCGTGAGCCAGCGCTACGACGCCAAGAGCTCGCTTGACCAGCGCCTGAAATAAGCCATGACTCAGTCTCCCGCCTCCACCACGCCCCGCAACTACCCGATCTTCACGGTCCGGTGGCTGTCTTTGCACGCCCTCGGCATTCCCACGGTGTTTTTCCTGGGTGCCCTGGCCGCGATGCAGTTCATTCGTCGCTGAGGTCTGCAGCCATGCAACGCAACCCCAACCCCAACAACCTGCCGGTTGAACTCAACCGCACCAGCCTCTACCTGGGGCTGCTGTTTGTGTTCGTGACCGGCATCCTGTTCTCCAGCTACTTCTTCAACTGACCGGGAGCACCTGCGATGAGCGGCAAAAAATCAAATCTGCCTGACGGCCGGATCCCCGATCGCCTTCCCGACGGTCGCCCTGCTGTGGCTTGGCGGTCCCGCTGGACCGAAGGTGTTCTACCCCTGTGGCTGGTGGCCACGGCCGGTGGCATGGCTGTGATCTTTGTGGTGGGCCTGTTCTTCTACGGCGCTTACACCGGCGTTGGTTCCGCCTGATTCTTCGCCTCTGCTGCAGATCAGCTGGCCGTGCAGCCTCGCCCCAGCGGCGGGGCTCTTTTTATGGATACCGTTCAGCTGGCCGCCACAAACTGGGGATAGGCCCGCACCCAAGTGGCAAAGCGCTCCAGGCCAGCTTCCAGCGAGGTATTCGGCCGAAAGCCCACCCAGGCCTGCAGGGCTGAAGTGTCCGCCGCCGTGGCCTGCACATCGCCGGGCTGCATGGGCTGGAACTGCTTGATGGCGGTGCGACCCAAGGCCTGCTCCAGCAGCTCAATGAAGCGCAGCAGCTCGGTGGGCTGGGCATTGCCGATATTGAACAACCGGTGCGGCACGGCCGCGGTGGCGGGGTTGGGGTGCAGGGGATCGAAGTCCGGATCGGGGGTGGCCGGCTTGTCGAGACAGCGGATCACGCCCTCCACGATGTCGTGGATATCGGTGAAATCCCGCTGCATGCGGCCGTGGTTGAACACCTGGATCGGCTCCCCGGCCAGGATCGCCCGGGCGAACAGCATGGGCGCCATGTCGGGCCGGCCCCAGGGCCCGTACACGGTGAAGAAGCGCAGCCCCGTGGCAGGCAGGCCATAGAGGTGGCTGTAGGTGTGGGCCATGAGCTCGCCTGCCTTCTTGGTGGCCGCATAGAGGCTCACCGGGTGATTCACGGCCTGTTGCTCGGAAAAGGGCAGCTGGCGGTTGCCGCCATACACCGAACTGCTGGAGGCATACACCAGGTGCTCCACGCCGTGGTGGCGGCAGCCCTCCAGGATGTGGCCGAAGCCCACCAGATTGCTCTGGATGTAGGCGGCCGGATTCTCCAGCGAGTAGCGCACCCCCGCCTGGGCGGCGAGATGCACCACGGCCCGCGGGCGGGCCTGCTGGAACAGCTCGGTGATGGTCTCACCATCCGCCACATCCACTGGCTGAAACTGCCAGGCGGCAGAGACGGTGGGACCTGAGGCCACCTGGGCGGCGATGCGCTCCAGCCGGGCCCGTTTCAGAGCAGGGTTGTAGTAGCCATTGAGGTTGTCGATCCCGATCACCCGCTCGCCGCGCTGCAGCAGCCGCAGGGCCACCTCCGCACCGATGAAGCCGGCGGCTCCGGTGATCAGGATGGAAGCAGTGGGGCTCACGGGCTAACCCTGGCCCACGGTCCACACGTTGAGGCCGGCGGTGCGAGCGGCTGGGCCATCGGTGATGGCGCGGGCATCGAACAGCCAGGCCGGCTTGCGCATCGCCGCGGCTAATTCAGCCCAAGGCAGCTGGCGGAACTCGGCCCACTCGGTGAGCACCAGCAGGGCATCGGCGCCGCGGGCCGCCTCCAGCACCGATCCGCTGCGCTGCCAGCTGGCCTCGCCCAGGTCGGCCTGGATCTGAGATTCGCTCACCTTGGGGTCGTAAATGGCGAGCTGGGCGCCCTCCTCCAGCAGGTCGTGGCAGATGCGGATCGCCGGGGCCTCGCGGGTGTCGTTGGTGTCGGCCTTGAAGGCGAAGCCCAGCACGGCGATGCGCTTGCCCGTGAGGGTGCCGAACAGGCGCTGCACCACCAGGCGGGCAATGCGGTGCTGCTGCCAGCTGTTGAGCTCCACCACGCTCTGCCAGTAGGCCGCCACCTGCTGCAGGCCGTAGTGGCCACAGAGATACACCAGGTTGAGGATGTCCTTCTGGAAGCAGCTGCCACCGAAGCCCGGGCCAGCCTTGAGGAACTTGGAGCCGATGCGGCTATCGGCACCGATGGCGCGCGCCACCTCCTGCACATCGGCGCCGGTGGCCTCGCACAGGGATGCGATGGAATTGATCGAGCTGATGCGCTGGGCCAGGAAGGCGTTGGCGGTGAGCTTGGAGAGCTCGGAGCTCCAGAGGTTGGTGCGCAGAATGTTGTGGGGTGCCACCCACTGGGCATAGATGCCGGCCAGGGCCTCGATGGCGGCAGGATCCTCGCCGCCGATCAGCACCCGATCGGGGTGTTCGAGATCGGTGATGGCGGTGCCCTCCGCCAGGAACTCGGGGTTGGAGAGCACGGCGAAGGTTTTGGGCTGGGCGGCTCCAGCACCCTCCCCCTGGGCCGCCGCCAGGATGGCCTTCACGGTTTCGGCGGTGCGCACCGGCAGGGTGCTCTTCTCCACCACGATCGTGTGGCCCTGGGCACAGGCGGCCACCAGGCGGGCGGAGGCCTCGATCCAGCGCAGGTCGCTGGCCTGGCCGGCTCCTACCCCCTTGGTTTTGGTGGGGGTGTTCACCGAGAGGAACACCATGTCTGCAGCGGCAATGGCGAGCTCCACCGCTGTGGAGAAATGCAGGTTGCGGCCGCGGCAGCGGCCCACCACCGCATCCAGCCCCGGCTCATACACCGGCAGACGGCTGAGATCGGGATCATTCCAGGCAGCAATGCGGGCCTCGTTGAGATCCACCACGGTGACCTGGATCTGCGGGCAGCGATCGGCGATCACCGCCATGGTGGGCCCGCCCACATAGCCCGCACCGATGCAGCAGATGGTGCGAATGCTCATGCGATCGCCTCGCGGAAGTAGGCGATGGTGGCATCGAGGCCCTGATCGAGCGCCACGGTGGGCTGCCAAGCCAATTCCTGGCGTGCCAGGTCGATCACCGGCTGCCGCTGCAGGGGATCGTCTTGAGGTAGGGGCCTGGTTATCAGTTCGAGGTTGGGGTTGATTTTGGCGCGCACGCGTTCGGCCAGCTGGCGAATCGTGAACTCGCCGGGATTGCCGATGTTGATCGGGCCGGTGTGGAAACCGTTCATCAGCCGGATCAGGCCCTCCACCAGATCATCCACGTAGCAGAAGGAGCGGGTTTGGGAGCCATCGCCATAGAGGGTGAGGGGTTCACCGCGCAGGGCCTGCACAATGAAATTGCTCACCACGCGGCCGTCATCGGGGAGCATGCGCGGGCCGTAGGTGTTGAAGATGCGCACCACGCGGATCTCCACGCCATGCATGCGCTGGTAATCGAAACAGAGGGTTTCGGCGATGCGCTTGCCCTCGTCGTAACAGCTGCGGATGCCGATGGTGTTCACGCAGCCGCGGTAGCTCTCGTGCTGGGGGTGCACCTCTGGATCGCCATACACCTCGCTGGTGCTGGCCAGCAGGAGGCGTGCTCCCACCCGGCGAGCCAGACCGAGCATGTTGTACGTGCCCAGGAAGCTGGTTTTGGCCGTTTTGATCGGGTTGTGCTGGTAGTGCACCGGCGAAGCCGGGCAGGCCAGGTGCCAGATGCGATCCACCTCCAGGCGAATCGGATCGGTCACGTCGTGACGGATCAACTCAAAGCGCGGATGGCCGATCCAACGCTCGATGTTGACCTTGCGACCGGTGAAGTAGTTATCGAGGCAGAGCACCTCCTCGCCGGCTTCCATCAGCCGATCCACCAGATGGGAGCCCACAAAACCGGCACCACCGGTGATCAGATTGCGCATGGGGGAAGCGGGCATCAGCAGGCCAGGTCAGAACGCCGGAAGAACGAAACGGCCATGCTCAAGAGGCCCTAGAGAAAAGGAGCCTGAAGAGGCCATGGCGCCTAGCCAGGCGAGAAGAGGTAATCATGGTGCGAAAGGCGCTCAGCAAGATGATAACCATTCTTGAGTAAGTGCTCTGATACGGCATCGAGACGACGAGACTCAATCAAAAGGTATCGAAACTTATATCTCGAGAAATCCAAGCTTCGCAATACATTGATCTCATTTCCCTCAACATCCAAAGACAAAAAGTCAATCAAGCGCGGGGCCCCGGCGGCATCGAGGAGCTCGGTGAGAGTGCGGCCTTCCGAGCCAAAACGAAAAGAAAGATCGGGCTCACCACCAATATTTTGCCTGAGTTGCGGCAAAGCAGTGGCAAGATCCTGATCGGGGTTTCGATCTGTGCGGGTCGTCATCAGATTGAAATACTCCATGGGGATCAACTCGCCAGCCAGCTCCGGCTCCACACAACAGGCACAAACAATGCAGTTGCGAGGTGATCGGGTCATCACACAGTGCTGAAATGCCGTTGGAGATGGCTCCACCAGCAGTCCACGCCAGCCTTTATGACGTTCAAAGTGAAAGGTGTTCGACTGACTACGTCCGTCATTGGCTCCGAGCTCAACGTAGTAACCATCGCGATAAGGCATTAACTGAGCCAAACGACGGTCGAGGCCATTGATTCCCCAGTAACGACGCAAGCGATCGCGGAGCACCTCCTTCGCCAACCGTGTAGCCATGGCCAACCGGCGTGGATAACGCCCTTGTTGCTTCAACATCCAACTCATCTTCAGCCCAAGCGTACGAGCTGATGATCCAACTGCTCGCGAAACAGGGCCACGGTGCTGCGCAGCCCCTCGGCCAGGGGGATCCTGGCCTGCCAGCCGAGGGAGGCCAGGCGGCTCACATCCAGCTGCTTCTTCGGGGTGCCATCAGGCTTGCTGGCATCCCAGTGGATCTCACCCTGAAAGCCGGTGGCCTCGGCCACGGCCTCGGCGAGCTGGCGGATGCTGAGATCCAGGCCCGTGCCCACGTTGAGGTGGGTGAGCGGCTCGCCCTGGTCGTTACGGGGAGCATCAACTGCAGCGGGATCCCAGTGCTCGAGGGCGAACACGCAGGCCTCGCCCAGATCATCCACATGCAGGAATTCCCGCAGGGGGCTGCCGGTGCCCCAGCAGCTCACGCTGGCATCACCGCGCTCGGCGGCCTCATGGAAGCGGCGGATCAAGGCCGGCAGCACATGGCTGTTGGTGGGGTGATAGTTATCGCCCGGGCCATACAAGTTCGTGGGCATCAAGCTGATGGCATCGAAGTCGTGCTGCTGACGCAAGGCCGCACAGAGCTGGATGCCGGTGATCTTGGCGATGGCGTACCACTCATTGGTGGGCTCCAGGGCACCGGTGAGCAGGGCTTCTTCGCGGATCGGCTGGTGCGCAAACTTCGGATAAATGCAGCTGCTACCCAGGAACAACAGGCGCCGGGTGCCGTGGCGCCAGGCGTTTTCGATCACGTGCTGCTGAATCTTGAGATTCTCCAGCAGGAAATCGGCGGGATAGGTGGCGTTGGCGTGAATGCCGCCCACCTTGGCGGCCGCCAGCACCACCACCTCGGGCCGGTGCTGCGCAAACCAGCGCTGCACGGCCTGGGGATCGAGCAGATCCAACTCCGAGCGGCTGGCGGTGAGCAGCTGCTGGTAGCCCCGGGCCTGCAGGGCACGGCAGATGGCGCTGCCGGCCATGCCGCGGTGACCTGCCACGAAGATGCGCTGGGCGGGCTTGATCAAAGCCGATGGACTGGCCATCACCCCTGGCCCCCGTTGCGGGCGGCGGCCACGGCGCCGGGATTGGTGGGGGGGTTCTCCATGGAGCCCACCACGGCAAAGCCCTTGCGGCGCAGCAGGGCTTCCTTGGCGGCTTCCTCCTTATCGGCGGCAACCATCTCAGCCACCAGTTCCTCGAGGGTGGTGGTGGGCGTCCAGCCCAGTTTTTCGCGTGCCTTGGTGGGATCCCCGAGCAGGGTTTCCACCTCGGCCGGACGGAAGTAGCGGGGATCGATCCGCACCACCACGGCACCGGTATCGCTGCGGAGGCCCGTTTCCTCAAGGCCACTGCCCTGCCACTGGATGGGGCCCCATCCCAGCTCAGCCGCCGTGAGTTCGATGAAGCGACGCACGCTCTCCTGGCGGCCCGTAGCAATCACGAAATCCTCAGGTTGCTCCTGCTGGAGCATGCGCCATTGCATCTCCACATAATCCCGCGCGTGGCCCCAATCCCGCAGGGAATCGAGGTTGCCCATATAAAGGCACTGATCCAGGCCAGCATCAATGCGGGCGAGGCCACGGGTGATCTTGCGTGTTACGAAGGTTTCGCCCCGGCGCGGTGATTCGTGGTTGAATAGGATGCCATTGCAGGCGTACATGCCATAGGCCTCGCGGTAGTTTACCGTAATCCAGTAGCCATACATCTTGGCCACCGCATAGGGGCTTCGCGGATAAAAAGGCGTGGTTTCCTTCTGGGGGATCTCCTGCACCAGACCGTAGAGCTCACTGGTACTGGCCTGATAAATGCGGGTTTTATCGGTGAGGCCCAGCATGCGTACCGCCTCCAGGATACGCAGCGTGCCGAGGGCATCGCTGTTGGCGGTGTATTCCGGCGCCTCAAAGCTCACCGCCACATGGCTCTGGGCGCCCAGGTTGTAGATCTCATCGGGCTGCACCTGCTGGATGATGCGGATCAGGTTGGTGGAATCGGTGAGATCGCCATAGTGCAGCACCAGGCGTGGATCCTCTTCATGGGGATCCTGATAGAGGTGATCAATACGCGCCGTGTTGAAGCTGCTGGCCCGGCGCTTGATGCCGTGAACCACATAACCCTTCTCGAGCAGCAGCTCAGCCAGATAGGAACCGTCTTGGCCGGTAATGCCGGTGATCAGGGCGGTTTTCATTGGCTCTTCAACGACAACATCCTTAAGGCCATCTTACTACAGGTGCAAACTCAGGATCATTTACGCCGCCAAATGCGATAATCGCCTGCGACTGATTGCCATTCCAGAACATAGCCACGGTGGCGCAGCAGATCGGGCGACCAACGATTCACCTCGAAGCCTGAAGCGCCTGCGGCAACACAGGCATCATAGGCCTGCATCTCTGCATACACACTATAAAAGCACTCACGAGAATCTTGCTGAATCACCAGCTCGGGCAACCCCATGGGGAACCGGGCAGGCTCAAGACCACCCAACACAGGTGAAGGATTCAAAACATCCGGGGGGAGCGCAGAAACCTGAAAGAAGCGATCTGCGCCAAGACCCAAGGGCGGATCCGCAGTGAAACGAAAGGGATAGAGCGCAGAACGAACGATCGGATCAGCAACCACACGAACCCTTTGCCGCTGTGACTCTGACCCCGAAAGGCGATCCAGCTCTGGCACCAGCACACTAGCCACCTGACTGGGATCAGCCCATGCTGGGGTTGGCACTGCGAGGTGGCGGCTTTTGCTGAAGAAAAGCTGCTGTCGTTGGCCTGAACCGAATTGAATCGGCAACAGAATCACGGCCAATGCCGCGAGCGAGCCCATCAGCACGATACGGGAATAGCGACGAGCCGGCGCAAACAGCAAACAAGGCAAAGGGGAAACCAGGCAAGCTCCCCACATCATGCGCATATGACCAGAGTATTCTGGATTGAGCTTCAGGAACAGATTGGAGAAGGGTGGCAACACATAAGCCAGAAGGATAGAGACAACATAGAGAGACGACAAGACGGCGTAATCAGCCCAAGGCTCACGCCTCAGGCGCAAAGACTTAAAGCAGGCTGCGATCAATCCAACTGCTGCGATTAAGCCCAAGACAGCCAGAGCTTCAGGCCTGGTATCCGATGTGCGAGGCACAAAGCTCACAGGGCCCCAATCCGCCCACCCATCAACACCAAGACGATCAACCCAGTGGATCGCCACACCAGCGAAATTGGGAGGAATCTCAATCCTGATTGCATCCTTAGCCACAAACAAGCATGCTGTCAGCGCCAATGCGATGGAACCCAGCAGCCAAAAGGAGGAACGACGCAACCAGCCGGCAGCACTGGCAAAAGAAGCCAAAAGCGCAAGGTTCACGGGAACAACCAACAGCCAAACCAGGATCAACAGTGCAAACAGGCCATGCAACTTGATCTCCAGCAGCAGATAGATACCAGCCAGACCAAACCAGGCCAACACAAGCCGAGCGTCACCTTTGGGCGCGATGGAACATCTGAATCGGCCCAGGAGCCAACACAACACACCGGTACACTCCACCAGCAGTGCAGCGGCCAGCACGGAGCCCTGCAAAGCATGGTTGATCACAAACGCATCGTAGAGATATCCCGTGCCGGCAACCACAAGCACCACCATGGCAGCTGCCGCCATAGGCTTGACCTGCTGAACCATCCAGAGGCGCACCAGCGTGAGACTGAGCAGGAACAGCTCACCACAATGAACCAACCGCGCAAAAGCGCCAGACACATACCAAGGCCCCGACACTGGCCAGGCGGCCGCCAACTTGAACCACAACGTGCAATAGGGCACGTAGGAGGAAAGGTGGCCCATACTGCAGGCTGAAGCATTGGAGCTGCCGGCGCCTGCAGCCTCCATCAGCCTCTGCCAGTAGTTGATGTGATCAACGGGATATTCCAGAAGGGAAGGCCGAAAGGCAACATAAACACTCACTAAAATGGCAACAGCTAGCGGGCCAGATGCAAGCTTCAGTGCGGCAGAATCACATTCCCCCCAGCGCCACAGAGCAACTGCGAAACCCAAGCCCGTAAGCAGCACTGCAGCCACCAGAAAACCAGGCAGACCGGCCGCACTGAAGAGATAAACAACTACCAGCAGGGCCGCCAGGGGCATACGAGGCCAGAGGGCTGAAGACCGGCTCGTGAGTGCCTGAACCGACAGCCCACAGGCGATTGCCAGAAAACACAGCAGCGATCCCATCACCAATAACACCCCTCATCCACTAACGGCGCCGATACAGGAGTTTCCGCTTGGGAAGCTCTGATCCAGTGCTCATTCATCAGCGCAGCCATAGCCGGCATCTGCTCCCAGCGCCGGCCACGGATGCCAAACAACACCTGAAGGGCACCTCCGAGGTGGATTGCCTGCCGGCCCGATTCCTTGATCGCGGCACCCAGGGGCAGGCCATAGGCGCCGCAACCCAACAGGGCCACATCGAACTCGTGCTGGTGAACCCTCTCGATCAGGTGATCGCGAGCCTCAATCCAGGTGTTGTAACCACCTGTGAGCGGTGCCAACGTTTGCGGTGGGGCCAACACCTGGAGTTCAAACTCCGGCAAGATCTGGGGATTCGCAAAGAGCTTGGAACGGTTCACGGAATACTGCCGAAGAATCGTGGCAGCAAAGGGATGCACCACCAGCACGCGGCGCCCCTCCAGGGCGGCCGACCAGGGAGGCGCCTGCAGATAGGGCTCGAGAGCGGGCAATGGAGCCAGTGGAAGGTTCGGATAGCACTCAGCCAACAACCTGGCCTGAAATGTGGTTTGCCAAAAACCCAGCAAATCTGCCTGGGCAATCGATGCCGCATAGATCTCGGCAAAGCGCGCAAGCAATGGGGGCACTACTGGGAAAATGCCGGAATATTGATGGGCTTCTTTGTTGGTTAAGCGTCCAAACCGGCCATGCCGAAACAGGGCTTCCCCAACAATGCGCCCTTCCGTATGGCCGATCCGCCCCACCAGGCAGGGTTGCTGGTTCCGCAGCATCTGCGCGATGGCGGCATTGGCTTGCTCCGCCGTGCGTTGCTTCTGCCAGAGATGGCTATAGCGGTTCCTCTCTACAGTCTGGGCGAGCCGAAGGTAGGGATCCTTGGCCAAGCTTCGCCAAAGCTGGCGGCCCACATGCAGCCCCTGCGTGAGCATCAACAGCACTCCGTTGCCAACAACTCTGGCCAGGACGCCAACCAGCGGGCCAGCACCTGCCACTGCCACCAGGCGTGGTAGCGATGGGGGCGAGCTTGGTAGCGGCGGCGAGCCCTGAGCACACGGCTGGGCCAAGGATCACCCAGCAGCCGAGAGTCCAATGGCGGATCCTCAAGATCCAGCAACCAGCGGCTCAGCGGGAGTTCAAACCCACGCTTGGGAACCTGTTGAATCGCCTCTGGGAGGTGCGCGGCCATGGCGTCCACGAGCAGGGGCTTCGTGCGGCCGGGGATCACTTTGTATGCCGAAGGCAACCGCAACAGCAGATCCACAAGATCGTGATCCAGAAACGGCACCCGCAACTCCAGCCCGTGGTGCATGGTGACCGCATCGGTATCCCGCAGCAGGGTATTGGCCATGTAACCGCGGAGTTCCAGGCTGGAAATCTGGGCCACAGGGTCCAGCTCCAGCTCCTGAGGCTCAAGGCCAACGCCAAAGGGCTCAGCCCCGCGCTGGAGGCGGCGATGGGCCGCCAGGGCAGCGGTGCTGCCAAGGGCAAAGCGCTGGTGCTCCCAGCCAAGCCGTTGCAGCAGGCGCCAGGGGAGGCCTGCCAGCACCACACTGGTGGCCTGGGGGTGGCTCTGGAAGCGCCAGGCCCGCTGAAACACGGGATAACCGGCCAACACTTCATCGCCTCCCAACCCCGACACCGCCACCGTGAGCCCCTGGGCACGGGCGGCACGGGCCACCAGAAACGTGTTGAGGCCATCCACGGAGGGTTGATCAATCGCGTTAACAAAGTTGTTGAGCGCATCCAGCACCTCTGCCCTGGACACCACCACCTCCCGATGCTCCGTGCCGAGATGGCGGGCGGTGCAGGCCGCCAGGCTGCGCTCATCCACCACACCGCGGCTGAGATCCTCCGGCGCAAAGCCGAGCGAGAAGGTGCGCACGGGGGTGGTGCTGCGGCCCATCATCAGGGCCACCAGGGCCGCGGAATCCAGGCCACCACTGAGAAAAGCCCCCACGGGCACATCCGCCAGCATCTGGCGGCCCACGGCCTGATCCAGGGCCCTCGCCACGGCCTGCACCGCCTCGCCATAGCTGAGATCGTGGGTGGTGAAGCCAGCACTGGGCAGGCTGATGTAGCCCTGCAGCTGCCACTGGTGGGGGGGGCCTTGGGCCTGCCAGCGGGCCCAATGGCCTGCCGGCAGGCTCTCCACTCCGGCCACCAGGGTGCGTGGCGCCTGAACGGCCCCCCACTGCCAGAACTGCTCCAGCGCCTGGCGATCCAGGCGCGGCCTGGCTGGCAAGCCAGCGGCCCGCAACACCGAGAGTTCCGAGGCCACCGCCCAACCCTCGGGGCCGCGCATCCACAGCAATGGCTTCACCCCAAAGCGATCGCGGGCCAGGGTGAGCTCCTGGCCCGTGGCATCCCAGATGGCCAGGGCAAAGATGCCATTCAGCTGGGGAAAGAGCGCCACACCCCAACGGGCAAAGCCTTCCAGCAACACCTCGGTATCGCTGTGGGAGCGGAAGCAAACACCGTGGCGCTCCAGCAGTTGGCGCAACTCCGGGGCGTTGTAGATCTCGCCGTTGAACACGATGCTGAAGCGCCCATCGGCGCTGTGCATCGGCTGATGCCCTGCCGGTGTGAGGTCTTGAATGGCCAAACGGGTGTGCAGCAGCTGCAGCAGGCCGCCAGCCACGGGGTGCTGCCACTCGCCTTGATCATCAGGACCACGGCTGCGCAGGGCCGCCAGCACCGGGCCAACCTCCACGGCAGACGCGCTCCACTGGGCAAACAGGCCACACATCGCTACACGCGGCCCTGCAAGGCAGCGAGGCGGTTGTGGCGGGCAATCCGCAGGGTTTGCGGCAAATGCAGAAGATTCCAGAGGCAGGCACCCGCCAGGATCGGCAGATTCACCAGGGGGTTGGCACTGGGCTTGAGGCGGCGCTGGTAGGAATTCACCAGGTCTACCGGGCGGCTGGGATTGAGCATGCCGGCCAGCACCCGCAGCGCGAAGCCGAGGCTGGATCGCAGCGGGCGGGGGCCAAACTTCAACCGCAACCTCACGCCGTTGCGGATCGCCAGGTAGGCCGTGAGCCTGGGCACCCGCCGGGAGGCCAGTTCCGAGGCATGCCAGATGGGTGCACTGCAGCGCACGGTGCGCCAGCCCGCCAGGCGCACACGCATCAAGAAATCGTCTTCCTCGGAATACATGCGATACACGGCATCGAAGCAGCCCAGCCTGCAAAAACACTCGGCCCGAATGGCCAGAAAACAGCCGGAGATGTAGAGCTCATCGGCAGACGTGAGCTGCTCAATCTGAAACTGCTCGCAGGCCTGCTCAAACGCGCTAAACGGCACCCGGCTGTACTCGCCCAACACCTGAAAGCCCACGGCACCGATATCCACGGCAGCATCAAAACGAGCCAGGGCTTCACTCCAGCGGCCATCCACCACGATGTCGCTGTTGCAGAACACCAGCCAGGGATAGGAGCGCTCCAAAGCCCAGGCAATGGCGGCATTGTTGCCACCGGCCCAATACAGATTCTCGGGCAAGGCCAGCAGCTGCACGGCGGGGAACTGGCTGCGGGCCTGGGCCAACACCCCTGCCGTTGAGCCGTTATCCACCAAGAGCACATCAAAGGGATGGGCCAGCTGATGGCGCTGGGCGGTTTCGAGTGAATCAAGGCAGTCGAGCAGCTCCTGCTCGCCGTTCCAGTTCAACACGATCACCAGGGGCCGCAGGGAGCTCATCGCCACAGCCGGCGCAGGCGGCTCCACTGGCGCGACAGCCACTCCCGCCTGGCCTCACGACCGATCAGGCGGTACATGGCCTGCTCGTAGGGGCGATCCGGGAGCATGAAGCGGGGCGCCTGAAAGGGGGGCTGGAGCTGGCCCACCGGATTGCGGGCATAGAGCGAGAGCGCGTTGCGGGTGTGGGTGGCCTCAGGCTCAAAACCGACGTTGTGCACCAGGTTCTGCGTGGGAACCACAACCAAACCGTGATGGCGACTGATGGTGAAATGCCACTGGTAATCCCAGGTATCGATCTGGCCTGCATGGGTGGCACGAAACCCCTGGTTACGCTGGCGCGAAAAAGGATAAAACTGGGCATGGGAACCGCGCTCAAAGCTGGGCCAATCGGTGAGCTTGAGGTCGAAACAGGCCCAGCGATCGCTCCAGCTGGCCCAACCCCAACTGTAGCCATAGGAACTATAAAAATAGTCGCTGCCTTCAGGCCCAGGCCAGCGCCCCAGGGGATTGGTGCCAGCAATCTTGAACACCCGCCGATCGGCGCGATAGCGCTCCAGCAAGGCGGTGCAGAAGCCAAAAAAACTCGGGTCGGGCTGGCAATCATCTTCCAGCACGATGCCTTCCGGCACCTGGGCAAAAAACCAGCTGATCGCCTCGCTCACGGCGCGTCCACAGCCCAGATTGGTGTCGCGAAACAGGGTGTGCAGCTCGCAGGGCCAATCCACTGCTGTGGCGATGGCGCGCACTTCGGCGCACCGCTCGGATTCAGCCGGCCGACCGGAGCGCGGACCATCGGCGGCCACAAACAGGCGGGAGGGTTGCGCCGCCCGAATGGCCTGGAACACCTGGTGTGTGCGTTCGGGGCGATTGAACACCAGGAACAGAACCGGTGCGCTGCTGCCTGGGTTGGTCATGCCTGGTAATCATCCTCCACCAGCGCGGGGGCCTGGTGGAGCAGACGCCCGTACAGCTGCTGATAGGCCTGCGCCGCTTGGGGCGCGGAAAAGCGCTCCACGGCGCACTCCGCACAAGGGGCCGCCATCCGGCGCGCCTGGGGCAGGAGCTGCTGCAGGCCTTGCCAGAGCGCTGCAGCGTTGCCCGCCTCCACCAGCGCGCCGGTGAGGCCTGGCTCCACCAGATCGGCCGGGGCCGAACAGCGAAACGCCAGCACCGGCGTGCCGCAGGCCATCGCCTCGGCCATCGTCTTGCCGAAGGCCTCCTCCAAGGTGGGGCACACGAACACGTCGGCGGCGGCATAAAGCCGGCGCAGCTGGGCATCGTTGTCGATGCGGCCGAACAGGCGCACATCGGAGGGGAGCAAGCCCTCCAGATCGGGCGGCACAGCGCCGAACAACAGCAGGCGGATGCCGGCGCGCTGCAGCTGCGGCAGGATCTGGAGCAAGTGCTGAAATCCCTTCCAGGGTTCGCTGGCCGGCGAGCGCAGTTCCGCCAGCACGTAGGGCCCTCCCGCGGGATCAAGGCCCAAGGCGCGGCGGGCCTCCTCCTTGGCCAAGGGCTGAAAGCGCTGCTCATCGATGCAGTTCCAGATCATCTCCACCGGCCGCCCGGCGGTGATGGGGCTGGTCCGTAACTGCTGGCTCACCCAGGGGGAAATGCCCACAAAGGTGATCGGGGCCTGGCGCAAGGCCCGCTGTTTGCGCCGAAAGCCGCGCCGGGAGGGATCGGGCCAAGGCCAGGCCGGAGCGGGCAGAAGGGGGCAATGGCCGCAACCAGCGGCCTGGCGTTCGCAACCCTGGGGGTAGTGGCAGAGGCCGGTGGTGGGCCAGAGATCACGCACCGTCCACACGATCGGCTTGGGGCAACGGCGCAGCGAACGCAGATCCAGCAGGCCATCGTTGATCCAATGGAGATGGATCAGATCGGCCTGGTGATAGCCGGGCATGGCCTGGATCGGCAGGCCGATCCAGCCGGGGCTGAGGGTGCCGCGGCGATCAAAGCGATAGGCCCGCAACGGCAGGCGATCGAGTTGCTTGAGGCCGGCGAGCAGCAGGGATCCGGCGCGGCCAGGCGCCACCGGCTGTACGCCCGGCTCTGAGGCCGCCGCATCGGTGGTGAGAAAGCGGCTGTGAACGCCTTGGCCCAGCAAGCCCTGATGCAGCCAGAGCGCCCCCCGGGAGGCGCCGCGGCGCAGGGAGCCGGCCGAGAGGTGCAACACTTTCATGGGGCGAGCACCAGATAACCGGCTCCATACCCGAGCGACACCACAGCGGACAGGGCGAGCCACCCGCGCAGCCAGCCAATGCGGCCAGCCAGCAGCGCCAGCAAGGCCAGGCTGGCCAGATCGATCCACACCCGGGTGTAATCGGGAAAGCGGGCCAGGATCTGCGTGCTGGTGCACAGGGCCGGCAGCAGGTAGCAACCGGCTGCCAGGCGCAGCCAGCGGTTCGTGGTGCCCTGCCAGGCCGCCACCGCCAACAGGGCCAGGGTGCCCAGCCACAGCGCAAAGCAGAGGCCGTCGAACAGCCGTTCCGCTCCCCCGAGCTCCACACCCGGCAACGGAGCCAGCCCCAGCAGCTGGGCGGCCTTGCGCAGCAGCCCGGCGAACGGCCAGGTGAAGTGCAGGCTGGCCAGGGTGCCATCGGCGGTGGCGGCGAAGCGGTGGCGCAGCCAGGCCGTCCAGGCCAGCAACGGCACGGGCACCAGGGCGAGGGGCACCAGCCAGCGCCAGCGGCGTTCCCACAGGGCCGTGAGTCCGGTGGCCGCCCAGGCCAGCAGGCTGGTTTCACGGGTGAGCAGGGCCGCCGTGAGGCTGGCGCAAACGGGCCCCAGACGCCGCTGTTGCACGCCCACAGCCGCAGCCAGCAACAGGGTGGTGGCCAGCAGATCAGCGGTATCGAGGCTGAGGGTGATCCAGTAGCCCGGCAGAGCCAGCACGGCGAGGCCCCATTGGGCCGAGCGTTGCTGGAGTTGGGCCCAATGGGCCACCATGCCTCCCGCGCAGCCGATGCAGGCCACGTTGATCAGGCCGAGGGTCCAGAGGATCAGGCCGGGCTGGCCCAGCCCTAGCAGCCAGGCAAGCAGGGGATAGAGCAGGCGCTTGCCGCGATAGATCGGGTTATCGAGGGCAGCCGTGGTGCCTGGATCGTTCTGGGCCGGATCCAGGGCGATGGAGAGGAACTGCTGGCCATCGTTGCCGCGCTTGCCCGCCAGCACCACCAAGGCCTGGCCCTGGAGCCGCGGCGAGAGGGGGATCTGATCGCCGATCCGGGCCAGGCCCGAGGGATTGCCGCCGTACTTGCCGAACACCACGAGGGCCCACACCAACAGGGCCACCAGGCCGGTGAGCCAGCCAACCCCCACGGGGCCAAGGGCCGTCTCGCGGCCCTGCACCAAGCGCTTGAGGCCCGCCTTGAGGCTCGGCCAACTGGGCCAGCCGGGGATCCAGAGCAGCATCCCCCAGAGCTGGCGCAGCCAACGCTGCTCGTGGTGCCAAGGAGTGGAGGGCGGAGGGGTGGCCACCGGCTCCGCCGCGCTGATGCTGCGGGCGAGCTGAATCCAGGCCTGGCGCACCTGCTCCGGCCCAAAGGAGGCCGCCCCATGGGCCTGAGCCGCCTGGCCCAACTGCCAGGCCCGCTCGGGATCCCGCAGCAACGCGATGCAGGCCTGCGCCAGTGACCGATCGCCGCTGGCCAACAGGCCGGTGCGGCCATCCAGCACCGTTTGAATCAGCGCATGGCGGCGAGCCGTCACCACGGGGATGCCGCAGGCACCCAACTCGGCCGCGCTGAGGCAGAAGGTTTCGTCGCAGCCGCTGGGGTTCACCACACCCACCGCCACCGAGGCCAGCGCCCCGTAGCGCTCCAGGCCGCGGCTGCCCTGGAACAGCACCCGATCACCATGGCCACTGGCCTGCAGCAGCTGACGGCAGTGCTGCTCATAGGGGGTGAGCACCCCCTGGGCTGCCCGCTCCCCATAGAGATCGGCAGCGCCGAACACCAGCAGCCTGGCCTGGGTACAGGCCTCAGCGATCGTGCGCCACTGGGCGGCCAGGCGGTGAAAGCCCTTGAAGGGGGTGAGGGCACCCACGTAGGCCAGGTCCAGGGCGGATCGGGCCTGCTCCAACGATCGGGGCCCACGGGCCTGGGGCGGCACGGCCACCGGGTTGGGGATCACCACGGCGGATCGCGCCAGGCGGCTGTGGCGGAAATGATCCAGCTGGGCGCCGCTCACCAGCACCCAGCGGCGCAGCCCCGGCAGTGCTTCGGTGCAGGCCTGCTGGTGGCAGCCGAGGTTGTGGAACCAGGCCACCAGGGGCAGGCGGGCGCGTTCCAGCGCGGGCCAGTGGGCCGGATCCACCACCCCCGGCCGAAACACGAGGAACGCCGCACCCAGTTGCTCGGCCTGCGCCAGGGCAGCGGGCAGATCGGCCACCACCGCCAGGCTGTCTGAGCCGAGGCCCTCGATGGCCTGGGGCGCCGTGAGCAACAGCAAGGGCTCCAGCTCAGTGCCCTGCAGCAGGGCCACCACGGCCAAAAAGGCGTATTCCGTGCCACCGAGGCCCGGGTTCCCCAGGCGGGGATCGGGCAGGGGCCCCAGGCCCGCCATGGCCCGGTTATCGAGGAAAAAGGCCGCCCGCATACCGCGATCATGGCAGGCATGCAGCGCTCCTCACCCCGGCTCGTGAACGCCCTCCTCACTGGCCTGCTGCTGGCCGCGGGGCTGGTGGTGTTCGGCCTGCGGCTGATCCCGCTGCCGGAGGGCGATCGGGCGATCTATGAGGCCGTGGCCGATGGGCTACGTGCCGGCCAGCGGCTGTATGCGGAGGTGTACGACAACAAGGATCCCCTCTTCGTCTATGCCGTAGCTCTGCAGCGGCTGGCGGGCCCCTGGGGAGGCGGGATCTTCGAGCTGGGCTCGCTGGCGCTGGGGGGCTGGTGCCTGGCTCAGCTGCATCGCTGGCTGGTGGGCCAACGCAACCCTCGCCGGGAATGGCTGGTGGGGCTGCTGGGGGCGCTGCTGCTGAGTGGTGGCTTCTGGGGGCCAGGCCAGCCGCAGCTGCCAGCTTCAGCGCTCACCCTGCTGAGCCTGCTGCTGCTGTGCCAGGGGCGCTGCTTCGCCGGGGGATGGGCCGCCGGCGCTGTGGCGGGCTTCAAGCTGATCTGCCTGCCGCTGCCGCTGGCCTTTGCCCTGTGTGGGGTACGCCCTCGATCGTTCTGGCGCTTCAGCGGCGGCCTGGCCCTGGCCCTGCTGACCGGGTCCTCAATCTTGGCGGCGCGGGGGGAGCTGGCGGCCTACGGCCAAGCCCTAGCCCAGAACGCCCTCTACTCCCAGGGCCTGCTGGTGCAGCCCGGCAAGCCCCTGGAGGTGCTGGCCTCCCATGGCCGCACGCTGTTTTTCAGCGGCAAGAACAACGTGCTGATGCTGGTGGCCCTGCTAGCCGCAGCGGTGATCTGCTTCCAGGCCGCCCGGGAGGTGGCTCCACGGCGACAACAGCTGGGCCGGGCCGGGCTGGTGATGCTGCTCACCGGCGCACTGATCACCCTGATCACCGGGCTGTGGGCGGGGCATCTGCAATTGCTGTATCCGGGCCAGTGCCTGGCCTTGCTGCTGGTGGTGAGCCAATGGCGCCCGCAGCCCGGCTGGCAGCGTGCATTGCAACTACCCAGCCTGCTGCTACTCACGGCCTTCCTCAGCGGCAGCCTCGATCTATCGCCCACCTACTGGCTGAAGCCTGGCCAGATCCAGGCCAAACTCGAGCGCATCCAGCAGCGATCGGGAGAGGCCTTAGCCATGGCAAGTGCCTACCCCAAGGGTGTGGAGAGCTTCGCCCGCCTGGGGAGCAATGGGGGAGCGATCCCGGTGGGCTGGCAGGGCAGCCAGCTGGCCTGCCCCGAATTCCATCAATACGGGTTCTACGGCCAGAACCGGCTGAACGCGATTCTCCACTGCTCCAGCCAGGCTCCAGTGGTGTTGGTGAGCAGCAGCTTGTCGGCGTGGGAGGGGCTGCCGGCCTGGTTACCCAAGGAAGCCCAGGGGGAACGGATCACGGCCCAGTGGAACAGCTTTGTGAAGGCTGGTGAAGCGCTTCTAGCCGAGGGATTCCAGTGCCACACGGCCAGGGACGGCACCCGCGTCTGCGTGAACCGTGAGGTGCGGCGATGAACCTCCAACAGCTGCGCCTACCCCTGGCCGCCACCGGCCTGGCCTTACTGGTGTGGCTGCCGCTGGGACTGGCCGGAGTGCCGCTGGACACCCCCGATGGCTTTCTGCACCTGGGCTGGGCCGTGGGCTGGGCCCGCCAGGCAGCCGGGGGCTGGTGGTGGCCCCTGTGGAGCGATCTGAACTGGGCGGGAGCGGGCACAGCTGTGCTGGCGATCTACCCGCCCCTGTTCCGGCTGCTGCTGGGCCTTCCGCTGCTGGCCGGCATCCCGCCAGACCAGGCCCTGGCGGGAGCTCTGTTGGCAGTGCTGCTGCTTAATGCGGCTGGGGCCCTGGCCCTGGCCCGGACATGGCTGCGGCCCGGAGGCTGGCGCTGGCTGCTGGTGGTGGCCGCCGCGCTCAACCCCTACCTACTGGTGAACGTGTATGTGCGGGGCGCCTGGCCCGAGGCTCTGGCCCAGGGCTGGCTGTGGTGGCTGGCCCTAGGGCTGGTGGGGATCCGCCGCACCAGGGGCTGGGGCGTGGCCGTGAGTGCGGCGGCCATCGCCAGTGTGGCGCTGAGCAACTGGAACTCCGCCCTGCTGCTGCTGATGCTCTGGGGCCTAGCGGCCGTGGCCCTAGCCGCTGGCCGGGATTGGAACGCTCTCCGGCGTTGGCTGGCAGGGCTACTGCTGGGGCTGGCCGCCTCCGCGCCGTTCTGGCTGCCGGCCCTGCGGCTGCTGCCTCTGGTGCGGCCGCCGATCCCCTCAGGGCTGTTTCTTGGGGAGTTCTTTCTGGCAGGCAACCTGGGGGCCAGCAGCTTCGCGCGGCTGGTGTGGATTCAGGCCGTTGTGCTGGGCCTGCTGCTGGTGGCACGGTGGCTGGGCTGGGGCCGGCGCAGCGGTTGGCTGGGCCTGTGGGGGCTGGGCATTGCCCTGCTGGGGCTCGTGTTGATGCTGCCCATCAGCCAGCCGATCTATGGCCTGATCCAGCCGTTGCAGCGGATCCAATTTCCCTGGCGCTGGCTGGGGCCTGCCTGGCTGGGCAGCCTGCTCTGGCTCTGCTCTCCCGGATCCTTAGCCGAGCCCGCCCTGGATCGCCAGCGCTGGCGGCGCCTCAGCCTTGGCCTGGCCTTTGCTGCAGCGGCCGGGTGCTGGTTCGATGGCCTGTGGCGATTCCGCGAAAACCTGGTGGGCCATGCCCCCAGCCAGGGCGAGCGTCAGGCCCTGAGGCAGCTGCTGGCCTGCGATCCCCTGGAGCCCTGCGCCGAAGGGGTGGCCGCCCTGCCGCCCAAGGGAGAACTGGCCAAGCGGTTCATGGCCCTGCCCGATGGCCGCATCGCCCTCACCGGCGTGCCGGACTACACCCCAGCCGGCGTGCCCGAGCGCTCCTGGGTTCGCCGCTTGCAGACGTTTTGGATTCCCGCATGGCCGCAAACCGAGTGGGCTCTGTTCCATGGCGCCGGTGCTGTGGAGCTGGTGGCCCGCACACCCCAGCTGCGGCAGCTGCGCGTGGTGGCCCGCAGCGCCGGCAGCCTGAGGGTGATGCAGTGGGCCACACCGCTGTGGAGCGTGCGGGTGCGGCCCCTGGGCCCCAAGCCCACAAGCCTGTGGGGGCCAGCCTTGGCGGCGGGTGGCGCCAACGCCGATGGCTGGGTGGAGGTGCCGCTGAACCCTGGAATCTGGCTGGTGGAGCTGCGCTTTGAACCCTGAATCCCTGGATCGCCGCAGCCTGCGCCCCCTCGTGAGTGTGGTGGTGCCGTTCCTAAACGAGGCGAAAACCCTGCCGGGTCTGGTTGCAGCGGTGGCCCAGCTGCAGGAAGAACTCCAGCTACCGGTGGAACTGGTGCTGGTGGACGACGGCAGCACCGATGGCTCCGGCGCCATCGCCCGCCGGGCGCTGCAGGCCAGGCCGGAGCTCCAGGCCGTGGTGCTGGAGTTGTCCCGCAATTTCGGCAAGGAAGCGGCGCTCACGGCCGGGCTGGAGGCCAGCCGTGGCGATGTGGTGGTGCCCCTCGATGCCGACCTGCAGGACCCTCCCGAGCTGATCGGCCCGATGCTCGAGCAATGGCGCCAGGGGTTTGATGTGGTGTATGCGGTGCGGCGACAGCGCGCCGGCGAAAGCCGCACCAAGCGGCTCACGGCCTTTGGCTTCTATCGGCTGATCGGCCGGATGAGCGCCACGGCCATCCCAGCCGATACGGGGGATTTCCGGCTGATGGATCGCTGTGTGGTGCAGGCCCTGGGCCAGCTGCCCGAACGCACCCGCTTCATGAAGGGACTGTTCGCCTGGGTGGGCTTCCGCCAAACGGCCATCACTTACAACCGCGAAGCCCGCCAAGAAGGCCGCAGCAACTGGAACTACTGGACGCTGTGGAACTTCGCCCTCGACGGCATCACCTCCTTCAGCCGGGTGCCACTGCAGCTGCTCAGTGGAGGCGGTGTGGCGATCGCCCTGGCATCGATGGTGTATGGCGCCTGGATGGTGCTGCGCACGCTGCTGTTCGGGATCGATCTACCTGGTTACGCCTCGCTGATGACGGCTGTGCTGTTTCTCGGCGGCATCCAGCTAATTGGGCTAGGCGTGCTAGGAGAATATCTAGGGCGCGTGTTCCTGGAAGTGAAACAACGGCCGTTGTATCTTGTGCGACAGCGTTGGGAGCAGGGGTGAGATGCATTGGCGAACTCCCTGGCTTAGGCAACGGTTGCACATGCTCAGCCTGGCCTTATTTGACTCACTGCTGCTGCTGAGCTTTTACAACCTGTTGTTCTGGCATCGCTTCGATCGCTGGGCAGGTATCACAGGATCCATCAGCACCGTGATCGGCCTCTGGTTGAGCGCCTCCTATCTTCTTGGGCGCTATTCGCGGCCGGATCAGGGCCTGCGCGACAGCCGACGCCGAAAACTAGCCACCACACTGCTGGTTGGGGCACTGGTGCTGGCCATGGTCGTTTTGGTGTTCAGCTGGGGACTCAAACTCGACGACCCCCGAACCTTTCGCGGCTTCGTGGTGCCGGCACTGGGAAGCGCCACGCTTGTTTCAGCAGCCGTACAGATCTGGGCAACAAGTCTGCAGATGCATCTGCGTCACTGGCTGCTGGTGGGCTCAGGCCAAGAGCTGGCCGTAATCAGGCAGGAACTGGTCGACCAGCCCAGCAACAACGGGCTGCAGATCAGCTTCTGCGCCAGCGACAACATAAACCAGATACCCTTTTCTGATTATGGCCAAGTAGACGGAATCGCAGTCAGCGAATTGTGCTCGCTACAGGACAGTGCAATTGAGGAGCTGATGACGAGGCGAGGGCGTGGCGCCGTGGTTTACAGCCTGGTCAGCTGGAGCGAACAGCACCTTCAACGTGTGCCACCTGAGCTATTTTCAAGCCGCTGGCTTGTGCAGGCGGAGGGATTTGAACTGCAACCTGGCCGCTGGAGCTGGCGCGTGAAACGCCTGGGCGACGTGGTGGTTGCAACGCTACTGCTTCTATGCAGCCTCCCCATCATGATTCTTTCGGCCCTTGCAATCCGCTTAGAAGATGGGGGCCCTGTGCTGTATGGGCAGGTTCGCACTGGCCTGTATGGAGAGCCATATCGAATCTGGAAACTGCGGAGTATGCAGCACAAGTCCGAGCCTAACGGAGCACAGTGGGCCGGCCGTGGGGATGCACGCATTACCCGTGTAGGACATTGGCTGCGTCAACTCAGAATCGACGAGCTCCCACAGCTGGCTGGGGTGCTCAGAGGAGAGATGAGCCTGATCGGCCCCAGACCAGAGCGACCTGAGCTGGAAACACAACTAGAGGAACACATTCCTCATTATCGCGTGCGGCACTGGATTAGGCCTGGACTCAGCGGGTGGGCACAGGTATGCTTCCCCTACGGAGCCAGCGTGGCCGACAGCCGCATGAAGCTCAGCTACGACCTCTACTATCTGCGCAACGCGAGCCTTCTACTGGATCTACTGATACTCATGAAAACCATCCGCCTCGTAAGCAGAGGCCATGGAGCTCAGCCTCATTCAAAATAATCTCACAAACAACTCTCGCCTACGGCATGCATAAATCACCAGGCGACAATCGGATCACAAGAGCGCTCGATTCTCCCGGGAGAGATCATCCGAAATCGCAGTCAACCGATTTCGTTACATTTATACAGCCCAAGCGCAAGCTGTCGCCTTTCGAGTGGAAGGAATTAGTGGAGTACAGCGACTTACTCTATTACCTCTCGCTAAGAGAAATCAAACTGCGTTACAAGCAAACCAATCTTGGCGTCGTGTGGGTCATCCTTCAGCCGCTTGTACCAGCCATCATTTTTGCAGTTCTATTCGGAAATTTCGGCAGACTTCCAAGCAACGGACAACCCTATCTGCTCATGGTCTTCACGGGACTTGTGTCCTGGGGGTTTCTCAGCAACTCTGTTGGCAGGGGTAGCGGCAGCCTGGTGGGGAATTCAAATCTACTTTCTAAGATTTATTTTCCAAGGATCATCATTCCCTTGGCCTCGATATCATCCGTTGTCGTTGATGGACTCGTCGGCGTTGCCGCCATGCTGGTGCTCGCTGTTGCTTTCGGAATTCAGCCTGGAGCCCATCTCCTGGCCGCTCCCTTCTTTTTGATCGCATCGTTGTTAATGGGGCTGGGGATCACTCTGCTTGCCGCTTCGCTGAATGTTTATCGCAGAGACATTGGACATCTCGTGCCATTCGCTCTTCAAGCATGGAACTACATGACGCCGGTGGTTTACTCAAGTAGTTTAATACCCAAGAAATGGCTTATTCTCTACTCCCTAAACCCAACTGTAGGCCTGATTGAGGGATTTCGATGGTCGATCCTTGGCGGGGAACCCGCCACACCATTGATGCTCACCAGCATGACAGCAGGCTTAGTTGCATCACTCGTTGCAGGCATGGCAGTTTTCAAGAAAATTGAGCGCGGCTTTGCCGATATTATTTGATGCATGCAATGACCTCACAATCCAACACGGCTATCAGAGTTCGATCTCTGGGCAAGTCCTATTCCATCAAACACCAAGAAGCTGGTGATAGCGCAGCCAACATTAGTGGAACAAGAAGAGGATCGTGGCGATCTTGGCTAAACCTTCAGCAAGCCGAGAGATTCAGTGAGGAAACATTTTGGGCTTTAAGGGATATCGATTTTGATGTTCCGCGAGGGAAAGTCTTTGGAGTCATCGGCCGCAATGGAGCCGGGAAGAGCACGCTACTTAAAATTCTCTCCCGGATCACAGATCCAACCACAGGAACCGCGGAAATTCACGGCCGGGTAGGATCATTACTGGAAGTGGGCACAGGTTTTCATCCGGAACTTTCAGGACGTGAAAATATCTACCTGAACGGAACCCTTCTGGGGATGCGTCGCCGCGAGATCAAAGCTGTATTCGATGAAATTGTTGACTTTGCCGAGGTTGAGCGATTCATCGACACTCCTGTTAAGCGTTATTCGAGTGGAATGTATGTGCGACTAGCCTTTGCAGTGGCAGCACACCTCCGGCCCGAGATCCTCATCATTGACGAGGTTCTTGCCGTTGGCGATATTGGGTTTCAGAAGAAGTGTCTTGGGAAAATGCAAGATGTCACGGGGGAAGGTCGAACGGTTCTGTTTGTTAGCCATAGCCTGAGCACAGTCAATAGCCTGTGCGAACAGTGCTTGCTCCTCGAAAATGGTCGGGTGAAACAGATTGGGCCTACAGCTGAGGTCACCAATGCTTATTTTGATACCAGCCAAGGCGCCTGTGGATCACAGCTAGATTTCACAAATAATCCACAAGGCGACGAGATCGCTGCTCTACTCACCGCAAGACTGATCGATCGAGCAGGAGACCAAATCAGCCATGCCCAAATTGACGCTGAGTTTGGAGTTGAGATAACCTACGAGATCAAGAATGTTAATCAGCCCGTGATCCCCAACCTTCATTTTTTCCAAGCGGGTACGTGTGCTTTTGTAACTTCGCCAGCCGTTTTGCCGGAGCAAAGGCCGGGCTTCTATAAAGCCGTTGCCTGGCTACCAGCTCGCCTGCTCAACGAAGGAAATTACAGCATCAACATAGCCGGCAGCACGATGAATCCTCCTCAGGCTCATTTTCACCTGCAAGATTCGTTCAGTTTCCAAGTGACGGAAGACTTACACGACCCAATCCGACAGGGATATACTCAGAAGGTTCCCGGGGCAGTACGTCCCCTTCTGGATTGGACAGTAACAACCACTCGTCCATGAAAGCCGTCATCCTTGCCGGCGGTCTCGGCACCCGCCTCAGCGAAGAAACCCACCTCAAGCCCAAGCCGATGGTGGAAGTGGGGGGGAAACCAATTCTCTGGCACATTCTCAAGATCTACAGCCACTTCGGCATCCATGAGTTTGTGATCTGCTGCGGCTACAAGGGCTATCTGATCAAGGAGTATTTCGCCAATTACTTCCTGCACACCAGCGATGTCACCTTCCACATGGATCGCGACAACCTGATGGAGGTGCATCAGCGCAAGAGCGAACCCTGGAAGGTCACCCTGGTGGATACGGGAGATCTGAGCCAAACGGGTGGACGCCTGGGACGGGTGCGGCCCTATCTCGACAACAGCAGCTTCTGCTTCACCTATGGCGATGGCGTGGCAGACGTAAATGTTCAGACCTTGATTGAGCACCACCGCCGCGAAGGCCGCCAGGCCACCCTCACGGCAGTGCAACCACCGGGCCGTTATGGGGCCTTGCATCTGGAGGGTGCTGCTGTGCAGCAGTTTCAGGAGAAGCCCGATGGCGATAATGCCTGGATCAATGGCGGTTTCTTTGTGCTGGAGCCGTCAGTGTTGGATCGGATCCCCGGCGACAGCACCAGCTGGGAAGCTGACGTGCTGCCCCAGCTGGCGGCCGCTGGCCAGCTGAGCGCCTACCGGCATGCCGGTTTCTGGCAGCCGATGGATACCCTCCGCGACCGCTCCCGGCTGGAGGAGCTCTGGGCCAGCGGCCAGGCCCCCTGGAAGCTGTGGTGATGCTGAATCCGGCGTTCTGGCAGGGCCGACGCGTGCTGCTCACCGGCCACACGGGCTTCAAGGGCAGCTGGCTGAGTCTGTGGCTGCTCAGCCTGGGTGCCGAAGTGTGGGGCTATGCGCTGGCTCCGGAGCCAGGCCGATCCCTGTTCCAGGCCCTGCACGTCGATCCGGCAGCCGGATCCGTTGGTGCGGGCCAGGTGCAGCATCAGCTGGCAGACCTGCGCAATCTGGAGACCCTGCGGCAGACCGTGGCGCAGGCGCAACCCGAGGTGGTGCTGCACCTGGCCGCCCAGCCGCTGGTACGACGCAGCTACCGCGACCCCCTGGGCACCTGGGGCACGAACGTGCAGGGTTCGCTGCATCTGCTGGAAGCCCTCAAACCACTCCAGCACCCCTGCGCGGTGGTGATGGTGACCACCGACAAGGTGTACGCCAACCGCGAGTGGGATTACGGCTACCGCGAACACGACCGGCTCGGCGGCCACGACCCCTACAGCGCCAGCAAGGCAGCGGCCGAGCTGGCCATTGCCAGCTGGCGTGCCAGCTTTTGTGGCAACGCCGCGCACCAAACGCCACACCTGGCCATTGCCACGGCCCGCGCCGGCAATGTGATCGGCGGTGGCGATTGGGCCGAAGACCGCATCGTGCCCGATGCCATGCGCGCCCTGGCCGCCGGGGAGCCGATCCCCGTGCGCAGCCCAGGAGCCACCCGCCCCTGGCAGCACGTGCTCGAACCACTGGGGGGCTACCTGCTACTGGCCGAAAAGCTCGCCACGGCCCATGGACCGAACAATCCCTACGCCAGCGCCTTCAATTTCGGCCCCACCCTCGAGGCCAACCGCAGCGTGGGCCAGCTGGTGCAGGAGGCACTCCTCCATTGGGACGGCAGCTGGAGCGATCTCTCCGACCCCAACGCCCCCCATGAGTCTGGCCGCCTGCACCTGCAGATCGACAAGGCACACCATCAGCTGGATTGGCAGCCCCGCTGGGATTTCGCCACCACCGTGGCTAGCACCGTGGCCTGGTATCGCGCCGTGCACGAGGGCGCCAGCCCGCTGGCGTGCTGCCTGGCGGATCTGGAGGCCTATCAGAGGCAGACAGACCATGCCCACTGAAGACCGCCCCACCCCCATCGCCGGCGTGCTGGAGCTGGTGGGCCAAACCTTCAGCGATCACCGCGGCGCCTTCCTCAATGCCTTCCGGTCCCAGGAGCCGGTCTTCGCGCAAGCCTGGGGCGATCGCGCCATCGCCCAGGTGAATCTCAGCCGCACCGAAGCAGTTGGGGCGGTGCGGGGCCTGCACCTGCAGGCGCCACCCCACAGCGAGGCGAAGCTTGTGCGCTGCCTGCGCGGGCGGGTGTGGGATGTGGCGGTGGACCTGCGGTCCGTTTCGCCCACTTACGGCCAGTGGCATGGCGTAGAGCTCTCGCCGGGAGCGGCCAATGCCCTGCTGATCCCCGAGGGCTGCGCCCATGGCTTTCAAGTGCTGGAACCCGGCAGCGAGCTGCTGTATCTCCACTCAGGCGCCTGGGTGCCGGCAGCCGAAACCGGGGTGCGCTTTGATGACCCGCAGGTGGCCATTAACTGGCCGCTGCCGCCACTGGGCCTGAGTGGGCGGGATATGGCGTTGCCACTGCTTAAATCCTTGCCATGAGCTCGCCCTCCTGCCGCCACGCCGATACCCCAGTGTTGTCATTTCCATGTTCAAGATCAGTTCTGCTTTGAGGTGATCGAGGATCTGCATGATGAAGCCCGCCTTAGGGCTGACGTGCATAAAGTCCATGGGGCTGTCAGGCCGCAGCTGAACTGGAGCATCCGTTAATGGCTCTTGTCTGGCACCCGGGCAGATGTCATGGGAGAATGGAGTTCTGACGTGGAGTAGATTTCGATGCCTTGGCTGGCGGCCAGGATCCGGAGGAAGTTGGGTCGTATCGCCGCAGCGTCGGCCAGTCGTCCTCCGTCCTCCAGGAGACAGGCCATCGAGCGGGTCCAGAAAAGTCCGGGCCGGTTGGTGCCCTGGCTTGATCTCATCGGGATCGTCAAGGCTGACTTTGCCGACAGCCTCCGCGAACAGGTTCTGTCCCATGATCTGACACGTAGTGGTGTGATTCTCTGCTTCCAGGAAGAGCTTCAGAATCGAATGGCTTCTGATCTTCTGCAGGCTTCCAGGCGGCTGGATCAGGAAGATGCGGCTTCCGCCTGCAGTGATGTGGCACTTGAGATGATTCGTCTCAAAACCATTGCCCAGTGTCGTGACGCCCATGCAGAAGGCAACTATTACCGGGACGCTGAGCCTTACATCCAAAAGCAGTGGGAGGGGGTGATCTGGCCCATCATCAAGGATCTTGACTTCACTGACGTTCTTGGGCTTGCTCCGGGCCATGGCCGCAATACAGAGCATTTACGTAGGCTGGCTGGATCGATCACGCTCATAGATGTGAATCCCAACTGCATCGAGGCCTGCAGGGAGCGGTTCGGTGAGCAGCGTGACGGCTGCACATTCCGCTACTTCGTTACCGATGGTGATTCCCTCTCGATGGTCGATTCGAGTTCCCATTCGCTTGTCTATTCCTTTGATTCAATGGTTCATTTCGATTCGTCCGTGGTGCGGGCCTATGTCCATGAGATTGCGCGGGTCCTGCGGCCCGGTGGCAGTGCGTTCCTGCACCACTCCAACTACGGGACGGTGGCACCTAACAGCGACTGGGCCCACAATCCCGGCAGCAGGAGCGACATGACCGCCGAGCGGATGCGAGGGTTTGCAGAGGAGGCCAGTCTGGACGTGGCGTTCCAGCGCCTCAGTGGCATCGCCGATGGCTGGGGTCTGGAGGATCTCGACGCCTTCACCGTGCTGCGTCGCCCCGCTCTCGCCTGAAATGGCCGAGACCAGCCACCGTGCTACGGCCCTCGAGGGTGTCGTGGAGATCAGCCACCGGCCGCATGGCGATCACCGTGGCCGCTTCCTGAATGTCTTCCGGCGAGAGGACTGGAGCCAGCTCTGGGGAAGGGATCGGCCGATCGAGCAGGTGAATCTCAGCCACAACCCAAGCCCCGGAACGCTTCGAGGCCTGCATCTCCAACGGGGGGCGCCTCCAGAGGCCCGATTGGTCACCTGCGTGGTTGGGCGTGTCTGGGACGTGACCGTTGACCTGCGGCCGGGCTCGGCGACGCGTGGTCACTGGGTGGCGGTGAACCTCAGCGCCGAAGCCGGGAACTCACAGCTGATCCCTACGGGCTGTGTCCATGGGTTTCAGGTGCTGGAGCCGGACAGCACCTTGCTCTACCTTGACGGGGCTCCCTATCGCCCTTCGGAGGAGACCGGTGTGCGATGGGACGATCCCCAGCTCGGCATCGACGGGCCGATGCAGCCCAGGGACTTGAGTAAGCGCAACCGGTCGCTGCCCCTGCTACAGAGCGTGCCGTGAACCACCCCTGCCGCCACTGCGGATCACGCCTGCAGCACCAGGTGATCGATCTAGGCCATCAGCCACCCAGCAACGCCTACCTGCGAGCTGAGCAACTGGCGCTGCCAGAGATCACCTACCCGCTGCAGGTGTTCGTGTGCAGCAGCTGTTGGCTGGTGCAGCTGCCGGCCCACGCGGCGGCCGAGGAGCTGTTCACGCCCGATTACGCCTATTTCTCCAGCACTTCCAGCAGCTGGTGCGCCCATGCCCAGCGGTTTGTGGCGGCGGCGGTGGAACGGTTGGCTCTGGGGCCCCAGAGCCTGGTGGTTGAGCTGGCCTCGAACGACGGCTACCTGCTCCAGTACGTGCAGCAGCGCGGCATCCCCTGCCTGGGCATCGAGCCCACCCATGCCACCGCCGAGGCGGCACGGAGCAAGGGCATCACCACGATCGAGCGCTTCTTCGGCGTGGCGCTGGCGGCCGAGCTGGAGCCCGCCGATCTGGTGGTGGCCAACAACGTGCTGGCCCACGTGCCAGACATCAACGATTTCGTGGCGGGCATCGCCCGGCTGCTCAAGCCCCAGGGCCGTGCCTCGATCGAGTTTCCGCATCTGTTGCGGCTGCTGGCCGGCAACCAGTTCGACACGATCTACCACGAGCACTACAGCTACCTCAGCCTGCGGGCGGTGGCGCGCATCGCCGCGGCGACCGGTCTGGATGTGGTGGATGTGGAGGAGCTGCCCACCCACGGCGGCAGCCTGCGGGTGTGGCTGGCCCACCAGGGCGCCGCAGAGCCCTCAGCGGCAGTGGCGGCGGTGTTGGCGGCCGAAGCAGCGGCGGGACTGGAAACGCTGGCTGCCTACGCCGGCTTCCAGCACCGGGCCGAAAATGCCAAACACGGCCTGCTGGAGTTCCTGCTGCAAGCCAAACGAAAGGAACTGCGCGTGCTGGGCTATGGCGCCGCCGCCAAGGGCAACACCCTGCTCAACTACGCCGGCATCCGGGCCGACCTACTGCCGGCAGTTACCGACCGCGCTGCCAGTAAGCAGGGCAAGCGGCTGCCCGGCAGCCACATCCCTGTGATCAGCCCCGAGCAGCTGGCCACCGAGGCCGCCGATGCACTCTTGGTGCTGCCCTGGAATCTGATCGAGGAGCTGCGGCAGCAGCTGCCGGGCACTGAGCTGGTGACGGCGATTCCAGAGCTGCGGCAGTGGCGGGGAGGGCATTGAGATGACCACAAGCGAGATGCGCAGGATCCCCTACACCAAGCCCTCGATCACGGAGCTGGAGGTGCAGTACGCCACCGATGCAGCGGCAAATGGTTGGGGTGAGCACTGCTACGACTACATCGTTCGCTTCGAGGAGGCGTTCAAGACCCACCTGGGCGTGAAGTACGCAATCGCCACCAGCAGCTGCACCGGTGCGCTGCACATGGGCATGCATGCCCTGGGCATTGGGCCTGGCGATGAGGTGATCATGGCGGACACCAACTGGGTGGCCACCCTGGCACCGCTTCTTCATCTGGGTGCCCAACCGGTTTTCGTGGACATTCTTCCCGATACCTGGTGCCTTGATCCCAGCAGGGTGGAGGCGGCTGTGACGGAGAGGACGAAGGCGATCGTGGCTGTGCACCTCTACGGAAATCTGTGTGATATGGATCGTCTCCTGGCGATCGGTGAAGCTTACGGGATCCCGGTGATCGAAGATGCAGCGGAAGCCATTGGCTCCACATGGAGAGGAAAGAGGGCAGGCAGCCTGGGCCGTTTCGGAGCTTTTTCCTTCCACGGGACCAAGACCATGACAACAGGGGAAGGGGGCATGTTCGTCACCGACGACGGTGACCTGTTCGAACGGGTGCTGACGCTCTCCAACCATGGCAGGGCCAGGACTCAGTCGAAGCAGTTCTGGCCTGACGTCCTGGGATATAAGTTCAAGATGAGCAATGTGCAGGCTGCAATTGGCTACGGTCAGTTGGAGCGCATCGATGCTTTGATCGCCCGCAAGAAGGAGATCCTCAGCCAGTACCGGCAAGCTTTCGCCAGAACGTTCGCCGATACCGCCTGGTTGAACCCTGAAGGCAAGGGGAATACTCAACCTGGTGCCTGGATGCCCACCGTCGTCTTCTCCGATGAAGTACTGAACTCAGTGGAACCCCTGAGGGCAGGGCTGGTGGAGTGCGGGATTGATGCACGGGTTGTGTTTCATCCTTTGAGTGTGGTCTGCAGCACCTGGCCTCAATGCCGCGAGGCTATTGAGGCTCGCTCCAGTACTCCGAATGTTCAGACTTCCAGCTTCTCCAATCATGCGCTTAACCTCCCATCCTTTTTTGACATGGGAGAGGATGACCTTCGCTATGTGGTACAGTCAATCTCAGATATTGCAGGCAAGTCGTGAGTCACTCGCTGATTCGCCAGCAGCTCAGCAGCTTGGGATATGCCAAGTTGACCGATGTTATCAATCGAGATCAGTACATTCTGCCTATCTGGAAATCGATCCACCATTTGGCTCGCTTGATTTCAAAGCGTCGCAGCCTCGACTTCGCCTTGGATAACTTTCAATGCGAAGAGGTCACATCTGCCGAGATCCTGCGGCTTTCCGTTCTTGATCGTGCCTTTTTGTCGGATCTCTACGACGCTTCCAAGCAGATTCCAGCATTTCTTAGGCTTGCTTCCTGCGGAGAGTTCGAGGAGCTTTACGGGTTGTTGCGCCAGACAGAACTGGTTGGTGTTGGAGATCGGAGTTATGGCGTTCGCTTTGATCTGCCGAATGAGGACATGTTCCGTTCCCATTGGCATCAGGAGTTCGCCTCCAATCCTCAGAGCATCGATGGACTGGTTTTCTGGATCCCTCTGGTTCCAATGGTTGAAGACATGGGATCCGTTGTGATTTGTGAGGCATCGAATCATGAGGGTTTCATTCCTCACCAGCCGCTTGAGAAATATGCGTTCAAGTCCGGTCTTTACCAAACAGGCATACCTGATGAGGAGTCTGTGATTGCACGGTACAAGCAGGTTTCCCCGCTCAGCAAGCCAGGGGATTTATTGCTGATGGACTTCAGCACGATTCACCAAAGCGGCTATAATCGATCTACCCGGCTTAGGGTTACAATGCAAGTGCGATACTTCAATTTCATGAATCCAGAGGCGATGGCAAATGGATGGCCATCGAGTCCTACGGACTTTTTTCGGTATCCAATCGAAAGCAAAAAGTAAGTTTCTCTACCACATCGCATGACCCTCTTGAAACGCTGCAATTGCTGTCACAGTCAGTCGCTGGAAGAAATCTACAGGGGCTTACCAGCATCATCATCACTGACGACGATGAACACAAGCCTTAAGGGCCCCACTGTTGTCAACTATTGCTTGGAATGCGGCCATGTGCAGACAGACCCGCTGATTGATTTGAATGATTACTACGAAAATACCTATGAAGTTGGGCGCCTCAACGAAAATGACGACCAGCTCTACGCCATGGATGGAGACAAGCCGATTTTCAGGGCAGAGCATCAGGCCCGCGTTGCCTGCCAGAAACTAGCAATTACTGAAGATGTCCGTGTCCTGGACTATGGCTGTGGCAAGAGTCTGACGATGATGAGAATCTGCGAGATAATGCCGTCTCTGCAGCCCTTTCTTTATGACGTCAGTGATAAGTACCTGCCGATCTGGACCACATTTACTCGCCCAGAGCACTGTTTCGTCAGAAAGATTCCCAATAGCGCTAAGGACAGCTTTGACATCGTAACTTCGTTTTATGCGTTGGAGCATATCTTAGGCCTTCAGGAATCCCTCGCATCTATTCGCGGCTGCCTCAAGCCAGGTGGTGTATTTTATTTTATCGTTCCCAATGTCTTGGTTAATCCGGCAGACTTCATCGTTGCTGATCATATGAATCATTTCCTGCCATCTTCATTGCAGGCCATGCTGAAGGTGAATGGTTTTGATTGCATAGAAGTGGATGATGAAGTACATTTTGCAGCCTATGTCGTCACGGCAAGAAAGACTGAAGGCGCGCGGACGTCCGCGGCAGGCTCCCCTCCTATATCCGCTCAGGAGAGCCATGCCTATCCCGTCGATGAACGTAAACAGGATAAGCTGTACGAGATCGCCGAATTCTGGGCATCTCAGCAGGAGCGCCTGACCTCGCGTCTTGCTTCACTGCCTGTGGATAGCAGCGTTGCCATCTATGGAGCCGGCTTTTACGGCACCTATCTGAGGAACCTCCTGGAGGCCTCAGGGCGGACACCAGCTTTGATCGTCGATCAAAACCCATTCCTGCAGGGAACCTGCATCGCCGATGTCCCTGTCGTGTCACCTGGGGAGCTGCCAGAGTCCATTGACACCCTGCTTGTTGGATTGAATCCAAAGAGTGCCAAGGAGATCATTCAAGGTATTGATGGCTGGCAGGGGAGAAAGCTCGACTGCATCTATCTGGAGTAGGAGCTGTGCGTCTGGTGATCTCGCAACCGATGTACTTCCCATGGTATGGGCACCTTGAGCAGATCAAGGCTGCCGATACCTATGTCTTTTATGACGATGTGCAATTCTCTAAGGGAAGCTTTACTAATCGTGTGCAACTCCTGGTCGATGGCGCACAGCAATGGCTAACGCTGCCTGTTCGTTTGCCCAGGGCTGCTATGGCCATCCAGGATGTTGAAGTCAACAGCGACAAGGATTGGAAGTTGGCCCATCTTCGCAAGTTTCATGCTGCTTACCGCAAGGCTCCCTATCTCTCCGATGCCATCGCGCTCATGGAGTCCGTTTTTAGTGTTGAGGGAGCACGTCTGTCGTCCATTACCATCGATTCCGTGAAGTGTCTCGCTACTTACTTCGGACTCGCGGAGACGACAACCTTCATGCGTTCCTCGGAGTTGGGCATCGGTGGGTGCGGCAGTGATCGAGTGCTGGCAATTTGTCAGCATCTTGAAGCCAGTGAGTACATCACTGGCCATGGTGCCAGAAACTATCTGGATCAACCTTCTTTCGAGCGGGCTGGCATCGAGGTATCATTTCTTGACTACGGATTGGCTCCCTATCGACAGTTATGCCAGCCTTTCATCCCCTATGTATCCAGTCTGGACCTCGTGGCGATGATGGGAAAAGAAGGACGTACAGCAATCGGCGGATCTGTGGTAAAGTGGGATCAATTCCTGGCAAAATGACCTAGGGACACGTATCTTATGCAACGTGATCTTAACGCTGAAGCCACCCAATACCATCCGAAAGCTTCAACAATCTTCGAGAATAATCTTGTTCTGAATTGGTACCCCCAGCGAATTCTGAAAAGGCTTCAGCAAGGCCGTTCGATTCTGGAATTGGGGATTGGCCATGGAATTACGGCTCGGATCTTTGACGAAGTAGCGAGTCGCCATGTCATCATCGAAGGTGCTTCTGTCGTTATCGAGCAGTTTCAGGCTGAGCATCCTGACCTGAAATGTGAGATCCAGCATTGCTTTTTCGAGGAGTTTGAGACGACGGAGCGTTTTGACTATGTCATCATGGGATTTATCTTAGAGCATGTTGATAATCCCCGTCTGGTACTCGAAAAATATGCGCAATACCTTGAGCCTGGGGGAAAGCTTTTTGTTGCAGTTCCGAATGGAAAGTCCCTTAACCGACGCGTTGGCCATGCCATGGGCAAGATCAATGATCTTTATGATCTCAATGCCAATGATGTGGCGATGGGCCACCAGCGACAGTATTGCTTCGATACACTGACAGCAGATTTGGAGTCATCTGGATATCGACTGACTCACATGGAGGGTATCTATCTCAAGCCTTTGCCATTGCCGATTTTGCAAAGTATGGAGGACGCAGCGGAGAATTTCCAGGCCCTCTTGCAGGTGGGTATCGACTTTCCAGAACTTTCCGTAGGACTTCTGGTGGAGGCCCAGCTTCGCTGAGGATGGCTGCCACCAATGGAGCGAGGGTTAGGTTCTCAGGGAATGTGATGGTGAGTAACTTCATGGTTTTGTTGAGGTAGCAGGGCTAGTTGGGCTTCAACATTCTTGTGACGGGGGTCGGCGCCATCATTGGCCAGGGCATAGTCGAAGCCCTAAGGGCCAGTGAGGTCGCTGACTGTGTGATCGGGCTGGATCGTTCACCCCACACGGTTGGTACTCAGCTCTGCGACAGGTTCATCAGCAAGCCTCCCTTTGCCGAAGATACTGTCGAGTATCTGGATTTCTGGCGCGAGCTCCTCGTATCCCAGCGGATAGATCTTGTCCTTCCAGGAATTGAATCAGATGTGCTGTTTCTTGATCGGCATCGGGATGCCTTGGGCCAGCTCAGTGCGCTAGCGATTAACACCTCGCGAATGATGTCCGGATGCTGCAACAAGCTGACGACTTATTTTGAGCTTTCTTCACTAGATGTTGCGCGAATTCCTACTCTCCTCGCCTCTGCTACAACGGATCTTGCATGCCTTGGCCCAGGCCCCTATGTGTTGAAGCCTTGCATGGGCAATGGTTCACGGGGTATCCATATTGTTGAGACACATACCGATTATCTGCAAGCCGTTTCTGGATGTGGTGAAACACCCTACATTGTTCAACCATATCTTGGCGACCCAGACCATGAGTACACCGCAAGTGCTTTTGGCTTGGGAAATGGTCATAGCCTGAGCCCTATTGTCTTTCGACGTCTTCTCTCCACGGCAGGCTACACGAGCTATGTTGAGGTGCAACCATGTCCGGATATCGCATCTGCAATCGAGACTTTATCTTGGCATTTCCAGCCCGTGGGGCCCACAAACTATCAATTCCGACTACATGAGGGGCGTTTTTATCTGCTTGAGATCAATCCCCGATTTTCCAGCTCGACATCGCTTAAGGCGGCATTTGGCTACAATGAAGCAAAGATGTGCATTCAGTATTTCCTGCAGCGAGAGACTCCTTCGGCTCCTGAGATACTCAATGGTCGTGCTTGGCGAAAAATCAGCGATGTGATTGTTTATGAAAGCGCTCATCAGTGATATTCACGCGAACTATGCGGCACTTCGCGCTGTTGTGGCGGATGCTGAGGCTATGGGATGCGATGAGTTTATCTGTTTGGGAGATGTGGCGGGTTACCATGCAGACATCAACGAATGCATTGACTTACTCCGCTCGTTGCCCAGGCTCAGTCTGATCCGTGGGAATCACGATGCTTACCTGTTGAGCGGCGGCGGCTGTCCTCGTTCCGCACTGGTCTCGCAAACGCTTGCTTATCAGGCTTCAGTCATCACATCCGATAATCTCAATTGGCTAGCAACCAGCCAGGACCAACTGCGCTCTGGCGATGATCTCTTTGTTCATGGCGGTCCTGAAGACTGTTTGGAGCAATATATTTATCGTGTGACACCATCCCTATGTCGCGATGGCTATCGACGGCTCTTCTGCGGCCACACCCATGTACAGGTTCTTTACAGTGAGGAGCGATTACTGTTTTGCAACCCTGGCTCAGTTGGTCAGCCACGTGATGGCAACCCGAGGGCCCCGTATGCGATTCTCGGGCCTGATGGCGTTCACTTGAAGCGCGTAGAGTATGATATCTCTGCCACAGAAGACTCCATGAAGTCAGCAGGCTTTCCAAGTTTCTCGTACACGAACCTTCGAAGGGGAGCGCAAGTGGGCGGCCGCATTGATCAAATCTTTCTTGAGGGTTTCTAATGGATCAGTTGGAGCACTTTCAGCAGGAAGTTGCGCGGAACATTGAGGGACTTGGCGGTGACGACTCTTTATGGGAGGAATCTCTCGACTGGATGCATCATTCGGGTGTCCATAAATACACTTATAACTTCACATGGCTCGGCCGCCCGATCATTCAATATCCCCAGGATATAGTTGCCTTGCAAGAGATTGTCTGGCGCGTACGTCCCGATCTCATCATCGAGACTGGTGTTGCTCACGGTGGTTCTTTGATGCTCAGTGCATCATTGCTCGCACTGCTCGATCGCATCGATGAGTTGCAGGCACCCACTGATTCCAACAGGCCATCACGCAAAGTGTTAGGTATTGATATCGAAATCCGCGATCACAACAAGAAGGAAATCCTTGCCCATCCCCTGTCCCCTTATATCCAGCTGATCCAGGGTTCTAGTGTCGCATCAGACATCATTGAGCAAGTCACCACCATCGCATCGCAATACAAAACTGTCCTTGTCTGCCTAGACTCTGATCACACTTATGAGCATGTCTATCGGGAGCTTTGTGCTTATGCCCCTTTGGTCACCACAGGCAGCTATTGTATTGTCTATGACACGGTTGTGGAGTATATGCGGCCTGAATTTAGAGCGGAACGTTCTTGGGGGCCAGGCAATAGTCCCTTGACCGCTGTAGAACGATATCTTTCTGAAGATCAGGGCTGGGAAGTGGATCGGTCCATTGATCAGAAGCTCCAGATCACAGTCGCCCGTTCTGGCTTCCTGAGAAGGCGGTCTTCACTTGGATGATGGCAAGCCTTGTCAACGGCTCTTTCCGGAGATAGGTAGCACCCTACTTCGGATTAATTGAGTCATGCAATCTTGACCACTCTGAGACATTGGGGATTAATGTAGAAATGATCTCCTGAGCCTTCCGTGAGCACTTCTATTAGCCTGATGAATCCGATGCCCTCCAAGAATTTCTGAGTCTTTGCTGCAGAGGGCTGATGCTCATAGATTGCTTCTGTACCCACCTCCAGCCAGATACAGGCAACAGAAGGAAGAATATCAACGCTGCCTTGTAAAACCATGAGCTCTGCTCCTTGAACATCCATATGTATAAAATCAACTCTCTTTATCCCTAGCTCTGTCAGGACCGAATCTAGCCTTCTTGTTGGAACGCGGACTTCAGTGTCAAACCTCAGCCAGCTATGAAACTTAGTCATTAATGCTGAAGGCTTTAACAGTGAGCTTGACTTATTGCCCCAATCCCAGTCAGTGGTCTTTGGAAGCCCCTCCGGTCTTCCTGAAGATATGTGCATCGAGGCAGTGCCATCGCTCGAAGAAAGTGCGTATGGCATGATTTCAATATCATCGCATTCAAAGTATTTCAGATTCCTGCTTAGCTTCTCGACATTGCTTGTATTGGGCTCAAATGCGATGATCCTTGCCTGTGGGAAGAGGCGCTTATATCTTATCGAGTCTTCGCCTTCACAGGCCCCAATATCTAGTATGATCTTCGGCGCATCAAAGGAAAACAGGAATCTTAGGAGTGGAACATGGGGTGGGATCGACTTTAGGTATGCATGGATGTCCATGGTGCCTGAGCTTTAATTGTACAACTATGCCATATTAGCATGGCGTAAAGCACTTGGAAATGTGTTTCTCGTCGCTTGGTGGCGTCTGTTTTCAAGCGATCTGATTGATCACTGCGAGCAGAAGAACCGATACTGCGGATCAATCCATGGGGGGCATTTAGTTACCCATACTTATTGCAGGCTTGCTGACTCACGAATCCAGCCTCTGATCCATGGTCAGATAGACCTATGACCTAGGTCGTATCTTTTGGCTCGTGCGGAAAACTTCATGGGTTGAATCCTATGAGTCCCGCATTATTCTGATGAGCCACTCTTGCCTTGGAGGCCAAGAAGGCAATTGTGGAGGTAGTGGGCAGCCTGGTCTACTGTTGTCACGCCATACTCTGACAGATCAAGATAGCCGCCGAGTAGGATTGCTCTGTCTTGTCCATGCGGACTTTTGTGTTGGCTGTCCTCGGTGAGTGATTCCTTGCCCGCTTCGGGACTTGGTGCACTCCCATCCTTGGGGCTGCTCATCATCGCCTTGCACTTGGCCAATCCTGAGACAAGCTTACGAGCCAGCCGTTTGGATACATTTTGTAACGTGGGTACTGAGGAAATGATTTCATGTGTGGCTTCTTTCTTTGCGTCAAAAGCCCTATCGACAGCCTCTCCTGAATAAATGAGAAGCAACTTGCCGCGCAACTCGCCAAGGGCTTCTGCGCCATAAGGGGTCACTTCATTAATGGCGTTGGCCAGGAGTCGGTCATAGTCGATGACAAGGTCGCCGCTTTGATCTGGAAAAGCATTGAACGCGACTTCTATGGCATTGAAAAGTGCCAGTGAACTGCTCATGCTGTCGTAGGTAAACCGTAGATGCTCAGGCAGTTCGCTGATGAACTGTTTGGCAATCTTGTTCCTGGAAGCGTAATTAGCACCATTGCTCTTGGCTGATTGTCCGCCCAGAGTCAGGGGCGAGTTGACATCAAGAAAGTGCTCTGTATGCAACCCCAGAACTATGTCTGAATACATATCGGGCGCGCAAAAGTTGAAGAATGGCGCGTTGGACAGAGCCTTGATCCGCGCGATGTGCTCTGCATCCACAAAGCCATGGTAGAGAAATGGTAGATGCCCGTACCATTCAGTGAACGAGCATACCCGAGCCAGGATTGGCTTGGCTTCCCGCAGTGTAATCTCAAAGTCCATCCCGCGCAGTTGCAGCTTGTTGGCCAAGTAGGCGTCTGGGTAGTTTGGCCAGAAGTAGTTGCCTGGCAGGTGGTTGATCACCGGGATGTTTGGGTATTGCTTGATCAACTGACTGACGGTGGAGAGGCAGTCAGGCATTAGGCAATCGTCATCACCGATGATGGTCACAAAGCCATTGGTGATGTGTGACAGTGCAAACTCCCAATTCTCTGCCATGCAGAGCCTCTGAGGAGGGCGAATCACCTTTAGTCGCCTGTCGGAAAAGCTGTTGACGATAGCTTCTGTCTCTTCTTCAAAGGAGTTGTCGCACACCCATACAACGAGCTTGTCGTAGGCTTGTTGAGTACAGGAGAGCAGGGTTGAGCCGATCGTCTCCGCCCTTCCGCCTGTGGGAATCACGACATGAATCCATGGATCTTCAGCCATGGAAGGCCTCAACATGAGACCAGGTCCAGTCGTTCTTTTCTCGACAGACTGGATCTGAAGGGGTGCTTCGCGCGATGGCCGGCTGAGGCCTGCCATGCGTTAGGCTGATAACTACCCCAGACAATCGGAGGCTTGAGCTTTCGGCCATGGAGCGGAGAGTCTGTGGGATGATTGGTGGTGGTCCAGTGTTGATCCTAGAGTTTGGGTACATGCCTCGGTCATGTGGCCCGCGTCCCAGCAGTTGGTGTAAATCCCTGGGGACCTCAACCCCGGCTTAGCGGCTGGCGTTGCAGGGGGTGGGCAGGCCCGTGACCCTGGTTCGAGTACCACCTCAACCAGACGAACATGCCCGCGAACAGTCTGGCGCCTCCGCACTGGCGCCGCTACTGGATGGCAGCACTGCCGGGGAGCTGATCCCTGAGCTGGTGCGCCATGGCCTGCAGCAGCTGATCGAGCTGGAGGTCGCCGCCGTACTCGGTGCTGATCGCCATGAGCGCAGTGAGGAACGGCTTGGCTACCGCAACGGCTACCGGCCCAGGGCCTATTAAAAGTCTGTCCCAGTAGCCCTGGCCGGCAGGGCTGCCCAAAAGTCAGATCAAGCTGCTCTCACCGGTGTGGTCGCGACGCCTCCAAGGGCGAGCATTCCCCTGATGTCGTAGGCCAGTTCCCGTAAGCCCTGGCGGATGGAGCGGTAGCCACCCCGGCGCAGCAGGTTCATGGCCACCGTCCGCAGGAAGGAAAACACGCCGGCACCGGTGCGATTGGCGTAGCAGTGGGCGTCCTCACCAAGCTGGACATCACGGGACCAATGCCACTCGTTCTCAATGCTCCAGCGTTGGCGGATCAGTCGCAGCAGGGCTTCTGGGGTGGTGCGCACACTGGTCATGAACCGATGGATCGTCACGCTGCGCTTGCCCCTGCGCGTCGTTGTGGTGATCAGCTGCACGATCCAGGCACTGCCCGGCCAGTTGGCCTTGATGTGCTCGGGCGCCTCTTTGACTCTGAGGGCCCAGCGGGTTTGGCGGCCGTGCCGTGTCTGCAGATCCGTTGCCGTGAAAGGGATGCGGCGCTTTCCCTCGAACTGGTGGTCGATCTGCCGGCAGAGGATCTTTTGATTCTCTTTGACGCTCAGGAGGATGTCGGCCCCCCCCTGCTCCAGGCACCATCGAAAAACGCCTGCGTGGTGTGCAACGCATCCGCCTGGATCAGCACGCCATCGAGCTTCATCGTGCTCAGCAGCTCTCTGAGCGCTGAACGCTCGCTGGATTCGTGGGTGTCGTAGGTCTTCTGGGCCAGAGCGACGCCGAGCGCACGGGCATACAACGTGACCTGGGCGACAAACCGGTGCTTGCCATCCTCGGTCTCAATGGCAGAACTCCGCAGGGTCTTGCCGTCACACACCAACTGCTCCAGACCCTCTGCACCACTCGGGATCTGGCGGATCACCCAGGCCTGGAGCACTTCGCCAAACTGCTGCCTGATTGAACAGGTAGAGGAAGGTGGCATCCGACGGCCAGCGCTTGAAATCCACACCCAGGGCCTGGTTCAGATCCTCACGGTGCCGTTTGGCGAACGTTTCGAGATCGCGAGAGCTGCGGCAGCCACTCAGGATGCCCAGCACCGCCACCAGCAGCAGGAACCACTGTGGGTACCGCACCCCACGCCTGGTGCGACCATCCGTAATGGCCTTGAGGAAGCTAATCAGGTCGGCAGGAACGGCCTGATCGGCTGCGGTGGAGTCGACTCCGGACATTGGGAGCGGTGAGACCCGCTGACCAAAACCAAGACTGCCAGGTCCGCCAAGCGCTAACAGGACAGACTTTTAGGCGGCCCTGCCGGGCATGCAACGTGACCTGGGCGACAAACCGGTGCTTGCCGTCCTCGGTCTCGATGGCAGAACCCCGCAGGGTCTGGGGGCGTCCCGCCAAGTGGTGTAAATCCCTGGCCTCAGCACCGGCTACGCCGGTGCTGACGGTCCATTGCTCAGAGCCCCTGCGGGGGAATGGGTGGGCCGGTCTGTGACTCTGGTCGGAGCACTACCACCTTCCCGAGACCAGGCCATGCCCATCTCTGATTCTGCCGCCACGGAGCTGGCCCAGCTGCTTGGCAGCGGCACCGCCGGCGAACTCATTCCTGAACTGGTTCGTCAGGGGCTACAGGCCCTGATCGAGGCCGAGGCCGCTGCTGCCATTGGTGCTGACCGCCACCAGCGCTCTGATCAGCGCCGGGGCCACCGCAACGGCAACCGTGATCGGCTCCTGGCCACACCGGCCGGTGACATCCAGCTGCGCATCCCACGCTTCCGGACGGGAAGCTTCTTCCCATCGCTGCTGGAGCCCCGGCGGCGGGTGGACCGGGCCCTGTGGGCGGTGGTGATGGAGGCCTACGTCTCCGGCGTCTCCACCCGCAAAGTGGACGAGCTGGTGGTGGCGCTGGGCTGTGAGAGCGGTATCTCCAAATCGGAGGTCAGCCGCATCTGCCAGGGCCTCGACACCCAGGTGCAGGCCTTCCTGGAGCGCCCGCTGGAATTCAGCCACTACCCGTACGTCTACCTCGATGCGACGTACCTGCACGGGCGTGACCAGGCCCGCAAGCAGGTGATCTCCAGGGCGGTGATCGTGGCCGTCGGCATCACCGCCAATGGCCAGCGGGAGGTGCTGGGGATCGAGGTGGGCGACAGCGAGGACGAGGCGTTCTGGACCGCCTTCCTGCGCCGTCTTCGCGAGCGCGGGCTCTCAGGCGTTCAGCTCGTGATCAGCGACGCCCATGCCGGCCTCAAGAAGGCCATCGCGCGCTGTTGCCAGGGCAGCAGCTGGCAGCGCTGCCGCGTGCACTGTGCCCGCAACCTGCTGGCCAAGGTGCCCAAGGGCAGTCAGGACATGGTGGCTGCCGCCCTGCGCTCGGTGTTTGTGCAGGCCGATGCCCAGGCCGTGGAGCAGCAGTGGGATCAGGTGATCGCGATGCTCATCGAAAAATTCCCCGCCGCTGCTGCACTGATGGAGCAGGCCAGGGAGGACGTCCTCGCCTTCCGCAGCTTCCCACCGGAGCACTGGCGCAAGATCTGGAGCACCAACCCACTGGAGCGCCTAAACAAGGAGATCAAGCGCCGCACCCGCGTCGCGGCATCTTCCCCAACGACGCCGCGATCATCCGCCTGGTGGGTGCGCTGCTGCTGGAGCAGCAGGAGGAATGGCAGCTCGATGGCCGCCGCGTCTTCTCGGAACTGTCGATGGCCAAGCTGGACAAGACCAGCGAATCGGTTCAAGATCAATCAACAGCTGCATTTGCCGCAGCTGCCTGATCACTGATCTCCGATCAGATCACAGGCCTCGGCTTTTACACCACTCCAAGGGACGCAACCGTGGCCATGAACCTGCTGCGCCGGGGTGGCTACCGCTCCATCCGCCAGGGCTTACGGGAACTGGCCTACGACATCAGGGGAATGCTCGCCCTTGGAGGCATCGCGACCACACCGCTGAGAGCAGCTTGATCTGACTGACGTGACCCCCTTTATCGGTCCAAGCCTTATGAGAGTGGGTGGATGTGGTCATGCTGCAGCTCCTTGTTGAGCTGCCTCCAGGGGCGTACGCCCCTGGAGTGCCGAGTGTGGCCTGAGTGAGTTGTACTCCCAGCGCCAACGATCGGCCAGGATCTGCGCCTCTGGAGCTGTGGTGAACAACTCGGTGTTGAGGAACTCATCCCGGAACCGGCCATTGAACGACTCCACAAAGCCGTTCTCCCATGGGGAGCCTGGCTCGATGTAGGACGTGCTGGTGGTGGTGCTGGCATCACACCAGTTCCGTAGGGCCTGGGCGATGAACTCAGGGCCGTTGTCGCTGCGGATGAACGCCGGCGCTGGGTAGAGGCTGGTGAGTTCCTCCAGCACCGCCACCACATCCTTGGCCTTGCAGCGCCTGCCCACCCGGATCGCCAGGCAGAGACGGCTGTGCTCGTCGATCACATTGAGGAACTTGAGTCTGCAGCCATCAGCTGTCGCGTCGAACTGGAAGTCCATGGCCCACACCTGATGGGGACACTCGGCACGGTGACGCCGCACTGAGCCATCTGCGGGCCGTGCCCGCTTTCGCTTCCTGGGAGTGGGCCGCTGCAGGCCTTCCTCCCGCCAGATTCGTTGGACTTGTTTGTGGTTCACCGTCCAGCCCTCCCGCCACAGCAGGCGGTAGGCCATCCGGCGGCCCCAGCGGATGTGCTCAGCCGCGATCTCGCGGAGGCGATGGCGGAGCTTGGCCTCCTCGGTCGAGACGACCTTGCCGCCATGGCGCTGGGTGCTGCGGTGCTGTCCCACAACCCGGCAGGCCAGGCGTTCAGAGGCCCGGTAACGCTCCTGCAGAACCGCGACAGCTCTGCGACGACGCTCCGGGCTCAGAAGTTTCCCTCGGCAAGATCCTTGAGCATCGCCTTCTCCAACTCCGCTTCTGCCAGAAGCTTCTTGAGCCGGGCGTTCTCCTTCTCCAGCTGGGTCAGCCGCCTGGCTTCCTCGGCCTGCATGCCGCCGTACTGCTGACGCCAGCGGTGGTAGGTCGGCGGCGTCACCTCGATGACACGGCAGACCTCGAAGACGGTCTTCCCCTGGGCGATCAGTTGCTCCGCGGTCTTGAGCTTGCGGATGATCTTCTCCGCGGTGTGCCTGGTGCGTTTCATGGTGAAGTCCCCGGCCCAGTCTGGCCGGCTGAGGACTCTCATTCACCCTGGACCGACTTCTGGGATCCACGTCATGACTTTTGGGCAGCCCTGCCCGGACAAGCTGCTATGTGCAGGACTTTCAGTCGGCTCTGTCTCCATACGCCCCCGCCGTGGTCAAAAGCACAGGCGACAACTTTCCTAACGGCGGGGGATGTCGCGGGCAACGCCAGCGAAGCGGCCGGAGACTGAGCTTGGATGTCATGAGGTATAATGATGGAATAGAAGACAACTGCATGAGCGATGACCGAGCTTGAGCGTTATGCAAGCAATACAGTTTCTCAGAATGGGGAAGATGGAATCCTTGCTGAAATATTTAGGCGGATTAAACCCCGGTCAGAATTGTGCGTTGAGTTTGGAGCCTGGGATGGCAAGCATTTGAGCAATACATGGGCACTTTGGCATGACGCGGGCTGGTCTGCCATACTCATCGAAGGAGATCGCGATAGGTTCTTACAACTTCAGCAGGCAATCGACAAATTCCCTTCCGTAAAGAGCATAAATGCTTATGTTGCCAGCGAGGGTGTCAACTGCCTCGACAGCTTGCTTGCAAATGCAGGAGTTGGTGTTGACGCAATCGATCTTCTTTCGATCGATATTGATGGGGACGATTATCATGTCTGGGATGCACTTACCCGCTTCCGGCCTCGCGTTGTAATTATTGAGTACAATCCGACAATCCCTCCGGAAATAGACATCGTGCAGCGGCGAGGGGAGTACTTTGGAGCCTCTGCAGCAGCCTTGACAAGGCTTGCTAAATCAAAGGGCTATGAGCTGGCGGCTTGCACTAGGACAAATTGCATCTTTGTGCTCAAACAAGATTACAGCCTACTGAATATTTCTGATTACAATCTAGCCAGCGAGTTTGATCGTGGCTATTTATGCCATGTGATCAACGCCTATGACGGCAGAACATTCCTAACATCAAATCCAGTTTATTCACGGCCATTGCCGTTGGGAACGTTTTCCTATTGGTGGGATCGTTTGAAATTGAATCTGTTTGCAGAGACACCGGATCTAATCCTTCCCGGCGAGGGGCTTCAGCCGGTCAGTCTTGTTATGGAGCCGATGGATCCACATAGAAGTCTGAGCACACGGATCCAGGCGCGGTTTTCCACCTCAGTCTGGGAGAGAAGCCTGTCCTTCGTGACCTCCCTCCCTCCCTATCGCCTGAGCGAGCGCCTTGTTCATCGGGTCCAGAGGAGGTGGGAAGCACGAGCTCAGATTCAGGCCTGGCGGCGATCTGGTAGTCCCGTCCCTCCGCCCCATGTTTACAAGCAGAAGGTTCTTTCAAGATACGCTTCCCGTTATCAGCTCTCCACGCTCGTTGAAACAGGGACCTATCTTGGAGACATGATCTTTTGTATGCGTAAGCGCTTTCATACGATCATTTCCATTGAGCTCAGCCGTGAACTCTGTGAGCGCGCCCAGCAGCGTCTGCGCGATTTCCCCAACATCTCCGTCATCCACGGAGATAGCTCTCAAGTACTGCCGGAAGTTCTTGAAGACCTTAGAGTTCCGAGTCTCTTCTGGCTTGACGGCCACTATTCAGCAGGCAATACCGCACTAGGCGTGCTTGAAACACCTGTATCGGCTGAAGTTGATGCGATCCTGAATCACCCAGTCAAAGGGCACGTCATCCTCATTGACGATGCACGGAACTTCGATGGAACCCATGACTACCCAACGCTTTCAGAGCTTAGGGACTATGTCATCGGAGCATTTCCAAAGGCAGATTTCTCTGTCAAAGACGACATCATTCGCATTGTCCTCTGAGGCTGATCCTTGACAGACCCACTCGTATCCGTAGTGCTGCCGGTTTATAACTGCGAACAATATCTTGGAGATGCAATTGAAAGCCTGATTGTACAGAGTTTTTCATCTTTTGAGCTCATCATCATTGACGATGGCTCTGCAGACCGATCTTCTAACATCATCGCTTCTTTTAATGATGAGCGAATACGCGTATTCCGCCAGGCGAATCAAGGCCTTGCAGCCACGCTCAATCGCGGGATATCCCTAGCCAGAGGCAAGTACATTGCTAGACAGGACCAAGACGATCTTTCTCATCCGGATCGAATCTCATTACAGGTAGCCTATATGGAGGGGCATCCAGATTGTGTTCTCCTCGGCTCGTGGGCTCAAATTATGGAAGTGGATCGTCTTGTCGATCGCTTCCATCGTCATCCGGTTGACGAGCTAATGCTTCGCTATCAGCTGTTATTTAATAATCCATTCGTCCATAGCTCGGTACTCTTGCGCCGTTCAGCATTGCTGCAGGTTGGCGGTTATACGACGGACCCTAATCGACAACCCCCAGAAGACTACGAACTGTGGTCCCGACTCTCCCGCATCGGCTCGATGGCCAACATTGGTGAGGTTCTGCTGACCTACAGGGAGATTCCAGGGAGTATGTCCCGAACAGGGCCATCGCCATTCAGGCGCCGAGTCATCATGATCTGTGCGGAAAATCTTGCTGTTGCCACTGGACTGCCCAGCGATGACCCCGCCATTCGTGCCATTGCCGCACTGACCCACGGTGAAGACTTGGAACTGCAGCAGCGTCCTGACTTCGCTCGGATGAAGGACATCCTCTTGGACGCCATCAATGGTCTTGGCTCTGGTGATGCGCTAGTGCCGTTGCGTCAGGATGCCGTCTCCCGAGTCCAAGCCATGCAAGCTGCTTGGATAGTCCGAGAAACACCAGTCTATCCTTTGCTTTACCAGATTGGCCCCCTGAAAAGCATGGTCAAGGGAATCTGGCACCTGGCACGATCGCTGAGGAAGCTGAAATGAAAACGATCGTGATCGGTGGTGCCGGCTTCATCGGTTCGCTGGTCAGCCAGGTCCTGATCCACTCAGGCCGAGACGTGACCATCGTTGGCCGGCGCCCTACCGCCCCCGAGGTATCAACGCTGGACTGCGCCTACCGTTGCGCCGATCTTGGCAACCGTGGCCAGATGCGGGAAATCCTCGAACCCGGCTGTGAGGTCATTGATCTGGCCTATGCCACCGTTCCAAAGACCAGCTATGGAGACCCAGCTTTTGATCTTTTATCCAACCTTCCCGGCAGCATTGGCTTGCTGGAGGAGTCGATGGCGGCAGGTGTCCGCCGCCTGCTCGTGGTCTCTTCCGGTGGCACCGTCTACGGCCATCCACAAGCGCTGCCGATTCAGGAAGCTCATCCCACATCGCCCATCAGCCCCTACGGCATTACCAAGCTGACCATTGAGCACTATGCCCTGATGTTTCATCACACCCGTAATCTACCGGTGGTGATCGTACGCCCAGCCAATGCCTACGGGGTGAACCAGCGCTCGCGCACAGGCCAAGGCTTCCTCGCTGCTGCTATTGATTCCATCCTATCTCGGCGACCGATCGAGATCTACGGCCCTTCAGGAACAATCCGCGATTACATACATGTTGCCGATGTGGCTGATGGCATTCTTGCAGCCCTCAACTTCGGACTGGATGGTGAAATTTACAATCTGGGTACTGGCATTGGAGCGAGCAACCTAGATATAGTTTCCTTGCTACGTCCTATGTCCGAAACCTGCGGCTATTCAATTGAAGTGAGCCATCTACCCTCGCGACGATTTGATGTACAAGCCAATATCCTTGACTGCAAAAAACTCATTTCAGCCTCTGGCTGGAGGGCACAATTTTCTCTCAGTGATGGTCTCGCACAGATGTGGGAGTATGCCTTGGCTAGGACATCTAGCAGCTAAGGGCACCCTCCGCATTCTCAGACTTGGTCTATGAAACGCTCTCTTAGCTGCAGGAACTTCGGGAATCTTCTGTTGTCTGGGAGTCATTGTGGTCCCCTTTCTCTGCGCGCTCAGACTCTCAGAATGCAATGATCTACCATCGCATTTCTGGTATTTAAAGCTAGCAATAACTGATGCATCCACTCTGCTGCTAAAGCCAAACACGCTGCGAACATCGGAGACAGCCGGCGTAGGGCAACACTCCAGCCTCATAAGGCTAACGATATCCAGCATGTTGCAGATACACCTATTCAATGGCAGCTATATCATGGCTTTTCTCGGCAGATAGGCGATATAAATCAAAACATGGTCATCTTATCGGCCTAAAGACGCAGAGCTAGTGGGCAATATATATTGTTAGCAGTGTTGATTTTCGACCTGATCGAGGCAGGGGCAACCCCATCTCAATCAAATCCTCCAGTCTTCCCTCCGCTGTATCGGGCAGCGCGCGGCGCTGGCCTGGCCTCATAGCGATCCGGAACTGGTACGCACTGCCTGTAAACGCCTCACGCTTTTCGATGCCGAGATGGCCTGAATCTCCGTAGACAACCTTCTCCTCGCCGTGCAGCCGCTCAGCGGCGGTGTTCAGTTCATGCACATTGGCGGCGGTGCTGACGACCGAGTGGACCAGGCCTGAGGCCACATCCACTCCGATATGGCAGCGCATCCCAAAAAACCACTGGTTTCCCTTGGCCACCGAGTGCATCTCCGGGTCCCGTTCACCCTTCTTGTTCTTGGTGGAGTTGGGGGCGTGGATAATCGTGGCATCCAGGATCGTCCCCTCCTGCAGCAGGGCGCCTTGATCCTTGAGCGTCTGCTTGACCGCCTCGAAAATCTGGGCACCGATCCCGTGCTCCTCGAGCAGATGGCGAAAATTCAGAATCGTGGTCTCATCCGGAATCCGATCAGAGACAATGTCGATCCCCGCAAAGCGCCGGAAACAGGGGGTATCAATCAGCATCTCCTCCATCAGTGGATCCGACAGCGTGAACCACTGCTGCAGCAAGTGAATCCGCAGCATCACCTGCAAAGGGAACGGTGGCCTGCCTCCCTTGGCAGAAGGCTGGTGATAAACCGGACGGATCAATGCATGAAAGTCATCCCACGGGATGGTCGCTTCCATCTCGTTGAGGAAGATCTGCCGCCGTGTCTTCTTCTTGGCGTAAACCTGCTCGTAGTCGCTGAACCCCAGCTGAAGTGATCCACTCACCGGCCAGTCTCAAGCTTGGACTTGGCGCCAGTTTACCTGGTTTTTCAGGGGTTCCTTAAACAACCGAGCTAGAGAGAATCCTTTAGCCAGCAAGAATCTACAGCTAAGCGCCCTGAAACACCATGGTCAATGGAACTAAACACCACTAGCTGATATCAGTCAACACACCGACAAGAAGGTTTAGATTTTCATACGGGCTCCACTCTAGCGCCTTGTCACATTGCGCCTCTGCTCATCCCGATTCTTGGGGTACTGGCTGGCCGACTGGCTTTAACATTTATCTATTCTTGAAAATCTCCGAGACAGACGAATCATACGCGCAGGGGCCTGCTAGGATTGAGGATGGAAAAGATGGCATTCTAAATGCTTAAACCAATTCTCAAAAGATTCTCTACGCAACGCCAAAGATTTTTTATAGCCAATCATGTCAACCGCTTGCTTAGCCTTCTATCTCCATCCTACGAGCGAGAGTATCTAAGGCCCTCTTTTTCGGCATGGGGTGAAGACCGTATTATCGATGCTTGGCTTACAATCAAAGGCGTTCAGCCCTCGGACGTTAGATATCTAGACGTCGGTGCAGCATATCCTGTATTTCTTTCAAATACCTATCTGTTTTATCGAGGGGGCGGGCGTGGAGTTTTAGTTGAACCTGACCCGTCACTAGGAGCTACGCTATCAACTGTTAGGTCTCGAGATATCCTTCTTCCCGTTGGTGCAACTCACACAAGCGAACGCAAGGCGTCACTCATAAAAATGACCTCCCCTGTCTTCAATACATTTGTACCATCATCTGCAGCAAAAGCTGTTGAGCAGTCTAAGAGCTGGGCAGAGTATCAGAAGCAAGAGATTACTGGTCGCATAGAAGTCAGCCTTGTTTCCATGAATGAGATTTTAGAAAAGCACTTTTCTCATGGAGAGCTACATGTCCTTTCTATTGATGTTGAGGGCATGGACTTCCAGCTACTGGAGTCAATTGACTTTGCACAGTATCAGCCATGGGCGATCTGCGCAGAGGCTGCAGTGCCTAGGGAACGGTTTCTTGAAGTGCTCGCTCCCCATGGATACTCCCTGGTTGCTGTCACTCCTGACAATTACATATTCTTTAGGGTTTAACCTTTAAATGCTTCACGATGGCCTGCAATTACACTCTAGCCCAGGCTTTCCTATTGACTCTCTCAGACTCTTATCCAGTGAGGCTTTATTTAAGGTTTAGCGTTATAGACGGCTGTTCTGGCTCTTTATGAAGATTCTGCATACGGTCGAGTCCTACCTACCAGCCCGTCATGGCATGTCTGAGGTGGTACGCCAAATCTCAGAACGCCTTGTGCGGCGGGGCCATCAAGTCACCGTTGCCACAAGCAACGACCAACGACGCCAAAACAATCTGATTGAAGGCGTTGAGGTCCGGTCCTTCGATGTTCATGGCAAGAGCGCGATTGGCGTTTGGGGCGATGTTTCTGGCTATCAGAATTTTCTGCTCGACTTTAACCCAGATATCATTGTAAACTTCGCTGCCCAACAATGGGCTACCGACCTTACTCTACCGCTGCTCTCCCGGCTGAAAGCACGCAAGGTGTTCGTGCCAACGGGCTTTTCTGCTCTCGCAGACCCGACGTTCCGCAACTATTTCTCCACAATGGGGGAATGGATGCGCAGCTACGATGCCTGTGTCTTTCTTTCCGACTCCTACCGAGACATCGACTTTGCGCGCAGCGCGGGTGTTGAATCGATCGCCATTATTCCAAATGGTGCAGCGGCCGAAGAGTTCGCTCGTTTGAAAGATCCTGGATTGCGTGAACGGCTTGGCATAGCGAAAGACCACCAGCTGATCCTGCATGTGGCAGGCTATCTTTCCGTTGCCAAAGGGCAGACTGAAGCCGTTGAGATCTTCTCCCGCTCCTCACTGAGCAATGCCACCTTACTGCTCGTTTGCCCCGATTTCGGCCAAGCAGCCACGAAGGCACTGACACCCAAGCAAATTCTCAAAGGTCTCTACCACATGGCCCGCGGCAAGGGGCTGCGCGGCATAGCCTTTCCCACCCAGTTGCAACTATTACGTCGTTTTAGGCGCAAACGCAACAGAGCGCATGATCGGCAGATTCTTGGGGTGTCACTTTCGCGTGAAGACACCATCAGTGCCTTCCTGGATGCCGATCTGTTGTTGTTCCCATCCTGGATCGAATGTTCGCCGTTGGTGCTGTTTGAGGCCTCAGCAGCTCGAACTCCTTTTCTCGTCACAGATGTAGGAAACGCCCGTGAGATCATCCACTGGACGGGTGGAGGCCGCCTACTGCCAGGTGTGCGCAGTAACGACCGGGAAGGCAGCGTGCAAGCCGATGTGGAAGCCGGCGCCCACTACCTAGACGACTTGATGGCTGATCAACAGGCAAGGGAGCAGATGGCAACAAGCGCCCATGAGGCCTGGCTTCGGCATTTCACCTGGTCGCGTATCGCCGAGCAATATGAGCAGCTGTACAGCAGCCTGCTAGCCGGCGAACCAATCCAGGCACTGTTCCCGCCTCCTGCCACTCCCCTATGACGATCCAAGCGATCATCTTCTCCAAGGATCGCCCTCTGCAGCTGCATGCCACGCTGGCGTCCTTCGCCCTGCACGCCTCAGACGCTGCCACGGTGCAGATCAGCGTTCTGTGCAGAGCATCAAACGAAGCCTATGGACGTGGCTATGCCCAAGTTGCTGAAGAATTGGCCGGGCAGCTCCAGATCAACTGGGTCCAGGAATCGGATTTCAAAGCGGATCTACTTACAGTTATACAGGAGCCAGCATCAGCCTCTCGGCGGCGGCGCCTATGGGATCGTCTAACTCTTCGGCATCCACGCCTGCGTACTGACCACCTGCTGTTCCTGGTGGATGACAATCTGTTCATCCGTCCGTTCTGCCTGCAGGAAGTCGCCGACACATTGAATACCCACCATGATGCCATCGGCTTTTCACTGCGTGTTGGTCGCAACACAACCAGTTGCTATTCCATGCAGTGCGAGCAGCCACTACCAGCCTTTGAATCGGCACCCCCAGGCCTTCGCTTTCACTGGTCGGGGCAGGTGGGTGATTTCGGCTACCCGCTGGAGGTGTCAAGTTCCGTCTATCGCTGTGCTGACTTGATTCACCTGCTCCGCAGTCTCCCCTATAACAATCCCAATCGCCTCGAACAAGCCCTGTCAGCCGCCAGTGGTTTGTTCGCACGCCGGTTGCCAATACTACTCTGCTATGAGCAATCAGTGGCCTTCTGCGCGCCTGTTAATAAGGTGCAATCGATTCTCGACAATCGTTCCGGAGCGCAAGAGGAATACTCCAGCGAAGCCCTAAACACACTATTCCTGGATGGGTACCGCGTGAACGTGTCGGCTCTGTGTGAATTTGTACCGAAGGCGGCCCACGTCGAAATTGAATTGCCCCTCTCCAAGCCATGAACCAATGCCAGCCTCCACTGCCGATCGCCACATTGATCTGCATGCGGGCTGGATCACCGTTAGCTCTGGCACTGCGAGCAATTCACTCCACCGCGGCAAGCCTGACAAGCAGCGACATCATTCTGCTGCGCATCGATGGTGGTCTGCCTGAGGATCTGGAACTCTTCCAGCAGGCAGCAGCTCCAGTGCCTTTGCAGCTACTGGGCTCTCCGCAGCACCAAGGGCTTGCAGCCTGTCTCAATGAACTGATCGAGGAGGTGCTTCGCGACGAACGCTGGGAATTGATCGCACGCATGGATGCCGACGATGAATCACTTCCGGGACGCATGGCAACCCAGCGCACGTTTCTGGCCAAGCATCCTGACGTTGACATCCTCGGCACGGCCTGTATCGAGGTGAATGAGCACGGGCAACATCTGCAGACCAAGCGGATGCCACTCAATCACAAAGCGATTGTTCGCAACCTGACTCGCAGCAATCCACTCAATCATCCCAGCGTCATGATCAGACGCCGCGTGTTTACAAGTGGACTTCGCTATCGCACTGATGTGAGCCGCACCGAGGACTATCACCTTTGGATTGACGCGGCTTCGAAGGGCTTTATTTTTGCAAACCTACCCCAGCCACTTCTCAATTTCAGAAGGGATAGTCATTTCTTCGAGCGAAGGGGAGGGTTAAGGCAAGCTATTGCAGACTCAAATGTTCGCTTACGGGCAATACGCGTACTTGGCCTAACCAGCCCAGTTGAACTTTTTTGGATTTTTGCGGCTTTTGGAATGCGCCTACTCCCTGGCAGGCTACAAAGAATCGCCTATCTATATGCTCGATAAGCAGTGTGACAGTCTCGTTCACTCCCGAGACCTCACACTGCATTGGGAGGCAGAGCTCCCCACAAGGTCTATACTGAGCCTGAAACCTGTGCACCTCTCGCCCAGGGTTAACGAGGCCAGGGCCTACGTCTATTCAATAAAAAAGGCTCGCCTCGCCAGAAGGAAATCCAATAAAGATAGGATTTGATAAGTATTAAACGGGGCTCCTGAAGAAGTCCAGGCTCACTGACGTGACACCAGAAAATCAGACCACGGTGAATGAGAGTTCTCAGCGAACGGTCAACACTGCTGCTTGGGCAGCGATGTGAAAATTGGGGATCACAATGCCCTGCTCAGGCTTTTAAGTAAAGCCCGTGTCGCCGTTGCCGTGGCCGCCCAGCTGAATTGCGCCGCACGCTCCAGCCCCTGGCGGCGGCACTGCTCCTGCAGGCTGGGTTGATCGAGCAGGCGGCGCAGGGCCTGGCTGATCGCATCGGTGTGGGTCGGATCCACCAGGAGGGCCGCAGCGCCCGCCACCTCCTCAGTGCCCGAGCCCACACTGGTGATCACCGGTGTGCCGCAGGCCATGGCCTCCAGCACCGGCAGGCCGAAACCTTCCCACAGGCTCGGAAACACCAGGGCCAGGGCCCCCCGATAGAGATCGGGCAAGGCACTGGCCGGCACATAGGCCCGAAACTCCACCCGCTGCTGCAGCCCGAGCTCCGCCACCAGGGCCTGGAGTTGCGGAGTTTCGGTGGCATGGGGCTTGCCCGCCAGCACCAGCCGCAGCTCGGGATGGGCGGGCGCCACCTGGGCAAAGGCCTGGATCAGGCGCCGCAGGTTCTTGTGGGGATAGGCCTGGCCCACATGCAGCACATACGGCCGTTCCTCAGATCGGGATGCCGGAGGGCCCGGGCGGAACGCCTCGGCGTTGTAGCCGAGGGGAATCACGGTGATCCGCTCCGCCGGCAGCCCCGTGCAGCGCTGGATCTCCGCCGCCGTGAAGCGTGAGTTGGTGAGCACGTGGCGGGCCGCCCGCAGCAGGGGCGGCACCCAGCTGCGGAAATACAGGCTCTGCAACGAGCGCTCCGGGTGACTGATGGGCCGCAGGTCGTGCACCATCACCACCTGGGGGATGGTCTGGGGGCCCAGGTAGCCCTCCGGTGCCGGCGTGAAGATCAACGAGGCCTGATGGCGCCGGGCCAGGCGCGGCAGTTCCAGCTGGGTCCAGGCCAGGCGCTGGAGGCGTTGCCTGGCGCTGCCCTCCTCGCCGCCAGGGATCAGCACATGGGGCAGCTGCTGCAGCGCCGGCAGCACCGCGTTGGCATACACGCCGATGCCCGTGGGCTGGCGCAGCACCGGGCGGTAGTTGAGCAGCAGGGTCATGGCAGCACCTGCTCGGCCAACCTCAACAGGCGCTGATCACAACTCAGCACCGTGGCCGCCTCACGCCGCGCCAGTGCCAGGTAAAGACAGTCGTAGACCGGATGATTCAGCCGAATCGCCAACGCCAGGGCTTCAGCCTGCAGATGCCGATCCGGCTCCAGATGATCCACCAGCTCCGCTGCACTCCGCAACAGCTCCTGAGGATCCACCCCCGCCGGCAACGCTGAAGCACGCGACAGCTTCCAGAGCACGTTGGCTACCTCAGTGAGCATGAGGGATGGAGCCAGCACCAACGCCGCATCCATCAGCTTCCGCTCAATCTCCGGCGCCTCAGCCTGGGCAGTGACCAGTCGGAGCATTGCTGAGGCATCAATCACACAAACGCCCACCTCAGCGCTCGCGATCGGCCCACAGCATCTTCTCGGGCGACTCCGGCCATTCCACTATTGGCAGCTGACGCCAGAGGCTGTTCAGGCGCACCAGCGCATCGTGTCGGCGATGACGGGGATCATCGCCCGCCATCGCGACAAGGTCGCTGAGGGCCTGCTGCGCCAGGCTGCGGTGATGCCGGCGCGCACGCAGCTGCAGCTGGCGATGCACCGCATCCGGCATGTCTCGAATCTGAAGGGATGCCATCCCAACAACCTAGCCAACTGCATGCAGTTTGCATGCACCCGATGCTCGGGTTAGGCCAGCCCGATCAGGCGACGGCGGCCGTATTTGGCCCAGTTCAGCGTCCAGCAGGCGGCGCTCAGCGGCGTGCCCAGGTGGCGGCGCTGGGCCCGGTAGGTTTCCGCATACACCTGGCCGATGCGGGTGTGGCTCACGCCGGCCTGCACCACCTTGAGGATGGAATCACTGCTGTGCACCGTGCGCAGATCCGGTGGCAGCCGCAGGAACCACTCATAGTCGCCGCAGATGCGGAAGCTCGCATCAAAGGCGCCCAGGCGCTCGAACAACTCGCGCCGCACCAGCAGGCCCGGATGGGCGATGTTCATCGACTGGCGCATGCGCTGCCACTGCCAGCCCGAGCCCCAGTGGCGCAGGAAGCGGCCATCAGCCGCGTGATAGGCATTGCGGGCGGTGATCAGGTGGGCATCCGTGGCGGTGAGGGCCGCGATGCGCTCCAAACTGTGGGGATCCAGAAACACATCGTCGGCACCGATAAAGCTGAGATAGGCGCCGCGGGCCAGCGTGAGCCCGCGGTTCCAGGCGTCGTAGATGCCGCGGTCGGGCTGGCTGCTCCAGATCACCTGCCCAGGGCTGGTGAAACGCTGCTGGAAGGCCGGCACCAGCTCAGCCGTGCCATCGCTGGAGGCGTTATCGAGCAGCAGCAGTTCCCAGTGGCTGAAGTTCTGGGCCGCCAGGCTCTCCAAGAACGCCGCCAGCTGGGGGGCGCAGTTCCAGGTAGCCACCAGGATCGAGAGGTGGGGGGTCTCAACTGGACCAGCGGCGGCGGTGAAGGTCATGCCACCAGCGCCACTTGCAAACCCGGAACGCGCTGAAAAGCGGCATCGCCCGAGATCAACACAGCCTGGTGCCCAAGCTGAAGACAGCAAGCCGCTTGCAACGCATCAGGTGTGCGCAGGCCAAAACGTGCTCGTAAATCCGTGGCCACCTCCACCACCGTTTCAGAAAGCTCAATCCAGATCAGATCAGGCCTGGCAAAAAACGCATCAAACAGGGCCAGCGTCGACTGATCGCCCTCGCGGATCGGGCGCACACGACATTCGAGCCAACTCAAGCGGCTCATGGCCACGCCAAGACCAGAATAGGCTCCAACCAACTGCTGGAGTTGGTGCTTCACGGCATGGGCCCAGGGTTCTCGCCCCTCCACGAGGTAGATCAGCGCACTGGCATCCAGAAAGGCGATCACCAGTCGCGTTCCGCGGCCAACGCCGCATCGATCTCTTCCTTGCTGCGAGGGCTGTTGGCGATCGGAAGCTCCAGCAGCCAACGCACCGCCGAGCCATCGGCTCGAGTGCCAGCCTGCTGAGCCCGCTGCTGCAGCAACCGATAGGCCTGCTCCGTGAGGATCACGGCCGCGGGCCGGTTGCGCTTGAGCACATGAACAGGCCCATGCTGCAGCGCCTGCTCGATGGCAGCCACGCCACGACGCTTGAGCTCAGCGGAACTGAGCGTGTTGTAGCGGGCGGAATCCATGGCGTGCTCTACACGAGCCCCTGTTCCATCAAGCTAACAACGGCACCGTTCCCAGTACCGAACGAGCCAGTTAACCGGCGTTTCAGGCTCACCACATCCGCGATGGGGCACTCCACCTCCTCCGCATCCTGCCCCCGCAGGGGTTTGAGCAGCACCACACCCCGCTCCAGCTCGCCCTCGCCAAGCACCGCGGCCCAGGCGGCGCCGCTGCGGTCGGCGCGCTTGAACTGCTTGCCGAAGGCCGAGCCGCTGGCATCGAGCTCCACGCCCAGGCCGGATCGGCGCAGCTGACGTGCCAGCACCAGGGCGGCCGCCTCGGCGGCCTCGCCTCGGTTCACGAGATACAGATCCGGAGGCATCGCCGCTGTAGCCGCGCCATCGGCCTGGGCCAGCAGCAGCACCAGCCGCTCCATCCCCAGCGCCCAGCCGATCGCCGGGGTGGCCGGCCCGCCCAGTTGCTCCACCAGGCCGTCGTAGCGGCCGCCGCCGCACACGGTGGCCTGGGCCCCCAGCTGGCTGGAGGTGATCTCAAAGGCGGTGTGGCTGTAGTAATCGAGCCCGCGCACCAGCCGCGGATTGAGCGTGTAGGGAATCTCCAGGGCCGCCAGGCCCGCCTTCACCTGCTCAAAGCGCTCGCGGCTCTCGGGGGCCAGGGCGTCGGCCAGGGTGGGGGCAGCGGCCAGCAGCTCCTGGGTGGTGGCGTTCTTGGAATCGAGGATGCGCAGGGGATTGCGCTCCAGCCGATCCTGCGAATCGGGATCGAGCTGGTCGCGGTGCTGCTGCAGGAAGGCCACCAGCTGCTCGCGGTAGCGGGCCCGATCGGCGCCGCTGCCCAGCGTGTTCAGCTCCAGCGCCAGGCCCTGCACGCCGAGATCTGCGAGCAGATCCCAGGCGATGGCGATCGCCTCCACATCGGAGCGGGCATCAGCAAAGCCCAGCAGTTCCAGGCCGATCTGGTGGAACTGGCGCTGCCGGCCCGCCTGGGGGCGCTCATAGCGGAACATCGGCCCGCCGTACCAGAGCCGTTGCGGCCCCTGGCTCAGCAAGCCGTGCTGGATGGCAGCCCGCACCACCGAGGCCGTGCCCTCCGGCCGCAGGGTGCAGCTGCGATCGCCGCGATCGGTGAAGGTGTACATCTCCTTGCCCACCACATCGGTGGCCTCACCGATGCCGCGGGCGAACAGCTCCGTGGCCTCCAGCAGGGGCGTGCGGATCTCCTGCACAGCGGCGCGGCGGAAGTGCTCATGGGCCGTGGCCTCCACCCGTTGCCACAGGGGGGTGTGCCCGGGCAGCAGATCCACCATGCCCCGCATGCACTGCAATTTCGCCACCATCAGCCCATCGCTGAAAGCCAGTCTGCAGGCGAGCCCTAGCCTCACAGCGCAACGCCCCCAACCCCCTGTGGCCCAGCTCCTGATCACCGGCGGTGCCGGCTTCATCGGCAGCCACACCTGCCTGGTGCTACTGGAGGCCGGCCACAACCTGGTGGTGCTCGACAACTTCGCCAACAGCTCCCCGGAAGCGCTGCGGCGGGTGGCCGAGCTGGCGGGCCCCGCCGCAGGCCAGCGGCTGCAGGTGCTGGAGGGCGACATCCGCAACCCAGCTGATCTCGATGGCGCCTTTCGCATGGGCGCCATCGAGGCCGTGATCCACTTCGCCGGGCTCAAGGCCGTGGGCGAATCGGTGGCCCACCCCCTGCGCTACTGGGATGTGAACCTGGCCGGCAGCCGCTGCCTGCTGGCGGCGATGCAGGCCCACAACTGCCGCACCATTGCCTTCAGCAGCAGCGCCACCCTCTACGGGATGCCCGAGCAGGTGCCGATCCCCGAAACCGCGCCGATTCGCCCGATCAACCCCTACGGCCACAGCAAAGCGGCCGTGGAGCAACTGCTGGCCGATCTGGCCGCCAGTGAAGCGGGCTGGCGCATCGCCCGGCTGCGCTACTTCAACCCCGTGGGGGCCCACCCCAGCGGCCGCATCGGCGAAGACCCCAACGGCATCCCCAACAACCTGTTCCCCTTCGTGAGCCAGGTGGCCGTGGGCCGGCGCCAGCAGCTGCAGGTGTTCGGCGGCGACTGGCCCACTCCCGATGGCACCGGCGTGCGCGATTACATCCACGTGATGGACCTGGCCGAGGGCCACCGCAGCGCCGTGGAGCACCTGCTGGGCCACGACCCCCAGCTGCTCACCCTCAACCTCGGCAGCGGCAGCGGCCACTCGGTGCTGGAGGTGGTGCAGGCCTTCGCGCAGGCCAGCGGCCGGCCGATGCCCTACGCCGTGGTGGATCGCCGCCCCGGCGATGCCGCCACCACCGTGGCCGATCCAAGCCTGGCAGCGGAGGTGCTGGACTGGCGCACCCGCCGCAGCCTGGCGGACATGTGCCGCGACGGCTGGGCCTGGCAGAGCGCCAATCCCCAGGGCTACGGCGGCTGATCGAGGCACTCGGCCCGCAGCTGCCGCAGCCGTTCCCCCACCCGTGGCCCCGGCCGCAGGCCCTCCCGGGCCATCAGCTCCGCTGCGCTCAGCGATGGCGTGATGTGGCGCCAGCGGGCCCACCAGCGCAGCAGCGGCCGGCGAGGGCCCATCCCCGCCACCAGGGCCAGGGCCACCGCCTCAGGGCTGAGGCCCGGGGCCTCGAGCAGGGCGCACCACCAGGAGGGGGGCTGGCTGCCCGCCGGCGCCAGGGCCAGCCGGCGGCGAAGCTCCAGAACCTGGGCCAGCAGCCTGTGCTGCCGGTGGGGCAGCTGCAGGCGCTCCGCCAGGGCCAGGGGATCCGCCGCTCCCGCCAGCAACGCCGCCAGGAGCGGCAGGCCCAGCCGCTGGGCCCAGGCCAGGCGGCGCTGCCAGTGGCGATCGGCCTGGAGCTGGCCATCCAGCAGGGCCAGGCCGCCCCAGCTCTGCAGCGCCGCCAGGGCCTGGGGCCAGGGCTCCCGCTCCAGCAGCAGCTCCAGCTCCATCCGCAGGCGCGTGCCCAGGGCCGGTGGCGCCTGGGCAGGGTCGTCGCCGGGGGTCCAGCCCCAAGGCCAGGCCGCCAGGGTGGCGGCCGCCTGCTGGGCACTCTCGGGGGCCAGCGCGAACCCCAGCCGAGCGCTGTAGCGGGCCGCCCGCAGCAACCGGGTGGGATCGTCCTGCAGGCTTTGGGGATGGAGCAGCCGCAGCTGCCGGGCCGCCAGATCCGCCTGGCCGCCATGGGGATCGAGCAGCACGCCTTCGGAGCCATCCCCGGCCAACAGCAGGGCCATGGCATTCACGCTGAAGTCGCGCCGGGCCAGGTCGTCGTCGAGGCGGCCGAGGCGCACCTGGGGATTTTCAGCCGGCTGGGGGTAAACCTCCTGGCGGGCCGAGGCCAGATCCACCAGCCAGGTGCTGGGCTGATCCGGCTGCTGCCCGGGCAACCGCAGCTCCAGCTCCACCGTGCCGAAGGCGCCATGGGGCCTGGCGCTGGCGGGCAGCTGCAGCCGTTCCACCAGGGCGGCCGCCTGGCCCTCCACCACCAGATCCAGATCCGGCAACCCGCGCCAGGGATCGTTGTGCACGCGGTGCAGCAGCAGATCGCGCACGGCACCGCCCACCAGCGCCAGCCGCTGGCCCGCCGCCGCCGCGATCAAGGCCTCCAGCAGCTGGGCCGGAACACCGGGGATCTCCACGGGAGGCAACGGGGGTGCCATGGCTGTGGCCTTCAAGCCAGCATCATGGCCTCAGGGCTCAGAGCGGCTCGATCGGCGCCAGGCGCGGATCGAGAATCTTGGGCGGCAGGCCTTCGAACTTCACGGCGATCGAGATCTTCTCGCCGCTGCCGAACAGGTGGGTCACCTGGCCCTCGCCGAAGGAGCTGTGCAGCAGGCGATCACCCACGGCCCAGGCCTTACCGGTGCTGCGCCGGCGCACGGCGTTGGCAGGGGCGGTCGCAGCACTGGGCGCGTCCCGGTCCACCCGGGTGAGACGCTCCAGCCGGTTCTCACGGCGGATGGCGGCACCACCGCTGCGGGGAATATCACCCTGCACCAGCTCCTCCGGCAATTCCGAGAGAAACACCGAGGGCACCGCCGGCTCGCGCATGCCGCCCCACAGGCGCCGCTCGCTGGCATGGGAGAGGAACAGGCGCTCCTTGGCCCGGGTGATGCCCACATAACAAAGGCGCCGCTCCTCCTCCATGGCGGCGGGATCCTCCAGGGAGCGGTAGCTGGGGAACAGCCCCTGCTCCATCCCCACCAAGAACACCACCGGGAACTCCAGGCCCTTGCTGGCGTGCAGGGTCATCAGGGTCACCCGATCCTGCTCGGTGTCCTTGCTGTCAGCGTCGCTGGCCAGGGCGGCTGAGGCCAGGAAATCCTCCAGCGAGCCCTCCTCGTTGTCCTCCTGGTATTGCAGGGCCGCATTCACCAGTTCGTTGAGGTTGCGGCGCCGATCCTCCGCCTCATCGGTGCCATCGGCGATCAGCTCGGCCACGTAGCCGCTCTGCTCCATCACCCGTTGCACCAGCTCCGAGGGGGCAGCCTCCTGGGATCGACCCTGCAGATCGTGAATCAGCTCAGAGAACTGCAGCAGCCCCTTCGCCGAGCGCCCCCCCAGGGTGCGCACGGCCTCGGGATCGCGCACCACCTCCCACAGGGGAATGCCCAGCTGGTTGGAGGCATCCGTGAGCCGCTCAATCGTGGTTTTGCCGATGCCCCGCTTGGGGGTGTTCAGCACCCGCAACAGGCTCACCGTGTCCGCCGGGTTCACCAGCAGCTTCAGGTAGGCGAGCACATCCTTGATCTCGCGCCGGTCGTAGAAGCGCAGGCCGCCCACCACGATGTAGGGGATGCCCCAACGCACCAGCGATTCCTCCATCGCCCGCGATTGGGCATTGGTGCGATACAGCACCGCCATATCGCCCCAGCGCAGATCGGGGTGGGCGGCATCGAGCATGCGCATGCGGTGCACCACGGCTTCCGCTTCGGCGATCTCGTCGTCGCAGCGGGTGAGGGTGATCAGCTCGCCTTCGCCGCGGGTGGGCCGCAGCACCTTGTCGATGCGCTCTGAGTTGTGGGCGATCAGGGCATTGGCCGCCTCCAGGATCGTGGCGGTGGAGCGGTAGTTCTCCTCCAGCTTCACCATCGTGCGGGTGGCCTCATCGGCGGCGCCATCACCGAAGTCGTCCTGAAAGCCCATCAGGATCGTGAAATCGGCGGCCCGGAAGCTGTAGATGCTCTGGTCCGCATCGCCCACCACGAACACCGAGCGCCCCTCCCAGTTGTCGTACACCTCCGGGTCCTGCCCGTCGGTCACGAGCAGCTTGATCAGGTCGTACTGGGTGCGGTTGGTGTCCTGATATTCATCCACCAGCACGTGGCGGAAGCGCCGGTGCCAGTAGCTGCGCACCTGCTCGTTCTGGCGCAGCAGCTGCACCGGCAGCAGCAGCAGATCGTCGAAATCCAGCGCATTGTTGGCCGCCAGGGCCCGCCGGTAGCGCCGGTAGGTTTCGGCCATCAACTTGCCCCGCTGGCCGCCGGCATCGGCCTCCAGCTGCTCAGGCATCCAGCCCTGGTTCTTGGCACTGCTGATGGCCCAGCGCACCTTCTTGGGCTCGAAGCGCTTGGGATCGAGCCCCAGCTCCTGGGTCACGATCTCCTTCACCAGGCTCTGGGTGTCGGTCTCGTCGTAGATGGAGAACTGACGGGTCCAGCTCAAGCCCTCCGGATCCTTGAACTTGTCGATGTCGAAGCGCAGCAGCCGCGCAAACAGGGCGTGGAAGGTGCCGATCCACAGGTCTTTGATCACCTCCCGGTAGATGCGGCTGCGCAGCTGGCGCTGCTCCACCGGCGGCAGGGTGCTCCAGGGCTGGCCAAACTGGCTCTGGGCGAGCTTCTGGGCCAGCAGCAGCTCCAAACGCTCCTTCATCTCCCGGGCGGCCTTATTGGTGAACGTGACGGCCAGCAGCTCGGCCGGGTCCACGCCGTGGTGGCCGATCAGGTGGGCGATGCGGTGGGTGAGGGCCCGGGTTTTGCCGCTGCCGGCACCCGCCACCACCAGCAGTGGGCCGGTGTGGTGATCCACCGCCTTGCGCTGGGCATCGTTGAGGCCGGCGAGAAAACTCATGGGGCGGACACCAAGACCTATCCGGCCTGTCGGTTCTCCAGCATCGCCAATTCCCGGAAGCTGGCGGAGCGCTCCTGCAGTTCGTGGAAGCTGCCGTAGGCCTTCACCTCGCCCTGGTGGAACTCATAGATCCGGTCGCAGCGCTGCACGGTGCTGAGCCGGTGGGCGATCACCACCGTGGTGCAGCGGCGGCCCACCACCTCCAGAGCCTCGATCACCTCCGATTCGGTGCGGTTATCCAGGGCGCTGGTGGCCTCATCCAGCACCAGGAACTTGGCCTGGCGGTAGAAGGCACGGGCCAGGGCCAGCCGCTGGCGCTGGCCGCCGGACAGCCGCAGCCCGTTCTCCCCCACCGGGGTGTGGAGGCCGTAGGGCAGTTCCGCCACAAAATCCTGCAACTGGGCCGCCTCGAGGGCTTCCCACACCCGGTGCTGATCGGCCTGGTCCGGTGGGAGGCCAAAGGCCACGTTTTCCAGCACGCTGCCATTGAGCAGGTTGATCGCCTGGGGCACCTGGGCGCAGTTGGCCTGCCAAGCCGGCACATCCAAGCCTTCCACTGGAATGCCATCCAGTTCCAGGTGGCCCCGGCTGGGCAGCAACAACCCCAGCAGCAGATTGGCGGTGGTGCTCTTGCCGCTGCCGGTGCTCCCCACCAGGGCCACCCGCGAGCCCACCGGGATGGAGAGATTCACCCCCTTGAGCACCCACTCCTCGGAGCTGGGGTAGCGATACCACACATCCTGAAGGCGGATGCTGTGCCGCGGAAACACCCCCGCGGCCGATGGCACACCGGCGCTGCGCAGGGTGGGGCGATCGGCCGGCAGGTTGAGCAGCTCCAGGGCGCCATTCAGCAGGGGCAGGCCACCGCGCAGCTGGGTGAGGGAGCGGAAGGCATCCTGCAGGGGGGGCGTGAGCCGCAGGGCCGCCACGGCAATCGTGGCCAGGAAAGGCAGGATCTCCCGCACCTTGCTGGGATCGCCGCTGACCAGGGCCGGCACGGCCCCCACCGCAAAGATCATCGTGATCCCGAAGGGCTCGATCAAGCCACGGGGCAGATCGGGCAGCCATTCGGTGATCCAGGCGTAATGCCGGGCCTTCTCGCCGGAGGCCTGAAACATCCGCTCGAAATAGGGCTCAGAACCGGTGAGTTGAATGTCGCGAATCGAGCCGAGCGATTCAAACAGGATGCTGGCGGATTCCGTTTCCAGGCGCATCTTCTGGCGAAAACCATGGCGCAGCCGCGGCGTGACGCTGGAGGAAATCACGGCGTAGGCCAGCACCAGGCTGCCCACCAGCAGCACCGCCAACCAGCGGCCCACAAACAGAATGCCGATCGAGAGCAACACGATCGACACCGATGCACTGAGGATCTGCAGGATCGGCGTAACCACATTGGTGGCCACCCGATTGAGATTGTTCAGCAGCTGCGAACTCAGCTCGGCGGTGCTCTTGCCGAGGTGATAGGCATAGCCCTGCTGCAGCAGCCGGGCATGCACCTGATCGGAAAGATCGCGCCAGATCTGAGCTGAGAGCCGTTGCTGGAAGAACTTCAGCGAGATCTTGGAGAGTGAGGCCAACCAGGCCAACACGATGAACACCAGGATCAGCCAGAGGCTCTGATCCACCCCATCGCCGCCGAACACATGCACGCCGGGCAGGCGATCTTCCAGTTCTGAACCCACCAGGGCGCCGGTGAGGCGAGCGATCACCGCCACCGACACCAGATCAATCACCCCCGGCAGCACCGAGAAGGGCACCAACACCAACAACGATTGCAGCCGACGCTCAGGCAGATAACCGAGGAGCTGCCGAAGCTGATCGAACGTCTGGCTGCGCATCGCCTCACGCTATGGCGCAGACCTCAGCGCATCAACAGCACGCGGCCAGCCAGCCAACCGATTGGCCCGGGGAGCCGCTGGAGCCGTTGCAGCCGCTGCTGCCAGCGCAGGCGGCGGGGCGATGGGCTGCGCAGCACCGCCGCCCCCTCACCGAGGCGATCCCAGTGGCGGCCGAGTTGCTCGAGGGCTTGCCGCCAGCGCTCCAGCAGGGCCGCCTCACTGCACCCCTCCAGCAGGGCATCCAGGGCCTGGGGCTCAGGCCGCCAGCTGGCGGGATCCGCTGCCGCCGCCGCCAGGCGCTCCACATCGTTCTCCAAGCTGCCGCAGCCGATCTGGTGGCCGAGCAGGCCCGGATCCAGCGTGTCCGCCAGGGCATGGTTGAGGCTGCTGAACACCACGCAGCCGCAGGCCAGGGCCTCGATCGGCGGCAGCCCAAAGCCCTCGCTCACTCCCCGGCCGCGCCAGTAATCGGCCGAGTCGTAGAGCACCACCGTGGCGCTGTTGAACAGATCCACCAGATCGTCCACCCAGCCGCTCTGCACCTCCACCCGCAACCCGCGGGCCCGCAGGGCCGGCACCAGCTGCTCGAGCACGTAGGCACTGCTCTTGCGCTGCTGCACCAGCACATCGATCGGGCGCCGGTGGCCGTGGCCGCGGGCACCCCGCTCGATCCACTGGGGCTCCAGGGCATTCGGCACCAGCAACAGCGGGCTGCGGGGGCTGCGATCCCCCCAGTAGCCCAGGGTGTTGCGGCTCACGGCCAGCACAGGCGTGCCCGGCGGCAGATCAAAGCCATAGCCACTGCTATGGGCGTGATAGGCCACCGGCCGGCCCTTGAGGCGCCGCAGCAGCTGGGGCACATCAAAGCCCCAGCTCACGATCCAGAGGGCAGGAGCGTCCAAGGGCTCCGTGCCCAGCAGATCGTTGAGAAAGGGGTGATCCGCTTCCCGCTGCCGGTAGGTCACCACCTGCACCGGTGCCAACTGGCTCACCAGCCGTGCTGTTTGCAGCTCTACCAGCAGGCCGCCACAGCGGAACCTGCCGCTGGTGCCGGGAACCAGAAAGCGAACAGGGCGCACTCAGGCGGCAACGGCTTCGGTGCTGCCGGCCCGCTGGCGGCGGGTGAGGAAGCCAAACAGCACCTTGCCGATGGCCGCCACCAGGTTGCCCTCCAGCTCCTTGAACATGTTCATGTTCAGGTGGAAGGCCTCATTGGCCTCCTCCACGATGCGATCAGCCATGGCCTGATCGATGGGCAGGGTGTTCATGGCGGCGCGATAGGTGCCCTTGAAGGCCTTCTCGTCGTCGATGGCCTGGAACGTGTAGAAGTTGAGGCCGTCGTGATCGCTCAGATTCATGGCCTTCTGGGCGATGTTCTTGAGGATCAGGCCGCCGGACAGGTCACCCAGGTAGCGGGTGTAGTGGTGGCCCACCAGCAGCTCGGGCGCGTCCTGAGCCACCTGGTGGATGCGGGCCACATAGGCCGCCGCCGAGGGGGAAGGCTGGATCTGGTGGCGCCAGTCGGAGCCGAAGTAATAGGCCAGGTCTTGCTCGAGGGCCTCGCGGCGGTTCAGCTGCGGGAACGCGATCGGGGCCACCACTGGGTGCCCCTTGAGCTTGGCGATCTCCTCTTCCATGGCCCCGTACACGAAGTACAGGTCGGCCACCAGCTTGCGGTAGCTGGCCTTGTCCACCACACCCTTGAGGAAGCAGCTCACGAAGCCGGTGTTCTCCGCCATGGTGTGGGACTTTTTGGTCCCTTCCCGCAGTTGGGACGCAAGGGCGACAGACATGTCCTGAGGTGCTGCTTGAGCCGAGGGATCAAGGTAGGCGCGCTATTCCCGAGCCTGCCGCCAAGGTTGCGAAGGGTTACGCAGCGCAGCCCTCGCCGGCCGCCCCATCGAACAGATCGAACAGGTCGCGGCAGAAGCCCTGCAGCGCCGCCACCACCGCCGGCTGGGGCAGGTGGCTCCCCGCTGGCTGCCAGTCGCCCACGGTGGCGAGCCGCCAGCGCTCCGCGTCGTAGGTGAGCCCCCGGATCGTGACGCCCAGCAGGCGCGGCAGCCCCCCAGCCCCAACTGGGGGCCGCTCCAGCCGCAACTGCACCAGAAACGAGCGGCACTGGCTGCGGGGGCTCCAGCCCGGCAGATGAAAGGAGAGATCCAGGCTCTCCAGCTCAGCGAAGGCGCGGGTTTGGGGATCATCCCGCCAGGGGGTGAGATTGGCCCGGGCATCAGGGAAGTGGCCCCGAAACAGGGCGGCTGCCGAGGCGATGGCCTGGGCCAGTTCCAGCGATCGGGCCTGGTCGGCGGCGTTCATGCCGTTTCCCCTGAGCAGAACCGCGAATGCCTGAAACCTAGGCTCGCCCCACGATCAAAGCAGCATCCATGACCACCAGCACTGCCGCGCCCTTCGAGAAGCTCACCGCCCCCAGCAGCGGCACGGCCATCCGCTTCGAGAACGGCCAGCCGGTGGTGCCCAACGACCCCATCATTCCCTTCATCCGCGGCGATGGCACCGGCGTGGACATCTGGCCCGCCACCCAGAAGGTGCTCGATGCCGCTGTGGCGAAGGCCTACGGCAACGCCCGCCGGATCGAGTGGTTCAAGGTGTACGCCGGCGACGAGGCCTGCGACCTCTACGGCACCTATCAGTACCTGCCGGAGGACACCCTCACCGCGATCCGCACCTACGGCGTGGCCATCAAGGGCCCCCTCACCACCCCGATCGGCGGCGGCATCCGCTCCCTGAACGTGGCCCTGCGCCAGATCTTCGATCTGTACTGCTGCGTGCGGCCCTGCCGCTATTACGAAGGCACCCCCAGCCCCCACAAGCGGCCGCAAGACCTGGACGTGATCGTGTATCGCGAGAACACGGAAGACATCTACATGGGGATCGAGTGGGAGGCCAATGACCCCGTGGGCCTGGAGCTGATTCAGCACCTCAATGAGGTGGTGATCCCGGCCAACGGCAAGCTCGGCCAGCGCCAGATCCCGGCAGGCTCCGGCATCGGCATCAAGCCGGTGAGCAAGCACGGCAGCCAGCGCCACATCCGCAAGGCCATCCAGCACGCCCTGCGCCTCGAAGGCGACAAGCGCCACGTGACTCTGGTGCACAAGGGCAACATCATGAAGTTCACCGAGGGTGCCTTCCGCGACTGGGGCTACGAGCTGGCCACCACGGAATTCCGCGCTGTGTGCGTCACCGAGCGCGAGAGCTGGATCCTCGACAACCTCGACAAGAACCCCGGCCTGAGCATCGAAGCCAATGCCCGCATGATCGAACCGGGCTATGACGCCCTCACCCCCGAGAAGAAGGCCGGCGTGGATGCCGAGGTGCAGGGCGTGCTCGAGGCCATCGGCGCCAGCCATGGCCATGGCCAGTGGAAGCAGATGGTGCTGGTGGACGACCGCATCGCCGACAGCATCTTCCAGCAGATCCAAACCCGCCCGGCCGACTACTCGGTGCTCGCCACCCTCAACCTCAACGGCGACTACATCTCCGATGCCGCCGCCGCCGTGGTGGGCGGCCTGGGCATGGCCCCCGGCGCCAACATCGGCGACAACGCCGCCATCTTTGAAGCCACCCACGGCACCGCGCCCAAGCACGCCGGCCTCGATCGCATCAACCCCGGCTCGGTGATCCTGAGCGGCGTGATGATGCTCGAGTTCATGGGCTGGCAGGAGGCCGCCGACCTGATCACCCAGGGGATCAGCGCTGCCATCGCCAGCAAGGAGGTCACCTATGACTTGGCGCGCCTGATGGAGCCGCGGGTGGAACCGGTGAGCTGCAGCGGCTTCGCCGATGCGGTGATCCGCCACTTCGACAACGCCGGCTGGCAACCGGCCGACGAAGAAATCGATCTGTGATCACGGCAGCCGGCAGGCTCAGGGCGGCATGAGTGGGGGAACCAGCCGCCTCACGCTGGTGGGCTGGGTGCTGGTGCTCACGGCCCCGCTGCTCGGCTACGCGCTGGCGCAAACCACGGGCTTCAGCGTTCAGGCCTCGATTTTCAGCGCTCTGATGCTGGCCACGGGGCTGCTCTGGATTTTCAGCCTCGTTCCGGAATTTGCGGCACCGCTCGTACCGATTGTGGGCAGCCTGTTTGTGGGCCTGGCCCCACCCCAGGTGGTCCTCTCGGCATTCGCCTCGCCGAGCATGTTGCTGCTGGTGGGCGTGTTTGCCCTGTCGGCCACGATCAGCACATCGGGTTTGAGCTACCGCTTGATCCTGCACGTCCTGGTGAAGCTGCCGGATACACCGGCATGGCATCAGCTAACGCTGCTGGGTTCGGGCTATCTGCTCTCGCCGATGGTGCCATCGTCCAATTCGCGCATCTCCCTGCTCAAACCGCCCTACCAGAACATGGTGGAGGCACTGGGGCTCCCTGCAGGCGGGCCGGGGATCACCGCCCTGCTAGCGGCTTTGTTCGGTGGTTCGATTTTGTTCGGCCCCATGCTGGCCACCAGCAAATCATCCAATATTGCCGCGCTTAATTTATTACCCCAACAACTGCAAACCGAATTCAACGGCAGCTTCTGGCTGGTGGCGGCACTGGTTGCCCTGATGGTGGTAACGGCCTGCCAGCTGCTGATCACTGCCAGGCTGTTTCCACAGCAACGGGATGCCCCCCTGCCACGCAGGGAGTTGCTCCAGACACTGGCGGCGATGCCGCCCCTTTCTGCAGCCGAATGGACGGCAACAGCCAGCTTTCTGTTTTTCGTCATCGGCAGCGCCACGGTGGGTTGGCATCACCTCAGGCCGCCCTATCTGGCCGGTTGCGTCCTGCTGGCGCTGTTGATCAGCGGCAGCATGCAGCGGGGAGAGTTTCGCCGCGCCGTTGACTGGCCCCAGATCTGGTTCCTGCTGGGCATCGACAGCATGGTGAGGATCATGGATTACCTGGGGCTGCAACAGGCGCTCGCCGAGAAGATGCGTGCGGCCCTTAACTTTGCCAACGGCAGCAGTTTGGTGTTCATTGCCGTGGCGTTGCTGGTGACCCTGACGCTGCGCCTAGTCCTACCGGTAACCGCCGGAGCCATCAGTGCCACCGTGATCCTGCTGCCGATCGCAGCAGCCCAATCAATCCATCCCTGGATCGCGGTGTTCTGCGCAGCGATGTTCACGGACATCTCCTTTTTTCGGTATCAGGGCAGCAACGGCATGCTGCAGCTTGTCTCCGACGGCCTGATCGACAACGTCAACCGATCACGCTTCATGCAATACACCCTCTGGATGAATGGCGCACGGGTGCTCGCCGTTGTGACCTCGATTCCCTGGTGGGAACGCCTGGGCCTGATCTGACGCCATGGCCGTGGGGACGCGATCCAAAAACCTGCTGGTCGTGGCTTGCCTGCTGAGTTTTGTGGTGCTGCTGGGTGCCTTCAACGCCACCAAGGCGCGGATTCTGGTGGTCCACTCCCAAGCCGCTGACGCCCCCTGGGTTCAGGCCGTGGATGCAGGCATGCGCCAGGCCCTCGACGCCAACCGGCGACCGGTGAACGTGAGCTGGATGTATCTCGATCTGGCAGCCCCAACATCCCGAGACCGAGACACCCAGGCCACAGCTGCCTTGCAACGCATGCTGGAAACCGTCGATCCCGATGTGCTGATCGCCGTGGATGACGAGGCCAATGCGCTGGTCTCCCGCACGGTGCTGACAGCCCAGGCAACCCGCATCCTGTACGTGTCCCTCGACAGGCCACCCGAGAGCTACGGCTATCGGGGCTCCTCTCAGGTGTCGGGCATCACCGAGGCCCTGCCGCTGGCCGCGATTCGCGATGCCGCGACCACCCTCTTCAACGACCGGCCGCCCCGCGCCGCCGTGATCGGGCTCGACACGCCCACCGGCCGTGCCGAGCTCGCTCAGGTGCAGGCCTTCGACTGGGGTGGGGTGACCCTCACCGCCTCCAGGCTGGTGGCGAGCGCGCCGGCCTGGCGCGAGTTCGTGACCCGCACCCAGGCCGATCTGCTGGTGGTGCTCAGCACCCACGCCCTGCCCGAAGCCAGCGGCAGGCTGACACCCGCCGACCAACTGGTGCGTTGGACCCAGCAACGGTCTGGGGCGCTGCCGATCGGCACCCAGATCGACTTTGTTCCCATGGGAGGGGCCCTCAGCTTTGCGCCGCCGCCAGCGGTGTTCGGCCAGCAGGCCATCCATGACGCCCTCAACTGGCTCGATGCGCGCAGCAGCCCAGGTGCACCAGCGCCGACAACGGTTGACCACTTTCAGGTGGGGCTGCGCTTGAGTGCCCTGGCCGCCCGCAGCCTGCGGCTGCCGCCCATCTACACCGAAGCAGCCCGGGAGGCCGGAGCCCTGTATCCCTGATCAGCCATCGCCCCGCCGGGGATCGCGCCTGAATTCGCGATGATGAAATCACCCGTGGACGTTGCGCCCTTGTCTGCCGCCACCGACCCCTGCGTGCACTGCGGCTTCTGCCTGCCCAGCTGCGCCAGCTATCGGGTGCTGGGCACGGAGATGGATTCACCCCGGGGCCGGATTCATGCCCTCAAGGCGATCGAGGCCGGCGAGCTCACGCTCGACGCCACGGTGGCCAGCCATTTCGACAGCTGCCTGGGCTGCTTCGCCTGCGTGAGCGCCTGCCCCTCGGGCGTGCGCTACGACGAATTGATCGAGGCCACCCGCCCCAAGCTGAACGCGCCCGAGCTGCGTACCCCCGCCCAGCGGGCCTTCCGCCACCTGCTGTTGGCCCTGCTGCCCTACCCCAACCGGCTGCGAGCGGTGCTGGCACCGCTGCGGGCCTATGCCGGCACGCCGCTGCAGGCCCTGGCCCGACGCAGTGGCCTGCTGCGCCTGCTGGGGCCCCAGATCGAGGCCATGGAGCAGCTGCTGCCGCCCCTGGCCCCCGACGCCTTCCAAGCCAGCTTCCCGCCGGTGGTGCCGGCCCAGGGCGAACGCCGGGCGCGGGTGGGGCTGCTGCTGGGCTGCGTGCAGCGGCTGTTTGACCCCGCCGTGAACCGGGCCGTGGTGGAGGTGCTGAGCGCCAACGGCATCGAGGTGGTGATCCCGCCGGATCAGGGCTGCTGCGGCGCCGTGACCCACCACCAGGGCGAGCTGGAGCACACCCGGCAGCTCGCCAGCGCCGTGATCAGCAGTTTTGCGGGCGTGGGCCCACTCGATGCGGTGCTGGTGGCGGCCTCCGGCTGCGGCCACACCCTCAAGGCCTACGCCACCATCCTCAGCAGCGAGCGCGGCGGTGCCTTTGCGTCCCAGGTGCGGGACGTTCACGAATTCCTGGCGGCCCTGGGCCTGAGCGAGGCCTTCCGGGCCCAACTGGCGCCCCTGGCCCATGCCGACGGCAGCCCCGCCAGCGCCGAGCGTCCCCTCGCAGTGGCCTATCACGACGCCTGCCACATGCTCCACGGCCAGGGCATCAGTGCCGAGCCCCGCGCCCTGCTGCGCCAGATCCCGCACCTAGTGCTGCGTGAGGCCACGGAGGCGGGCGTGTGCTGCGGCAGTGCCGGCATCTACAACCTGGTGCAACCGCAGGAGGCCGCGGAACTGGGCCAGATCAAGGCGGCCGACCTGGCCGGCACCGGCGCCGAGCTGGCCGCCAGCGCCAACATCGGCTGCACCCTGCAGATCCGCCGCCACATGGCTGAGCAGGCGCATCCAATCCCGGTGCACCATCCGATCGAGCTGCTGCAGCGCAGCTGGCAGGCTGGCGGCCGTTAGGCCGGACGCTGCAGACGACGCAGGCGCAGGTCGCTCACCGAAGCGATGGCGTCGAAGTCGGCATCGAAACTAACCAGCACGGCCCCGTGGTGGATCGCCACGGCTGCCACCAGCAAATCCAGACTGAACACCGTGCGGCCCCTCTGGCGACAGGCCTGGCCCAGGGCAGCCGCCCGTTGCCACACATCCACCGGCGTGGGCAGGCAGGGCAGGGTCGCGAACTGGGCGTCCAACAGCCGAGCCTCCTCGGGCCGGGCCGAGCGCAGCAGCTCGAAGCACACCGGCTCGGCCAGATGGGCCTGAGGATCCAGCACGTAGGGGGCGATGAATTGCTTGAGCGCCACCGGGCTGCGGCTGCGGGTGAAGTCGATCCAGAGGCTGCTGTCGAGCAGGAGAGTCATCGGGCGAGGTCTTGGTCCCTCTGGCGGTCGCGCTCCCGACCGGCCTCAAAGCTCTCCAGCTCCACGCCCCAGACGCCGCTGAGGAAATGCTCGGCGATCTGGGCACGGCGCCGCTGCTGCAGGGCCTCCTCCATCAGGCGCCGGATGGCAGGCCCCTTTTTGCGTTCTCCGGTGACCTCCAGCACTTCCGCCATCTCTTGATCTGAAAGTTCGACCGTGACTTTCATGATTTTGGTAATCCAGAATCGGATTTTACTGGCCTCCCTTGCCACCAGCTCTGATACCTGATGAACCCCAGGGCCGGCTGCTGAACATCCTCGGCTTGGGCTTCGGGCTGGCAGGGGCCGTGGGCGGCACGATCGGCGCCGGCATCCTGCGCACGCCTGGGCTGGTGGCTGCCCAGCTGCCCTCAGGCCCCCTGGTGCTGGCGGCCTGGCTAACCGGGGGGCTCTATGCCCTGCTGGGGGCGGTGTGCCTGGCGGAGCTGGCGGCAGCCCTGCCGCGGGCCGGTGGCTGGTATGTGTACGCCGAGCGGGCCTTCGGACGCCGGGCCGGCCTGCTGGTGGGCTGGACCGACTGGCTCGCCCACTGCATCGGCCTGGCCTGGGTGGCCACCACGGTGGGGGAGTACGGCCAGGCGCTGCTGCCTGCCGCGATCCCCCAGGAGCCCTTCGTAGCCAGGCTCCTGGCACTGCTCGCGATCGGCCTGTTCACCCTGATCCAGCTGCGGGGTCTGCGGGCCGGCAGCGCCAGCCAGCAGTGGCTCAGCCTGGCCAAGGCGGTGGCTTTCCTGGTGCTGGTGGCGGGCTGCTTTCTGCTGCCCTCGCCGCTCCAGGCTGGCGCTGCCGCTCCTCAGCCCGAGCTGGCGCTGCAGCTGGCCGTGAAGCCCAGCCTGGCCGCCGTGCTGGCCCTGCAGGCAGTGATCACCACCTACGACGGCTGGGCCAGCCCCGTGTATTTCGCCGAGGAGTTCAGCGACCCGGCCCGCGACCTGCCCCGCTCCCTGATCGGCGGGGTGCTGGCAGTGCTGGCGCTCTATCTCCTGATCAACGCCGCCCTGCTGCACGTGCTGCCCCTGCCGCTGCTGGCCCAGGCCACCCTGCCGGCGGCCCTGGCGGCCACGGCGCTGGTGGGGCCGCTGGGGGGCGCCCTAATCACGGCGGTGGCGCTGGTGGCGCTGCTCGGGCTGATCAACACCGTGGTGATGGCCGCGCCGCGGATCCTCTATGGCCTCGGCCGCGACGGACTACTGCCCGCCCTCACCAGCCAGGTGAACGCCGGCGGCACCCCCACAGCGGCGCTGCTGCTCACCAGCGGCGCGGCCGCCCTGCTGGTGTTGGCCGGATCCTTCGAGCAACTGCTGGCCCTGGGGGCCCTGCTCTACGTGAGCCTCCCCCTGACGGGCATCGCCGCGCTGGTGGCGCTGCGCTGGCGGGAACCGGATCTGCCCAGGCCGTTCCGCAGCTGGGCCTACCCGCTGCCGCCGCTGCTGGTGGCCGCCGTGTCGCTGGCGTTCCTGATCGCGGCCGCCGCCAGTGATCCGCCCATCGGCCTGGCCGCCGCGGCCCTGGTGGCCCTGGCCCTGCCAGGCGCGCTGGTGGCCGAGCACCTGGGCTGGCTCACGGTGAAGCCGGACAGCCCTCCATCCACGCCCACGCCTCCCTGAGGGTGCTGGCATCGCCCAGGTTGCCCGGAAAGGTGAGCAGCGGCAGATCCCCGGCCAGCACCAACGACAGCCCCGGCAGCAGCTGGCCCTGCAGCTCCACCGCCGCCAGCCCCAGTCCATCGGCCAGCAGGGTGTGGGTGGTGATGCCGCCCTTGCTGATCAGATAGCCCAGCTCCGGCGCCAGGGTGGCGGCCAGGCGGGCCATCAGGGCCGCCAGCGCCAGGCCGAAGCGGCGACGCTCGGCGGCATTGCGGCAGAGCAGCTCGCCGCGGCTGCTGAACAGCACCGGCGTTCGGCCCGCCGCCAGCCCATCCCGCAGCTGCTGCAGCCAGCCCTGCTCCAGCGAAACCAGCAGCCGATCGGGCAACGGCCCCTCCAGCACCCGCGCCAGCCGCTGCACAGCGATCTCCACCCCAGCGCAGCGCGGATCGGCCAGCAGGGCCTCCAGCTGGGCATCGGCCAGCGGCACATGGGAGCCCACCAGCACTAGGCCCGGGCGCTGCACCCCCGCCGCATCCCGGCGCCGCAGGCCCGCCAGGCCGGCGGCAGCGAGCGGTTGGGGCGGCAGCGGCACCAGGCCATTCAGCAGGCTGGCAGCGGATTGGAACAGGAAGCGCCGCGGCCGGCCCCAGCGCTCGGCAGCGGATGGAGCCGTGAACTCCCGCACCGCAGCTCCCAGGGCCAACAGGTGCTGCGGCCGCTCCGCATCCACCACCACCCAGGCATGACCCTCCAGCCCGGCCAGGCGCCGGCAGAGGCGCTCGCCATCGCCCTCCAACTCCGCAAGCGGGATCCGCTGCACCGCGGCCGCCGGGATCCGGCCGCCGCTTTTCTCCGCCACCCAATCCGGCAGAAAACTGGTGCTATAGCCGAATAGCCGGTCGCGGGCAAAGGGGGTGGTGTGCACGGGCTCGCCATGCAACCGATGCACACCATCCACGGTGGTGCGGCCACCGGGGAGAAAGGCCGGGGCCACAAAGGTGGCATCGAAGGGGCCGAATTCCTCGCCGATCACCTCACAGTCCAGGGGGAAGTGGCCCCGCAGGGTGGAATCCCCACGGCTCACGATCAGCCAGTAGTCGATGGCCCCGGCCGCCACGGCCTCCTCGAGGGCCGGCTTGAGGGCGCGGCAGATCTCCCGCACCCGCTGGGCGGCCGCCGCTGGATCCAGGGCCCTGGTGTTGGCCAGCACGAACAGCAGCGGCGAGGGGTGCTCGAGGCCCCGGCGCAGGGCCTGCCCATCCCAGCGCAGCAGCAGCGGGCAGCCATGCACGGTCTGAGAGCCGGTGGGGTCGTCGTCCAGAACAACAACTTTGAGCCGATCTGCCATGGCACCATCGTGCCGTGATCACCCCCGAGCCCAGCGATCTGCAGGAGCTGGTGCAGGACCTGCACCGGCAAGCCACCCCCTGGCTGCCGGCAGGCCACGGCACACGGCTGCACTGGGGGCCCCCCGTGCAGGGGCTGGTGCTGAGCACCGCCCGGCTCAACCGGATCGTGGAGCACTGCGTGGGCGATTTCACCGTGACGGTGCAGGCCGGCGTGCCGCTGCGGCAGCTGCAGCAGGAGTTGGCGGCCCAGGGCCAGTGGCTGGCGCTCGACTGGCCCTGGGGCAGCGGCGCCGATGGCGCGGGATCCGGCACGGTCGGGGGCCTGGTGGCCCGCGGCATGGCCGGAGGGCTGCGCCAGCGCTATCTGGGCGTGCGCGACCAACTGATTGGCCTGGCGCTGCTGCGAGCCGATGGCACCGCCGCCAAAGCCGGCGGCAAGGTGGTGAAGAACGTGGCCGGTTACGACCTGATGCGCCTGTTCACGGGCAGCTGGGGCAGTTTGGGCCTGATCACCGAGCTCACCCTGCGCACCTTCCCCCGGCCAGTGCTGCGCCAAGGCCTGCTGCTGCAGGGGCCCCTGCCGGCCCTGGATCAGCTGCGCCGCCACTGCCTCAGCTCCGCCCTCATACCGGAGCTGATCGACTGGTGGAGCCCGGAGCTGGCCCGGGCTTCCGGTGCGGCCAGCGAGGCCAGCCTGCTGATCAGCCTGGCCAGCGTGAGCCCTGAGGCGATCGCGGATCAACTGCGGGCCTGGAGCGAGCTGGCGGCAGCAACGGGCCTGAAGGCCCAGGCCCTGGATGCCGAGCGGCTGGAGGCCCTGGGGGCCATCAGCCTGGGCCCCGATCAAGGCGAGCCCATGGGGCAACGCGGCCGCTGGTTGTTGCGCCTGGGCGTGCTGCCGGCCCGGGCCAGCCTGCTTCTGGCGGATCCCCTGGTGGCGGGCCTGCCGCTCAACCTGGCCGCCGGCAGTGGCGTGGGCCTGGCCTGGGCCGAGGCAGACCAACTGCCCGGTTACCGGGTGGAGGCCCTGCGCCGCCGCTGCCTGGAACTGGGGGGCTATCTCACGCTGCTGGAGCAGCCGGCCAGCTCGGCCCTGCCCGCCTGGGAGAACGCACCGGCCCGGCCGGTGATCGAGGCGCTGAAACGCGAGTTCGATCCCCTGCAGCAGCTGGCCCGCGGCCGCTTGCCGGGGGTGAGGCTCCCGGCCCCTCAGCCCTGAAGCGTGGGAGTGCTGCAGAGCGCGTAGCGGCACTGCAGCTGCAGCTGCTCGCCGGGCTCAAGCAACAAGCGGCGATCACCGCTGGCAAGGGCACCGCGAGGCGCCGTCCAGGGTTCCAGGCACACCATCGGCCGGGGGGGATCGGTCCACACCACGGCCAAATCCAGGGGCGCCGAGAGCTGGAGCTCAACCCCTTCGCCTGTGGCCCGATCCAGCAACCGCACCGGACCCCGGGGAGCCGCCAGCAGATCCACGCCCTCCACCAGCTGCCCCAACGGCTCGGCCGTGCTGGCCGCCGCCATGGTGAGGTGGTTGAAACACTGCTCCGGCAAGCCCTCCAGCACCGCCGCCTCCACGCTGGACACGGCGAAATAGGGATGCAGGCCCAGGGCAAACGGCATGGGATCCGGTCGGCTGTGCGGGCCGGCGTGATGGTGCACCGTGGCGCTGATGGCCAGGGCGCCAGGCTCCAGCCGGTAGTCCAACACCAGGGCAAAGGCGAAGGGATACGCGGCCTGGCTGGTGGGCGAAGCCTCAAGCGTGAGCCGCAGGCCCTGGCCATCCTCGAGGGCCTGCAGCTGCCAGGGCAAATCACGGGCAAAGCCGTGCTGCGCCATGGGGAAGGTGCCCTGCGGCAGCACCAGGGTGTCGCCGGGCAGGTTCCCGCAGATGGGAAACAGCACCGGGATCCCGCCCCGCACACTCTTGGCCGGATCGGCGAAGCGCTCCGCATCGAAATAGAGGCGCTCGCGGCCCTCGCACACCCAGCTGGTGACCAGCCCACCCCGTTCCGGCACCACCCGCAACTGATCGCCAGAGGCGGCTGTGAACAGCCAGTGGGGATAGGGCTCAGCAGGCCCAGCGCAGCGAACCAGGGTCATCGGGCCCAGAGGTTGTACTTGAGGATGCACCACACGGCGCGCACACCATCTTTCCAGCCAATCTTCTTGCCTTCGTCGTAGGTGCGGCCGTAATAGGAAATGCCCACCTCAAAGATGCGGCAGCGGCGCCGGGCCAACTTGGCGGTGATCTCCGGCTCGAAGCCGAAGCGCTTCTCACGAATCGGAATGGCCTGAATGATCTCCGTGCGGAAGGCCTTGTAGCAGGTCTCCATGTCGGTGAGGTTCAGGTCCGTGAACATGTTGCTCAACAGGGTGAGAAACCCGTTGCCAACCCGGTGCCAGAAGTACACCACCCGGTGTGGCGCCGCGCCCTGAAAACGACTGCCGAACACCACATCGGCCTTGCCCTGCACGATCGGGCCAATCACCAGGGGATATTCGGCCGGGTCGTACTCCAGGTCAGCGTCCTGCACGATGCAGATCTCGCCGCGGGCCGCCCGGAACCCCGTGGCCAGGGCGGCGCCTTTGCCCTGGTTACGCTCATGCAACAACACGGTGAGGTCGCTGGCCTGCAGCCCCTGCAACAGCGCGCGGGTGCCATCGCTGGAGCCGTCGTCCACCACGATGATCTGCTTGGAGGCCACCGGCGCCTGCCGCACCCTCTCGATCAAATCGAGGATCGTGGCGGCCTCGTTAAAGCAGGGGATCACCACCGAGAGCAGCGGCCGCGAAGCACTCGGTGCCATGAACCCGATCCGTTGAACCCGCGGGCCTAGTCCAGCACGGCAGGTTGATTGCTCTGGCGGAACACCACCAGCTTCTGAGCTGTGTACGACAGCGCGGCAAGTGCCGGGATCAATAGCAGAGCCGCCAGATTGCGGGAGCAGCCCCAGCCCGAGAGCAGCGCGATCCCGCCCCAGTTGCACCACCACAGCACCAGGGCCAGCAGGCCGTAGCTCAGGGCCGAGCGACGGCCCAGCCGGGTTACCCGGAACACCTTCTTGCCGTAAAGCACAAAGCCCAGGGCCACATTCAGCAGCTGGCTCAACAAGGTGGCCCAGCCGGTGGCCATCACCAATAACAACCCCTGCAGCACCAGGTTGGTGAGGGCCACATTCAGGGCGCCGTAACCGAGAAAGCGGCGCTTGCGTCCGGTTGGCTGAGGCATCCGCGGGGGCATCCGATCAGAGGGAGGCCAACCACTCCAACATCGCCCGGTTCACCTGCTCGGGCACTTCATCGTGGGGGCAGTGGCCGGCCTCCAACACCACCTCCGTGGTGTTGGCCGGTGCATGGCGCTGGAAGGCACCGCGGCGCCCTGCCGCGTTGATCCAAGGATCGCGGATGCCCCACACCAACAGCAGGGGGGCCTGCAACTGGGCGAACAACTCATCGAGGGGTTGGCCGCTGGGGATATCGAACACCGTGCGGAACACCCCGAAGGCGCCGGGATCCCGCGAGGGCCGCAGGATCGACTCCACCAGTGCGTCGTTCACATTGGTTTTGTCGATGTACACCTGGTTGAGGGTGCGGCGCACGGTGGCGGGGCGGCGCAGGTTTTCAAACAACAGCCGCTGCAGCACGGGGCTCTTGAACAGCGCCGCGCCGATCGTGCGCCGTGCGATGGCCCCCCAGCCCTTGGGTGCCGCCTGTTCATCGGAGAACGGGCCCGCCGCATTCAGCAGCACCACCCCCGCCGCCTCATCCCCCAGGGCAGCGCCAGCGGCCAGGGCGGAATAGCCCCCCAGGGAGTTGCCCACCAGCACCGTGGGCCGGCCGATCCGCTCGCGCACATAGGCCACCAGCTGATCGCGCCAGAGGGCTCCGCCATAGCTCGGACCCTCCGGCTTGGCACTGCGGCCAAACCCCAGCAGATCCAGGGCATGCACCTCGTAGTGCTGCGCCAGGGCAGGAATGTTGAAACGCCAGTGGTCTGTGGAGGCACCAAAGCCATGCACCAGCAGGATCGCCGGGCCGTGCTGCTGAGCGGCACTGGCGGGAGCCTGGCTCACCGCATGGATGGCATGGCCCTGAAAGCTCCAGGGTTGAGCTGTCAGGCAAGTCACCGGCAAAGCAGCACAGGGTGGTTGATGCTAGGGAGCTCAACCCTGCGGGATGCCGGCCATTGGCGGATTGGAGCTTGCTGAACTGGACGGCCCTGCTGCCCGGCACAGCCCTGTGGGCCCTGGCCTTTTACGTGCCACTGAGCGCCCCGCTCGCGAGGCTGGAGGACGCCCTGGCGGAGGGGGGACTCTCCGAAGCTGGGCAACAGGCCGTGCTGGTGGTGGCCAGCCTGGCCCTGGCCCTGGCGGTGGGTGCCCTCACCAACCTGGGGCTGGCCTGGACCCTCGGCCCGGGCTGGGGCACCAGCCTGGGGGTGATGGCCGCGCTCTACGGCCTGTTCTGGAGCCTGGCGGCCAGCCGCAGCAACGACTGAAGCCTCAATCGCGCCAGTCGAGCCAGGGGAGCCCCGGCACGATCGCCGGCGTGGCCGCCCGGTAGGCCAGGTACTGCGGGTGCAGCAGCACCAGGGCCCGTTCCTCGCGCCGGGCCTTGCCGCCCAGCACCACACAGAGGCCCAGCAGCAGCGCCAGGTGCAGCAGGCTGCCCAGTGCCAGCACCACCCCCAGGGAACACAGCAGCACCGCCTGATAGAGGGGATGCCGGCAGCGGCCGTAGGCCCCCACCGTGATCAGAGCCGCGCCGGCCTTGGGATCGGGCAAGGGCGTGAGGCTCGGCCCCAGCCGCCCGAAGGCCTGGGCCGCCAGCACCAGGCCGAGCACAAACAACCCAGCGCCCAGGAGGGCCAGGGGCAACGGCCAGGCAAAGCCCCAGCTGCCGGGGGCCGGCCAGGGGGGCAGCAGGTGGGCGGCGATCAGGGCCAACTGGGCCAGCAGCCACCACTCGCCGTGGCGGTTGTCGAGCCAACCGCCCCAGCTCAGGCCCCAGCCGGAGAAGGCTCCCGCTGCCGGCTCAGGTGGGAATTTCGGCGAGGGGGTCGACATCGGGGCCGTTGCTCTTGCCGGACACCACCAGTCTGAGCAGCACCGGCGCCAGGAACGTGGTGCCGATCACCATCAGCAGAATCGCGGCCTCTAAGGCCGGGGTGAGCAGCTTGGCCTGGGTGCCGAGGCCCAGAAAGATCAGGCCCACCTCACCGCGGGGCATCATGCCGAGGCCCACCACCAAGCGGTTGGTGGGTTGCTTGGACACGAAACTCCAGCCGGAGGCCACCTTGCCGGCGATGGCCACCAGCAGCAGGAAGGCGGCCACCACCAGGCCAGCGCGGTTGGCGGGATCCACCGGATTGAGCACGGAGAGGTCCATGCCGGTGCCGATCAGCACGAAGAAGATGGTGGCGAACAGGGCCACGATCGGCTTCACCGCCTGCTCGATCTCGTGGGTGTGGCGGGAGTTGCTGAGGATCAAGCCGGCGGCAAAGGCACCCAGGGCGGCCTCCAAACCGATAGCCGTGGCGGCAAAACAACAGGCCGTGAGCACCACAAAGGAGGTCACGGCCACATCCCCGGGGGCCTTGAGGCGGTCGATCAGCCAATCAAAGGCAGGAGCCGCCGACCGGCTAAGGCCAATGGCCGCCACCACGAACACAACGGCTGCCGCCACCAACTTGAGGATCGGGCCAATGGCCAGGCTGCCGCCACCCGCCAGGCTCACCACCACCGCCAGGATCACGATGCCGAGGATGTCGTCGAGCACGGCGGCACCGATCACGATCTGGCCCTCGCGCGAGCGCAGCATCTTCAGCTCCCCGAACACGCTGGCGGTGATGCCGATGCTGGTGGCCGTCATCGAGGCACCGGCGAACACCGCCGGGATCACGTCCACGTGGAACAGGGTCATCAGACCCAGGGTTCCCAGGGCGAAGGGCAGCAGCACCCCCGCCACCGCCACCGTGGTGGCCTGGGCCCCCACCGCCACCAGCTCATCCAGTTCGCTCTCCAGCCCCGTGAGGAACAGCAGCGCAAACAGGCCGATGTTGGCCACCTCCTGCAGGTTGGGGAAGCTCTCCATATAGAGATCGCGCACCACATCGGTGGGCAAATCCGCCAGCGACCCCAGCAGCTGCAGCAGCCCCTGGCTCACGGCCCCCTGGGTTTCCGGCGGCACCACCAGGTGCAGACCCGACACGCCGATCAGCACCCCAGCCACCAGCTCCCCCAGGATCGTGGGCAGCTGCAGCCGCACCAGCAGTTCGGCGAGCAGGCGTGCCGCCACAAAAATGATCAGGAAACGGCCCACCCCGATCAGGGTTTCAGCCACCTCCAGCTGATGGGCGCCGATCTCGGGCATCAGGGGCGTGGGCAAATCACCACGAGAGTCTCGCCGGTGGGCGTCAACCCCTGTGACCAGGGCTACGGTCCAGCCAAGACCTTGCCGTTGTGATGGCCGTCAGCCCAGGCCCGTCGCTAGCCAGCACCACGATTGCGCTGGATCGGCTGGATGCCTGGTGGCGGGCCGCCAACTACCTGGCGGTGGGCATGATCTACCTGCAGGACAACCCGCTGCTGCGGGACCCCCTGCGGCCGGAGCACATCAAGAACCGCCTGCTCGGCCATTGGGGCTCGAGCCCCGGGCAGGCCTTCATCTGGGCCCACGCCAACCGGGTGATCCGCGAGCACCAGCTCGACATGATCTACCTCTCAGGCCCTGGTCACGGGGCGCCGGGAGTGCTGGGTCCCACCTACCTGGATGGCTCCTACAGCGAGATCTATCCCGACAAATCCCAGGACACGGCCGGCCTGCGGCGGTTCTTCAAGCAGTTTTCATTCCCGGGGCATATCGGCAGTCACTGCACGCCGGAAACCCCAGGCTCGATTCACGAAGGCGGTGAGCTGGGCTACGTGCTCTCCCATGCCTGCGGGGCCGTGTTCGACAACCCCGAGCTGATTGCCCTGGCCTGCGTGGGCGATGGCGAAGCGGAAACGGGCCCCCTGGCCACCAGCTGGCACATCAACAAGTTTCTGAACCCGGTGAGCGACGGCGCCGTGCTGCCCGTGCTGCACCTCAACGGCTACAAGATCGCCAACCCCACCCTGCTGGCCCGGATCCCCCGGGAAGAACTGGCCAGCCTGATGCGCGGCTACGGCTGGGAGCCCCTGTTCGTGGAGGGCAGCGAGCCCATGGCCATGCACCAAGCGATGGCCACCGCCATGGACCAGGCCATCGGCCGCATCCAGGCGATCCGCCATCAGGCCCGCACCCACGCTGACGCCACCCGGCCGATCTGGCCGATGCTGGTGCTGCGCTCCCCCAAGGGCTGGACGGGCCCAGCCGCGCTCAACGGCCACAAGCTCGAGGGCTTCTGGCGCAGCCACCAAGTGCCCCTGCCCAACCCCAAACAGGATCCCGCCCAGCTCCAGCAGCTCGAGGCCTGGCTGCGGAGCTATCGCCCCGAAGAGCTGTTCGATGCGCAGGGGCAGCTGCTGCCGCAGCTGCGGGCCCTCTCACCCCAGGGCCCGCGCCGCATGGGCTCGAGCCCCCACGCCAACGGGGGCTTGCTGCGCCGCAAGCTCAGCCTGCCCCAGAGCGCCAACTACGCCGTGGCCGTGGCCGCCCCTGGCCAGGTGGAACACGAAAACACCGCGCCATTGGGGGAATTGCTGCGCGATGCCATCGGGCGCAACCCCAACTCCCTGCGGGTGTTCGGGCCCGACGAAACCGCCTCCAACCGTCTGCAGGCGATCTACGAGCGCAGCAAGAAGGTGTGGATGGAAGATCTCCTCCCGGAAGACGCGGACGGCGGCGAACTCTCCCGCGAGGGCCGGGTGGTGGAAATGCTGAGCGAGCACACCCTGGTGGGGATGATGGAGGGTTACCTGCTCACGGGCAGATATGGCTTCTTCCACACCTACGAGGCCTTCGCCCATGTGATCGCCTCGATGTTCAACCAGCACGCCAAATGGCTGGAAAGCTGCATCCATCACGCCCCCTGGAGGGCTGCGATCGGCCCCTGGAATTGCCTGATCTCCTCCACCGTGTGGCGGCAGGACCACAACGGCTTCACCCACCAGGATCCCGGCTTCATTGACCTGGCCGGCAACAAGAGTGGCGAGGTGGTGCGTGTTTACCTGCCTGCCGATGCCAACTGTCTACTGGCGGTGGCGGAGCAGGCCCTGGTGGACACGAATGTGTGCAACATCATCGTGTGCGACAAGCAGAAGCACCTCCAATACCTCAACCTTGAACAGGCCCGCACCCACGTGGCCAAGGGCATCGGCCTGTGGAGCTGGGCCAGCAATGATCACATCGGCCATGAACCCGACGAACCGGATGTGGTGATGGCCTGTGCGGGCGACATTCCCACCAAGGAAACCCTGGCGGCGGTGGAAATCCTGCGCCGCGAGATCCCCAGCCTGAAGATCCGTGTGCTCAACGTGGTGAAGCTGTTCGCTCTCACCCAACCGAGCGAACACCCCCACGGCCTCAGCGACCGCGATTTCGATGCGCTGTTCACCGCCGACAAGCCGGTGATCTTCAACTTCCACGGCTACCCGTGGTTAATTCACCGCCTCACCTACCGCCGCACTAACCACTCCAACTTCCACGTGCGGGGCTACAAGGAAAAAGGCAACATCAACACCCCTCTGGAGCTGGCGATGAACAACCAGATCGACCGCTTCAACCTCGTGATCGACGTGATCGATCGCGTGCCTCGCCTAGGCTCCCGCGCCGCCCACGTGAAGGAGCGGATGAAGGAGGCCATCCTCGCCAACCGCTCCTACGCCCACGACCACGGCATGGATGCGCCGGACGTTACCGATTGGCGCTGGAACGCCACAACCACCGCCAACCTGGAGGCAGCCCGATGAGCGAACACCAAGCCCGACGCCTGCAACTGCCCACCCCGGGCTGTTACGCCGACCCCGACCGCAGCGGCCTCAACGCCGATGACGTGTTCGACGGCATGGCCGAGCACCTCTTCTACACGCTGGGTAAGCTCGCCCCCACCGCCAGCCGCCACGACCTCTACCTGGCCCTGAGCCATGCGGTGCGCGACCGGCTGATGACCCGCTATCTGGCGGGCATCGAGGCCATCCGAGCCACCCCCACCCGCGCGGTGGCCTACCTCTCCGCCGAGTTCCTGATTGGCCCGCAGCTGGAGAACAACCTGCTGATGCTTGGCATCCAGGATGCGGCAGCGGAGGCCCTGCAGCGCTTCGGCATCAACAACCTCGAGGAAATCCTCGAAGTGGAAGAAGAACCCGGCCTGGGCAATGGCGGTCTCGGACGGCTGGCCGCCTGCTTCATGGAATCCCTGGCCACTCTGGAGATTCCCGCCACCGGCTATGGCATCCGCTACGAATTCGGCATCTTCGACCAGCTGATCCGCGATGGCTGGCAGGTGGAGATCACCGACAAATGGCTCAAGGGGGGCTGGCCCTGGGAAATTCCCCATCCGGATCAGGCCTGCTTCGTGGGCTTCGGCGGTCGCACCGAGAGCTACCGCGATGAACGGGGCCACTACCGGGTGCGCTGGATCCCCGACGAACACGCCATCGGCGTTCCCCACGACGTGCCGGTGCTCGGCTATCGGGTGAACACCTGTGATCGCCTACGACTGTGGCGGGCCGATGCCAGTGAGAGCTTCGACTTCTACGCCTTCAACATCGGTGATTACTACGGCGCCGTTGAAGAAAAGGTGGGCTCTGAAACCCTCTCCAAGGTGCTCTACCCCAACGACGGCACCGATGAAGGCCGTCGGCTGCGGCTCAAGCAGCAGCACTTCTTCGTGAGCTGTTCGTTGCAGGACATGCTGCGCAGCCTCGAGCAGAGGGGCATTCCCGTGCAGGAATTCCCGGACCACTGGGCGGTGCAACTCAACGACACCCACCCCTCGATTGCCGTGGCCGAGCTGATGCGGCTGCTGCTCGACGACAAGCACCTGGAGTGGGATCAGGCCTGGGACATCACCTGCCGCTCCCTGGCCTACACGAACCACACCCTGCTGCCCGAGGCCCTGGAAAAGTGGGGACTGCAGCTGTTCGGCTCACTGCTGCCGCGCCACCTGGAGCTGATCTACGAGATCAACCGCCGCTTCCTGCAGACCGTGCGGCTGCGCTATCCGGGCAATGAGGAGATTCTGCGCAAGGTGTCGATCATTGATGAGGAGGGCACCAAGGCCGTGCGCATGGCCAACCTCGCCACGGTGGCAGCCCACCACGTGAATGGTGTGGCCGCCCTGCACAGCGAGCTGGTGAAAACCAAGTTGCTGCCGGAATTCGCCGCCCTCTGGCCGGACAAATTCACCAACGTGACCAACGGCGTGACCCCACGGCGCTGGATGGCCCTCTCCAACCCACCACTGAAGGAGCTGCTGCGGGAAACCATCGGCGACGGCTGGGTGGCCGATCTCGACCAGCTGCGCCAGCTGGAGCAATTCCAGGACGACGCCAGTTTCCTGGAGCGCTGGCAGCAAACCAAGCTGGCCAGCAAGCGCAAATTGGCCCAGTACATCCACCGCCAGAGCGGTCTGCTGGTGGATCCGGCGTCGCTGTTCGACGTGCAGGTGAAGCGCATTCATGAATACAAGCGCCAGCACCTCAATGCCCTGCAGGTGGTGGCCCAATACCTGCGCATCAAGAACGGCCAAGCCCAGGGGCTAGCGCCCCGCACGGTGATCTTCGGCGGCAAGGCAGCGCCGGGCTATTACATGGCCAAGCTGATCATCCGCTTCATCAATGGCATCGCCGAAACGGTGAATGCCGATCCCGACATGGACGGCCGCCTGCGGGTGGTCTTCCTGGCGGACTACAACGTGAAGCTGGGGGAGCGGGTGTACCCCGCCTCCGATCTCTCCGAACAGATCTCCACCGCTGGCCTGGAAGCCTCGGGCACCGGCAACATGAAATTCGCCATGAACGGTGCCCTCACCATCGGCACCCTGGATGGCGCCAATGTGGAGATCCGCGAGCAGGTGGGCGCGGAGAACTTCTTCCTGTTCGGTAAGAACGAGAGCGAGATCGCCGCCCTCCACGCCGAGGGCTACCGGCCCTGGGAGCTGATCCCCACCATTCCGGAACTGGGGGAGGTGCTCAAACTCGTGGAGCAGGGCCATTTCAGTGGCGGCGATGGCGACCTGTTCCGGCCGCTGCTGCAGAACCTCACCGGCCGCGATCCCTTCTGCGTGCTGCCCGACTTCGCCGATTACATGCGCGTGCAGGACTGCGTGAGCCGTGCCTGGGCCGACCGCACGGCCTGGAACCGGATGTCGCTGATCAACACAGCCCGCACCGGCTTCTTCTCCTCCGATCGCTCAATTAAGGAGTACGCCTCGCGCATCTGGCAGGCGGAGCCGTTCCCGGTCACCATCTCCTGCGAGCTGGACGGCTGAGTTCAGGGGCCATGGCGGCTGCGGCAACCCTGGTGCTGGTGCTGAACGTGGGCAGCTCCAGCCTCAAGGCCGCCCTGATCGGCCCTGATCGGCCCTGGCAGGGGCAACACACCCTGGCGGGAGCGCCGATCGAGGCCGCCCTGGAGCAGTGGTTGGCTCCCCAGCTGCAGCCCTGGTGGCCCCGGATCCAGTTGGCCGGCCACCGCGTGGTGCATGGCGGCGCCCGGTTCACAGCCCCCACCCGGATCCAGCCCCCTCTGATGCAGGAGCTGGACGGGCTGGTGCCCCTGGCACCACTGCACAACGGTCCGGCCCTGGCCGCCATCCGCTGGCTGATGGCCACCCGGCCGGAGCTGCCCCAATGGGCCTGCTTCGACACCGCCTTTCACGCCAGCCTGCCGCCGGAGGCCTACACCTACGCCCTGCCTCGAGCCTGGCGGGATCAGGGCTTGCGCCGCTTTGGCTTCCACGGCCTGAACCATCAACACGTGGCGGAAACGGCCGCGGCCCGTTGGCGCGCCGCCGGCCGAAGCGGCCTGCCCCGCCTGATCAGCTGCCACCTGGGGGCCGGCTGCTCCCTGGCGGCCATCCGCGAGGGCCGCAGCATCGACACCACCATGGGCTTCACCCCCCTGGAGGGGCTGGTGATGGCGAGTCGCAGTGGCTCAGTGGATCCGGGGCTACTGCTGGAGCTACTGCGCCAGGGGCTCCGCCCGGATCAACTCCACCAGGCCCTCAGCCAGGAGAGCGGCCTGCGGGGCCTTTCGGGCCTCAGCGGCGACTGGCAGGAACTGCGCCGCGCCGCCGCCGGGGGCCATGGCGACGCCCAGCTCGCCCTGGCCGTGTTCCTGCATCGCCTGCGGGCCGGCATCGGGGCCATGGCCGCCAGCCTGGGGGGCGTGGATCAGATCGCCCTGAGTGGAGGCATCGGCGCCCACGACAACCAACTGCTGGAGGAGCTACGGCTCGCGCTGCAATGGCTGGGCCCCTGTGAGCTGCTGCAGGTTGCTGCCGACGAGGAGGGCATCGTGGCCCGCCAGTGCCTGCGGGCCAGCGCCGGTTAACTGCGATCGGGCAGGTCGGGCGTCTGGTGCAACAGGCGGTTGAGGCGCAGCCGATCGGCGTTAAGGGGATCGGGAGCCAGCTCTCCGGCCAGCTCGCGGAACTTCTGCTCCACGTCGTCCGGAACGCGCACATCAAAGATGCGCTCCATCAGGGCCTCGATCGAGAACAGGTGGGCGTTGATGTTCTCCAGATCGCCAATGGCCTGCTGGATCGCGTCTGTTTCCGGGGGTTCAGCAGAGCCAGCGCCAGCCGGAGCCGCCGGCGACGGGGACGCAGCAGCCGGGCTCTCGCCATCGCCGTGGGTTTTCTGCAGCTCCTCGAGCACACGACCCGCCAGGGTGCGGAAGGATTGCAACGCCGCCCAGCTGAGTTCCTGCTGCTGCCGCAGCGTTGGGTTCTCGCGGATCAGGCGGTCGTGCTCTCGGTAGAACCGCTGGCAATCAGGGCATTGGCAGGGCTCTTCCGGCACCGCAGTCCCTTCGCTTCTCAGCGCCCATCATGGCACCAGGCCAGGAGCACTTTGAGGCCAGCCGTCAAGCGGCGCGGGAATCGTTGCCCGCCAGGCCGGTGAAATCGTCCTCCTCGGGTGCCTCACTGGCACCGGGGATGGGGATCTCGATAGAGCTCACCACCTGAATCACGTCGCGCAGGCGCATGGAATCAGCAAACCAGGCCATGGCCTGATCCACATCGCCTTCCGCCACGGCCTCATTGGCACTCTCCTCATGGGCTTCGGCGAGCAGCGCCAGCCAGCAGAGGCAACGGGCCTGCATCACCGAGAGATCGAGGCCGTCGGGAAGGCTGTCAACGATCCGTTCGCTCTCCTGTTGCACGAGCAGCCTCAGCCGGAGATCATGCAGCTGTGCCATGACGTCGTGACGACTGGCAACACGCTAGCGGCAGTGGTGCGATTGAAAACCCCACTACCTGTAGTGGGTACTACCCAATCAAGGATCACGCGCGGAGGACCCATCCCTTCCCCCAAAACCCGCGCCTTCGGTGCTGATGAACGGGGCTGGCGGGACTCGAACCCACGACCTACGGTTTAGGAAACCGCCCGAACCCATTGGCACGACTGGAAAGTGCCCCAAATTTGCCTAATCACTTGCCTAAATCGGGTCGCAGAAGGCCGACGGCGAGCGGCCAGGAGCGACCAAGAGCGACCCTCCCCGCCAAGCCCGGACAGCCACCCAGCCCAAGCCTTATTCAAGGCTGAGCTTCAATCTTTGAATAAGCTGCGGGCTTGTTCAAGGTTTGCGGCGGATGGCGGCGCCTTTGCCGCCTGCGCTGCTCAAGGGCGCACTGTGGGCGGGCACAAGCGGGCCCCGCTGTAGAGCTGCTCAGTCAGCCTGCTCGGATCAGCCAGGGAGCCGGGCCGCCAGGTCGGCCGGCACGCGGAAGGTCTCTCGCTTGCCGTCCTTGCCTGGGATCAGCAGACCGCGACCCGCGAGCTTCTGCAGATCGCTGCGGGCGGTCTGGTTGCTGACCCCATGGCTGCTCTGGTGAGAGAGCACCGTGTAGCGGAAGCCGGCATGGCGCAGCGCATGGCGCAGCAAGGCCAGCTGCCGGTGATTGAGGCCATCCATCCCCTCCAGACGTCGCTGCAGGGCTGCCACCTGATCGGCCTTGCGCTCCAGATAGGCATGCAGGTTGGCAATCGCCTGCTGGATCACCTTCACCTGGGCCAGCAGGAAATAGGTGAGGTCGTTGTCGTCGGTCTCGCTCAACAGGAAGGAGCGCTCGTACTGCCCCCTGGCCTTGTTGATCACCGAGGAGATCGAGATGAACTCGAACAGCCAGTACCCCTGGTGGAGCATCGCCCAGTAGAAGAGCGCCCGTGCGGTGCGGCCGTTGCCATCGCAGAACGGGTGGTCATAGGCCAGCCAGAAATGCAGGGCGATGGCCCGCAGCAGCGGGTGGATGAACACTGCCGGGGTCTCGCCGTTGGCAAAGCGGCAGAGCAGCTCCAGCCGTTCCTCCAGCTCGGCAGCCGGTGGCGGCACGTGAAACACCGTGCCGTAGATGTCATCCACCACCACGTCCACCCCTGGAGGACGCAGCCGGCCCGCGTCAGCTGGATCATCGAGCGTGTCCTCGCTCACCAGCCGGTGCAGATCCAGCACCAGCTGGGGCGTGAGGGGTTCCTCCCGCAGCTCCCGGATGCGTTGCATCGTCCGGTAGTTGTTGAGAATCATCCGCTCGGAGCGATCCCGTGGCGCCCGATGGCTGCGGATCATGGCTTTGGCCACATCCCGAGTCGTGGCAGCACCCTCCATCTGCGAGGAGGTGATCGCCTCCTCCATCAGCGAGCTGAGCAAGTAGCGATCGCGGCTCGCCGACGTGGTGACGGCCGCCGGCGCCACCACGCTGGCACCGGCCTGCATGTCGATCTCATGCAGGCCCTGCAGGAGCAGTGGCGGCTGGCAGAACCAAAAGGGCGCGCCCTCACTGCTGCGCAGCGGCAGCGGCGCGCCACTGGCCCGGCGGGAGAGCTTCTCCGCCAGCCACCACTGCTCATGGCTCAGCCCCTGCGGCGGCGAGCGGTGACGAAGGTCATCCCAATGGAGATAGCGGTCCCCCTGCGTGGCCGCCGCCAGCTGCGCCAGCACGGGCATGGCCTGCTGCAGCCCACCCCCTTGGGCGAGCAGCTCCGCAAACGGCGGAGGCCTCTGGGGCAGACGGGAAGGCAACTCCCAACCAACTCCTAGTTAGGACCAAATTAGGAGATCGCGAGGAGCTGCGCTTGCCCGAGCGACCTTCTCTGCCAAGCCAGGACAGCCCCAGCCCAAGCCTTATTCAAGGCTGAGCAGCAATCTTTGAATAAGCTGCGGGCTTGTTCAAGGATCACGGCGGAGAGTCCATGAAGCGCGACGGCGCCGGCCGCTACGAGCTCACCAGCACCGCTGGCGAGGAGGTGCGCGCCTTCGTGCCGGCGCCATTGCCGCCGGAGCCGCCTGTACAGCTTGAAGGCGCCCTGCAGGCGCTGCACGAGCGGGCGCTGCTGGCCTGCGGCCGTCTGGATGGGGTGTCAGCCCTGCTGCCGGATCGCGAGCTCTTTCTCTACGCCTACGTGCGGCGAGAGGCCCTGCTGTCGTCCCAGATCGAGGGCACCCAGTCCTCGCTCTCCGATCTGCTGCTGTTTGAGCTGGAGGAGGCCCCCGGCGTCCCCTTCGATGACGTGGTCGAGGTGTCCAGTTACGTGGCGGGGCTGGAGCACGGCCTGGCGCGGCTGCGGGAGGGCTTCCCCCTCTCCTCACGCCTGCTGCGTGAGATCCACGCCCGCTTGTTGGCCAGGGGCCGTGGGGCCGATCGGCTGCCTGGGGAGTTCCGCCGCAGCCAGAACTGGATTGGCGGCACCCGGCCCGGCAACGCCAGCTTCGTGCCGCCGCCGCCAGGGCTGGTGGACACGTGCATGGGCCAGCTGGAGCACTTCATCCATGGCACCCCGGATGGAGCCCACTCCCTGCCGGTGCTGGTGCGGGCCGCCCTGGCCCACGTGCAGTTCGAGACGATCCACCCGTTTCTGGATGGCAACGGCCGTCTGGGCCGGCTGCTGATCGTGCTGATGCTGATCGATGCCGGGGTGCTGCAGCAGCCGCTGCTGTATCTGAGCCTGTTCTTCAAGCAGCACCGCAGCCGCTACTTTGAGTTGCTAAGTGGCATCCGCGAGAACGGCGACTGGGAAGCCTGGATCGATTTCTTCCTGGAAGGTGTCGAGAGCACGGCGACGGCCGCCGTCACCACCGCCCACCGGCTGCTGGCGCTGTTCCGCGCCGATGAGGCTCGACTGAGCGGCCTGGGGCGTTCAGGCCCCAGCGTTCGCCAGGTGTTTGCCGCCCTGTGCCGGCGCCCACTCAACAGCATCAAACAGCTCAGCACCGCCTGCGACCTGAGCTTCCCCACGGCAGCCAAAGCCCTGGAGACCCTGGTGGACCTGGGCATTGCGCGGGAGATCACCGGCGGGCAGCGCAACCGCCTCTTTGCCTACGACGCCTATCTGGCGATCCTCAGCGAAGGCGCCGAGCCTCTTTGAAGGCGCCTGGCGGACCAGGCACCCAACCCGTTCCAACCAGAACGCAATGCCGCGCGACCACCACTTCTGCGACATGAGCACCCCCTCTAAAAGCAGGTGCGAAGGTTTTGTCGCACGATGGGTGCATGAAGCCCCTGCGGAGCCGGCAACAAACGGCTTTGGCACTCGTCCGTCGCCGCGGCATCCTGCGGACCCAGGAGGCTGTCGCGGCCGGTGTCGATCGCTCGACCCTGGCGCGGCTATGCCAGAGCGGCCAGCTGACGCGGCTGGAGCGGGGACTTTACGGCCTGCCAGCAGCAGCCGTACGCGAGCACATCGATCTGGAGATCGTCGCCAAGCGGGTGCCCCAGGCGGTCTTCTGTCTGCTGACGGCCCTGCGGCTGCATGGACTCGGCACCCAGCAGCCAAGGCGGGTCTGGCTCTGCCTGCCCCGCGGCGCCCACACGCCCACGCTGCAGTTCCCACCGCTACAGGTGATCCACGCCGAGCCGGCCCTGCATCGGCTGCAGCGCGGCACGATCCGTTCAGGCCCGATCCGGCTGAAGGTCTATGGGGTGGAGAAGACCCTGGTGGATTGCTTCCGGCATCGCCGCCGGCTGGGTCTGGAGCCCGTGCTGGAAGCCCTGAAGGATGCGATCAACCAGCGGCGGCTGAACATCGATGAGCTCTGGCGGCAGGCGCAGGCTCAGCGCATGCAGCGGGTGATAACTCCCTACCTGGAAGCACTCCTATGAAGACCAACCGGGCCGCATCGATCCTGCTGTCAGTTTGGTTGAGATCGATTGCTATGACTATGGGCTTTATCGCCGGAGACCACGTCGATACAGGACCCATTTAAGGGTGGTCGTCATTCTGACGCGCTTCCCTCTTGTGTCCGGATGATCTAAGACTTCAGCGGTTTCGGCGATCTTATTGAGCTCTTTGACCATGGCATTCTCACCAAGCTCTGGGCAAGGGTCGAAGCCCATGTACCTCCAAAAGCTTGCGGCTTGCTCTTGTGAAGCATCTAGATAGACGAGCGGTGCTGGAATGCCATTTTCTGCTTGCTCCAAAAGGAATCGAAAGATGTCCCTGACCAATCCTCCGGCCACGCCTTGATTTTGATATGCGGTAGCTACTGCAAACTGGCCAATGAAATAGGCCGGAACAAGTGGCGGCCCGTCTTTAAGGCGGACTGATCGGAGTGAGCCAAGTGCTTCTCTTTCTAATTGCTTGAAAGTGAGTGCATATATCCCGGCAACCTGCTGCGTGTCTTGGTCAATGACGACGCATATGCGATTCAGCCAATTTTCTGCATTTGAATGAGCGTGCCGCTTGATCCAGCGTTCAATCGAGCGGTCGCCGCACCTGAAGCCGGTGAGGTCGTGATGTGGCTGAAGAGGCTGCGGCGGAGAAAGCCTCAGTCCCAAGGCGCTTTTCTGCTGAGTACGCGCGCCACGCGGGGGTCGTAGCGGCCCGGCTGTTCGAGGCGACTGACCAGGGCGTCGAAGTCCTCAGCAGGCAGCACGACACGCTCGGGATGCAGCTGCTGGGCCGCAGTCCCGGGCTCGGCTTGGAGGGGATGATTCCCCGCTGGGTCAGCTGTTGCAGGCATGAGTTGAACCTACAGCGGGCTCCAACCTTAGAAGTCCCGTCCAGCGCTTGAGCGCTTCTGTGCTGATTGTTCTCGGATCCGCTGGCCGGCCCTGTAGGCATGGCTACCGAGTCGTTTGCCTTGGACCACCTGGACGTTGATGGCTGCGAGATGACCTATGTGTCCGCTCCACTCAACAGCTCCGCCAGCCACTGGGGTAGCTCGGCACGGACGGAGAGCAGGGCTTCCCACTCCTGGGGCGGCAGCACGGTTCGGAGCTGCGGTAGAGACGCTGAGGCCTGATCCGGGCCAAGCCAGGTGAGTGCCCGGATCGCCTGGCCGGCGGGGCGATCGGGCAGCAGGAAGTTCCAGGCGGCTGCCGGGCGGATCGTGACCTGCTGCTTCCCGAAGACGTAGCGCTTCTGGCTCCGGCTGCGGGACAGATAGGTCTGCACCGCGGGCATCTGGGTGGTGAGGCCAAGAGCGTTGGCCGCGGCGGCACCACTGCTCACCAGCTGCTGCCCACCCTCCTGGTTGAACTGGGCGATCACCACCTCCGGAGACGGTGGCCTGGTCCCGAAGCGACTACGCACGGGCAGGGCGTAACGGCCGCGGGTGATCTTCACGAGCTGGCCGCGAGCCGCCAGGCGGCGCAGGGCCTGGTCCACCGCATCGCGCTTGCCCAGCGCCAGGAACTGCTTGGCCGCCAGCAGGGATCCCTCCGGGCGCTTGCCCGCGGCCTCCAGGATCTGCTTGCTCAGCACGGCCATGGCACTTCGGCGGGTCTTGTTGTGCTCTGTTGTGTCAGAAGTCTACGCGAGTTTCTGACACTCTGCCCACAGAGCTTTGACCATTGCAGCCGGCATGGCGGCGTCACCTGGCTGCGCTAGCGAGGTGCTCCGGTCAGCAGCGGCCGTCCTGAACTTGCCACGGCGGTGCCGTGGCTGAAGTCAGACAGCCGCCGCCGCCCTCCGCTGCCCTCCGGGGGTGGGTGCGGGGCAGAAGGTGTCTCCCGCGGCTGCGGTGCCAGGGGTTTTCTGATGCTGGTCGATGTTGCTGGAGAGCCTGAAAGTCCTGGGCCCAGGTGATGGCCGAGCGGGAGGATCTGGCTCAGCGGCGCTCCAAGGAGATTGGGTCAGATTCCAGGCTGCAGCTGGCTTTTGCTGGGTTAATAGTGCAAGTGTTCTGGTAAGATGGAGTCTGCGCCAAAGGCCCTGAGCCCATCGCCGGCGGCAACCTCATCCCCTGGTCTCGCCATCACCCCTGCGTATCGCTGAGCAGTTGTGATGCCCCGATCAGTTGTCCTTCTGGCAACTGAATCCATGGCTTTATGTATTCAATCACGGCCGGAGATTGCCCCGGCCCGCTCTCTGGTGATCGCCGCCGGTGGCGGCCGTGATCTGGCTTGGCCCCATCAGCGGGTCGCCGCTGAGCTGCTCGCCCGCAGTGGCGGCCGGCCCGTTCATCTGGTTCTCCATGGCGAGGCCCGAGGCGCCGATGCCGCCATCGGCCGGGCTGCCCATCAGCTGGGCTGGTCGTCTCTGGTGATGCCCGCCCAGTGGCAGCGCCACGGCCGGGCCGCCGGGCCGATCCGCAATCGCGAGCTGCTGGAGCAGGCCATTGCCCGGGCCGTCGCGCACACCTCACCCGCCTGCCTGGCCTCGGTGCTGGTGGTGGCGTTCCCCGGCGGTCCCGGCACCGCCTCGCTGGTGCAGCAGGCCCGCCGCATGGCCGCCCAATCTCCGGTGCCGATCGCGGTCGCTGAGGTCAGCCCATCGGCCGGGCTCTGGGCTGTTCCTGCCTCCGCCCGCTCCTGAAGCCTTCCGCCCTATCGGCGCTCCGTTCTCAACCCAGTTCCTTCATCCCCCCTCACCGTCATGGCTGTTCTCACCCCCATCCCTGCCTCCGCTGCTCTCATTGCGTCGGCTCCATCAGCCTCTGGTCCCGCCTGCTCCCTCCAGCGCTCCGGCTCGCTTTGGCAGCTGGGCATCGAGGCCCAGGAGCTCACCACCGCCATCGGCCAGCTGGCTGAGCAGCTGGAAGGCGATGACCCTCAGCAACGCGCCTCAGCTCTGGCTGAGCTGGAGGCGGCACTCCTGGCAGAGGAGGGCAACAAGGCAGCCCTCGCTGCCAAGGCCGATGCCACCTGCTGGGTGATCGAGCACCTACGCGGCCAGGCCTCCTACCGCCAGCAGCAGGCCAAGCGCCTCACCAATCTGGCCCGCTCCGATGCCAGCCGGGCCAATTCCCTGGAGGAGTCGCTGGTGTTCGTCCTCACTCAGCTGCAGCCGGCGGCCACACGCTTCTCGTTCCCGAATCACGAGATCAGCAGCCGCAAGTCCTCGGCCGTTGTGATCGACGACGAAGACGTCCTCGATTCCGAATGGCTCACCGTCACCACCACGAGCAAGCCGGACAAGGCCGCCATCAAGGAGGCCCTCAAGGCCGGCCGCCAGATCACCGGCGCCCAACTCCTCTCCCGCCGCAGCTGGCGCATCCACTGAGGGGGCAGAGCTCCCTCGACATGGGCCTGCTTCACGGGTGGGCCCATGTCCCTCAATCCCGATCCCCATCCCCATCCCTTTTCACCCTGAGCAGTTCCATGGCCACCGCTGTCTTCTCCCACGAGCAGATCGCTGCTCTTTCTGCCCCGCTCGACCGCGCCAAGGTCCAGACCCGCAGCCAGGCCGGGCGGTCCCTGGCTTACCTGGAGGGTTGGCAGGCCATCGCAGAAGCCAACCGCATCTTTGGCTTCGATGGCTGGCAGCGCGAAACCATCACCGTCCACTGCGTCAACCAGAGCGAGCGCACCATCGGCCGCGATGGTCGCTCTGGCTGGGGGGTGACCTACACCGCCCGGGTGCGCATCCGCGTCGGGGATGTCATCCGAGAAGGCAGCGGCGCCGGCCATGGCATCGACGCCGACCTGGGCCAGGCCCATGAATCGGCCCTCAAGGAAGCCGAGACCGATGCCATGAAGCGGGCCCTGATGACCTTCGGGAACCCCTTTGGCCTGGCGCTCTACGACAAGCAGCAGCGGGAAGTCACCAGCTCAACCGCTCCCACCTCAGTCCGCCACGCACCGGCGCCTCAGCGCAACAGCGTCACTACTGAGCCCATGGCCGAGGAGGGCCTTGAGCCCCTCGATCCCGCCACCGTCCAGCAGATCCTGGCCACCGTCCGGGGCTTGCCCAGGCCCGCTCTGGAGGGCTTGACCAAGGCGTTTCGCAAGCGGTTCCAGGTGCCGGCTGATGCCCCCTCGATCGCCGATCGGATCTACCAGCGGTGCCACCACGACTGGATCGAAGCTTTTCTGGTTCAGCACACACGCAGCCAGTCCACACATCTCATGGGCTGAGACGACGAAGATAAAAAGCAAATCAATCGAGCACTTTCGATTACATCATTTCTGCCAAATAAGACAGCAGGCGCAACAAAGGACTCCAACTATCGCAGTCCACCCTAGAATTGCAGCGAGGTCGAGCCGACGCACAAGCTACCGATGGAAGTCACTCCGGAATACCTGTTGCTCAATAAATCTGAGACCAGCAGGCTGCTGGGAAACAAGATCGATGACAGATATGGCGGAGGCGACTTACTGATTGATCGGAAACGGAGACTTGCCTTTCACGTCATACGCGCCGACGACCCGAGCCGCCCTTGGAGGGCGCAAGTATCACGCCCCTTCGCCTCCGAGATCGATCCATACAATTGCACATCGTCAATCAAAAAACTCGAATTCACGCCAGACTTTACGACCTATTTCCGAACGAAGAAAGACCTAATAAAGACCCTGCTCACCTATGGCCACTGGATCAACAATGCCTCCAACGTCTCGCTAGACAGCATCAGAGCCGCACATGATGCCGGCGAGATTCTGCCTGTCATTTACTGGGGCGGCAAAGGCTACGGAAAACTACGTTTCATCTCTATCACGGAGATCAACCCTGCGCCAGGGCTTCCAGAAGAAGGCGAGCCAGAAACCATCTACTATCTAGAAGTTCTAGAGACAGATTCTCAAACAGAAAAAATCTACCGACTAGACCGGCTTCAGCTATTGCCCAAAGAGGTCCTCGATCTCGCTGACCTTCAGGCGCTCAGGCGCACATCGATCACAGATTCGGACATTTCCAGAGAGAAGTCAAAAAAGTCCGGCGCCAGCAAAGCGCCTACACCAGTCAGAGCCCTCGAATCCTGCACTGCCGCAAGGGCCATCACTGAATCCTTTGAACCAAAGACGCCAAAAGAAATTCTCAAAAAGAAAGCCCACGTCTGGAGCTACGAGAAGGAATACATCAGATGCGATGACGGCTTTGTATACACCTACAGACGAGAGTCCTGGGGGTACATGCTGCGCAAGCATGAAATTGCGCGGCCAGGCTTGAAGCTTGCAGAACTTGTGTATTGGGATCAGCTGATCGACACAGGCGAGTGGGCCAATTCAGACATGAAAGGAAAGGCATACCTGAAAAGCAGAGACGCTGCCATTGAAGCCTTGCGAACTGGAAAGCTTTACTTCAAGGCAAACACAAGCGATTCCAACAAAGCCTGGAGAAACAAGCAGCGGCAGGAGAAGCTAAGTGATGACATCCTGCCCTACTCCATCAGGAGCTTCCGCAAACACGGGATAAACCCCGTGGAGGTGGGCCTGACGTCACTGGAAGCACCCTGGCTAGACACCGAAGGAAACAACCAATAAGTCACTCTGCCTCGCAAGAAATCCCGACCATTCATAGTCCTACGAGATATGCCATCGACCTCCAATGACGTCGCAGCTCATCCGCGCAGTTCAGTAGTCATCCACGCACCAGTAGCGAGCGGATCAGCTGCTCGAGGTCCTCGATCCGCTGGAAGCAGCGCTGCTCCATCAGGTCCATCCGCTGCAGCAACCGCTGCTCGAGTTGCGCGGCCTGGAACCCCGCTCCACCGGCACCACGCTTGCCGGCCTTCACGGGCCAGGCGCCAGTGCGGAAGGTCTGCTCCAGCTCAGCCCAGGTGGGCTTCTTGGGGGCGGGACCCAGGCGCTCTTCCGCCCAGACCTGGGCATCGGCCACCCGACGGAACCGCGCTTTCAGCGCCGGGAGGGAGCACGCCTCTGGGGCCAGCAAGGCCTGGGGCGCAAGCGCGGCGGTGGCTGCCGCGTCCGTGCCCGGAGCAGCGGCCGCAGGGCCGGTGAGGTCCTCCACCATCTGGCGCACGCTGGCGTTCTGTTCGCCCAGGGTGCGGAACAGCTCGGCGTCGCTTTTGGACAACCGGGCCATCAGCTCAGCGAAGCGCTCGCTCAGTTCAGCCACGGCTGGAAACGCCTCCGCGCAGCAGCGCGCGCATCTTGGCGATCAGCTCGGTGATGCGCAGGATGCTCCAGAAACCGGCCTGCTCCTTGGCTTCTTCCAGGTCGGTGAGCAGGCGATCCAAGGCCTGCTGCTTGCCTTCAAAGAGCTCGAGTTCCTGGTGCAGCTCCTGCGCCAGGGAGAGGGCTTCGGCCTTTTCCTTGCCGATCGCCACCAAGCGCTCCTCATAGCCATGGAGTGTGGCGAGGAAGCGGTCACGGGCCTCACGCAACTCGCGCGAGCGGCGCTGCAGCTGGCCGCGGGCGCGAGCCAGCGAGGCATGGCTGTTGCGCAGGGCGCCGTAGGTGTGGGCGATCTGCTCCGGGGACAACCCACTGAGATCGCGGGGGAAATCACTGGTGGCACGGATCCCCTTGCACTCCGGCGTGGTGACCAGCAGGGCCGAATCAGAGCTCGCCGGGAGATCATCCACAGCCTTGGGCGGATTCATGGCGGCTGGATTGGGCACTCCAGCAAAAGCCACCGGAGGGTCAGCAAGCAACACCAAAACGGCTGTCCATGCGTGTTCCGCATGGCTGGCTTGTCTTGTGGTGGCGTCAGCCAGACGCCGGACTGATGCTGATGGCAGTGGCGGAAACGCCAACGCAACACCGCTCATCGATGGCCCAGGAGAACAACGGATGCGCCACCGGCTGCTTCACCTTGCTGGGACTGGTGGCCCTGGGCTTTGTGCTCGCCTACTGGCAGGCCTTCCTGCTGGCAGGGCTCTTGATCCTGGCCATCGTTGCTGTGGTCTACGCGCTGCAGCAGCAGAACCACCGGCAACTCCAGGCCTTGGTGGACGTCGCTGATCGGCGCGTCCGCCAGGCCCCCTGCCAGGTCAAGGAGAACTTTGGCGTGATCCAATCGCTCAAGTTGGCTGGCGACCTGCAGGCCCCAAGGGTTGACGTGCGCTGCCGCACGCTCACCGTCAACGGCAAGAAGCTGACCACAGAGGAGGTGTGCATCAGCCTCAGTCCGCCTGCCGAGCGGCTGCAACTCCGCTCTGCCAGCGGGGTGGCCAACTGGCTGCGCAGCGGCGGCATCGCCCAGTTGGAGGATCTCTCCGTGGAGTCCAAGGCCGTCAGAGCGGCGATGGAGTGCCTGCGGGAGCGGTCCTGGACCAACAAAGCCCTGGGCAAGATCGATGGGCTGCGCTCCTCGGTGATCGACACCCTGGCCAAGGCCAAGGGCAACGAGCTGCTGGAAGGAGCCATCCCCCAGCTGCAGCAGGCCTTGGCTGCCTTCAATGGGGAGCGGGAGAAGCTGCAGCAGGCCAACCGCAACGCCGGCGAGATGCTGCGCAAGCTGCACGACTTCCTCAGCGTTCCTGCAGGGATCCGGCCGATCCTCAACTTCGATTTCGATCAGCTGTTCGATCCCCAGCGCTTCTCGGCCCTGGAGCAGTCGTTCTCCGAGGTGGTGATGCTGAACGATGCCTTCCGCCAGCTCTCAGAAGACCGCCTGGCCTGAGCCGTCAGCACAACCAGCCCAAGGCCATCCCCAAGCGCCGCGATGCCCAGGCCAATGGAACTGTGCTAGTACAGATGTACGCATCTGGAGTGGTTGATGGGTGTCCCCTTGCCCCGGCCTGCGGCCCTGGCTGCCCGACTGGATCTCCCCGTTGAGGAGTGGCCCTTCCTCGACAGCGCGGTGCTGGTGAAGACCCGCAGCCGCAAGGTCTGCATGACCTGCCACTGGTTCCGCCACCACGCCGGGGTGAACTGCATCCCCGTGCTCACCCGCCAGCTGCATCAGGGCCTGATCGCCCATGGCGAGCACCTCACCAGCCGCTGCCAGGGCTGGACCGACGACATGACCCGGGGCCAAGGCTGGGCGCCCGAGGTGGCCTGAACGGCATATGAACGTCATCGACAGGCCCCGTCGGCCGCCGCTCTCGCCTCGGGAAGGCTGGATCAGCGATGGCCGCCCGGTGCTGCACTTCAAGCCGCTCCGCTACGACCGCTGGGGCCAGGCGCTTGAGGTGACACTGGGGGAGCTGATGCCCAGCGGGGAGCCACCACTCCTCAAGCGCCGCAGGGAACTCACACGGGAGCAGGCGATCAAGCTCTGGAACCAAAAACGGCAGCAGGGCTGGCGGGCTTGTGTGCCGCAGTGGATCCCGCCGCAGCCGCCACGGGCCTGAACAACCTGCTGAGACAGAACAGCTAGTTAGCTGCTCAGTAGGGGGCGCCTCACCAGCCATCGCTCAACTTCCAGATCGACCTGAGGTCCTGTCTTGCTAGGGCCAGCTCCCGTTCCAGTGCAGCAAGCTGCTGTTTGAACTCTGCGGGGGTAATCCTGAGGTACCCGTAGGTCTTGAGCCCACTGCGCTCCGCCTCCAGTCGGTCGATCTCCCGCTTCAACACCTGGACCCAGTTCTTCCGCTTGCCTTCCGCCCAACCATCACGAAGCGGCACACGACAAAAGAAAATCAGAACACCAGCCGACAGGACGAGAAAGATCCATGCCACTGGAGGGATCACAGAGATGATCCAGGCGATTAGAACAACGGCCAGCAACACCGGCACGCCGACAAGAATCACCCAGCCCAGGGCCTCGTGCCGAGTCACCTCACCACCTCTCGCGGCGGTCTTCAGTTGCTTGGCTGAGCTGCCATAGGTTGCGAGCCAAGCGGCGGGCGCTCAAACCTGCCCGCGTCATCTGTTCGGCTACAGGGTTGGTACCCAACAGCAGGCAGACCTCGTGGGTCGTGAGTGGGGCGCCCAGCGCCACCGCATCCCGCAGCGCCCGCAGGCGCTTGACCAGCCGCTCCAGGGAGTCGTAGGCATCGACTTCACAATCCGCGGTCCCCGGCTCCAGGGCCATCGGCTCCCATCCCGAAGGGAGCATCCACCCCGGTACCTGCGGCGGAGCCACCATCGGCCCACGTCCGATCAAAGCCAGAGCCTCGCTCGGCTTGGTCCCCTTGGCCTGGGCATCCCGGTGGCCGGGGCCTTCAGCCAGAACGCGGAACACGACCTCACGCATCCGGGGGGATCTCCTTCTTTCCGGCATCATCCTTGGTGTGTTCAGGCGTTCTGGCAGGTACGGCCGGATAAGAGGAACCACCCCTGCGGGCTCCGAGCGCTGCAGTGTCAGGACAGCCACCCCCGCCCAGAGGCCAGGCGTGCCGCCTCCTGCACCGCCTCGATGCAGCGCTGGGCGCGGCGTTTGGCATCGTCCTGCCCCTGGGCCCGCAGCAAATAGCCCTCCATCGCCTCAGGCGTTTCGATCAGTGCCAGCAGGCCCGCGGTCCGCGCACTGAGCGAGCCATCGGCGAGCAGACGGCTCACCAAGCCGTGATGCCACAGCCGCTCCCCTGCAGAGCTGGCTGGGAACATCTCCTGGCGCATCACATCAAGCAGCGACTGCTTGAGGGCATCGAGCTGACCGGGGCGCAGCCGCCGGCTGTTGGGCAGGCCGGCCGCAGCACCAGCCGGGAGTACGGCGGGGCGATCGGGGGTGTGCTCCACGCTCCAGCTCAGGCCAGTGCCCGGCAGCCCCAGTGTGGTGCGGGCACCGCCGCTGCGGCTCACGGGGATGTTGAACGAGGCTCCCTGGCCGCCCACAGAGATCGAGCTCAGTCCGCCCTTGGCAAAGTTGAAGCGCAGCGGGCCCAGGCGGGCGGAGCGGCGGAAGCGAAAGCCCATGGTGATCAGCGGCTCTTGATGCAGTAGCTCCCCGAGCTGAACCAGCCCAGCGGGCACGACTTGCCGGTCTTCTGAATCGCCTCGCGGTCGTTGCTGGGGCTGCTGACGCAGTAGTTGCCCGAGGAATAGAAGCCCAGGGGGCAGCTGTTGCCGGTCTTCTCGATGGCGCCACGGGTGTTGCCGCCGCTGCTGGGCACGCAGTAGCTGCCGGAGCTGTAGTAGCCGAGCGGGCAAGATCCCACTTTCGGGAGGGGGCGCACCGGCTGTTGGGCCAGGGCACTGCCAGCCAGGAGAGCCCCGGTCGCCAGAGCGAACAGCAGCGGCAAGCGGCCCATGGTGCATCAGTGCTGAGCACCAGATTGGCGCCAGTCACCGGGATTGGCCCCAGTCATGCAGGAGCTGAATGAAATCACTGCCGGTGCAAACTCCGGCGATGGCACGGATGGTTCTGCGGGGGGTAACGGCGCTGGCAGCGCTGGCGGCCATGGCCTGGCCCGTGGGGTCAGCCGGGCAGGAGCGCAGTGCCACCGTGCTCTCCATCGGCGATGGCGACACCATCCGTGTGCGCCAGGCTGGCCGAGCGATCACGGTGAGGCTGGCCTGCGTGGATGCCCCCGAGACGGCCCAGAGCCCCTACGGCCAGCAGGCCCGCAACTACCTCCAGCAGCGGCTGCCCATCGGCCGCCAGGTGACGCTCGCTGTGAAAACCACCGATCGCTACGGCCGCACGGTGGCCGAGGTGTTCAGCGGCGTGAACATCAACCTGGCCCTGGTGGAAGACGGGCAGGCCTTTGCCTACCGCCAGTACCTGGGCAGCTGCAACGCCAGGGAGTACCTGGAGGCCGAGGATCGGGCCAGCCGGCGGCGGTTTGGGGTGTGGCAGGTGCCTGGCGGCATCACCCGGCCGTGGGACTTCCGCCGCGGGCGCCGTGCCGCGGTGATCCCCGATGGCACCACCCCTGGGGGGCGCCGCTACCGCTGCAAGGAGATCGACTCCTATGCGCGGGCCCAGGAGCTGCTGCGCCAAGGGCACACTTATCTGGATGGCGATGGGGACGGGGAGGCGTGCGAGTCGCTGCGCCAATAGATCCCGTGCCCCAAATCAGCCATTGCTACCACTACACCAACGAGAACACACAACCTGCTGGCCCCAGGGGTCGAAGCAGATCAATCAAGTCAGAATCGCCGCTATAGTAGACCTGTACTGAACAACGGGAGCGCGCATGGTCACCTACCCCATATCAATCCAAAGGAGCCCCTACAGGGGATCGAATGCGAACAAAAGTGCCAAGGCACGGGAACGCAACCGCGTCGCGTCACTTCTCGAAGAGCACATCAACAAGCGACTAAGAGAGCAGGCGTCTCCCGTACAGCAATACATGTATCACGCGCTCGCAAAAGAAATTGGCGTTGACGAAGGCACAGTCAGAGCACTCTGCTTCTCCATTGACGCTGGCCACAACGGCTTTACGGCTTACCGCAAGGATCTTTCCCTGCAGGATGCATTAGACATGTTCCACACAGGAGCCTGATTCGTTCGCACGGGATTCTGCAGCTGGAGCAACGGCATCCAAGTCCAGCTGATAGCGCAGATCGAAGATCCAATGCATCAATCTTGGACACGGCAAGGCATTAGGCCACCTTTCCTCACCCTGCACGGTGACGGGGCTTGCCGTGTTGACTTTGATCTCGGTAGGGGGCAATAGACCATCGCCATAACTGGCCTGCAGCCACTGGAACTCCCTCGTCAGAACTTGGGAGTTGCTTTTGGCACTGGCTCTGGTGGTACTGAACCAATCGCTACCAGCAGTGATACAGCAGATCCCCTATCTGGCGTGGAGGCCAATCGTCACTCTGGAGACCTGGCAAATGAAGCAGCTTGTCGTTACGGTCTCAGGATCGAAGACCCCTCCCGATGCTCACCGGTTCCGAACTGCTCGCCAAAGTCAAAGAGCTGGGCGATGTCTCCAAATCCGATCTGGTGCGCAGCTGCGGCTATGTGAGCAGCAAAAAGGATGGCAGCGAGCGCCTGAACTTCACCGCCTTTTATGAGGCCCTGCTGGAAGCCAAAGGCGTCAGCCTCGGAGAAGGCGGCGGCAAAGGCCGGGGCAAAGGTGGCCGCAAGCTGAGCTACACCACCAAGGTGCAGTTCAACGGCAACCTGCTGGTGGGAAAGGCCTACACCGCCATGCTCGACCTCCAGCCCGGTGATGAGTTTGAGATCAAGCTGGGCAAGAAGCAGATCCGCCTGGTGCCCGTGGGCGGTAGCGACGAGGAGGAGTGATCGCGGCATCGCCACCAGCAAAGCCTGATCCGAACTGAGCAGGTCGGCGTTGCACTGGTCGTTTTCAATCTCGCCGCAACCGACTGGGGAAGAACCGATCAGCAGGGTCTGCAGGCTGCTGCTGCAGGCCCTGCTCCCCATTGGCCTCGATCGCCTCCCTGCAGCGCTGCACCAGCTCCTGCCTGAGGCCATCAGGACTCTCGATGCGGATGCCGCCGCCAAAGGCGAACAGCCAGCTGCGCAGGTCGATGTCGGCGGCCACGGTCCAGGGGGGCAGATCCAGCTCCACCGGGTAGGGATGGCTGGAATCGGCGGGGCCAGGGTCCAGCACGTGGGGCGCCTTGGGGTGGTGCCACCAGCTGTCGCCCGACAGGGGCCTGGAGAAGCGGGTGTGCTCGATCGGGTAGCGCTGCAGTCCCTCGCGGATGAAGGCAAAGGCCCAAGGCGCGCAGCAGAAGCGCAGGGTTTGCAGGCTCTGGCTGCGGCGTTGGGCCGAACTGCTGGCGATCGCCAGTTGCTGCTCCAGGTTGGCCCCGAAGTAGATGCCGCCGCTGTGATGCAGCAGCCGCTCCAGCCGCACAACGGCAGCGTTGTGGTCGTCGGCGCTGCGGCGCAGATCGCTGTGGGCATGGCGCATGGCCAGGCGATCGAGCCGCTCGCTGCGGATCAGCCCCTGCTCATGGCCCACCTGGTCGTCTTCAAAGAGGAGGTACCAGCCCACGTTGTGGAAGATCAGCTGCAGTGGCCACACCCGCAGCTCCCCATCAGGGCTATCGGCAAAGCTGCCCACGCCTGGATAGCGCTGCAGCAGCACCCGCCGGTGCTCCACGATCGCCGCCTCGATCGCCTCGGCCCGGCGCGGTGCGGCCAGCGAATCGCGCCGCACCAGGGCGGTGTCGACCACCGCATGGCGGGCGTAGCTGCGCACCGGCGGCAGGCCATCGGCGCTGATCCCCGCCCAGCCCAGCCGCTCATCCAGCTCCGCCAGAAGATCCTGGGCAGAGGGATCGGCCAGGCGGCCGGCGGCCTGGCGCACCACGTGGTGCAACTCCCGCAGGCGGGGTGGTGAGAGCACGGCTGTGCCCAGGCAGTAGCCGTGGCGCACGTTGTCGTGGCGGTTGCGGAAGCCGTAGGGCGTGAGGATCTTCTCGAGGTCCTTGCGCAGGGTGGCCGTTTCACCCGGCAGGTAGGCGCCTGGGATGGAATCGGTGGCGGTGATCAGGTGCTGGTGCAGGTTGGCGCCACGCTCGGCGGGCCGGTCAAAGGGCACCTGCAGCAGGTGGCGCAGCAGCGTCATCACCCGTAGGAACACGGGCCCATCGCCCATTGGCGGCAGCCCGCCGTGCACCGCACCTGGGCTGGCGGCCGTCGGCCCCGGCGGCGCGGGCGCCAGCCGGATCGGCGCCTGCACCGGGGCAGGGGAGCAGAAGCCATTGGCCTCCAGCCAGGCCAGATCCGCCCGGATCGCCGTGGCATCGGCGTAGCAGGCACCATGCAGCCGCCCCAGGAAGGCAGCGGCCCGATCGGCCAGATCCCCCTGGGGCAAGGGCGAGAGGATCGCCTCCAGCTCCTCGGCGCTGGCGGGATCCGTGGCGGCCAGGTCGGGCCAGGTGCTGAGCAGCCGGATCAGATGCAGCAGGCGCTCCAGATCCAGCAGGCGGGAGTAGCCGTGGCGCTGCAGCTTGCGCTCCCGGTTGGTGGCCGAGCGGATGCGCCGATCCAGACCCGCCAGCTCGGCCTGCAGCACCGGCGTGAGCTCAGCGTGGTGGGTGGGCACCACGGCGCAGAGTGCTGCAAAGCCCTCGGCACGACACGGCCCGAAGTGGGGGTCGGCCAGGGCGGCGGCCATCTCCTGGATCACCGGCACCGGCACAGCCCGCTCACGCCGGGAATTCCAGGCCAGGGAGGTGGGCAGGTCGGTGTAGAGCCACCAGCCGATCCACTCCACCGGCGCCGGCAGGGCCAGGGCCTGCGTGAGGGCGAGCCGCCAGGCCCGGCGGGCATGGGTGGCATCCACGATCACCGGGATGCCGGCGGCCACCGCCTCCTGGATGCGCTGGTGCAGCCGCTGCTGGATGTCCACCCAGGGCCCCTGCACCGCCGCATCACCGAACACCTCGGCGCGGATGGCATCGGTGGAGAGCACCTGCGCAGGTGGCTCACCAGGGCCGGTGAGCAGGGGTGCCAGGGCCTGGGCAAGCGTGGTTTTGCCACTGGCGGGCTGGCCGATCAGCAGGTGGCAGCGCAGCGGAGAACCCATGTGAGCCTTCAGGCTGCGCGGGGAATCACAACCCGCGGCGGCAGGTTGAGCTGGCGGATGCGCCGGGCAAAACCGCGGTCGTCGAAGGAGGCGATCGCCTCGCAGCCGCGGCAACTGGCGTGATGCAGGGCATCGGCGAAATCAAGGCCGCCGCGAACACCAGCCAGCGCCTGCTCCAGCACCGTGCGGTCCTCCATCTCCAGACAGGGATGCTGAAGCAGCTGCTCGAACACCTGCTGCACCTGCTCGGCCGCAAAGCCGTAATAGCCCCGCAGCACCCATTCCAGTTCCAGGGCCACGGTCTTGGGCAAAAACAGGTTCTGCCCGGATTCGATCAACTGGCGAGCCGCCTGGCGCTGGGCCTGCGTCGCCGGGTCGGCCCCCTGCTCCTCAACGAAATACCGGGCCAGGATGTTGGTGTCGAGCCCGATCACGGCCGCAGCAGGCTGGCGGGATCGAAATCCACCGGCACGGGCGGCCGCTGGCTCTTGAGCAGCCCGAAGCCGCTGGCGGGCAGGGCCTGCTGTGGCCTGCAGGGGCGCACCTCAATGTGGTCGCCCACCAGCTCAAAACTGACGCGACTGCCCCGGCCCAGACCGAGCTGCTGGCGCAGGGCCTTGGGAATCGTGACCTGCCCCTTGCTGGTGATCGAGCAGGAACTGGAGGCGTCCACGGCCGAAACCAGGCAAGTATTACCGGGTAAGACTAGCCGCCATGACTCTCGTCTGCTGAACCCACAAGCGGCGCCATCGCAGCGGGGGCGGGATGCGCCTCCACTCTTTCGCACGAAAAACAGCTCTGTAAGCCCCAACGTGACAAAGCCTGGCAAGGCCGAGTGAAGGCCAAGCCATTGAGCACCCAGCCCACCACCTACAGCACCCCGGAACTGTTGCAACCGATCCAGCTCCTGGATCTGCTGGAGCTGGGTGGCACCACCACCGCTGCGGCGAAGGCGCTCTGCCTCTCCCAGCCCACCGTGAGCCGTCGCGCCCGCCATCTGGCGAGGGATTTGGGGCTCCAGTCCAATCCCGATCACCACGAACGGGTGCTGCGTTATGGCGGCAGCTCCTGTCTTCAACTGCTGCGCCGGGCCTGCCAGGCCCATCGGCTGGAGGCCGGCGCCTGGCGGGTAGGGAGCTGCCCTTGGCATCAGGGTGTGCTGCAACCCCTACAGCCTTGGATTTCTGTGCCAGGGCGGTTTCGTCACCCCCGCACCTGGCAGGGCTTGGTGGCCGCCCATGCCATCGATGCTGCTGTGGTGAGCGGCCTGGATCTGCACCTGGCACTGCCAGAGCTGCAGCAGGCAGAGCGCGATGGGGTCAATTGGAACGATTGCATGCTGCTCCCCATTAGTCGCTCACCCCTTGGGCTGCTGATGCCTCCCAACACAAGGGGCTCTCCAGGGCGCTGGAGCCAGGTGGCCGTTCCAGCGCAGCAGTTCACACCGGGTTTGGCTTCCCTGGTGCGACAACACCATTGGCAGTGTCTCCATGCCCCCAGGTCCTGCCATGACCCCCATAGATGGGGTCTCTGGCTACGTCAGCACACCAAGCCCGTCCTGGCGACGCCAGCCTGGGTTCAGCGCCTGAGACCGCACCTCCCCACCTGGAGCTGGCAGCCCTGGCCCGATGGGGCCCTCGAGCAGCACTGGTTGTTGGCCCTCAGAACGGTCTGGAACGAGCAGCCAGCCCTCGAGGCGTTGCTGGCCCAGTTGCGCTCAGCCATGGCCTGGAGCCATGCAGAAGCTGAATAACGGATCCAGCAAAGACGGGGACAGCTCAGCAAGCCACCCCACATCGGCAGCCGAAATGCTGCCGCACTGATGCAGTACTCACACAACCCTTCACCCACGAGAGCCAATGCGCCCGATTTCAATCTCGCTGCGTCACCTGTTCGCAGCCACCCTGCTCCTGCCCTTGGTCACCGTTGGAGTCCAGGCAGAAGAAGCCACGCCAGCTCAGCCCAGCAACGAAGCCAAGGGCTTCTACGCCACCTTGGGTGTTGGTGGCGCCTGGCCCCAGAACGTCACGGGAGATACAACAGTCCTGGGCGTGAATGTGGGCGGCAACTACAGCCTGGGCGGCGGCTTTGCCACCGAGGTCGGTGCCGGCTACGACTTCGGCGTGGTGCGCACGGAGCTCACCTATCTCTATAACCACGCCACGCTCAACAGCCTGAACGCCTCGGCCCTGGGCCAGAGCATCACGGCCTCCATCAGTGATGGGGGCGTCAACACCAACTCGGTGCTGGCCTCGGCTTACGTCGATATTCCCACCAAAAGCCGCTGGGTGCCGTATCTGGGCGGCGGGATCGGCTACACCAACGTGGGCTGGGGCTCCTACTCCGCTACGGCCTTTGGGGTGACGGTGAATCAGTCGCCAGGCAGCCAGGGGGTATTTGGCTACCAGGGCAAGGTGGGCGTGAGTTACCTCGCCAGTAAGTCCACCGATGTCTTCGTGGAAGCCACCTATCAAGGCACAGCTGGCTTCACGGTAGACAGCGTCAACTACGACCCCCTCAGCAGCTGGGGGGCAAGGCTGGGCGCACGCTATCGGTTCTGACTATCAGCCCAGGAACTGCAGCCAAGGAGCGGCAGTTCCTGGGCCCTGGCACTAGCTCAACAGGAGCCAAACAGCTGGCCACAAACGGGGAAGTGCGGAGAGCATTCACTTTTTCGCACGTAGAAAGAGGTCGGATAGTGCCGAGGAACTAATGCTGCACTTAGCGACAAGATTCGACCTGTGGCCCAGTCCTGCACCAGTGCCGCTCGCTCCGCACCCAAGCGGGCCTCCGGCTCCTATGCCCCGCCCACACCGCTGGAAGACCTGCACATCCTCGATTTCCTCGAACTGGCCGGTTCCCAGTCCAAGGCGGGCATCGCCCTGGCCATGCACCAGAGCACCGTCTGCCGCAGCCTGCAGTTGATGCAGCACCAGTTCCGGCTGGAGCCGCGGCACGGTTCACCGGTGTGCCGCCATGGGCACAACGCCTGCCTGCACCATCTGCGCCTCGCTTACCGGGAGCACCGGCTGATGGAGGGGCTGCTGCGCATCGGCACCGACGTGCTCCACCAGAGCCTGCTGGGCAACCTGGCGGGGATGCAGCTGGTGCCGCCCCGGTTTCGCAGCGGTGAGCACTGGGCCGAACTGGTGCGCCATGGCCTGCTCGATGCGGCCATCGTGAGCTCCTTTTGCCTGGAGAAACTGCTCCTCTCCGGCCAGGCACCGCAATGGGATGGCCTAGCCGCACTGCCCCTGGGTCAGCTGGGTTTGCAGCTGGTGGCCACCACGCCAACCACGCGGCGGGTGTTATTGCCGCGCAGGGGGGCCACCCCACTGCTGCGGCAAGCCGTGGAGTGGCATGGCTTTGCGGTGGAGCAGCAGCCAGCGGCCTGCCAGGAACCGGCGGCCTGGATCAAGCGGGCGCGAGACCGGAAGCTGGCGATGCCGATCTGCACAGACCTGCTGGGAACGGCCTGGATCGCAGCCCATGGCCTGATGCCCCTGGCCGACCAGCCAGCCCTGATCGAGCAGCTGTGGTTGCTGTTGCCGCAGGGGGCGGTGAATACAAGGGCTGCCCGGCAATGCCTGCGGCTGCTGCGGGTGCAGATCGTCAAGGCACAAACCATGCAGGATCTGCATAGAAGCCAGTGCTGATCAGTGTTTCGGAGGCTGCAGATTGGCTGACGAACGCTGTAAAACAACGCAAACTGGGGGCAAGCAAAGCCATGGAATGGCACTGGCCCCGCACCCTGCAGCACATGGACAGCGGATCAGGCAAGAGCAAGAGCAAGCTGGCAGTCCGGGTTGATGCCTAAAGCCGTCATCGCTCCCGGCGCCCGCATCCAGTGCCGTGATGCCGAGTGGCTGGTGCGCAACGTGCGGCACACCCGTGAAGGGGAACGGCTGCTGGATGTGGTGGGCGTGTCGCCCTATCTGAAGGAGCAGGAGGCCCTGTTCCTGGAGGCGCTGGAGCCCGACCTGAAGGTGCTGCAACCGGAGGACACTGAGCTGGTGCCGGATCTCTCCGACAACTACCGCGACAGCCTGCTATTCATCGAGGCTCACCTGCGCCGCACCGTGCCAACCGGGCCCGAGCTGGTTATCGGCCATCGGGCGGCGATGGACGTGATGGATTACCAGCTGCAGCCGGCGGCCAAGGCGCTGGCGATGCCACGACAGCGGCTGCTGATCGCCGATGCGGTGGGCCTGGGCAAGACCCTGGAGTGCGGCATCCTCTGCAGCGAGCTGATTCGCCGCGGGCGCGGACGCCGGCTGCTGGTGGTCACCAGCAAGAGCATGCTGGGGCAGTTCCAGGGCGAGTTCTGGAATCGCTTCACGATCCCGCTGACGCGGCTCGATTCGGTTGGGATCCAGCGCATCCGCGAGCAACTGCCCACGGGCCAGAACCCCTTTCACCATTTCGACAAGGCGATCGTCTCGGTCGACACGCTCAAGAACGACCGGGAGTACCGCGCCTACCTGGAGCACGCCTACTGGGACATCATCGTGATCGATGAATGCCAGAACGTCGCCGTGCGCGGCGTTGGCGAGCAAATGAGCCAGCGCGCCAAGTTGGCGGAGCGGCTGGCCACGCGCTCCGACACCTTGATCCTGCTGTCGGCCACGCCGCACGACGGCAAGCCGGAGAGCTTCGCGAGCCTGATGAACATGCTCGATCCCACGGCGATTGCCGATCGCAGCAACTACGGGCCCGACGACATCCGCGATCTCTACGTGCGCCGCTTCCGCAAGGACGTGATCGGCCAGATGCGCTCCGCCCAGGGGGTGCCGGAGCGCGACACCGCCAATGTGGAGGCCAAAGCCAGCCCGGAGGAAGAGGCTGTCTTCCGTGCACTGGCGACGCTGCAGCTGCCCGGCAGCGACAGCAAAGCCAAGGCCGGCCAGCTGTTTCGCACCACCCTTCAGAAGGCGATGCTCTCCAGCCCGATGGCCTGCCTGGAGACGGTGCGCAATCGGCTCAAGACCCTCAGCGAGAGCAAGGGCGACACCCGTGCCGATCAGGCTGAGCTGCAGTCCCTGCTGCCGCTGCTGGAGCCGATCGGCGCGGCAGAGTTCTCCAAATACCAGCGCTTGCTGGAGCTGCTGCGGGGCGACTGGCAGTGGCGGGGGGCTGACCCCAAGGATCGGATCGTGATCTTCACCGGGCGACGGGAGACCCAGCGGTTCCTGGAAGAGCATCTGGCCAGGGATCTGCAGCTGCCGGCGGAGGCGGTGGAACGCCTTGATGGCGGCATGGTCGACACCGAGCAGACGGGGATCGTGGGGCGCTTTGGCCAGGAAGCCGATCCGATGCGCGTGTTGATCGCCACGGAAGTGGCCTCTGAAGGCCTGAACCTCCACTACCTCAGCCACCGGCTGGTGCACTTCGACATCCCCTGGTCGCTGATGACCCTGCAGCAGCGCAATGGGCGGATTGACCGCTACACCCAGAGCCGGCAGCCGCTGATCTGCTATCTGCTCACCGCCTCGGCGGTGCAGGGGATGGGGGATGTGGAGAAGATCCTGCAGGTGCTGATCCGCAAAGACGAGCAGGCCCAGCGCAACATCGGCGATCCCTCGGTGTTCATGCAGCGCTACGACGAGGCGGAAGAAGAAGACCTCACCGCCGCCGCGATCGAAGCGGCGGATGCCTCCTCCTTTGAAGCCCAGCTGGATGCCAACGCCGCACCGTTTCTGCAAGGGGGCGGCGGGTTGATCGCCGAGCTCTATGGCCAGCTGCTCGGTGATCCAGCCCCTGGCACAGCAGCCCAGGCCCAGGCTGCGGAGCCGGAACTGCCGGAGCTGGAGCGGCTGGAGATGCCATCGCTGTTCCCCAATCTCTGGAGCTATGTCTCCAGGGCCCTGGGGGCGGTGGCGGAGCAGGTGGCGTCCACTGAGCCGATCCAGTTCAGGGCCTACGACGAGCAGGAGCGCCTGGAGCTCACGCCACCAGCGGATCTGTTGCGCCGCTACGAGCGCTTACCGCGGGAATGCAGGCCTGATCGGCAGCGGCAACTGGTGCTTTCCAGCCGGCCCCAGGAACTTCAGCAGGAGCTGAAGCGCTCTCGCCGCCGCCAGCAGCAGAGCGTGGAGCTCGACTACCTCTGGCCGCTGCATCCGCTGGTGGAATGGCTGGTGGACCGGGGCCTGGCCACTTTTGCCCGGCATCAGGCACCTGTGCTGCAGCTCAGCAACGGCCTGGAGCCCGGTGAGGTGGTGATGGTGCTGCAGGGCACGATTCCCAACCGCTCCGGCCATCCGGTGATTCAGGACTGGGTGGGGGTGCGCTTCCTGGGCACCGGCTTGAAGGTGGAAGCGGTGGAGCCATTTGCGGCCATCTCCAAGCGGTTGCAGCTGGGTGCACGCGATTACCCCAACCGACAACAACCGGTGCCGGAGAGCCTGAAGGCGCAGCGGGGCCAGGCCGTGAGGGAGGCCCACGCCTACCTGCTGCGCCGGCGGCAGGCATGGATCGAGCAGATGGAACCCCAGCTGGTGGAGCAGGGCGAACGGCTGGAGCGGTTGCGGGGCAAACAGGTGCAACAGCTGCGGCTCAACTTCGAGCAGGACGGCAGCGTTGTGGCGGTGAAGGCGGAGAAGCTGCGGCAGGAGGAGCTGAAGGTGGAGCGGCTGTTCGAGAGCCACCGGCGCTATGTGGAAGACGTGATGACCACAGAAGAAGCGCCTTACCTGAAGCTGGTGGCGGTGCTGCATCGCCTGGCTGAAACCCAGGGGCAGGGGGGCTGAGATGGCACTGCTGGGGATTCGCAACGAGCAGGAGTTCTATTCCGACTACTACCTGGAGGCGATCTTCAAGGGCGACCTCAAGGAGGTGCAGGCCCGCTGGAAACAACGGGCGGCAGATGACCCAAGCGCCATCGCGCCGTATCGGGCATTGGCTGGGTTGCGGCGGCAGTGGCTGAATCTCTGCGAACAGGAAGGTGGCCTGGAGAGCGGCAAGCGGCTGAGCAAGCAGCGCGAGCAGTGGTTCCGGCCGCTGCTGGAGGGCCTGGGCTACCGCTGGCAGCCCCAGGCGAAGGTGCTGCTGATTGCCGGTCACCCCTACCAGGTGCCGTTACTGGCGACAGAAGAACGGCCATCCGGGGAGCCGGTGCTGTGGGTGCTGGAGGCCTTCAACCCACTCACTGCCAGCGATGAAGAGCTCAACCCCGATCCGCTGCAGCTGGCGATCCATGGCCAGCAGATCCGCGATCCATCCCTGGGCACCGTGGTGGCGGGCGAGAGCTGGGAACAGCTGATCAACAACCGGGTGTTCGCCCAGGACGACCCACCGCGCTGGTTGCTGTTGATCAGCCGCGACGAGCTGCTGCTGATCGATCGCTTCAAGTGGGGGGCCTCACGGCTGCTGCGCTTTGAGGTGCGCACGCTCTACGCCGAGCGGCAGGCCGATGCCTTCCTGGCGGCGGCCACGTTGCTGCACCGCGAGCACCTCTGCCCCAGCGAGGGGGGCACACCGCTGCTCGACAGCCTCGATGAGAACAGCCACAAGCACGCCTATGAGGTGAGTGGCGACCTCAAGTACGCCCTACGCAAATCGATTGAATTGCTGGGCAATGAGGCCGTGTGGCATATCCGCTACAAGCAGAAGGATGCGGCCTTCCAGCTGGTGGACGAAAAGCAGCTCAGCGAGGAGTGCCTGCGCTTCATGTATCGGCTGCTGTTCCTCTTTTACATCGAGGCCCGGCCGGAGCTGAACTACATCCCGATGGGCTCGGAGGTGTATCGGCGCGGCTACAGCCTGGAGCGGCTGCGGGATCTGGAGCAGGTGCCGCTGCTCAGCGATGCTGATCGGGAAAGCACCTACATCCATGATTCGCTGGAGCGGCTGTTCCAGATGATCTGGGAGGGCTACCCCAAGCGCAACGACACCGAGCTGCAGCCCCAGCTCAACGACGATGGGGAAGGCGAGATCTACGCCGACAGCTTCCGGATCACGCCGCTCAAGAGCCACCTGTTTGATCCCAGCCGCATGCCCCTACTGGGCGGGGCGATCACCAAGGCAAAGGTGCGCTTCCGCAATGGCGTGCTGCGGGAGGTGATCGAGCTGATGTCGCTCACCAAGGCCAAGGCAGGCCGCAAGCGCGGCCGGGTGAGCTACGCCCAGCTGGGCATCAACCAGTTGGGCTCGGTCTATGAGGCGCTGCTCAGCTTCCGGGGGTTCTTCGCGGAGGAAGATCTCTACGAGGTGCAGCCCGCACCCAAGAAAGCTGCCGGCCCAGCGGAAGAGGACGACGTCGACGCTGACGACAGCCCAGACGACGACGAGGGCGCCGTGCAGGCCCGCGGCAAGGCCCACGACGAGCTGGAGGTGGGGCACTTCGTGCCCGCCAGCCAGCTGGGCAACTACAAGCGCGAGGAGATCGTGCCCAATGCCGAGGGCACCGGCCCGAAGCTCTATGAGAAGGGAACCTTCATCTACCGCCTGGCCGGCCGCGACCGGATCAAGAGCGCCAGCTACTACACGCCCGAATCGCTCACCCGCTGCCAGATCAAATACACGCTCAAGGAGCTCCTGCCTGGCAAGACGGCTGCCGACATCCTGTGCTTCAAGCTGCTGGAGATGGCACTGGGCTCTGCGGCCTATCTGAATGAACTGATCAACCAGCTAGCCCTGAAGTACCTGGAGCTGCGTCAGCAGGAGCTGGGCCAGACCATCCCCCATGCAGCCTTCGAGCAGGAGCTGCAGAAGGTGAAGATGCGGCTGGCCGACCGCAACGTGTTCGGGGTGGACCTCAACCCGGTGGCGATCGAGCTGGCGGAGGTGAGCCTCTGGCTCAACAGCATCTACCAGCCGGAGAAAGGCCGGGCCTTCGTGCCCTGGTTTGGCCAGCAGCTGCTCTGCGGCAATTCGCTGGTGGGTTGCCGGCGCCAGATCTATCGCCTGCACCAGCTGCCCCAGGAAGGCAAGAAGGACAAGCCTGCGAAGCTCTGGCACGAACAGGCCCCGGAGGAGCTGGCCTGGGATCAGGAGCTACCCAACGACGCCATCTTCCATTTCCTGCTGCCCGATCCAGGCATGGGGATCAAGGCCAATGCGGCGATCAAGGAGCTGCTGCCGGATCAGGTGAAAGCGATCACCAGCTGGAAGAAGACCTTCTCCGGGAAACCGTTCAGTGGGGCCGAGCTGCGCCGGCTGCAGCGGTTGAGCCGCCTTGCCGATGACCTGATGCAGGAATGGGCAAACCAGCTGGCCCAGATCCGCGAGCGCACCACCGATCCACTGCCGGTGTGGGGCGATCCCGAAGGCGATGCGGGGCTGGATTGGAAACCGCTCAGCCTCAAAGACCGCATCCAGAGCCAGGAGGTGGCTGGGAAGGGCATTGCCAATGCCAATGCCCGGCTGCGGCTCAAGCTGGCGATGGATTACTGGTGTGCTCTCTGGTTCTGGCCGCTGGAAAAGGCAGGTCAGCTGCCCAGTCGTGAGGAATGGCTCACCGATATGAGCTGCGTGCTCGGGGACATCGAATCGGTGGTGGATGAGGAGGAGGAACAGCTGCAGCTGCTGCCTGACACGCAGCCCAAGCAGCTGGCTGTGAACTTCAATGACCGCCATGGCTATGTGAACAAGGCCAAACTGCTCGAGGAGATCGAACGACTACGGCTGGCGGAGCAGGTGGCCGCTCGCGTGCGGCCGCTGCACTGGGATCTTGAGTTTGCCGATCTGCTCAAGAGTGGTGGTTTCGACGTGATCGTGGGTAATCCGCCCTGGCTGAAGGTGGAGTGGAAAGAAGAAGGAGTTATTGGCAATCAAGATCCCATTGTCTTGATAAGAGAGATGACCACGGTCGAATTATCGAGCCGACGGGATTCAGCCTTGCGCCAAGACAAATACCTTAGAGACGCTTTTGTACGGGAATACTCTGAGCAGACAGGGCTTCAGTCATTTCTCACCTCAAAGCAGAACTATCCGCTTTTAGCAGGCAGCAAAGCAAACCTATACAAATGCTTCCTGCCTCAGTCCTGGAGACTTGGCTCAGATGGAGGCGCTCAAGCCTTTTTGCATCCAGAAGGTGTTTATGATGACCCCAAGGGCGGAGCTCTGCGCAGCAGTATATACGGCAGAATAAGGTGTCATTTTCAGTTTCAGAATGAACTGGAGCTTTTCAAGGAGATTCACAACAACAAGAAATACAGTATTAATATCTTTGGTCGAAACCGAGAAAGGAATAGCGACATTCATTTTATTTCGGCATCAAATCTGTTTAGTCCCTCAACCCTTGATCAGTGCTTTCAGTCATCAGGCAATGATCCATCAGATCTTCCTGCCATCAAGGATCAGGCCGGAGAGTGGGAACTCAAGGGCGATTCAAGAAGGGTTATAGATATAGACTGGGACACTCTGGCCATGTTTGCACGCATTTTTGACAAGGCGGGGACTCCTCCTTCGCAAGCAAAGCTCCCCAGTGTGCATGCATGCGAAATAGCAAGTGTACTCAAGACGTTCTCTAACTTCGGAGATATTCTCGAAGGATTTGAGAGGTCCTTGTTTTATACAACTCAACACTGGAATGAGACCCTCTGCCAGAAGGATGGAACAATTCGTCGGGAGACAAGCTTTCCCCCTTCAGCCGAACAAGCGGTTCTTGTGGGGCCAACATTGGCAGTTGCGAATCCTCTTTATCAATCACCTCGAAGAATTTGCAATACCAATAAAGCGTATGACTGCATAGATCTTGACCATATTCCAGATGACTACTTGCCGCGAACAAATTACGTGCCTAACTTGAGCATACAGGAATATCGGGAAAGGATCCCAGTCTCTGGCTTTAGTGTGAACTCTAGAATCACGGATCATTATCGATTAGCCGTTCGCCGGGGTGCCCATCCAAGCGATGAGAGGTCACTAAGAGCAACGATTATTCCACCAGCCGTTTCTCACATTGATGGCATTTTCTCTATTGGTTTTAAGGACTCTAGGTTGACTGCCGCCTTGGCAACGATTTGGGCATCAGTTCCTGTTGACTTTATGGTTAAGAGCACTGGAAAGAAAGACTTTCGAGATGCCACAGCTTATAGACTGCCAGCTTTTCATGGATCATTAGAGTTATGCTCTAGGGGTTTGGTTCTCAACTGCCTTACCAACCACTACACCGATCTCTGGTCTGAATGCTGGGATGACGCTTTTCGTGAACAGCGCTGGGCGAAAGACGATCCACGCCTTCCCCAGGATTTCTTCTCAAACCTCACCCCCACCTGGCAGCGAAACTGCGCCCTGCGCAGCGACTACGCCCGCCGCCAGGCGCTGGTGGAGATCGATGTGCTGGTTGCCCAGGCCCTCGGCCTCACTCTCGATGAACTGATCACCATCTACCGCGTGCAGTTTCCTGTGATGCAGCAATACGAACGCGACACCTGGTACGACATGAATGGCCGCATTGTGTTCACCAACAGCAAGGGCCTCACTGGCGTCGGCTTTCCCCGAAAAGGCAAAGGACGTGGTGCCACCAAGCAGGACGGCTGGGAGGACATCAAGAACATGACATCCGGCAGCGTGTCGCGGACGATCCTCGATGACACCCTGCCAGGCGGGCCGGTGGAGCGGACGATCACTTATGTGGCGCCATGGATACGGTGTGATCGGGTGGAGGATTACCGGGTGGCTTGGGATTATTTCGAGAGAGGTTAATGCGCCTCACTACATGCGGCGAGTTCACCTCCATTGTCTATATGTATAAGATTTAATTGTTTTCCATGAGATTGGCAGGGCCCGCCCACTGCCATAGTATTTTCATGTCAAGATCGGAGGGTGAAGGCCTTAATCAATCCAGTCGGAGAGTTTTCAGTAGCTTTAACGAACCTTTTGCGAAGACAGACTTCTCCATAAAGCACCTTCTATTACAACTGACCAGGAGCTCTCTAAACAGCGACATTATAAGAAGTACAAGCTGAAAGAAAGCCTCTACTTCTCCATTTTCCAGATTCCCTGCCAGCTCGCTTACTTGCTTCTTCCACTCGTTCGCCATTCTTGGGAGATATGCGCATGCTATAGATCTTCTTTCATATGGGAACCATGCTCCATGTGAGTGCTGGTAATTCACAGAGTTCCTGATCGCGGATAGCCAGTTACCCTTCGAATGAGAAGCTCGTGTAACTCCGCTCTTTATTGTCGACAATATTCTTATTGCCTCAATCTTATCACTAGAAAGAGATGTTAGGCTCCGCGAATTGACCATCAGGACATCCAATAGCTCCAAGAATCGTCGCCATGTCCCAGCATGCGACTCTTTGTATTTTGTGAACTTGACAAGTGAGCTATTAGCGGAGATCTCAATAGAGTAGAAACCCTTCTCTATTCTTGCGAGGGAGGATGTTTTATCAAAGAGATGCCCAATTTCAAAGATCTTATTCGCATACTCTTGATCTACCTGCGTGCACGAGATCCCGTACATTCTTAGAATCGCATGAATAGCAAAGAACGCAGAATAGTATGCTCTTATTATTCCCCACGCACCACTCCTATTCATGCATGGATCTATCTGAAGCCCTGCAGCCGATTCAATAGCAGCAACTGCCATTCGGTTGCAGTCATTAGCAAATGCTGTATACAAAAAGGCGTCGTCAGCAGGTCTTAATTCAAAGACACCATCTTTTAGGTCATCATCAATAAAGTAGTTCTGATTGGCAATCCAAGCTTTTAGGTCAATTTCTGATCTAATTTTCTGATTGAAGATTTCCAGCCTTGCTTGTGGAACGAGGATGCTATCAACTATTGACTTCATAGTCTGAACTCTTCTTTAAGGCTCTCTTCCAGTGCTTTGACAACAGGCTTATATGCTGTACCAGTCACACTCAGCCTTGATGGCCTGATGGATTCTCCAATTATGATCAGAAATTCATAAAAGTTATCTGGTGCATAAATAGCCCCAAAGCGATCTTTTACCTTTGTTGCAACAAAGGGGAAGAAGGCGCAAACAGCTTTAAAGAATGTGGGATTATACATTTGCTCATTGGCTGCGTGCTTTGCAAGAATTGCTTCGTCAAATGCAATTAGGTAGCCATTAAGAATCTCGTAAACTTCCGACTCGCTTTTCCCTCCAAATATCTTGACCAATGGCTTGATTGCCGTGTTAAAGGTCGCTCGGGTTATTTTTCCTTTTGATTTGCTTGCGGGCGAAAGCCTGCCATACAATCGGCTGTTTGAATCTTTTTGGAAGATATCAAATATCTCTCGCAGAAATTCTTCTTGATCATTTTCGTACTCGGCCAGCTTTTTAATATCTAGAAGTAATTCAGGCGGAACACCTCTCTGCTTGGAGTTAATGTCGATAAACAGCCTAGTCTCATCGCGCTTTGTTAGGTTGTCGTAGATTACCACAGGGACTCTTAGCGCTTTTTTGGCATGCATAAAGCCGTATACTCGGTGCTGTCCGTCAATGATCAGAAATGCGGTGGGTATCTGGTTAAAGCTTATACTCTTGCGGGTGCTATCGTATTGCAGGTCAGCACCTTCTTGTGCTGACAATACGATTGAGCTTGGGATAGTTCCAAGGCCAGAGTCGATATATTGAGCAATTTCCTTGGCGCGTTTTTCGTCGAGTTCACGTTGAAAACCTTCAATCGGATCCTCTTCCCGATTTATAACAAAACAAGTATGGGCAAGCAATTCGCTCGGTAATGTTAATGAATAAAATGTGTGGTCGCCTTGGCGTACGAGGCTGACGCTCCCGAAGCTTTTTCGCTCTGTAGCCATTTTGAATGGACAGTAAAAGTAAAATTCTTGCAGGCCTTAGCATAGGGCATTGTAGTGGCTTTGGCGCGATGATTACTCGGTAAGCCCCTGCTGGAGCTTTTGGCGCTGATCGCTGGATCCTTTCCAAAAGCAGGCATCTGCCTGTCCTCTCTACAATCGAGAATCCTTTTCCTGTCTCAACCAACCAATTCTTGGCGTTCAGTGGTGACAGCACTATCTATTTGTTGGCATCCATGCCACCTCTCAATCCAGATTTCATTAAGACCACGCATATTAGAATGACACAGAGGATGCTTCACTGTTCTTAATGGAATTAGCCTTGGATTCCCAGCCTAATTTGCTGGCTGTGGCAGCTTTCCTAGGATTTCGAATTGCCACCGCTGAAAGTGGTGCACAGTATTGTCATCCAAACAGCGGAGCGAGACTTCCTCTTTATTGGCTTCCACTTGCACCTCCACTTGGTCAAAAGGCGTACTGGAGAAGACGCAGCAGCTGATGGCGCCAAGCTGCACAACATCCTCTTCGCTGCGGGCCGAGTGATACTCGAATGCTTCGATGCCTGCTGCACGCATCTGCTGGCCGACTTCCTGGCAGAAGTTGCTGTTCACAGGATCGCGCAACCTTGTCTGTAGCCTCCTGTTGCCTTGCTTCTGCAGCATCAGACCCTTTGCTGTGCTGACTTCCACGTGAAAGAGCGTCTTTCTCATCGCGGAGCTGCGAGGAAAGGGCTGCTCGGGGCCGTCTTGAAACACCAGCTCGTAGTACGCGCCCTCCAGTAGACAGCCGTATCGGGTGCGTGAGCCATAGAACAGTCCTCGCTCCCAGCGCGTGGCAAAGCGGGAGCCGTGGCGCTTGCGATAGCGGAAGGGAGTGAGCAGCAGGCGATGCCTCACCGGACATTCTTCGGCACTGGGAAGCTCCGGCTTGCTGGCCTCCAGAAAGTCCTCCAGCCAGGCCTGTTCATCCAGGCTGTCGGTGATCCGGCGTGTGGCTTGGGCCCCTTGTTGTTCCACCAGTCGCAGCACCACCCCATCGAGGCTGCAGAGGGCGGTGAGGTCGACGCTGGCGTCCTGGCTCACGGCCGGCCGCGCATGGCATCGAGGTATTGCACCAGCTCTACCAGTTGCTCTGGATCCTGCAGTTGCTCTCGCGGAATGCCTCCCGTATGGCGGTTGGCGGTGTTGATCCAGTGCCGCATCAGTTCAGTGTCGTCGCCCACCAGAGCTGACAGGCTGCGGTGCAGGCGCAGCATCAGGGCAATCATCTGCTTGGTGTGCAGGTCGATGCGGCTCTGTGCCCGTGCCTGTTCAAAGAAGGTCCGGCTTTTGCCGATCGCCTGGGCCGTTTCCTGAGCCGACAGTCCCAGCTCCTCGCCAGCGCGCTGCAGAGCCTTACGCAGCACCAGGCTCTCGTTCAGCCCGCTGGGGGCCGCACTGGTGCGCTCTTGAACAGCCATGCCCCCCTCGCTAGACGCCTTTGCAGCATGCCTCAAAAGTGTTGGCAATGCGAGGCCTGCCTCGAATGAGGCACAAACTGTTCGCCACTGCCCTGCCGCGTCCGGCGCCGATGCAGGACCTGCATTGTTCAGAACGCTTGGCAGCACTGGCATCCTGTCTAGTCTGATGCTGTAGATCCGCCGCAACCCTTGCTCCCCTCCGTTGTTGCCAGCGAGCTGGAGCAGGTGGCGGCTGATGCCATCCGCACCGCCTTCCACCCCACCACCCCTGGCTTCGCTGGGCTGATCGATCGCTTCCTGGCCGATCGCCAGCGCCTGATCAAGGGGCCCTACGTGTCGATCGCGCTGCCATTCCACCAGGGCCGGCGCACAGGCTGGTTTCCTGAGCTGCAGCTGCCCTTCCCGCCCTGGCGGCACCAGGAGCTGGCCTTCCAGCGGCTCAGTCCCGGCTCGCCCCAGAACACCCTGGTGGCCACCGGCACCGGCTCGGGCAAAACCGAGGCCTTCCTCTACCCCTGCCTCGATCACTGCCGCCTGGCCCAGCAGGCCGGCCAGCGCGGCGTCAAGGTGATCCTCGTCTATCCGATGAATGCCCTGGCCACCGACCAGGCCAAGCGCATCGCCCGGTTGATCCACACCGTTCCAGCCCTCTCCGGCCTGCGCGCCGGCCTCTACATCGGCGATCAGGAGGAACAGAGCGCCATCGCCATGGGGCCCGAGCAGGTGATCACCGATCGGGACACCCTGCACAAGGCCCCGCCCGACCTGCTGCTCACCAACTACAAGCAGCTCGACTACCTGTTGCTCCAGCCCCATGTGCAGGGGCTCTGGGCCCACAACGGCCCCGGAGTGCTCCGCTATCTGGTGGTGGATGAGTTCCACACCTTCGATGGCGCCCAGGGCACCGACCTGGCCTGCCTGATCCGCCGCCTGCGCGATCGCCTCCACTGCCCCGGTGAGGAGCTGGTGTGTGTGGGCACCTCCGCCACCCTCGGCGACGGCGACTCCCAGGCCGAGATGCTCCACTACGCCGGCCAGATCTTCGGCAGTGGCTTTGATCGCACCAGCCTGATCCAGGAAGACCGGCTCACCCCGGCGCAGTTCTTCGAGGAAACGGCCTATGCCGACGCCGACCAGGGCCTGCTCGTGCTGCCGCCCCCCAGCCCCGATCAGCAGGCCCTCCTCGATCCGGCCAGCTATGGCGCTGCCGCGCAGGATCCCGATGGCAGCCAGGTTGATGCGAAGAGCGCCGATGCGGTGCGCCTGGCCTACCTGGCTGCCCAGGTGCCACTCTGGTTCGGAGGCGAACTGCCCCTGCCAGCCAGCGGTGATCTCCATGAGCTGCCCTGGCGGATCGAGCTGGGCCGCCAGCTGGGGCGGCTGCCGGCGGTGCAAAACCTGGTGCGCCAGGCCCACACGCTCTGCTCCCTCGATGAGCTGCTGGAGCGCTTTGCGCGCCAGCTCGGCATCGATGGCCGCTACCCGCTGCGTTTTCGGGTGCTGCTGCTCGATTCCCTGCTTGCCCTGATGGCCCATGCCCGCGGCGCCACCGGCCAGAGCTGGGTGCAGCTGCGCGTGCAGGTGTGGCTGCGGGAGCTCAAGCGCATGGTCGCCACGGTGGGCCCCATCCCCGAACTGGTGCACTCCGACGATCTCGACAGCAACGACGGCGATCAGCACCTACCCGTGGTGCACTGCCGCGACTGCGGTGCCACTGGCTGGACCTCCACCCTGCTGCACCAGAACGCCAGCCAGCTGGATCCGGCCCGCAACCTGCGCAATTTCTACCGGGCCTTCTTTGCTCGCGATCCCCTGGTTCAGGTCATCTTTCCGCAGCGGGCCCTGCCGTCGAACGGCAGCCCGGGTCAGCCGCTCTCGGATCAGGAGCGCTTGTTCTGCACCGACTGCCTCACGATTCAGGACCCCGCCGCCGAGCGCGCTGCTCCCGCCCAGGCCACGCCCTGCTGCCAGAGCTGCTCCAGCGCCAACCTGCTGGTGGTGGAGGTGCCGGTGGCCACAGTGCGAGACCGCGACGACCACCTGCACTTCAGCTCCGATTGCCCCTACTGCGGGGCCCACCAGAGCCTGCTGTTGATCGGTGCCTCGGCCGCCAGCCTCACCAGCACCTGGTCTTCGTGCCTGTTTGCCTCCAGCTACAACGCCGACCGCAAGCTGCTCACCTTCTCCGATTCGGTGCAGGACGCCGCCCATCGTGCCGGCTTCATTGCCGCCCGGGCCTACCGCACCTCCTTCCGCACCGCGCTCACCCGCACCGTCCAGAGCAGCCCGGCAGCGCTCGATCTCCCCGGCTTGCAGGAAGCCTTCTTGCAGCACTGGCGCCAGCAGCTGCCCAATCCCGTCGATTTCGTCGCCACCTTCCTGCCCGCGGATCTGGAGTGGATCAAGGAGTGGAGCGAGATCGAGCAGAGCGCAAATCCGGTGCTAGCAGCCGATAGCCCGCTGCTGGAGATCGTCGAGAAACGCCTGCGCTGGGAGCTGATGGCCGAATTCGGCTACCGCTCCCGCCTCGGCTCCTCGGTGGAGCAGGCGGGGGTGCTGGCTGCCGCGGTCAACCCCGAGCAGCTGGAGGCCCTGATTCCGCCGCTGCTGGTGCAGCTGCGCAACGACCTCGAACCCCTGCGTCAGCTCACAGCTGAATCGCTGCGTCGGTTCCTGCTGGGGTGGCTGCAACACCTGCGCCAGCGCGGTGCCCTGCCGGTGCCGGAGATGCTGAAGCCCAAGGGAGGGGTGGGTGAGTACATCACCAGCGGCGGCAGCAAGACCTACCCCTTCTGGCTGGTCCGCCACCTCCCCAACCTGGGGCCCTCCTCCAACAAGCCGATCTTCCTCACCTCCTCCCGCGGCAAGGGGAGCTTCGAGCAGCTGGCGAGCATCAAGGGCCGGCCCACCTGGGCGATGGGCTGGCTGGCCAAAAGCCTCGGCCTGTCGCCACCAGCAAGCGAAGCTGCCGAATGGATAGTGCTGGCACTGCAGGCGCTGGTCTCGGCCTTGGAGTCCGGCGGCATCCTCCAGGCGATGCCGCCCGGCGAGCGGGGCGAGCAGATCTGGGGCCTCACCCCCACGGCCGTGCAGGTCACCGCCCAGGTCGCCGCCCTGCGCTGCAGCTACTGCGGCGACGGCCAGACGATCCCCCTCACCCAGCGCGCCAGTTGGGAGCAGATGCCTTGCCTGGTGAACGGCTGCCACGGGCACTACACCGTGGACGCAGAGGGAGGTCTGCCGCTGTATCGCCGCCTCTATGCCGCCGGCCAGGTGCACCGGATCATTGCCCGGGAACACACCGGCCTGCTCACCCGCAAAGACCGGGAGCGACTGGAAAACCAGTTCATCCACGACGGACCCCGGAGTCATCCCAACCTGCTCTCGGCCACCTCCACCCTGGAGATGGGCATCAACATCGGCGACCTCTCCACCGTGTTGCTCTGCTCGGTGCCGCCGGAGCCCGCCAACTACCTGCAACGCATCGGCCGGGCCGGGCGCCGGGATGGCAATGCCCTCGTGGCCGCCATCGTCAATGGCACCCCCCACGACCTCTACTTCTATGGCGAGCCCGGCGAGATGCTGCAAGGCCGGGTCACGCCGCCTGGCTGCTACCTCGATGCAGGCGCCATCCTCAGCCGCCAACTGGTGGCCTTCACCCTGGATCGCTGGGTGCTGAGCGGCATCGCCAGCGATGCCCTGCCCCGCCGCCTCAAAGCCGCTCTCGACGCGGTGGAGCTCTCCGACTGGGAGGTGAAACGCCAGCGCTTCCCGTTCACCTGGCTGGAGTGGACCCGCCAGCACCAGCACACTCTGATCGACGACTTCCTGGCGTTGTTTGACCAGGAGACGGTCAAGGAGCCCTGCCGCCAGCAGCTGAGCCAACACCTGCTCGCCGAAGGAGACGCCACCCCGGAGTTTCACAAGTTGCTGCTGCTGCGCCTGAAGGCCCTTTGCGCCGAGCGGCGGCGCCTGATCACTCAGGGAATCCAGCTCGGCAAGCGCTTCCGCAAGCTCGCGTCAATCCCTGCCGATTCTCTGCTGGAGGCCCAAAAAGAGGAGAAAGAAGAGGTGCTGCGCGAGCAGCGGGCCTACGCCGACCTGCGCAAAGACCTGGAGAACCGGCCCCTGTTGCAGATGCTCACCGATGAGGGATTCCTACCCAACTACGCCTTCCCGGAAGCCGGCGTCACCCTCAAATCGGTGCTCTGGCGCCGCCTCACCCGCAAGCCCCAGGCCGGCCGCACCAGTGAAGATCTGCCGCCCCTGAGCTACGAGCGGCCAGGCAGCGTGGCGATCCGTGAGTTGGTGCCCGACAGCACCTTCTACGCCCAGGGCCGCCGGGTCAAGATCGATCAGATCGATCTGGCCCTCAATCCGATCGAGCGCTGGCGTTTCTGCCGCGCCTGCAGCTACAGCTGCAAGGAAGGAGAACAGGGCTTCCAGCAGCAGACCTGCCCCCGCTGCGGCGATGCCAATTTCTGCGACGCCCACCAGGTGAAAGAGATGGCGCGGCTGCGCCAGGTGATCGCCACCAGCGATGACGCCCTCACGCGCATCGCCGACGACCGCGATGAGCGCAGCTCCAGCTACTTCCAGCGGCAGCTGCTGATCCTTCCCGATCTCAACCGCATCGAAACCACCCTGGCGATGGATGACGCCGAGTTCCCCTTCGGGGCGGAGTTCATCGCCTCCACCACCTTCCGCGAGATCAACTTCGGGGCGCTCAACCCAGTCGGCAACGGCCACCAGATCGCCGGCCAGCAGTTCCGCGTGCGTGGCTTTGAGCTCTGCAGCGGCTGCGGCAAGGTGCTCTCCGGCGCGCCCGCCGCCAAGCAGCATGCCTACAGCTGTCGCTACCGCGACATCCCCGACAACGCCAAGGCCCGCAAGCTCCTGTTCATGTACCGGGAGTACCAGTCGGAAGCGCTGCGTTTCCTGCTGCCCGATCGTCAGTTCTGGGACGACAGCGGCCAGAGCAGCTTCCAGGCCGCCCTGCGCCTGGGGCTCAAAACCCACTTCAGCGGGAAGGTCGATCACCTCCAGCCCGCCGTCTCCAGCGAACCCCAGAGCCCATCCAGCGGGGACAGCAGCACCGGCGGGCCGGGCCAGCAGCGCAAGACCTTCCTCTACCTCTACGACTCCATTCCGGGCGGCACCGGCTACCTGCGCCAGCTGGTGGAGCACGGCGGAGAGCGCTTGCGGCAGGTGCTCGAGGCGGCCCGTGGCGTGATGCAGGCCTGCCCCTGCAACGACGGCTGCTACCGCTGCCTGTTCGCCTACCGCAGCCGCTATGAGCGCGATCGCATCAGCAAAGCCCGGGCGCTGGAGCAGCTCCAGGCACTGCTCGGCCGCTGGGAGCAGCTGCAGAGCAGCCGCCGCAGCCTCACCGCCGTCACGATCACCACCCAGGTGGAGAGCGAGCTGGAGGATCGCTTCCTCGATGCCCTGAGGGAAGGCCGGGGAGCGCCGCCTGGCATCACGATCAAGCTCACCGCCGACACCTGGCGCGGCGACACCGCCTTTCATCTGCGGGTCAACCAGGCCAACTGGATCATCCAGCCCCAGGTGCAGCTCGGCCGTGAGCAGGGCATCGATGAACCCTCGCGCTGCGACTTCCTGATCACCCCCACCAGCGGCGGCCGGCCGATCGCCGTCTACACCGATGGCTGGGACTACCACCGCGGCCGCCTGGAGAAAGATGTGCGCCAGCGCATGGCTCTGCAGCGCTCGGGCCGCTACCGCTTCTGGAGCCTCTGCTGGGACGACGTGGTTGGCCGGGCCAACGGGCCGGCTGATCGCCTGCCCGCCAATGGGCTGTTGCAGGGCCTGGCGCCGACCTTCCGCCGCGATCCAGCGGCATTTGCGGAGCAGTGGCTGACCCGCTCACGTTTCCCAGAGGCCGAGCTGCCGCCCGCCGGCGAGAGCGATCTGCTGCCGCGCGACCTTCGCTGGGTGCAGGAGAGCAACAGTTATCAGCACCTGCTTGCTTACCTCAGCCTCCCCAGCGAAGCCAGTCGCGTCATCGCCTGGGAGGGTCTGGCCCACACTTTCTGCCTGGCCCAGATGGGCAACGACATCAGCCAGGGCATGCCAGAAGAGATCCAGGGCCCACTTGAGAGCCTGGACCTCAGCGCGCATCTGGAGCAGTGGCGGCCGGAACGGGAGCGGGGCCAGGCCGGCCAGTGGCTGGAGCAGGCACCGGGCTTTGCGGTGCTCTCCTGCATCGACCTGGGTGGTCACATGGCCCGCCACCGCGATGCCAGCTTCCGGGCACTCCACCTCGATCCCACCGCTGTTGCGGCCGATGCGGAGCAGCAACAGGGCTGGCGGGAGTGGTTGCGCCAGGGCAACCTGTTCCAGTTCCTGCCCCACATGCTGCTGAGCACGCCGGGCTGCACCGGCGCGGAGCTCAGCAGCGTGGTGCCCCAGAGCTCGCCGGATGCAGCAGGCCCAGAGGCGGGCGATGCGGCAGCGGCACCGCAGCCTTCGGCGGCCTGGGCCGAGAGCCTCAGCTTTGCCGCCGCCCACGCCAAAGACTACCTGGAGCTGCTCGCAGCCCTCCAGCACCTGCTCGATCCCCTCGGCATTGAGCCACCGGAGTTCGGCTACGAACTTGAGGGGCCACGCGGTGAATCCAGCGCAGAGCTGGAGATGGCGTGGCCACACCAGCAGGTAGCGGTTGTGCTCGATGTCGGCGAGCTCAAGGACGGTGCACTCAATGACAGGGTGGTGCCACCACCCGACGGCTGGCGTCTGTTCCCCATCCACACCCCAGCCGAGGTCGTAGCGGCCGCACTTCAGCCATGAGCCATCCACCCCTGCGCGTTGCCGCCTCCCGCGGGTTCTTCAAGGCGCTCAATGCCCTGCCGGAGCGCGGCCGGGCCAAGGTGCACAAGTTCATCGTGCAGTTCATGGATGAGCCCACCGGCACGGGGCTCAACTACGAGCGCATCAACGGCAGCCGCGATCCCCAGCTCCGCTCCCTGCGGGTCGATCAGGACTACCGCTGTATCGTCCGCGCGCCGGAGAAGGGCAACACCTACGTGCTCCTCTGGGTCGACAAACACGACGACGCCTACACCTGGGCCCGCCGCAAGGCCTGTCAGGTCAACCGCCTCTCCGGTGCCCTGCAGATTGTCGATGTGGAGGCCGCCGAGCAGTCAGTAGGCGATGCCATCAGCGCTGCGGTAGAGCAGGCCCTGGCCGATATGCCCCAGGCCCCGGCGGCGCTGTTCGCAGCCATCGGGGATGACGATCTGACCCGGTTGGGTGTGCCCCCAGCCCTGCTGCCGTCGGTGCGGGCACTGCGCCATGAAGACGACCTGGCGCGGCTGCTGGAGTGGCTGCCGCCGGAGTGCGTCGATGCCCTGATCCTGCTGGCCGATGGCCGGGGGCTGGCCGACGTGCTGGCGGAGCTGGAGAAGGCGGCGGCCAGCGATGTGGATCCCGACGATGTCGACACGGCCCTGGCTCGAATCGACAGCCAGGCGGAGTTTGTGGTCATCACTGACGACGAGGCGATGGAGGCGATGCTCTCGGCGCCGATGGAGCAGTGGCGCGTCTTCCTCCATCCCACGCAGCGCCGCCTGGTGGAGCGGCACTGGAGTGGTCCAGTGCGGGTGCTCGGTGGTGCCGGCACCGGCAAAACCGTGGCCGCCATGCACCGTGCCCGCTGGCTGGCCCAGCAGATCCTGGAAGGAGAAGAAAAAAACCGAAGCGACCGGCTGCTGTTCACCACCTTCACCCGCAACCTGGCCACCGACATCCGCAGCAACCTTGCCAAGATCTGCACACCCCAACAGCTGCAGCGCATTGAGGTGACCCACCTCGATGCCTGGGTGAGCGGCTATCTGCGCAGCCAAGGACTAAAAATCCGCCAGTTCGATCAGGAGGCCAGGGCGACGGCCTGGAGCGTGGCCTGGCTGGTGGCCGACCCCGCCCTGGGGCTCGATCAGCGCTTCTACGAAGAGGAGTGGAAAGAAGTGGTGCTGCCCCAGGGATGCACAACCCTTGACGACTATCTAGCCGCCAAGCGCACCGGCCGGGGCACCCGTCTGAACCGGCAAAAACGTGTGTTGATCTGGCCGGTGTTTGATGCACTGCGCTCCGAGCTGCGCCAGCGCGGCCTATGGGAGCCGGAGGAGGCCAAACAGGCTGCTGCCGATCGGCTTGTGGCTTCAGGTCAGCCGGCCCGTTACCGAGCCGTGATCGTGGATGAGGCGCAGGATCTCGATCCCACGGGATTCCGCCTGATCCGTGCCCTGGCTGGGCCTGAGCATGCCGATGATCTGTTCATCGTTGGCGATAGCCATCAGCGGATCTACGGCCGGCCGCTCGTGCTCAGCCAGTGCGGCATCAGCGTGCGAGGACGCTCCCGCAAGCTGCGCATCAACTACCGCACCACCGAGGAAACCCGCGCCTGGGCCACTGCCGTGCTGGCGGGCATGTCCTTCGATGACCTCGATGGTGAAGCCGATGTCAGCAGCGACACCCGCTCCCTGCTTCATGGTGAGCCCCCGCTGATCCGTCAGTTCAGCGATCCGGCGGAGGAACAACGTTTCCTGGTGGAGCTGGTTCGCTCCTTCCAGAACAGCGGTCAATCACTGGGCTCCACATGCGTGACCGCCCCTAGCAATGACGCGGTCAAGACTCTGGCCGAGCGCTTTGAAGCCGCTGGTATCGCCACTCGGATCATCACCTCAGAGGAAGCAGATGACCCCAGCGAAAGCGCGCTGCGCCTGGCCACCATGCACCGCGTCAAGGGTCTGGAGTTCGATCACATGCTGATCCCCGGTCTCAGTTCCGGCGTGTTGCCCAACCGCCGGGTGCTGACCGACTGCCCCGACCAAGTCTCAAGGGAATCCTTTGAGCAGCGCGAACGCTCACTTCTCCATGTCGCAGCTACACGCGCCCGCAAGCGCTTGGTGGTTACCTATTGCGGCGAACCATCGCCGTTCCTGCAACCAGCATGACGGTCCAACGGGTCAGCGAGGCAGCCCGGGCCATAGCCCTGCAAATGCTGGAGGAGCGCGGCCGCGGGGCTGTGCTCGTGGGCGTGGCCCGCGTCGATGCGGCCCTGGAGCACCTGCTGCAGGCGGTGATGTCTCCGGCCAGCGGCAAGGGAGACGGGCTGTTTCTGCCGGATCGGCCGCTGGGATCCCTCGGCGCCAAGGTGGCGCTCGCCCGCCGATTGGGGCTGATTGATCCGGCCGTCGAGCGAGCCCTCAACGCCCTGCGCAAGCTGCGCAATGCCTTTGCCCACTCGGCCGAATCCGCCTCCCTGGTCGATCCTGCCCACAACGCCTGCCTGACCGAGATCTATACCGAGGCACGTGTCAATCCCCTATGGGAACCGCTTGAGACCGTTCTGGCAGCCCAGCCACCATCAGTCCATGGCTCTCTGGATGCAGCCCTGCGCGACTACATCCTGCTGACCACCATCCTGGTGGCGTTTCTGGAAGCCACCGCCCAGCAGCTCCAGCCTTTGCGGCCGTCGGTGGTGATGGGCTTCTCGGGCATCACCAAAAGCAACAGCACGCCCCAAGCCTCATGACCACTCCCTGTCGCTGAGGAGAACGTCGCGCAGGAATCCTCAGCGTGCGCGGCCGCGCAAGCCGGCCCACCACCAGAGATGGGACGGCCGTGGGCACTGGATGGTGTGAGTGTTGCGGCCGGCCCTTGTCGCTGGCCGCGCTGGCGCTTGCGGTCCTGCGCTTGCCCCTCCGTGGCTGTTGCTTCCCCATCCCGCTCCGCCCGATCCCAAGGTTCGGCCGCAGCCAAGGTCACCCCAGAAGAGAAGTTGGTGGCCTCCCTGATTGCCCTGCTGGAGGCCGGCACCACACCCTGGCGGCGGGAGTGGGATGCCGGTGAAGGCGGTCACCACGTGAATCTGCTCTCGGGGCGCCGCTACCGCGGGGCCAATCCGGTGCTGCTCACCCTGGGGTTGCACCTGCGGGGTTCAGCCCTGCCCTATTGGTGCGGCTTTGCCGAGGCCAAGGCCTTGGGGATCGCCCCCCGCAAGGGCAGCAAGGCGGTGCATGTGCTGCGGCCCCAGGTGCATCAGCAGGGCGAAAGCCAGCTGGTGGAGGTGGGCAAGGTCGATGGCTCTGGTGTCGGTGGGGATGGCGATGGCCAGCCATCGGCTGCAGCCGGGCGCAGCTGGGTGAGCTATCGGCCGGTGGCGCTCTTCAATGCGGCGGATCTGGAGGGCGAGGCCCTGGAGGGTCTGATCCAGAAGCGTCGCCAGGCAGAAGGCGCCCTGCAGCGGCCTGAGCCGGCGCGGCTGGCTGATGCCGAGGCGGTACTCAGTGGCTGGCCCGTGCCTGTGAGCTTCACGGGGGATCGGGCCTGCTACCTGCCGGGGTCCGATCGCATCCAGCTGCCCGATCGCTCCGCCTTCCACTCGGCCGGGGCCCTCTATGCCACCTGGGCCCATGAGGTAATCCACTCCACGGGCCACAGCTCCCGGCTGGCGCGGGATCTCTCCGGCGGCATGGGTGAGGGCGGCGATGGCGGCCGGGCCTATGCCCGCGAGGAGCTGGTGGCCGAGCTGGGGGCGGTGCTGCTGGGCGATCGCCTGGAGATTGGCAGCGCCATGGCCAATCACGCGGCCTATCTGGGCCATTGGGTGGAGCTGCTGCGGGAGTCGCCGCGGGTGCTGCTGCAGGTGCTCAGCGATGCCCGCAAAGCCGCCGATCTGATCTGCCCCGAGAGCGGCGGGGAGTGATCCCCCTTGGGTTGCCACGCAGGTCTCTTCATGGTGCGGGGCGGCGTCAAGGATCGGAGCCATGCCCGCGGCTGGCTGACGGTGGTGCCGCATGACGCGACACATCGGGGGATCGTCGCGAGTCCTTGACCCCGCCCCGTGCTGGAGGGGGCGTCCTGCGCTGCGCCCACCATGGCCCTCGCTCACGCCCACACTGCCCGTCGGCTTCAGTTCTCTGGCAGCAGCGATGGCTTGCTCCTCTGGCTCAGTGAGGAGTGCTGGTGTCGGGGTCTGATCCGGCTCGCCGGGCTCCTCGATGATCTGCTCACCGAGCGCCAGGCCGAGCAGCCTGAGCCAGCCCTGGATCCCGAGCTGGAGGCCCTGCTGCCCTTCTGAGGGCTGGGGGCTGCGGCCCCCTTTCATCGGACTTCAGCGGGGTCCAGCAAGGCCATCGCGGACCTGGGCAGAGACGCAACTGGCGCGGCCGATCGCTTTGGCGTCAGAGGTCGTGGATCGCCACCGGGCCGGCGCACACCCACCGCATCCCTCGACCGGTCCTCACGCCACGTCAAGGATCGGGCCATGCGCCCCCAAGGGGGCGTCCTTGCCGCGGCGCTGTGGCCGGCCAGTGGGGGTGGGGTTCTCCGCCGTCTCCCAGATGGCTCCGCTCGTTTCCCCTTCCCGCCAGCAGCAGGTTGCTGCCCGGCAGTCCCAGGCTCTCAGCCGTTCTGCCCTCAAGGCCCGTGATGCCCTGGTGCTGGAGCACCTGCCCCTGGCCGATGCCATTGCCTCAGCCACCGCCCGGCGCCTGTTCCCGCTGGTGGAGCGGGAGGATCTGATCCAGGTGGCTCGGGAGGCCCTGGTCCGCTCCGCTCCCCGCCTCCGTGCCGGCAAGCCGCCAGCTCCCTATCTGCGCCGCTGCATCTCAGGGGCGCTGCAGCATCACCTGCGCGATCGGGTGCGGCTGGTGCGCATTCCCCATCGGCTGCATGAGCAGGGCCAGTGCCCACTGGGGCACTTCAGCCTCGATGCCCACGCCGATGGCGAGCCGTGCCTGCTCGATCAGATGGCTTCCCCTGAGCCCGAGCCAGCTTCCAGCGTGGCCGAGCAGGAGCTGGCGCTCGAGCAGCTGGTCGAGCAGCTCCCGGCGCGGCAGGCCACAGCGTTGCGGCTCACCCTCCTTGAAGGCTTCTCCCTCCGGGCTGCAGCAACGCAGCTGGGAATCGGCACCACATCCGTGCAGCGAGCGCAGAAACAGGCCCTGGCTGCCTTGCGCCAGCAGTTGGTGGATGGGGGCTGAGGCCCCTTGGCGCACCACCCAGTGGGCTTGCTCCGGGCCTCTCCAGTCTGAGGCCCTCCTTGGGTCGGGCCTCCGCTGGGATCGGTCCCATCGCTGCGCCACACCTGGCGCCGATCGTCATGGCCATCGTTTCCGCTGAGTTCTCTGCTGCCGCCTCACCGTTCTGCAGGCCAGAGGAGGATCCATTCCTGCTGCTGGAGTCCACCCTGCGTTCGGTGCAGGAGATCCTGTTGCGTCGGCGTGGGTTGCCGCTGCGGCGCACCTGGATCGAGCAGCCCTATGGCGAGGAGGAGACCACCCTCCTGGAAGAAGAGGTGCTGCCGGTGTTGCAGCTCTGCCTTGCGCGTGTGGAGGAGCTCGATCAGCGGCTTCTGGCCCAGCAGGAGCTGCAGCATCGCTGCCAGCTGGAAGTTGAGCGCCGGCCATTGCTGGCCTGAGCGGCTCAGGCGGCCGGTGGCAGCCGCCGCCGGCCGCTTTGCTCAGCTCAAACGAGCTTTCGTCGTTTGGCTGTGGCATCGGGCGGGATGGGGCGGGTTCAACAGCCCATGGCTGCATCTGAGTGGCTTGGCTCGGTTGAGGCCTGCTGCTCATGCTGCTCCTCCTGCCAGGCCCTCTGCAGGTCGATGCGGGTGATGCGATAGCCGAGGCGCCGTGCCGCCAGGATCAGCTCCTTGGGCGAGCGGCAGTGCTTGAGCGCCCGCTGCAGTGCGGCATCCGCTTCTGCAGCGATCACCAAGCGCTCCAGCTCTGACCAGCTCATCGGACCCATTGTCCTGGGTCTTCCACCATGCCAAGGCTGGTGCGATCAGGCCACAGGCCATTGCTGCCCATCGCAGGCAGAGGCGCTGGCGGCAACGCTCCTGGCAAGCAGGCTCTCAATCAACTCACCCAGGCTGCGGCCTCTACGCACACTCAGCTCCTCCAGCTCCAGCAGCAGGGCTGGATCGAGCTCCAGCTCAAGGCGCTTGGGGAACTGATCAGGCCTGAGGCGATAGCGATCGTCAGAGCCCTCGCCGTTGGCGCCATCAGACATGGCTGCATCCATGCAGGGGCGGCATATACGTAAGCGCCATTGCAGCTGCTGTGGTGCAAGATTGCCGTTTCGACACAGCAGAGCGCCGCGGACTGCGCTTGTAGCCGTGCTGCGCTTGCCTGCCTGCGGCGCTCATGTCAGCACGTACACATCGCCACTGGCCTGATCGAGATACAGGTCTCCTGCGATTGAACCCGGCACATCCGTTGGTGCACCACTGCCGGTGAACCAGCCCGTACCCCTTGTGCCCTGAATGCCGGCCGGGCCCTCCACCCCCTGGATGCCCTGGGGCCCCACCTCACCCTGCAGGCCCTGCGGCCCTTGCGGACCCTCAATGCCCTGGGGTCCCTGGATCGAGCCGCCATTCACCCAGCTGCTGCTGGCCGCATCCCACACCTGGAACGAGTCATCCGCCTGCACCAGGTAGGCATCGCCCTGGGCAGCATCAGCCGGTAGCTCGGCCTCGCTGGCCACCTGGCCGCGGAAGTTGATGCCCAGTCCTGGAGCACCCTGAATCCCCTGCTGGCCCTGGGGCCCTTCTGGGCCAACGGCTCCCTGGGCACCAGCAGGCCCCTCTGGGCCTTGGCTGCCCTGGGCGCCATCAGCGCCGGGAAGCCCCTGCACGCCCTGGGGGCCCTGGCTGCCGGGATCGCCCTGCGGGCCCTTGAGGGATCCGGATGCCACCCAGGCCATGCTCATGCGGGCCTGAGGCCCGGCGTTTGTTCAGCAGCTATTGCCGACACCAGCCGCTCAGGGCAGCACCCTCTCTGTCGCGATCGCTTCCACCTCGGCGTGGCCCATGGCCGGCAAGGCAACCCCAACCTTGCCGCCAGCACTGTCGCCGTAGCCATCGCCATCCCATGGCGCCGCCGCGCCCAGCACGCTGCTGATGGAGATGGCGGCAGTAACGCGATAAGCCGCGTACTCGGGCGGAAACACTGCCGTTGCGGCATCCAGCCACTGGCTCTTGCTGTACACCATCACGGCCACCTGGCCATTGGTCACGATCACCATGCCCTCGCCCTACCGGTTGATGTAGCCCCTGCCATTGCCGAGGGTGTTAGCAGCAGGTGAGAGAACGGCGCTGGCCTCACCACCGGTGAAATCAACGAACCCATCACCCAGAATCCGGATGTCGTGAAACGCCGGCGCCTTGTTGTTGTTGATCTTGGCAACGACGGCACTCACGCTCCCGCCCATCTGCAGATAGAGCCCTCCGCTATTGCCAGTCACCGTTGCACTAGTCAGCAGGGCGCGAATGGCACCCTGCCCTGCAACGCCGCACTGGTTGTTGTTTTTGATCTCGGCATAGCTCAGGTCCACCAGCGCGGCCCCTTGGAGCGCCACACCGTTTTGGCCATTGGCCGAGATGCGGGCCATGCTGCAGTCCGCCGCCGCGCGGTCATACACGGCAAGGCCATTCTGCCCGCAGTTGGTCACCGTTACCCCACTCGCCGTACCCCACGCCACACCCCGCAGGAAGAGACCATTGCCGCCGCAGGAGCTGATCGTGGCGCGGTCCAGGCCAAAACTGGCCGGTCCGGATAGAGAAACCCCGTCACTGCTGATGTACTGCACCACCATGCTGCTGGCGGTGGAGGAACCGCCCTGCGCCCGGATGCCGGTGCCGCAGTTCGAAACCACCCCATGGTCCGCCTGCAGGCTGCCGCCGGCCGCACTCAGACCGGTAACGCAGTTCGTCACGGTGATCAGGTTGGCGGTCACACGGCCACGATCAGTACTGATGCCGATATCGAAGTTGTGCACGGCCACCTCGCCGGTGTAGCCGCTGCCGAGACGCACCGTTCCACCCGTGCTGGCCACGCCAACGCCGCTGCCATCGCCGCGGATCAGAACCTGATCAATCGTGATGCCATCACCACTGGCGCAGGTGAGGCCGGGGCCGTTGAACTGCCAGATCGTGTTGTAGTGGGCCGTGAGCAGGGCAGCGTTAAACGCCAGGCTTTCGGCCGTATGGCCGTTCACCTGGCCGCCGGTGAGCTCCGATCCCTGGGGCTTGCTGCCGCTCACGGAGCCGCCGGTGATCGTGATCTGCTTGCCGCTCGGATGCCCCAGCTCCAGCGGTTGCGCAAACAGATACGTCCCATCCGCCACGTGGATGGTCACCCTGGCTTCCGGAGCAATCAGAAAGTCGAGCAGATGCCGCATCGCGCGATGCGGTGTCGCCCACGGATTGGCTGCGCTGCCATCGCCACTCACGTCACTGCCGGTGGTGGCCACATAGAGATCCAGATTGGCCGTCAACGGCTTGGCAAAGGGTCCAGCAGGTCCCTGGGGGCCGGTGATGTTCTGGGTCTTGATCCAGGCCATGGTCCCCTCCTGCGTCAGCTGGCTGTGCTGGCCGCCGCCAGCACGCTCACCTGCGCCTGCAGTGCGTCCAGCTCTGAGCGCAGGCCATCCACAGCGGCCAGCAGCGGATCCAAGGCCACCTTGGCGGCGTAGTGCGCGTCCGCATAGTCCTTGCGCACCAGGTGCTGGTTCGCCGTCGGTACTGCAGCCGATGCGGTGCCATCGCCATTCACCTGGAAGCTGCCGCCCTGGGGTGTCCTGATCAGCAGGCTGCCGTTGGCCTGAAAGGCGTAGAAGTCGCTGCCGTTGTACGTCGAGGGCGGAGTAATCGCCGAAAAGCGCAGGGGCCCCGTCATGGCCCCGCCGGCACGCTGCAGATAGCCCGTCAGATCGGGAGCCGGGATGGATGCAATCGCGTTGTCAACGTAGGTCTTGTTGGCCAAGTGCGAGCCGGAGGCCGGCAGCGCAGCGCTGTTCAGCGTGCCATCGGCGCCGAACACAAAGACGCGACCACCCGGCATCGCCAGGTAGAGGTTGCTGTTGCTGCTGTGTTGGTACAGGTACGCATCAACCCCATTGAAGGTTGATGGTGATGCGGTGGGGGAGAAGCGCAGCGGCCCGCTCATCGCATCACCGCGCTTGTCGAGGTAGTTGCCGCTCGCGGCCGCGCTGCTCAAGGTGCCATCGGCCGTGATCACAAGACCGCTGCCGATCTTGACCCCGCCCAGCCGGCTGGCCGTAGCCACTGGCAGCGCAGTGGCCGCTGGCGATGGGGTGTAGAGCAGCCCGTCGCTGCCGAGCCGCGAGCTATTGCCCGCATCCGCTGAAACGGCTGTTGGGCCGCAGAGGTTGCCTCCCTTGCTCCACGGCATGGCTCAGGCCTCCAGCACGTAGAAAGCGCCGCTGCGGCCATCGAGGTAGTAGTCCCCGGCCCTGGCCTCAGGCAGCTCGCCCGGAGGGCCGTCGCCGCTCCACCAGCGCGTGCCGCCGCCATCACCACTGCTGTTGGGGATGGCCCAGAGGCCATCGGCGCGCAGGAAGCTGCTGCTCGATCCATCACTGGGCGGCACACCACCAGCGCTGCTACCGCCGCTCCAGCTGCGGAGGCTCCACTGCTGCTGGCTGCTGCCGTCATAGGCCTGGCCCTGCAGGCCCCCACCAGGGATCAGCGGCTGCAGGTTGCCGGGAGCAGGGCCGGGCCCCGGTTCAGGAGAGGGCGGCGCCGGCTGCCAGATCGAGCAGCCCGCCAGGCTCACCAGCAGTGCGGCGCTGATGCCGTTTCCACTCAGTTCTGCCGTCACCCTGTAGTCCGCACGACAGGCGTAGCCGTGGCGCAGGCGGGCATTGCCATTGCTGCCAAGCCAGGGGCTGGTCTCCACGCAGCCATCACCCCAGTCCACCGTCACCGCATTGGGCAGTGTGTAGCGGGGGTTGAGCAGCAGTTCCACTGCGGCGCTGCCAGCCGGATCGTCGCTGCCGGTTGGCACTGGCAGCCAGCTCAGCTCCAGCTCATCCGCGGGCACCGGTGCACGGCCAAAACCCAGTTGTTCCCAGCGCTGCACCTCATTGGGCGGCACCCAGAGCGGATGGCCCGGGCAGCCCAATGGCGGCAGCAGGCGGATCAGCTGGGCAGCAATGCCGCTGCTGCTGATGACAGGGGTGCGCGTCGCACCGGGAGGTGCGCTCTGCGAATGAGAAGTGCTCATCACTGCAGCCCTCAGATCAGCGGGTCATCCACCAGCTCATCCGGCAGGGGTTCACAGCCCAGCGGCTCTGGCGTTGCTGCCGTGCTGGCGGCCTGGTTCTCCAACGCCATGGCCTGCTCGATCAGCTCCGCCTTGGTCTGGCTGCCATCGAGCTCCACCCCATAGACGGTTGAGCAGTACTCAACGATCTGGGCCTTGGTCATCGCCTGGAAGTCGGTGGCGTGTGCCGGAGCCATCGCCTCCTCCGTCGCAGGTTCTGGTGCTGGTTCTGGTTCTGGTTCCAGCTCGGGCTCTGGCTCAGGCTCCGGGGTCGCCTGGACCACCGCAGGCAACCGGGGTTCAGGGGCTTGCTCTGCTGCAGCCGGTTGCAGCAGCCAGCCCAAGCTTTGCCAGCCGCCCAAATGCACCGGCCAGATGAACCGGTAGCTGCTGCCAAACGCAATCCGCACCATCCCCTCCGGGATGGCGGGACCTGTGAGGTCGTGGCGTACAGGGATTGGCATGGACCTCAGGCAGGGATGGTGGCGGTCAGCCCCACGTGCATCCCCTCCGGCGTCTCGGGAGTCAACAGGGCCTTGGCAAAACACACCGCTGGCAGATCCACATCCGCTAGGTCCGCAGCGTTGAGCTGGATGTCACGGCCACTGATAAACGCCTCCACCCGGCCGCCTTCTGCCGGTAGCGCCACCGCCGCTGCCGAGATCCAGCTGCCGGTGGTGCCATCGCGCAGCACCGGTGCCAGCTGCAGCTCCACCTCCACAGCGCCATCGGCACCGGGATGGGAGGCCACCAGTGAGAAGCGCGACGCCGCATCGAGCTTGGTGTTCAGCAGCACCTCCTCTCCCGAGAGAAAGGTGTGCTCGCTGTTGCGGATTGCGCTGCGGTTCGTCCACCCCACCAGGGTGGTCTCCGCATCAATCAAAGGGTTGCCGTTTCCGTAGGTCATCGGTGATCTCCTCAGGCCCCAGCGGGGGTGATGTTGAACAGACGGCCAGCCGCGCGGGGGTGCAGCACGGCAAAGCCCACGTACCAATCCACGCGGGTGCGGAACACCGGGGCGTCGGGCACCTCCCCCAGATCCCGCACCGAAATCCCATAGCGCCCCTGAAACGGGCCCTGCAGACCGGTCACGCCTTGGTCGCCAAAGGTGCAGCAGTAGATCGAGCTGGTGCCGCCCGCCTCGTCGTAGCCCATCACCTCGATGCCCTGGGCATCGCGGTCCACCGTCAAGATGTCGCAGTCCTGGTAGCGGTGCACCGTCATTCCGTAGGAGTTGGTGCTGGTCTGGTACACACCGCCGCCCATGGTGGAGCGGGCCAGGGCATTGAGCTGGCGGCGCATCGCCTTGCTCATCACCAGCACCTTGCTGCCGCCATAGGCGTTCACCGAATCGATCAGCTCATCGAGCCGATCGAAATCCAGCGGTGCACCCATGGAGGTGCCGCCAGCGGCGGGGCCGCTGTTGTCGATCGCCATCGCATCGCCCGGCTGCAGCCGCTTGCTCAGCCCGTCAAACGCCCGCGGGTTGGCGCTGGTGTCACCGTTGATCACCGTCGCCTCCAGCGTCAGGCGCATCGAGCGCACCTTCATCTCGATCTGGCTGGCCCGGGCCTCAGGGCCCATCAGGTCCACGATCGAGCGGTCTACATCCACATCACCCCCGAACAGGTGAACCGCTTCTGCGCGCTGGTCCACCACGCCGTAGCTCTGGGTGTAGCCCTCGTTCACCGCCCGGAAACCCACCGAGGGCAGCTCCTGCTCAGCGGAATAGAACAGGCCGCTGCCGGCGATGTTCATGAACGGCAGCCGGGCAAGCAGCTCGCCCTCGGAAAAGGTCTTGAGCACAGCCAGGTGCTCGAGCCGGTTCTCGTATTTGGCTGCCTCGATCAGGGTGAGGCCCATGGCACAGGGGGCAGCGCCCCAGGGAGGTCAGGGGCTATTGCCGAGGGGCCTCCCTAACCAGGCGGAAGGCTGCGGGCTGGAGGTTCAGTCGTAGTGGCTCCACATCCGCAGCACCTTCACGATGTGCTCGTCATCCAGCACCTGGTAAACGAGCCGGTGCTGGATGTTGATCCGTCTGGAGCAGGCACCGCGCAGATCACCCACCAGGGCCTCATAGGGCGGCGGTTGCTGATAGGGATCCTCCGCAAGCAGCCCCAGCAACTGCTGGGCTTTCGCCTTGAGCGCAGGGGATGCAGAGGCCAGCTTGCGGGCGTCCTTCTGGGCCTGCTTGGTGAACAGAACGCTCCAGCTCACCAGCCCGGTTCGCTGCTCAGTTCATCGACCTCAGTGGCCATGCCTTCCAGGATCGACTCGCGCATCCCGGGGATCGACACCAAATGCAGGGTCTCTTGGATGGCGCGCCAATCGTCTTCTGAGAGCAGCACCGCGTTGCCGCGCTTGCCAGTGATCTGCACGGCTTCATGGGACTGCCCCACCTCATCAATGAGGGCATAAAGCCGCTTGCGGGCCTCAGTGGCCGTCACGCTGGTCATGCCTTACCGATGCGGCCGTACGTCAAAACGTACTGCTTGTGAGAGCTCGGTGCCTGCGCCTCAAGGCCAGTGGGCGGCAACAGCAGGGGACTGCCCTGCTGTTCATGTCTCCAAGCTCTCCCGCTACCGCTGCCGTCATGCCTGCTGCCCAGGCGCCGTTCAGCGCCGAGCGCTGGCGTCAGTTCTGGGAGGCCTGGAAGGGCGAGCCCCAGCAAGTCGATGGCATCGAGCAACTGCGCCAGGCCGTGATTGCGGCCGATCCAGCCCTGCTCACCGAGACCGCACCCTGGCGGCAGACCTTCTCCTCTGCTCCTCCTGCTCCGGCCGCTCCGGCCCACGCCAATCCCTTGCCGGTGGCCTGGGAGAACCAGAACGACAACGCCTCCGGCACCGGCTACCGCGAGTGCTTCTCCTCCAGCTGCGCCATGCTCGCCCGCTACTGGGGCAAGGTCGGCTCCGACGACGAGTACAACGCCATCCGTGCCCGCTACGGCGACAGCACCTCCGCAGAGGCCCAGCTTTCAGCGCTGCGCTCGTTGGGCCTGACGGCCAACTTCGCCACCAACGGCAACCGCCAGGCCCTGGAGGAGCAGATCAACCTCGGGCGGCCGGTGGCGGTGGGTTGGCTGCATCACGGCCCGGTGTCAGCACCCTCAGGCGGCGGCCACTGGAGTGTGGTGATCGGCTTCACCGAGTCGGTCGCGATCCACAACGACCCCAATGGCGAGGCCGACCTGGTCGCTGGCGGCTACACCGCCAACACCAACGGTGCCGGCCAGCACTACAGCTGGAAGAACTGGCAGCCCCGCTGGGATGCCGATGGCCCCAGCACCGGCTGGCTGCTCACCTGCCATCCCTGAGCCGTGAGCAACGCCCTGCCGCCAGCACCAATGGGCCCCAGGCCGCCGTTTGATCGGGAGCGCTTTGTCTTCAAGACGCTGGCGGTGGTGATCGGCACCCAGCTGCTGATCTATTCCCTGGCTGCCGGGGTCTGCGGCCAGCGGGCCCTCGAGGGCCGGCCCACCGGCCAGATCTGCCCCGGCACCTTGGAGCAGCTGCAGGGCGGCTTTGATTCCACCCTCAACCTGCTGCTGGCCTTGCTGGGCGGAGCAGCCCTGACGCGAGCGGAGCGGCGGCCAGGGCCGTAACCCTCAAGGCCGTCGGGCCGTGCCCTCCCCTGGGGTCCCAGCGGTAGGGATGCCCCTGCCAGCCGTCGCGCAGATGAGCGGGTCACGATTGCTGAGCTCCGCGGTCAGCAGGGAGCCACCGCCTGACGCCTCTGGTCTGCCAGTGGAACCACGCCCAGTCAGCAGAGCCGGGGAGGTGGCGGCTGGGCTGTCTCAAGGGGCCCCAGCACCGTGCCCAGGCGGCTTGGTTCGGCAAGGGCTACGCAAGCGGCGTGCCGCCGCCCCTGCCTTCATCAGCGCACGCCGGGCGAAACGGTGGGGTCCCTCGCGCCAGTCCCATGGCCGTCACCTCCTTTCCCTGCTGCGAAATCCGCGCCGTGGTGGTCCACTTCTATCCCGATGGCATCAAAGGCGGTGCCCATCCCTGCGAGCAGCAGTTCTTTGGCAAGCGCGGCAAGCCCGTCAAAAAGCTGCGCTTTGTCCCGGCTGCCAAGGCCTTCTCCATCGCCAAGGCGATGCAGGGCACCAAGGGCTGCACCGTCTCCGTGATCTGAGGCCAGGGGGGCTCACGCCCCCTTTTCAGCCGATAGGTCCGCAGGACGCAGGAACAGATCCAAAAAGGACGCCAACTCTCCACCCGCTCCCGCCTGGTCGGGGATTGCGAGCTGGCGTCGCACCGGTAGGTGCGCCTAGCAGAGCCGCAACCGCGCACCTGCACTGCGCTCACAGCCAATGGCGGTAGCGACTGCGCTGGTGCCTGGCGGACCGTCTTGCGGCAGCACTGCCGAACTGCGGGCTGCTGCCATCCCTGCGGCGACGCACCCACACCCCCTTGCGGATCAAGCGGCTATCGGCCCCATTGGCCTTGCGGGCAGAGACCAGCTCTCCATAGCCCGTCTTGCGCCTGGCCAGGGCCCGTTGCCGGGCCTGGCCGGCGGTGGCGGCTGGCACCACCGTGGCGGTGGAGCGGCGGCTCCAGAACGCCAGGTAGTACCTCCAGCTCGCCATCAGGATCAGCGGCGAGGGCTGCGGCCATTGATCGCAAAGCCAGCCCGGTAGAGCTCGCTGGCACTCATCGCCTGGGGATTCATCACCTCCCCCACGCCCCCAGCAGCAGGCGAGGTGCCCAGTGCTGACGTGCCCCCCATCGCACCGCGCTGCTGGAACAGGAAGCCGTAAACGGGGTGGATGCGCAGCTGATCGAGGTAATCAGCTGTCGTCATCGCCCGGCCGTCATCCCCCAGCAGCGGCTGACCCTGACCATCCAGCGGTTCGAGCACGTCGCCGCCGTCCTTACCGCTGCCCAGACGGAAGGAGTCCCAGAGCATCGAGCGGAACACCTGGAAGAACGTGCCCCGGCTGTCGCCGCCGGTGCGGCCTTCCGCTTCTGAAAAGGCACGTTCCAGCAGCCGCTCCTTGCGCAGCTCCTGCACCCGCTCATGGGCCGCATCCCGTTCGGCACTCACGGCGGCCACCCGTTTGGCAGCGGCTTCCTCCATCTGGCGTTCGCGCAGTTCGAGCTGCTGCTCCAGCAGTTGCTTCTGGCGGTCCGCCTCCTGCAGACGGGCGTACTCCTCGGGGTTGATCTCCGAGAAGCGGGTCAGCTGCTGCCGCAGCCCCCGCAGTTCCTTCTCCAGCTGGTTGCTGCGGCGCCGTTCGGCCTTGAGGGCCTCACTCAAGCCATCGCCCCCTGGGGTGTGGGCAGGCTCAGCGCCGTTGGCGGCAGGATCGCCAGCGTTGCTGGGATCAGCAGCAACGGGATCGTGCTCACTGCCCTCGGGGTCCCGGAGGTCGAGCAGTTCGCTGCTATCGCCTGTGCTGCTGGTTGTGCTGGTGGGTGCGGAAGTGGTGGCCATGACCCGTCTCGGCTGTCAGTGGATCGGCAGCCCATCGCGGCGCTGCCATCCCCTGTTGCCGAGGAGCGATCTGTTTCCAGCGAAGAGCCTTAGCCTCAGTGGATGACCACCGTTCAAGCCATCGAGGCCGCCATTGAGCAGCTGGCCCCTGAGGAGCAGGCCGAGTTCCGGGCCTGGTTCGATGCCTTTGATGCACGCGAATGGGATCGGCAAATGGAGATGGACCTTGGGTCAGGTCGCCTGGATTGGCTGGCTGAGGAGGCCCTGGGCGATCAGGCAGCTGGGCGCTGCACCGATCGGTGAAGCATCGCGCCAGTCCGCGCTTCTGGTCCTGCTACCAAGCCTTGCCAACGGATGTTTGTGACCAGGCCGATCGGGCTTACGAGCTGCTCAAGACAGATCCGCGCCATCCCTCACTGCACCTCAAACGTATCGGACGGTTCTGGTCCGTTCGCGTCGGGCTCCGGCATCGTGCGCTGGCCGTCGAAGCATCAGAGGATGAGCTGCTGTGGGTTTGGATTGGCACCCATGCGCAATACGACCAGCTCCTGAAGAAAGGCTGATCACAGCGCAGGCACGGTCACTGCCGATTCGGCTTGAGGGTTCCAAACACCCGCTCGCCGATCAGCGGCTGCACCAGGGCGCCGATGCCGCCGGAGCCGTAGTTGGCCCCGAACTCCAGCACATAGAACACAGTGTGCTGGGCGTAGGGATCCACAGCCGCATCGCCGGCCTGGTTGAGCCGGCTCAAGTCCCCCAACCAGATCCAGCCCTCAGACGGCGCCACCACGGTGCTGCCATCGCTGGCGACGCGCCGGCCGTTGCACGTCCACTCCAGAGCGCTGCTCAGCCAGATCGCACCGGGGTTGGGCGGCAGCCGGGCGGCCCGGCAGATCATGCCGCCGTAGGTGAAGTCGCCGGTGTCGACACCCGGACCGTTCTCCTTGGCTGAGATGTAGTTGGCGCGCTCGAGAAAGCACTCGAGCACGTGGGCTGCCACCACAGGGGAGGTGGTGTCGCCCGGGATGCTGTTCTCTGCCAGCAGCAGGCGGGCATTGGCAAAGGGCTGTAGTGGAGTCGCACCGATCGGTGCGCCAGGCAAACCAGTACCGATCGGTGCGCCAGGCAAACCAGTACCGATCGGTGCGCTGGGCAAACCAGCACCCCACGCCGGGCTGTTGCGCAGATGGCGGCCGCTGGTGAACTGCCGCGGACTGATCGCCGCAGCCTGTTGGCGAGCCAGATCCACGGCTCAACCCCGCAGCAGGGCGGTGCCCATCGGCTGGGCGCCCTGGCTGCCTGCGGCCATGGAGTAGCCCACCCAACTGACCAAGGCCGGCAGCAGCAACAGCAGCTGCTCGCCGTAGCGGCTGCGTTGGCGCAGCAGGGCAGCCGCTCTCGAACTGGGGGCGGCGTAGATCGTTTCCTGCTCCTCCCGCAGCAGGGCGGTGTCGTAGGCGATCACATCGGCCTTCTGCAGCGGTGCATCCCCATCAGCTGCCACCGAGCCGGCAATCGGTCCGGAGCGGCTGGTCTTCTCGATCGCCTGCTCCTGCTCCGGCCCGCCCGCCAGCAGCTGCTGATCAATCAGCGCCACCGCATCCAGCAGCGCCCTGGCGCTGAGCACACCGGCCGGATGCTGGCGCTCCAGATCCGCCATGGCGCGGCTGATGGCATCCAGGCAGGGCACAGTCGCCAGCAGGCCCAGGGCCTGGCGGATGGCTTCTTGGTCGTGCGGTTGCCAGGTCGCAGCGGTCGGTGCGCTGGGCACGTTGGAGCTGGTGGTCATGCAGAAGCCGGCGCCACGCCGGCCAGATCCCCCAGCCATTGCCGCAGCGCTGCCTCGCTGATGATTCCGCGCTCCTGCAGCTGCAGCATCTCGGCCACCGTGGGCTGCGGCTTGGGGGCCGGCGCCAGCGGGCTGATCTCCACCAGCAAGCCAGGGCTTGCTCCATCGGCGCCATTGGCGTGGGGCAGTGGTTCACCCGTCAGGGCACACCAGTGCTGCAGCAGCGAGGAGAACATCGAGGTCTTCTGGATCGCCTGGCTCTGCAGCAGCGCGTAGGCCTGGGATGCCGCCAGGGAGATCTCGGTGGCGGTGCGCGGTGCCCCCTGGGCGCCGGAGGGGATCAGGGCATCACGGCGCATGCCCTGATCCAGCGATTCGAGCCAGGCGCGGTGCTCCGCCAGCGAGCGGGCCTGGATCTCCACGAACTGGAAGCTGGCACCCTCCGGCAGGTCGATCACGCTGTTGGGCCCCAGCACCACCGGCTCACTCGCCGCACTGCTGCCCATGGGGCCCATCACACCGGTGCGCACGCCAACCGGCAGCGCCGTTCGGTACAGCAGCTCCTGGTAGTCGCTCTGGCAGCGGAAGTGGGTCAGGTACTGATGCGCCAGCCCCAGGTGGGGCAGGTCCCCCTCGCCAAAGGCAGCGCCATCACTGGCGTACCAGATGGCCGGCAGCTGCGAGATGCCGCGGTAGTGCTGCTGGCCCAGGCTTTCGGGCCGCCAGCCCGATGGGGCCTGGGGATCAGCCACCAGCTGGGTGGTCTCCACCGCCATGCCATCGGGGCCCAGGGCCACTGATCGGTAGAGCCAAGGGTGGCGCGGGCTGTTGCTGCTGCTTGGGCTGGCATCGCTCTGAGCCACCTGCCTGTCCTGGTGCTCTTGATCAGCCCTGGGGCAGCGCACCCGCCAGGTGATCGCCACCGGCAGCGCATGGGGTTTGGGCAGCTGCCAGTTCAGAACATCCCGCCGCTCGATCAGCACCAGCCTTGGCAGCGACAGGCGATCGCCATCGCGCAGCGCCTGCTGCCGGTCCCCTTCGCTGGGCCAGAGGTGCTCAGGCGGCATCACCCCCACCAGGGCAGCACCGTCCCTGAGCACCAGCAGATCGGCACGCTCAAGAAACACCCCCAGATCCGTGCCGCGTCCATCCACGTCACTCAGCACCGCCTGCAGCGAGGGCGGCAGCCCCCGCCAGTGGCTGGAGGCCAGCATCCCGGCAAAGGTGCGCAGCGCTTCCCTGAAAAAGCCCGACGGCAGCGCTGCCTCCAGCCGGCGGCGGTAGGCGCTCTGCGGTTCGCGTTCGCCGCGGGGCAGGTAGTGCTCGCGGCGATCGCTGCCATCGGGCTCAGCCAGCAGGTGCCAGCAGTCCTGCACCAGCTGCAGGCGCGGCAGCAGGGCCTGCAGTTGGGGGTGGAGCGGAATGGGCGATGGCGGCTCCAACAGCAGGGGATGCGGCTGATGGCTGTTGCCGCAGTGCGCTCAGGGCTGCCGGTCGTCTTCTGCGGTGATCGCCATCGCCACCACCCGCACCGAGCAGGCCGCTGCAATCTCAGCCCAGCGCTCAGAACTCAGGCCCAGTTGTGCTGGGATCTGCTGGGGTGGAACGCCCTGGCGCAGCAGCTTCTGCCCGCGGGCATGCAGCTCCCGCCAGCGACCCGGCACCGAAATCAAGAAGCCCTTGTCGCGCAGGTAGTGGGTGATCTCCCCGTTCACGAATGGCCTGGCGTAGGCAATGAAGTGGTTGGGGCTGCGGCCAGGGCGCTGGATGTCGTAGCGGCGTGAGGCCTTGATCAGCCCGATCGCGGCCAACTGCTCGAGGTCTTCTCTGGGGTGGCCGGTGCGGCGGGCGTAGTTGGCGGCAACTCGGGCAGCAAAGGGCAGGTGCTGCACCACCAACGCATCAGCAGCCGCATGGGGCGAGCCCCCAGGCCGCTGACGGCAGCCGCTGGAGCGACGGCTGGCGATACCCCTGGTGCGCAGCGGCACTGACTGCAACGGCCGGGGGCAGTGGTTGGCGGGAGCAGGGCTCATGGCAAAAACAGCGAGCAGGTGGTGAGGAAATGGGAAGGGGGGCTCTGCCCCCTCAGCGGGAGAAGAGCAGGGGCCTGGGGGGCGCTTTGCCCTGGCCGCGCCAGTGGCGGTGCTGCAGCCAGATCACCCCCTGGCAGAAGGCATCCACCAGGTCGTCATGGGCGGCATTGGGGAAGCCCAACAGCTCGCTGATCAGGGCGTCATTGCCCGGGCAAAAAGCCAGTTGGCCGGCCTCCAGCAGCGGGGCCACGGCATGGACGCGGCTGAGCTTGCTGCCCACCGGCCGTACCGCAATCAGCCCCGGGATCTGGCGCTGCAGCAGCTGGCAGACCGCCGGTCCATTGGCCGCGTCTTCCACCAGGACCGCATCAGGTGCCAGGCCCTGTTGGTTGAGATCAGCCAGGATGCGGCCCAGGAACGCCAGCACCCCCGGCAGATCCAGGCGCTGGTGCTGGCTCCACAGCACCGTGATCCCGCCAGAGGAGGGTTGTGGGTCTGGATTGGTTGCCGCTGTCGATTGGACATTGGCTGCCGTGCGGTGCAGCTGCAGCCCCCGCGCCTTGGCCTCTGCAACGGGGTGACGCACTGGGTTGTCCGCGTGGAGGCCCAGCAGCACAAAGCCGCAGTAGTCGTTCCCCTCCCCGCCCTTGAAGCTCAGGTCGCAGCTGAGCACCAGTGGTGCATAGCGCTGGTGGCCCTGGGCCGGGATAAGGCGCAGCCACTGCCGCTGGAACAGCAAGCCCTCTGCCGGTGAGGGGCGCTGCTGATACAGCGCGTTCCACCAGTAGCTACCGGCGCGGATGCGGATCTGCTCCAGCTCAGAGAGTGGGAAGCGTTCCGGGCAGAGGGGTTCCCCCGGCTGCCTCCAGTCAGGTTCAACGGTGCAGGTGGCCGGGAACTTCAGCTGCTGCTGGGGCGGCTCACAGGTGGCCGGCAGGTTGAGCACATGCCAGTGCTGCGGGGCATCGCCGCTCTCCTGGCCCAGCAACCAACCGATCAGATCGTCCTGGTGCCAGCGGGTCAGCACCACCACCTGGGCACCGGCGGCAGCGCCATTCACCCCAGGCTCTGATCTGGTGAGCCACACCGACTGAAACCACTCGATCAGCTTCTGGCGCTGGCTAGCGGAGTTGGCGTCCTCTGGACCCTTGTAGGGGTCATCGATGATCCCCAGCGCGTAGCCCTTGCCGGTAAACGGCCCGCGCACGCCGGCGGCGATGCAGCCGCCGCGCTCGGGGGTGAGCCAGTTGCCAACAGCGGTGGAGTCCTTGGAGAGGGCATGCCCTACCGAGCGGTAGTAGTGCCGGGCCTCACGGCTATGGGCATAGGCGAGTTCTGCGGAATAGGAGGCGATGGCGCAGAAGCGCTGCGGGTAGCGGCTCACCCAGTAGGCCGGGAAGAGCTTGGAGACCAGCAGCGATTTACCCAGCCGAGGCGGGCAGCAGACGATCAGGCGGTTGAGCTCCCCATCGGCCACCCGCTGCAGCAGGGCGATCAGGCGCTCGGCCCAGGTGTGAAAGGCGTAGCCGGGGTAGGCGGCAGCGATGAACTCCCGGAAGCGCCGTGGGACGGTCTGATCTGTAGGGAGGCGATCGGGATCGGGAACGCCCAGCAGGCCCCAGTCCGCCCACAGGTCAGAGGTCGGATCGAGCAGCAGGCCTGGCATCAGCCCTTGGCCTCCGGCGGCTTGATCGGGGCCCGCAGCAGGCCGCCGATCTCGGCAATCACCCGGAAGGCACCCACAGCCGCTGAAAACTGCTCAGCATCCATCGCCCGGCGGGCGCAGTCGTTGAGGGCAAAGATCTGCTCGGCCTGGTGCCGGCGCCGGTCTGAGATCAGCTCCTCCACCATCCGCTCGCGGGCGATGGCGAGGTAGCGGCTCACGGTTTTGATATTGCTGACCCCCCAGTTTTGGGCTGCTTTTTCCCTCATTTGGACCAGTGGCAATCGCTGAGCGATCCACAGCTGGGCTTCGGCAATGCGCTGCTCCACCTCCATGTGGCTGGCACGGGGGCGATGCGCCGGGGCGCGCCGCGCGCGCGGCGGATTGCCCTTGCCCACCGGCCGCGACGGATCCAGCGGCGTTGGCGGCCAGTGGGGCTGGCCGTCGTCGTCCTGATGGGACGCCGCGCCGCGGAGCTCCTCCACCGGATCCACAGCCCGCTCCGAGGCTGCAACTGAAGCGCCAGAAGCAGGGGGCAAGGGGGAGCGGGCAGCCACGGGAGAGCGTGTCCTCACCAGGCGAACAGCAGGGCAGCGATCAACCCCAGCTATTCAGGTCTCCCGAGAGCGTAACGCAGGCATGGGGCTGCGGCCCGTGGCAGCCCTAGCCGGCTCCACAGCAGTCAGCCCCTGCAGCCATCCCCTGGAACAGCTGGATCGCTGCGGAACACTCCCTGTTCCAAAGCGATCGGCGCTCCCCCAGGCGATCAGGCCGTGGTGGAACGGATGGAACGCTGATCCTCGAGAGATAAAGAGAGAGACCCAGAAGAGCTCCACAGAAGCGGGCGCCAATCCCGCACGGCCGATCGTCAGGGGAGGTGGCCGCCGGAGGCGTTCCACCGGTTCCAGCCGTTCCAGTCCTTGCGGCGCAACGGATCTAGAGGAGTAGCAGCCGGGAACAGGGGCCACGCACCGTTCCGCCACGGCTCGCCTATCGGGGGTGACGCAAGCGACTCAGAGGCTTGCCAGCGGAATCGAGCAGGCCCGGGCCTTGGCTCCCGCCCCCTTGAAGCGCACGGAGTTGGCCGTGGGCTGGGCCCCCGGCAAACGGGCCAGGATCGTGCTCCAGCTGGAGCCCCAGGGGGTGTCCTCCAGGATGCGGGCAATGGCCTCGGCGGTGTTGCTCACCAGCAGATGCCCCTCCTGAATACGCATGCCGTGGCGCGAAAGGATCTCCTCGGCATGGCGCGCGCTCACCGGATCCAGCCCGCCCGGCATCGTGATCGTCTCCACCAGCTCCCCCACGGTGCGGTTGTGGCTGCGGTCCTCGGTTTCCACCCGCAGCTCGTACTGAAGGATGCGATTGAGACAGCGCCGTTCATCCGGCAGGCCGATGCTTTGCTGAAAGCTGCTCCAGTCGCTGCCATCAATCAGGGCCTGGGCCTCCGCCGCGGTGGGCACCCGCATCGACTGCAGCGCCCAGGCGCCAGCCAGCAGGGTTCCGTATTGATCCCCGAGGGCCTGAGAGTCGAAATGGGCGGCCGCCACCCGGGAAAACACCCGCACCGACTGGCGGATGCTGGGAATCAGCTCCACCGTGCGGGCTAGCAGGCGGGCGGCATAGGGAGCGGTGATCAAGGCATCGAGGTCCCGGTCCAGCTCCTCCCAGTGCCGCTGGCGCTCCCGGGCCGGCAGCTCGGCGGGATTGCGCAGCGTCAGCTGGGAGAAGCGGCGCCGGTCCGCCCCCTGGCGCAGGGCCGTGGAGATGCTGCTGAGCAGAAACATCGAGCGCACCCGAAAGCGCTGCACCTCCCCGGTGGACGCCCCCTTGCCGATGGAGGCTCGGGTCTCGCTGGAGGCGTAGCGGGCCAGCGCCAGGATCTGCTGCACCCGCTGCTGATCCGATTTCTCGTTGCTCTCGGCCTCGTCGATCACCACGGGGAGCGCATCGGAGCGCAGGGCTTGGCGGATGAAGGCCTCGGTGGTGTTGCCCACCACCGGCAGCGAGAAATCCCCGAGCAGCACCCCCACAAAGCGCTCCAGCAAGGTCGACTTCCCTGATCCAGCCGCGGCCGTCAGCCACAGATGGGGCCGCCAGCGCAGGGCCCCGGAGATGGGCGCCAGGGCGACCCAGCCAGCGAGCAACAGGGCAGAGGCCGGGATTTCCCAGTGGAAGCGCTCGGCCATGGCCAGCACCAGGAACGCCTCCTGGTCGCTCAGCGGTGAGGCCTCATCCGGCAGCTGGATCGCTGGCCCGCGCTGGTAGTGGAAGCGGGAGCGAAAGGGCTCGGTGATCGGCTGGCTGCGGCCATCCACCACCAGCCGATCGCCCAGGTGGAGCACGGAGCGCCCCGCGTCGCTCCAGGCGCCGCGGCCCCGCAGGCAGTCCGGATCAAAGATCCCCACGGCGGCCTGCCGGGCAAACAGGTCCGACGCGGCCGCCGTCCAGTTGACGCCGCTGCGGGAGGGATAGAGGGTCTCCCAGTAGGAGAGCAGCGCCAGGCGGCAGAGGTTCATGCCGCCGTGGGACGACGCCGCCAGCCGAACCACCTGACCGGTGGAGTGGGGTTGGTAGTAGTAGCCATCGCTGTCGTAGCCCAGGCAGGCAAAGGGATCACCAGCCGCAGCAGCGGGCTGCCGGGCCTCTCCGCCGGCAGGGGCCGGAGGTTCAGCAGCCAGCACCGGCGTTAAGGCGGCAGCAGCCGGGGCAGGCCTGCGCACCGGGCGGCGATGGCGCTGGAGATGGGCCTGCGCTTCGGCGGGCGTCCAATCGGCATCCGCCAGGTCCCAGCCGTCGGCACCGGGCGCATCCGCCAGATCCCAGTCGCTCTCCGTGCAGCCCGGCGGCAGCACCACCGCCACGGTGCAATCCAGCTCCAGCAGCAGGGCCGAGAGGGTGGCCATCGCCTCGCGGCCGGGCCCATCGGCATCGGGCCAGAGCGTCACCGCCCGCTGGGCCAGGGGGGTCCAATCCACAGCCTGCAGGGCCTGGCTGCCGCCGCACCAGCTCAGCACCACCAGATCGGGGAACAGCAGGGCGGCGGCCTCGGCCGCCTTCTCGCCCTCGGTGATCAACACCTCCGCCCAGGGACGACGCTCCAGTTCCGGCAACCGGTAGAGCGGCCGTGGGGCCGGCCAGTCCGAGCGAAACGGATCCCGGCGCGAGGGGAAATGCCAGCCGCCATCGAGCCAGGTGCGCTGCACAAAGGCCTTGCGCCGCTTGCCGTTCTGCTGCAGCTCCAAACGCTGCACCCAGAACAGGGGCTCCCCCTGGCCATTGCGATAACACCACTGGGCGGTGGCACGGCCCAGCTCCGGCGGTGGCGCATCCGGCGGCGGCTGATCCGGGAGGCGCAGGGGCCGGCCCGCCGCGCTGCGGCGACCGGGAGCCGGGGAGTGGGCAGCCGGCAACCCCAGATGGGCTTCGATGCGGCGGGCGGCGGTTGCCAGGTCCCAGCCGGTGAGGCGCAGCAGCAGATCCAGCCCGTTGCCGCCCCCGCCGCGCCGGTCCTTGCCACCGCACTGGTTGCAGAACCAGCCCCCGGCACCTGCGTCCTGATCCCAGCGATAGCGGTCGGTTCCGCCGCAGGCGGGACAGGGCTGGTGGCGGTTCTGCAGCTGCTCAGGCTTGAGGCCTGCCAGCTCCATCAACAGCCGCGGCCACTGGCCATCGGCGGCGGCCAGAGGGCGCAGCGCCATCAACGCTCTCCAGCGCCGTCAGGCCGGAACGGGTGATCGGCGCTGCTGGCTGAACTGAGCTGCTGGCGCCGCTGCTCGGCCTTCATCAGGCCAACGATGGAGCGGCGAATGAAAGATGCCCGGCTTTCGATGCCATCGGCCTGGGCATCGATCCAGGCCACCACCGGATCAGGGAGCTGGAGCTGAACACGCTTCATGGGGAGGGCGCAGGGCGGCGAGACTGTACTTCTCGCACTCGCGAGAGCTAGTGTGCCGTGAACCCTGGTGTCTGTGGCCCCCGCACTGCGCCCCTACCAGCAGCAGGCCGTCGAGCAGCTCCGTGCGGCCTTCCGGGCCGGCCACCGGGCCGTGCTGTTCGTGCTGCCCACCGGTGGCGGCAAAACGGTGGTCTTCTCCCACATCGCCCAACAGGCCGCCGAGCGGGGCAACCGCATCGCCGTGCTGGTGCACCGGGTCGAACTGCTGGAGCAGGCCTCCAGGTCCCTTGAGGCCCTGGGGGTGCGCCACGGCCTGATCGCCGCCGGCCGGGCCATGAACCTGGCGGCACCGGTGCAGGTGGCCTCCGTCGGCAGCCTGTGCCGCCGGCTGCCGCAGCTGCCGCCCGATCTGTTCCAGCTGCTGGTGATCGACGAGGCCCACCACAGCACGGCAGGCCAGTGGAGCCGGATCATCCAGCACTTCCACGGTGCCCACCTGCTAGGGGTCACCGCGACACCGGTACGCAGCGATGGCTGCGGCCTCGGCGCCTATTACTCCGAACTCGTGCTCGGGCCCAGCGCAGCCTGGCTCACCGCCCAGGGCTTTCTGGCCGAGGCCCGGGTGTTTGCACCCCCGTCCGGCTTTGAAGCCCAGCAGCTGCGGCGGCGACTGGGCGATTACGACCTGCGCCAGGCCGCCTCTGCCCTGGGAGGAACGCGCATCCTGGGGGATGCCGTCAGCCATTACCGCCAGCACCTGCCGGGCCAAACGGCCATCGCCTTCTGCTGCTCGGTGGCCCATGCCCAGGCCGTCGCCGAAGCCTTCTGCAGCCAGGGGATCGCGGCCGCCTGCATCGATGGCTCACTTGAGGCCAGCGCCCGCCGGCAGCGGCTGGAGCAGCTGGGCAGCGGCGAGCTGCAGGTGCTCACCTCCTGCGCCCTGATCGGCGAAGGGGTCGATGTGCCCTCCGTCGGCGGCTGCATCCTGCTGCGGCCCACCCAGAGCGAAGCCCTGCACCTGCAGATGATCGGCCGCTGCCTGCGGCCCCAGGCCGGCAAGCAGGCGGTGATCCTCGATCACGTTGGCAACATCGCCCGCCTGGGCCATCACCTCGAGGAGCGCCACTGGTCCCTGGAGGGCGTGCGCAGGCGGGAGCGCCAGCGGGCCCCCTCGGTGAAAACCTGCCCTCTCTGCTTCTGCGCCATGGGCTCAGCAGCGGCGCGCTGCCTCGAGTGCGGCCACCAGTTCCGACCCGAGCAGCGCTCCTTTGCCGTGCTGGCCGGGGAGCTGCAGGAGGTGAGTGCCGCCGAGCTGAAGCAGCAGCGCAGGCGCGAGCAGCTGGAGGCCACCAGCCTCGAGGAGCTGCTGGCCCTGGGCCAGCGCCGCGGCATGAAGAACCCCAGGGGCTGGGCGCGGCACGTGCTGGCCGCCCGGCAAACGAAGGGACACTGGCGCCATCTGGCATGAGCGAGCAGGAGCTGCAGCAACGCATCCGCCTGGAGCTGGGCAAGGGACCCGTGCGGCTGTGGCGCAACAACGTCGGCGCCCTGCGCGATGGGCGGGGCCGGCTGGTCACCTACGGGCTCTGCCCCGGCAGCAGCGACCTGATCGGCCTGCGTCAGCTCACGATTGGCCCCGAGCACCTGGGTCAAACCCTGGCGGTGTTCTGCGCCATGGAGATCAAGACCGTGCGGAGTAAGCCCACGGCGGAGCAGCAGCAGTTCCTGGCGGTGGTGCAGCAGCTGGGGGGCCTGGCCGGGGTGGCGCGCTCCCTACCGGAGGCCTGCACGCTGCTGCAGCTCCCTGGCCGATAGCCGCAGTTGCGCTGCAGGGGTGCAGAGCAAAGGCCGCGCCGGATCGCCGCCATGGCGCAGTCACGGTGCTGTCACTGGGGAGTTGCCATGGCGTCACAGATCACCACTGGTGGAGCGAAGTTGGGGCAGAATGCGGCTCTCGCGATCGAGGATCCGTGCCTTCATCTCTCGCAAAACCCATGCCGGATCTGCATGCTCAGCTGGCTCAAGCCCGCGAGATCTTCGGTCGCTTCTTGCGCAACTGGCGCAAGGCCAACGGCTGGGTGATCACCACCCCGCAGGACTGGGCCAAGGCCTGCCCTGAGCTGATTCCGCCTGGTCTGCGGGTCTCCAGCGGCCAGTGGGCCAACCTCGAGAACGCCCAGATCAAGCAGGCCCAGCCCAGCACGTTCCTGCAGCTGGCAGCCCTGAACCAGGCCCTGGCCAGCAAACAGCGCGGCCGGATCAGCGATGCCTTGCTCAAGGAACGGGTCGCCGCGGCCAAACCGGTGCTGCGCGAGGACGGCACCCCCTGGGGTCCGGAAGACTGGTTTGCCTGCTACATCGGCAATCTCCAGGGCCCAGACGAGCTGTGGCCCGGGGACGCCGATGACGAGGTCCCACTGGGGTTTGAGCAGCTCAACGCGCGCTACCTGGCCCTCGTCCAAGAGCACAAGCTGCGGCCCGTCACGGCCATGGTGCAGCTGCTGAGCGTTGGCCGAGACCTCAGCACCGAGCAGCAGCTGGAGATCGAAGGAGCCCTGCTGCAGAGCGAACCCCTCAGCGCTGAAACACTCCCCCTCCTGCAGCGGCTGCTCGACGGCTGGGAGGCCAACCTGGCCGGCACGAGCGCGCAGGCCAACCGTCGCCGCAAGAAGTGATGCAGCTTTGGCATGGCTCTTGATTCAGGGCTCGCGAGAGGATTACCTTCTGGTCGTCTCGGGCCCGCGTAAGGGGAACGCTGGCCCTGTCCGTCTCGCCCTCCGTTATGCCCACAACCCGTGATGGCAGCTTCGCGGCCGCAGCAGCGCTTGCCGATTTATTCCGCTGCCAGGCTGCGCTCAGCCAGGCGCTGAGCCGCTGGCAGGCCCAATGGAGTGGCCTCTCGCCGCGCCCACCGCTCAGCCTCCAGGAGGTGGGGTTGGCTGTGAGCTTCTACCGCTCCAGCGATGGGCTCTACAGCGCCACCCTGCTGCATGAGCAGGGGGCAAGCCTGGAGTCCGGCTCCTGCCCCTCAGCGCAGGAGGCCTACCTGCTGGTGCTGGGGGTGCTCAATCCCGAATGCCTGCTGGCGCGATGAAGCCGAGCGACTATCACGCCCATCCGGCCTGGTCCCCCACGGCGCTCAAGGCAGCGGTCACCGGCACGATGCAGGCCTGGTGGCATCGCTTTGGCCCCGGCGCCAAGCCATTTGAGCCCAGCGCCGACATGGTCAAAGGGGATCTGGTCGACGCCCTGCTGACGCCGCCGTTCGTGCTGGAGCAGCGCTTTGCGGTCTTCTCCACCATCGCCCGCAACACCAAGGCCGGAGCGGCCAACTGCGCCGCGGCCCAGGCCGCCGGCCTGACGCCAGTGAGCCAGGAGCTGGTGGAGCAGGCCCTGGCGGTGGCCGCCTCCCTGCGCCGGGACCCGGTGATCGGGGAGGTGCTCGCCGCCCTGGATCCCCATCACTCCCAGCAGCCCCACTTCTGGGAGGACACCGCCGGGCGGCCCTGCCGCTGCCTGCCCGATGTGGTCACCACGGATGGGCGGCTGTTCGATCTCAAGAAAACCCGCTCGGCCGTGCCCCGCCGCTTCTACTGGCAGGCCAAGGATCTGGCCTACGACCTGCAGCTTGCCCACCTGGCCCTGGGCCATGCCGATCGCACCGGGGCCATGCCCAAGGAGCTGGGCCTGATCGCCTTTGAGTGGGAGGAGCCGTTCGATTGCGCCCTGCTGGTCTTTGACGAGCAGGACATCGCCATCGGCCTGGAGCGGCGGGAAGAGGCCTTCCGGCGGATTGCCGAATGCCAGGCCAGCGGCACCTGGCCGAGCCACGGCCGCCAGCCATTCCGCCATTTACCCGCATCTTCTCGCGCTCCCGAGAGCGAGGCGATTAATCCCGGTTCGCTCGCCCTGTTCTGACCGGTCTGCTCTGCCCCTGCACCCCTCGATCTGCCCCCCCCATGACTGAGCTCTCGCCCACCAGCAGCGCGCTGACCACGGCCGCGCCACCTCCGCGGGCAACGCAGCCTGCCGACATCAGCAGCGGCGTCTTCTCCGGCATCGCCGCCTTTGAAGCCGCCCAGCGGATGGCCCAGGCCCTCTGTACCAGCACCATGGTCCCCAGCGACTACCGGGGCCAGCAGGGGCTCTCCAATTCGCTGATCGCCCTGGAGATTGCTGCCCGGATGGGGCTCTCGCCCCTGGTGGTCATGCAGAACATGACCCCGATTCACGGCAAGCCCAGCTGGTCCAGTTCCTTTCTGATCGCCACGGTCAACGCCAGCGGCCGCTTCACGCCGCTGCGCTTCGTCTTCGACGACAAGGACAACCCCAGCAGCTGCCATGCGGTGGCCCGCAACAAGGCCACCGGCGAGGTGCTGGAGGGCCAGACGATCAGCATCGAGATGGCCAAGCGGGAAGGCTGGTGGAGCAGGCCAGACCGCCACGGCAAGGAGACCAGCAAGTGGCAGTCGATGACCGGCCAGATGCTGCGCTACCGGGCCGCGGCCTTCTGGGTGAAGGTCTACTGCCCGGAAATCAGCCTCGGGCTGATGACGCAGGAGGAGGTGGCCGACGTTCAAGCCGTTGTGGTCGATGCGGTGGAACCGGCCAGGCCGGAACCACGGCCCGCGCCGCCAGTGGCCTTACCCACACCCGTGCAGATCGAGCCGGCTGAGGCCAGCGCCGCAGCCAACACAGCTCCGGCAGCAGAGACGGCCCCAGCACGCCGCAGCCCGCGGCGAACAACTGCAGCCGCCAAGCAGGCCGATCCCACGACGGAAGAACACCGTGAGGAGCCACTGCAGCAGGCCGAGCTCACCGCAACAGCAGCTCCTGAGCCCGGCCCGCCCGCGGAGCAGCCCACGCAGGCGGAGCTGGTCAGCACCGCCGTGCTGGAGATCCCCAAGCTCGGCAGCGCAGAAGCGCTGGAGAACGCCCGCCAGCGGGTCAATCGCCTACTGGCGGAAGGCCAACTCAGCGATGACGGAGCCGAGAAGCTCTGGACCCTGATCAACCGCCGCCTGCAGCAACTCGAGGCCAGCGCTGCTGCCCAACCACCGCTGAGCTGATGGGGCAGGCCCTCTCCAATTCACGGCCGCTGCGCCTGCCGCTGGGACGCCACAAGAAGTGCGTGGCGCTGCACACCGACACCTACGTGAAGCTGCGGGCCTTCGCCCAGCAGCACGAACTCAGCTGGAGCGGCGCCATCCATGAACTGCTCCGCACCCATCCAGCCATGGGGCTCCCCTCCCTGCTGCAGGCCCGCCAGGCCGCAGCCCACCAGACCTCTGCCATTCAGCGATGAGCATCAACACGATCACCTTGGTCGGCCGCGCCGGCCGTGATCCCGAAACCCGCTTCTTTGAAGGCGGCACGGTGGTCACCAACCTCACCCTGGCGGTGAACCGCCCCAGTCGGGATGAGGAGCCGGACTGGTTCAACCTCGAGATCTGGGGCAAGCAGGCCCAGGTCGCTGCGGACTACGTCCGCAAGGGCTCGCTGATCGGTGTGGTCGGCCGCATGACCAGCGAGCAGTGGACCGATCGCAACACCGGGGAGCGCCGCAGCAAGGCGTTGGTGAAGGTCGATCGCCTGGCCTTGCTCGGCAGCCGAGCCGAAAGCGCGGCCACTGCCGGCCCTGCCGCCAGTTCAGCTGCACCCCAGGGCGCCAGCCCGGCAGCTTCAACCCAAGCGACAGACGCGCCCCCCACTGGAAACCAGGGCTGGAGCGGCACTCCCATCAGCAACACCGAGGTGCCGTTCTGATGGGCACCCGTCCTCCCCACAACGGCATCGGCGCCATTGGGCGCCGCCCGGAGCTTCCAGCCTTTTGCCGCACGCGTCGGCGCACGGTGGTCGTCGAAGTCAGCAGGCTCAACAGCCTGGAGCGCCAGTTGTGGCTGGTGCTGCTGTTTCAGCTCAGCAACCTGCTGCTGGTGGTCAGCAACCTTGGAACCGGGGGGTGAGCCATGGAGGCAGATCTCTCGAAGATGGAACGGGTGGTTGCTGACCTGAACGAACAACTCACCAGGCTGTCAGCACAGCTCACACTGCTGACGGCACAACATCCACCAGCGCCACGCAAAAGCAGTCCCTGGTTGCCACTGCGCGAGGCCGCAGAGCTGCTGCACTTCTCATCAGCGAGGGCACTCAAGTACCGGATCTTGCGTGGAGGTTTTCCACCCGATTGCTACCGCCAACTGCCTTCACCATCTGGCAGACGCCATGCCTATCTGGTGAACGTCGAGCGCTATCTCAGGACGCTCCGCTAAGGACCGCCTGCAGCGATTCCATCTCATGGGCGTCAAACCAGCGTTGGTAGACGCTGCTGTGCACCGCCAGGCTGTGGCCCATCGACTTGGCGGCCAGCGATGGGGAGATCTTCGGGTTGTGGATCGCCCGCACGGCCCAGGCATGGCGCAGGTCGTAGGGCTGAAAGGTGGCACCGGCGCGACGGAACGCCTGGCCCATCAGAGCCCCCACATCGCGGTGGCTGCGCTCGGCATTGAAGGCCGGCAGCCGCTTGTGGTGCAGCGACCAACGCTCGATCCAATCCGGCGGCAGGGCAAGGGACTGCCGCGCCCCGGTCTTGCCATCGGCGATGCGCAGCAGGCCGGAGGGCTGCACCTCTGCAAACAGAAGGGCCTCATGGGGCCGGCAGCCATAGGCAGCCGCCACCGCCACCGGCCACTGCCAGGCAGCCGAGAGGCGATCGATCAAGGCTTCGATCTCCGCGTCACGGGGCAGCTCCCGAGGGGACTGGCTTCGGGCAGCGCTGTAGCCCTTGCCAAGTTCCCGCAGTTGGGACACCAGCTCCTCGGGCCAGTCCAATGCTCTGGCCACGGTTGACGCTGCCTGGGAGGCACGGCGACGGGAACGGCTCTCGGCTGTGGTGGCCTCCACCAGCGCCACCAGATGGGCCGGCTGCAGGGAGCTGATCGGGAGCAAGGGCGCCAGGGGTGCGTCGTAGTCCACCTTCCAGCTGTCCTCGGCCGATGGGCCCCGCCGACGCTGCTTCCCCCACCACTCCCGGGTCAGACGGATGGCTCGGCGGCCACTGATCACCTCGGGGCCATCAGCAGCCTCCGGGTCAGGTTCCGGCTGGGGCTGAGGCTTGCGCGCCTTCGGGAGCCAGGGCCCCCAGTCGAAGTCCTCACTGCCAACCCGGTGCCGCTCCAGTGCGTTGCCGAGCCGCTCAGCCAACTGGAGGGCCTCGCTGGCCTGATCGGGATAGGAGAGGCCCGTGCTGATCCGGTGCTGCTTCAGGCCGGTGCCGGGGGGATCACCGGGGCGCGGCGGCATGGTCGCCCGCAACCGCAACCGTGACCCCGACAAGTCGAGGCTCACGCCGTGGCCCCTCAGCCTCAGGGCAGCGTTTTGCCGGGTCAGCCAGCGGTCGGAAGCGGGCGCCAAATTTGCCTAATCACTTGCCTAATCGTGGTCGATCGGTGACGATTTGCCTAGCTTTTTGCCTAATTCCAGGGCCCCAGCAGGACCGATTTTCGGGGCCCGTCTTCTCCGAAGACCCTTGCAGCGGAAGGGATTTGAAGCAACGGGGCTGGCGGGACTCGAACCCACGACCTACGGTTTAGGAAACCGTCGCTCTATCCGGCTGAGCTACAGCCCCGTGCAGCGGCATTATGGGGCTTGAAAGCAGGCGAGGTGATCGCAACCGGCGCCCGCGTCGGTTGAGGAAAGTCCGGGCTCCCCAATGGCCAGGCTTGCTGGGTAACGCCCAGTGCGGGTGACCGTGAGGAGAGTGCCACAGAAACACACCGCCGATGGCTCCCCCGGGAGCACAGGCAAGGGTGCAAAGGTGCGGTAAGAGCGCACCAGCAGCATCGAGAGGTGCTGGCTCGGTAAACCCCGGCTGGGAGCAAGGCCCAGGGACAACGGTTGGCCATGACACCCGTCCCGCTTCAAGTGCGCCGCTCGAGGCCGTCGGTAACGGCGGTCCCAGACAGATGATCACCCCCCGCCGGCATGCCGGCGGGAGAACAGAACCCGGCTTACGTCCTGCTTTCACCCCTTTCCTGACCAGCCCAGCGCCATGAACACCGAGCGCCGCGAACAGCTGCTGGGGTTCCTGGCAGCCCTGGGCCTGGAGCTGCCCCACCAGGCCAACCCTCCATCCGTGGAGGCCCAACTCGCCCCCCTCGACGAGGCCCTCACCCACACCTCCGCCGGCCTCGCCATCCACCACGAACGGCTGGAATTCCTAGGGGATGCCGTGCTGCGGCTGGCCGCCTCAGAATTTCTGGAGTGCCACTACCCCCAGCTCTCCGTTGGCCAGAGCTCAGCCCTGCGGGCCCAGCTGGTGAGCGACCGGTGGCTCGCGCAGCTGGGCAGCCAGTGCGGCATTGAGGCGGCTCTGCGCATCGGCCCCATCGCCGCCGGCGACCAAGCCGGGCGGGCCACCCTGCGGGCCGAAGCCTGTGAGGCCGTGATCGGAGCGCTCTACCGCATCTGGGGCAGCCTCGAACCGGTGCTGCAGTGGCTCACCCCCCATTGGCAGGGGGCCGCCGCGGAACTGGAGGCCGACCCACACCGCCACAACTGGAAATCCGCCCTGCAGGAATGGAGCCAGGCCGGAAAGCGGGGTTTGCCCAGCTACAGCTGCAACCAGGTGAGCCAGGTGCACGCCGATCCCCGCCGCTTCCACTGCCACGTGCAGCTGGGGAGCAAGATCCTGGGCGAGGGCTGGGGCGGTTCCCGCCGCCAGGCGGAACAGGATGCGGCCCGCTCCGCCCTGGAGGCGCTGGGCTTCAGACCTGCTCGAGCAGCTGGATCGGCATCGTGACCAGCTTGTCCCAGTTGCCGCCTTCGAACAGCACGGCAGCACGGCTGCCGCTGATGCGCTGCACGAAGCCCTTGTAGCCGTTGTAGATGGAGCGGCCGTCGCGCACCACCACGGTGGAGCCCGGGAGGATCGGCAGGGTGTCAGCCATGGGGAGGCCCAGTCGTGGGGCCATTATCGAGGCTGAGGGCACAGGGCTGGGTGTGATGACGGACGGAGAGCTGATGGTGGTGGGCCGGATCGTGGCCGCCCAGGGCCTCCAGGGCGAGGTGCGCATCAATCCCCTCAGTGATTTCCCAGAGCGCTTCACCAGGCCTGGGCGCCGCTGGCTGCGCCAGCGCCAAGGGCCAGACCAGGAGATCAACCTGCTCAGCGGCCGGCAGCTGCCGGGCAAAGCGCTCTACGTGGTGCGGATCGAGGGCATCAACAGCCGCAGCGACGCCGAAAACCTGGTGGGCCAGGAACTGCTGGTGCCCGCCGCCGACCGCCCGAAGCTGGCCAAGGGCGAATTCCACCTGCTCGATCTGGTGGGCCTGGAGGTGCGCCTGGAGGCCAGCGGCCAGGTGATCGGCCGCGTCAAAGACCTGCTCCATGCCGGCAACGACCTGCTGGAGGTGGAGCTGGCCTCCGGCGGCCAGCAGCCCCTGCTGATCCCCTTCGTGCAGGCCATCGTGCCCAGCGTGCACCTGGACGAGGGCTGGATCGGCATCACCCCACCGCCAGGGCTGCTGGAGCTCGCCGATCCGCGTGAACCATCGGCCAAGGCAGCCGATGGAACCTGAGCCAGCGCGAAGGCCATGGGGCGCTCCGGCCCGCTCCTAAAACCTGTACAGGCTGTACAGAACGGCAGAGGCCGCGCAGAACAGCCGCCCCCATCTCTGCGCAGACCCGCAGCGAGCCCCCATCTCCGCTCCGTTCTGGAGTGAAATAGGGGTACTCGCTCAATCCCATGGCGGCCCTGGTTCCGGTGATCCTCTGCGGCGGCACGGGCACTCGGCTGTGGCCTCTCTCCCGTGCCAGCTACCCCAAGCAGTACTGGGCCCTGGCCGGCGATGGTGAGGACACCCTGCTGCAGCAAACCCACCAGCGGCTGGATGGGATTGCGGGGCTGGCAGCCCCGCTGCTGATCTGCAACGAAGACCACCGCTTCATCGTGGCCGAGCAGATGCGCCAAATCGGCGTGGAGCCGGCGGCAATCCTGCTGGAACCGATGGGGCGCAACACCGCTCCTGCCGTGGCGGTGGCAGCCCTGCAGGCCACTGCCCATGGCGAAGACCCCCTGCTGCTGGTGCTGGCCGCCGATCACGTGATTCGCGACGCCGCCCGCTTCCGCGACACCGTGGTGGCAGCTATGCCCGCCGCTGAGGCCGGCCAACTGGTGACCTTCGGGATTGTGCCCACGGCCCCGGAAACCGGCTATGGCTACATCGAGGCCGCCGAGCCCCTGAGCACCGGTGCCGGCAGCAGCCCCAGCGCCGTGCCGATCGCCCGCTTCGTGGAGAAGCCCGATCGCGCCACCGCCGAACAGTTCCTGGCCACGGGCCGGTTCACCTGGAACAGCGGCATGTTCCTGTTCAGGGCCAGCGCCATCCTGGCGGAACTGGAACGGCTCGCCCCTGAGGTGGTGAGCGCCTGCCGCGCAGCCCTGGAGCATGACTCTCCCGACCTCGACTTCCTGCGCCTCGAGCGCGAAGCCTTCGGCAGCTGCCCCAACGTGGCCATCGACGTGGCCGTGATGGAGCGCACAACCCTCGGGGCCGTGCTGCCGCTGGAGGCGGGCTGGAGTGATGTGGGCAGTTGGAGCGCCCTGTGGGAAACCGCCGATCAGGATGCCGATGGCAACGTGCTGCGGGGGCGCGTGATCAGCGAGGCCTCCCGCAACTGCTACCTGCGCAGTGAGCACCGCCTGGTGGTGGGCCTCGGCGTTGAAGATCTGGTGGTGGTGGAAACCGACGATGTGGTGCTGGTGGCCCACCGCGATAAGGCCCAAGATGTGAAATCGGTGGTGGGCCTGCTGGAGCGGGAAGGGGCCCGGGAGAGCAAGGCCCACCGCAAGATCTATCGCCCCTGGGGCTCCTACGACGGCATCACCGAGGGCAGCCGCTGGCAGGTGAAGCGGATCGTGGTGAACCCTGGCGCCTCCCTCTCCCTGCAGATGCACCACCATCGCGCCGAGCACTGGATCGTGGTGCAGGGCACCGCCGTGGTGGAAAAGGAGGGGGTGGAAGAACTGGTGGGTGAAAACCAGAGCACCTACATCCCCCTGGGCGCCAAGCACCGCTTATCGAACCCCGGCAAGATCCCCGTGGAAATGATTGAGGTGCAGAGCGGCGCCTACCTGGGCGAAGACGACATCAAGCGCTTCGAAGACCGCTACGGCCGCAGTGACGGAACTGGCGCCACTCCCGCCTCGCTCACTCCACAGTGACGCTCTTGGCCAGGTTGCGGGGTTGATCTACATCCAGGCCCCGGTGGGCCGCGATGTGATAGCTGAGCAACTGCATCGGGATCACCGTGAGCAGTGGGCTGAGCAGTTCATCCACCACAGGCACCGGCAGCAGGGTGTCGAACAGCTCGCTGTCGGGGCAGTCCGGCGCCACACCGATCAACTGGGCATCCCGTGCCTTGGCCTCCTGGGCATTGCTGAGCACCTTGTCGAACACCACGCCGGGCACGGCGATGGACACCACCGGCACCCGGGCATCCAGCAGGGCAATGGGCCCGTGCTTCATCTCACCGGCGGGGTAGCCCTCCGCATGGATGTAGCTAATCTCCTTGAGCTTGAGGGCGCCCTCGAGGGCGATCGGGTAGTTGATACCCCGGCCCAGAAAGATCACGTCCTGGGTATCGGCAAACAGGTGGGCCAGCTGCTCACAGCGCTGGTCATGATCGCTCACGAGCTGCTTGAGCTGGGCCGGAATCAACCGCAGGGCTGAGGCCAGCTGGCGCAGCTGCTCAGGCCCACCGCCACCGACACCCCCTCCGCGGCGCTCCGCGAACGCCAGGGCCAGGCCATAGAAGGCCAACAGCTGGCCCAGGAAGGTCTTGGTGGCGGCCACTCCCACCTCAATGCCGGCACCGATATCGAGGATGTGATCCACCATGCGGCCCAGGGAGCTCTCCGGGCGGTTGGTGATGCCGAGCAGGCGCGGGGCAAAGGCTGGATCCGCCACCAGCTCCCGCCGATCGCGCTCCATCGCCAAGGCGGCCAAGGTGTCGGCCGTCTCGCCCGACTGGGTGACCCCGATAGTGAGGGTGTGGGGCGAGAGCGGCGGCGGCGAATAGCGAAACTCACTCGCATAGAACACGCTGGTGGGGATGCCAGCGAGTTGCTCCAGCAGGTGGGCACCCACCTGGGCGGCATGGCGGCTGGTGCCACAGGCCAGGATCTGGATCCACTCCACCCCGGCATACACGCTGTCGTCGAGGGGTAGGGCCACCAGAGAGGCCCCGGGCTGGCCGTCTTCCGGCAGGTGACGGGCCACCCACAGGGCCGCCGTTTCGGGCTGCTCATGGATTTCCTTGAGCATGAAGTGGCGGAAGCTGCGCTTGTCCGCCACGTGCTCGGTGCCGCTGAGCAGGCTGGGGCTGCGCTGGACCCGGTTGCCCGCCGCGTCGTAGAGCTCAATCCCCAGGGGGGTGAGCAGGGCCACCTCGCCATCCTCCATGGGCAGGATCGTGCGGGTGAAACCGGCCAGGGCAGGGGTGTCGCTGGCGCAGAGGAACTCCCCCTCCCCCAGGCCGATCAACAACGGTGCCGCCTTGCGGGCCACCACCAGGGCTCCGGGCACCTCGGCCCACACCACCGCCAGGGCGTAGGCGCCATGCAACAGCGGCAGTACCTGTTGCACCGCTTCCAACAACAGGCTGCCGCTGGCAGCCCGGCCGTCGGCCTGGAGCTGCCCAAGCTGGCGGCTCACCAGGTGAGGGATCACCTCGGTGTCGGTCTCGGAGCGGAACACCACCCCCTCGGCCTGGAGTTGTTCCCGCAGAACGCGGTAGTTCTCAATAATGCCGTTCTGCACCACCGCCACCTGGCCAGGGCCATCGAGGTGGGGATGGGCGTTGCGCTCCTCCGGCTTGCCGTGGGTGGCCCAGCGGGTGTGGCCGATGCCGCACTGGCCGGCAGCGCCACTCTGGTCAAAGCGGTTGGTGAGGTTCACCAACTTGCCTTCGGCCCGCAGGCACGTGAGCGCGCCGCGTGCGGCCACGGTGGCGATGCCGGCGGAGTCGTAGCCGCGATATTCCAGCTGCCGCAAGCCATCCAGCAGCAGGGGAGCTGCCTCCCTGGAACCGATCACCGCAACGATGCCGCACATAGGTGGTGTTCAGGGTGGTGGGGCTGGTGAGCTGTGCAAGCGGCCGCGCAGGCGAGCCACAAAAAAGCCCGGCTTGGGGCCGGGCTCGAGCTTATGGGAGGAGCGCTGAACGCTTCAGTACGCCAGGCCCATGGAGCGGGTGGTCTCGTCGCCGAGATACACGCGGATGGAGAGGAAGTCGGTGGGGCAAGCGGTTTCACAACGCTTACAACCCACGCAATCTTCAGTGCGGGGGGAGGAGGCAATCTGGCCGGCCTTGCAGCCATCCCAGGGCACCATCTCGAGCACGTCGAGAGGGCAGGCCCGCACGCACTGGGTGCAACCGATGCAGGTGTCGTAGATCTTGACGGCGTGGGACATGTCGCCTCTGGACGCGACACCCAAGGTACCCAAGGCGGACGGGAGGAATTCACGCGGGCTCAATGCCCGTCACCCTTGTTCATACGAGCGGCCGGAGCATGGCCAGCCAAGCTGAAGCCCCCCAGCAGACCGCCCCGTAGGATGCGGCGTCCGACAGTGCGGCCATGTCACAGGAAGCGATCTTCGAGAAAGTGCGCTCGATCGTTGTCGAGCAACTGAGCGTGGATGCCGGCGAGGTGAAGCCGGAATCCAACTTCCAGAACGACCTGGGCGCAGACTCCCTCGACACCGTTGAGCTGGTGATGGCCCTGGAAGAGGCCTTCGACATCGAGATTCCCGACGAGGCCGCCGAGGGCATTACCACCGTGGGTGACGCCGTCAAGTACATCCTGGACAAGCAGGCCTGAGGATCCGATGGTGGAGGGACTCCGCCGCGTCGTCGTCACAGGACTGGGCGCGGTTACACCGATCGGCAACGACGTGGCTTCCTATTGGGAAGGCCTGAGCAGCGGGCGCAACGGGGTGGCCGACATCACCCTGTTCGACGCCTCGCGCCACGCCTGCCGCTTCGCCGCTGAGGTGAAGGGTTTCAATCCAGCCGGATACATCGAACCGAAGGATGCCAAGCGCTGGGATCGGTTCTGCCAGTTCGGTGTGGTGGCGGCCAAGCAGGCCGTGGCCCATGCCGGGCTGACCATCGACGACACCAACCAGCAGCGCGTGGGCACGGCCATCGGTTCCGGCGTGGGCGGGCTGCTGATGATGGAAACCCAGGCCCATGTGCTGGCGGATCGCGGTCCCGATCGGGTGAGCCCCTTCACCGTGCCGATGATGATCCCCAACATGGCCACCGGCCTGGCGGCGATCGCCCTTGGTGCCAAGGGGCCCAGCAGCGCTGTGGCCACGGCTTGCGCTGCGGGCTCCAATGCCATCGGCGATGCCTTCCGCTTGATCCAGCTCGGCCTGGCCGACGTGATGGTGGCCGGTGGCGCTGAATCCGCCATTACCCCGCTGGGCGTAGCCGGCTTCGCCAGTGCCAAGGCTCTGTCGTTCCGCAACGACGACCCCGCCACCGCCAGCCGCCCCTTCGATGCGGAGCGCAATGGCTTCGTGATCGGGGAGGGCGCCGGCGTGCTGGTGCTGGAGAGCCTGGAGCACGCCCAGGCCCGCGGCGCCGAGATCCTGGCTGAAGTGGTGGGCTACGGCATGACCTGCGATGCCCACCACATCACCTCTCCCTCCCCTGGAGGGGTGGGTGGTGCCGAGGCCATGCGCCTGGCTCTGCGCGATGCCCGCCTGGAGCCCGAGGCCGTGGATTACGTGAACGCCCACGGCACCAGCACCCAGGCCAACGACAGCAACGAAACCTCCGCCATCAAGGCCTCGCTGGGGGATCGGGCCCATCAGATCCCGGTGAGCTCCACCAAATCGATGACGGGCCACCTCCTGGGTGGCAGCGGCGGCATCGAGGCCGTTGCTGCCGTGCTGGCCATAGGCCACAACCTGGTACCCCCTACGATCAACTACCAAAATCCGGATCCGGCATGTGATCTGGATGTCGTTCCCAATCAGGCCCGGGAACAGAAACTGAACGTCGTGCTGTCCAACTCCTTCGGGTTTGGTGGTCACAACGTCTGCCTTGCGTTCCGGCGGATGCGCTGAGCCCTCCACAGCTCAGCCCCTATCCAGACGCCCTCACACCACTCCCTTACCCGTAACCCATGGTCGCCGCAGCCCCCGCCCTCGGAAACCAATCCGTCGACACCCTCTGCATCAACAGCATCCGCTTCCTGGCGGTTGATGCGATCAACAAGTCGAATTCAGGGCACCCCGGCCTGCCCATGGGTTGCGCCCCCATGGCCTATGCCCTGTGGGACAAGGCCCTCAGCCACAACCCCAAGAACCCCAAGTGGTTCAACCGCGACCGCTTCGTGCTGTCCGCCGGCCACGGCTGCATGCTGCTGTACGCACTGCTGCACCTCACCGGCTACGACTCGGTGGGCATCGAGGACATCAAGCAGTTCCGCCAGTGGGGCTCCAAGACACCCGGCCACCCCGAAACCTTCGAAACCCCTGGGGTTGAAGTGACCACCGGGCCCCTGGGTCAGGGCATCGCCAATGCCGTGGGCCTGGCCATGGCCGAGGCACACCTCGCCGCCAAGTTCAACAAGGCCGATTGCAAGGTTGTTGATCACTACACCTACGTGATCATGGGCGACGGCTGCCACCAGGAAGGTGTGAGCGGCGAAGCCGCCTCCCTGGCCGGCCACCTGGGCCTGGGCAAGCTGATCGCCCTCTACGACGACAACCACATCACCATCGACGGAAACACCAATGTTTCCTTCACCGAGGATGTGCTGAAGCGCTATGAGGCCTACGGCTGGCACACCATCCACGTGCCCGATGGCAACACCGATGTGGACGCCATCGCCAAGGCCATCGCGGAGGCGAAGGCCGTCACCGATCGGCCCTCGATGATCAAGGTGACCACCACCATCGGCTACGGCTCCCCCAACAAGGCCAACACGGCTGGGGTCCACGGTGCAGCCCTCGGCGCCGAGGAAGCGGCCCTCACCCGTGAGGCCCTGGGCTGGAGCTACGGCGAGTTCGAAGTTCCCCAGGACGCCTACGACCAGTGGCGCCAGGCCATCAGCCGCGGTGCCGCCGCCGAGGCCGCGTGGAACGCCACCCTGGCCGACTACCGCACCAAGTACCCCAGCGAGGCCGCTCAGTTTGAGCGCCAGCTGCGCGGTGAGCTGCCCCAGGGCTGGGATGCCAACTTGCCCAGCTACAGCGCCGACGACAAGGGCCTGGCCACTCGTCAGCATTCCTACAACTGCCTCAACGCCATCGGCCCCAACCTGCCCGAGCTCATCGGCGGTTCCGCCGACCTCACCCACTCCAACCTCACGGACATCAAGGGGGAGAAGGGTTTCCAGAAGGGTGCCGAGGCCAACCGCTACCTGCACTTCGGTGTGCGGGAGCACGCCATGGCCTCCATCCTCAACGGCCTCGCCTACCACGGCAGCGGCCTGGTGCCCTACGGCGGCACCTTCGCCGTGTTCGCCGGCTACATGGTGGGCGCCATGCGCCTCTCCGCCCTGAGCGAACTGGGCGTGATCTATGTACTCACCCACGACTCCATCGGTCTTGGTGAAGACGGCCCCACCCACCAGCCGATCGAGACCCTGGCCAGCCTGCGGGCCCTGCCCAACATGCTGGTGATGCGTCCTGGCGACGGCAACGAAACTAGCGGCGCCTACCAAGTGGCGATTGCCAACCGCAAACGGCCCACCGTGCTGTTCCTCAGCCGTCAGGCCATGGCCAACCAGGCCAACTCCAGCGCCGCCGGCGTGGCCAAGGGTGGTTACATCCTGGAAGACAGCACCGGCACCCCCGATCTGATCCTGATCGGCACCGGCACCGAGCTCGAGCTCTGCACCAAGGCCGCCGCCCAGCTGCGGGCCGAAGGCAAGAACGTGCGCGTGGTGTCGATGCCCTGTGTGGAGCTGTTCGAAGAGCAGGATGAGGCCTACCGCGAGAGCGTGCTGCCCTCCTCCGTGCGCAAGCGCCTGGTGGTGGAAGCCTCCAGCTCCTTCGGTTGGCACAAGTACACCGGTTTCGACGGCGACAGCGTGTCGATCGACCGCTTCGGCGCCTCCGCCCCCGGCCCCCTGCTGATGGAGAAGTTCGGCTTCACCGTGGACAACGTGGTAGCCAAGGCCAAGGCGCTGGGCTGATTGCCCAGGGCCCCGGGATCGCCGGAACTTCGGGGTCCTGCCTTGCCTGCATCGCCAGCCCCGCTGATAGGCGGGGCTTTTTGCTGCCTAGAAACTCCCAAGCCCTTCCCAAAACAAAAACCCGGGGGCGAACCCCCGGGCATTGATCGAGCACTCAGCCAGAGCTCACACCGCTGCAGGAGCTCCAGCCTTCTGCTCCGCCAGCACCTGCTCGAGGCCGGCCAGATCCTCATCGGTGATCTTGGTTTGCATCGGGCAGTGCTTGGGGCCACACATCGAGCAGAACTCGGCCTGCTTGTAGATGTCGGCGGGCAGGGTTTCGTCGTGATACTCGCGAGCCCGCTCCGGATCTAGCGAGAGATCGAATTGCTTGTTCCAATCGAAGGCGTAACGGGCGCGGCTGAGTTCATCGTCGCGGTCGCGGGAGCCCGGGCGGTGGCGGGCGATATCGGCGGCGTGGGCAGCGATCTTGTAGGCGATCAGGCCGTTGCGCACATCTTCAGGATTGGGCAGACCCAGGTGCTCCTTGGGAGTCACATAGCAGAGCATCGCCGTGCCATACCAGCCGGCCATCGCCGCGCCGATGGCACTGGTGATGTGGTCGTAGCCGGGGGCGATGTCGGTAACGAGGGGCCCCAGCACATAGAAGGGTGCCTCGCTGCACTCCTCCATCTGCTTCTTCACGTTGAACTCGATCTGGTCCATCGGCACGTGGCCCGGACCCTCCACCATCACCTGCACGTCGTGCTTCCAGGCGCGGCGGGTGAGTTCACCCAGGGTTTTCAGTTCGGCCAGCTGGGCCTCATCGGAGGCATCGTGAAGACAACCGGGACGCAGGGAATCACCCAGGGAGAAGGTGCAGTCGTAGCGCTTGAAGATCTCGCAGATGTCGTCGAAGCGGGTGTATAGCGGGTTCTGCTTGTGGTGATAGAGCATCCACTGGGCCAGGATCCCACCGCCGCGGCTCACAATGCCGGTGAGGCGCCCCTTCACCTTGGGCAGGTGCTCAATCAGCAGACCGGCGTGGATGGTCTGGTAATCAACGCCCTGCTGGCAGTGCTTCTCGATGATGTGCAGGAAGTCGTCTTCCGAGAGCTTCTCGATCGAGCCATGCACGCTCTCGAGGGCCTGATACACGGGCACCGTGCCGATGGGTACCGGCGAGGCGTTGATAATCGCCGTGCGCACCTCATCGAGATTCACGCCACCGGTGGAGAGATCCATCACGGTGTCGGCGCCATACTTCACCGCCAGCTCGAGCTTCTTGAGCTCTTCGCTCACATCGCTGGCATTGGGCGAGGCGCCGATGTTGGCGTTCACCTTGCAGCGCGAGGCGATGCCGATCGCCATCGGCTCCAGGTTGGGGTGGTTGATGTTGGCCGGGATGATCATCCGGCCCCGGGCCACCTCCTCCATCACCAGGGATTCGGGCAGATTCTCCCGCTGGGCCACAAAGGCCATTTCCTCGGTCACCACGCCCTGGCGGGCGAAGTGCATCTGGGACACATTGCCTTGGCCTTGGCGCTTCTCGATCCAGGCGCTACGCATCAGAGCTACGGCGAAGTACGGACTACAGACCCGGGGGTCAGCGGTTCTGGGGCGCAGCTGGAGTTCGTCTCACTTCCCTGCGCCGGCATGACCCGGATCAGGTTCGGAGGGTGTGATCTCAGCCCATGGCCGCTGCCGGCCGGGCACCCCTAGTGACTTAGGAAACCTAGCAAGGCCGAAACCACAGGGGGCGCGGGAAGAGAGCTCCGTGCGGCCCGTCCCTCAGGCCTGCAGGCCATTCAGGGCGGCCGCCACCACGCGATGGTCGCCGTCCTGCTGGAGAGCCACCAGCTCGGCGCGGGCCTGCTGGGCAACGGGCTGCTCCCCACCCTCATGCACCAGGCGCCCCAGGATCTCGGCACCCCCCACCCGCACGGTGCCATCGGCATCGCCGATGGCCAGGCGGGCCAGCTGCAGCAAATCCTCGGCTGGGATCTCAGGGTGCTCCGCCACCGCCGAAAGAATGCTGCAGCGCAGCAGCCACTGGCTGTCGCGCTGAAAAGCGGGCAGCAGCAGCGGCCAGGCCCGCTGCAACGAATGACTCACCAGCGCATTGGCCGCCTCGGCCCGCACGTTGGCGTCCTCGTCGTGCTCGAGGGCCTGCACCAGGGCCTGCCAACCGGCTTCATTGCGCTTGATGCCCAGGCCAGCGCAGCTGAGCGAGCGCACCATGAACATGCTCTGCTCCAGGCCCAGCAACAACAGCGGCACGGCCTGCTCCACCGACGCCTCCCGCAAAGCCGCCAGGGCCGGCATCGCCCGGCTGGGATCGCCGGACACGATCGCCTCGCGGAGTTGGTCCAGATCCATCAGGTCAGGGCTCGGGGGGAGGCGCGGGGCAGGGGTCAGACGTGGCCTCCCGCAGGGCCGAAAGCAGCGCCTTGCGCCGTCGGCGCCAGCTCCAGGCACTCTGGACCAGCAGGCCCACGCCAATGCCCAGAGCCGGCAGCGCCTGCAGCCGATCTGAACCCTGGCGCAGCAGCAGCCCCACCAGACCCACCAGCACCAGCAGCGGCGAGGAGAGCGCCAGCAGATCGCGGCTGAACTGGCGGGTGCCACTCACGCTTGCGCCCTCCGGGCCTGCATCCAGCGCAGCAGGCTGAGGCTCAGCACCTGGATCCCCACCGCGAGGCAGCCTTCATCGGGATCAAAGCTGTTGCTATGCAGCGGCGTGCAGCCCTGGGGCCCCGCCACCCCCAGGCGGAACATGGTGCCCGGGGTATCCCGCTGCAACTCAGCGAAATCCTCGGCCCCCAACGAGGGTTGCTCCAGCCAGCGCACGTTGCTGCGGCCCAACAGCTCCACGGCGGCCTCGGCCACCAACCCGGTGAGGGCTGGATCGTTCTGCACGGGGGGGGAGATGCAGCGGTAACGCACCCGGGCCTCCCCCCCATGGCCCTCACACAGGGCCTTCACTGTGTCCTCAATCCAGCCGGGCAGCTGGGCATGCACCTCAAGATCCAGGCAACGCACGGTGCCTAACAGGCGCACGTGGTCAGCGATCACGTTGAAGGCCTTGCCCCCCTCAATCCGCCCGAAGCTCACCACCACCGGATGCAGGGCATCGAGGCGGCGGCTGATGGCCTCCTGCAAACCACTCACCACCCGGGCTGCAATCCAGATGGCATCGGTGCTCTGGTGGGGCCGGGCGCCGTGGCCACCTTCCCCGAGCACCTCCACCTCCAGCTCGCCCGCCGCGGCCGTGAGGCTGCCGCTGCGCACCCCCACCGTGCCCACCGGCAGGCTGGGAAACACGTGCACCCCGAACAGCGCTTCCACGCCATCCATGGCGCCATCGGCCAGCATCCAGGCCGCGCCCTGGGCCGTTTCCTCGGCCGGCTGAAACAACAGCCGCACCCGCGCCGTGAGTTGATCGGCCAAGGGCGCCAGCAGCCGCGCCACCCCCAGGCCCACGGTGGTGTGGATGTCATGGCCGCAGGCGTGCATCAGGCCCTGGTGGCGCGAGGCAAAGGCCACCCCCGTGCGCTCCTCCACCGGCAGGGCATCCATATCCACCCGCAGGGCCACCAACGGTGCCGGCCGGCCGACACCATCGCGCTCGGGCCCCAGCTCCGCCAACACCCCGGTGCGGCCCACCCCCTCCTGCACACGCCAGCCCAGGCCCCGCAGCTCCCCGGCAACCAGCGCGGCCGTCTGGTGCTCGTTGCCGCTGAGCTCGGGGTGGGCGTGCAGATGCCGCCGCAGGGCAATCAACTCCGGCAGGGCAGCCTCCAGCGCAGACCCCAACGCGGCCTCAAGCTGCGGGAGCTCGCTGGCCGCACTGGATGCCACGGGGGCTGCTGGGGTCATCGGCTGGCCAGGGTGCGGAAATCCTCGAGAGCGTGCACCGGCTGGGGGGGCCAGCGCCGTATCTGCAACAGCCATTCTGACTGCCGGTAGCGGGTGTCCAGCCCCGAGGCGGCGGCCCAGTTGCTCTCGGCCTCGCCGCTGGCACCCCGCTGCCAGAGCAAGGCGGTGAGGCCGGCGCGGGCATCGGCAAACAGCGGGTAGCGGCGGATCAGGTTGCGCAGCTGCTGCTCCGCCGCATCCAGATCACCGAGCTGAAAGGCCGCCAGGGCCGCACTGGAGCGGGCCATGGCAAAGCCCGGCCGCCCATCGGCGGCCTGGGTGAAGCTGGCCCGCGCCGCCCCCCAATCCCCCAGGGCCCCCTGCACGTTGCCGAGGTTGTAGAGGGCGGAGGCATCGGGATCGCGTCCCGCCTCGGCATCGCGCTCGAGAATCCAGCGGTAGTCCGCCTCAGCAGCAGCCCACTGGCCCAGGGCCTCCTCGGCGGTGCCGCGGTTGAGATGGGGATCGGCACTCACCGGATCGAGCTCCATGGCCCGGGTTTGATCGCGGATCGCGGCAGCGGCATCGCCGAGGGCCAGCTGCACGTTGCCGCGGTTGCTCCAGGCCGCGGCATCGCCGGGGGCCTGCTCCAGCACCTGGTTCCAGAGCGGCAAGGCCTGCTCAAAGCTGCCCTCCCGGCTGGCCCGCAGGGCCTGCTCAAACAGGGCTTGAACCGAGGGCGAGGCGTCCCCGGCCGCCAGGACAGGGTGGGGCTGCAGCAGCCCGACGACGCCACTGAGCAGCACGGCCAGCAGCAGAGCCAGAAGGCGTGTCATGCGGCTGCATCCAGATGGGCCCGACCCGCCTCGGTGATCACGCGCCCCCGGGGGGTGCGCTGCAGCAAACCCTGTTGCAGCAGGAAGGGCTCCACCACAGCCTCAAGGGTGGCGGGATCTTCCCCCAGGCCCGCCGCCAGGGTGTCGAGCCCCACAGGGCCGCCGCCATAGCCGTCCTGCAGCAACTGCAGCAACCGCCGATCGCTGGCATCGAGGCCGCGGCCATCCACCCGGTGCAGGCTGAGGGCTTCATGCACCAGAGCAGCCGTGACCCGGCCATGGCCGCCCACGGCCGCCACATCCCGCACCCGCCGCAACAGGCGGTTGGCAATGCGGGGGGTGCCACGACAGCGGCGGGCCACCTCCAGGGCCGCGGCGGGATCCAGCTCGAGCTGCAGCAACCCGGCCGCCCGTTGCACGATGGCCTGGAGATCCTCGAGCCCGTAGAACTCCAGCCGCTGGATCAGGCCGAAGCGATCCCGCAGCGGCGAACTCAATGACCCGGCGCGGGTGGTGGCGCCCACGAGGGTGAACGGGGCTAGCGGCAGGCTGCGGGTGCGGGCCGTCGTGCCCTTGCCCACGGTGAGATCGAGGCGAAAGTCCTCCATCGCGGGATAGAGGATCTCCTCGGCCACCCGGTTGAGCCGGTGGATCTCGTCGATGAACAGCAGCTCACGGGGCTGCAGGTTCACCAGCAGGCCCACGATGTCGCGCGGGCGCTCCAGGGCGGGCGCACTGGTGATGCGGCAACGCGCCCCCAGTTCCTCGGCCAGCACCAGGGCCATGGTGGTTTTGCCCAGACCCGGCGGGCCGTAGAGCAACACGTGATCCAGGGCTTCCTCGCGAGCCTGGGTGGCCTCCACCGCAATGCCCAGCACCTGCTTCAGCTCGCTCTGGCCGATGTAGTCCGCCAGCCGCCTAGGCCGCAGGGAGTCTTCCCGCAGGATCGGCGCTTCTGCAGCTGCCTCATCGGGCACGGGCGCCGGATCCACCAGCCGCTGGCGAGGCTCCGGCGCTACCCCTGCAGATCCCGAGGACACGATCGCCATGGCCTGAGGGTACCGGGGGCTCCCTAGGGTCGGGAGACCCCAGGGACGATTCCGGAGCGGCAATGGCGAAGGGCGGAGGCAAGAAGAGCGCCAAGGCCCTGCGCGACGCCGCCAACAAATTGCTGGCGGACAACCGCTTTGCGCGCCACCAATACGAGATTCTCGAAACCCTGGAGTGCGGCATCGAACTGCTGGGCACCGAGGTGAAATCGATCCGAGCGGGGCAGGTGAACCTGCGCGATGGCTTCTGCCTGATTCGCAAGGGCGAGCTGCAACTGCACAACGTGCACATCTCCCCCCACAGCCACGCCGGGGCCTACTTCAACCACGACCCCCTGCGCACCCGCAAACTGCTGGCCCACGGCCGCGAGATTGACAGGCTGCGGATCGCCCTAGAGCAGAAGGGCCTCACCCTGATCCCCCTGAACCTGCACCTCAAGGGCTCCTGGATCAAGGTGACAGTGGGCCTGGGCAAGGGCCGCAAACTGCACGACAAGCGCCACGAGGAACGGCGCAAACAGGACATCAAGGACGCCAAGGACGCCATCGCACGCCTTTAGTTCCGGTGCCGGGGCAGCGGGGCACTCGTCCTTCGCGAACGGCCTCCTGGATTCTGTACAGGCTGTACAGAATCCAGGAGGCGCGCAGCACGACAAGCCTCCCCTCCGGAGTCAGTTCACTGGTGGTGGCACCGGCGGCGGCGGCGGCGCGGCGGGGGCAGCAGCTTCCACCGGGGCAGCTGGGGCGCCTGGCGCGGCACCGGCGGGCACTTCTGGTACGCGACTCGGCGGTGGCTCAGGCGCCGGATCCGCGCGCAGGGACAGAGTGATCAGGCCGGGCGCCACGCCCTCGTTGGTGATCAGCAGCTGCACCGGCGAGCGGCTCACCTTGCCCACGCTCACCACCCGCAGGGGCCCCTTGGCCTCCAGCACGCTGCCATCGGCGCCGAACACGGTCATCTGCATCAGCGGCGAGCCGTTCACCCCCAGCACCAGCCGGCTGCCGGCCGGCAGCCGGATCGGGAACAGGCGGGCACCACCGGCGGCCACGGAGGCCGACACCACATTGGTTTGCCCCAGGCGCGACTGGATCGGCTCGATGCGCACGTTGGCCAGGCCCTGCTCGGCGGCGGCATACCAGAGCTGACGGAAGGGTTCGGGGGGGATGTCGTCGGTGGAGCGGCCGGGCAACAGGTTCTGGGCACTGCCGGACACCAGTTGACGCAACACATCGGCGCTCAGGCCCTGGGCCACCAGAGCTGCCTGGCGCTTGCGCCAGTCGCCGGCGCTGAAGCTACCCAGGCGGGTGCGGATCTCCAGGGGCAGCTGTTCCACCCGGCTCAACCACTCCTCCGCAAGCCCGTTCCACACCTTGCGCAGGGGGGCGTCGTCAAGGGAGTCGGTGGGAAGGCGGCCGCCGCGCTCGGGGAACTGGGCCAGCAGGCTGGCATCCACCAACCGCAGGAACCAACCGCGATCGATCTGCAGCGCCCGCAGGCGGTTGAGCAGCTGCTGGCGTTGATCCACCTCCGCGGGTGGCAGGCTGCTGGGCAGCTGCAAGACACTGCCGGCATCGGTGGTGGCCACCTTGCCGCGGCTGAGCACCAGCCAACCCAGGGCCGTGCCCACCACCGCGGAAATCACCAGGGCCAGCACCACCGGCCACAGGCGGCCCTCGGCGGCCTCGTCCTTCTCCTCCTGGCGGGAGCGGACCGGGGGGGGCTCAGGCGTGGGCTGGCGCAGGGCGGGCAGTTCAGGCTCAGGCGCCGGCGGCACCAGCGCCACGGTGCGATCGGCCCGGGGCACGGGGCCAGTGCTGTCCGGCATGGGCAGCTGCTGCACGGCCTGCAGGGCCGCCGCTGCCGAGGGATAACGCCCCTGGGCCTCGCTCCTCAACAGGCGCTCGAGCACCGCCTTAAGTTGGGGTTCGGCATCGAGACAGGCCGGCCAGCGCCACTGCATCGACACCGGATCCAGCAGCTGGGCGGGCTCCTCACCGCTGAGCAGCACCAGGGCCACCACCCCCAGGCCGTAGAGGTCCATCCAGGGCTCAGCCGGATCGCCGCGGCCCAGCTCCGGGGCGCCATAGCCCGGCGTAACCCCCTCGGCTGGCGCCCCCTGCCCCCGCACCAGGCCGAAATCCAGCAGCACCGGCAGGCCATCGCGGTCGCGCCGCAGCAGATTGGCGGGGGTGAGATCGCCGTGCAGGAACTGCTGGCTGTGCAGCACAGCCAGCACCGGCAGCAACTGGCGCAGCAGCAGCAGCACCTCACCAGCACCGAACACCATCTGACGCTCACGCCGACCCACCAGCAGCTCGGCGTAGGTGCGGCCCTCCTGCCACTCGCGGGCCAACCAGAGGGTGCCCTCCTCCTCGAGCAGGCCACCGCAGCGGGGCACCTGGGGATGCAGCACCCCCTGGAGCCGTGGCCACAGGGCCTTGAAGCGGGCCTGGAGCTCGGGCTGATCGGCTTCCAGCTGGCGCAACACCACCGGGGCCTCGCCGGCCAGCAGGTCACTGGCGCGCCAGAGCCGGCCCTGGCTGCCATGGGCCAGCTCCGCCTCGAGCCGGTAGCGCTCGCCGATCACGCGATTCCTCATGCAGCGCGCACAGGTTGCTGCAAACCCTTGCTGGCCAGCCAGTCGCCGTCATAAAGCCGTGACCGATAGCGATCGCCGCTGTCGCACAACACCGTCACGATCGTGTGGCCGGGCCCCATGCGCCGGGCCGTCTCCACCGCCGCGGCCACGTTGATGCCCACCGAGCCGCCCAGGAACAGCCCCTCCTGCCAGAGCAGCCGGTAAATGGTGTCGAGGGCCTCCTGGTCGTGGATGCGCACGGCATCGTCCACCGGGGCCCCTTCGAGGTTGGCCGTGACGCGGCTGTTGCCGATGCCCTCGGTGATGGAGCTGCCCTCGCTGCTGAGCTCACCACCCGTGGCCCAGCCATAGAGGGAGCTGCCGTAGGGATCGGCCAGCACACAGCGCACCCGTGGATTCTGCTGCTTGAGGTAAAGCGCCACGCCCGCGTAGGTGCCGCCGGTGCCGGTGGCCGCCACCCAGGCATCCACCTTGCCGGCGGTTTGCTGCCAGATCTCCGGACCGGTGGACTGGGCGTGGGCGCGGCGATTGGCGAGGTTGTCGAACTGATTGGCCCACATCGCCCCAGGTGTTTCCTCGGCGATGCGGCCGGACAGACGCACGTAGTTGTTGGGGTCGCGGTAGGGCACCGCCGGCACCGTGCGCACCTCGGCCCCCAGGCTGCGCAGCAGGCCGATTTTCTCCGCGGACTGGGTGTCCGGGATCACGATCAGGGCCTTGTAGCCGCGCGCATTGCAGAGGTGGGTGAGGCCGATGCCGGTGTTGCCGGCGGTTCCCTCCACCACGGTGCCGCCGGGCTGCAGCAGGCCCTGCTCCTCGGCCTCCAGCAGGATCCCGAGGGCAGCGCGATCCTTCACGGAGCCGCCGGGATTCATGAACTCGGCCTTGCCGAGGATCTCGCAGCCTGTGAGCTCACTGAGCCTATGGAGCCGGATCAGGGGCGTGTTGCCGACGGCGCCAACGAATCCTGAGGTGATGCCACCCATCGCCACGTCCGTCGCCATCGCACTGGTGGGGCGATCGTAGGGGCGACTGACGCCTGAGCTGGGGGCCTCTAGGGTCGCCACAGACACACCGCCCTGATGGCGTTTTCCCCCACCGCATCCGCCCTGTTGCAGCGGTTGAGGGATGTGCGGAGCCACAGCGAGGCCCTGATCTCCGGCCTACAGCCGGAAGATCTCTGCCTGCAGGGCATGGCTGACGCCAGTCCGCCCAAATGGCACCTGGGCCACACCAGCTGGTTCTTCGAGGAATTCCTACTCAAGGCACCGGAGCTGGCGTCTTTGATCCCTGGCTATGAGCCCGCTGATAGCCGCTGGGGCTACCTGTTCAACAGCTACTACGAGGCGGTGGGCGCCCGGCACCCCCGGCCGCAGCGCGGCCTGCTCACCCGGCCGGCCATTGCCGCGGTGCTGGCCTGGCGTGAGCGGGTCACGGCGGCGGCGGCAGAACTGATCGAGCAGCTGGAAGGCTGGGAACCCACCGCGGCCCAGCGCTGGCTAGCGCTGGTGGAGCTGGGGCTCCAGCACGAGCAGCAGCACCAGGAGTTGCTGCTGATGGACCTGCTGGATGGCTTCAGCCGCAACCCCCTGGAACCGGTGGCCTTCGCCAGTGACGATCCCGGCCAACCGGAAGCGCGCTACGAGGCCGTGGCGGTCGGCGGGAGCGACCAACCCGCCTGGCTGCAACTGGCGGGGGGGCTGGTGGAGATCGGCCATGCGGGGGCCGGCGGCGGGTTCCATTTCGATAACGAGGGGCCCCGTCATCGCGTGTGGCTGGAACCCTTTGCCATCGCCTCCCACCTGGTGAGCAATGGCGCCTTCGAAACCTTCATCGCCGATGGCGGCTACTGCCGCCCGGAGCTGTGGATGAGCGAGGGCTGGGCGGTGGTGCAGCAGCGGGGCTGGCAGGCACCGCGCTACTGGCGCGGGGCGTGGGAGTTCAGCCTGGCAGGACGGCGCCCCCGCAACCCCGCAGCGCCCGTGCGGCACCTGAGCTGGTTTGAGGCCGATGCCTATGCCCGCTGGGCCGGGGCGCGGCTGCCCAGCGAGGCCGAGTGGGAGCTGGCCGCCGCCGGTGGCACCCTGCCCCAGGCCCATGGGGCCCTGTGGCAATGGACCGCCAGCCCCTACAGGCCCTATCCCGGCTTCACGCCAGCGGCGGGGGCGGTGGGGGAATACAACGGCAAATTCATGACCTCCCAATTCGTGCTGCGGGGCAGCTGCTTCCTCACCCCGCCAGGCCACGAGAGGCTCAGCTACCGGAACTTCTATCCACCGGCGAGTCGGTGGATGGCGGCTGGCCTGCGCCTGGCTGAGGGGGGCGCCCCCCAGTGACGGGACGCCTAACCACCCCAGAGCTGATCAACCTGCACCCGGCCGCGGCGGACATGCGGCGTCTGGTGCGCGAGGGCCTGAGCCGATCCCCCAAGCAGCTGCCGGCGTGGTTCCTCTACGACGCCGAGGGCTCGCGGCTGTTCGATCTGATCTGCCAGCAGCCGGAATACAGCCTCACCACCACCGAAACGGCCCTGCTGGAGCGGGAGGGCCCGGCCATCGCGGCGGCCCTGGGGCCCGGCACCCTGGTGGAATTCGGGGCGGGCAGCGCCCGCAAGGTGAGCCCGCTGCTGGCGGCCATGCAAGCAGCGGCCCTGCGGCCGGCCTACGTGGCCCTGGACATCAGTGCCGAGCACCTGCAAGCCGCCTGCGGACGGTTGCAGCAGCGCCACCCCCAGGTGCCGGTGCTGGGGGTGTGCTGCGACTACAGCCAGCTCGAGCAGCTGCCGGCCCACCCCCTGCTGAGCGGTACCGCCCACTTGGGCTTTTTCCCCGGCAGCTCCCTGGGCAATTTCCAGCCGCAGGAGGCCCAGGCCCTGCTGGCCCAGTTCCGGCGCCTGCTGGGGCCCGGCGGCAAACTGCTGATCGGCATCGATCAGCCCAAGGCCGTGGAGCGGTTGGAGGCCGCCTACGACGACGCAGCTGGGGCATCTGCCGCCTTTGCCTTCAACCTGCTGAACCGGCTGAATCGCGATCTGGAGGGAACCTTCGATCCCGACGCCTTCCGCTACCGGGCCCGCTGGATGGCGGACGCCAGCCACATCGAGATGGCCCTGGTGAGCCAGCGGGATCACACGGTGAGGGTGGCGGGGGTGCCCTGGAGCTTCGCCGCCGGCGAGCCGCTGCTCACCGAAACCAGCGCCAAGTACAGCCCGGCGGCCTTCCTGCACCTGGCGGCTGGAGCCGGCTGGCGGGCCCAGGCCCGCTGGAGCGACCCGGCCAATGATCTATCGCTGCACCTGCTGGTGCAGGCAGACTCGCCCCAGGAGCTTTGATGCCATGTCCCGCGAAGACCAGCGCCGTGCCGTGCGCGAGATGCGCGAGGGCCTGATCAGCCAGCTGGAGGAGCTCTATGGGGCGGCCTTCGAACAGCTCGCCAGCCAGGAACTGGGCGAAGGCGGCATCGCGCGGCTCACCCAGCTGCTGCTGCGCTCCCGCGAAGCGGCCATTACGCCGCTGCAGGAGGAGATCGAGGCCCCGCTGATCACCCGGGCGCCCGACCAGGCCGGCCAGGGGCTGTGAGCAGCAGCTGGTTCGAGCAGCTGGAGGCCCAGCTGGAGCGCCAACTGGAGGCCTTTCTGCAGGCCAATCCGGCCCAGGAGGCTCTGCTGCAGGAACAGGAGCAACAGGAACGCCAGCAGCGCCTCAAGCGGCAACGGCTGAACCTGCAGCAACAGGCGGAACACGCCCGTGCTGGCCTGCTGCAACTGGCCAACGACATTGCCCAGTGGCAACAGCGGCTCCAGCGGGCCCAGGCAGCCGGCGCCACAGACCTGGCCCAGCGCGCCGAAGCCCACGTGCACCAGCTGATGGCCCAGGGCCGCGACCGCTGGCAGGCCCTGGGTGACCTCGGCCACCAGTTCCGCCAGGTGGAAGCAGAGCTGGAGCAGCTGGCCCAGGCCAGGCCGGCCCCCCCACAGGCTGCAAGCGCAGACCTGGAGCCAGACCTGAATCAGGCCTGGGCCGCCTTTGAAGCGGACCAGGAGCTGGAGCGGCTGCGCCGTACCCAGGGGCCGGGCTCCTGATCCAGGGCGGGGGCATCGCGCCCAGCACTGTGCAGAGTTCTGTACAGGCTGTACAGAACTCTGCAGGCCACCTCCCAGAACCCCCCCTGCTGCCCCACCGATGGGTTTCCTGCTCTCCAAGCTGCTGCCACTGCTGCTCTATCCCCTCGGGCTGGGGCTGTTGCTGCAGCTGGCCGGCCAGGGCGCTACCGCACGCCAGCGGAGGTGGGGCACCTGGCTGAGTGGGGCTGGCTTGGCCCTGCTGTGGTTGGCCTCCATGCCCTTGATCAGCCGGCAGCTGATCTGGGGCCTGGAGGAACGCAGCGCAGCCCTCACCCCCGCCGTGCTGCCCAAGGCCGATGCGGTGGTGGTGCTGGGGGGCGGCCTGCGCCCAGCCCTGGCCCCACGGGCGGGCGTGGAGGTGGCCGAGGGGGGCGACAGGCTGCTCACGGGCCTGCGGCTGTTGCGCCAGGGCAAGGCCCCCTTGCTGGTGGCCAGCGGCGGGCGGGTGAGTTTCACCCATCACGACCCTGCACCTCCGGAAGCGCACTGGGCCAGGGATCTGGCCCAGGAGCTGGGGGTGCCGGCTGCACGGATCCTGCTGAACCCCAACTCCCGCACCACGGCAGAAGAAGCCCGGGATATCGGCCAGCTGGGCCGCCGCCGCGGTTGGACACGGGTGCTGCTGGTGACCAGCGCCTTTCACATGCCCCGCTCCCTGGCCAGCTTCCAGCAGCGCAGCGGCCTGGAGGTGGTGCCTGTGGCCTGCGACTACCAACTACCCAGCCGCGCCAACTATGGAGATCCCACAGCCGGCAGCGTGCTCAAGAGCTTGCTGCCCGATGCCGAATTCCTCTACCTGAGCACCGTGGCCCTCAAGGAGCACATCGGCTTGGCGGCCTACCGCCTCAAGGGATGGTCCTGACAATCAGCCCTTGGGGGCCGGCGGTACCAAACTCACACCCTCAGGTGGTGGCGTGGGATCGGGATCGGCGATCAGCATGTGCTGCAGCACGATCTCGGGGCGCTCACTGTCGCGCCAGCGGATGCGATAAGCCGGCATCTTGGTGCCACGGCTGGTGGTCTGCTCCACCGGTTCCATCACCCAACCCCGACGGGAACGACCCTGCGGGTTGCGCTTGACCACTGCATCCGCGTGTTTGAAGCGGAAACCGACGCGCTCACCACTCATGGAATCGTGAACCCCGGATGGGGGAGATTGCCTACTAGGGTCGATTATCCCATTGCGGCGGCCGCGGGCTGTGTGCCGACGCCGGCATCGGAGCGGATCTCCTGCCGGACTTCGGGTTTCAGCAGCGGGAAAGCGATCACATCGCGGATCGAAGGGCTGTCGGTGAGCAGCATCACCAGGCGATCGATGCCGATGCCCAAACCTCCCGTGGGGGGCATGCCCACCTCCAGGGCCTGGAGGAAGTCCTCATCCACCTGCTGGGCCTCGTCGTCGCCGGCGGCCTTGCGGGCCTGCTGGGCCTCCAGGCGCTGGCGCTGGTCCACCGGATCGATCAGTTCACTGAAGGCATTGGCGGTTTCGCGGCCCACGATGAACAGCTCAAAGCGCTCCACCATCCCCGGCTTGCTGCGGTGGGCCCGGGCCAGGGGCGAGTTCTCCACGGGGTAATCGATCACGAAGGTGGGCTGAATCAACTCCGCCTCCACCCGCTGCTCGAAGGCCTCCACCAGCAACCGACCCACGGAATCCGCCAGGGCCGGCACCTCCAGCCCCTGGGCCCGCATCGCCGCGGCGGCCTCCTCGCGGGACGTGAAGGCGGTGAAATCCAGGCCAGTGGCGTCCTGCACCAGCTCATGCATGGTGGCCCGCCTCCAGGGGGGCGCCAGATCAATCGCCGTGCCCTGGTAACTGATTTGGGTGGAGCCGCACACCTGCTGGCACACGTGGGCAATCAGCTGCTCCGTGAGCTCCATCATGTCGGTGTAATCGGCATAGGCCTGGTAGATCTCCACCGAGGTGAACTCGGGGTTATGGCGCGTGCTCACCCCCTCGTTGCGGAAGATCCGGCCCAGCTCATACACCCGCTCAAAGCCACCCACCACCAGTCGCTTGAGGTGCAGCTCGGTGGCGATGCGCAGGGTGAGGGGCAGATCCAGGGTGTTGTGGTGGGTTTCAAACGGCCGGGCATCAGCACCGCCCGGCACGCTCTGCAGCACCGGCGTTTCGATCTCCAGAAACTCGCGCTCATCCAGCCAGCGGCGCATGGCACTCACCGCCACGGCCCTGCGCCGGAAGGTTTCGCGGGTGTGGGGCGACACGATCAGATCCAGGTAACGCTGGCGGTAGCGCTTCTCCACATCCGCCAGGCCGTGCCACTTATCGGGCAGGGGCTGCAGTGATTTGGTGAGCATGGTCCAGTCCTTCACCTTCACCGACAGCTCACCGCGATCGGTGCGGCGCAACGTGCCCTGCACGCCAATCAGGTCGCCGGCATCCACCAGGGAGGTGAGGTGGGCGAAGGCCTCGGGATCCTCCGGCATGGAGGCCTCGAGGGTGGCCTTCTCAATGAACAGCTGGATCGGACCGGTTTCATCGGCCAGGGTGAAGAAGGCGAGCTTGCCCATCACCCGACGGGTCATCACCCGGCCGGCCACGGCCACCGCCACATCCCGCTCCTCGCCGTTGGCCAGGTCGGCGTGGGACTGCTGCAGGGCCGCAGTGCGGTGACTGGGCTCGAAACGCAGGCCATAGGGTCCCTGACCCAGGGCAGCCAGGGCCTTGCCTTTCTCCAGGCGGGTGTCACGCAGCTCCGACAAGGGTCCAGGGGCTCAGTTGGGGCCCATCCTGCAGGATCAGCCGGCCGCCGCCGCCATGCCGGCATCTCCCATGCGCTGGGAGGCGTAGCCGGTGCCACGCACCGTCAGGATCAGCTCAGGATTGCGGGGATCGGGCTCGAGCTTGCCCCGCAGACGCGCCACATACACGTCCACCACCCGCAGGTCGGCGGCGCGGCGCGGCGGGTAGCCCCAGAGCTGCTCGAGGATCTCGGCCCGGGGCACCACCCGGCCAGGCTCGCGGAACAGCAGCTCGAGCAGGCTGAATTCGGTGTAGGTGAGGCCGATGCGCTCACCGTCGCGGGTCACCTGCCGGCGGTTGGTATCCACCACGAGATCCCCCACCCGCAGAACGCCCTGACCAGCTGGCACATCCCGGGGTTCAGCACCAGCCGAGCCGCGGCCCACCCGGCGCAGGATCGTGGCGATGCGGGCCTCCAGCTCCTTGGGGCTGAAGGGCTTGGGCAAGTAATCGTCGGCACCGAGATCCAGGCCGGCCACCCGCTCGGCAATGGCATCGAGGGCCGAGAGGAAGATGATCGGCACACAGGATTCAGCCCGCAGCCGGCGACACACCGCGAAGCCATCAAGCTTGGGCAGCATCACATCGAGCACGACGAGATCGGGCTGCTCCTTGTGAAACAGGGCTAGGGCCTCTTCGCCGTCTTCAGCGCAAACCACCCGATAGCCCGCCAGCTGCAGGCGCATCACCAGAACCCGACGCACGGCCGCCTCGTCGTCCACGACAAGCAAGGTGGCGCGATGCTCCCCTGGAGATCCCCCCTGTTCGGCTTCACCCAGCCGTGGCTGGTCCTCCAGGGGCATGTCCACAACAGGGGATGAAGAAGCGCAACGATACCTCTCAAGATGAACGCCAAGTCGCCCAAACCGCCTGGAAACAGGCCCGGAAGCGCGACTCTTAACGATTTCTTCGGAGTCAATTAAAAATCGCGAGCGCCCGTTGCGGTGGCCTGAGGCTGCTCAGCGGCGTTGCCCAGCGTGCCGCTGAGCAGCCTCAGGCCACCGACCTTCCGCATAGGCATTCCACTGGCGCTCCGCCTCCACCAGGGCCTGATCGCTGCTGATCTGGCCGAGCATGGCCCGCTGGAGCTGGGTGTACACAATCGCCTGCAGGCGCTTCACGCCGGGGCTGGCGGGCACCAGCACCCGGGCGCGGCCGAGGGTGGCGGCGGAGAGCAGCCGAGCCTGCTGCACCAGCGCCTCCGCCGGCTGGACGGGCCGCTCGCGGCGCAGCTGCAGCTCCAGCTGCTGCAGCGCCCCAACGGACGACGGCAACACCCGCGCCTGCTCCGCGAAACGGACCTGGTTGGCGGCGTTGGTGAGGAACAGGGCAAAGCTGGCAGCCGGCTTGGGCAGCCGGCTCTGTTTGGGCACCGCCAGGGTCATCACCGCCACATTGGCCTGGCCATCGCTGCCGGTGATCGGTGGGAAGGGGCGGGTGGCGGCGGCAATGCCGGGGGCGTTGGTCTGGATGCTGCGCAGGAACTCGGCACCACTGCCCACCTGGGCCAGCTCACCGCTCTGATACAGCTCGATGGCCCGGCGATAGCCCTGGCTCACCACCTCCCGGGGCAGTAGGCCGCGGCGGTAGAGGTCCGTCCAGAAGGCGAAGGCGCGGCGCCCGGCAGGGCTGTTGAAGGCGGCCCGCTGGCGACCATCCAGCAGCGTCACCCCCATCTGCACGAAGGTTTCCAGCAGCTCAGCCGAGTCGTCCGGCACCACCGTGACGAACAGGGCGTAGCGGCCCGTGCGCCGCTTCACCGCCTCCGCGTAGGCCGGCAGCTCCTGCCAGGTGCGGGGCGGAGCGCTGTAGCCGGCCTTGGCGAGCAGGGCCGTGTTCGCCAGGGTGATCCGGGCCGTGAGATACCAGGGAATGGCGTACTGCTGGGAGGACCCATCGGGGCCGGCGCTGCGGCCCGCCTGCCAGATCAGCGGCAGATAACCGGAGGCCGCCGCTGGGGGCAGCACCGGATCCAGGGGCAGAAGCCCACCCTTGCTGGCCAGGTTGGCGGCAAACAGGGGATTGAGGTTCACCACATCCGGCGCCGTGCGGGCAAACACCGCCGCCAGCAGCTTGCGCTCCACCGAGCCCCAGGGCACGTCGGTCCACACCACGTCGTAGCCGGGGTTTTGGCGCTCCCACTCGGCGATCACCCCCTGGATGTAGCCATTGAATTTGGGGGCCAGATCCAGGGTCCAGAACTGGATCTGCTTCGGCTCTGGCTGGGGCGCCCGGCAGCCCGCCAGCAGCAGGGCAAGGCCAGCGGCAGCACCCGCCAGCCAACGGCGCCGCGATATCAGATGCGCCATGGCCATCAACCCCGCAGCGACGCCACCTGGCGCCAGCGCAACAACAACAACGAGCAGATCATCGGAGCCAGGAGTGCGGTGAGCAGGGTCTGCGCCAAGAGGATGTGGAGGCCGGCCTGCGGCCATTGGCCCTGGAGCTGGAACTGCAGCAGCAGGCTGCCCCCCAGGGCCAGGCTGCCCAACAACGCCAGCAGTCCCAGGCTGAAACTGCGCTCAATCGGGGCCCCGAGCCGGCCCAGCCGGCCCCACCACCAACCGAGCAGCAGCAGCACCGGCACCTCCGTGGCATCGCCCAGGTGAAGCGCATCCAGCACCAGACCCAGGGACAGGCCAGCAATGGCACCAGAGCGAGGGCCATCCACTAGGGCCCAGGGCAACAGCCACAGCACCGCCCAACTGGGAGCCACCCCAGCAATCTTGAGGAAGCCGGGGGAGGCCAGGGTCAGCAGCGGCACCGCCAGACCCGTGGCCCCACACCAGCGCTGGCGATGCAGCACACCCATGGTTCAGCGGGCACTCCGGGTCACCAGCTGCACCCAGTCCACCGCATCCACGGGGGCACTGAGCTGCACCACGGCATCGGGGGCCGGCACCTGTTGCTCATCCACCGACTGCACCACCCCCACGGTGATGTTGGGCGGCACCAGGGTGCTGGCGGGGGAGGTGGTCACCACGTCGCCGGGGCGCACACCGGTGTCCTTATCCAGGAACTGGAGCTTGGGCCTTGGCGTGCCGAGGCCCGTGAGCAAGCCATGGCGCTGGGTGCGGGCCACCCACACCCCCAGCCGACTGGAAGGGCTGGTGAGCAAAGCCACCCGCGCCGTGGTGGGCGTGACGCTGGCCACCCGGCCGAGCATGCCGCCGGGAGCCAGCACGGCATCCCCGGGGGCCACACCATCGAGGCTGCCCTTGCCCAGCTCCAGCTGCTGCCACCAGCCACCGCTGTCGCGGGAGATCACAGCGGCGCTGAGCTTCGCCCCGGGGGCGCGATCGAGGGCCAGCAAACCGCGCAGACGCAGATTGTCCTGCTCCAACTGAGTGAGGCGCGACTGGTCGGCGAGCTGCTTGGCGGAACGCAGCCACTCGGACTGGGCCGAACCAGGCCAGAAGGGCCGACTCAACAGGGCATACGTATCGGCAACGAACGCCCCCTTGCTCAGCCGCACCCCCACCAGGGCCAGGAGCAGCAACCACCAGGGCCAGGCCTGGATGATCTTGTGCAACGTGGGGACGCGGGGCAGGCGCCCGTTCATGGGGTTCAGGAGGCGGACCTGGCGAAGTCAGGCGTGTCGAGCACCCGCTCGAGGCGCTTGTAATCCTCCAGCACCCGACCGCAACCGTTCACCACGCAGAGCAGGGGGTCTTCGGCCACGTGCACGAGGATGCCCGTCTCGTGGCTGATCAGATCGCTGATGCCACGCACCAAGGCGCCACCGCCGGCGAGCATGATGCCGCGGTCCACGATGTCGGCAGCCAGTTCGGGCGGCGTGCGCTCGAGGGTGCGCTTCACGGCCTCCACGATCACGTTGAGCGGCTCGGCCATGGCCTCGCGCACATCACCGGCGCGCACGTTGATGGTGCGGGGCAGGCCGGAGAGCAGGTGCAGACCCCGCACATCCATGGAGGTCTCGTCGTGCATGTTGTCGGGGAAGGCCGAACCGATGCGGATCTTGATCTCCTCCGCGGTGCGTTCACCCACCACCAGGTTGTGCACCTTCTTGAGGTACACACCGATGGCATCACTGAGCTCGTCGCCAGCAACCCGCACGGATTCACTCAGCACGGTGCCGCCCAGGCTCAGCACGGCCACCTCTGTGGTGCCGCCGCCGATGTCCACGATCATGGTGCCCACGGGCTCGGTGACGGGCAGGCCCGCACCGATGGCGGCCGCCACGGGCTCATCAATCAGGTGCACCTCACGGGCACCGGCCAGGCCAGCCTCACGCACGGCACGGCGCTCCACGCCGGTAACGCCGCTGGGAATGCCGATCACCAGACGGGGGGCCACGATGCCGCGGCCTTCATTGCCCTTCTGAATGAAGGTTTTGATCATCTGCTCGGCGGCATCGAAATCGGCGATGACGCCATCGCGCAGGGGGCGCACCGCGCGGATGTTGCCGGGGGTGCGACCCAGCATCAGCTTGGCCTCGTCACCCACGGCCAGGGGCACACCCCGCTCGAGATCGAGGGCCACCACAGAGGGCTCCTGCAGCACGATGCCCTTGCCGGACACATACATCAGGGTGTTGGCGGTTCCCAGATCGATGCCGATGTCGCGTGAGAGCTGGAAACGCTTAAAAAACACAGGTGAGCCACCGAGCGGGCCAAATCATAGGTGGATTGGCTGAACCAGCCGGATCCGCCAAGCTCTGCCACGGCCCCAGCGGCAGGGGCTTCTGGAACATCCGGGCCAAAGGGTGGAACTCTCTTGAGGAAGCACCCCGACCAGGGGCTGCATCATGAATCCAACGCATCAACAGGAGAACGCCATGGGCGTCAATTCCGTGACCCTCGTCGGCCGAGCCGGCCGCGACCCCGAGGTTCGCTACTTCGAATCCGGAAGCATGGTGGCCAACCTCACCATGGCCGTGAACCGCCGCAGCGCCAACGACGAGCCGGACTGGTTCAACCTCGAAATCTGGGGCAAACAGGCCCAGGTGGCTGCCGACTACGTCCGCAAGGGCTCGCTGCTCGGCATCATCGGCAGCTTCAAGCTCGACCGCTGGACCGACCGCGCCACCGGCGAAGAGCGCACCAAGCCCGTGATCCGCGTGGACCGGCTCGAACTGCTGGGCTCCAAGCGGGACGCCGAGGCCGGCGGCGGCGGCGGGTTCGGTGGGGGCTTCGGAGGTGGAGAACCCAGTGAGGACGAAGTTCCGTTCTGAGGCCACCGTCGCCGACCCCAGCTGAGATTGAGGCTCTCCAGAAATGGTGCACCGTGGTGCACCATTTCTGGAGAGTCCGCGATGAGGCCTCCCCCTCCCCGCCAGGGGCTAGTGGGAGCTGTTGCGCTTGTTCCAAGTGCGCAGTCCCAGCCACACGAGGCCACCGGCCACGGCCAACACCAGCAGGAGCTTCACGGCCTTGGCCACAGGCTCGATCCAGTGCTCCACGTTCGTGTAGCCCTCACCGAGGGCCAGCCCCGCCAGGGTGAGCAGCAGGGTCCAGATCAGGCTGCCGGCGGTGGTCCACAGCAGAAACGGCGTGAACGGCATCATCTCGATGCCCGCGGGAACCGAGATCAGCGTGCGGATGCCGGGCACCAGCCGGCCCCAGAACACCAGGGCCGTGCCATAGCGGGAGAACCAATCGCGACTGCGGTGCAACTCCTGGGGGCTGATGCCGATCCAGCGGCCATGGCGCTCGAGCCACTCCTCGATGCGCTGCTCATTGATCAGCCGGCCGATGCCGTACCAGGGAAGCGCCCCCAGCACCGTGCCGATCAGCCCCGCCAGCACCACCGGGATCAGGGCCAATTGGCCCTGCTGCACATAGAAGCCCCCGAGGGGCATGATCAGCTCCGAGGGGATCGGCGGGAACAGGTTCTCCAGGAACATCGCCGCGAAAATGGCGCCATAGCCCAGCAGGGGATTGGCCTCCACAGCTGACCCAATCAGCTCTGGCAGCTGCTGCACCAGTTCAGTGATCCCCATCGCGGTTCCTGCTTGCTGCGCTGATTGTCTGGCATCAATCCCGAGAGCCAAGGCAACGCACCGCAATCAAGGGCCACAAAAAAGCCCGGCCTGGTGGCCGGGCGAAGCAGCAAGCGAACTGGCGCTGCGTGGAGGCGTGCTCAGTAGCGGTAGTGCTCGAGCTTGTAGGGCCCCTCAACAGGCACGTTGATGTAATCGGCCTGTTCCTGGGAAAGCTCGGTGAGCTTGGCGCCGATCTTGTCGAGGTGGAGGCGAGCCACCATCTCATCGAGATGCTTGGGCAGCACGTACACCTGCTTCTCATACTGCTCACCCTTGGTGAACAGCTCGATCTGAGCGAGCACCTGGTTGGTGAAGGAGTTGCTCATCACGAAGCTGGGATGGCCGGTGGCGCAGCCCAGGTTCACCAGCCGGCCCTCGGCCAGCAGGATGATCTTGTTGCCGCTGGGCAGAACGATGTGATCCACCTGAGGCTTGATGTTGTCCCAGGTGTATTGCTTCAGGGATGCCACATCGATCTCGTTGTCGAAGTGGCCGATGTTGCACACGATCGCCTGATCCTTCATCTGGATCAGGTGCTCATGGCGGATCACCTTGAAGTTACCGGTGGCTGTCACGAAGATGTCCACATCGCGCACCACCTCGTCGAGGCGCACCACGCGATAGCCCTCCATGGCGGCCTGCAGGGCACAGATCGGATCGATCTCAGCGATCATCACCGTGGCGCCAAGCCCACGCAGCGACTGGGCTGACCCCTTGCCCACGTCGCCGTAACCCAACACCAGGGCCACCTTGCCGGCCACCATCACATCGGTGGCGCGCTTGATGCTGTCCACCAGCGATTCGCGGCACCCGTAGAGGTTGTCGAACTTGCTCTTCGTCACCGAGTCGTTGACGTTGATCGCCGGGAAGGGCAGTTCGCCGCTCTTCTGCATCTGGTAGAGGCGAGCCACACCGGTAGTGGTTTCCTCGGTGACGCCCTGGATGTTGGCGTAAATGCGGGAATAGAAGCCAGGCTGGGCCGCCAGCTTCTGGCGGATGCTGTTGAAGAGGGCGGTTTCTTCTTCGTTGGAAGGATTATCGAGAACGGAGAGATCCTTCTCGGCCTTGGTGCCCAGCACCACGAGACCGGTGGCATCGCCGCCGTCGTCGAGGATCATGTTGGGCGTGCCGCCATCGGCCCACTCGAGGATGCGGTGGGTGAAGGCCCAGTACTCATCCAGGGTTTCGCCCTTGTAGGCGAACACGGGGATGTTGGCGGCCGCGATGGCTGCAGCAGCGTGATCCTGGGTGGAGAAGATATTGCAGCTGGCCCAGCGCACCTCGGCGCCAAGGGCCACCAGGGTTTCGATCAGAACCGCGGTCTGGATCGTCATGTGCAGGGAACCCGCGATGCGGGCGCCCTTGAGAGGTTGCTCAGCGCCATACTTGGCCCGCAGGGCCATCAGGCCCGGCATCTCGGTTTCGGCGATGTTCAGCTCCTTGCGGCCGAAGTCGGCCAGGCCGAGATCGGCGATCACATAGGAACTGGTGCTCTGCAGCGCAGGGGCCGTGGGGGTTGCCAGCATGGATTGTTCTCGCTTGGGAAACAGCTCGCTCCCGGCTGGGAGGGCGTGGTTGGGAAATATCTGCGGAGACGCCGAGGCTTCGGGCTCGCGTGGAGGCAATCTACAGCGATGGAATCGTGCAGCGTGTTCCTGGCGGATGCACCCGCCACCCAGGCCCTCGGTGCTGCGTTGGCGCAGCAATGGCTGAACCACAGCTCCCGCGCGGCACAAGCGCCGATCCTGCTGCTGCAGGGTGATCTGGGCGCCGGCAAGACCTGCCTGGTGCAGGGCATCGCCGCCGGCCTTGGCATCACAGAGCCGATCACCAGCCCCACCTTCGCCCTGGCCCAGCACTACCAGGGCAGCGCAGCCGGCCGCAGCACCGCCCTGGTGCACCTCGATCTCTACCGGCTGGAACAGGCCAGTAGCGCCGATGAGCTATTCGCCCAGGAAGAGGAGGAGGCCCTGGAGCTGGGAGCTCTGATGGCCGTGGAATGGAGCGAGCGGCTCAGCTTCATGCCCGAGCCCTGCTGGCAGCTGGCGCTAACACTCGCCGATGCGCACCGCCCTAACGCGGGGCGCCAAGCCAACCTGATCCTGCGGCCTTGAAGGCAGACACCTTCTGCCATCAGTTCTGAGCTGAGGAGGCCTCGACTACCGGGGACCCCGCCAGCGCTTCACGCCGCAACTCCTGCAACCCACCACTGCGCTTGAGCTCGCTGATGGCCAGATCGATGCGCCGGACCAGCTCCGGCGGCAGGCTGGGGGAGAGGGCAAACCCTTGCAGTTCGGGGCGAATGCCCTGTATCGCCAGCACCGGAATCAGATGCGGCGATTGGTTGCTGGAAATCAGATATCTGAGCTGGAGATCGTCGGCCAGCATCACATCGATGTGCTGGCGATCAAGCGCGCCCAAGGCCTGGTCGATGCGATGGATCGGCACGATCGTGGCCTGCTTCGCACCGCTTGAGCGATTGATCTCCTCCACCAGGCTCTCGCTGACCGTGCCGGGCTTCAGGCCAACCCGTAGACCCACCAAATCACTGAGCCGCTGCACGCGCTGACCGGCCCTTCCCTGGGCCTCCTGCACCAGCTCCACCGTCAGGAAGCCCACCAGCACAGCGCTAACGATGATCCGCAAAAAATAGGCCAGCAACACCAGAGCCCGGCCGCGGGTTGTGGTCACCACGTCGTCGTCGCCGCTGCCAGTGACCATCACGGCAAACACCCGTGCGAAACCCTGCAGCCGCTCACGCCGGCTCTTGGCATATTTCTCGGGATGGTCCTCGAGCCACCAGGCCGAACCCGTCAGGGCCAGGGTGAGCAGCAAACTCACCAGCAGCAGGCGCAGCAAGGTGCCGCTGAACAGGGCACCCACAAAGGCCTGCCCAAGGCTGAACGGGTTGCTGATCACCATCAGCGCCTGGCCATCCTCCTGGAAGGGCAGGCTGAAGCGGTAACGGCGCAGACGCTCAGGCGAGAGATTGATGCACTCCACGGCCACATCGAGCTGGCCCGTACGGGTGGCCTCGAGCATGGCTTTGATCGAGGGCATCGGCTGCAGCACATAGGGGATGGCCTCCCGTTGCGCGATCTGACTCCACAGGCGCACGGCCAGACCCTGCCAGGCCCCGCCCTCCCGGAAACTGCAGGGTTGACTGCCATCCACCACACCCACCCGCAGCACGGTGGCTTCCGTGGGGGCTGCCTGTAAGGGCAGCCCACTCAGGAGCAGGCCTGCCAGAGGCGCCATCAGCCAGGTCCTTACGCGCGTCACGCTGCCTGCTGCACAAGCTGCCCATTCTGCAACTCCTGGGCAGCGAGCAATCCAACCCCGGGCCCTACAGCCGGGTGGCCAGGAACGCTTCCACCTGCTCCTGGGTGGGTTGGGGGTCGATGGCCCCTGCACCGCCACACACCAGGGCACCGCAGGCACTGGCGAAACGAACCGCCTCAAGGCTGCCGCCATCCAGGAGCTCCGGCTGGCGGCAGAGCTGATGCAGCAACCCGGCCAGAAAGGCATCGCCCGCACCGGTGCTATCCACCACCGCCACCGGATAGACCGGCATCACGCCACTGCTGGATCCGAAGCACCAGGCCACCTGGGCGCCGCCATCGGTCACCACCACGGCGGGCTGTTGGGGCAGGCCGGCGCGGATCGCGGCAGGATCACGGCTGCCGAACAGCCACTGGGCCTCTTCCGCCGCAAGTTTGATCAGAGTGGCCTGCTCCAGCAGCGGCCCCATGGCCGCCACGGCAGCGGCCGGTGGGCCGGAGGCGCTGGCCGCGGCTGGATCCCAGAACGTGGGGCGCCAGTTCACATCCAGGGCCACCGCCACGCCATGGGCCCGGGCCAGCGCGGCAGCCCGGTGCAGCGCCTGCGCCGCCGTGGGGCTGGCCAGGGGGATGCTGCCGATCTGTAGCCACTGGGCGCCCGTGAGCAGAGGCGGCAGGGCCTGCTCCAACGGCCCCTGCTCCAGGGCCTGGTCGGCAAAACCAAGCCCCTGATCGCCAGCAAAACCACCGAAGCTGCGCTCACCACTGGCATCCCGCTGCACCAGCACGATGCGGCTGGGCCGGGCAGCGTCGTGCTGCAGGGCGGAGAGATCCACGCCTCGAGCTGTGAATAGCTCCACAAAGGCCTCGCCAATGGCGTCCTGCCCCAAACGACCCACAAAGGCCGTTGGCGTACCCAAGCGCGCGAGGGCACAGGCCACGTTGGCGGGTGCTCCCCCGAGGCGATCGTCGAGCAGCTCCGCAGGGGCCGTGGCCGGATGGCCACCCAGGGGCCCAAGCCGGTCCACCAGGGCTTCCCCCAGGCAGATCACCTGGGGCCCCTCAGGGACCTGCAGCCCCAGCCGTTCCAACAGCGCGGCAATGATGCGGGCATTGGCGGCAGGGAAGGGGAAATGGCTCAGCTGAGCCGGCTCCACCCAGCGCACCTGCTGGCACGCCAGGGGCTGCGGTTCACCCGATTGCCACTGGCAGAGATGCACCACAAAGCGCAGACGCTTGTGGCTGTAGGCGTGCTCCAGGCTGATCAGCTCCTCCCCCACCTCCACCGTGATCGCCAGCTCCTCCATGAGCTCGCGGGCGATGGTGGCTTCGATCGCCTCTCCCGGTTCCTGCTTGCCGCCGGGGAATTCCCACAGGCCCCCCAGCAGCCCCTCGTTGAGCCGCTGATCGATCAGAACCTGGCCGGCGCCATTGAGCACCACACCCACGCCGATCACCTGAAAGGGCAGGGGCTTGCTGGCGTCCTTCACGGGGTATCGGGCTGGATCGCCGGCAGCGTAGGCAGCGCAGTGCTCCAGCCAGGGACACTCACCGCAGCGGGGATTGCGGGGCGTGCAAACTGTGGCGCCGAGATCCATCAGCGCCTGGTTGAACGCCCGGGGCCGCTGGGGATCGAGCAGTTGCTCACTCAGCCGCCAGAACCCGGCAAGCTCCCGCGCCGGCGGCCTCGGGCTCGCGATCAGACGCGCCAGCACCCGCTTCACGTTGCCATCGAGGATGGCAAAGGGCCGATCAAAGGCCGAGGAGAGAATGCTGCCGCCGGTGCTGCGGCCGATGCCGGGCAACGCCAGCCAGCCCTCCAGATCCTGCGGCCAGGGCTGGCCCAGCATCTGGCGCGCCCCCTGGTGCAAGCGCCGGGCACGGGAGTAGTAGCCGAGGCCCTGCCAGAGCAGCAGCACGTCGTGCTCCTCGGCCGCCGCCAGGGCCTCCAGGCTGGGAAATCGCTCCATCCAGCGCTGCCAGTAGGGCAGCACCACCTGCAGCTGGGTTTGCTGCAACATCACCTCAGCCACCCAGATCGGGTAGGGATCCAGCCCCTCGCCCGGCCCAGCGGGAGCCCCGCTGGCACTGAGCTTCCAGGGAATGGTGTGACGGCCGTGGGCCTGCCACCAGCTCAGCAGAAGCCGGCGCAGCTTGGGAGAACGAGCGCTCAGTCCGCTCAGTTCCGTCTCCAGCGCAGGGGTCCGGGGAATGGTGGCCTCCGCAGCACAGCCGAGTCTGGCCCGAGAGGCAGCAAGGGCGGAGATCCGCCGCAGCCGTCAGGCTCAGCTGCCGATCAGGGACGTGACAGACGCAACCAGCTGCTCGGCTCGGCGCAGCCAGTGGGCGCGATCCAGCCCCATCGGCTCGGGATCGGCGTCGTAGCGGAACTACACCGCAAAGACCGTGAACGCCTCCATGCAACGAAAGGCCTCCACCTCAGCGCCAGCTTGCGCGATCCGCTCCAGCAGGGACGTCAGGTTGTGGATCAGGGGGGGTGGAACGTCTGAGGCGCGGTGGGGAGGGGCTTTGGTGGCGGCAGCTCGGCCCCATGGCGCCCGCAGCCTGGGGCATCCGGATCCAGGGGCCATGTCCCTCGCCTACTGCCTGATGGCCGCCATCAGGCCGCCGGATCCCACCCAATCTCCCCTGCCATGAGATCGCGTTGAGAGGGAATCCGGTCTCACGAACTCACACCGCCACGTAGGCCTCTACCGACTCACTGAGGCGGCGCAGGCCGGCCAGGCCATCGCGCTCCAGGTTGCGCACGCGATCGCGGCTCATGCCCAGCACCCGGCCGATGCCGGTGAGGCTCATGGGCTCTTCCACATCAATGCCGTAGCGCATCTTCAGTACCCGGCCCTGCAGATCCGGCAACCGCTCCAGCAGAGCGCGCATATCGCCGCGCATGCATTCGCCATCCACCAGTTCATCGGGCTGGCTGCCATCGGCCGCCAGCAGATCGAGCAGCTCGGTGTCGTCACCATCGCCCACCTTGGTTTCCAGGCTCACGGGCTGCCGGGCCCGGCACAGCAGATCCTTCACCTCCTCCTCCGGCAGATCCACCGCCTCCGCCAATTCCGTGATCGTGGGGGTGCGGCCCAGATCCTGGCTCAGTTCCCGCTGGCCTTTTTTGAGCTTGTTCAGGGTTTC
>CALRUA020000001.1:0-5830 GCA_943371215.1 Cyanobium sp. NIES-981 | reverse complement strand
TGAACCCTGAGAACTGCATAGGTTAACGACTCTCGTCGTCTCTGGATCGAATAAGCGCTCACCAACAGCTCAGCTGTTGATGCTTCAAGAGCTTTGATTTGGTCAAGCCCTCGGTCTATTAGTACTCCTCTGCTTCACGCATTACTGCGCTTCCACATAGAGCCTATCAACGGGTGTTCTTCCCGTGACCTTACTGGCTTATGCCATGGGAATACTCATCTTGAGGTGGGCTTCCCACTTAGATGCTTTCAGCGGTTATCCTCTCCGCACATGGCTACCCAGCGTTTACCGTTGGCACGATAACTGGTACACCAGAGGTGCGTTCCTCCCGGTCCTCTCGTACTAGGGAGAAATCCTCTCAATATTCCTGCGCATGCACCGGATATGGACCGAACTGTCTCACGACGTTCTGAACCCAGCTCGCGTACCGCTTTAATGGGCGAACAGCCCAACCCTTGGGACCGACTTCAGCCCCAGGTTGCGATGAGCCGACATCGAGGTGCCAAACCTCCCCGTCGATGTGAACTCTTGGGGGAGATCAGCCTGTTATCCCTAGAGTAACTTTTATCCGTTGAGCGACGGCCCTTCCACTCAGAACCGTCGGATCACTAAAGCCGGGTTTCCCCCCTGTTCGACTTGTTGGTCTCACAGTCAAGCTTGCTTCTGCTTTTACACTCGTCGGCTGATTTCCAACCAGCCTGAGCAAACCTTTGCGCGCCTCCGTTACCTTTTAGGAGGCGACCGCCCCAGTCAAACTGCCCACCAGATACTGTCCGGTCCCCGGATGACGGGTGACCGTTAGAATCCTAGCTCTGAAAGAGTGGTATCTCACCGTTGGCTCACAACAACCCGCAAGCTGTTGATCAAAGCCTCCCACCTATCCTGCGCATTCAGAGCCCGGACACAATACCAAGCTACAGTAAAGCTTCATAGGGTCTTTCTGTCCAGGTGCACGTAGTCCGCATCTTCACAGACAATTCTATTTCGCCGAGCCTCTCTCCGAGACAGCGCCCAGATCGTTACGCCTTTCGTGCGGGTCGGAACTTACCCGACAAGGAATTTCGCTACCTTAGGACCGTTATAGTTACGGCCGCCGTTCACCGGGGCTTCAGTCGCTAGCTTCGCTTTCGCTGACCAGCTTCCTTAACCTTCCGGCACTGGGCAGGCGTCAGCCCCCATACATCGTCTTGCGACTTAGCGGAGACCTGTGTTTTTGGTAAACAGTCGCCTGGGCCTATTCACTGCGACCACCTTGCGGTGGCACCCCTTCTCCCGAAGTTACGGGGTCATTTTGCCGAGTTCCTTAGAGAGAGTTACCTCGCGCCCCTCGGTATTCTCTACCACCCCACCTGTGTCGGTTTCGGGTACAGGCAATGATGCCTTAACGGGTATAGGGCTTTTCTTGGAAGCTTGACGTCACCAACTTCGCTGCCGTAGCAGCTCGCACTCACGCCTCAGCTCAAACCGTTTTCGCCGGTTCTCAACGCCTCGAACGCTTGGACCAGTAACCAACATCTGGCTTGGCTAGCCTTCTCCGTCCCCCTTCCCAAAACATCATCGGTACAGGAATGTTGACCTGTTGTCCATCGACTACGCCTTTCGGCCTCGCCTTAGGTCCTGACTAACCCTCCGCGGACGAGCCTGCCGGAGGAACCCTTAGGGTTTCGGGGCATGGGATTCTCACCCATGTTTTCGCTACTCAAGCCGACATTCTCACTTCCATGCAGTCCACGCCCGCTTACGCTAACGCTTCACCCCACATGGAACGCTCCCCTACCATTAAACAAGTTTAATCCGCAGCTTCGGTACAACACTTAGCCCCGTTCATTTTCGGCGCAGGATCGCTCGACCAGTGAGCTATTACGCACTCCTTTGAGGATGGCTGCTTCTAGGCAAACCTCCTGGTTGTCTGGGCAATCCCACCTCCTTTATCACTTAGTGTTGATTTGGGGACCTTAGCTGGCGGTCTGGGCTGTTTCCCTTTCGACCATGGAGCTTATCCCCCACAGTCTGACTGCCTAGTTACACACAGGGTATTCAGAGTTCATCTCGATTTGGTACCGCTCTCGCAGCCCGCACCGAAATGGTGGCTTTACCCCCCTGCTGGAGCACTAGACGCTACGCCTCAACGTATTTCGGGGAGAACCAGCTAGCTCCGGGTTCGATTGGCATTTCACCCCTAACCACAGCTCATCCGCTGATTTTTCAACATCAGTCGGTTCGGACCTCCACTTGGTATCACCCAAGCTTCATCCTGGCCATGGTTAGATCACCCGGGTTCGGGTCTATAAACACTGACGATCGCCCTATTCAGACTCGCTTTCGCTATGGCTCCACCATTCCCGGTTTAACCTGCCAGTGCCTATAAGTCGCCGGCTCATTCTTCAACAGGCACACGGTCACCCGATCAGTCGGGCTCCCATTGCTTGTAAGCTCACGGTTTCATGTTCTATTTCACTCCCCTCCCGGGGTTCTTTTCACCTTTCCCTCGCGGTACTGTTGCGCTATCGGTCACACAGGAGTACTTAGCCTTACGAGGTGGTCCTCGCAGATTCACACGGAATTTCACGTGCTCCGTGCTACTCGGGATACAGCTAGGCCAACTCTCCTTTCGAATACGGGGCTTTCACCCTCTGTGGCGCGCCATTCAAACGCTTCTTCTAGGTTTGTTGGTCCACGTTGCTGTCCCACAACCCCGATGGTCGAAACCATCGGTTTAGGCTCTTCCCCGTTCGCTCGCCGCTACTTAGGGAGTCGTTTTTACTTTCCTTTCCTCCAGCTACTAAGATGTTTCAGTTCGCTGGGTTGGCTCGAGCTACCCTATGGATTCAGGTAGCCGTTCTAGGGGTTGCCCCATTCGGAAATTCCCGGATCAAAGCGTGTTTCCAGCTCCCCGAGACTTATCGCAGGTAACCACGTCCTTCATCGCCTCTGTGTGCCAAGGTATCCACCGTGAGCCCTTTGTAGCTTGACCAATATTCTCTCCTAACGCTTCAGGCTGTTGAGGCCTATTCTCTCAAGTTTGCATGCAAACAAGGATCAGACTCACCTCGGCTCGGCGCCTTAGTAAGAACGCTAGAAAGTCTCGGCTCTCAAAACAGAATCACTGACTCTCTCGAGTCAGCATCCATGAGATGCTTATTCTTTCCAGACTCACCTATGCAGTTGTCAAGGTTCTGCTGATCCTCTAATACGCTCTGTCTCCAGAACGCATTGAGTCCAGCATCGTAACAACTTGGTCAAAACCAAGAATGACACGAGGCTGGAGTCAATCTGACTCAGCGTCAACCATCTAAATCACCTCACCAGCAACTCCTTTAAAATCGTTGCTTGGGGCACACTATCATTGGATGGAGGTTAGCGGACTCGAACCGCTGACATCCTGCTTGCAAAGCAGGCGCTCTACCAACTGAGCTAAACCCCCAAACACGAATGGGCCATCCTGGACTTGAACCAGGGACCTCACCCTTATCAGGGGTGCGCTCTAACCACCTGAGCTAATGGCCCAGGAGTTGTTGCCGCTTCCAGCTCGCCTTTCGGCTGGCCAGATTCAACATGCACATCTCTGCACACATTCTCGGCTTTACCCTCTGTGGGGTGACCTAGACAAAGTTTAGGAACTGAAATTGATGGATAAGTCTCCAGGCTGATTAATCAGCCCTTCTCTCACCCTCAAGTTGAGGTACCGATCGACCTTCGAGATGACAGGATCATGGCCTAAGAATAAAAAACTCAGACATCACGATCAGTTGTTGTCTCCCTGTTAGGAGGTGATCCAGCCGCACCTTCCGGTACGGCTACCTTGTTACGACTTCACCCCAGTCATCAGCCCCACCTTCGGCATCCTCCTCCACAAGGGTTGGAGTAACGACTTCGGGCGTGGCCAACTTCCATGGTGTGACGGGCGGTGTGTACAAGGCCCGGGAACGTATTCACCGCAGTATGCTGACCTGCGATTACTAGCGATTCCTCCTTCACGTAGGCGAGTTGCAGCCTACGATCTGAACTGAGCCACGGTTTATGGGATTGGCTAGCTCTCGCGAGTTTGCTGCCCTTTGTCCGTAGCATTGTAGTACGTGTGTAGCCCAGGATGTAAGGGGCATGATGACTTGACGTCATCCACACCTTCCTCCGGTTTATCACCGGCGGTCTCTCTAGAGTGCCCAACTGAATGCTGGCAACTAAAGACGTGGGTTGCGCTCGTTGCGGGACTTAACCCAACATCTCACGACACGAGCTGACGACAGCCATGCACCACCTGTCACTGCGCTCCCGAAGGCACTCCCAAGTTTCCAAGGGATTCGCAGGATGTCAAACCCTGGTAAGGTTCTTCGCGTTGCATCGAATTAAACCACATACTCCACCGCTTGTGCGGGCCCCCGTCAATTCCTTTGAGTTTCACACTTGCGTGCGTACTCCCCAGGCGGAACACTTAACGCGTTGGCTACGACACCGAGGGGGTCGATTCCCCCGACACCTAGTGTTCATCGTTTACGGCTAGGACTACAGGGGTATCTAATCCCTTTCGCTCCCCTAGCTTTCGTCCATGAGCGTCAGTTATGGCCCAGCAGAGCGCCTTCGCCACTGGTGTTCTTCCCGATATCTACGCATTTCACCGCTACACCGGGAATTCCCTCTGCCCCTACCACACTCTAGTCTTACAGTTTCCATCGCCGAAATGGAGTTAAGCTCCACGCTTTAACGACAGACTTGTAAGACCGCCTGCGGACGCTTTACGCCCAATAATTCCGGATAACGCTTGCCACTCCCGTATTACCGCGGCTGCTGGCACGGAATTAGCCGTGGCTTATTCATCAAGTACCGTCAGATCTTCTTCCTTGATAAAAGAGGTTTACAGCCCAGAGGCCTTCATCCCTCACGCGGCGTTGCTCCGTCAGGCTTTCGCCCATTGCGGAAAATTCCCCACTGCTGCCTCCCGTAGGAGTCTGGGCCGTGTCTCAGTCCCAGTGTGGCTGATCATCCTCTCAGACCAGCTACTGATCGAAGCCTTGGTAGGCTCTTACCCCACCAACTAGCTAATCAGACGCGAGCTCATCCTCAGGCGAAATTCATTTCACCTCGCGGCATATGGGGTATTAGCGGTCGTTTCCAACCGTTATCCCCCTCCTGAGGGCAGATTCTCACGCGTTACTCACCCGTCCGCCACTAACCCGAAGGTTCGTTCGACTTGCATGTGTTAAGCACGCCGCCAGCGTTCATCCTGAGCCAGGATCAAACTCTCCGTTGTAGACCAGTCCTCTTAGATTAATCCTAACTTAAAAAAAAGCCAGAACAACCCTCAACATGGCTTGCTCATCACCCATAATTTAAACTGGCGTTAAAATTACAGTTGGAGCCACTTCCTCTGACAGAAGCTTGCAAAGAGTGCAATTAGAAATCTCTTTCCTCTTGACTTTCCCGAATCTCAGATCCGGTCGTAGTCCCGCTCCCATCGGCACACCATCAAATTAGTCTCGTGAAAAACTAACCTGAACACCAATGGGTGGTCCTACTAAAATATTTTGACGGGACCTCACACCTTCACTGCACTTACGGCCACACTCCCGAGCTCCAACAACCTCCCACTCAAGTAAGCAGGTGTCGCAGGCTCCTCGGAACGTATGACGCAGTGAAAGCGTCAGTTCCTAAACTTTTCGGTTGTCCAGGTTCTCCTTCCGCCCTCTCGGGCTTCCGGTTCGGCGACCTCGTCGGCCGCTCAGAAAACTTACAACACCGTCGGCTCGCGCCTCCTCCGTTGCAAGTCGCCGCAAAACCCTCTCAGGTCTTTTGGCTCTGCGCTCTCGCCTCGCGGCTCCTGCGCAGTCCAAAA